>NZ_JACYTS010000002.1:0-1201194 GCF_014841195.1 Plantibacter sp. CFBP 8798
GGAGAGTAGGACACCGCCGGACTTCTTCGTTGAAATGGCCACCCAAGGTTCTTGGGTGGCCATTTTGCGTTAACACGCTTTGTGCGTGAAGTCGTCGTTTCACGGGTACCGTGGGACAAGAATTCAACAGTAGGTTGACGCCGGGTGACGGCGTCCGAGCACCGTGGAGATCATCGTGAGTGACCAGTCAGCAGACCAGCCCGACAAGGGTGAGCGACGTCCTCCGAGATCTTCCGGTGACAACCGTGGGAACAGTGGTGCTCCGCGACGCGATGATCGCGCTCGTGGCACCCACCGCCCACAGCGGTCCGATGCGCCCAGGAACGATCGTCCACGCACGGACCGTCCGCAGCGATCCGACCGTCCAGCACGCAGCGGTGACCGTCCGTCATCAGGGGACCGTCCGCAGCGTTCGGATCGTCCGGCTTGGCAGAACGATCGCCCGGCGTCCGGGGACCGCCCGCAGCGCTCGGACCGTCCCGCGCGCAGTGGTGACCGTCCGTCATCCGGAGATCGTCCGCAGCGTTCGGACCGCCCGGCTTGGCAGAAGGATCGGCCAGCGTCCGGCGATCGTCCGCAACGCGCGGACCGTCCCGCCTGGCAGCAGGATCGTCCGTCGTCGGGGGATCGTCCGCAGCGGTCCGACCGTCCCGCACGCAGCGGTGACCGTCCGTCCTCCGGAGATCGTCAGGACCGCGGAAACCGGACCGACCGTGGACACTCCTCTGAGCGAGGTGGCCGTCCCGACCGCGGGCGCGACAGCGGTGGACGCGAGCTGTGGACGCGCGATGGCGCTCCGGCCCGCGGCGACCGCGACGCGTTCCGACGCGAGCGCGAGCTGACCGAGGAAGAGCGCATCGCGTTCGAGCTCAAGTCGATCCGTCCACGCCACGACGACCCGGAGATCCCTGACGACGTCACGCCGCAGGACCTCGACAAGGGTGCACGAAACGAGCTGAAGACCCTGAGCAAGGAGAACGCCGACGGCGTCGCGCAGCACTTGGCGATGGCGGCGCGACTGATCGACAATGATCCTGCGTTGGCCCACCTCCACGCGATGTCCGCCGCCCGTCGGGCCGGCCGGATCGCGATGGTCCGCGAGACCCTCGCCATCACCGCGTACGAGACCGGCGACTACGCCCTCGCGCTTCGCGAGCTGCGTACCTATCGCCGTATCTCCGGCAAGGACGACCAGCTGCCGCTCATGGTCGACAGTGAACGCGGCGTCGGCCGACCGGAGCGTGCCTTGGAACTCGGACGGTCCGTCGATCGCTCGACCCTCGACGTGCCGGTCCGCGTCGCCCTCGCGATCGCGATGTCGGGTGCCCGGCTCGACCTCGGGCAGACCGAGGACGCGCTGCTCGAGCTCCAGATCCCACAGCTCGACCCGAAGCGGGCCTTCTCCTACAGCCCGGCGCTGTTCAACGCGTACGCCGAGACCCTCGAGGTCCTCGGCCGTGAGGAGGAGGCGGCCGTCTGGCACGACCGGGCGATGATCGCCTCCGAGGCGCTCGAGCAGTCCGCTGCGGACGACGAGGGCGAGACGATGGTGGTCGTGGAGGAGTTCCTCGAGTTCGACGACGAACCGGGGTCGCCCACGGCTGATGCCCCTGAATCCGACGATCAGCCCGGGGAGGAGCCGTCCGGTGAGTCCGCTGCTGACGAGAAGGCCTAAGCCCGTGACCCCGCTCGACGGCGTCGACGTGGTCCTCGCGGATCTGGACGGCGTGGTCTACGCCGGCCCGAATCCGATCCCGCACGCAGTCGAGTCGCTGAACCTGGCGGCGGAACACGTTCGCGTCGGATACATCACGAACAACGCCTCCCGGACGGACGCCTCCGTCGCGCAGCACCTGACCGACCTCGGTCTCAGTGTCGCGCCGGCAGAGGTCGTCACGAGCCCTCAGGCCGCGGTCCGGCTGCTGGCGGGCCTGGTGCCCGCCGGGTCCACGATCCTGGTCGTCGGTGGCGCCGGGCTCGTCGACGAGGTCGAGAAGGGTGGCTTCGTCGTCACCCGCTCCGCTGAGGATTCGCCGGCTGCGGTGATCCAGGGCTTCGCTCCCGAGGTCGGCTGGTCGCAGCTGGCCGAAGCGGCGTTCGCACTGCAGACGCCGACCGCCGACGGCTCCGAGCTGCCGTGGGTCGCGACCAACACGGACTGGACCATCCCGCAAGCTCGCGGGATCGCTCCGGGAAACGGCACGCTGGTGTCGGCCGTCCACACGGCGGTCGGCCGTCTGGCGACCGTCGCCGGGAAGCCGGAGGTACCGATCTTCGACGAGGCGAAGGTGCGTTTCGGCGCATCGAAGCCGCTCTTCATCGGCGACCGACTCGACACCGACATCCTCGGCGCGAACCGCGCCGGGATCGCGTCAGCGCTCGTCCTGACCGGCATCGATCGAGCCAAGCACGTCCTCGCGGCCGATCAGCACTCCCGGCCGACCTTCATCCTCGAGGACCTGCGGCAGCTGCACGAGCCGTATCCGGCCACCACCATGTCGCGCGACGGCAAGGCGGCGACGGTCGGTGCGGCCACGGTGCGGATCCGTGGGAACGACGTCGTGGTGGAGTCCGACGGCCCCTCCCGGATCGACCTGTTGCGTGCCGCGTGCGCCGCGATCTGGGCGTCCGGCCGTGCCATCTACGGGCTCAACGTCCCGGAGCGCCTGTACGCGGAGTGATGCGCACCCCTCGGGAAGCGCGGGTCGCCACGGGTGTTCGCCCACAGCGGTTCCCGGGGGCGGCGACGGCGGCGGCCGGTAGGGTTGCCCTGTGACGAACGAACCGGAGCACCCGACCGACGGCCTCGTGTCCCGCGTCCACCTCATCGACGAGCAGCCGCTCGAGGAGCGGGCCGCCGCATACAGCCAGCTCGTCGACGAACTGCGGGCGACGCTCGAGGGGAGCGACTCGCCGAAGACCTCGGCGTAGCGCATGGAGAACACACCCGAACCGTCGGCCACAGCCGATTCGCCGAACGGCGCCGCGCAGCCCGCCCGCCTCGACGCCGCCCTCGCCGCGCGAGGACTCGCCCGCTCCAGGACCCATGCGGCTCAGCTCATCGCCGACGGCCTCGTGAGTGTCGACGACCGCACGATCGTCAAAGCCTCCCACCGGGTCCACCCGGATGCTCGCGTCGTCGTCGCCGGCGCCGACCACTACGTGAGTCGCGCCGCCCACAAGTTGCTCGCCGCCCTGGACGCCTTCCCGGTCGTCGTCAACGACGCACTCGTCCTCGACGCAGGCGCCTCCACCGGCGGATTCACCCAGGTCCTGCTCGAGCGTGGAGCGCGTCGGGTGATCGCCCTCGACGTCGGGCACGACCAGCTCGTGCCGCAGCTCCGAGCAGACGAGCGGGTGCAGGTCGTGGAGGGGTGCAACGTCCGCTTCCTGACGCCGGAGCAGCTGAGCGACCTCACCGGTCTGGACGAGCGTCCGTCGCTCGTGGTCGGCGACCTCTCGTTCATCTCCCTCACGCAGGTGCTCCCGGCACTCGTGTCGGTCGTCGAGTCACCGGCGGAACTCGTCCTGCTCGTCAAACCGCAGTTCGAGGTCGGTCGTGGTGGCGTCCGTGAGGGCGTCGTCACCGATCCCGCGCTCCGTGCCGACGCCGTCGCAGGCGTCCTCTGGGCGGCCTGGGACCTCGGGCTCGGGACGGCCGGGCTCATCCCGTCGCCGATCGTCGGCACCCACGGCAACCGCGAGTACGTGGTGTGGATATCGGCGGAGCACGGAACCAATCCGACAGAATGGATGCAGCAGATCACCTCGATGGCTGGAGCGTAACCCGATGGCACATTCCACCGATCCTGCGGTCGCGGCGCGGAACATCCTGGTCGTCGCGCACACCGGTCGCGACGACTCACGCGATGCCGCCGTGCTCGTGTCCAGGCTGCTCCTGGAGGCGGGCGTCCGCCCGGTCCTCAGCGCGCTGGAGCGGGCCGACCTCATCGCCGTCGACCCGGATCTCGACGTCGTCTCCATCCTC
The DNA here is from genome assembly GCF_014841195.1 of Plantibacter sp. CFBP 8798. NCBI lineage: Bacteria > Bacillati > Actinomycetota > Actinomycetes > Micrococcales > Microbacteriaceae > Plantibacter > Plantibacter sp. CFBP 8798. The sequence continues at coordinate 3,989 of NZ_JACYTS010000002.1, forward strand.
GACGAGGAGGTCTCCCTCGGCGACATCGAACTGGCGATCGTCCTCGGCGGCGACGGCACGATCCTGCGAGCGGCCGAGGTCACGCGAGGATCGGCGGCGCCGCTGCTCGGGGTGAACCTCGGCCACATCGGCTTCCTCGCCGAAAGCGAGCGCGACGACCTCGCCGAGACGGTCGAACGGGTCGTGCGTCGCGACTACTTCGTGGAGGAGCGCATGACGCTCTCCGTCCGGGTCAAGGTCGGCGCGGAGGTCGTCTACGAGACGTGGGCGCTCAACGAGGCCACGGTCGAGAAGGCGAGCCGGGAACGCATGCTCGAGGTCGTGATCGAGGTCGATCAGCGTCCGCTCTCCTCCTTCGGGTGCGACGGGGTGGTCATCTCGACGCCGACCGGCTCCACCGCTTACAACTTCTCGGCCGGCGGCCCGGTCGTGTGGCCGTCGGTGGAGGCCATCACCCTCGTCCCGCTCAGCGCGCACGCCCTGTTCGCGAAGCCGCTCGTGGTCGGCCCCGAGTCGTCCCTCGCCGTCGAGGTGCTGGAACGCACCGACGGCCTCGGCGTGCTCTGGTGCGACGGACGCCGGGCCAAGGACCTCCAGCCGGGCGCCCGGGTGGTCGTCAGACGCTCCTCGGTGCCGGTCCGCCTCGCACGCCTCCACGAGAGCACCTTCACCGATCGACTCGTCAACAAGTTCCGGCTACCGGTCACCGGTTGGCGTGGCCCCATCGGACGCGAGGAGCCGATGACCGGCACGATCCACCTCCCGGCCTCCACGGCCACCCGACACCACAGCGATCAGGAGGGCACCGCATGATCGAGGAGATCGAGATCCGCGACCTCGGCGTGATCGCGTCCGGGACACTCCCGCTCGGTCCCGGCTTCACCGCCGTGACGGGCGAGACCGGCGCAGGCAAGACGATGGTCGTCACCGCCCTCGGGCTGCTCCTCGGACAGCGGTCGGACAGCGGCGTCGTGCGAGCGGGCCAGAAGCAGACGAGTGTCCAAGGACGCTGGTTGGTGCCGGGCGACGGCGCGGTCGCCGAGCGCGTCCGCGAGGCCGGGGGAGACCTCGATCCCGCGGGTGATGCCGCAGAGCTGCTGCTCGGTCGGATCGTGACCGCCGAGGGCCGCGGCCGCGCGATCGTCGGTGGCCGCACGGCCCCCATCGGGATCCTCTCCGAACTCGGCGAGCAGCTCGTCGTCGTGCATGGGCAGTCCGATCAGATCCGACTGCGGGCCGCGCCGGCCCAGCGGGACGCCCTGGACCGCTTCGCCGGCGAACCGCTCCAGCGTGCTCTCGGCGACTACCAGCGGTGCTACACGGAGCTCCTGGAGCTGCGGACGGAACTCGAGACCCTGACGAACGAGCGCGACACGCGACTCCTCGAGGCCGAGCAGCTGCGCGTCGCGCTCGCCGAGATCGAGCAGGCCGACCCACAGCCCGGCGAGGACGCCGAGCTCGCCGAGCGCGCAGATCGACTGACGAACCTCGAAGAGCTCCGCCTCTCGGCGGCCGGCGCCCGAGAGCTCGTCTCGGCCGAGGCCGGCGAGGAGAGCGACGTCGTCGGACTGCTCGAAGGCGCGCGGCGGCAGCTCGACCGGGCCTCGGTGCACGATCCCGCCCTCGGCGCGATCGCCGCGAGTGTCGCCAACGCGAGCTACCTGGCTGCTGAGATCGCCGCCGAGCTCTCGAGCTACCTCGCCGGACTCGACGAGGACGGCGCTCGCGAACTCGAGGTCGTCCAGGAGCGCCGCGCGACCCTCGCGACGCTCGCCAGGAAGTACGGTCCGTCGCCCGAGGACGTCCTGCACCTGCTCGAGACGGGCAGCACCCGCCTGATGGAACTCGACGGCGACTCCGACCGCATCACCCAGCTCGAGGGCGACGTCGAACGACTGTCCGGGGAGGTCGACGCCGCCGCCGCGACGTTGAGCGCCGTCCGGGTCGAAGCCGCCGCTCGACTCGGCGCAGCCGCGAGCGCGGAACTGCGCTCGCTCGCCATGGCCGAGGCGGAGCTCGTCGTCGAGGTGTCCGATCGCGACGACCTCACGCTGCACGGCAAGGACGTGATCGCCTTCCTCCTCCGGCCGCACGCCGGTGCCGAGCCCCGACCGCTCGGCAAGGGCGCCTCGGGTGGAGAGCTGTCCCGCGTGATGCTCGCCCTCGAGGTCGTCATCGCCGGTGCGGATCCCGTGCCCACCTTCGTGTTCGACGAGGTCGACGCCGGTGTCGGCGGAGCCGCGGCGATCGAGATCGGGCGTCGCCTCGCGGCCCTCGCCGAGCGCTCGCAGGTGATCGTCGTCACCCACCTCGCGCAGGTCGCGGCCTTCGCCAACAACCACCTGAGCGTGGTCAAGGGCGGAGACGGTTCGGTGACGGCCTCGAGTGTGCGCCAGCTCGTCGGCGCCGAGCGGGAGGCGGAGATGGCGCGGCTGCTCTCCGGGCTCGCGGAGTCCGACAGCGGCCTCGCCCACGCCCGCGAACTGCTCGCCCTCGCAGCCTCCTGACGATGCGACCGCGACGGAAGCGACACATGAACCCGAACTGGATGGTAGGATAAAAGCCCGTGGTGAATATTTCTGAAGCGGGCAACCTGAACTCTCCGATCGACGGCATCGTCTCGGGCTCCAACGGCACGACCAAGCACATCTTCGTGACTGGTGGTGTCGTTTCTTCGTTGGGCAAGGGGCTCACCGCAGCCAGCCTCGGCAACCTGCTGACGGCGCGCGGGCTCCGAGTGGTCATGCAGAAGCTCGACCCCTACCTCAACGTCGACCCGGGCACGATGAACCCGTTCCAGCACGGCGAGGTCTTCGTGACCGACGACGGCGCCGAGACCGACCTCGACATCGGCCACTACGAGCGGTTCCTCGACATCGAGCTGAGCCAGGCCGCGAACGTGACGACCGGTCAGATCTACTCGACCGTCATCGCCAAGGAGCGTCGCGGCGAGTACCTCGGCGACACCGTGCAGGTGATCCCGCACATCACGGATGAGATCAAGCGCCGCATGCGCCTCCAGGCGTCCGAGACGCCCCAGCCCGACGTGATCATCACCGAGATCGGTGGCACGGTCGGCGACATCGAGTCGCAGCCGTTCATCGAGTCGGCTCGCCAGATCCGCCACGAGCTCGGCCGGAACAACGTGTTCTTCGTCCACGTGTCCCTCGTGCCGTACATGGGCGCCTCCGGTGAGCAGAAGACGAAGCCGACGCAGCACTCGGTCGCAGCTCTCCGGTCCATCGGCATCCAGCCCGACGCACTCGTGCTCCGCAGCGACCGCCCGGTGACCGAGAGCAACAAGCGCAAGATCGCGCTCATGTGCGACGTCGACGAGGACGCGGTCGTCAACGCGGTCGACGTCCCGAGCATCTACGACATCCCCACCATGCTGAACGACCAGGGCCTCGACGCGTACATCGCCGACCGCCTGGGTCTCGTCACCAACGAGGTCGACTGGAGCGGCTGGGCCGACCTCCTCGAGGCCGTCCACCACCCGAAGCACGCCGTCACCATCGGCCTCGTCGGCAAGTACATCGACCTGCCCGACGCCTACCTGTCGGTGACCGAGGCGCTCAAGGCCGGCGGCTTCGCCCACGACACCAAGGTCAGCATCCGTTGGATCCCGTCCGACGACTGCGAGACCGTCGAGGGAGCGATCAAGGCGCTCTCCGACGTCGACGGCATCTGCGTCCCCGGTGGCTTCGGCATCCGCGGCATCGAAGGCAAGCTCGGCGCCCTGAAGTTCGCCCGCGAGAACGGCATCCCGGTGCTCGGCCTGTGCCTCGGACTGCAGTGCATGGTCATCGAGTACGCCAGGAACGTCGTCGGGCTCGAGGGCGCCAGCTCCTCCGAGTTCGACCCCGACACGCAGTTCCCCGTCATCGCGACGATGGCCGAGCAGGTCGAGATCATCGCGGGCGGCGACCTCGGCGGCACGATGCGCCTCGGTCTGTACGCGGCGAAGCTCGACGAGGGCTCGATCGTCGCCGAGCTGTACGGTGCGGACGAGGTGTCCGAGCGTCACCGTCACCGCTACGAGGTGAACAACGGCTACCGCCAGCAGATCGCGGACGCCGGCCTCCAGTTCTCCGGTCTGTCGCCCGACGGCACGCTGGTCGAGTACGTCGAGTTGCCGCGCGAGGTGCACCCGTTCTACGTCGCGACGCAGGCGCACCCCGAGCTGCGGTCGCGCCCGAACCACGCGCACCCGCTGTTCGCCGGCCTCGTCGGTGCTTCGCTCGAGCGCCAGCAGGCGAGCCGCCTGTTCGACGTCGCCAATGGTTGAGTCGATCGGCGACGCCGCGTCGTTGCGCGACGAGCCGCACCCCGTCGAGGTGGTGTCCTCCGAGCGCGCGTTCGCGGGCAAGGTGTGGGACATCCGCAGGGAGACGTTCCGCTACGGCGACGGCGAGGTCGTGCGCGAGTTCGTCGACCACACCGGTGCGGTCGCGGTGCTGGCGCTCGACGCCGACGAGCGCGTCCTGCTCATCCAGCAGTACCGCCACCCGATCGGTGAGCGCGATTGGGAGCTGCCGGCCGGCCTGCTCGACATCGCGGGGGAGGACCCGGCCGTGGCCGCGGGCCGCGAGCTGGAGGAAGAGGCCGACCTCGTCGCCGGTTCGCTCCAGCTGCTGACGGAGTTCTACACGACGCCCGGTGGCAGCAACGAGTCGATCCGCATCTACCTCGCGCGTGACCTCACCGCGACCGCCGAGGCCTTCGCCCGTGCTGAAGAGGAGGCGGACATCCTCGTGGAGTGGGTGCCCCTCGACGACGCCGTGGCCGCGGTGCTCGACGGCCGGCTCCACAACTCGATCCTGATGCTCGGCGTCCTCACGGCCGCTGCGGCTCGCGATCGCGGGTGGTCGACGCTGCGCGACAGCGGCGACTCCACGATCGGGCCGGGCGGAGCCTGAGGCGTGGCGCTCGATCGCGCGGTCGCCGACTACCTGCGGCACATCGCGATCGAGCGCGGCCTGTCGGCCAACACGCAGGCCGCCTACCGGCGGGATCTCGAGGGCTACCTCGCCTGGCTCGGCGCGCACGGTGTCGTCGAGGCACCGGCCGTCACCGCTGCGCACGTGTCGGAGTACACGGCGTCGCTCCGGACACCGGAGGGTCAGCCGGTGCGCGCGTCCTCGCTCGCCAGGGTGCTGTCGTCCATCCGCGGTCTCCACCGGTTCCTGCTCGACGAACAGCTCGTCGAGGTCGACGTCGCGCGCGAGGTACGCCCGCCGAAGCTCCCGGGGCGGCTCCCGAAGGCGATCACGATCGAACAGGTCCGTGCACTGCTCGAGACGACCGACGGCGACGACCTGCTCGCCGTCCGCGACAAGGCGCTCCTCGAACTGCTCTACGCGACAGGAGCCCGCGTCTCCGAGGCCGTCGGCCTGAACGTCGACGACGTCATCGACACCGACATCGTGCGGCTCCTCGGCAAGGGCGGCAAGCAGCGGATCGTGCCGCTCGGCAGCTTCGCCCGTGACGCCGTCGACCGCTACCTGGTGCGCGTCCGGCCGGTCTTCTCCGGCCTCGGCCGGTCCACGCCGGCGCTCTTCCTCGGGCAGCGCGGTGCGCGACTGTCCCGCCAGAGCGCGTGGCTCGTCCTCCAACGCGCCGCCGAGCGCGCAGGACTCGAATCGCACGTCTCGCCGCACACCCTCCGACACTCCTTCGCGACGCACCTCCTGCAGGGCGGAGCCGACGTCCGCGTCGTGCAGGAACTCCTCGGTCACTCCTCGGTGGCGACGACGCAGCTGTACACGCTGGTGACGGTCGACAACCTCCGCGACGTGTACACCCAGTCCCATCCCCGGGCCAGATGGACCACGGGCGGAGCGGCACCGCAGGCCTGACCCGTGGCCCGGTAGACTCGTCACTCGAACGACAGCAAGCGGGAGCGAGGCAACACCGGTGGCCGGTACGAAGCACACGAGCGCAGTGCAGGATTCTGCGCGCAAGACCGCCGCCGAACTGAACCCGAACGGCCCGACCGGCCGCCCGCGTCGTGAGTTCGCGGTGCCGCCCACACTGGCGCAGCACGGTCCGGCACGCATCATCTCGCTCTGCAACCAGAAGGGTGGCGTCGGCAAGACGACGACCACCATCAGTCTGTCCGCCGCGCTGGCCGAATACGGCCGCCGGGTGCTCGTCGTCGACTTCGACCCGCAGGGTGCGCTGTCCGCCGGTCTCGGCATCTCCACCCACGACTCCAACACCGTGTACGACCTGCTGCTCGGCACCGTGAAGGACCCGGCCGAGGTCATCCAGCACACCGCCATCGAGGGTCTCGACGTGCTCCCGGCCAACATCGACCTCTCGGCCGCTGAGGTCCACCTCGTCAACGAGGTCGCGCGCGAGACGATCCTGGCCCGGGTGCTCCGCAAGGTGTCCGACGACTACGACGTCATCCTGATCGATTGCCAGCCCTCGCTCGGCCTGCTCACGGTCAACGCCCTCACCGCCAGCCACGGGGTGCTCATCCCGCTCGAGTGCGAGTTCTTCGCGCTCCGCGGGGTCGCGCTGCTCATCGAGACCATCGACAAGGTGCGCGACCGCCTCAACCCGGCGATCGAGCTCGACGGCATCCTCGCCACCATGTACGACTCCCGGACCCTGCACTCGCGAGAGGTCCTCGAGCGCGTCGTCGACGCCTTCGGCGAGAAGGTCCTCGAGACGGTCATCGGCCGGACCGTGAAGTTCCCCGACGCGAGCGTCGCCGGAACCCCGATCACCGAGTTCGCACCGGAGCACGCCGCCGCGAAGGCCTACCGTCAGCTCGCGAGAGAGCTCATCTCCCGTGGCGCGATCGCCTGATCCCGCGCGGACGCCCGTGGCCGTCCTCCCTCCGGCCGGCGACACCGGCTCGCGCTCCGCTGAGGCGACGACCGTCGACCCAACACCGGCACCGTCGTTCCGGGTGTCGTTCGAGGGCTTCGAAGGGCCCTTCGACCTCCTGCTGACCCTCATCGGCAAGCACGAACTCGACATCACCGAGGTCTCGCTCAGCCGCGTGACCGACGAGTTCATCGCCTACCTGCGCACGCTCGAGGCCGACGACGAACTCGACCAGGCGAGCGAGTTCCTCGTCGTCGCGGCCACCCTGCTCGACCTCAAGATCGCGGGGCTGCTGCCGCAGGGTGAGCTCGTCGACGCGGAGGACGTCGCCCTGCTGGAGGCGCGTGACCTGCTGTTCGCGCGCCTGCTGCAGTACCGCGCGTTCAAGCAGGCGTCGGCGTGGTTCGCGGAGCGCCTCGACCTGGAGGCGGCGCGCCACTTCCGGGCGGTCCGGCTGGAGGAGCAGTACCGTCAGCAGACCCCGGAACTCGTCTGGACGCTGACCGCGCAGGACTTCGGCGCCCTCGCGACGCTCGCGTTCACGCCGCGCGAGGTGCCGACCGTCGGTCTCGACCACCTGCACGCACCGCTCGTGAGCATCCGGGAGCAGGCGGCGCACGTCGTCGCCATCCTGCGCCGCGGCGGGTCCCACACCTTCCGCGAGCTCATCGCCGGCGCGGAGTTGAAGGGTGTGGTCATCGCGCGCTTCATCGCTGTGCTCGAACTTTACCGACACGCGGCGCTGTCCTTCGAGCAGATCGAACCGCTCGGCGAGCTCACGCTGCGCTGGACGGCCGAGACCTGGAACGACGACAGCCTCGCCAACCTGGGAGCCGATTACGATGCCTGACGCGACACCCGAGTCGATCGAGCGGCCGACGGACGCCGCTCAGGGCCTGCCGGCCGAGCCCGCGCCGGTGCCCGCACCGGACGTCCCGCGTGCGCTCGAGGCGATCCTCATGGTCGCCGACGAACCGCAGAGCCTCGTGAACCTGGCCGCCGCCGTGCACGTCCCGGTCGGCGCCGTCCGACGGGCCATCGCCGAACTCGTCGCCGACTACGACGGCGAACGCGGTGGCGTCCGACGCGGGTTCGAACTCCGCGAGGTCGGCGGCGGCTGGCGGATCTACGTCCGAGCCGACTACGACGCGCTCGTCACCGACTACGTCGTGACCCAGAACCCGACGAAGCTGTCGCAGGCGGCGCTCGAGACCCTGGCCGTGATCGCCTACAAGCAGCCGATCAGCCGCGGCGCGATCGCCTCGATCCGCGCCGTCAACGTCGACTCCGTCGTCCGCACCCTCCTCGGGCGCGGACTCATCACGGAGATGTTCACCGACAGTGAGACGGGTGCCATCAACTACGGCACCACCGATCTCCTGCTCACCCAACTTGGTATCAACGCCATCGAGGAGCTGCCGCGGATCTCGCCGTTGCTCGACGATGGCCGGGAAGGATTCGACAGTGACCAGCACTGAATCAGAGGGCATCCGCTTGCAGAAGGTGCTGGCGAACGCCGGCGTCGCCTCCAGGCGTGTGTCGGAGCAACTCATCGAGGACGGCCGTGTAGAGGTGAACGGCGTCGTCGTCACCGAGCTCGGCTCGCGGATCGATCCGGAGCACGACCTCGTGTCCGTCGACGGCAGCGCCATCCAGCTCGACGCCTCGAAGCGCTACCTCATGCTCAACAAGCCGGTGGGCATCTACAGCTCGCTGAAGGACGACCGCGGTCGCCCGGACCTGCGCCGCTTCACCGAGCAGTACGAGGAACGGCTCTTCAACGTGGGCCGCCTCGACGCCGAGACGAGCGGTCTGCTCATCCTCACCAACGACGGCGACCTCGCGCACGTGCTCGCGCACCCGTCGTTCGGTGTGCAGAAGACGTACATCGCGAAGGTCACCGGCAAGGTGACCGCGCAGGTCCTCGCGAAGCTGACCGCGGGCATCGAGCTCGAGGACGGACCGATCTCCGCCGACAAGGCCCGCCTGCTCGGGACCGAGGACGGGTTCAGCCTCGTGGAGCTCACGTTGCACTCCGGGCGGAACCGCATCGTCCGTCGCATGCTCGACGCGGTCGGCCACCCGGTCGTCGACCTCGTGCGTCGTCAGTTCGGCCCCCTGCACCTCGGCACCCTCGGATCCGGCCAGCTGCGCGAGCTGAGCAAGGACGAACTCGGCGCCATCCTGACCATCGCCCGCGCTCACGGTCCTGAAGCCCGCGCGGCCGACGGCACGGCAGCGGAGGCGTCGGAGCCGACGGCATGAGCGACCTGAGTTCCGCGCCCGCGCGCGTGCAGGGGTCGGTCCGCATCGTCGGAGCCGGCCTCCTCGGCGCGAGCATCGGACTCGCACTGCGTGCCAAGGGCGTCGACATCATCCTCGACGACGCGTCGCCCAGCCAGTTGCGCCTCGCCATCGACTACGGCGCGGGTCGAGCTGCGGAACCCACCGACGACCCGTCCGTCGTCGTCATCTGCGTCCCACCGGACGTCACCGCCCGCGTCATCGAGGCTGAACTCGCCGCGTTCCCGCGCGCCGTCGTGACCGACGTCGCGAGCGTGAAGCTCGAACCGTACCGGGCGCTGCTCGAGCGCGGCGTCGACCTCACCCGGTACATCGGTTCCCACCCGCTCGCCGGCCGTGAGCGCGGGGGAGCGATCTCGGCGCGAGCCGACCTCTTCCTCGGCCGCCCCTGGGTGATCTGCCGCGACGCCGAGACGCCCGCCTGGGCGCTGTCGCAGGTGGAGGGCCTCGCGCTCGACCTCGGCACCATCCCCATGGAGATGACGCCCGACGAGCACGACCGCTTCGTCGCGCTCGTCTCGCACACGCCGCAACTCGTCGCGAGCCTCCTGGCCGCCCAACTGCAGGATGCCGAGGAAGGCGCCATCCAGCTCGCCGGACAGGGCCTGCGCGACACCGTCCGCATCGCCTCGAGCGCACCGGAGCTCTGGGTCCAGATCCTCAGCGCCAACCACGCCGAGGTCCTCCCGGTGCTGGAGCAGCTGTCCACCGACCTCGCGTCGGTCATCTCGGCACTCCGGGACCCGGAGGTGCCGGGCGCTCGCCGCACGATCGCGGACACGATCGCCGCCGGCAACACCGGCGTCGCACGGCTCCCCGGCAAGCACGGCCAGAACCGCCGGTTCGCGAGCATCGTCGTCCTCCTCGACGACCGCCCCGGCCAGCTGGGCGCCCTGTTCACGGAGCTCGGCGAGATCGGCGTCAACATCGAAGACCTGCGACTGGAGCACTCGCCCGGCGCGAACATCGGTCTCGCGGAGGTCCAGGTCCTCCCCGAGGTCAAGCAGCGCACCGTCGACGACCTCGAGTCGCGCGGCTGGCGCATCGCGGAAGTATAGGAAGAGACATGACCGAACAGCACCCCACCAGCACCGACGCGTCGACGACGCCGGACGCACCCGTCGTGGTCGCGATCGACGGACCGGCCGGCAGCGGCAAGTCCAGCGTGAGCAAGGCCGTCGCCCGTCGGCTGGGCTACCGCTACCTCGACACGGGCGCCTGGTACCGCGCGCTCGCGCTCCACACGCTCGATGCGGACGTCGACCCCGAGGACTCGGCGGCGGTGATCGGCTCGCTCGACGCGTTCGGTGGTGCCTTCACCGTCTCCCTCGATCCGGACGTGACCGCATTCACGCTCGGGGATCGCGACGTCACCGACGAGATCCGCGGCCCCCGCGTGACGGCCGTCGTGTCCGCCGTCGCCCGTGTCCCGGAGGTGCGTGCGTGGATCAACGAGACCTTCCGATCCCTCATCGCCGACGTCGACCGCCCGGGCATCGTCGTCGAGGGACGCGACATCACCACGGTGGTCGCACCGGATGCTCAGGCTCGGATCCTGCTCACGGCATCCGAAGCGGCTAGAATGGCCAGGCGTTCAGCGGAATTCGAGAGCCACCCTGCCGGCGACGTCGCGGAACAACTGCAGCGGCGTGATCGGGCGGACTCCAGGGTCGTCGACTTCATGAACGCGGCGGACGGAGTGACCACGGTCGACTCCACGCACATCGACTTCGACGAGACGGTCGACGCGGTCGTCCGCGTCACCGAATCCCTCACAGCAAGGAACTCCCATGGCTCACGATGACGAGCAGTTCGACGGAGGCCCCGACGACCTCGCGGACCGCCTCCAGGACATGGACGAGGAGCTCGCGACCCAGCGGGCCGCGTCCCTCCGCTCCGGCCTGGCCGACTACGACCTCGAGGGCGACGACCTCGACATCCTCGACGGCGCGACGGAGGACCCGGACGAGATCCGCTTCCTGCCGGCGCTGCCCGTCGTGGCGATCGTCGGTCGCCCGAACGTGGGCAAGTCCGCGCTGGTGAACCGCATCCTCGGCCGTCGTGAAGCCGTCGTGGAGGACACCCCCGGTGTCACCCGCGACCGCGTCAACTACAAGGCCGAGTGGAACGACCGTCGCTTCACGGTCGTCGACACCGGTGGCTGGGAGCCCGACGCCAAGGGGATCGACGCGTCCGTCGCGGCCCAGGCCGAGATCGCCATCGACCTCTCCGACGTCGTGATCTTCGTGGTCGACGCCATGGTCGGCGCCACGGCGACCGACGAGCAGGTCGTCAAGCTGCTCCGCAAGACCGGACGCCCCGTCTTCCTCGTCGCCAACAAGGTCGACGACGCCCGTCAGGAGCCGGAGGCCGCAGCGCTCTGGAACCTCGGCCTCGGCGAGCCTCACCCGGTCTCCGCGATCCACGGTCGTGGTGTCGCCGACCTCCTCGACAAGATCCTCAAGGTCCTCCCGCAGGTCTCGGCCGTCGCGAAGGACGAGTTCGGCGGACCCCGCCGCGTCGCGATCCTCGGGCGCCCGAACGTCGGCAAGTCGAGCCTGCTCAACAAGACCGCAGGCGAGGAGCGCGTCGTCGTCAACGACCTCGCCGGGACCACCCGCGACCCGGTCGACGAGCAGATCGAGCTCGGCGGCAAGATCTGGCGCTTCGTCGACACCGCCGGTATCCGTCGTCGCGTGCACCTGTCGCAGGGTGCCGACTTCTACGCGTCGCTCCGCACGAGCACGGCGCTCGAGAAGGCCGAGGTGGCCGTCGTCCTCATCGACGTCACCGAGGTGATCAGCGAGCAGGACGTGCGGATCATCGATCTCGTCCTCGAGAGCGGTCGTGCCCTCGTGCTCGCCTTCAACAAGTGGGACCAGCTCGACGACGAACGCCGGAAGTACCTGGAGCGCGAGATCGAACAGGACCTCTCGCACGTGTCGTGGGCGCCTCGCGTCAACATCTCCGCGCGCACGGGCCGACACCTGGAGCGTCTCGTCCCGGCCCTCGAGGTCGCACTCGAGTCGTGGGACATGCGTATCCCCACGGGTAAGTTCAACGCCTTCCTCGCTGAGCTCACGGCGGCACACCCGCACCCGCTGCGTGGTGGCAAGCAGCCCCGCATCCTGTTCGGCACGCAGGCCGCGAGCCGTCCGCCGACCTTCGTGCTCTTCACGACCGGGTTCCTCGACCCCGGTTACCGTCGTTACGTGATCCGTCGCCTGCGCGAGATCTGGGGCTTCGAGGGCACACCGATCAACGTCAACATGCGCGTCCGCGAGAAGCGCCAGCGCTGATCCACCGCGTCCGTCTGCCGGACGGCGACGACGAAGGCCCGGGACCACTCCATCGAGTGGTCCCGGGCCTTCGTCGTCGTGGTCGAGGCGTGATCAGGAGCGAGCGAGGGCGGACTCGTCCGCGGGCGCCAGGGCGGGCCCGTGTTCGGTCTCGAACGGCCACCAGCTCGGGAGCAGTTCACGGATGACCTCGAGAAACGACTCGACGTCGCGTGGTGCTGGGGTGTCGAGCCAGACACGGAAGCTCGCGACGGAGCCGGCGGCGACGAAGTGCGCCGCTGATCGCATGAACAACTCGCGCTGTTCCTCGCTCAGGCATTCGGCGTGGGGGAGGGTGATCGCCCCGCGTTCGAAGATGTCGAGCACCGTCGAGGTGAAGACCCGGTTGAGCATGGGCTGCAGACTCGCGCCGATGAGGTCGTCGCCGAGACCGATGCGGTAGATGTCGGCGCGCTCGTCGATGTGGCGGAGCGCGGCGACCGTGGCCCGGGTGATCGCCGCCGGGGCGTCGTCCGCGGAGACGGTCGCCAGATGGGTCATGCTCAGTTCGGTGAGCTCCTCGGCGAGGACCGATTCGAGCAGCTCGCACGGCGCCGCCGCGTGCTGGTAGAAGGTCGATCGGTTGATGCCGGCGCGTGCGGCGATCTCCGAGACGGAGATCTCGGAGGTGGGACGTTCTGCGGCGAGTTGCAGGATCGTGCGCGCGAGCCGTGCCCGCGTCCGGCGTTGACGTGCATCCATGAGGGTCCTTCGCGTGGGTTCGATACGGCGGGCGCGAGCGCGGCCGATGCAATACTGGAGTTCAATATATAACATATTCCGCACGTGCGGTGGAGATGACCCTGGGCAAGGGGGTGGCGCACAGCGTTTCGTGCCAGGCTGGTCCAATGACTGATGCGCATCCTCCCGGCGGCCCCGTCCGGGACGCCGGGGATGCCTGGGTCGAATCCGGAGACGGCCGGAAGTACTGGGGACGGTTCGGTGCAGCCGGACTCCTGGTGCACGATCGAGAGCGCGGCGTGCTGCTGCAGCACCGGGCCGGCTGGAGCCACTTCGGCGGCACCTGGGGCATCCCGGGCGGTGCGCGTCACCAGTTCGAGAGCGCTGTCGACGGTGCGGTCCGCGAGTCGTACGAGGAGGCGGGTGTCCCCGCCGAGTCGATCGAGCTACGGTTCGACTCCGTGCTCGATCTCGGATTCTGGTCGTACACGACGGTGATCGTCGAGGCGGTCGAGCCGTTCGAACCAGTGGTCTCCGACCCGGAGAGCATCGCCCTCGCCTGGGTGCCGCTCGACGAGGTCGAGGCGTTGCCCCTGCACCCCGGTTTCGCCGATTCGTGGCCCGGCCTGCGGTCGCAGCTCGAGCGCCGCGTCACGGTCGTCGTCGACGTGGCGAACGTAGTCGGGTCGCGACCGGACGGGTGGTGGAAGGACCGTGCGGGTGCCGCGCAGCGTTTCGTCGCGCGACTCGTCCGCCTCGCGCACGAGGGACTCGACGCCCAGGCGCTCGACCTCGACTTCAACCGCTGGTGGCCGGCCTACGTCGCCGTCGTCGAAGGACAGGCCCGCGGCGTCCACACCGATGACAGCGTGCGAGAGCCCGGTCACGAGCTGCGGGCGGGCGTCTCGGTCGTCGACGCGGCGGGGAGTGGCGACGACGCGATCGTGGACGTCGTCCGTGGGCTCGACGGCGCGGTCGTCGTGGTCACCTCCGACCGTGAGCTGCGGGAACGCGTCGAGGGTCTGGGCGCGACGACGCGCGGTGCCGGCTGGCTGACGGAGCTGCTCGACGAAATCAGCTGAGGGCAGCGGCAGTCGCTCCACAGGAGCCTGCAGACCGTCGGCGCCGTCACGGGAGACCGCTTTCCCGCACTCCGTCTGGGCGTTCAGTAGGGTTGGTGCCATGACCCTGTTCATCATCGTCGGCGCCGTCGGTCTCGTGATCGTCCTCATCTCCTTGGTCTTCGGTGAGATCTTCGACTTCCTGGACGGGGCGGTCTCGGCCACCGCGCTCGGGAGCGCGTTCACCGTCTTCGGTGCGGTCGGTGCGATCGTGCTCGCGAACGGGCTGCCCGTCTGGTCCGCGTACGTCATCTCGGCCGTCATCGGTGTCCTCGTGCTTGTCGGCGTCCAGCTGATGATCCGGAGTTTCAAGCGCTCGGAGGACGGCACGCCGAGTTCACCGCTCGGTCTCTACGGCGTCGCCCGGTCGACCATCTCGGCCTCCTTCGGCGAGGTGAGCCTCGACGGTCCGCACGAGATCGAGACGCGCCTCGCCTTCTCCGACACCCGGATCGAGACCGGCAGTCGAATCCGCGTGGTCGAGCTCCAGGGCTCCCGCGTCAAGGTCGAACCCGCATCGAGCGGAGCCGCTGCCGACACGCAGCCCTGATTCCATCCATCCACCAGCACGCCCTCGAGGGGAAGGCACCTGCCCTATGGACTTCATCACCACCAACATCACGGTGATCGCCGTGATCGCACTCGTCGTGGTGGCGCTCGCGATCGTCGCGTTCGTCGCCGGACGGATCAAGCGCGTACCGCCGAACCAGGCGCTCGTCATCGTCGGTCGGGGGGCCGGCGCCAAGACGGGTGAGCCCGATGGTGGTCAGCGCGTCGTCATCGGTGGGCGCGTGTTCATCTGGCCGATCCTGCAGCAGGGCTTCCCGATCTCGCTCGAGCAGCGCCAGATCGGCATCGTCGTGGAGGGCGTCGACACGAACTTCATCAAGGTCGCCATCCAGGCGAGCGTGAACTTCAAGGTGTCCGGCACGCCGGAGGGTGTGCGCCGTGCCGCGCAGCGCTTCCTCTCGCAGCAGGGGTCGCTGACGCAGATCATCCAGCAGTCCCTCGAAGGGTCGCTGCGGTCCATCATCGGCAACATGCCGATCAAGGAGATCATCTCCAACCGCAACGCCCTGTCCGAAGCGGTGGTCGAGGCGACCAAGACGGATCTCGCCGAGCAAGGCCTCCAGGTCGACCTGCTGAACATCTCCGACATCTCGACGCCGGGCACCAACTACCTCGCCGACCTCGGTCGAGCGGAGAACGCACTCGCCCGGCAGAACGCGGAGATCAAGGAGGCCGAGACCGCTCGTGCGTCCGAGTTCGCGCGGATCGAAGCGGCGGAGCAGGTCGCGGAGCGCCAGAAGGCCCTGAGCCTCAAGCAGGCGACCATCAAGGCGGAGACCGACCGCGCGAACGCCGAGGCCGAGGCCTCGGGTCAGCTCGCCACGGCTCAGCAGGACCGCCTGGTCGCGGAGCAGGAACGTGAGGCGCTCGCCGAGAAGGCGAAGGTGGAGCAGGAGCGCCTCGACATCGAGGTGCGCAAGCCGGCCGAGGCCGACGCGTACGCGACGGTCCAGCGCGCGCAGGCGGCCCGAGATGCGGCCAATGCCGCAACGGAAGCCGACGCGTTCAAGCGCAAGACCATCGCCGAGGCGAACAAGGTCGCGGCGGTGCAGGACGCCCAGGCGGCTGCGGAGTCCGTGCGTCTCGCGGGTACCGCTGAGCGCGACAAGCAGATCGCCCTGGCCGAGGGTATCCGCGCCCAGGGTGACGCGAAGGCGTCGGCTGTGGCCGCGGAGGGTCTGGCGGAGGCCGAGGCGATCGACGCGAAGGCGGAGGCGCTGAAGAAGTACGGTGAGGCCGGGCTCGCGTCCGAGATCATCGCCCGTCTGCCTGAGATCACCCGTGCCGTGTCCGAGCCGCTCGGGAACATCTCGAACCTCACGGTCATCTCGACCGAGGGCGCGTCGGCCGTCACGAAGACGGTCGGCCAGGTGGTCAGCGAGGTTCCGAAGGTCGTCAAGGACATCACCGGGCTCGACCTGTCCGCCCTCCTGGGCGGGGTCGCCGGTGGCGCGCTGGGGGAGAACCTCCAGCAGGCGATGTCCGACAACGCGGCTGCGGCCGCGAAGCGTCAGCCGAAGACGCCCGCGTCACCCGACGCCGTCTGAGTCGCTGGACCATCGGGAGCCGGTCGCCTTCGGGTGGCCGGCTTCTGGCGTTGTTCCACGACTCCTCGGGCGATTCACCGGTGTCGCTTTGGAGCTTGTCAAGCGGTCCGGTCGCATCCCCGGTCGGGCATACGCGCCCGCCTAGGGTGGAGGCATGCGTGCGGTGCGCACGGGTGTCATCTGGAGGATCGTCGTGGACCATCGAGGAAACACAGCCGAGCAGCGTGAGGGCGGGCAGTCGTCGGAGCCGACCGAGGCCGGCGAGGCCCAGCGTCAGCGTCTGGCCGAGCGGCCGTGGCTGTCGTCCTACGCCAGTGGCGTGCCCGCCGACATCGACGAGGTCACCGAGACGCTCGTCGACCTGCTCGACACCTCGGTGAAGCGCTTCGGTGATCGCATCGCCCTGGAGTTCTTCGGTGCCGAGACGAGCTACAGCGAGCTCGGCGAACAGGTCGCGCGAGCGGCTGAAGGGCTCCGCAAGCTCGGCGTGAAGCCGGGCGACCGCGTGGCGCTCGTGCTGCCGAACTGCCCGCAGCACGTCGTCGCCTTCTACGCGGCGCTCCGGCTCGGCGCGACGGTCATCGAGCACAACCCGCTCTACACGGCTCGTGAGCTGCGGCATCAGTTCGAGGACCACGGCGCGCACGTCGCGATCGTGTGGGACAAGGTCTACGACCTCGTGGCCGACCTTCCGGCCGACGTGATGCGCGGCCGCATCGTCTCGGTCGACATCACCCAGGCTCTGCCGTTGTCGAAGCGTCTCGCGCTCCGGTTGCCGGTGAAGCGTGCGCGCGAGTCGCGTGCGGCGATGACCGCGACCCCGTCGGCGAAGCACGTGCTCCCGTGGGAGCGACTGATCGGCGGACGGAAGCTGTCGAAGCGGGTCGTGCGTCCGACGCTCGACGACACCGCGCTCCTGCAGTACACGAGTGGGACGACCGGGGCGCCGAAAGGCGCCATCCTGACGCATCGCAACCTGCGGGCGAACGCCGAGCAGGGACGCGCGTGGGTGCCGGGCCTGAGCGAAGGTGGCGAGGTCTTCTACGGAGTCCTGCCGCTGTTCCACGCCTATGGCATGACGCTGTGCCTCACGTTCGCCATGAGCATCGGGGCGCGTCTCGTGCTGTTCCCGAAGTTCGACCTGGAGCTGGTGCTCACGGCGGCGAAGAAGTCCCCGCCGACGTTCCTGCCGGCGGTGCCGCCCATCTACGACGCGCTGTCGCGTGCGTCGAGCCGCAAGGGCGTCGACCTGACAAGTGTCCGCTTCGCGATCTCCGGGGCGATGAGCCTCCCGGTGTCGACGGTCACGCGGTGGGAGGAGGCGACCGGCGGTCTGCTCGTCGAGGGCTACGGGATGACGGAATCGTCGCCGGTGGCACTCGGCAACCCGATCGGTCCGTCGCGTCGGCCGGGCACCGTGGGTGTGCCGTTCCCGAGCACCGAGATCCGCGTCGTCGATCCCGAGAACCCGACGGTCGATCGTGCGGCGGGGGAGTCGGGCGAGCTGCTGCTCCGTGGTCCGCAGGTCTTCCAGGGCTACTGGGGTCGTCCGGACGAGTCGCGCGAGGCGTTGCTCGAGGGTGGCTGGTTGCGGACCGGCGACATCGTGACGGTGTCGGCGGACGGCTTCGTGACGGTCATCGACCGGGTGAAGGAGCTCATCATCACCGGCGGGTTCAACGTGAGCCCGTCGGAGGTGGAGGAGACGCTCCTGTCTCACCCGGACGTCGAGTCGGCCGCTGTGGTCGGCCTGCCGCGCGATTCCGGTGGCGAGGACGTGACGGCCGCGGTGGTCATGCGTGCCGGAACGGTGTTCGACGCCGGCTCGTTGCGCGACTACTGCCGGACCCGCCTCACGGCGTACAAGGTGCCGAAGCGGGTCGTGCAGCTCGACGAGCTGCCGACGTCGCTCATCGGCAAGGTGCTGCGGCGTAAAGTGCGCGATCAGCTCGTCGCGGATCGCAAGGCCGAGTAGCGCCGGCCTCCGGGCACGTGCCCGTCCTCGCGGCACGTCGTGCAAGACGTGCCGCGAGGACTTTGACGTGCCGCAGGGTCAGCCGCGGGACTCGGGGTGCAGCCAGTGGCGCACGACGGGGATGAGCAGTGACAGCGCGACGAACGTGATGGCGCCGCCGATGACGGCATCGTCGATCGGCGTGTTGCGGCTGACCTGCACGATGCCGGAGACGATCGCGACGGGCAGGGCGGTCAGGGCCGCGACGCGGACCTCTTTCCAGTAGTGGCTGTAGCGCATTGGGGTCCTTCGTCGGGTGACCGGATCGGTCGGTTCGTCCTGTCACGCGGGCGCGGACGAGTCACGGTAGCGTGCCCCGTGCGGGGGCGGGCAGGGGAGACCTCCCACCCGACGAATGCGGCCTGTCTGGGCCGGGCCGTGGTCGCCGGAGCCGTGTCACGGAGCGCTCTCGGAATCCGCTAGACTGTTCGAGTTGTCTTCTCCGCCCGCGGAGATGGCATCGGGCTGTGGCGCAGCTTGGTAGCGCACTTGACTGGGGGTCAAGGGGTCGCAGGTTCAAATCCTGTCAGCCCGACCATGAAGTCCCGGGAACCATCTGGTTTCCGGGACTTTTTCGTTGGCCCGCAGCGCGGGCAGGTGGTCAGGACCGCTCGTCGTATGCCGTTCGACTCGCTTCGATCATGGGGACGTGCTCTCCGGCCCACTCGGCGAGTCCCACCGCATGGGGGATGAGCGATTGCGCGAGGTCCGTCAGCTCGTACTCGACCCGCGGCGGCACTTCTGCGAAGGTGGTGCGGGTGGCGAGCCCGTCGCGTTCCAGGTTCCTGAGGGTGAGGGTGAGCATGCGTCGGGAGATGCCCGGGATGCGCTGCTCGAGCTCCGTGAAGCGGAACGGCCCGTCATGGAGCGTCGCGATGAGGAGGAGCGCCCACTTGTCGGCGATGCGGTCCAGGAGTGAGCGGATGGCCTTGCCCTGGTCGCCCCGGACGGAACACAGCCTCGCGTAGCGGAACACGGCACCCCTCGCGGCTCGGTCACACGCGTGTGCCTTTTGTACGCCGGTCCGAGCCGGTCCACACTTGCGTCGGTTACTCATCGTAACCATCGCGACACGCACCCACGGAGGTAGCTGATGGTCATCGCCTATTGGATCGTCGCAGGACTGCTCGCGGTCCTGTACCTGTACTCGGGCGGCATGAAGCTCGTCCGCTCGGCAGAGCAACTCCGCCCGATGATGGCGTGGGTCGACGGCATGCCGCTCTCGGCGGTTCGAGTGATCGGACTGCTCGAAGTGCTGGGCGTGGTCGGCCTCATCCTGCCTCCGCTCGTGGGCGTCCTCACCTGGTTGACCGTCGCTGCGGCGGTCGGGCTGGTGCTGGTGCAGATCGGTGGTATCACCCTGCACGTGCCTCGCGGCGAGATCCGGGTACTCGGGCTGAACGTCGCCCTGCTGGTGCTCGCCGCCGTCGAGATCTGGCTGGCGACGATCTGGCTGTAGCGGTGGCGGATCGGTGCCTGCCTCGTCAGCCGACTCAGGGGACGAGCACGATGCGCCCGAACACGTCCCCGGCGTCCATGAGACGGTGCGCCTCGGCTGCGTCGCTCAGCGGCAGGGCGTCGTGGACCACCGGTGAGAGCGTGCCTCGGACGGCGTCGTCGAACACCTCGGCTCGCACCCGGGCGAGTTCCGCGCGCGGCACGGTGTCGAGGCTCAGGGTTCCGAAGGTGATCGATCGGCGGAAGCCGGCCAGGAGAGCCGTGCCGAAGTCCGCGGGCGGGAACCCGCCCACCACGCCCACGGCGATCAGGCGGCCGTTCGGCGAGAGCCGCTCGATGAACCGGGGGAGGTTGGGCCCGCCGACGATGTCGAGGATGACGTCGAACTCCGCCGGGGCGTCCGCATCGCCTGTGCCGGAGCGGTCGAGCACGTGGGTTGCACCGAACGCCCGCAGACGTTCCCCGCGTTCGGAGGATGAGGTGGTGACGGCGATGACGCCGGCGCCGGCACGAGCGGCCAGCTCGACGCCGGCCAGGCCGATACTCCCGGCGGCCCCGCGCACGAGGACGGATTCGCCCTCGGTCAGGCGAGCGCGTTCGAGCGCGAAGTGCGCGACCGGGAACGCGCTGCCCAGCGTCACCGCCTGGACGGGCGTCAGGTCGGACGGCAGCTCGACGATCTCGTCGGCGCGCGCGATCACGTACTCGGCGTACGCGCCCGAGGTCCCCGTGAACGCCCAGACCCGTCGACCGAACCACGCGGAGTCGACGTCGGGCCCGGTCGCGGTGATGACACCGGCTGCTTCACTTCCCGGGATCATCCCCGAGTCCCTGGCGGCTTCAGCGATACCGCCCCGGCGGATCACGACGTCGACCCCGCCGACGCCTGCGGCCTCCGTTCGAACGAGGACCTCACCGGCCCCGGGCGTGGGGACGGGCAGGTCCGTCACCTCCATCCCACTCGGTTCACCGAAGGTCCGGATGATCACTGCGCGCATGGGTGCACTCCGTTTCGCGGCGGGGGATCTGACCCGCCTCCCGCAACGTAACGGACGCACCCGTCCACTTGAGTAATGTGAGACACATGCCCGCCACACTGCCTCAGAATCTGCGTTCCGACGCGCAGGAGAACCGTGACCGCGTCCTCGCCGCAGCCCGCGAACTGTTCGGGACCGACGGCCTTCACGTGACGATGCGAGAGATCGCCCGCCGAGCCGGTGTCGGGCCGGCCACCCTCTACCGACGGTTCCCGACCAAAGCCGATCTCGTCAGAGCCGCCTTCGTGAACGAGCTCGACGCCTGCCGCTCGATCGTGGTCGACGCCCTCGCGGACGTCGACCCCTGGCGTGGCTTCCGCGGCATCATCGAGGAGGTCCTGGTCCTCAATGCTCGGAACCAGGGGTTCACGGACGCGTTCCTCGCCGCCTACCCCGATGCCGTCGACTTCCGGACCCAGCGTGAACAGGCCGTGCGCGCGATCACCGCCGTCGCTCGTCGCGCCATCGACGCCGGCGCGCTGCGCGCGGACTTCGTCCTCGACGACTTCCTCGTGGTCCTGCTCGCGGCTCGCGGACTCTCACGTACGACGGAGACGGAGCGCGTCCGAGCCGCACGACGCTACGCCGCGCTCGTGATCGACGGACTGCGTGCGTCAGACCGGCACGGACCGCTCCCTCCAGCGCCACGACTCATCCCGAGCGTCATCCCGGCGTAGCCGGCCGGTGCAGGTTCACGATGCGACGCGTTCACCGGCGTCAGTGGTGATCGGGGTGAAGACGTTCACGAGGTTGCCGTCGGGGTCGCGGAACAGCAGCGACCGGTTGCCCCACGGCATGTTCGTCGGCTCGTTCACGAACGTCTCCACGACGCCCTGCAGCCTCGTGTAGACCGCGTCGACGTCATCGACGAGCAGATCGAGGATGACGGATCGGTTGGCTCGCGGCGCGGCGGCGTTCTCACCCAACAGTGGGATGGTCGCTGAACTAGCGATGGCGAGCGTGCCGGTTTCGGTGCGCACCTCGGCGAACAGTGGGTGCAAGCGTGCCGCGGTCACGCCAGTGACCCGTTCGTAGAACGCGACCAGGGTGTCGACGTCGTCGGTGATGATCCGGGTGGCTGCGAGTTGCATGCGTGTCTCCTTGGCTGGTGATCTTCCCCCACAGGTGCGGGGCGGTGACGACGATAGAGCCAATACCGGGCCGTTTTCGCCCGGTATTCTCATGTGATGGGATATGCCGGCTCGCCGACTGCTCGAGCGCTGCAGTTGCTCGAGCTGCTGCAGTCCGCGGAGATCCGCAGCGTGCCAGAGCTCGCCGAGCGGTTGGGCGTGGACGAACGGACCGTGCGCCGCTCGGTGCAGCGTCTCGTGGACATGGATGTCCCGATCGAATCGGTGCGCGGTCGCTACGGTGGGTACCGCCTCGCCGTCGGCCGACAGGTGTCGCCGATCATGCTCACTGACGAGGAAGCGGTCGCCGTCTTCCTCGGCTTGAGTGAAGCCCAGTCGTCCTCGGACTCCCCGGATCTCGCAGCGCAGATCGCCCTCGCGAAGATCCGACGATCCCTCCCGGCCGCATCCGTGGACCGCCTCGAGGCGGTCCTGCAGGCCGCAGCACGGAGACCGACGCGCCACGACGTGCCCGACGCGGGAGTCCTGCTCACCGTGTCGGACGCGATCCGAGCGAGACGCCCCGTGGAATTGCGCTACCGCGACGCGGAGGACACGCCCTCGCGTCGCACGGTGCATCCGTTCGACCTGCTCGTCCACGCCGGTCGTTGGTACCTGGACGCGTTCGACGTCGAGCGAGCGGAGGAGCGCACCTTCCGGGTCGACCGCATCCGATCGGCGCGGACGTTGCCCGGCGTCGTCTCGGGCCCGATTGTTCGAGCGGAGCGCCCTCCACTCGTCGATCGCTTCGCGGGGGCGGACTACCGATGGCACGTCCGGTTGCGCATCCAGGCGAGCGTCCCGCAGATCCTGGCCCACTTCCCGGAGAGCGTGGCCGTCGTAGAGCCGATCGAGGACGCACCTGCCTGGCATCGGGTCTCGATCCGAGCCAAACGCCTCGACTGGCTTCCAGCGGCGATCGCCGGGCTGGGGGATCATGCGGTGATCGTCGACGAGCCTGAAGACCTCAGAGCACTCCTCCACGCGACAGCGACGCGGATGCTCCGCATCGCGCGCGGCGCGGATGGGACGCCTCCGCTCCCGTAGGGCGCGACCATGCGAATCACGTCGAAGCACGCCGCCGGTCGCCCGGGGTGGCGGTGACCGCCACAGGTTCCGGCGGGCGTGCTCAGAGCGGCGGCCGTCCGACCAGCGCCCAGCCGCCGCGTCACCGTCCGATGAGCCGCTCGGATTCGTCCCAGAGTCGACGGGCGTCGTCCAGGTTCCGCATCGGCGGCCACGGTGCCGGGAGGAGCGCGGGTCGGCCACCCATCGTGCGGACCGGGCCGTAGAACTCGTCGCCTCGCGCGGTCGGCGCCGTCGCGGCCATGAGCGCGGGCTGAGCGGCACTCGACACCGTGCCTGCGACGCCGAGGGGTGAGAGCAGGCTGACCACACGGCGGGCTCCGGTGTCGCGCTGTCGGCCCATGTCCGGCTGGGCGGCCAACAGGTTGGTGGGGGGGGGGGGGGGAGACGCCGGGGTGCGACAGGTTGCTGGAGACACCCCACCGGCTCGACGACGTGTTCGCCCCTCGTGGTCGAGCGCACAGGCTGGAGGACCACAGCGCCAGCCCGGGCGAGGTCGGTGGCGATGCTTCGACCGATGCCGAGGATCCTGGTCGGCGTGAGGACCGCTCAGCTCGCCAGCCCCCCCCGCCTTGGGGGTTGTCGATGCCATGGCGTGATAGGAGCATCAGCTGCATCGGAACCAATGGAGGTTCGAATGCGGAATCCAGAGGTATGGCTTACCCTCGTCGCCTTGCTCGGGGGTGTCGTCATTACCGGGGCCCTCTTCGCGCCGATCGCAGCGATCATCGCCGGGGTCGGATTCCAACTCAAGCGGAAGGAACGGGGCATCGCTCCGGGGTTGTTGCTTTTCAGCCTTGCTGCGATCGTCTTGGCGATCTTCATCTACCCGGCCCACTTCCGTGCCGTCGCCACGTGTGATGCGATCGCCGCAGGGGCTTCGAACTCGCCGCTGGAGCGACTACTCGATACACCCATGGAGCGGCGGATAGACGCACTGGAGGCAGGCTGCAACGATCTGCCGTTCTACGAGATGCGCGAGTACTGACCCCCGGTCTCGACAGCGTGCCGTTCAGCTCGTTGCAGGGAACGGGCGCAGCTCCAGGCGACCGTTGCGGGCCATCGGGTGGCGGGCCGCGATGTCGATCGCCTCGTCGAGGTCGGTGCACTCGAGGATGTCGAAGCCCCAGAGGGTGTCGGTCGCACCCGGGATCGGGCCGTTGGTGACGAATCGCTCGCCGGCGCGGACACGGACGCCGCGCGCCTCGCTCGGATCGAGCACGTCGCCGAGGAGCCGCCGCCTGGTCGTGTCCAGCTCCTGGACCCAGTGGTCGACGTCGGAGTCGTCGGTCGGTTCGTCGGGCACCGGGTCCGTGAGGACGAACATCATGAATCGCATACGTTTCCTCTCATTCGACGCTCGCGAGAGCGTACTCGTTGTCGCTATCGGATCGGGTTGACGACTGGTACTGCGCTCTCGTCGCGCCAGAGGGTATCGATCGGGACGGACTGACCGAGGACGCGCTCCGCCGCCCGATGGCCGGAGTGGAATGCCGCCGTCACCGTTGCGGGGTCGTCGGTCCACGTCGCCTCACCCGCGAGATGCAGGACGCCGCCGACCGGGGTCGCGAGGGCATCGTGGTCGTCCGTCGTCGAGCCGACGGTCATATAGGCGTAGGACCCGCGGGAGAACGGGTCGTCCTGCCACCGGGTGACGTGCACCTCCGTCGGCTCCCCGACGCGGTCGCCGTACAGGCGCCGCAGCTGCTCGAGGATCGACTCGACGACGCGCGACTCGTCCCAGTCCTGAATCTCCGCGACCGTCGGGCCGGCGGCGAACGTCAGCAACGTCGGTGATCCGTGCGCCGTCGTGAGGTCGTACCAGGAGTGCCAGCGTCGACTCTCCGGGCCTTGCTGTCGAATCGCGTAGACGTCGTCGTCCCAGAATCGCCGCTCGAACCGGAGGAAGACCTTCTCGAACGCGTTCATCCGCAACCGGGAGAGTGCGCCGGCGACCGGCTCCGGCAGCGGGGGATCGATCGCGAATTCGTCCGACTGCAGCACCCCGACCGGCACCGTCACCACCACCGAGCCCGTGTGCAGCACCACCTCGCCCATCGGTCCCTGCGCGGTGACCTCGACGCCGTCCGCAGACCACCGCACATTCGTCACCACGTGCTCCAGGCGCACATCGAGCCCCTCGGCCAATCGCCGGGGGAGCACGTCGTACCCGTCGGGGAACACGACCTCGTCACCGTCGATCGCGTCGTCGTCGAGCCCGTGGGCCGCGAGATCTTCGATCCACGCGCCGTACTGCTCCTCCGAACGATGCTCCAGGTACTCGCGGACCCGTTGCGCCCGGTCGGCGTCCCAGTCCTGCAGCGCGAGCGCCGCCTCGGTCACGTCACGGTAGGACGCGTCCGGCGCGGACTCGGCGACGACACCGAGCAGCGTCGCGTCGAGCGCGTGGACGTCCTCGGCGAAGCCGCGAGCCTCGGCGTCCGACAAGCGCTCGCCGTCGGGCCCGTAGTACGCGATCGGCCGGCTGTCCGGCTGGTAGCCGCCGACGGTGAACTCGACCGTCCGCATCCCGAACGCGTCGGCTGCCGCGACGACCGCACTGTCGTTCACCCCGTGCACCCACGATGCGCCGAGATCGGTCACCTGACCGTCGCGACGCTCGGTCGACACCCGCCCGCCGACCCGGTCACGGGCCTCGACGACGACCACTGTTCGTCCGGCGGCCGCGAGGAGTCGTGCGGCGACGAGCCCGGCGACGCCGGCACCGACGACGACCGTGTCGAAGCGGGTGTCGGCTTCGGGCGTCTGCGCCGATGCCTCGTGCGACGCGCTCATCGCGGGTCGCCCATGTCGCCGGTGGCCGGTGTGCCGTCGATCCGTTCGTACCTGAGGTGGACGGTCCCTGCGGGGGAGGTGGTCGCCGGGCCGAGCAGGCGCAGCGAGGACGGCACGGTGCCGGTGGCGAAGACGCGCTTCCCGGTGCCGAGCGTGATCGGGTACACCCAGAGGTTCAGCTGATCGAAGAGTGCCTCAGCGAGCAGGGTCTGCACGAGGTCGAGGCTGCCGATGACGTGGATCTGCGAGTGACGCTCGCGCAGTGCTCCAACGGCCTCCGGGAGGTCCGGTCCGAGTTGCGTCGAGTTCGCCCACCTCAGCTCCCGCGGCTCGCGTGACGCGACGTACTTCGGCAGACGGTTGAAGAGCCTGGCGATGCCGTCGTCCTGGCCGCCCTCCTGGTGCGGCCAGTACCCGGCGAAGATGTCGTAGGTCCGGCGCCCGAGCAGGAGGGCGTCCATGCCCACCATGCCGGCGTCGATCTGCTCCCCGTCGACCTCGTCGATGAGCGGTGCCTGCCAGCCACCGAACGCGAACCCGTCACTGGGGTCCTCCTCCGGCCCGCCGGGCGCCTGAGCGACGCCGTCGAGGGTTATGAAGAGGTCGATGTGGATGCGTCCCATGTCCTGCTCCGATCTGCTGCACTCACGATCCACCGGCGGGCAGGCGGTGTCAACGGCTGTCGGCTGAGAACGCACTGACGAAAGGGCGTCGGCCGTGTCCTGGGCGAGTAGCGTTCGGAGTGGATCCGCTTGCGCACACCAGTGCACGGGCAGGACGTCGTTCGACAGATGAGAGGCATCACACCATGACCGATCTGGACACCATCCCCGTCACCACCCTCGACGGCCGGGACACGACCCTCGCGGAGTGGGACGGGAAGGCCAAACTCGTGGTCAACGTCGCGAGCCGCTGCGGCCTCGCACCGCAGTACGAGAAGCTCGAGGCGCTCCAGAAGGAGTACGCCGACCGCGGCTTCACGGTGATCGGGTTCCCGAGCAACCAGTTCCTGCAGGAGCTCGGCGACAACGAGAAGATCGCCGAGTACTGCTCGGCCACCTGGGGCGTCACTTTCCCGATGATGGACAAGGTGAAGGTCAACGGACGTAACCGGCACCCGCTCTACCAGGAGCTCGTGAAGACCGCCGATGCCAACGGCAAGGCCGGCAACGTCAAGTGGAACTTCGAGAAGTTCCTCATCGCGCCCGACGGCACCGTGCACCGCTTCCGTCCGACCACCGAGCCGGATGCCCCCGAGGTCATCGCCGCGATCGAGGAGAGCCTTCCCGCGTGACGCCGGGACGGCCGGGCGCGCTCACGGGTAGGTGACTCCGGTGAGCGCCTCGGCCGTCTTCCAGAGCTCAGCGGCGACGTGCTCGTCGCGGGCCGCTGAGGTCCGGTCGACGGGCTTCGGGGCACCGCGCATCTCACCGAAGCCGCTCGGACCGTAGTAGCCGCCGGGCTCGACGTCGGGCGACGTCGCAGCGTAGAGCGTCGGAAGCGCACCCATCTCAGCGCTCTGACCGAGGAGCCGGGTTCCCCACGCGAGGAGCGGACCCTGCGCGGACTCGGTGTGGGACTGGAGCTCGGTCGACGCGAAGCCGGGGTGTGCGGCCACGGACAGCACCGAGGAACCCTCCGCCGTGAGGCGTCGCTGCAGTTCGGCCGAGAACATGAGGTCGGCGAGCTTCGACTGGCCATAGGCGGACCAGCGCCGATACGTCCGGTTGCGCCAATTGAGATCGGCCAGGTCGATCTTGCCGGCGCGGTGTGCAGCACTCGACAGCGTCACGACCCGCGTGGTGATGCGGTCGATCAGGAGGCCGGTGAGTGCGAAGGGCCCGAGGAAGTTCGTGCCGATCTGCATCTCGAAGCCGTCGGCCGTGCGTCGTTCGGGAACGGCCATGACGCCGGCGTTGTTCACAAGCACGTCGACCCGCTCGACGCCGTCGGCGAATCGACGGACGGACGCGAGGTCGGCGAGATCGAGCTGCCGCACTTCGACGTCGCCGGTCATCGTCGCCGCGGCCCGCGCGCCCTTGTCCGTGTCGCGACAGGCGAGGATCACGGCGGCACCGTGGGCGGCGAGCTCGCGGGCCGTGACCGCGCCGATCCCGCTGTTCGCGCCGGTCACGATCGCGACGCGGCCGTGCTGATCGGGGATGTCTGCTGCGGTCCAGGGGCTCATGAGGGCGACGTTACGCCATCATGATCTTCCGATTACACATATCGTTCACAGCTTCACCGATATATCGTTGAGCATCGTTCACGTACGACGAAGGAGAGCAATCATGGGTGGATTCCCAAGCGGTGGCGCAGGATTCGGTGGCGCAGGGTTCGGTAACGGCGGAGGCTTCGGCAACGGAGCCGGCTTCGGTACCGACGGGATGTGGCAGATGATGGAGCAGCTGCGTTCGAAGTTCGAGAAGAGCGCCGGCTCGCGCGTCGGCCGCGGCGACGTCCGCTCCGCCGTGCTGGCCCTCCTGGCCGAGCAGCCGATGCACGGCTACCAGGTCATCCGCGAGATCGAGGAGCGCAGCGGCGGCTCGTGGAAGCCCAGCGCAGGCTCGGTCTACCCGACGCTGCAGCTGCTGTCCGACGAGGGCATCATCACGGCCGAGGAGTCGGGCGGCCGCAAGACCTACGCACTGACCGAGGCCGGTCGCGACGAGGTCGCCGAGTCTGGCGCATCCGCTCCGTGGCAGAACGCCGAGTCGTCCGAGCACCCCGGCTTCACCGCTCTGCCGAAGGCCGGCGTCGAGCTGGCCCAGGCCGCAGCCCAGGTCGGCCGCACCGGAACGCCCGAGCAGGTCCAGCAGGCCGTCACCATCCTCGACGACGCTCGCAAGCGCCTCTACGCGATCCTCGCCCAGGACTGACCGAGTGTCGTCGACCGGCGGGACGCCCAGCGACTCGGCGTCCCGTTTCGGCGAGCTCCCCATGAGCGGGCGGGCCGGCGTTCCTGCCGGTCCGCCCGCTCACGGGCGCGCCCGGTACCGTCGCATCCTCCGCTTCGCGAGCTGGCACCTGGCCGCCGCCTGGTGGTTCGAGATCGTCCTGCCGCGGTTCGGGCTCATCAAGCTGACGGAGCGGACCCGCACGCGTCGGATGCAGAAGTTCGCACGACGGTTCCACGTGCTCGCCGTGGACCTCGGCGGCCTCATGATCAAGGTCGGCCAGTTCATGTCGTCGCGGCTCGACGTGCTCCCGCCGGAGATCACGAAGGAGCTCGAAGGCCTGCAGGACGAAGTCCCGCCCGTCGCCTTCCCTCGCATCCGCGCGCTCGCCGAGTCGGAACTCCGCGTGCCGCTCTCGCAGGTCTTCGCCGGCATCGACGAAAGCCCCGTCGCAGCGGCCTCGCTCGGCCAGGCGCACCGCGCCCTGCTCGCTCCGGCGCTCGCCGCGGACACGGGGCTCGACGCCGTGGTGCTCAAGGTCCAGCGGCCGGGCATCGACGAGATCGTCACCGTCGACCTCGCCGCCCTGCGCAAGGTGGGCGGCTGGTTGCGCCGCGTCCGGCTCGTCTCCGACCGCGTCGACATGCCCGCACTCGTCGAGGAGTTCGCCGCGACGAGCCTCGAGGAGATCGACTACCTCCATGAGGCTGCGAGCTCTGAGCGGTTCGCCGCCGACTTCGCCGGCGACGACCGCGTCTCCGTGCCCGCGGTGGTCTGGGAGCGCACGACCCAGCGCGTCCTGACGCTCGAAGACGTCACCGCCATCAAGATCACCGACGCGGACGCCCTGCGCGCCGCTGGCATCGACCCGGTCGACGTGGCGCCCGTGTTCGCAGCCGTCATGTTCGACCAGCTCTTCACCAACGGGTTCTTCCACGCCGACCCGCATCCCGGCAACATCTTCGTGACGCCGGTCGACGCCGCCCCGGGCGAGCGACCCTGGAAGCTGACCTTCATCGACTTCGGGATGATGGGCGAGGTCCCGCCGACCACGAGGCGTGGCCTCCGGAAGCTCCTCATCGCCGCAGCCTCCCGCGACGGCAAGGGCCTCGTCGACGCGATCCGAGACCTCGGCGTCCTCCTGCCCTCGGCCGACACGACCGAGCTCGAGCGGGCCATGACCGCGCTGTTCGGACGCTTCGGCGGCATGGGGTTCGCGGAACTGCGCGACGTCGACCCGAAGGAGTTCCGCGACTTCGGCAACCAGTTCAGCGAGGTCATCCGCACGCTGCCGTTCCAGCTGCCCGAGAACTTCCTGCTCATCATCCGCGCGATCTCGCTCACCTCCGGTGTCTGCAGCGCACTCGACCCCGAGTTCAACCTCTGGGACTCCGTCGAGCCCTACGCCGCGCAGCTGCTCCGTGACGAACGCGGCAACGTCGTCCAGGATCTCGGTCGCGAGGCACTCGACATCGCCACGGTCGCCGTCCGCCTGCCGAAGCGTCTCGACGCGGTCATCACGCGGGTCGAAGCCGGCACGGTCGCGACCACCAACCCGAGACTGGAACAGCGGATCGCGCGGCTCGACCGCACGACGGGCCGGGTCGTCTCGGCCGTGCTGTTCGCCGCGCTGCTCGTCGCGGGAGCCGTCCTCCGGTCCGACGACGCCGTGCTCGGCACCGTCTTCATGGTGGTCTCCGTCGTGCCACTCCTCCAAGCACTGTTCTCGGGGCGCCGCGGGCGCTGACCCCGGCGAGGGGCCGTCGCCACGGCACACTCCTGACGCGAAAACCTGGATCAACGGTCCATAGGCCGGTCTCCGGCGCTCCAGCACACTTGCCTGAATCGATCGGGCAAGCACGAGGGAGCACCACCGGATGGAATCGTTCGACGTCGCGGTTGTCGGTATGGGAGCTCTCGGCAGTGCCGCCGCCTACCACCTCGCCCGTCGGGGCGCGAAGGTCGTCGCCTTCGAGCAGTTCGAACTCGGGCACGTCCGCGGCGCCTCGCACGACACCTCGCGGATCATCCGGACGTCGTACGGCGCTCCGCAGTACGTGCGACTCGCGCAGTCGGCGTACCGTGACTGGGCCGACCTCGAGCAGGAGTCGGGCGAGCGGTTGCTCACCATCACCGGCGGGGTCATCTTCCTGCCCGTCGACGGGCCCTACTCGGCCACCGACTTCACCGCGGCGCTGGAGGAGTGCGGGGTCCCGCACGAGCTGCTGACGCCGGCCGAGGTGCACGCGCGGTGGCCGCAGTTCCGGATCCCCGAGAACGTGGAGACGGTCTACACCGCCGACACCGGCATCGCCCACGCGGCGCGCACCGTCGCGACGCTGCAGCTCCGTGCTCGGGCGCTCGGTGCGGACATCCGCGACCGCACCCGGGTCGACGCGCTGACCCCTGATGGATCCGGCGTCGTGGTGCAGACCTCCGGCGGCCCGGTGCGTGCCGGCAAGGTCGTCCTGGCCGCCGATGCCTGGGCCAACGAGCTGCTCGAACCCCTCGGCGCGGCGATCCCACTCGACGTCATGCAGGAGCAGGTCACCTACTTCCGCCCGGCCGACGCCGAGCAGCTCGATCGCGAGCGGTTCCCGGTGTGGATCTGGGAGGACGAGGAGTGCTACTACGGCTTCCCGACCTTCGGGGAACCGACGGTGAAGGCCGCACGCGACGTCTCGGAGAACCGCATGTCGCCGGCGGAGCGCACCTTCGTCCCGTCGCCGGAGCTCACCGGGCAGCTGGCCGACTTCATGGCGGACCTCGTGCCGGCGTCGGGCCCCCAGCTCCGCACGGTGACCTGCCAGTACGCGCTCACCCCTGACCGGAACTTCGTCCTCGGCCCGCTCGAGGAGCACCCGGACGTCATCGTCGCCCTCGCCGCCGGTCACGGCTTCAAATTCACGCCCGCGTTCGGACGCATCCTCGCGGAGCTCGCGCTCGACGGGGAGACGAGCGACCACATCGCGAGCTTCGCCCCGTCCCATGCCCGCAGCGCCGACCGCCTCTCACCGATGCCGACCTCCGCGAGCTGATCCGGAGCTCGGCCCGGAGCAGGCCGGTCCGAGTGCGGCCGGCTACCGTCCGGCCTGCAACTGCTCGCGGAGCTCATCGAGGCGGACGGCGATGCCGAGCCGGAACATGCGCTCGTCCTCGCGCCAGGAGGCTCCGAGGACCTGGTCGAGCCGGTCGAGCCGCTGGAGGATCGTGTTCGTGTGGAAGTTCAGGGCGCGCGCCGTGCGGGTGGGGCTCGCGTTGTTCCGCACGAACGCACGCAGCGTCCCGAGCAGGTCGGCGTTCCGCTCGGCGTCGTAGCGCCGGACGAGTCCGATGGTGTCTCGCAAGAAGTCGGCGAGCGCCCGCGCATCGGTGTCGAAGATCGCGGAGTAGGGCAGGAAGTCGTCGGTCGATGCGGTGAGGTCCGAGAGTTCCAGTGCGGCGATGAGTCTGGCGGTGCGCATCGCGCTGGTGAACGCGGAGGTGAGGGCGTCGGGAGCGGTGCGGGGCACGACGGCGACGACGGGTTGCTGGATGCTGCCGGCGACGTGTCGGCGGACGGCGTCGGCGTCGAGCGGCCGACGGCCGGAGGAGTGTGCGGCGACGACGTACCCGCGGTACTCGCCGACGAGCGCATGGTCGTCGAGTCGGCGGCTGAGCGCTCGGGCGGCGGTGGTCTGCTGGTCTCCCGGGACGGCGAGGAGCAGCAGGGAGTCGAGTTCGTGCAGGTCGATACCGAGGCGCCTGGCTCGTCGTTCGACGTCGGATCGGCGTTCGGGCACGTCGTCGAGGAGGTCGGCGATGAGTTCGCTGCGGACCCGGTGGTCCGCGCCTGAGGCCGCCTCCTGCTGCAGTTCGAGGAGTGCCGCGACCTGCGCCGCGCGTTCGACGGTGCGGAGGTCCACGGCGCCGAGCTCGAAGTCGCCGTCACCGAGGATGAGGGCTCCGA
The DNA here is from genome assembly GCF_014841195.1 of Plantibacter sp. CFBP 8798. Classification (NCBI taxonomy): domain Bacteria; kingdom Bacillati; phylum Actinomycetota; class Actinomycetes; order Micrococcales; family Microbacteriaceae; genus Plantibacter; species Plantibacter sp. CFBP 8798. The sequence goes on from NZ_JACYTS010000002.1 coordinate 36,757, forward strand.
AGTGCCGGCTGCCGGCGGACAGGGCGGCGACCGCTCCGACACCGCCGCTCGCGACCAGGACGCAGTGGCCCGAGCGACGGCTGTCGGTGATGGCCGCGCGCGTGACGTCGTCGAGGTCGAGCATGCCGGGGGAGAGCGGGAGCCCGGCTGCTGCGATCACCCGGTCCTGCGCGTCGGTCACGGCGACCGCACGGCCGAGTGCCGTCGCGAGCGTGTCCGCGACGGGTGCGAATCCGCCCCCGGCGAGGACCGCCTGGACGAGTTCCTGGTGGACGGTGTTCGCCCGGTCGCGTTCGACGAGGTGGGCGGTGAGGTCCGCGAGGTTCCGTCGGCTGGCGTCCTCGGAGTCCTGCAGGTCGCGGAGGGTCTGCGTGGTCTGGAGGATCACCGAGGCGTGGTCCGCAAGCGCCGCCAGGAGCGCGACCTCGTCGGGGGAGAAGTCCTTCCGGTCGCGGTTGCCGACGAAGAGGACGCCGAGGACGTCATCGCTCGTGAGCATCGGCACGCCGAGCAGGGAGACGAGCCCCTCCGCTGCGACCGCGTCGTCGATGCCGCGCTCGTGTCGATCGGTCGAGTAGTCGGAGTAGTCCGCGACCCACTGGGCCGTGCGCGATTCGACGACGACGCTCGCGAGCCCGCGCCCGGGAGGGACGCGGAGCGTCTGGAACGACGGGCTGACGGAGCCACTCGTCTCGCGGACCCGCAACTCGTGGGTGACCGGGTCGAACTCGGACAGGTAGGCCAGATCGACGCCCATCATCTGGTGGGCGCGCTGGACGAGTCTGGCGAGCACGGCGTCGCTGTCGCGGAGCTCGGCCAGTTCGCGGGCGCTCGAGAATAGGGCTGAGAGCTCGTGCTCGCGGCGTCGCAGCCGGATCAGCTCCCGCTCGGTGTCGTGGACGGGTTCGGCGTCGACGAGGTCGGTGGCCGTTCGCACGTCGGCAGGCTCTCGCATCGGGTCTCCTGACTGGTCCCTCAGGAGTCTAAAGCGACGGCCGGTCCAGCGGGGTGTGGGATCCACCCACACGATCGCCGATCCGCTGAGTCATCCACCCATCGTCGTCGACGATCGCCGCTCCTAGGGTCGTCTTGACCGCAGCACCGAGGATCCGGTGTCTGCCTGTACCGAAGGGCGACCCATGCCGAGAAACAGCCGAATCCAGGGGCTGCGCGACCACACGCCGGACGAGCGGCTCGACCTCGTCGCCGAGGGGGCCGGGATCGCGGCGGAGGCGCTCGCCGCACTGCGACCCGACGCCGGCCTGTCGATCGCCCAGGCGGACCACCTCGTGGAGAACGTGGTCGGCGTCATCGCCGTCCCGGTGGGCGTCGCGACGAACTTCACCATCGACGGCGAGGACCGACTCGTCCCCATGGCGACCGAGGAGCCGAGCGTCGTCGCCGCGGCCTCCAACGCCGCCCGCATCGCGCGCGTGCACGGCGGGTTCCGGACGTCGTCGTCGGGCGACGTCATGATCGCGCAGATCCAGATCCTCGACGCGGTCGACCCGCACGCCGCGCGGCTCCGTGTCCTCGAGGCGAGAGACGAACTGCTCGCCCTCGCGAACGAGCTCGACCCGATCCTCGTCTCCTTCGGCGGTGGCGCCCGCGACATCGACGTGCGGATCCTGCCGACGCGCGTGGGGACGCAGGTCATCGTCCACCTCCACGTCGACGTCCGCGACGCCATGGGCGCGAACGCCGTGAACACGATGGCCGAGGCGATCGCGCCCCGCATCGCCGAGATCGCCGGATCGCGGACCCTCCTGCGGATCCTCACGAACAAGGCCGATCAGCGCATCACCCGTGCCAGGGCGGTGTTCGACGCCGACCTCCTCGGTGGTGCGCAGGTCGTCGCCGACATCGTCGCCGCGAGCGCGTTCGCCGAGGCCGACCCGTATCGGGCGGCCACGCACAACAAGGGCATCATGAACGGCATCACGGCCGTCGTCCTCGCGACGGGCAACGACACCCGGGCGGTCGAGGCCGGCTGCCACTCCCACGCGGCGCGGTCCGGTCGCTATTCGGCGCTGTCGCAATTCGAGCAGGACGCCGACGGGAACCTCGTCGGCACGATCGAGGTCCCACTGGCCGTCGGACTCGTCGGTGGAGCGACGAAGGCACACCCGACGGCGCAGGCGGGCGTGACCCTCCTCGGCGTGGAGACGGCTCGGGAACTCGCGGCCGTCATCGCCTCGGTGGGCCTTGCACAGAACCTGGCCGCGTGCCGGGCGCTCGCCGCCGAAGGCATCCAGCGCGGACACATGACCCTGCACGCCCGGACGATCGCGGCGAGCGCCGGCGCGACCGTGGACGAGATCGGGGCGGTCGCGGCGAGGATCGTCGCCGACCGGCGGATCCGGGTCGAGCACGCGCGCGAGGTGCTCGACGAGCTCCGGGGGACCTCGGCATGAGCGGCCTTCCGCAGCCCCGGATCGAACCGGTGGACGGCCTCCCGACGCGGGTGCGCGTCTACGAGGTGGCACCGCGCGACGGGCTGCAGGCCGAGACGGACATCCTGCCCACGGCGGTGAAGGCGGAGCTCTGTCGGCGCCTGTACGAGGCGGGGTCGCTGGACCTCGAGGTGACGAGTTTCGTGCCGGCCACCTGGATCCCGCAGTTCGCGGATGCGGAACGGCTCGTCGCGGGGCTCGAGGTGCCGACGGGTGCGCGGGCGGTCGGCCTCGTGCCGAACCTGCGCGGCCTCCATCGGGCGATCGACGCGGGTGTCCGGGAGGTCTCCGTCGTCGTGAGCGCGTCGGAGTCGTTCGCCAGGGCCAATCTCAACACCTCGCGCGAGGGTGCCGTCGAACGGGCCGAGGAGGTCGTCGCCGCCGCGACCGCGGAGGGGGTGCCGGTGCGCGGCTACGTGTCGATGGCGTTCGGGGACCCCTGGGAGGGTGCGGTCGATCCGGCGACGGTCGTCGAAGCAGCCGTGCGGCTGTACCGCGCCGGGTGTTCGACCGTCGCCGTCAGCGACACGATCGGGGTGGGGACGCCCGGGCTCACGACCCGGGTCGTCCGGGACGTGCTCGCCGCCGGGATCCCGGTCGAGGCGGTCGCGCTGCATCTGCACGACACCTACGGGCAGGGACTCGCCAACGTGTACGCGGCGCTCTCGCTGGGCGTCGCCGAGTTCGACTCCTCCGTGGGTGGCCTGGGTCGCTGCCCGTACGCGAAGGGCGCCACCGGTAACCTCGCAACCGAGGACCTCGTGTGGATGCTCCACGGGCTCGGGATCGAGACCGGGCTCGACCTCGGGGCCCTCGCCGCGACGACCGTCTGGTTGGCGCGCGTCCGGGGCGTCGCAGCCCCCTCGAACGTGGCGACGGCCCTGGCGGCCGCAGCGTCCGCGGTCGACACCCCGAGCACCGCAGGAGGCGGCAGATGAGGCACACCACCGAGTACGTTCAGGGCGACGTCGAAGCGGTCCGCGCACTCGTGCGCGAGCACCCCTGGGCAACGGTCGTCAGTCACGTCCCCGGTCGTGGGCTCGTCTCGTCGCACTATCCGGTCCTGCTCGAGGAGGACGAGGACGGGATCGTGCTCCTCAGCCACGTCGGGCGGCCGGACGAGCGACTGCACGAGCTCGGTCAGCACGAGGCCATGGTGATCGTCTACGGCCCCCAGGGGTACGTGTCGCCGAGCTGGTACGACACGTCGCCGGCCGTCCCCACCTGGAACTTCGCGGTAGCGCACCTGTACGGGGTGCCCGAACTGCTCTCGGACGAGGAGAACCTGCAGGTGCTCGACCGCCTCGTCGCCCACTTCGAGCGTGTGCTGCCCGAGCCGTACCTCATGAACGGGACGATCGCGAACAGCGAGTACGCGGCACGCATCGTCCATGGGACGGTCGGATTCCGCCTGCGCGTGACCCGGTTCGAGGCCAAGGAGAAGATGAGCCAGGACAAACCGGCCGAGGTCGTCGAACGGGTGATCACGGCGCTCGGGGAGCCTGGTCCGTACCGGAACCCGAGCCTCGCAGCCCGCATGGCGGCCCTCCACGGACTCGACGCAGGGACAGCTGCGCCGACCACCGACGACGGGACACCGGCACGGTGACCGCGACCGACCTCACGCTCCGGAACGCGCGACCCTCCGGTAGCGAGCCCGTCGACATCCTCGTCCGCGACGGTCGGATCGCCGAGATCCGACCGGCCGGGACGGCCCCGGCGTCCGGCGAGGTCGTGGACGTCGCCGGACGCACGATCGGACCGGGGCTCTGGGACGCCCACGTCCATATGACCCAGTGGGTGATCCAGCGGCGACGGATCAACCTGACGGAGACCGCCAGCGCGGCCGACGTCCTCGCGGCCGTCCGTCGCGCGGTCGACACCGATGCACCCCTCACTGACGGGTTCCTCATGGGGTACGGGTTCCGCGACGGCCTGTGGGCGCAGCCGGCGACGCTCGCCGCGCTGGAGGCCACCGAATCGGACGTACCCGTCGTCCTCATCAGCGGCGACCTCCACTGCGCCTGGATGAACACGCGCGCCGCGCGACGACTCGGTCTGGACCTCGACGCGAGCGGGGTCGTTGCCGAAGCGCCGTGGATCGAGGCGCTGCAGCGGATCGACCAGCACTCGGGACTCGCCGCGCACGCCTACCGGGACGCCGCCGACTCGGCAGCCCGACGCGGCGTCGTCGGGGTCGTCGAGTTCGAGAACACCGACAATCTCGGCGAATGGTCCGAGCGCATCGCGGACGGCGCGACGAGCCTGCGGATCGAGGCCGCCGCGTGGCCCGACAGGCTGGAGTCCGTCATCGCGGCGGGACTCCGCACCGGCGACGCGATCGACCCGGCCGGACTCCTCACCATGGGGCGGCTCAAGGTCGTCGTCGACGGTTCCCTCAACACGAGGACCGCCTGGTGCTGGGACCCGTATCCGGGCGTCGACCCGTCGAGTGCGCACGCCTGCGGTGTCGAGAGCGTCTCGGTCGACGAGCTCCGCCGACTGCTGGAACGTGCGAGGGGCGCCGGGATCGAGGCGGCCGTCCACGCGATCGGCGACCGAGCCAACACCGAGGTCCTCGACACCTTCGAAGCGCTCGGGATGCGCGGCGTCATCGAGCACGCCCAGCTCGTGCGCGAGCAGGACTTCGCCCGGTTCGCGAGCCTCGGGCTCATCGCGAGCGTGCAGCCCGAGCACGCGATGGACGACCGCGACGTCGCCGACCGCCACTGGAGCGGCCGCACGGGTCGCGCCTTCGCGTTCGGATCCCTGCACCGCGCAGGTGTCGACCTCCGGCTCGGCTCGGACGCTCCGGTCTCGCCACTCGACCCGTGGCAGGCGATCGCCTCCGCGACGAGCCGGAGTCGCGACGGCCGCGACGCCTGGCACCCCGAGCAACGGCTCCCGCTGGACGTGGCCCTGGCCGCGAGCGTCCGGACGTCGATCGCGGTCGGGCAGCCCGCCGACCTCGTCATCACGGACCTCGACCCGTTCGACGCCGACGCCGAGCGGCTGCGGTCGATGCCGGTCGCCGCGACCCTGCTCGGCGGTCGCTTCACCTGGCGCGCGATCTGATGGCAGCTGATACCGAGACGGAGACCCCCACCGTGACACCGCAACCCACCGCGACGCCGACCCGCTCGCAGCTCTTCACGAACGCCCGGGTGTTCACCGGCACTGACGAGACGGGCTTCGCCTCCGCGTTCCGCATCGTCGACGGCCGCTTCGACTGGGTGGGGGAGGCGTCCGCGGTCGCGGGAGAACCCTCGGTCGACCTCGGCGGACGCACCGTGCTCCCCGGCCTCATGGACAGCCACACCCACCCGGCGCTCATGGCCGCCACCGCCGTTGCCGCCGAGTGCTTCCCGCCGTCGGTGGTCTCCATCGACGGACTCGTGGAGCGGCTGCGAGAGCACCAGGCGACGCTGACCGTGCCGAGCGCCTGGGTGCTCGGCCGCGGGTTCGACGACACGAAGTTCCCCGAGGGACGGATGCCGACCACGGCCGACCTCGACGCGGTGTCCACCGAACGCCCCGTCCTCGTCTGGCGCTGCGACGCCCACTCCGCCGTCTGCAACACCGCGGCGCTCCGCCTCGCAGGCATCACGGCCACCACGCCCGACCCGTCCGGTGCGCGTTTCGAACGCGGACCGGATGGCGAGCCGAACGGCATCCTTACCGAGATCGCCGCGGTCGACGCGGTCGCCAGGTTCATCCCGGTGCCCGAACGCGACGAGCAGGTCGCCTCGCTCGTCGCGATCGGCGAGGAACTGGCCTCGCGAGGGATCGTCGCCGTGTGCGACCTGCTGTCCAACCGACTGCACGACCCCCTCGACGCCTTCCGCGCCGCTGCCGCCAAGGGGCTCCGCACCCGCGTCGCCCTCTACCCGGGCTGGGACCCCTCCGCGCCACTCGCCGAGCTCACTCCGGACGATCGCGAGGGGCGGATCCGCATCGGCGGGGTGAAGGTCGTCCTCGACAGGGCCTACTCGAACCGCACCGCCTGGGTCGCCGAACCGTATCCCGAATCCTGCGACCACGGACTCCGACTCGTCGAGGACGACGACGTCCTCGCAGCCGGCGCCTGGGCTCGCCGCAACGGCGTCCAGCTCGCGGTGCACGCCATGGGCGACCGCGCCCTCGACCGCGTCGCGAGCCTCTTCGAAGACCAGGAGCCCTGGCTCGAGGGCATCCCCTCCGTCCGCATCGAGCACGCGACCATCATCAGCGAGGAGTACGCCGAACGGGTCCGCTCCGCGCGCATGACGTTCGGGATCGCCACCCACACCGTGTTCTTCTTCGCCGAATACGACGGCTACGAGCTCGCCTTGCGCGCCGAACAGGTCCCCGACGCCTACCCGATCGCCCGGTTGTTCCGCACCATCGGGCCGCTCGCGCTCTCCTCCGACCGCCCGGCCACCGCCTGGAGCGGCGCCGACGACGTCATGCTCTCCGTCGAGGCCGCCGTCCGACGCCAGGCCTACAACGGCGCCGACTTCGTCCCCGAGGAAGCCATCAGCGTCGCCCAGGCGCTCCTGCTGTACACGGGACGAGCCGGCCTGCTCTCGCCGCTCGACAGCGTCGGCCGGATCGCCACGGGATACGACGGCAGCTTCGCCGTCCTCGACCGCGACGTCTTCTCCGTCCCCGCCGACGAGATCGCCACCGTCCGGGTGGCCGAGACGTGGATCCGCGGCGAGCAGGTGTACCGGCGCTCGCCGCAGGACGAGGGGGCCCGCTCATGACCGGCTTCCAGGAGGATGCGACCGCGTTGCGCGACGCGCTGATCGCCGTCCGACGCGAACTGCACCAGGCCGTCGAGGTCGGCCTCGACCTGCCCACGACCCAGGGGATCATCCTGCGCGAACTCGAGGGGCTCGGCCTGGAGGTCACGACGGGCACCGGGCTCTCCTCGGTCGTCGCCGTCCTCCGGGGCGGTGCCCCCGGCCCCACCGTGTTGCTCCGTGCCGACATGGACGGTCTGCCGGTCACCGAGGCGACCGGGCTGCCGTTCGCGTCGACCTCCGGGGCCATGCACGCCTGCGGCCACGATCTCCACATGGCGGGTCTCCTCGGCGCCGTCCGCCTGCTCGTCGCCCGTCGCGCCGACCTCGCCGGCACGGTCGTGTTCATGTTCCAGCCCGGGGAGGAGGGCCAGGCCGGCGCGCGGCTCATGCTCGAGGAAGGCCTGCTCGACATCGCCGGAGAACGACCCGTCGCGGCGTACGCGCTGCACGTCGACTGCAGCACCCCACGCGGGCAGCTCGTCACGCGGGAGGGCGCGATGATGGCGAGTGCCAACGCGTTGCAGCTCACCCTCCGCGGGACGGGCGGTCACGCGGCCTTCCCGCACCTCGCCGTCGACCCGGTGCCGGTCGCCGCACACCTCATCCTCGCCGTGCAGACCCTCGCGGCCCGTCGGCTCCCGGCCACCGACCAGGCCGTCATCTCCATCACCCGGCTGAGTAGCGACTCCGAGGCCAGCAACGTGCTCGCCTCAGCCGTCAGCCTGGAGGCGAACATCCGCACGCTGTCGAAGGCGACGCTCGAGACGGTGCGCGAGCAGCTGCCTGAGCTGCTGACCGCGATCGCCGAGGCGCACGGCTGCACCCTCGAGTCGACGTTCATCGCGTCCTACCCCGTCACCGTCAACGACCCGGAGGAGACGCGGTTCGTCCTCAGCACGCTCGACGCACTCGTGGGGCCAGGCCGGGTCGTCCGCCAGGAGGTGCCGTCGATGGCGTCGGAGGACTTCGCCTACATCCTCGACGAGGTCCCCGGCACGCTCGTCTTCGTCGGTGCCGCCCCGGACGAGGGCTCCGTCGCCCTGCACTCCGAACGCGCGGTGTTCGATGACGACGTCCTGGACCTGCAGGCCGCGGTGCTCGCCGAACTCGCCTGGAGGCGCCTGCAGCTCGCCTGAGCGACGGTCGACCGTCCGGGTGGCGAGTGGGACATCCCGGACGTATCCGACAGTCGGGGCAGCGCATGTGCCCTGGATGGGTAGCATGGACACGTTCCGGATTCCGACGACGAAAGGGCGCGCGTGATCACCGCAGAGGACATCACGAGGCGCTCCGCGATCGCCGAATACCAGGTCGTCGGTCGTCCGCCCGAGACGGACCTCGAGAGCCTCGTCCACCTCGCCGCGGCGATGTGCGGCGTGCCGACCGCCGTCATCAACATCATCGACGACCGGTTCCAGCACCAGATCGCTGCAGTCGGGTTGGAACCAGCGAGCTGCTCGCGTGAGGACTCGATGTGCGCGGTCGTGTTCCAACAGCAGGTGCGGACGATCGTCCGAGACGCTCGTGAGGACCCGCGCTTCGCGGCGAACCCCTTCGTCACCGGTGAGCTCGCCAACGTCCGCTTCTACGCATCGAGCCCGCTCGTCACCCCCGCCGGCGTCCCGATCGGCACCCTGTGCATCTTCGACGACCGTGTCCGTGAGCTGACTCCGGAACAGGGCAAGGCGCTCGACCTCCTCGCGAGGCAGGTCGTCGACGTCCTCGAGCTGCTCCGCCTCACCTACGAGCTCGGCCAGTCCAACGAGCAGCTCGCCCAGTTCGCCGGCCAGGTGAGCCACGACCTGCGCAACCCGCTCATGGCGGTCTCCGGGTTCCTCGAGCTCGCGACCGACAGCCCGGAGATGGCGAACGCGCCGCACGCGGCGAAGGCGCTCGCGCGAGCCGAGTCCGCCGCCGACCGCATGGCGGCGATGATCACCGACCTGCTCGACTTCGCCCGGATCGGTGGCGCCCGTCCGCGACGCGCCCCGATCGACCTCGGGCCGCTCGTGTCCTCGGTGGTCGAGGACCTCGATGCGACCATCACCTCGACCGGCGCGACCGTCGACGTCGACACGCCCTTCCAGGTGCATGGCGACGAGACGCTGCTGGGCGCGCTGCTGCAGAACCTGATCGCGAACGCGGTGAAGTTCAGTGCGGCTGCCGGAGTCGTCCCGCACGTGCTGGTGCAGGCCGAGCGGGTCTCCGCCGGGGTGCTGGTCGCGGTCGAGGACAACGGTCCTGGTGTCGCTCCGGAGCAGCGTGAGCGCGTCTTCGACCTCATGGAACGCGCGGCGGGGAGCGAGGTCGCCGGCCTCGGCATCGGCCTCTCGACCTGTCGACGCATCGTCGAGGCGCACGGTGGCCGGATCGAGATCGACGAGTCGGGGCTCGGGGGAGCGAGCGTCTGGTTCCTGTTGCCCGACGCCCGATCAGCGGCCTGAGCCGCCCGCGCGTGCGCGGTGCCTGCGGACGCCCGACCGGTTGGCGCACCGCACCGAGCAGTAGCGCTGACGACCGTTGCGGGTGACGTCGACGACGACCCGCCGGCAGGTGTCGCCGGGTTCGGTCCCCGCGGCACACCGACCGAGACGCTGCATCCCCCTCGTCGTCAGGTGGAGGGCGGTCCCGACGCTGATCACCGCGCCGAGGACCTCGGGGAGCGCCTGGTGCTCGTCGCGGTAGTGCAGGTGCCACCCCTCGCCGTCATGGTCCGTCAGCCGCGGGAACGCGGCCGCAGCGGCCATCTGACGGTTGAGCGCGGCCGCCCTGGCCTGATCGTCTGCCGCGTCGACGACGGTCAGCCACTCGTCGACGACCCGGCGGACGCGGGCGTGGTCATGGGGGACCTCGGTGAAGGGCATCGTCATTCCGTGCTCCCGGGTCCGGGCGACGATGGCGTCCCGGTCGTCGGGCCAGTCGTTCGCCAGCGAAGCGGCCAGGAGGACGGCGTACGAGCCGTAAGGGTTGAGATGCATAACGCCATTACATCATGGTGGAGTCATGACCCTCCTCGACGCACCCCCGCAGTCCTCCGAACCGGCGCCGAACGCCGTCGACGCCTGCCGCCACATCTGGGCGACGGAGTCGGCGCACACCACCTCGGAGGGGTCGCTGCGCTACCTCCGGTGCGCCGCCTGCGGCAGTCGTCGGGTGGAACTGCGACCCCACGGCGACGCACCGGCGGAGCCGGTCACGCGCCAGGACATCCCGCCGCGGTGACGCATCACCGAGACCGTCCACGCTGACGTCCTCCCGCCACGCGCGTTAGCGTTGGAGGAGTGGTCTGCGGGACCGCACCCGCCCAGTGACGAGAGGAACCCCATGAGCGCCGACGTCTGGCTCGACAAGGAATCACCCGAGGTCTATCAGGCGCTCGTCGAGACCGGCCGCGCCGCGGGTCGCGCGGCTCTCGACGCCGGCATCGACAAGCGGCTCATCGAGCTGATCCGGATCCGGGCCTCGCAGATCAACGGTTGCGCGTACTGCCTGCGTCTCCACGTCGCTGACGCGATCGCGCTCGGCGAGACCACGGAACGCCTCGCCATCCTGTCCGCCTGGCGCGACAGCGAGTACTTCAGCCCGGTGGAGCAGGCCGCACTCGCGATCACCGAGGACGTCACCCTCATCGCGGACGTGCAGCATCGCCGGCGACTGCCGGACGACGACCTGTCGACGCTCACGAACGGTCAGATCGCCGCGGTCCGGTGGCTGGCGATCGTCATCAACGCCTTCAACCGCGTCTCCATCACGAGCCACTACCCGGTGCACCCGGAGCAGGCGGACTGACGGCGCTCAGTCCTTCCGGCGCCTCGCGCCACGGAACCACGTTGCGACGCGGGTGCGCAGTCCGTCGGAGTACTCGTTCGAGAGGTCGAGGGTCTCCTTGCCGAGATCGCCGCCGTTCCTGATGGACTCGAGCGCCCGCAGAGCCCGGGCCTCCTGCTCGGCGGCTCGCTTCCTGCGGTCCTCATCACCCATGCGCCCAGCCTAGACGCGGTCGACGGTGACGCCCCCGTTCAGACCGTCACGTGGTGACGGCCGATCGGCAGCATGAGCGGCTTGCCCGAGGTCGGGTCGGTGATGACCTGGTTCTGCAGTCCGAACACCGCGCGCACCGTCGACTCCGTCAGCACCTCGTGGGGTGTCCCCGCCGCATGGAGGCGCCCACCGGCAAGGGCGATGAGGTGGTCTGCGTAACGTGCGGCGAGGTTCAGGTCGTGCAGCACCATGATGATGGTCGTCCCGCGGGAACGGTTGAGGTCGGTGAGGAGGTCGAGCACCTCCACCTGATGGCTCACGTCGAGGAAGGTGGTCGGTTCGTCGAGGAGGAGCAGGTCGGTCTGCTGCGCGAGCGCCATCGCGATCCACACGCGCTGACGTTGTCCGCCGGACAGCTCGTCGACGTGCCGGTCCGCGAGCTCGCTCGTCTCGGTGGCGTCGAGCGCCGCAGCGACCGCGACGTCGTCCTCGGTGCTCCAACGAGAGAGGAAGCCCTGGTGCGGGTGTCTGCCTCGCCCGACGAGGTCGGCGACCGTGATCCCCTCCGGTGCGATGGGCGACTGGGGGAGCAGGCCGAGCGTGCGTGCCAGCTGCTTCGCCGGCAATCGGTGCACGTCCTTACCGTCGAGGACGACGCGGCCGCTCCGAGGCGTCAGTAGGCGGGACATCGAACGCAGCAGCGTCGACTTGCCACAGGCGTTCGCGCCGACGATCGCCGTCACCCGGCCGGGCGGAACGAGGAGGTCGAGTCCGTCGATGACGGTCCGGTCGCCGTAGCCGAGTGCGAGTCGCTCGACGAGGAGCTGGTGTTCCGTGGTCACAGGGTGCCTCCGGGATGGTCGGGTGGCGTGCCGGTCACAGCGAGCCACCGGCGCGGTTGGTGCGGATGATGAGCCAGATCAGGAACGGTGCCCCGAGCACTCCGGTCACGACGCCGACGGGGTAGCGCGCGCCGAGGAGGTACTGCCCGGTGAGATCGGCAACGAGGACGAGGAGGGCGCCCACGAGCGCGGCGGGCATGAGCATCGACCCGCCGCGTCCGACGATCCGCGAGGCGATGGGGCCGGAGAGGAACGCGACGAACGCGATGGGGCCCGACGCCGCTGTCGCGAACGCGATGAGGCCGACTGCCGCGACGATCACGATCAGGCGGGTCCGGTCGACGCGGACGCCGAGTGCGGCGGCGGTGTCGTCGCCGAGTCGGGTCGCGGCGAGGTTCCTGGACTGGGCGAGGAGGACGGGGCCGAGCACGAGCAGCGCGACGACGACCGGACCGACCTGCGACCAGCTCGTCCCGTTGAGACTGCCGGTCAGCCACCGGGTCGCCTCCTGCAGGTCCCACTGGGCTGCCCGCGACAGGATGTACGTCGTCACACTGTCGAGCATGGCGGCGACACCGATGCCGATCAGGATGAGTCGCGTTCCGGCGACGCCGCCGCGGTAGGCGAGGACGTACACGAGGACCGCGACGGCGAGGCCGACGACGATGGCGAAGACCGACACCTCGGTCGCGCCGAGGGAGAGGGTGACGATCGCGAATGCGGCGGCCGCGCTCGACCCGGCGCTGATGCCGATGATGTCCGGACTCGCGAGGGGGTTCCGCAGCATCGTCTGGAAGGTGACGCCGGCCAGACCGAACGAAGCCCCGGCGATGACCGCGAGGACCGCCCGGGGGAGCCGCAACCGTCCGACGGTGAAGGAGGCGCCCGGCACGTCCTGACCGAGGACGACACGCACGACGTCGCTCGGCGGATAGAAGGTGTTGCCCACCATCAGGGAGATCAGGAAGACCGCGACGATGAGTGCGGCGAGGGTGGTCATGACGGCGACCCGGCGACGGCGGCGCCCCCGGCGTCCACCGACAACGCGGTCGAGGGTCGAGGGCGTCCGTCCACCGAGGCCGGGCGCCGCGACGGGTTGGCGCTCGGTCACAGGGCGCTCACCTTCTGCCGACGGACGATCGCGATGAAGATCGGAGCGCCGATCAACGCGGTGATGATGCCCACGTCGATCTCCGCGGGGCGGGCGACGATGCGGCCGAGGACGTCGGCGACGGTGAGGAGGATCGCCCCGACGACGGCTGAGAAGGGGAGGAGCCACCGGTGGTCGACGCCGACGATGAGCCGACAGGCATGCGGCACGACGAGCCCGACGAAGCCGATGGGACCGGTGACCGCGGTCGCCGCCCCGCAGAGCACCACCGAACCGAGGGCCGCCGCACCGCGTGCGATGGCGACGCGTTCACCGAGGCCGGCGGCGAGCTCGTCGCCGAGCGCGAGGGAGTTGAGACCGCGTGCGGACAGCAGGCAGACGAGGAACCCGACGACCAGGAACGGCAGCACCTGCTCGAGTTGGACGACGGTGGCACCACCGACGCCACCGATCTGCCAGGACCGCACACTGCTCGAGATGTCGCCGCGGGGCAGCACGACGGCAGTGATGACGGAGGCGAGCGCGGCGGACGTCGCGGCGCCCGCGAGAGCGAGCTTGAGCGGTGTCGCGCCACCTCGGCCGAGCGAGCCGACCGTGTACACGAAGACGGCCGTCGCTCCGGCGCCGATGATCGCGACCCAGATGGTGGTGCTCGCCGCTGCGAGCCCGAAGTATGCGAGACCGGTCACGACGGCGAGGGAGGCGCCGAGGTTGATCCCGAGGATGCCGGGGTCGGCCAACGGGTTCCGGGTGACGCCCTGCATGACGGCTCCCGAGACGCCGAGGGCGGCACCGGCGAGGACGGCGAGGAGCGTCCTCGGGATGCGCTTGGCCACCGCGGCCTGATCGAACCCGTCCACGCCGCCCGAGAAGGCGCCGAGCACGGCGGACCACTCCACGTCACGCGATCCGACGGTGACGGAGAGGTGCATCGCGGCGAGGAGGACGAGGGCCGCGACGAGGAGCCAGAGCCCACGAACCCGCCTCGGGCGTCGCACGACGGCGACACCCGAGGCGGGTGGGGTGGCGGTACCGGTGATCACGCCGCCTGGTCAGCCGCCTGCGCGAGCAGCTTCAGGTAGTCGTCGAGGATCCAGGAGATCGAGAGCGGCGTCGGGTTGGCGGCGGTTCCGAGGGGGCTGGTGCCGGGGAGGGCGACGATGGCGCCGTTCGCGACGGCGGGCATCTGCGACAGCAGCGGGTCGGCCTCGAGTGCCGCGATGAGCTCGTCGCCGCCGTACGTCACGATGATGTCGACGTCGCTGAACGCGTCGGCCTGTTCGGCGCTCTGCGTCAGGGAGAACAACTCGGTCTCGGCGGAGGCCGTCGCGACGCTCTCGGGGAACGCGAGGCCGAGGTCCTCGAAGAACGCGGTGCGGGTGTCGTGGGTCGTGTAGTAGCTGACCTCGCTGAGATCACTGGTGTCCACGTGGGTGAGGAACATCGCGGTCTTGCCCTCGAGCTGCGGGTACGCCGCCGCCGCGTCGCTGATCTCGTCCTCGAGCTGCGTCACGAGTGCTTCGCCCTCGTCGGCCATGCCCATCGCCTCGCTGTTGAAGAGGATGGTGTCGCGCCAGGACGTGCCCCAGGCGGTCTCCGGGTAGGCCACGACGGGGGCGATCTCGGTGAGGGTGTCGTAGTCCTCCTGCGTGAGCCCCGAGTAGGCGGCGAGGATGACGTCGGGGTTCGTGTCGGCGACGGCCTCGAAGTCGATCCCGTCGGTCTCGTCGAAGAGCACCGGGGTCTCGGCGTCGAGCGCTTCGAGTTTCTCCTCGACCCAGGGGAGCATGCCATCGCCGTCGTCGTCACCGAAGTTCGCAGCGGCCATCCCGACGGGCACGATGCCGAGGGCCAGTGGAACCTCGTGGTTCGCCCAGTTCACGGTGGCGACGCGCTCCGGCTTGGCGTCGATCGTCGTGGTGCCGAGGGCGTGCTCGATCGTGATCGGCGTGAAGCCGTCGCCACTGCCGGTGCCTTCTTCGGCCGATGACGACGAGCAGGCCGCGAGGCCGATGGTGAGGAACGCCGCCGTGGAGAGGGCGACGAGACGTGATGCGCGCTGCATGGGGTCCTTTCGGGTGCTGCTGGCTGACACCTGCGTGCGGGCACGACGAACGACGGCGTCGGAGGACGTCGTCGAGGGGTCGGCATGGCGGCCGTGAACGGCCGGCGTCACACGCGAGGAGGGGATGATGAAGGATTGCCTAACCAAAGTTAGCTGGCATCCCACCCTGACGCAATCGAGCGGATCCGACGTGTTCCTTCGCGAATCGGACAACCGATCGCGGGTGCATCGATCCGTCCTCAGCGGTTCCGGAATCGCCCGGGGCTCATGCCGGTGACGCGGCGGAACGCGGTCCCGAACGCCGTTGACGAGCGGTACCCGACTGCGGTCGAGACCTCGTCGATGCTGTCACCCGCCGTCAGTCGGGTGATCGCGTGCTGAGCTCGCGCGGCGGCGACCCACCGGGTGAACCCCAACCCGGTCTCGGATTCGAAGGCGCGCGTCACCGTCCGCGTGCTCACGCCCAGCCGGGTGGCCCATTCGGCGAGCGAGGTCGTGTCGGACGGGTTCGTGCGCATCCGCTCGGCGATGGGTGTCAGGAGCGCCGACCGGGGGAGTCGGAGGAGCAGCTCGTGCTCGGCCGGCTCCAGCACGTCCACGATGGCCGCCTCGGTGGTGGCACGCGCGCGGTCCTCGAGCTCGGCGTCGCCGAGCCGGTCGAGCAGGAGACGCAGCAAGGGCGTCACTTCCACCGCGGTCGGCTGCTCGGAGATCGCGGGGATGCGGTCGACGCTGAACATCGCGGCCCGCTGCCAGGTGCCGGCCGGGGTCCATCCGGTGTGGCGGACACCGGCCGGGATCCAGAGACCGTGGTGCGGGGTCACGGTCCAGACGCGCTCGCCGACGGTCGCGGTGGATGCGCCGCGATCGTTCCACAGGAGCTCGTGCGTGGGGTGGGAGTGCTCGTCCCAGTGTGTGTCCCGCGCGATCCGCTCGGTGTTGCCGCGGATGACGAACGGCACGGGGATCGCGCCGGCCTCGTAGAGGGGGAGTCTGCGACGCGCCGGTGCCGTGTCCGTCGCGTCGAGGGACTGCTCCCACGGGTCGGCGGCGGCGGGGACTGGCACCGCTCCAGCGTACGGGGGTCCACGCCGGACCGTCCCGCTTCAGCGCTGCTTCAGCTTGTCCGCGCCAGACTGGGACGCGCCGCTCGACCGTCGACCGGCACGGAGCCTGGAGGTCGCACCGGATGCGGATACTCGTCGTGGACGATGAGGTGCGACTCGCCGACGGCGTTCGGAGGGGACTCGAGGCGGAGGGCTTCGCCGTGGACGTCGCGGCGAACGGCGTCGACGGACTCTGGATGGCCGGAGAACACCGCTACGACGCGATCATCCTCGACATCATGATGCCGGGCCTCAGCGGCTACCGCGTCTGTCAGCAGCTCCGCGACGCGGGCGACTGGACCCCGATCCTCATGCTCACGGCGAAGGACGGCGACTGGGACCAGGTCGAAGCCCTCGACACCGGTGCCGACGACTTCCTGAGCAAACCCTTCTCCTTCGCGGTGCTCGTCGCGCGGATCCGCTCACTCGTCCGACGTGGATCGCGGGAGCGGCCGGCGGTGCTCGAGGTCGGCGAACTGCGGCTCGACCCGGCGTCGAAGCAGGTCCACCGGGGCGACGTCCCGATCGACTTGACCTCGCGCGAGTTCGCGGTCCTCGAGTTCCTCATGCGACGCGGCGGCGAGGTGGTGTCGAAGCGCGAGGTGCTGCAGAACGTGTGGGACGACGACTTCGAGGGCGATCCCAACATCGTCGAGGTCTACGTCGGGCATCTCCGCAACAAGGTGGACCGCCCCTTCGAGCGGGCTTCGATCGAGACGGTGCGTGGGTTCGGATACCGGTTGGCGGGCGGACGTGGCTGACGGCGGGCCGCACGGAACGGTCGCGCCCCGACAGCGGCTGTGGCGTTCGGTCCGAGCCCGCGCGGCACTGGGATCGGTGCTCGCGGTCGGACTGTTCCTCGGGGTCGGCTCCGTGGCGTTCGTCGGCCTCTTCTCAGCAGCGCTCCGTTCCGGCGTCGAACAGAGCGCATCGGCCGAGGCGGAGAGCGCCTCGGCGCAGCTGGTCGCGGCGGACGCGACGACGCTGCCCGAGGACGACGGTCGGCTCCTGGTCCTGGTCGAGGACGGCCGTGTCGTGGACCGGACGGACGACGAGATCGAGCTCCCGACGCCGATCCCGGACGGTGACGTGTTCGTCTCGGTCGTCGACGACGAGCCGGTGTTGTTCGCCAGCGAGGACGTCGACGTCGACGGCCGTGACCTCGTCGTCTTCGCGGGCCG
Organism: Plantibacter sp. CFBP 8798; assembly: GCF_014841195.1. Lineage (NCBI taxonomy): Bacteria > Bacillati > Actinomycetota > Actinomycetes > Micrococcales > Microbacteriaceae > Plantibacter > Plantibacter sp. CFBP 8798. Next base: position 54,283 of record NZ_JACYTS010000002.1, read on the forward strand.
CTCTCTCGAGGAGACCGACGACGCCGTCGGACTCGTGTCGATGCTCCTCCTCATCGCGGTGCCCGTGCTCGTCGCCCTCGTCGGCGGGCTGACCTGGCTGCTCGTCGGGCGTGCGCTGGCGCCGGTGGAGCGGATCCGGCGCGAGGTCTCTGAGCTGGGGGCGGGCGAGCTGCACCGACGGATCGCGGTCCCCGCCACGGGCGACGAGATCGGTCGCCTCGCCGGGACGATGAACGGCATGCTCGAGCGGCTCGAGGACGCCCAGACGGCGCAGCGGCGGTTCGTGTCGGACGCCTCGCACGAGCTCCGCTCACCGCTCGCGGTGATCAGGCAGTACGCCGAGGTGGCGGCGCTCCACCCGGACCGGGTCGATCCGGCCGAGCTGTCCTCGACGGTCCTCGAGGAGGGCGCCAGGATGCAGGGGCTCGTCGAGTCGCTCCTGCTGCTCGCGAAGCTCGACGAAGGGGCGACGGGCACCGCGCGGCGCACGGTCGACGTCGACGACCTCCTGTTGACGGAGGCTGCACGTCTCCGATCCGCCGGTGGACTGCGCGTCGAGTCCGCGGCCGTCGCGGCGGCGAGGGTCGACGGCGACGAGGTGCTCCTCGCCCGCGTGGCGCGGAACCTCGTCGACAACGCCGTCCGGCACGCACGATCCGTGGTCCGACTGGGATCCGCCACCGACGGTCGGATCGTCAGGATGTCCGTGGAGGACGACGGCCCCGGTGTGCCGGTCGAGTCCCGCGCACACGTGTTCGAACGGTTCGTCCGCCTCGACGAGAGTCGTTCGCGCGACGCCGGCGGTTCGGGCCTCGGCCTGGCGATCGTGGCCGACGTCGTGCGGCTGCATGGTGGGTCGATCGAACTCGTCGACAGCGCGCTCGGCGGGGCGGCGTTCATCGTCACGCTCCCGGCGTCGTCCGCTTCCTGAACGCGGCTTCAGCTCGCTTCAGGTCCGCTTCAGCGCTCCTCGGACAGTCTGGGGCACATGAACGAGAACACCGCCTCCCAGCCCACCGATCCCACACAGCCCACCGCAGCCACCGAGCGCATCGAACCCGTCGAGCGCGTCGAGGCGACCGACCACACCGCCATCCCCGCGACCCCGGCGACCACCGGCAAGCCGGCCTTCTGGCGCCGGAAGCCCGTGTGGATCACCGCGATCGTCGTCGGGGCCCTCGCCCTCGGCGGAGCCGGCGCCGCCTACGCGGTGGACGAGTTCGGAGACGCCGACGACGACCGCGTCGCGGCTGCGTCCAACACCGACCGCGACGGGGGAGCCGCCATCGACGACGACACCACCGCAGCCATCGATGACCGCGACGCCCGCGACGCCGACGACGTGCCGCTCACCGACACCGAGTTCGACGCGGCCTCGAAGGCAGCGCTCGCCGAGGCGAAGGGCGGCACCGTGACCGACGTCGACCGCAGCGACGACCCGGGCGAGGCGTTCGAGGTCGACGTCCTCCTCGAGAACGGCGACGAGCTCGAGATCGCACTCGACGCGGACTACGCCGTGGTCACGAGCGTGCTCGACCCGCGCGACTGACGGACGCACCCCGCCGGGTGCGGAACGACGAGGGCCGGACGGAATCCTGGGATTCCGTCCGGCCCTCGTCGTGTGCGTGCGAGCTAGGAACGCGGCTTGCGGTCGTACGAGCCGCCGCTCGTGCCACCCTCGTCGTCGCGTCGGCGGGCGGGGCCGCCACGGTCGGGACGGAGCTCGATGAGCTTGCCGCTGATGCGGGTGTTCTCGAGACGGTCGAAGACGTCGTTGCCGAGGCTCGCGGGGAGTTCGACGATCGAGAAGTCCGGCTTGATCTGGATCGCGCCGAAGTCCTCGCGTTTCAGACCGCCCTCGTTCGCGAGCGCGCCCACGATCTGACGCGGGTCGACCTTCTGGCGACGACCCACCGCGATGCGGTACGGGGCCATCGGTCCGCTGGACGGACGGCTGCGACGCTCGGGACGGTCGCCCTGATCGCCGCGGTCGCCGCGGTCGAAGCGTGAGCCGCGGTCGCCGGAGTCACGACGGTCGCGACCGGCGCGGTCGTTGCCACGATTGGTGTTGTCGAACTCCTCGCGGCGGCGGCGCTCGTCCTCGGCCGAGAGGAGCAGCGGCGTCTCGCCCTGGGAGACGACGGCCAGGGCCGCGGCGACGTCGGCCTCCGGGACGTCGTGGTGGGAGACGTAGTGGCCGATGATCTCGCGGAAGCGCTCGATGCGGTCGGTCTGGCCGAGTGCCTCGGTGATCGCGTCGTCGAAGCGGGTGAGGCGCGTGGCGTTGACGTCGTCGACGCTCGGCAGCTGCATCTGCGTGAGCGGCTGGCGGGTGGCCCGCTCGATGGCCTTCAGGAGGTGGCGCTCGCGCGGCGTGACGAAGCTGATCGCGTCACCAGTGCGTCCGGCGCGGCCCGTGCGGCCGATGCGGTGCACGTAGGACTCGGTGTCGACGGGGATGTCGTAGTTGACGACGTGGCTGATGCGCTCGACGTCGAGACCGCGCGCGGCGACATCGGTCGCGACGAGGATGTCGAGCTTGCCGGCCTTCAGCTGGTTGACGGTCCGCTCGCGCTGCACCTGGGCGACGTCGCCGTTGATGGCGGCCGCCGAGTAGCCGCGCGCCCGGAGCTTCTCCGCGAGCGTCTCGGTCTCGTTCTTCGTGCGCGTGAAGATGATCATCGCGCTGAAGTTCTCGGTCTCGAGGATGCGGGTCAGGGCGTCGACCTTCTGCGGGTACGAGACCGTCAGGTAGCGCTGCGTGATGCTGGCCGAGGTCGTGGTCTTCGTCTTGACCGTGATCTCTTCCGGGTTGTTCAGGTACTTCGCGGAGATGCGACGGATGGACGACGGCATCGTCGCGGAGAACAGCGCGACCTGCTTGTCCTTCGGGGTGTCGGCCAGGATCGTCTCGACGTCCTCGGCGAAGCCCATCTTCAGCATCTCGTCGGCCTCGTCGAGCACGAGGTACTTGAGCTCCGTGAGGTCGAGGGTGCCCTTCTCCAAGTGGTCCATGATGCGACCCGGCGTGCCGACGACGATGTGGACACCGCGACGGAGGGCCGACAGCTGGACGCCGTACCCCTGACCGCCGTAGACGGGCAGCACGTGGACGCCGCGCAGGTGGGTGGCGTACTTCTCGAACGCCTCGCAGACCTGGAGGGCGAGCTCACGGGTCGGTGCGAGGACGAGCGCCTGCGGCGTCTTCTGCGTGATGTCGAGGCGGGACAGGATCGGCAGGGCGAACGCCGCGGTCTTGCCGGTACCCGTCTGTGCGAGGCCGACGACGTCGCGTCCCTCGAGCAGCAGCGGGATGGTGGCCGCCTGGATGGCGGACGGGGTCTCGTAGCCGACGTCCTTGAGTACCTTGAGCACCGCGTCGTCGAGGCCGAGGTCGGAGAAGGTCTGCGTAGCGCCGGCGGGTTCCGCCTCGGGCTGCGTCGTGGAATCAGAAGACGTCATACTCCTAACGGTAGTCGCAACGCAAGCGTTTGCAGGACATGGTCTGGAGCCGGCCCCTCCGCGTCGCCGCCAGAGACGCCCGCCTCACCGTCCTACAGGCTGCCCCAGCGCGCCCGGGCACCGCAGAAGAGTCCGTAGGCGATGAGCCCGACGCCGACCACGAGCAGGATGACGACGCCGAACGGGAGCGCGGCCAACGCCGAGATGGCGCCGTCCATGCCGGAGGCCTTCTCGGGGTCCTGGGTCGCAGCGGCGACGATGAAGAGGATCCCGACCGTGACGAGCGCGACGCCCTTCGCGACCCATCCGACGACCCCGAGGACGACGACGGCACGCTTCGTCGTGCCGGTGGGCGGGTGCACGTCCTCGAGGAACTTCCGCGTGACGCCCTTGAAGACGAAGAAGCCGCCGATGCCGATGACCACGAGGCCGACGACGATGACGACGAACACCCCACCGGGGGAGGACAGGAGGGTCGCCGTGAGGCCCTGGCTGGACTGCGAGGAGTCCTGGCTGCCGCCGAGGGCGAAGGTCAGCGCGGTCGATCCGACGGCGAGGTAGGCGATCGCGCGTCCGGCGGTCGAGATCCGCTTGCTCCACCGCTTGCGGGTGTCGGATTCGCGCACGAGGAAGGCGGAGATCGCCGTCCAGAGACCGAGGGCGAACAGTCCGACGGCGACGACCCAGATGATGACGATCCCGCCGGGCGTGCCTGCAAGGGTCTTGAGCGCACCCGACTGGTCCGCGTCACCGCCGCCGCCGGATCCACCGCTCGCGCCGGACAGGGCGATGGAGATCGCGATCCCGCCGATGAGGACGTGGAGCAATCCGTTGACGGCGTGGCCGGTGCGGGCGAGGGTGCGGAGGGTCGTGCTGTTCTGTGCGGTTCCAGCGGCTTGGTCTGCGGCGGCGCGTGCGTTCTCAGGCATCAGACCACGGTAGCGGCCGGGTTCCCGACCGGAAGGGGGGTTGCGCGCCGCACCGGGGGACCGGCGTCGTCGATCGAGCACCGATCCGAGCGGTACCTCGTTTCCGAATGACACGCATGCCCGTGAACTCCTCGCGTCCTGCCCCGCTGGACGACCCCTCCGTGATTACCGCCGATGCGACCGCGCTCGGCCTGCGACGCGTCACGGTGGACACCGACATCGGACCGGTCACCGTCCGGGCGGGTCGCGAAGCGGGCGGACCGGCCATGATCCTGCTACACGGCGCCGCCGGATCTTGGACCACGTGGTCACCCCTCCTCCGTGCCGACGACGAGCGGGGCGCGGTCGTCGACGACGTCATCGCCGTGGACCTCCCGGGGTGGGGCGAGTCGGCTCTACCCACCGCCGACCCGGTGACGGTCGGAGACCTCTCCGCAGCCGTCGCGACCGTCGCTCGCTCGCTCGGCTACCGGTCCTGGCGCGTCGTCGGGCACTCGCTCGGCGGGTTCGTCGCGCTCGACCTCGCCGTCCGCGAGCCCGAGGCGACGATCCGCGTCGACCTCGTCTCGCCGACGGGGATCGGCGTCGTCGAGGCGATCCGCCAGCCGGTCGGTGGCGGCGCCCGGCTCCCGTGGTTCGCGGGCATGCTCCTCGGCATGCGCGTGCTGCAGGCGCTCGGCGAACGCGGGCCGGGACTCGTCCGCGCGCTGAACCGGATCGGCCTGCTCGCACCGCTCATGTCGCCGCTGTTCGGACGACGCCGGGACCTCGACCGGTCGGTCGTCGACGCGCTCACAGCCGACGTCCGGCCGGCGTCGTTCCTCCTGGCTGCCCGCGCGGCCGCCGCCTACGACCTGCACGTCTGGCGCGGCGTGCGGTGTCCCGTCCGCGGCATGATGGGCGACCGTGACGTCTTCATCGGGCCCGACGACACAGCCGTCTTCACCGCCCTCGTCCCGGACCTCCGACTGCGCACACTGCCGGCGACCGGGCACTTCGCGGCGGTGGAACACCCGGAGGCCGTCCTAGAGCTCGTCACCTCCGAGTGATCCGCGTGGCCTCACGGGTGCAGCGACGTCGGCATCCGCTATCCTGGTCCTCTGCCCGACTTCGTGGTTGGGGTGGTTGATCGTCCGCACCGTGCTGCACTCGCGCCGTGTGCCGAGCATCGATCTGGGGCTGGAAACCCCCAGCACCCCCACCCCTCGCACGGAGGTCCTCCTTGTCTGCATCCGCAGCCACCGCATCGCATCCCACCAAAGCACCGTCCGGTTCCCCGGCCCGCCGCTGGTGGGTCCTCGTCGTCCTCGCGATGACGCAGCTCATCGTCGTCCTCGACGGCACGATCGTGAACATCGCCCTTCCGGCAGCCCAGCAGGAGCTCGAGCTGTCCGACACGCAGCGTCAGTGGGTCGTCACGGCCTACGCCCTCGCGTTCGGCGCCCTGCTGCTGCTCGGTGGCCGCATCGCCGACTACTGGGGCCGGAAGCGCACCTACCTGGTCGGCATGGTCGGCTTCGGCGCCGCATCGGCCTTCGGTGGGTTCGCCCAGAGCGGGACCGAGCTCATCGTCGCTCGCGGTCTGCAGGGCGTGTTCGCAGCGCTCATGGCGCCTGCCGCACTCGCGCTCCTCACCGTCACCTTCTCCCACGGACGCGACCGCAACACGGCCTTCGCCGTCTTCGGCACCGTCGCCGGTGCGGGAGCGGCCGTCGGCCTGATCCTCGGCGGCGTGCTCACCGAGTTCGTCGACTGGCGCTGGTGCCTCCTCGTCAACGTGCCGTTCGTGATCGTCGGACTCATCGCCGGCCTCATCCTCGTGACCGAGAGCAAGGCCGAGGGCGACAACCGCTACGACTGGCTCGGCGCGATCACGGTCATCCTGGGCCTCGGTTCCCTCGTCTACGGCTTCACGCTCGCCGAGGGCGGCTGGGGGAGCGCCGACACCATCGGCTTCCTCGCGCTCGGTGCGGGACTGCTCTCCCTCTTCGTCTTCATCGAGATGCGCGTCGCGCAGCCCCTGCTCCCGCTGCGCATCGTGGCGGACCGGGTCCGCGGCGGTGCCTTCCTCATGCAGATGATCGTCGGCAGCGTCATGATCGGGGCCCTGCTCTACCTGACGTTCCACCTGCAGATCGTGCTCGGCTTCCCGCCGCTCGAGGCCGGCATCGCGACCCTCCCGATGACCGTCGCGATCATGATCGTCGCCCCGATCGCCACGAAGCTCCTGCCGGCCATCGGCCCGCGCCCGCTGCTCATCATCGGTCCGCTCATCGCGGCGGCCGCCCTCGTGTATCTCAGCCGCATCACGGCCGACGGCGACTACTTCGTCCAGGTGCTGCCGGCGCTCCTCGTGCTCGGGATCGGCATGGCGATGATCTTCGTCCCGATGCAGAACCTCGCGCTGACGGGTGTCGCCCCGCACGACGCCGGTGCGGCCTCCGCGACGGCGAACGCCTCCATGCAGATCGGTGGGTCGATCGGCCTGTCGGTCTTCACCACGGTCTATGCGAGTGTCACCGACCAGGCGACGGTCACCGATCAGGCGTCGCAGCTCGTGGCGTTCACCCAGGGCTACTCGGCGGCGTTCATCGCGGCTGCGGTCGGCCTCGTGATCGCGAGCGTCATCGCCATCGTCTGCATCCGCGGTCGCAAGGAGGACCTCCTGCCCTCGGGCGACCAGCAGGCCGTCCACCTGGGCTGAGTCGGCCGTGCGGCGACCCGCCTAGGCGCGGGGAGCGTACGTCGAGAGCACGTTGCCGGAGCTCGTCCGCACCGAGTGGACGAGCTCCAGGCGTGTCACCGGGTCGCTCGGTTCGAACAGATGACGCCCGGCACCGGCGACGACGGGGTGGATCATGAGGGTGAGCCGGTCGAGCAGACCGGCGAAGAGGAGCTGCCGCACGACGGAGATGCTCGCCAGCACCGCGATGCGCCCGCCCTCCTGCTGCTTGAGCTCCTCGACGAAGGACTCGAGCGTGCCGGGGATGAGCGTCGCGTTCTCCCAGGACAACGGGCCCGCCAGGGTGCGTGATGCGACGTGCTTCCGCACGGGGTTGATGAAGGAGCCGAACGGGTTGTCTTCGCCGACCGTCGGCCAGAACCCGCTCCACTGCTCGTAGCTCACGCGTCCGAGCAGGACGTCGTCGATCGGCGCGATCGCCTCGGTCATCATGGCGCCCATGTCGGCGTCGAAGTGGTCGAACTGCCACTGATCGGGCGACTCGACGACGCCGTCGACGGATTGGAAGAGGGAGGCGTGGACCTCGCGCATGGTGGCTCCTCGGCAGGGTGGTGACGGCGGGTTCGATGGACAGCTCCCGTTCTACTCCGCTGCGGCGACGAGCACCACCCTCGTGACCACGCCGGGCGGGGCGCGTACGGTGTCCGACATGGCCAGCACCGCGATCGTCCTCACCGTCCCCGGACCGCACGGCGACCGCGAGGTGCGTCTCTCCAGTCCCGACCGCGTGCTCTGGGAGGAGTCCGGTGTCACGAAGCGGGAGCTCGCGGAATACCTCATCGAGGTCGCGCCGGCCTTCCTCGCCGCCAACGGCGACCGCCCGGTGTCCCTCCAGCGGTTCCCGGGCGGTGTGGACGGTGAATGGTTCTTCTCGAAGAACCCGCCGAAAGGAGCACCCGAGTACGTCCGGGCGGTCGACGTCGTGTATCCGAGTGGCCGGCGGCATCCGCAACTCGTCCTCGACGAGGCCGCTGCGGTCGTCTGGGCCGCGCAGATGAACACGGTCGTGTTCCATCCGTGGCCGTCACGGGCATCGGACACCGACCATCCCGACGAACTGCGGATCGACCTCGACCCGCAGCCGGGGACCGACTTCGCCGACGCCGTGCGCGTTGCGGGCTCGCTGCGGGAGCTGCTGACGGAGGTCGGACTGACCGGGTTCGTGAAGACCTCCGGCAACCGAGGTGTCCACGTGTTCGCGCCCATCGTGCCGGAGCACGAGTTCCTCGACGTCAGGCACGCCGTGATCGCGGCGGCTCGGGAACTGGAGCGACGGGATCCCGACCGCGTCACGACCTCGTGGTGGAAGGAGGAGCGCGGTGAACGCATCTTCGTCGATTACAACCAGGCGAACCGCGACCGGACGATGGCCGGCGCCTACAGCCCCCGTGCGCTGGCCTCGGCGACCGTCTCATGTCCGGTGACCTGGGACGAACTCCCCGAGATCGACCCGGGCGCCTTCACCGTGCGGACCGTCCCGGAGCGACTCCGGACCACCGGAGACCCGTGGGCCGGCATGCACGACACCGCCGGGCGCATCGACGTCCTCCTGCAGTGGTGGGAGCGGGACCTCGAGCAAGGACTGGGGGAGCTCCCGTTCCCTCCCGACTTCCCGAAGATGCCGGGCGAGCCGCCGCGGGTGCAGCCGAGTCGCGCCAGACACACCGAGGACTGAGCCCACCCGGACACACGAACGCCCGGTGATCGTGGATCACCGGGCGTTCTGCTGAATCAGGGCGCTATTCGGCCTTGCCGAGGGCGAAGCGGACGCCGCCCTGCTCGTCGATCTGCGCGTCGAGGACCGCGTCGCTCAGGGCGACGGCTGCGGACTCCTCGAGGAAGACGGTCGCTCCGGCGCTCTCGATGACCTGGTCGGCCTCGTGCGGTGTCGCCGTCATGGTGACTTCGAAGTTGTTGTCGTCGGAGCTGCTGCTGATGCGCAGTCCGGCGCCGTGCGTGAGCGACGACGCGTCGTCCGGGACGACCAGTCCCGGGGTGAGTGGTGCGTTCTCGGCGAGGGTCTTGACGACTCGGCCGGCGTTCTCGGTCAGGGTGAGCATGTGTGTTCTCCGTTCCGTTCGCGAATACGAGTTCCCCACCTTGCTCGGGTTCGCGACAGGATGCCACCCTGAGGCCGATCCTCTGCGGGAACTGCCAAGCAACTCTGCAGGGATTCACACCTCCGCGCCGCTCGTAGCACAGCTCGAGTGATCGTCCCTTGGGGGTTCGTCCGGTGGAGTGGGCTGCTAGCGTCGAACGTGCTGTCCGGCGCGTGCATCCCGCCCCACGGCACCCCCAACACCCCCAGCCCGAGGAGTCCTATGACCACCGTCGCCGCCATCATCAAGCCCACCGCCGACGCGCCTTTCGAGGTCGGCACCATCGAGCGCCGTGCGCCGCGCGCCAACGACGTCGTCATCGACGTCCACTACGCCGGCATCTGTCACAGCGACATCCACCAGGCCCGCGAGGAATGGGGCAAGGCCATCTTCCCGATGGTCCCCGGCCACGAGATCGCCGGCATCGTTACCGAGGTGGGCGACGCGGTCACCAAGCACCAGGTCGGCGACCGCGTCGGCATCGGCTGCTTCGTCGACTCCTGCCGCGAGTGCGAGAACTGCCTCGCCGGCGAGGAGCAGTTCTGCCTGAAGGGCAACGTCGCCACCTACAACGGCCGTGAGTACGACGGCGAGCCCACGTACGGCGGCTACAGCAAGCAGATCGTCGCCGACGAGAACTATGTGCTGAGCATCCCCGAGGGCATCGAGCTCGACGTCGCGGCACCCCTGCTGTGCGCCGGCATCACCACCTACTCGCCGTTGAAGCACTGGGGCGCCGGTCCCGGCAAGCAGGTCGCCATCGTCGGGATGGGTGGCCTCGGCCACATGGGCGTCAAGATCGCCCACGCCCTCGGCGCAGAGGTGACCGTGCTCAGCCAGACGACCTCGAAGGAGGAGGACGGCAAGCGCTTCGGGGCCGACCACTACTACGCGACCGGCGAAGAGGGCACCCTGAAGTCGCTCCGCGGACGCTTCGACCTCATCATCAACACGGTCTCCGCCGACCTCGACATCGACGCCTACCTGTCGACGCTCAAGCTCAACGGCTCGATGGTCTTCGTCGGACTGCCCGAGAACACGCAGCAGTTCCGGGTGTTCTCGCTCGTCGGTGGCCGCCGCTCGCTCGCCGGCTCGAACATCGGCGGCATCCGCGAGACGCAGGAGATGCTCGACTTCTGCGCCGAGCACGGCATCGGCTCGCAGATCGAGCTCATCGGCGCCGACGAGGTCGAGGGCGCCTACGACCGCGTGGTCCGCAGCGACGTCCGCTACCGCTTCGTCATCGACACGGCGACGATCGGCTGATCGCACCGATACCCTGAGAGCATGATCCGGCTCCCGTTCCGTCGTCCAGGCGGAGCGGGAGCCGTTCCTCGTGAGCCCCTCGGCCGCGAGGTCCTCGTCCTCGGCGGTGTCGCGTTCTTCGTGATGCTCGGGTTCGGTGTCGTGATCCCGGTCCTGCCCGTGTACGTGCGGAGTTTCGGCGTCGGCTACCTCGAGGTCGGGGCGGTCGTCTCCGTCTTCGCGCTCATGCGGCTCATCGCGAACCCGTTTGTGGGTGCGCTCGTCGATCGGATCGGCGAGCGGGTGGTGCTGGCCACCGGCATCGGGATCGTCGCGGTGTCGAGCGCGCTCGTCGGGCTCGCGGCGGACTATCCGCAGCTGCTCCTGCTCCGCGGGGTCGGAGGGATCGGGTCGGCGATGTTCTCCGTCGCCGCGATGACGCTGCTGCTGCGCACCACCCCACCGCATCGTCGCGGGCGGGCGGTCGGGTTCTACCAGGGCGGGTTCCTCGTCGGCGGCATGGCCGGACCGGCCGTCGGTGGCCTGCTCGCGACCATCTCGCTCACGGCACCTTTCTTCTTCTACGCCGGGACCCTCGCGGTCGCCGGCGTCCTCGGACTCGTGATGCTGCGCGGCAGCCGGATCGCTGCGCCGGTCGAGACCGCCACGCAGGCCGAGCCGTTCCGCACCGTCCTCGCCGATCGCCGGTACCAGGCGGCGCTCCTCGCGAACTTCGCGAACGGATGGGCGTCGATGGGCGTCCGTGGCACACTCGTGCCGGTCCTCGTGGTGGAGGCGCTCCACGAGGAGGCCGCCTGGACCGGGATCGCGTTCGCGATCGCCGCTGTCGCCCAGACGCTCGCGCTCGGTCCCGCCGGCCGCTTCGTCGACACCGTCGGACGGCGACCCGCGATGCTCGTCGCGTTCCCGGTCGCGGCAGGGGCGCTGCTCGCCATGCCGTTCGTCGGCGAGCTCTGGCTGCTTGTCGTCGCCCTGTGCGTCTACGGCGTCGCGGCGGCCTTCCTCGGGACTGCTCCGGCGGCTGCCGTCGGAGACGCCGCGGGTGGTCGGGGAGGCCGGGCCGTCGCGGTCTTCCAGGCGACGTCCGATCTCGGCGCCATCGTCGGCCCGCTGGTCGCCGGCGCACTGCTCGACGCCTTCTCGTTCCCCGCGGCCTTCGGTTCCGCGGTCGTGCTCATGCTGCTCGTCCCCGTGCTCGCGGCCCGCATGCCGCGGGAGCACCGGAACCAGCCGGCGACCACCTAGCGGGACCGGAGTCGCAGGCCCACCGAGGTGGTGATGTCCTCGCGCTGACCGCCGGAGTGGACGAGTTGCTCGCCGTCGACCGTCAGCTGGCTGGCGTGTTCCGCGAGTGCCGCGGCGACGATCGGGAGGCGGTGCGCGAGTGGGAACCACACGGCGTCGTCGCCCAGCGGCTCGAGGTCGGTGCGGTGGTGCACGAGTTCCGCGAACGGCACCCCGCTCCTCCGCGCCGCGACGATCGCGGCCTCGTGCATGCGGAGGTGGTCCGGGTGCCCGTACCCGCCACCGTGGTCGTAGCTGATGACCAGGTCCGGCGAGACGTGTCCGATGAGCGCGACGAGGTCGTCGGCGACGAAGTCGAGCGGAGCGAGTGAGAACGCGCCGGGGGAGACGTCGTCAGCGGGGCCGGCGAGTCCCTCGCGCACCCACCGCATGCCAGAGTCCACGTACCGCGTCGACGTCCCCGGCCGGGCCGCCGGACCCGTCCCCAACCAGAACTGCTCGGCCACGCCGAGCGTCCGGCAGGCGGCGGCGAGCTCCGACTCGCGGTGGGACGCGAGTGCAGCGGAGCCGGCGAGGGACCGGAGCGGGCCGTCGACGACCTCGCCGCGCTCGCCTCGCGTGGCCGTCACGAGGACGACGCGAGCCCCCTTGTCGACGAGCTCGGCGATGAGCGCACCCGAGGCGAGCGTCTCGTCGTCGGGGTGCGCGTGGGCGAACAGGACGGTGCGCCCGCTGTCGACGAGCGGGAGGAGTCCGCGGTTCACGAGACGGAGGTCGCCGGAGCGGTGGCGGCGGCCGGAGTGGTGTCGAGCAGGGTCCGGTAGACGTCGACGAGGGCGTCTCCCGAGCGCTGCCAGTCGAACCGCTCTGCCCGACGTCGCGCTGCCGAACCGAGTTGCGCGAGCCGCTCCGGGTCGCCGAGGATGGACGAGACCGCGGCGCCCCAGACCTGCGGGTCGCGGGAGTCGATGACGATGCCCGTCTCGCCGTCGACGACGGCCTCCCGCAAGCCGCCCGAGGCCGCCACGACGGTGGGCACGCCGCTCGCCGCGGCTTCCAGTGCGACGAGACCGTACGTCTCCGAATGGGAGGGGACGAGCACGAGCGTGCTCTCGCGGAACAGCGTGGCGAGCCCGACGCGCGACTGCGGCCCGACGAATCGGACGTCGTCGGCGACGCCGAGGTCGCGGGCGAGGGCGGCGAGTTCCTCAGCGTAGCGGTCGTAGTCGACCGAGACGTCCCCGGCGATGACGAGTTCGGGGCGGAGCTCGGGCGCGACCGCGGCGATGGTCTCGATGGCGAGGTCGAAGCCCTTCAGCGGGTGCAGGCGACCGGCGACCACCGCGGTCGGACGACCTGCACGAGGACCGTCGAGCGGGTGGAACAGCGTCCCGTCGACACCGGGTGGCACGATCGACACCCGATCGGGGCGGGCTCCGAGCCGGGTGATCGCGGTGTCGGCCTCGGCCGCGCTGATCGCGACGACCGCGTCCGACTCCGCGGCGAGCCGTGCCTCGCCGGCCAGGCGCCCGGGCGACTCGGCGCGCTCGCCGTGCGAGAGCGGCGTGGTGGACTCGGCGGCGATGCTGTGGAAGCTCTGCACGTGCGGGATCCCCAGCTCCCGCGCGAGGGGAAGTGCGGCCATGCCGGAGAACCAGTGGTGGGCGTGCAGGACGTCGTATCGCGGCAGTCGGGCGAGTTCCGAGCGGAAGTCCTCGACGAATTCCTCATGCCGACCCTTCGCGACCGGCTCGACGGGACCGGCGTCGAGGAAGCGCAGGGTCACGCCGGGGGCGAGGGAGGCGGCGGACGGCTGGTCGGCCGAAGACCGCCGGGTGATGACGTCGACCTCGTGGCCCGCTGCGCCCATCGCGACGGCCTGATGACGGACCACGACGTTCATCCCGCCGGCATCACCGGAACCCGGCTCGTCACCGGGACTGGTGTGGAGCGAGATCATCGCGATGCGGAGGGGCTGGGGTTGCGAGGGCACCAGACGAGCCTAGTAGCCGTGGGCGTCCCGGCCCCTCGTGACGCCGACACCGGAACGTGCTGGCGCATCCGACGCCGGAGCGTGAGAATGATCGCGAGACGAGCGCGACGATGCGCCCGCCCAGGCGAAAGGGACGATCATGACGACGCTCAACCCGTACCTCGGCTTCCGCGGGACAGCCCGCGAGGCGATGGAGTTCTATCAGGGGGTCTTCGGCGGCGAGCTGCTGCTCTCGACCTTCCGTGACTTCGGTGCCGAGGTCGAACCGGACGAGCTGGATCTGGTCATGCACGCCCAGCTCACGGGTGATGCTGGTGTGGTCTTCATGGCGTCGGACACCCCGAAGCACATGGACTATCGCGAGGGCAGCAACTTCTCGATGTCGCTGAGCGGGCCGGACACCGACGAGGCCCGACTCCGCGAGTACTTCGAGCGGCTCTCGGATGGCGGCACCGTCCAGCAGCCGCTGAGCGTGGCCCCCTGGGGCGACTCCTTCGGCATGGTGCAGGACCGCTTCGGGATCACCTGGCTGGTGAACATCGCCGCGCCGGCAGCCGCGTAGCCGGGGAACACTTCCACCTGGACAAGCCCGGCGAGGGGGAGCGGTCTGCCCGAAAGGCGCTCGGTCCCTGAGCTTGTCGAAGGGCACACGAGCAACTCCCACAGCCCCCTCCCGACTCGGCATCTGGAATGTCAGTGGTCCATGGTGGACTGGTTCCATGACCGAGACCACCCGCCGCCGCGATACGCGCTGGTGACGAGTACGCCGCGCAGCTGGCTGAATTCTCGGACGAGTGGGCGGAGATCCACCGGCAGCAGGCCGTCCTGGACGCGCGGAAGGCGCGCCTCCTGGCCCGCTCCGCCGCCTATGCCGATGCCTTCGCGGACGCCACGGTCCCGGCGATCTTCCCGCCGGCTGAACGTCAGGCGCTCTCACGCCGGTCGACGTGTGCGGCTCTCGCGATGGCGACCCGGATGCCGGAGCGGACGGTCCAGCTTGCGACGAACGACGCCGAACGTCTGGTGAATGACGCACCGGCTGTGCTGGCGTCGCTGGAGGCGGGGCGGATCTCGGCGCGGCATGCGCAGGTGATCACCGACCAGCTCTGTGACGTCCCGACCGCGGGCCGGGCAGCGTTTCTCGACCAGGTCCTGCCAGAGGCGGAGCGCATGACCGCCGCAGGCCTCAAGAACCGAGCCCGCGTCCTGCGGGAGCGTCTCCACCCGGAATCCATCACCGCCCGCGCCGTCCGCTCCGAGGCTGACCGCCGGGTCGAGTTCGAACCCGCAGCCGACGGCATGGCATGGGCGCACCTCTTCACCACCGCACCCATCGCGCAAGGCATCATCGAGCGCGTCGAAGCAGCCGCCACCGAATCACGCCAGGCCGGCGACACCCGCACCTGCGCACAACTGCAAGCCGACGCCTTGGCAGCACTTGCCCTCACCGGCGTGACCCCGGACGACGTGATGTCGAGCCTGGTGCTCCCGCATCCCATCGAAGTGCAGGAGCACATCAAGCCCACGGTGCAGATCACGGTCCCGGCGTTGAGCATGGCCGGTGTCTCCGATGCCCCGGCGACCCTCGACGGGTACGGCCCGATCGACCCGGAGACCGCCGCGCGCATCGCGGTGAACGCGCCCAGCTTCACCCGGATCCTCGTCCAGCCGGAAACAGGTGCGATGCTCTCCGTTGGGCGGGGCCAGTACCGGGTTCTGGCCGACCTCCAACGCGCGGTCCGCCTGCGAGACGGCACCTGTCGCGCACCGGGCTGCGGCAGACGAGCCGGGGCCTGCGACCTCGATCATTCGGTCGCGTGGGACGACGGCGGGACCACGGATGTCGGCAATCTCGCGTGTCTCTGTCGACATCACCACCGTATGAAGCACCTCCCCGGGTGGGACCTCGAGCATCGGCCTGGCGGGGTCCTCGACTGGACGACACCCGACGGGAAGCAGTATCGGACCGAACCGGATCCCGCACCGTTCTGACCGTTTCCGGCCTCTGAGCCTGTCGAAGGGTTCCTCGTGGGCACTTCGACAAGCTCAGTGACCGGGAGGCGTCTGTCCGCACCGCTTCGGTCCCCGAGCCGACACCTGTCTCGGACAGCTGTCCGAGAAGTCGTGGTACACTGGTGGGAATGCCTCGCACATCAGGAGTTCCCGCCCTCGGTGTCGAGCAGTCCACCACTGAACGTCCCGCTCCGCCGTCGCGCGTCGAGCGCTTCGCTCCCGTCCTCCGAGTGACGGGCGACCCACGTGCCGAGCGCACCAGGCAGACGATCTTCGACGCCGTCGCCACCATCCTCGCCGGTCGGCCGGAACGGGTGTCCGTCGGCGACATCGTCCGGGTCGCCGGCATCAGCCGCAGCTCGTTCTACGCACACTTCTCCAGCCTCGACGACCTCACCGCGGCCTACCTACGGGTGCAGTTCGCCGGCCTTGCCGCGTCCGGTGTCTCGGTGCGTCCCGCCGGGGAGTCGCTGAGCAGCGCCGAGCGCGCCCGCGAAGCCTACCGACGCCTCGTCGCCCAGCTCCTCGAAGACGCACCGCTCTACTCGAGCGTGCTCGAGCTCCCCGTCGCCCGCAGCGCGTTCGACGGCCTCGTCGGCGAGCACGCCGACCACCTCATCGGCTCGCTGCTCGAGCGCACCGAGGTCCCGGTCGGCATCCCGGCGGGCCTGGTCTCAGCCTATGTCGCCGGTGGCACGCTCTCCCTCGTCGACGGCTGGCGCCGCGGACGCATCGACGTCTCGGACGACGAACTGGTCGAAGCCCTGGTCGCCCTGCTGCCCGCCTGGCTGCTCGACGAACGACCCGTCGGCGCGTCACCGCCACCACCGACCCCCGAACCATCCGGCCGCTGAACCGCCGGAGCACGACGACGCCGGTGCGCGAGTACCGGTGACGACCTGAGAAGAGAAGAGGAACCATGCAGTTCATCGTTGGAGAGACCCTGGTCTACCCGCACCACGGAGCGGTCACCATCACCGAGTTGTCGAAGGTGACGATCAAGGGTGTCGAGCAGGACGTCATGACGCTTCGCGTGCACACGTCCGAGCTCACCATCAAGCTGCCGATCGCGAACGCCGACCTCGTCGGTGTGCGCGACGTCATCGACCACGACGGCGTCCAGGCCGTCTACGGCGTGCTCCGCGAGCCGTTCGTCGAGGAGCCCGGCAACTGGTCGCGTCGATACAAGGCCAACCAGGAGAAGATGGCCAGTGGCAACGTCCACCGCGTCGGCGAGGTCGTCCGCGACCTGTGGCGTCGCGACCAGGACAGCGGCGTGTCGGCCGGCGAGAAGCGCATGCTCCAGAAGGCGCGCCAGGTGCTCGTCTCCGAACTCGCGCTCGCGCAGTCGATGACCGACGAAGAGGCGTCCGCGGGCCTCGACGAGGTGCTCGCCTCGTCGATCGCGACCCCCGAGGCCGTCGCAGCCAAGTAGGACCCGTGAATACGAAGAGCGCCCCGCCGGTTCGGCGGGGCGCTCTTCGTCGTTGTGGAGGGTGCCTTCAGCCCCCGGTGTTGCCGCTCACGATCGCCAGCACGCCGACGACCGCGATGGCGACGATGGGCCCGAACGACAGGGTGGCCTTGGTGATCGTCCAGGCGCGGCTCTCGCGTTCCGGTGCCGGCAGTTCGGCGGGCGACACGTAGACCGGCGCCTGCCCACCGTCACCGGAAGCGCCGCCGCTGAGCTGCAACACCCGCGTGTCCGTCCACGCTCGTCCGTCGAAGTGGACCTGGCGTTCCTCGTCGGTCGGGTGCGGGTACCAGCCCGCGGCTTCGGCCTGCGAGGGCTTGTCCCGCTGGAACCGCAGCACCCTCGAGTCGCCCCAGGTCTCGCCGTCGAAGTGGAGTTCCTTCGTCGGGTCGTCGGGGTGCGGGTACCAGCCTGCGGTCGTAGCCATCCCTCAAGTATGACAGCGGGATCGGGGATGCCGAGACCGTCCGATGGGCGGCAGAATGGAGACAATCATGACGACGACACCGCGACCTCGAGCCCCACGTCCACAGATCATCCTCGAGGTGGTCCGCAGTTCCTGGGTCACACCGCACCTCGTGCGCCTCACCCTCGGCGGTCCCGGCTTCGCCGACTTCCAGCCCAAGGACGCCACCGACAGCTACGTGAAGATCTCCTTCGCCAAGCCCGAACTCGGCCTCGAGCCGCCGTACGACCTCGCGGCGCTCCGCGAGACGCTGGCACCCGCCGACCTCCCGGTCACCCGCACCTACACCGTGCGACGCGTGGACCAGGCGGCGGGCACCATGGACATCGACTTCGTGGTGCACGGCGATGAGGGGATCGCCGGCCCATGGGCCGCTGCCGCGCAGCCGGGAGACCGCGTCGTGCTCGCCGGACCCGGCGGTGCCTACCGACCCGACCCGACCGCCGACTGGCACCTCTTCGCGGGCGACGAGTCGGCGATCCCCGCGATCGCCGCCGCCCTCGAGGCGCTCCCGGCGGACGCGAAAGGGCTCGCGTTCCTCGAGATCGGTGGCCGGGACGACCTCGTCGACCTCGACCACCCGGCCGGGGTGCAGCTGATCTGGGTCGGCCGTGCGGCCCGCGATGAATCGACGGCCGCGCTCCTCGCGACCGCCATCAGCGGACACCCGTGGCCCGACGGACGCGTGCAGGTCTTCGCCCATGGCGAGCGGGAGTCGATGAAGGCGTTGCGCGAGGTGTTCCTCACTCAACGAGGGCTCGACCGCTCCCAGCTCTCTCTGTCCGGGTACTGGGCTTACGGACGCACGGAGGACCGCTTCCAGGCGGAGAAGCGCGAACCGATCGGGGTCGTCCTGCCGACGTCGTGACGCTCCGCCCCGCCCCGCCCCGGCGCCGCGCTGCCGGCGGGCGCGGGACTCAGTGCGAGGGGTCGGCCGGCTTGCTCCGCGTCCGGCGGACCCGCGACGGACGCTCGACGCGCGCGCGGATGTCCGGTGGAACGAGGTCGAGCAGCTGATCGCGCCGCAACGGGAGGTCGAGCAGGCTGAGTTTCATCCGGCCCTTGCGCGAGTGCCGGCTCGGGTCGAGACGGACGACGTTGGCTGCGTCGCGCACGAGCCGGACGGTCACGACCGCGCCACTTGCAACATCGGCGAGGACCTGGCCGTCGATCTCGACGGCGGCCTGCTTGGTCGCCGTCCCGATCGAGAACTGCAGGCGCTCCGCCGGCCCGAGGATGAAGGAGCGGTCGATGCCCGACATCGGGGCGACCGGCGTCACGACAGTGGCGGCGACGGCGGGGGACAGCACCGGTCCGCCGGCCGCGTAGTTGTAGGCGGTCGATCCGGTCGGGGTGGCGATCACGATCGCATCGGCTTTGAAGTACCCGTAGGCGGTGCCGTCCACGGCGAGGTCGGCCATGACCACGCCGGTTCCCGGGCGCCGGGCGATGGAGACGTCGTTGAAGGCGAGGAGATGGGCGACCTGCTCGCCGGTGGTGATCGTCACCTCGAGGCCGTGGTGCGGTTCGAGGGAGAACTCGTTGTCGCTGACCCGTTGGAGCGCCTCCGCGAGTGCGGCCGGTTCGACCTCCACGAGGAAGCCGACGTTGCCGTAGTTGACGCCGAGCACCGGTGCGGATCGGCCGGCGAGCAGCCGCATCGCCCCGAGCATCGTGCCGTCGCCGCCCATCGCCACGGCGACGTCGACCGACGACGCGAAGGCGTCCTCGTCGAGCAGTTCGACGTCGTCGCCGAGCCGGTTGGCCTCGGCGCGGAGTCCGACGAGGCGCGCGCCGTGTTCGAGCTGCCATGAGCGGAGGATGCGGACGGAGTCGTCGATGTTCTTCGTCGGGTGCGTGATGAGGCCGATCGTCATCGACGGCCCGGTGGGGTGCTTCGTGCGAGTGGTGGTCACCCGTCGAGCATAGGCCGATCGCCTGACAGCGCGACCGGGACCCGAGCGCCCAGCGGACAGCAGCGTGCCTTGCGACCGACGCGCGCCGGGCCGGGTTTGGGATACTGGAGGGAGCCGGTCCGCCGTGATCCTCGCGGGGCGCCGAGCGTGGAGGAACGACATGAGCGATGTGACCGAGCACCCTGGCCGACTACGGCGGGCGGGGCGGCTGAAGCCGATCCTCATCGGAATCCTCTCTGCGGTGCTCGTCGTCGTCCTCGGGTTCGTCGTCTGGACCCAGATCGTCATGCAGGGCACTCGTCCCGCCGCACTCGCGGTGTGGGAGGACCCCGCGGTCTCCGTCACCGACGTCGGCGATGCGGTGGTCCTCACCCCGACCGCGGACGCCGAGCGTCCTGCCTCCGGTACCGGTCTCGTCTTCATCCCCGGGGCGAAGGTCGACCCCTACGCCTACCTGTACAAGCTGTCCGGCGTCGTGGAGGAGGCCGGCGTGACCGTGGTCATCACGAAGCCGACGCTCAACCTGGCGTTCTTCGACCAACGGCCGCTGGAGACGTTCACCGCCGCCGCCCCGGACGTCGACACCTGGTTCGTCGGTGGCCACTCACTCGGTGGGGTGCGAGCCTGCCAGCTCGCGGAGGATCCCGCGGTGACGGGTCTCGTCCTGTTCGGGAGTTACTGCGCGAACGACCTCTCCGGCTCCTCCCTCGAGGTGCTGAGCCTCGCGGGGAGCGACGACGGACTGAGTACCCCGGAGAAGGTCGCCGACGCGCGCGTCCGGTTGCCCGCTGACGCGACGATGATCGAGATCGAGGGGGCGAACCACGCGAGCTTCGGTGACTACGGGGTGCAGCCCGGCGACGGTACGGCGACGATCTCCACCGATGAGGCCCGCTCCGAGATCACGCGGGATCTGGTCGAGCTGCTCGGCTGAGCGTAGGGGTTGGCCCCGGCGGTCCGCAGGGACCCTGACGATCAGCCCTTCGGGACCGGCGGCCCGACGACGAGCAGGGCCGTGAAGACGGCGACGACCACGAGGCCGCCGACGACCACGAGCAGGATCGGGTGTCGGACGAGCCAGCGCGTCAGGCGGTCGAGCACGCGTTGGTCGCGCGGGTCGGCGCCCGCCTCGCGGCGCCACGCCCCGTCGAGTCGGCCGGTGCGGTCCGCCCAGAGGTCGAAGGGGATGGTCGCGTACGGGACGACGGCGCTCACGAGGCCCACGAGGATCGTGCCGATGGGCCAGCGCTGGTTGATCCCGATGAGCAGGACCGTCGCGCCGTACACGAGGAACACGAAGCCGTGCAGCGCGCCACCGATGCTCACGCCGAGGTCGGTCGTCTTCGTGACGTACTTGAGGATCATCCCGATGATGAGCAGGGTCCAGGTGATCGCCTCGGCGATCGCGATCAGGCGGAAGAGGCGGCGCGGCGACACAGGGGCTCCAAGGCTCGGGGTGCAGGTCTTCCAGCTTGCCAGGGACGGCTGAGAAGGCGCTCCCAGCCGGCGTCCGGTTCTGCCACCCTGGGTGGATCGGGAATACCCGTCGCAGTGACGGGGTTCACCGATATGTATGCAAACACATACAATCGCCGTGACAGCTCGCGGCGAGCCACACGACGTTGGAGAACCTCATGACCACACCCCTCGAGTTCGGCATCGACACCTTCGGTGACGTCACGGTCGACGCCGACGGCGCGCCACTGTCCCAGGCGCAGGTCCTGCGCAACGTCGTGGAGCAGGGCGTCTACGCCGAGGCGGTCGGCCTCGACTTCATCGGCGTGGGGGAGCACCACCGTGAGGACTTCGCGGTCTCGTCACCCGAGGTCGTGCTGGCGGCGATCGCGGCCCGCACCGAGCGCATCCATCTCGGATCCGCTGTCACGGTGCTGAGCTCCGACGACCCGGTTCGGGTCTACCAGCGGTTCGCGACGCTCGACGGCATCTCCGGAGGGCGGGCCGAGGCCATCCTGGGCCGCGGATCCTTCACCGAGTCGTTCCCGCTCTTCGGGTACGAGCTGTCACAGTACGAGGAGCTCTTCGAGGAGAAGCTCGAGCTGTTCGTCGCCCTCCTCGAGCAGGAACCGGTCACCTGGTCGGGCAAGACGCGCGCGCCGCTCCGGGAGCAGTCGGTCTACCCCCGGGTGGAGCACGGGAAGCTGAAGACGTGGGTCGGTGTCGGCGGAAGCCCCGAGTCGGTCGTGCGGACCGCTCGATACGGCCTGCCGATGATGCTGGCCGTGATCGGCGGTGGGCCGCTGCGGTTCGCCCCCTTCGTCGACCTCTACCACCGCGCACTCGCGCAGTTCCAGCTGCCGACCCAGCCCGTCGGCATGCACTCGCCTGCCCACATCGCCGAGACCGATGAGCTCGCGCAGGAGCAGCTCTGGCCGCACTACCGGGCGATGATGGACCGGATCGGCCGCGAGCGGGGCTGGAGCCCGATGACGCGCGGGCACTTCGAGCAGGAGGCCGGCCCGGAGGGTGCGCTGTTCGTCGGTTCGCCCGAGACGGTCGCACGGAAGGTCGCGACCGCGGTCGACGGCTTGGGGCTGTCCCGCGTGGATCTGAAGATCAGCAACGGTTCGCTGTCGCACGAGCACCTCATGGACAGCATCGGTCTGTACGGCTCCACGGTCGTCCCGCGCGTCCGCGAACTGCTGACCGAGACCTCGACCGCCTGATCCGGTTCAGCGGATCACCGGCGAGCGGTAGGGCATCGTCAGCGTCAGGACGGTGCCGCCGGTCTCGTCGTCGGGTGCCGGGCCGACCCTGAGGGACCCGCCGAACGCGCCGGCCCGTCGATCCAGCTGCAGCAGGCCGCCGGACGGTTCGGCGTCGTCGCGGAGACCGGAGCCGTTGTCGACGACGCGCAGCTCGACGGCGCCCGCCATCGTCCCTCGCCGCTCGGTGGCGGGTGACGAGACCCGGAGGTCCACGACGAGTCGGTCGGCTGCCCCGTGGGTCAGCGCGTTCGTCACGCCTTCCTCGAGCGTGCGGACGACGACCGCGCGCTCCGCGGTCGTGAAGACGTTGTCGATCGGGTCGTCGAGGAGCCGGAAGCCCGGCGAGACGTCGAGACTGGTGGTGATCGACGGGGGGAGCCGTTGCAGGATCGCCCGGATGCTCGGGGCGATCCCGACCTCGAGCAGCGGCGGCGACAGGAGCCGGCTGAGTTCCCGCACGTCGCGCTCGCGCACGGTGCGGAGTTCCTCGCCGAGCGACCGCAGAGTCCTGGCCGCCTCCGACGCGACGTCCGGGCCGCCCTGCTCGAGTGCCGTGGTGACGGATGCGAGCTGGGCGCTGATGAGGACGAGGTGCTGCTGCAGGGTGCCGTGCAGGCCTTCCGCGACCTCCCGCTTCACCCGCAGCTCCTCACCCTGCAGGGACTGGAGGGCGAGGTCGGCCCGGTGTCGCTGATCGGCGTGCGCTCGCTCCTCCTCGCGGGCGCGACGCCGGGCCGCACTGAGGCTGAACCCGAACGTCGCGCAGACCGCCAGGGCGAGCGTCGTCGTCCCGGCTTCGACGAGGACCGTCTGCAGGCTCGGATCGCGGTACACGCCCAGCAGGAGCTGGAGTCCGCTTCGCAGCAGCCCCGTCAGCATCGCCACGAGGAGGACACCCGCGAGCACCTTCGGGCGCCACCACTCGTGGAGCGACGGCCCCCACCTCGACCACAGCAGGAGTGCGAGCACGAGGATCGCCGCGCTCAACGAGACGAGGTTGGCGGTGACCCGTTCGGCGAGCATGCCACGTGTCCCGCCCGGGGCGACCCAGGTGTAGATGTAGACGCTCTGGAAGGACACCGCGAGTCCGAAGACCGCGGCCATGGCGCCACTGGCCGTGATGAACGCCCGGCTGTCGCTCCAGCGCTCAGCGCGAGCGGTCCGGGCCTCCTGGGTCATGGCTCCATTCTGACCTGCCGTGCGCGCCACCGCCGACATCGACGTGCGGCCGGTCGGGAGCTTCCCCCTCGGTCGTTCCCCGGTCGATCCGGGATACTCGGAACATGCACCACCAGTCGCACTCCGACCCCTCGCCCGTCGCGCTGTCCACGGTCGGTGACGCGACGACGGACGCCGCTACCATCGGGCCGCTGCGTGTCGGCGTGATCGAGGATCAGCCGCTGCTCGGCGGCATGCTCGCCGAGCTGCTCGACGGGGCGCCAGGCGTGGAGTTCGTCGGGCGTGCCGGTACGGTCGCTGATGCCCGCAGGCTGTTCCTCCCGGGAACGGTGGACGTGCTGACCATGGACATCGAGCTGCCCGACGGCAACGGGGTGAGCCTCGGCGTCTCCCTCCGCCGGGCGCAACCCGGCCTCGGTGTCGTCCTGCTCTCCGCCTACGACCTCATGGACATGCTGCTCGAGATGCCGGCGGACGTCCGCGACGGCTGGAGCTACCTGTCGAAGACCTCGTCACTCACGCGCGAGATCCTGCTCGAGGCCATCCGGGTCTCCGCTCGTGGCGAGACGATGCTCGATCCCGAACTCATCGACCGGACCCGGCCCAGAGCGGGGTCGAGTCTCGAGTCGCTCACCGATCGGCAGTACGCCGTGCTGCAGCTGCTCGCGACCGGTCGCTCGAACACGGGGATCGCGACCAGGCTCGGGATCGCGGAGAAGTCCGTCCAGAACCACCTCACGGCGATCTACGCCGCACTCGGGATCGAGCACGACACCTCGAGCAACCCTCGGGTCTCGGCCGTCCTCGCCCTCCTCGCCGAATCCGGCCGCTTGTCCTGACGGGACGTCCGCGGTCGATGCGCGGGCTCAGCGTCCGCGGTCCGGTGCTTCGAGGTCGTCCACCGTCCGATCGGGGCGCCACCCACGCCAGACCGGGTGCCTGAACCGTCCGTCCGGTGTCCACTCGCTGAAGCGGACCTCCCCGATGAGGACCGGTTCCACCCAGTTGGCGTCGGCCGCGTCGGCCGGCGGGACACCCACGAGTGTCGTCGACACCCGACCCAGCCGTTCGAAGCGGAGCGCGGTCGCCGCCAACTCCCGGTCGCTGAAACCGCTTCCGACCCGACCCGCGTAGTGCAGCAGCCCGTCCGAGCCCGGCACCCCGAGCAGGAGCGACCCGATCCCACCCGAGCGCCCGCCCCGACCGGGACGCCAGCCGGCCACGACGACCTCCTCCATGCGTTCGTGCTTGAACTTGACCCAGGTGCTGCTGCGCCGACCCGGCCGGTAGCGTCCGTCGAGCTCCTTCGCCATCACCCCCTCCAACCGCAACCCGCGACTCACCTCGAGCGCATCGTCGAGCGAGCCGTCGATCGTCGGTGGCACCTGGACGACGGTCCCGGATCGGATCGTCCGCTCGAGCAGCTCGCGACGCTCCCGGTAGGGCAGCTCCGTCCGATCCGTGTCGTCCAGCGCGAGCAGGTCGAACAGCAGCAGCCGGACCGGCGTCCGACGGCGCTCCCGTTCGACGTCCCGCTCCGCGGTGAGCTGCATCCGACGCTGCAGCAGCGAGAAGTCGGGACGGCCGTCAGGCCCCGACGCCACGATCTCGCCGTCGAGGACGACCGCACGGCCGGCGAGCGACGCCGCGAGTTCCTCGACCACCTCCGGGTACGCCGCCGTGAGGTCCTTGCCGTTCCTGCTCGACAACCGCACCCGCCCCGTCGAGCCGTCGACGCTGGCGATCGCACGGATGCCGTCCCACTTCATCTCGAACGCCCAGGATCCGTCGTCGACCAGCTCGCCGGGTGCCGCGACACTCGCGAGCATGGGGGTGGGGATCCCACGAGACCGTGCGACCGGCGGAGCCGGCGGGTCACCCGGGGCGCGCATCCGGTGGATGAGCCACGACGGCGCCTCCCGTCCCGTCCCGCCCGCGGTCCGGATGAGCGCGAACCGCATCGGCCCGCCGAGCGCACCTCCCGCCCGGCCGTGCAGGGTCCCGATGACCTCGTCGTCGCGCCACTTCTCCAGCTCGTAGGTGCCCGCGTCCCAGATGGTCACCTCACCGGCCCCGTACTCGCCAGCGGGGATCGTCCCCTCGAAACTGCCGTACTCGATGGGGTGGTCCTCCGTGCGCACCGCCAGATGGTTGCTGCTCGGATCCGTCGGCACCCCCTTCGGCAGGGCCCAGGACACCAGCACGCCGTCGTGCTCGAGTCGGAAGTCGTGGTGGAGTTTCCTGGCCTCGTGCCGCTGGATCACGAACGAGGGCGGCGTCCCGGCAGCGGGAGGCGACGGCGGTCCGTCCGGGACGGGCTCGGGCGTCCGCTCCGCGTCCCGCTTTCGCCGATACTCCACGAGCCGGTCCTCGTGTTCCGACGGGCGGATCGTGATCGACGGACGCGGGTCGCCGAGCACCCGCAACGGGTCCTCACCGTCCACCAGACGCTCGAGCACCGCAGGGAACTCCAGCTGCGCCAGCCCCGGATCGTCGAGCTCCTCCCACCGGCGGGGAGCCGCCACCGTCGGCCGCGACCGACCCCGCAGCGAGAACGGCGCGATCGTCGTCTTCGACCCGTTGTTCTGACTCCAGTCGACGAAGACCCTCCCCGTGCGTCGCTGCTTCGACATCTCGCTCACCACGAGGCCCGGCTCGTCTGCAGCCAGCGCCCGCGCGAGCTCATGCGCCACGAGCGACACCTCCGCGGAACTCTGCCGACCGTCCAACGCCGCGTACAGGTGGATCCCCTTGCTCCCACTCGTGAGCGGAACCGGATCCAACCCCATGTCCACCAACACCGCCCGCGCCAGGCCCGCGACCCCCGCGCACTCGGCGAGGGACACCCCCTCACCCGGATCGAGGTCGAGGACGAGACGGTCGGGCGGACGGCGCTCGCCGGACCGGTCGAACCGCCACTGCGGCACGTGCAGCTCGAGCGCACCCAGCTGCGCCAGCCACGTGAGTGTCGCGAGATCGTCGACGATCGGGTACTCGTTCGTGTGATCGCTGTGCTCGATGGGGAGCCGTCGGACCCAGTCAGGAGCCGAGGCACCCAGGTCCTTCTGGAAGAACCCCGACTCCGGCGACGCAGCCGTCCCGACGCCGTGCACCCAGCGCTTCCTGGTCACCGGCCGATCGGCGAGGTGCGGGAGGAGGTGTTCGGCGACCGCGGCGTAGTAGGCGAGGACCTCGGCCTTCGTCGTGCCGGTCTCGGGGTACAGCACCTTGTCGAGATGGGTGAGCTGGATCCGGCGTCCGTCGACGTCGACCCACTGCGTCTGCCCGCCGCCACCGCTCGTCCTCGCCATGGCGATCAGCCTGCCGCCCACGGGCGTCAAGGGCTAGCCCTTGACGATGTTCCGGGTGTCTACTGGTCACCACGACAGCGCGGGCGGATCCGCCCGCGGACGGGAGCGGTCATGCGCGCGATCTGGAAGGGTGCGGTCACCTTCGGCCTGGTGAACGTCCCGGTGAAGGTGTACAGCGCCACGGAGGACCACGACCTCTCGTTGCACCAGGTCCACGACGCCGACGGCGGACGCATCCGGTACCAGCGCAAGTGCGAGGTCTGCGGGAAGGTCGTCAGCTACGACCACATCGACAAGGCCTACCAGGACGGCGAGCAGACGGTGGTCCTCACCGCCGACGACCTGGCATCACTCCCCGAGGAACGCAGCCGCGAGATCGAGGTCGTCGAGTTCGTGCCGAGCGACGACCTCGACCCGATCATGTTCGACCGCAGCTACTTCCTCGAACCGGACTCCTCCTCGTCGAAGGCCTACGTCCTCCTCCGGCGGACGCTCGAGGAGACCGACCGCACGGCCATCGTGCGGTTCGCCCTCCGCCAGAAGACGCGTCTCGGTGCCCTCCGGGTGCGCGAGGACGTCATCCTCCTGCAGACACTGCTCTGGGAGGACGAGGTCCGGGAGGTGCGGTTCCCGGCCCTCGAGGAACGCGTCCGCATCTCCGCCAAGGAACTCGAGATGTCGGAGGCGCTCGTCGAGTCCTTCTCGTCCCGCTTCCGCCCGGACGCGTTCGTCGACGAATACCAGGCACAGCTCCGGAAGCTCATCGACGCGAAACTCGAGCAGGGCGACGCACTCGACACCGCCGCCACCTTCGGCGAGCAGCCCGAACCCGACGACGACACGGGCGCCGAGCCGATCGACCTCATGGAGGTGCTGCAACGCAGCATCGAACGGCAACGTGGCACGACCGGCGCGAAGACGGCGAGTACAGCGAAGCGATCCGGCGCCGCCAAGCCCGCCGCGACGAGCAGCTCGGCGAAGACCGCTACCGCGAAGACGGGTACCGCCAAGACGAGTGGCGCGAAGACCGCTACCGCCAAGACCGCGGCGTCGAAACCGTCGACCGCGACGAAACGCAAGAAGAGCGCCTGAGCGACGACGCCCGGGCTGAGAGGGAGCACGACATGATGGAGCACCGCGTCACCCCGTTCCTCTGGTACGACTCGCAAGCCGAGGAGGCGGCGACCTTCTACGTGTCACTGTTCCCCGACTCCCGGATCACCTCGGTGAGCCGCTACCCGGAGGGCGGACCCATGCCGGCCGGCCAGGCGATGGTCGTCGAGTTCGAGCTCGAGGGACTCCCCGTCAGCGCGATGAACGCCGGGCCCATCTTCTCGTTCACCGAGGCGTTCTCCTTCTCCGTCAGAGCCGACACCCAGGACGAGATCGACCGGCTCTGGGACGCCCTCATCGCCGACGGCGGCGCCCCGAGCCAATGCGGCTGGCTCAAGGACCGCTGGGGACTGTCCTGGCAGATCGTGCCAGGCATCCTCGCCGAACTGCAGAACGACCCCGACCGGGAACGCGCGGCACGGGCCATGCAATGCATGATGGGGCAGACCAAGTTCATCATCGCCGAACTCGTCGCCGCAGCGGACGGTCGATAGCGGCTCCTCCACAACCGACCAACCGACGGGACACCGCCCCTCCGAGACGCCGACGCAGTCCACCGTCAGCAGCTCCTGACAGACTTGCCGCATGTCCCAGCCCAGCGCGCCCACCCCCGCCCACCCCGAACCGACCCCCACCGGATCGGTCGCCGAGGCGACGGCGGCGCTCGCCGCACTCACGGGCGTTCCGGGGGCCACGTTCCACGACGGTCAACTCGAAGCGATCCTCGCGCTCGTCGACGAACATCGTCGTGCGCTCGTCGTCCAGCGCACCGGTTGGGGCAAGTCCGCCGTCTACTTCATCGCGACCGCCCTCCTGCGCCGACGGGGCGCCGGGCCGACGCTGCTGGTCTCGCCGTTGCTCGCGCTCATGCGCGACCAGGTGGCGGCCGCCGAGCGCGCCGGCGTGCGCGCTGTGGCGATCAACTCGGCGAACGCACACGAATGGGACGACGTCCGGGCGCGCCTGGAGGCCGACGAGGTCGACGTCCTGCTCGTGTCACCCGAGCGGCTCAACAATCCACGCTTCCGCGATGAACAGCTCCCGACCCTCGTGGCCCGCACGGGCATGCTGGTGGTGGACGAGGCGCACTGCATCTCCGACTGGGGACACGACTTCCGACCCGATTACCGGCGGCTCGCCGAACTGATCGGACGCCTCCCGGCCGAGGTCCCGGTTCTGGCGACCACCGCGACGGCCAACGGACGCGTCGTCCGCGACATCGCCGAGCAGCTCGCCGCACCCGGCGCCGCAGGCTCCCACGGAGCCGAGGTGCTCACCATCCGCGGCTCGCTCGCGAGGGCGTCCCTCCGGCTCGGCGTGCTCCGGCTGCCGGAGTCCCGGGACCGCCTCACCTGGCTGCTCAGCCACCTCGGCGGGCTCACCGGGTCCGGCATCATCTACACGCTCACGGTGTCCGCCGCGGAGGACACCGCGCGGCTGCTGCGCGAGGCCGGTCACGAGGTCCGGGCCTACACGGGCCGGACCGATCCCGATGAACGCGAGGAGTCGGAGCGGCTCCTCAAGGAGAACCGCTTGAAGGCGCTGGTCGCGACGAGCGCGCTCGGCATGGGGTTCGACAAACCGGACCTCGGGTTCGTCGTGCATCTCGGCGCTCCGTCCTCGCCGGTCGCGTACTACCAGCAGGTCGGTCGCGCCGGCCGCGCCACCGAGCATGCCGACGTCCTGCTCCTGCCCGGGGCGGAGGACGAGGAGATCTGGCAGTACTTCGCGACCGCGTCGATGCCGGACGAAGCGCGGGCCACCGCGGTGCTCGAGGCACTCGACAGTCAGCCGCGGTCCACGCCCGCGCTCGAGGCGCTCGTCAACCTGCGTCGCACACCCCTCGAACTCCTCCTCAAGGTGCTCGACGTCGACGGCGCGGTGCAGCGGGTGGCCGGGGGATGGGTGTCGACCGGGCAGCCGTGGGTCTACGACCGGGAGCGGTACCGGCGGATCGCCGAGGCCAGGGTGGCGGAGCAACAGGCGATGCTGGCTTACGAGCGGGGCGACGAGTGCAGGATGCTCGTGCTGCAACGTGAGCTCGACGACGCGAGCGCGGTGCCCTGTGGCCGGTGCGACCGCTGCGCCGGGCCGTGGTTCCCCACCGAACTCGACAGTGCGGCGGCCGCCTCCGCGTCGGAAGCGCTCGGTCGGGTCGGCGTGGAGCTCGAACCGCGGGCGCAGTGGCCCACGGGAGCCGACCGCCTCGGCGTCACCGCCGACGGCGCAGCGGTGAAGGGACGCATCGCGCTCGACGACCGCCTCGAGGCCGGGCGTGCGCTCGCTCGGCTCACCGACCTCGGCTGGGGTGGTGTGCTGCGCGAGCTCTTCGCCGCGGGTGCACCCGACGCTCCCGCCTCCCGCGCGGTCATCGACGCGAGTGTCCGCGTCCTGGCGGATTGGCCGTGGACGCAACGGCCGGCCGCCGTGGTCAGTGTGCCGTCACGGTCGCGTCCGCAGCTCGTCGACTCGGTGGCGAGGGGCATCGCGTCGCTCGGGCGACTGCCGTACCTCGGGGAGCTCGACCTCGTCGGCGACGGCCCGCGCGGTGGTCCCGGCGGCAACAGCGCCTACCGTCTGGCGGGCGTCTGGGACGCCTTCACCGTCGGATCCGAACTCCGGGCGCAGCTCGCAGCGCTCGAGGGCGCGCCGGTCCTGCTCGTCGACGACCGGGCCGACAGTCGGTGGACGCTCACCGTCGCCGGTCGCGCGCTCCGCCGCGCCGGATCCGGCCCGGTCCTCCCGTTCGCGCTCGGGATCGTGGGCTGATCGCCCATCAGCCCTCGTGGAGGCTGGAGCGGGTGTCCTTGGCCAGGTGCCGCGGCAGCAGGATCGTGCAGACGAGTCCGACGACGGCTGCTGCAGCGCAGATCGCGAAGCTCAGACGGAAGGCGTCCGCACTGGGTGTCGTGACAGCTCCGTCGGTGACGACCTGGGAGGCCAGGATGGCGCCGATCACCGCACTCGCGATCGTGGAACCGAGCGTCCGCATCACGGAGTTGAGTCCGTTGGACGCCGCCGTCTCGCTGGGCGGGACGGCACCCATGATGAGCGTCGGCATGGCGGCGTAGGCGAACCCCACCCCGAAGCCGACCGCGGTGGCCGTGAGCACGGTGTGCCAGACCTGGGTCATGAGTCCGATCGCGATCGCGTAGCCGACCGCGATGATCGTGATGCCGATCAGCAGGCTCAACCGTGCGCCCTTGGCCGCGGTCAGTCGAGCGGCGACCGGCGACATCGCCCACATGATGAGACCGCTGGGCATGAGGCAGAGGCTCGCGATGAGCATGTTCTGCCCGAGACCGACCCCGGTGCCGACCGGCGCCTCGAGGATGCCCGGGAGGACGACCGTGCTGCCGAAGAAGGCGAAGCCGACCGTGATGGATGCGAGGTTCGTGAAGAGCACCGTCCGCCTGGCGGCGATGCGCAGGTCGACGAGCGGGCTGGAGGACCGTACCTCGAACCACCCCCAGAGCAGGAGCACGACGACGCCGCCGATCAAGCAGCTGAGGGTCCCGACGCTCGTCCAACCCCACTCGTTGCCTTTCGAGACGGCGAGGAGGATCGGGACGAGGCCGGCGGCGAGACCGATCGCGCCGATCCAGTCGAAACCGCCTTCGCTCCGGAGGGTGCTCACCGGGACGAAGCGCGCGACGAGGACGAAGCCGATGAGCCCGAGTGCACCCGCGACCCAGAACAGCACATGCCAGTCCAGGTACTGCGAGATCACGGCGGAGATCGGGAGACCGACGGCACCACCGATGCCGAGGGTGGCACTCACGAGCGCGACCGCGGGGCCGAGCCGCTTCGCGTGGAGCACGTCGCGCAGGATGCTGATGCCGAGCGGGATCACGCCCATCGCCATCCCCTGGAGGGCACGGGCGACGATGAGCGGGACGATCGTGGACGAGAAGGCGGCGAGCACCGATCCGGCCATCATGATCCCGAGCAGGATGAGCACCATCCGTCGTTTGCCGTAGAGGTCGCCGAGCCGACCGGCGATCGGGGTCGCGACCGCGGCCGACAGGAGCGTGGCCGTCACGACCCACATGCTGTCGGAGGCGTGCACGCCGAGGATCGTGGGAAGCGTCGGCACGAGTGGGGTGACGAGCGTCATCATGAACGCCGCGACGAGACCGGTGAACGCGAGGCTCGTGACGACCGCCCGCTCCGGAAGTGGTTTGCGGAGTGCCGCCCGCTCCTCGTCGCTGAGCCAGGGGCGCTCGGCCCCAGGCTGGTCCTCGTCGTGGTCGTCGGGCTGCGCTGAATCCTGCGTCACGGGTCCTGTTCCTGTGGAGAGTCGATGCGGCCGAGGCCACTCGGAGTCGAACACCGTCCGCCGGCGCCGTATTCCCGGCTCGGCCGGGCCGATGGCGTCGGCCTCGTCGTCGACTCAGCGCGGGAGGCGGGGGATCGCCGCGATGAGCTGCTTCGTGTAGGCCTCGGCGGGATCGTGGAGGACCTGCGCGGTGGCGCCGGCCTCGACGACCTGCCCGTGTCGGAGGACCATCGTGCGTTCACACAGCGCGGCCACCGTGCCGAGGTCGTGCGAGACCATCACGAGCGCCAGACCGTTCGAGGCCCGCAGCTCGGCGAGGAGCTCGATGATCTGGATCCGGGTGCTCATGTCGAGGGCACTGACGGGCTCGTCGGCGAGGAGGAGCCGGGGGTTCGGGACGATCGCGCGGGCGATGGCGATCCGCTGCCGCTGGCCGCCCGAGAACTCGTGCGGGAACCGCGACGCCGCGTCGGCGGGCAGTCCCACCGCCTCGAGTACCTCGGTCGCGCGGACGGTCGCCTGCTCGGTGGTCGCCAGACGGAGGGATCGCAGCGGTTCGGCAACGATGCGCCCGATGCGCTGCCGAGGATCGAGCGAGGAGTACGGATCCTGGAAGACGGCCTGCACCGATGCGCGGAACCGACGGACCCGTGTCCGATCGCGGGGGTCCAGTGCGCCACCGTCGAACCGGACCGAGCCCGTGGTCGGCCGGTCGAGGCCGAGCAGCAGCCGGAGGAGGGTGCTCTTACCGGCGCCGGACTGACCGACGATCCCGACGGCCTCTCCTGCGCCGACGGCCAGCGACACGTCGGCCAGGGCCTCCTGACCGCCGCGGTACCGGAAACCGACCGCATCCAGCTCGAGGATCGGCGTCGTCGTGATCGGTGCATCGGTCATCGTGGGTCCTCCAGCGCGTCGTCGAGCGCGCGTGCGCTGGTGACCAGACGACGGGTGTCCTCGTGCTGCGGTGCCTTCAGCACCTGCGCCACCGCGCCGCGTTCCACGGCCCGACCCTCGCTCAGCACGACGACCTCGTCGACCATGGTCGACACGACGGCGAGGTCGTGACTGATGAACAGGAGCGCCATGCCGCGTTCCCGGACGAGCCGGTCGATGAGCGCGAGCACCTCCGCCTGGACGGTCACGTCGAGCGCCGTCGTCGGCTCGTCCGCGATGAGGAGCTGCGGGCGACCGGCGAGCGCGATGGCGATGGCGATGCGCTGCCGCTGCCCGCCGGACAGCTCGTGGGGGTAGGAGGCGGCGATGCGCGCAGTGTCGGTGAGGGACACCTCGACGAGGGCTGCTTCGACGGCCTCCTTGAGCCGTTCGCCCCGGAGTCCCAGATGGCGACGCAGGGGCTCGGCGAGCTGGGCGCCGACCCGCATGAGCGGGTCGAGTGCGGTCAGCGGCTCCTGGAAGACGAGTCCGGCAACCCGACCGCGGAGTGGCCGCAGCGCGCGGTCCGGGGCACCGATCACCTGGGTGCCGGCCAGTTCGACGCTGCCGCTCGCGCTCAGCTGTTCGCCGAGCAGCCCGATCACCGCGAGGGAGGTCAAGGACTTCCCGGACCCGGAACCGCCGATGAGTCCGAGGCGACCCCCGGCGGCGATGGTCAGGTCCAGCCCGTCGAGGAGCGGCTGGTCAGCGCCGTCGGGAGCACCGCGCCGGACGCCTCGGGTGATGGTCAGGCCGGAGATGTCGAGGAGATCGTTCATGCGCCGCGCCTCCTCGTCGGATCGCCGAGGTCCCGCAGGCCGTCCGCGATGAAGTTCACGCCCACCACGAGCATCACCACGGCGACACCCGGAGCGATCGCGCCGATCGGTGCCGTCGTGACGGTGGCCTGGGCCTCCTGCAGCAGTCGCCCCCAGGAGGCGTTCGGCGGCGGCGCGCCGAGGCCGAGGTACGACAGGCTCGCTTCGGCGAGGACGGCGATGCCGAACTGCAGCGCGAGGTTGACGCTCAGGGTGGGCCAGATGTTCGGGAGCACATGCTGGCCGATGACACCGGCCCAGCTCGTCCCGGCAGTCCTGGCCGCGACCACGTACTGCTCGCTGAGGACCCGCTTCGTGAGGATCCGGGTCAGGCGGGCCACGATGGCCGACATGGCGAGTCCGATCGCGATGATGGCGGTGCCGAGTGACGCGCCCTGGGCTGCCACGATGAGCATGGCGAGCAGGAGCACCGGGAAGGCGATCACGACGTCGAGCGCGGCGGAGATCGTGTCGTCCAGCCAGGCCGACGCGAAGGCCGCAGCGAGTCCCACGGCGATACCGATGACCGCGCCGACCGCGACGGCCCCGGCGCCGGTCGCGAGCGCGATGCGCGCGCCGATCATGAGCTGGGTCATCAGGTCGCGACCGAGCTTGTCCGTACCGAGCCAGTGGGTGCCGGTCGGGCCTTCGAGACGACCGCCGGAGGTGTCCGTGGGGGCGAAGGGCAACCACACGAGCGAGACGGCCGCCAGGACGGCGATGACGCCGACGAGGACGAGTCCGACGGTCAGCGTCGCGGACCGGGCGCGGCGCCGCACCGGGCGTCGGTCGGCGAGCGCGGTCTGGGCGTCGACGGCGCTCATCGGAGCCCGTTCCCCGAGATCGAGGTGCGCAGACGCGGATCGATGAGCCGCTGCGCGATGTCGGCGACGAAGCCCGTCAGGAGGACGACGAGGGTCGAGACGAGGAGGATGCCCTGGATGTTCGGGTAGTCGTGCTGCTGGATCGCCGTCAGGAGCATCGACCCGAGGCCGGGCAGACTGAAGACGCTCTCGACCACGACGGCGCCGAGGAAGGTGGTGGCGAGCTCGATGCCGAGGATCGCCACGACGGGCACCGCCGCGTTCCGGGCGCCGTGTCGGAGCAGGGCCTCACCGAAGCCGGCTCCCTGCGCCCGTGCGGAGCGCAGATAGTCGCTCCCGACCACGTCGAGCGTGGCGGAGCGGACGTATCGGGTGATCGACGCACTCATGACGATGGCGATGGTGATGACCGGGAGGGCGAGGCTCGTGAGTGCCGCGGCAGGATCTGCCCAGTCGTCGCGAGGGAAGCCGCCGGACGGGAACAGTCGGAGCGTCACCGCGAACACGCTGACGAGCAGGATGCCGACCCAGAACACCGGCACGGCGATCCCGAGCTGCGAGAGGCCGGACAACGCGATGCCGTACCAGCGGTCGGCCCGGAGTGCGGACACGACACCGGCCACGAGGGCGAGCACCACGGCGAGGAGGAACGCGAGGAGCGTCAGCGGCACGGTGACCTGGAGGCGCGACGCGATCTCGGGTCCGACCGGGAGCGAGCTCACGAACGAGGAACCGAGGTCGAGGGTGAGGACGCCGCCGAACCAGGCGGCGAACTGCTCGCCGAGCGGCCGGTCGGCTCCCACCTGCTCGCGCGCCGCGTCGATCTGCTCCTGCGTGGCGTTCACCGAGAGCAGGGCGTTCGACGGGTCGCCCGGCAGCAGCCGGAGCAGCACGAACAGCACCGTCATGGCGACGAGGAACGACACCACGAGGAACGCGGATCGGCGCAGCAGGTAAGCGAGCATGGTGGACCTCAGCGTAGCGAGGCCCGGGCCGACCGGGCGGTGCCGGTCGGCCCGGGCGACGACTACTTGCGGACGATGTCCGCCACGAAGAACTGCGAGTTCAGGCCGTTGACGCCGTACCCCGAGACGTCGCTCGCGGCGACGACGATCTGCGGGTAGAGGTAGAGCCACACGCTCGCCGCGTCCTCGGCGATCTGCTCGTTGACGAGCTTCAGCTTCGCCGTCTGCTCCTCGGTGGTCGTCGCCTGCTCGGCCTCCGACACCCACTGGGTCACCTCGGGGTTATCGTAGCCCCAGTAGAAGTCCGGGTTGCCGTACCAGACGACGTCGCGGTCGTTCACGTGCTCCTGGAGGGTCGCCTGGAAGTCGCGTTCCTTGAACACCTTCGAGTACCACTCGTCCGCGCTGATCGTGTTGATCTCGACCGTGATGCCGACCTTCGCGAGTTCACTCTGGAGGAACTCGGCGACGGCCGGGTGCGGGTCGTAGCTCGGGGTGTCGAGGGTGAAGGTGAAGCCGTCGGCGAAGCCCGCTTCGGCGAGCTCCTGCTTGGCGAGCTCGGGGTCGTACGGGTTCACCTGCGTGAGGTCCTCGTACCAGGGGTCCGTCGGTGGCACCATCGACCCGATGAGCGTGCCGTAGTCGCCCCAGATGGACGAGAGCAGCTTCTTGGTGTCGATCGCGGAGTACACCGCCTTGCGGACGAGCGCCTGGTCGAACGGGGCGACCCGGTCGTTGAAGGCGAGCAGCTCCTTCGTCGTGGAGTCGCCGTCGGAGACGACGTAGTCCGCGTTGTCGGTGAACTGGCTCAGCTGGTCGGGGCTCTGCACGCTCGTGATGATGTCGATCTGCTTGGTGACGAGCGCATTGCTGAGCGCGGTCGCGTCGGTGAAGTAGGTGAAGACCACCTCCGCGTTCTTGGCGGGCTCACCCCAATAGTCGTCCCAGCGCTCGAGGCTCAGGGTGCTGCCGCGCTTCCAGTCGCCGAGCGTGTACGGACCCGTGCCGTCCTCGGTGGTCTTGAGGTCCTTCGCCGCGTCGTTGACGATCCAGACGTAGCTCAGGTTGTAGATGAAGGAGATGGAGCGCTCGGAGAGGGTGATCACGACCGTCTTGTCGTCGGGGGTCGCGATGTCGGAGATCACCGCGAAGCTGCTCTTCCGCGCCGACTGCGAGTCCTCGGCGGTCACGGCTTCGATGCTCGACTTCACGTCCGCCGAGGTGAGCGGGTCGCCGGAGTGGAAGGTGACGCCGTCCTTGAGGGTGAAGGTGTACGTCAGGCCGTCGTCGCTCACCGTGCTGTCGGCGGCGAGCACCGGTTCGACCTCACCGTCGTCCGTGAGGCGGTACAGGCCCTCGTACACGTTGCCGGTGAAGGCCTCCGTGACGCCCTGGCCGCCGCCGCCGGTGTTGCTGAGGTTCTGCGGCTCGTAGAGCGAGCCGACGGCGATGGTCGCGTCGTCGCCCGTCGCCGAGCTGCCACCACCACCCGCGCAGCCGGCGAGGGCGACGGCGGCGGCGACGGACAGGGCGACGAGCCCGATGGTTCTCTTCACGGATACTCCTGTGGTGTGGGGGGTGATGATGCTGGTGCAGGCTGTGGGGTGCTGGGGGTCAGACGGTGTAGAGGTCGAAGCCCTCGCGGAACCGGACGATCCGTTCTCCGGCGAGGACGTCTCCGGCGAACCGGTTCTGCGGCGGCGGCATCGGACAGTTGTACTGCACGGAGAAGCCGCAGGGCGGCACGAACGCGCGGTTGAAGTCGAGGACGACCTCGCCCGCCGTGCCGAAGCCTCCGTCGTCGGTCCGCTGCACGAACAGGAACCGGCCGGCGCCGTAGGTGCCCGACTCGTCATCTCGGCCGTTCGTCGCGTCGCCGAACACGAGGAGGAGCGTGCCGCCGTCGTCGAAGGCGCTCATCGTGTACTCGACGCCGTCCCGAGTGAACGCGATGTCGCCGGGGACGACGAGCTCCCGTGATCCTCCGTTGTCTCGGATGTGCTCGAACGGCACGGTCCGCGAGCCGTCGACCGGCGTGAACCGCGCCGTCTGGACCCACGCGGCGTCGTACGGGAAGACCTCGATGCCGTCGAACGCGCGGATGGCGGGTGCGTTCGCGTCCCATCGGCGGATGCCGACCTCGTCCTGGCCCGTGTCGAGGTGGGTGCGGCGGAGCGTCGTCACCGTCACGCCGCTCGGCTGCTCGGCGGCGATGGCGGCTGCGGCTGCATCGACGGTGGCCGG
Organism: Plantibacter sp. CFBP 8798; assembly: GCF_014841195.1. NCBI lineage: Bacteria > Bacillati > Actinomycetota > Actinomycetes > Micrococcales > Microbacteriaceae > Plantibacter > Plantibacter sp. CFBP 8798. Next base: position 92,284 of record NZ_JACYTS010000002.1, read on the forward strand.
CGTCTCCTCCGCGAGCCACCGCGTCTCGACGAGGGCGAGGTTGCCGAGTGGCGCGGTCACGGCGGCTCGACGGTCGTCGCGCCAGGCGTCGTGCTCGGCGATCGCGTTCGGCTGCGGGGCGGTGTGGATCGGCATGTCTCGATTCTCCGGATGACGACGGGCGGGTCCCAATCGTGTGTCCTTCGGAGTCCAGCTCGTTTCGGGCGCGAACTATTCCCGAGCCCGGCGACGACCCTGCGCGGGACGGCGAGCGACCGGGTCGCGACGGTCTGGGAGGATGTCCTCATGAACGCCACGCTCGTCCGCATGCCCGCCGATCGACTGCGGGGGTGGATGCTCGCCGCGAACGCGCAGTACCGCCTCGAACGCATCGAGGCGGGGGAGACCGAGGCAGAGGCGACGGCGAAGGCTGCACAGTCCCTCGCCGAGACGTTCCCGGCCGGCCGACTCCAGGTCGGACACCTCGTCTTCGAGGTGGTCCTCGACGAAGCCGCAGTCGGCGTGCTCTGGATCGGACCGCGGAGCACGAGCCACCCGGACGAGTGGTGGGTCTGGGACGTGGAGATCGACGAGTCGTTCCGCGGGCGTGGGCTCGGCCGGCAGGCCATGCAGCTCGCCGAGACGGCGGCCAAGGAGCAGGGCGCGAAGACGCTCGGGCTGAACGTCTTCGGATTCAACCGGATCGCGCGCGGCCTGTACGAGTCGCTCGGCTACGAGACGATGGCCGTGCAGATGCGCAAGGCGCTCTAACGCGGGTCCAGCCCGTCGATCAGCTCGGTCATGACCCGGTCGGCGAGTGACGGAGGCTTCGGGTGCCCGTCGGCGGTGGTCCGCGAGGTCGTCGCCCGGTCGAGCGCGAGGACCTCACCGTGGAGGTGCTCCATCTTCGCGTCGAGCCTGGAGGCAGCCTCGGCGGCGTGCTTGAGCTCGGCGAGCAGGCTGTCCGGCACGGCCTTGTCGTACTTGTAGTAGATCTTGTGTTCGAGGCTCGCCCAGAAGTCCATGGCGATCGTCCGGAACTGGATCTCGACGGGCACCTGCACGACGCCGTCGGACATGAACACCGGAACCTCGACGATCACGTGGAGGCTCTGGTACCCGTTCGGCTTCGGGTTCGCGATGTAGTCCTTGACCTTCACCACGGTGATGTCCTGCTGGCTCGTCAGGAGTTCGAACACCTTGTACGTGTCGGAGATGAAGCTGCAGGTGACGCGGATGCCCGCGATGTCCGTGATGTGTTCGCGGATGTCGTCGATGTCCTGCCCGTACTGCTTGCGCTCGATCTTGCCGATGATGCTCTCCGGCGACTTCAACCGCGAGCTGATGTGCTCGATCGGGTTGTAGTCGTGGATCTGCGTGAACTCCTCCTTGAGGATGTTGAGCTTCGTGGTGATCTCGTCGATGCCGAACTTGTACAGCATCATGAACCGCGTGAACTCGTCCTTGAGGCGCTTCAGCTCCTCGAGGTTGTCCGACGACGTTGGTCCGGTCATGGGCGTGCGCTCCAGCTCTGTCTCCGACGGGCCGACGGCCCGCTCGCACTCTACTGAAGCGGCCTTGGAACGTCTCTCAGCCTCCTGTGAATCAGGACCGTCGCGAGCAGTTCAGTGCTGCAGGGCCGCGCGGCGACGTGACGAGGCCTGGAGCCGGCGGGCGCGCCCGGCGGTCAGCATCAGGCCGAGGACGACCCCGGCGACGGCCCCCGACGTGTTCGCGAGGAGGTCGCGGGGATCGCTCACGCGTCCGGGGATCGCGAGTTGCGCGGCCTCGATGCCGACCGTCAGCGTGGCTGCGACGAGGATGGCGAGCCACCAGCGCCGTCGTCCGAGCAGGAGCAGGAAGAAGACGCCGATCGGGACGAACATGGCGATGTTCGCGCCGAATTCGAGGCGCTCGTAGGTGACCCACGCCGTCGACTCCCACCGGGCGAGGATGTCGACGAGTCGGTAGACGAGGGACTCGGTCCTGCCGTCGAAGGGCCGTGGGCCGAGGGTGACGGCCGCCACGAGCGCGAGGTACACCACGGTGAGGGTGCTGAGCACGGGATGGCGGCGGAACATCGGCCCAGCATGCCCGAGTCACCTTGGCGGCGCTTGAGTGTTCCCTGGGCGCGGTCGATGCGTCGCCGATGAGGCCGGTCGGGTCGTCAGCAGCGCGTCAGCGCCCTCGCAACCGCTCGATGTCGCGTCGTTCACGCTTCGTCGGTCGACCGGCGCCCCGGTCTCGGACGGCCACGACCTGCCGTTCCGTCGGCGTCGGCAGCGGGGGAGAGCGGTCGATGAGACATTCCGCCGCGACGTCCGCCCCGACCCGTTTCGCGATGAGGCGTCGGACCTCCACGACCCGGTCGAAGCCCGCCACGCGGAGTCGGACCTCGTCGCCGATCCTGACGGCCTGTGCCGGCTTCGCCCGCTCGCCGTTGACCCGGACGTGGCCGGCTCGGCAGGCGGTCGCGCCGGCCGAGCGGGTCTTCGTCAGCCGCACCGCCCAGATCCATGCGTCGACGCGCACGCTCGACGGGCTGTCCATCCTCCGATGGTAGAGCAGCCCATCGGTAGACTCGACCCGTGACTGACGGGGCGGGGCGCGGGGTTCGACGGACCGGTGAAGACCGCGTCGTCACCCTCCCCAATGCGCTCAGCGTCTTCCGGATCCTCCTCGTCCCGGTCTTCCTGATCCTCCTCGTGCAGGGGCAGGACCTGTTGGCTCTCGCGACGCTCGCGTTCTCGGGCGTCACCGACCTCCTCGACGGGTGGATCGCGCGACGGTTCGACCAGATGACGAAGCTCGGTCGACAACTGGATCCGGCCGCCGATCGCCTCTACATCCTCGCAGCGTTGATCGGTCTCGCGGCCCGCGGACTCATCCCGTGGTGGTTGCTCATCGTCGTCTTCGCCCGCGACCTGCTGCTCGTCGGGCTCGCCGTCGTCCTGCACCGGTCCGGTACGGGCGTGCTCCCGGTCATCCGCGTGGGGAAGTGGGGCACGGCACTCCTGTTCATCGGGCTCCCGGTCCTCATGCTCGGTCAGGCGTTCCCAGCCGTCGCGATGATCGCGACGCCGCTCGGTTGGGTGTCGGTGATCGCCGGAGCGACGCTCTACTGGTGGGCCGGCATCCTCTACCTGCTGCAGACCGTGCGCATCTCGGGGGATGCCCGTTCGAAGCAGCGGGAACGGGCCCGATCCGACGGATCACCCTCGACCGGGCGGCTCGACAGTGACGCCACATCGGATACGCTTGACGGAGAGGAGGTCGACGGTGGCTGAGCACGATGAGAAGTATCCCGCGACCGGGGCGTACACGCCGGGAGCCGTCGATGACGGTGCCCCGACGAGCGGCTCGGGCGATCGGGAAGTCGACACGACACTCACCTTCGGTGAAGACCTCGGAGCGGCCCTCGCGGCGATCGACTCCGACGTCACCGCTGAGGAGCACGAGGCGATCGCGGCCCTGCCGTCCGGTTCAGCGCTGCTGATCGTCCGTCGTGGTCCGAACGCCGGTGCGCGGTTCCTCCTCGACGCCGACGTCACCACCGTCGGACGTCACCCCGAGGCCGACATCTTCCTCGACGACGTCACGGTGTCGCGTCGGCACACCGAGTTCCACCGTCACGGGACCGCGTTCGAGATCCGCGATCTCAACTCCCTGAACGGCACGTACTTCGACGGTGTCCGCATCGACAAGGCGATCCTGCGCGACGCCGCCGAGGTGCAGATCGGCAAGTTCCGCCTCACCTTCTACGCGTCGCGGATCGACCTCGCCTCCCAGCTGGGAAGCTAGTGGCGGCAGCCAGCGCGAACGCGCGAAGCGACGGTGCTCCGCTGCTGAGCATCGGGCAGGTCCTCGCACGCCTCACTCCGGAGTTCCCCGAGCTGAGCAATTCGAAGCTCCGGTTCCTCGAGGAGCAGGGGCTGGTGTCCCCGGCACGGACGAAGTCGGGGTACCGGAAGTTCTCGAGCGATGACCTCGAACGCCTGCGGCTGATCCTGTCGATGCAGCGAGATCACTACTTCCCCCTCAAGGTCATCCGCACCTACCTCGTCGAGGTCGACGCGGGACGGTCGCCGCTGTTCCCTGGCAGTGGGCAAGCCGTCGGCGCGCCGTCGATCCATCCCGGGGTCCGCAGGTTCTCGAGGAACGAATTGATCCGCGAAGCCGGCGCTACCCCGATGCTCTTCAACGACGCCGTGAGCGCGTCGCTGATCCTGCCCGCCGAGAACTACGGCGAGGACGTCGCGTCCCTCCTGCGGATCCTCGTGGAGCTGCAGCGCTCCGGCATCGAACCACGGCACCTCCGCGGGTTCCGCGCCTCGATCGAGCGCGAGGTCGGGCTCATCGAGAGCGCGTTGAGCGCCGTCGCCAAGCGGAACGACGCCGCCGGCCGGGCACGTACTGCCGACCGGGCGCTGGAGATCGCCGCACAGCTCGAGGGTGTGCGGTCGAACCTCGTCCGCTCGGCACTCGAGCGACACCAATCCTCCTGATCGACCTCCCAGGGCGTAGACTGCCCTCATCCATCACGGCCAGGTCACAGTTCGATCACTCGTCACGACACGCCGTCCGTTTCGAACGGATGTCGCAGCGTTGACCGGGGCGGATCGGTAGCGTGGTGGGAGTGGTCAAGCCGGCTCGACGCCCCCGTCGAGACCGTACCGACCGTGCAGCGAACATCGAGGAGAAGCAGACATGAGTGAACTCAGTCGCGACGGGGCGTCACGGTACGGTGACCTCGGGCTGCTGTTCACCGACGGGCTTCCAGAACTCGAAGAGGGCCAGGGCTACCGCGGAGCGGTCGCCGCCCGTGCAGCCGGCATCAGCTACCGCCAGCTCGACTACTGGGCCCGGACGGGTCTGGTCGAGCCCACCGTCCGCGGTGCATCCGGATCCGGAACGCAGCGTCTCTACGGCTTCCGCGACATCCTCGTCCTCAAGCTCGTCAAGCGCCTGCTTGACACGGGCATCTCCCTGCAGCAGATCCGCACGGCAGTCGACCAGCTCCGCGAAGCGGGCATCGTCGACCTCGCCCAGACCACGCTCATGAGCGACGGCGCCAGTGTCTACCTCTGCACCTCGAACGACGAGGTCATCGACCTCGTCAGCCGCGGACAGGGCGTCTTCGGCATCGCCGTCGGCAAGGTGCTGCGCGAGGTGGAGTCCACGCTCATCGAGTTCGACGCACAGTCGGCCGACCCCATGGACGAGCTCGCAGCACGTCGCTCCGCTCGCAGCGCCTGACCCGAGCCGAAGGCGCCGGTCCCTGAGTCTGTCGAAGGGCTCACCGACGCGCGCCACACGTTCCCTGAGCGCGCATCCCGGGGTACTGGGTGCTCCTGCCGGTCCTGGAGCTCCGGCCGGTCCATGAGCGCGCCTGCCGGTCCCTGAGCCTGTCGAAGGGCGACCCGAGCGAGCGCCTGGTCCGTGAGCCGACCGAACGGTCTCGCCGCGACCTCAGCTGTCGGTGGAGGGTGCCTCGACGGCAGCGGGACTCGTGACGGCAGCCGGCTCCGGGGGAGCGCCGTCGGCGTACTCGCCGACGCGGCCCGTGCGCAGCACGCGGTCGAGGAGCGAGTCGAAGTTCTTCGCCATCTCCTGCGCCGTGTCACCCGGCCACACGTGGACGGGCTTGGCGGCACCCTGAGCCTGCTGGAGTGACGTGCGCTCCAGCAGCTGCGGGTTGAGGATGAGGGGACCGAACATGTCGCGCAGTTCCTTGATGCGGAACTGGTGCTCCATCGACTGCGGACGCACCCGGTTGACGATGATGCCGAGCGGCTGCAGCCGGGGGCTCAGCCCACGACGGATCTCCTCGACGGCGCGGAGGGCGCGGTCGGCTGCGGAGACCGAGAACAGGCCCGGCTCCGTGACGACGGCGACGCGATCGCTCGCCGCCCAGGCGGTGCGGGTGAGCGCGTTGAGCGAGGGGGCGCTGTCGATGAGGACGAGGTCGTACTCCTCCTCGACGTGCGCGAGTGCCTCTTCCAGGCGCCAGATGTCGCGGATGCTGGGGTGCGGGCCGTCGAAGTTGATCGCAGACGGGCTGCCGATCATGACGTCCATCTTGCCCGGGTGGATCTTCGTCCAGCCGCTCGCCACGATCGCCTGCTCGACGATCTTCTTCTTCGGCGAGGTCAGCACATCCGTCACCGTGAGGTGCCCTGCGACGTCGACGGCCATGCCGGTCGAGACGTCGGATTGGGGGTCGAGATCCACGACCAGCGTGCGGATGTCCTTCGAGAACGCGGCGGAAGCCAGGCCAAGGGTGACGGTGGTCTTGCCGACGCCCCCCTTCAGGGAGCTAACGCTGAGTACATGCACAAGGCTCAACGTTACCGTGACTAGGCTAGGGAATCTCAACGTTTGCTGAGTTGGCTGTTGTGGGAAGGGTTCCATGTTCAGGAAGATTCTTGTCGCCAATCGCGGAGAGATCGCCATCCGGGCGTTCCGTGCCGCGTACGAGCTGGGGGCGAAGACGGTTGCGGTGTTCCCCTATGAGGACCGCAACTCGATGCATCGGCTGAAGGCCGATGAGGCTTACCAGATCGGCACGGAGGGTCATCCGGTGCGCGCCTACCTCGACGTCTCGGAGATCATCCGCGTCGCGAAGGAGTCGGGCGCCGACGCGATCTACCCCGGGTACGGCTTCCTCTCCGAGAATCCGGAACTGGCCGAGGCCGCTCGAGCCGCCGGCATCACCTTCATCGGTCCGCCGTCCTCCGTCCTGGAGATGGCCGGCAACAAGGTGACCGCCAAGGAGCACGCCATCGCGGCCGGAGTCCCGGTCCTGAAGTCCACGCCGGCCAGCCGCGATATCGAAGAGTTGCTCGCCGGTGCCGCCGACATCGGGTTCCCGATCTTCGCGAAGGCGGTCGCCGGCGGTGGTGGACGAGGCATGCGCCGCGTCGACAACGCCGAGGACCTCCGCGGCGCCCTCGAGGCCGCCATGCGCGAGGCGGACAGCGCCTTCGGCGACCCGACGATGTTCCTCGAGCAGGCCGTCGTCCGCCCCCGGCACATCGAGGTCCAGATCCTGGCGAGCGCCGACGGCGAGACCATCCACCTCTTCGAGCGCGACTGCTCGGTGCAGCGCCGACACCAGAAGGTCGTCGAGATCGCGCCGGCCCCGAACCTCGACGAGGACACCCGTCAGGCCATGTACCGCGATGCCATCGCGTTCGCCAAGTCGATCGGCTACGTCAACGCCGGGACGGTCGAGTTCCTCCTCGACACCGCGGGGGAGCGGGCCGGACAGCACGTGTTCATCGAGATGAACCCGCGCATCCAGGTCGAGCACACCGTGACCGAGGAGGTCACCGACGTCGACCTCGTCCAGTCGCAGATGCGCATCGCCGCCGGCGAGTCGCTCGGCGACCTCGGCCTCACGCAGGAGTCCCTGCACCTCCGCGGCTTCGCACTCCAGTGCCGCATCACCACCGAGGACCCCACGGCCGGCTTCCGTCCAGACACCGGGAAGATCACGACCTACCGCTCTCCGGGCGGCGGCGGCATCCGACTCGACGGCGGCACGGTCGCCTCCGGTGCACAGATCAGCCCCCACTTCGACTCGATGCTCGCGAAGCTCACCTGCCGCGGGCGCACGTTCGAGGCGGCCGTCACGCGAGCCAAGCGCGCCCTCGCCGAGTTCCGCATCCGCGGCGTCTCCACGAACATCCCCTTCCTGCAGGCGGTCCTCGAGGACGCCTCGTTCGTGGCCGGCGACCTCAGCACCTCCTTCATCGACGAGCGTCCGCAGCTCCTCCGCGGGCACGTCTCGAAGGACCGCGGGACGAAGATCGTCAACTGGCTCGCCGACGTCACGGTCAACCAGCCCAACGGGTCGCGTCCGTCCGGCGCGGACCCGGTCGACAAGCTGCCCGCGATCGACATCACCACCGACGCCCCGGCCGGCTCGCGCCAGCGACTGCTCGAGCTCGGCCCGAAGGGCTTCGCCGACGCCCTCCGCGCCCAGACCGCCCTCGCCGTGACCGAGACCACCTTCCGCGACGCCCACCAGTCGCTCCTGGCCACGCGCGTCCGGACGAAGGACCTCCTCGCGGTCGCACCGTTCGTCTCCCGGCTCACCCCCGAACTGCTGTCCGTCGAGGCCTGGGGTGGCGCGACATACGACGTGGCCCTCCGCTTCCTCGGTGAGGAGCCGTGGGAGCGACTGGCCTCGCTGCGTCAGGCGATGCCGAACATCGCGATCCAGATGCTGCTGCGCGGCCGGAACACCGTCGGCTACACGCCGTATCCCACGGAGGTGACGAACGCCTTCGTGCGGGAGGCCGCCGACACCGGGATCGACATCTTCCGGATCTTCGACGCCCTCAACGACGTGTCGCAGATGCGCCCCGCCATCGATGCGGTCCTGGAGACGGGGACGACCGTCGCGGAGGTCGCCGTCTGCTACACCGGTGACCTGCTGAACCCGGCCGAGGACCTCTACACCCTCGACTACTACCTCCGTCTCGCCGAGAAGATCGTCGAGTCCGGTGCCCACGTGCTCGCCATCAAGGACATGGCGGGGCTCCTCCGTCCGTCCGCGGCGGCCAAGCTCGTCGCGGCGTTCCGCGAGCGGTTCGACCTGCCGGTCCACGTGCACACGCACGACACCCCCGGTGGACAGTTGGCGACCCTCCTCGCGGCGAGCAACGCGGGCGCCGACGCCGTCGATGTCGCGAGCGCGCCGATGGCCGGCACGACGAGTCAGCCGTCCGCGTCCTCGCTGGTCGCCGCGCTGGCCCACACGGAGCGCGACACCGGCATCTCCCTGCAGGGGATCGCCGACCTCGAGCCCTACTGGGAGGCCGTCCGCGCGATGTACCGGCCGTTCGAGTCAGGACTCGCGGGCCCGACCGGTCGCGTGTACACGCACGAGATCCCGGGCGGTCAGCTGTCGAACCTCCGCCAGCAGGCGATCGCCCTGGGACTCGCAGACCACTTCGAGCTCATCGAGGACATGTACGCGGCCTCCAACAAGATCCTCGGTCGGGTGCCCAAGGTGACCCCGTCGAGCAAGGTCGTCGGCGACCTCGCGCTCCACCTCGCCGCCGTCAAGGCGGACCCGGTCGACTTCGAGGCCAACCCCGACAAGTACGACGTCCCGGACTCCGTCGTGGGGTTCATGGCGGGCGAACTCGGGGAACTCCCGGGCGGATGGCCAGAGCCGTTCCGCTCGAAGGTCCTCGCCGGTCGTTCGGTCGACATCGGGATCACGCCGATCTCCGCTGAAGATCAGGCCTCGCTCGACGGCGAGTCCGCCGAGCGCCGCTCGACCCTCAACCGGTTGTTGTTCCCGGCGCCGACCAAGCAGTTCGAGCAGCAGCGCGACCTGTACGGCGACCTCTCCGTCGTCGACACCGCCGACTACCTGTACGGCCTCGAGCCGGGCATGGAGCACGTCGTCGAGATCGACAAGGGCGTCCGGCTGTTCGTCGGGCTCGAAGCGATCGGTGCGGCCGACGAGAAGGGCATGCGCACCGTCATGGCGACCCTCAACGGTCAGTTGCGACCGGTGTTCGTCCGCGACCGCAGCATCGAGGTCGACTCCCGCGCTGCCGAGAAGGCCGACACCTCCGTCCCCGGCCAGGTGGCCGCGCCGTTCTCCGGCGTCGTGACCGTCAAGGTCGCCGTCGGCGACCGCGTCGAGGCGGGCCAGCCGGTCGCCTCGATCGAGGCCATGAAGATGGAGGCGGCGATCACGACCGCCGTCGCCGGCATCGTCGAGCGCCTCGCCATCCCGGCGACCCAGCAGGTCGAGGCGGGCGACCTGCTCGTCGTCGTGAAGCCGAGCGCCTGACCCTCCCGAGACCGGCCGCGTCCCTCCTCGAGGCGACGCGGCCGGTCTCCGCGTCCACCACACCTGTCCCGCCCGGAAGGATCCAACCCGTGACGACACGACCCATCAGACACTTCGGTGACCCGGTCCTGAAGGCTCCGACGGCCGAGGTCGTCACGATCGACGACGACATCCGCAGCCTCGTCCGCGATCTCGTGGACAGCGTGGAGCTCCCCGGTCGTGCCGGCGTCGCCGCCACGCAGATCGGCGTCGGACTCCGCGTGTTCAGCTACAACGTCGACGGCGTCATCGGGTACCTCATCAACCCGAAGCTCGTCGAGGTGCGCGGTGAACTCGAGGAGATCGGCGAGGGCTGCCTGTCGGTGCCCGGACTCTGGTTCCCGACGCCGCGCCATCCCTACGCGCGTGCCGTCGGCATCGACCTCGACGGGCAGGAGCTCGTCGTCGAGGGTGAAGGACTCCTCGCCCAGGCCCTGCAGCACGAGACCGACCATCTCGACGGCATGCTCTACCTCGACCGGCTGTCGAAGGAGCACCGCCGCGAGGCGATGAAGCAGGTCCGCGAGAGCGACTGGTTCTAGACGCCGGTCGACGGGCCCGGCGGTCGTCGACCGACCGCCGAGCCCGTCGAGGCGCTACTTCAGGGACATCCCCTGGGTCTCGGGCGAACCCGCTCCGAGGTACATGCCCTCGATCGTCTCCGCGAAGTCCTTGAGGATCACGTTCCGCTTGATGCTGAGCTTCGGCGTGAGGTGACCGCTCGCCTCCGTGAGCTCGTCGTCGAGGATGACGAACTTGCGGATCGACTCCGCGCGGGACACCTTGGTGTTGGCCTCGTCGATGGCGCGCTGGACGGCGGCGAGCACTGCGGGGTTCCGAGCAGCCTCGGCGGCGCTCATCGACGCGTCCTGGCCGTTGTTGGCGAGCCATGACGGCAGCATCTCGGTGTCGAGCGTGATGAGGGCGCTGATGAACGGCTTCTGATCGCCGACGACGACGACCTGTCCGACGACCGGGGTCGCGCGGATCGGGTCCTCGAGCGCCGCCGGGGCGACGTTCTTCCCGCCGGCGGTGACGATGATCTCCTTCTTCCGCCCGGTGATCGTGAGGAAGCCGTCGGCGTCGAAGGACCCGATGTCGCCGGTGCGGAACCAGCCGTCGTCGAAGGCCTCCGCCGTGGCCTCGGGGTTCTGCCAGTACTCCTTGAAGACGTTGATCCCGCGCACCTCGACCTCGCCGTCGTCGGCGATGCGGAGCGAAACGCCGGGGAGTGCCGGTCCGACCGTCCCGATCTTCGACTTCTGGGCGAGGTTGACCGTTGCAGGCGCGGTGGTCTCGGTGAGGCCGTAGCCCTCGAGGATCACGATGCCGAGCGCGTGGAAGAAGTGACCGAGTCGCGGACCGAGTGGAGCGCTGCCGGAGACCGCGTACCGCACCCGGCCGCCCATGGCCGTGCGGATCTTCGACAGCACGAGGCGGTCGAGGACCCGGAACTTCACCTTCAGGCCGAACGGCACCGAACCGCTCTCGAGGGCCTTCGAGTAGGCGATCCCGGTCTCGGCGGCCGCACGGAAGATCTTGCCCTTGCCGCCGGCCTCGGCCTTCTGCTCGGAGGAGTTGTAGACCTTCTCGAAGACCCGGGGGACCGCGAGGAGGAACGTCGGCTTGAAGGTGCCGAGCGAGGGGAGCAGCTGCTTCGTGTCCGGCTGGTGGCCTGTCTTCACGCCGGAGTGCACGCACAGCACGGCGATGAAGCGCGCGAAGATGTGCGCCGTCGTGATGAAGAGGAGGGTGGAGGCGCCGGGAGCGGACACGACGTCCTTGAGTGCGACGGCCGAGTTCCGCGACAATTCGACGAAGTTCGAGTGGGTGAGGACGCAGCCCTTCGGCCGGCCGGTCGAGCCGGAGGTGTAGATGAGGGTCGCCATGTCGGAACCCACCGCGAGGTTGCGGCGGCGTTCGATCTCCTCGTCGGGGACGTCGACGCCGGCGGCCGCGATCTTGTCGAGGTCTCCGAGGTCGATCTGCCAGACCCGTGCCACATCGGGGAGGTCGCCGTGCACCTCGTCGAAGCGGGCGAACTGGTCGGGCGTCTCGACCAGCACGCTCGTCGCTCCCGAGTCGCTGAGGATCCACTGCACCTGGCTCGGCGAGCTGGTCTCGTAGATCGGGACGAGGAGTGCTCCGGCGAACCACACGGCGAAGTCGATGAGGGTCCACTCGTATCGGGTCTTGCACATGAGCCCGATCTTGTCGCCGGGTTCGATCCCCGCGGCGACGAGCCCCTTCGCCAGGGCGACGACCTGGGCGTGGAACTCGGCGGTGGTCACGTCCACCCACTCCGACCCGCGGGGAACGGCGAACAGTGCGGCGTCGGGCGCAGCAGCCAGGCGCTTCACGAGCAGATCGGTCGCATTGGCGGATGGGTCTGCTGCGACGACTGCAGGGACGTCGAACTGTTCCACGGCAACTCCTTCGGTACCAGGTCGGCAAGATGTGGCTCCATCCTAGAGCACGGGTGTTTGCGCGGTTTCTGTGGCGCGCAGACGCTCAGTAGACTCGACTGCGGCGCGCGGGCGACCGACTCGACTGACGGTCGGTCACACGCCGCTGCCGGTATCGGCGACATCAGGACAGGGAGACGGCACCGTTATGGCAAACGCGATCGGCATCGACATCGGCGGGACGAAGATCGCGGGCGGGGTCGTCGACGACGACGGCCGGATCCTCGCGGCCGGGCGCACGCCGACGAAGGCCTCCGATCCCGACGCCATCATCAACGACGTCGTCGCCATGGTCCGATCCTTGGACGACGGCAGCATCTCGAGCGTCGGCGTCGCCGCCCCCGGGTTCTTCGACGCCACGCGCTCGACCGTCTACTACTCGCCGAACATCGCCTGGCGGAACGAACCCCTGCAGGCCCGGCTGGCCGCGCGCTTGCCCGACAAGGTCGTGACCATCGAGAACGACGCGAACGCCGCGGGTTGGGCCGAGTTCCGGTTCGGTGCGGGGCGCGAGGAACGCAGCATGGTCATGGTGACGATCGGCACGGGTGTCGGCGGAGCGATCGTCCTCGACGACCGGCTCCTCACCGGTGGCTTCGGCAGCGGTGCGGAACTGGGACACATGCGCCTCATCCCGGACGGTCTGCCCTGCGGCTGCGGCGCGCGTGGCTGCGTCGAGCAGTACTGCTCGGGGAACGCGTTGCTCCGACTCGCGAACGAGGCAGCGGACGCCGGTGGCGACGGTGCCGCCCTCGCCCGAGCCCGGGTGGCGGCCGGCGGGCTGCTGAACGGACACCACGTCTCCGCCCTGCTCGAGTCCGGTGATCCCGGCGCCCTCCGGTGCCTCAACGAGCTCGCCGACCTGCTGGGGCAGGCCCTTGCGAGCATGTCGGCCATCCTCGACCCCAACATCTTCGTGATCGGCGGCGGCGTCGCCCAGGCCGGCGACCTCCTCCTGGACCCCGTTCGTGAGGCGTTCCTGACGCACCTCCCGGCGCGCGGGTTCCACCCGGAGCCGTCCTTCAGCATCGCGCAGCTCGTGAACGACGCCGGTGTCATCGGCGCCGGCGATCTCGCCAGGAGCGCCCTCGTCCTCGGCTGACGACGACGGCAAGACGGAGGAGCACGATGTTCTACTGGTTCATGAAGTACCTGGTCGCCGGCCCGATCCTGAAGTCGATCTTCCGGCCGTGGGTGATCGGCGCCGAGAACATCCCGGAGCACGGCGGCGCGATCATCGCCAGCAACCACCTGTCCTTCATCGACTCGGTGATCCTCCCGCTGTGCGTCGATCGGCGGATCTCCTTCCTGGCCAAGAGCGAGTACTTCCGCGGCAAGGGCTTCGGCGGCTGGGCCACGAAGACCTTCATGCTCGGCACGGGGCAACTCCCGATCGACCGGTCGGGAGGCAAGGCCTCCGAAGCCTCGCTCAACACCGGACTCGCGGTCCTCGGTGGCGGTCATCTGCTCGGGATCTACCCGGAAGGCACGCGCAGTCCCGACGGGACGATGTACCGAGGCCGCACCGGGGTCGCGCGGATGGTGCTCGAGGCCGGGGTCCCCATCGTCCCCGTCGCGATGATCGACACCGAGAAGGTCATGCCCATCGGCACGAAGCTGCCCCGGATCCGTCGGATCGGGATCGTCATCGGCAAGCCGCTCGACTTCTCGCGGTTCGAGGGCATGGAGGGGGACCGTTTCATCCTCCGCAGCGTCACGGACGAGTTGATGGTCGAGCTCCGCAAGCTCTCGGGCCAGGACTATCGCGACGTCTACGCCACGAGCGTCAAGGAGCGCGCCGCGTCGGCGTGACGCTAAGCTGAAAAACCGGGCCGCGATCGCGGTCCGTTCCCCCTTCCGGGCGGGCTCCGGAGCGCGTCCGGTCGAAGAGAAACAGGAAATCCGTGTCCCACGCTACAGAACCAGTCGTCATGGCCGAACCCTCGGTGATCGCCGGACTGGACTATTGGCGTGAGCTGCCGATCAAGCAGCAGCCGTCATGGCCGGACCAGGCCGCGGTGGCGCGTGCCTCAGCCGAACTCGCGACCCTCCCTCCGTTGGTCTTCGCCGGCGAGGTCGACATCCTGCGCGACCGGTTGGCCCGGGCGGCGAGCGGCAATGCGTTCCTGCTCCAGGGCGGCGACTGCGCGGAGACCTTCGCCGGTGCGACGGCCGAGCAGATCCGCAACCGCGTGAAGACGGTCCTGCAGATGGCCGTCGTGCTCACGTACGGTGCGTCGATGCCGGTCGTCAAGATGGGCCGGATGGCCGGGCAGTTCGCCAAGCCGCGCTCCAACGACTCCGAGACGCGGGGCGACGTCACCCTGCCCGCCTACCGCGGCGACATCGTCAACGGCTACGACTTCACCCCGGAGTCGCGCACGGCCGACCCCGCTCGGCTCGTCAAGGGCTACCACACCTCCGCATCGACGCTGAACCTCATCAGGGCGTTCACCCAGGGCGGGTTCGCCGACCTCCGCGAGGTCCACAGCTGGAACAAGGGGTTCGCCGCCAACCCGGTGAACCACCGGTACGAGGGACTGGCCCGCGACATCGATCGTGCGATCAAGTTCATGGAGGCGGCCGGAGCCGACTTCGACCAGTTGCGCGGTGTCGAGTTCTACTCGAGCCACGAGGCGCTGCTCATGGACTACGAGCGACCGATGACGCGGATCGACTCGCGGACCGGAACGCCGTACAACACCTCGGCCCACTTCGTGTGGATCGGTGAGCGGACCCGTGAGCTCGACGGCGCGCACGTCGACTTCCTGTCGCGCGTGCGCAACCCGATCGGCGTGAAGCTCGGCCCCACCACCTCGGCCGACGACATGCTGCGTCTCATCGACAAGCTCGACCCCGAGCGCGAGCCCGGGCGCCTGACGTTCATCACGCGGATGGGTGCGGGCAAGATCAGGGACGCCCTGCCTCCGCTGCTCGAGGCGATCAAGGGTGCCGACGCGACGCCGCTGTGGGTCACCGATCCGATGCACGGCAACGGACTCACGACGCCCACCGGCTACAAGACGCGCCGCTTCGACGACGTCGTGGACGAGGTCAAGGGATTCTTCGAAGCCCACCGCGCCGCAGGGACGCACCCCGGCGGCATCCACGTCGAGCTCACCGGCGACGACGTCACCGAGTGCCTCGGTGGCTCCGAGCAGATCGACGAAGCGACCCTGGCGACGCGGTACGAGTCGCTGTGCGATCCGCGCCTCAACCACATGCAGTCGCTCGAGCTCGCCTTCCTCGTGGCGGAGGAGCTCGCCGCCGCGAAGTAGGTCTCACACGACGAAGCGCCCATGCCGGGTTCGGCATGGGCGCTTCGTCGTCCGCGACACCTACGCCTGGGAGATCCTGACCAGGTTGCCCGACGGGTCGCGGAACGCGCAGTCGCGCGCGCCCCAGCCCATCTCCTTCGGTTCCTGGAGCACGTCTGCGCCGGACGCGCGGACCCGTTCGAACGTGGCGTCGAGGTCGTCGGCTCGGAAGACGAGCATCGGCAGCACCCCCTTCGTGAGGAGGGCCTGCAGCGCGTCCCCGTCAGCCTGCGAACGACCCGCGTGCGGTTCGGAGACGACGATGTCGAGGCCGGGCTGCGCGTCGCTGCCGAGCGTCACCCATCGGAAGCCGCCGTTGGCGACGTCGTTCCGGACCTCGAGTCCGAGTGCGTCGGCGTAGAAGGCGATGGCCTCGTCCACGTCGTTCACCGTGATGTTGCAGTACTGGAGTGAGATCGTCATGACGACGACGTTACGCCGGGCGCTGAAGGCCCGCTTCTCCGATCCTGCTCGATCCACTCGGACCGGACACCCGGCGATGGGCAGGCCTCGTGGTCGTCTTGGCGACGCAGTCCGGCATCGCGTCGACCGCATGATGTTCGCGCCGACGGTACGCGCTTGGCGTCTCGCCCGTTATGGCGGTGAAGGCCGAGCTGAACGATCCGAGCGAGGTGGCCCCGACGGCCAGAGCGGCGTCCGTCACCGAGCTCCCCGCCCGGAGGAGCGCCATCGCCCGTTCGATCCGCCGGGTCATGAGGTGGCCGTACGGCGTCTCGCCGTAGACGGCACGGAACCGCCTCGCGAAGTGCGACGGTGACATGAGCGCCGTCGACGCCATCAGCGGCACGTCGAGCGGTTCGGCGTAGTCGCGGTCGATCAGGTCGCGCGCCCGTCGGAGGCAGGCGAGTTCAGCGAGGTCCTCCGGGCTCATGCGGCGAGCGTAGCAGGACGGCGACGGCTCGTTCCGACGAGCGGACGAGCGCCGTCCGACCGGGTCACAGACCGAAGTCGGTGATGTTGACGGTCGAGCCCTTCTTGACGGACTTGCCCGCCGGGGGATCGGTCTTCTTCACCTTGAAGATGTCGCGGAAGGCCTCTGCCACGGCGATGTCGCCGACGGTGAACCCCGCTTCCTGGAGTGTCGTGATGGCCTGATTGATCGTCTGGCCGGTGGTGTCGGGGACGGCGACCAACTCGACGCCCTTGGACACGATCAACGTCACGTCGTCGCCCGGGATGAACGCCGTCTCGTTCCCGTCCGCATCGGTCTTGGCCTGGATGCCGATGACCTGCCCCGCGGGGATCGTGTCATCGAACGCCTCGTCGGATGTGCCGACACCGAGCCCGACGGACTCGAGGGCGTCGCGCGCCTGGTCCGGCGTCATCCCCGAGACCGAGGGCACCTGTCCGGCCGAGACGAGCAACGTCACCGTGGAGCCTTGGAAGGACGGTCCGCCCTGGCTGTAGTCGGCGCCCGAGGTCGCGTCGGTCGCCGCGAGCACGATGTCCTTGGCGATGCTCGGGTCGAACTGTTGGTTCACGGTGCCGACGGCGACCCCGAGCGCGTCCAACTGCTGTTCGGCGTCGGACTGTGCGAGCCCGGCGAGGACCGGGATGTCCACCGGCTGCGGCCCCTGGGAGACGAGGACCGTCACCGAGCTGCCCTTGTCGATCATCGAGCCGGACGGCGGATCGCTGCCGGCGACCGTACCGGCCGGGACGGTGAGGCTGAACGTCGCGCCTTCGACGGGCACGAAGCCCAGCTCCACGAGTTTGGCGGACGCCTGGTCGAAACTCCCGTCGGCGACGTTCGGGACCTGGACGAGCGAGCCGGGGCCCTGGCCGAAGTACCATCCGGTCCCGCCGGCGAGCGCAGCGAGCATGAGGACGATCGTGAACAGCGCGACGCCCACGCGGCTGCGCTTGCGCGCCTTCGTGGCGAGCTTGCCCGGACCGTCCGTCGCGTCGGCGCGCACCGGGACCTGCTGCGGTTTGGTGTTGCGGCCGATGACCTGGGTGACGTCGTCGGCGTGCTCGCTCGAGTAGGAGGCTGGCATGACGATCGTGGGCTGCGCCCCGGTGGCGACCGAGGTGAACCCGAGACTGGACTCGATGGACCGCAGGCGCTCGAGCATCTCGCCGGCGTTCGACGGACGATCGTCCGGTTCGCGCTCGGTGGCCCAGAAGACGAGGTCGTCGAGTTCCTTCGGGACGGCGGGGTTCTTGGCGCTCGGTGCGGGGACCGACTCGTTGGCGTGCTGGTAGGCGATCTGCATCGGCTGCTCGCCCTTGTAGGGCTGCTCGCCGGTGAGCATCTCGTAGAGCATGATCCCGAGCGCGTAGATGTCGCTCCGCGCGTCGGCCTGTCCACGGGTGACGAGTTCGGGGGAGAGGTAGGCGATCGTGCCGAGGAGTGCCTGGCCGGTGGCCGTGTTCGCGCTCGCGGCTCTCGCGAGGCCGAAGTCGCCGATCTTGATGCGTCCGTCATCGGCGAGGAGGACGTTCTCCGGCTTGACGTCGCGGTGGACGATACCGGCGCGGTGCGCGGCGGCGAGACCGGACAGCACGGCGTCGAGGATGTCGGCGGCCTGCCGAGGGGTCAGCGTGCCGTTGTCGCGGATGAGGTCGCGGAGGGTGATCCCCGGCAGGTGCTCCATGACGAGGTACGCCATGTCGGAGTCCTGGCCCTGGTCGAACACGCTGACGACATGCGGGTTCGCGAGCCGCGCGGCGGATCGCGCCTCCTGGATGAAGCGGTTCTTGAAGGTCGTGTCGTCCGAGAGGTGGCCGTGCATGACCTTGATCGCGACGCGCCGTTCCAGCCGCAGGTCCGTGGCGAGGTAGACCGTCGCCATGCCGCCGCGGGCGATGCGTGAGCGCACCTGATATCTCCCGTCGAGGAGACGGCCGATCATCGGATCGGTCTGCTGGTTGCTACTCACCAGTCGAGTGTATGGAACGTCGAGCGCGAAGAGCTGTCAACACCCCGGGAGGGCGGCGAGGTGCCTGGATCGTTACCCGAACGCGATCCGACGGCGCCGAGCGGAGCGCGGTCGTGGCAGACTGCTGTGCGTGACTGAGCAGAATTCCGAACTCGTGTGGTTCACCCTTCCCGATCTGGCGACCGAACTCGGGCTGCCGATCCGCCGCATCCGCCAGTACCTCGAGGAGCGCGACCTCCTCGCCGTCCGACGTGACGGCGTGCTGCAGGTGCCGTCGTCGTTCATCGCGGACGGCGGGCCGGTGCACAACCTGCGCGGCACGCTCACGCTGCTGTCCGACAACGGCTTCGACGACGAGGCCGCGATGGTCTGGATGCTCGAGGACGACGACGCGATCGGGACCTCGCCGATCGAAGCCCTCCGCGAGGGACGTCGATCCGAGGTTCGCCGGGTGGCTCAGGCGCTCGCCTGATCCCGCGCCGTCCGAGCCGGACGGCTCAGGTCTCGCGGCGTGCGACCGCGACCGCGAGGCCGCGCAAGTGGGCCCGGGCGTCGTCGTTGATCGGAGCCTCGCCCAATGCGGAGAGCGCCCGTGCGACGTGGTCCTGGATGAGCTTCTCCACCTGGTCGACGGCCCCGCTGTCGCGGATGGTCGCCTGGAGCAGGCCGATCTGGTCGTCGTCGAGTTCGGGATCCCCGAGCAGCTCGTCGAGGATGGCGCGCGCGCCCGGCTGGAGGGCCTCCCTCGTGAGCGCGATGAGGATGGTTCGCTTCCCCTCGCGGAGGTCGTCGCCACTCGGCTTCCCGGTCACGGCGGGATCGCCGTAGACGCCGAGGAGGTCGTCGCGCAGCTGGAAGGCGATGCCGAGGGGGAGGCCGTACCCGCGGAGCGACGCGAGCTGCTGCTCGTTCCCGCCGCCGAGGAGCGCCCCGAGCGCGAGCGGGGACTCGATGCTGTACTTGGCCGATTTGAAGATCAGAACGCGCTCGGCGCGGCGACGCTGTTCGTCGTCGGCGGCGTCGCGCCAGGCGCGCTCCTCGAGGATGTCGAGGTACTGGCCGGCCGTGACCTCGGTCCGCATCCGGTTGAACTCGGCCCGCGCTGCGCGAGCGGCGGTGCGGTCGTCCAGCTGGTCGAGTCCGTCGTCGAGGAGTTCGTCGCTCCAGCCGAGGAGCAGGTCGCCGAGGAGCGTGGCGGCTCCGGTGCCGAAGGTCGTCGGGTCGCCGTCCCATCGGCTGCGACGGTGCAACTCCGCGAAGGAGACGTGAGCAGACGGTGCACCCCGGCGCGTGTCGGAGTTGTCGATGATGTCGTCGTGGACGAGCGCTGCGGCGTGGAACAGCTCGAGTGCTCCACAGGTCGCGATGACGGTCTCGAGGCCGCCCTGACCGCTGGCGTGCCTCCCGGTCGAGACGGCCTGCCAGCCCCGGAAGCAGAACTGTGCTCGGAACCGCTTCCCACCGCTGAGAAATTCCCGGGAGAAGTCGAGGAACGGGGAGAGCTCCGGGCCGATCTGCGCGACAATGGAGCTTCGCGAGGAGAGAAAGTCGGAGAGCCCGCGGCCCACCAGGGTGGCGAGTTCATTGCTTTCGATCACGCACCTAGCCTAGTCATGCTTCGGTGGCTAGACTCGATCAACAACGTCGCGTCGTGTGACCTTGAGGGGAATCAGATGCCACTTTCAGAGCAGGAGCAACGGCTCCTCGATGAGATGGAACGCCACCTCTACCGCAGCGATGCCGATTTCGTCTCCAAGGTCAGCGCTGGCGCGGGCAAACCGAGTTACCGCGGAATCGCGCTCGGCTCCCTCATCGCGGTGGTCGGGGCGATCGGCCTCGTGCTCGGAGTCGTGATCCAGCAGCCCATCGTCGGTCTGCTCGGGTTCGCGATCATGCTCACGGGCGTGCTCGTGGCGACGAAGCCGACCCGGGCTCCACTCGAACAGCCGCGACCTCGTCAGGCTGCGCCGGCAGGACAGAAGTCCTCGCGTCTGATGGACCGCTTCAACGACCGCTGGGACAAGCGCCAGTCGGGCGACGAGCGGTAGCGAGGCCCGGTCTCCTGGTCGCTCAGCGGCCGGCCACCTGACTCCACTTCCCTCCCTCGCGGCACCGCCGCACCACGACTCCAAACGGGGCCGATCTTCGGATCGGCCCCGTTTCGTCGTTTCGGGCCCTCCCTGATCGTCCCGAGTATGGCAAAACCCCTCCATTTCCCTCCACCCCGCAGAGTCCCGACTTTGCGGGGTTTTTTCATGAGCAAATGGCCCAATTTAGAGGAATGTGCTGCAACGGTGGTGCAAAGTGGAGTAAAGTGGAGCCCAACCAAGATGTTGGCCAGAACGATTGGGGGCGGGGGCGTATGTTCCTCGGTAGTCACGCCCCCAAACTCGACGAAAAAGGCCGCATCATCCTGCCGGCGAAGTTCCGCGATGAGCTCTCCGGCGGGGTCGTCATGACTCGAGGCCAGGAGCACTGCATCTACGTCTTCAGCACGCGGGAGTTCGAGGCGCTCCACGAGAAGATCCGCCAGGCTCCGGTCACCAGCAAGCAGGCCCGCGACTACCTGCGCGTGTTCCTCTCCGGAGCGAGCGCCGAGACCCCCGACAAGCAGCACCGCGTGACCATTCCGTCCAACCTCCGCCAGTACGCCGGGCTCAGCCGCGACCTCGTGGTCATCGGCGCCGGCAGCCGCGCGGAGATCTGGGACGCCGAGGCATGGGAGTCCTACCTCGCCGAACAGGAGAGCGTCTTCTCCGAGACCGCCGAGGAGGTGATCCCCGGACTCTTCTAGCGCCCTGCCCCCTGACTCCCAGCCGTCCCGCCCTGACACACTTCCCCGGTGCCAGGTCGGAGCCCGCCCTGACACACTTCCCCGGTGCCAGGTCGGAACGGATGGGGATCAGGGGTCAGGGACCGTCCGGATTACGCATATGGCCATCAACGACATCCACACCCCGGTCCTCCTCGAGCGATGCATCGAGCTGCTCGCCCCAGCCGTGTCCCACGAGGGCGCGGTCCTCATCGACGCCACGCTCGGCATGGCGGGCCACGCCGAAGCCATGCTCGAGCGGTTCCCGCAGTTGACCCTCATCGGGCTCGACCGCGACCTCGATGCGCTGGAAATCGCTCAGGAGCGACTCGAGCGCTTCGGGTCGCGAGTCCGGTTCGTCAAAGCCGTCTACGACGACATCGACGAGGCGGCCGAGGAGCTCGGGTTCCCACAGGCGGACGGGATCCTGTTCGACCTCGGTGTCTCCTCACTGCAACTCGATCGGACCGAACGCGGCTTCTCGTACTCGCAGGACGCGCCACTCGACATGCGGATGGACGCCTCGAGCGAGCTGACGGCGGAGACGATCCTCGCCACCTACGACGAGGTCGCACTTCGGAAGATCTTCTGGGAGTACGGCGACGAGAAGTTGGCGCAGCGCTACGCGCGCCGCATCGTCGAGGAACGCCAGCAGCGACCCCTGACGAGTTCCGGTCAGCTCGTCGAGCTCATCGATCGGGCCACGCCGGCGGCCGCACGTCGCACCGGCCACCCGGCCAAGCGGGTCTTCCAGGCGCTGCGCATCGAGGTCAACGCGGAGCTGTCGGTCCTCGAGTCCGCTGTGCCCCGCGCGCTCGACCTGCTTCGGGTCGGAGGCCGGATCGTGTTCCTGTCCTACCAGTCACTCGAGGACCGGATCGTCAAGCGCGAGCTCCAGGCGCGGGCGAAGTCGACCACGCCGGCGGGGCTGCCCGTCGAGCTCCCGGAGCACAGCGCGGAGCTGAAGCTCCTCGTCAAGGGCGCCGAACTCGCCACCGAGGCCGAGATCGACGAGAACCCCAGAGCGAAACCCGTGCGACTCCGCGCGGCCGAACGGCTGAGGAGGCCAGCATGAGCGGAGCGACCGCAGCACTCGATCTCGCGCCCGAACGGTTCGGACGCGCTCGGCCGCAGCCGACCCGGACCGCCCCCGAACGGCAGCACATCCGTGCGGTCACGACCGGGGCGCGCTCGAAGCTCCGACCACGGCCGATGTACGCGGTCATCGTCGTCGGTGCGGTCGTCGCCATCGTCGTGGGCCAGTTGCTCCTCAGCGTCGGGCTGAGCCAGGGCGCCTACCAGATCCAGCAGCTCGAGGGGAAGCAGGTCGAACTCGGCCGCACCTCGGCCGCGCTGGCCGAGGACCTCGACCGCCTGGCCTCGCCGCAGTACCTCGCCGTCAACGCGCAGGCACTCGGCATGGTGGGCAACTCGCTCCCGACCTACCTCCGGCTCTCCGACGGCGCTGTGCTGGGGACGCCCACGCCGGCGTCGGCGAGCACGAGTCCGATCTTCAACGCCGCCCTCGTGCCGAACGCACAGGCAGCGACGCTCCCGCTCGTCGGCGGACAGAACGCCGCCGCCGCAGACGGCGCGTCGAGCCAGGAAGCTGTCACACCGCCCGTACCGTTGCAGGACGGGCTGCCGTCGCCGACCACGCGATGACCGGACGGATAACGGTGGAGGACGACGCCCTGCTCGGAGGTGCGACGTCAGGAGAGGACGCGGTGCGGGCATCATGGTGAGACACACGAAGACCACGCGCCGACGCCTCGCGTTCACCATCGTCGCGGTCTCCATCGTGATGACGCTCTTCGTCCTCCGTCTGGTCGACATCCAGGTGGTCCGCGCGAGTGCCTTGAGCGCCGAATCGCTCGAGAAGACCGAGACGGGCGACACGATCCTCGCCACCCGCGGCAGCATCCTCGCCTCCGACGGTTCGGTGCTCGCCGAAGCGGTCATGCGCTACAGCATGGCGGCATCCCCGAAGGACGCCGGCCCGTTCGAACGTGATGTCGACGGCACCGAGCAGACGATCACCCTCGAACAGGCGACGAACGAGATCGGCGCGATCATCGGGAAGCCCGGTCCGGAGATCCTCGCGCTCATCACGGACGCCCTCGCCGCGGACAAGGACTCGCTCTACGCGCTCATCGCGAAGAAGCTCACCCTCGACCAGCTCCGAGCGCTCAAGGCGCTGGAGATCCCGTGGACGACCTTCCAGGAGGAGCCGTACCGGGTCTACCCGAACGGCGCCGTCGCCGGCAACATCGTCGGCTTCGTGGGCGAGGAGGGCGAGGCCCAGGCGGGCGTCGAACTCATGGAGAACTCCTGCCTCGCCGGCAAGGACGGACGCACGACGTACGAGAAGGGCAGCGGCGGTCTGCCGCTCCCCGGCACCACGGTGACGAAGCCGGCGAAGGACGGCGGCGACGTCGTGCTGACGCTCGACAAGGACATCCAGTGGTTCTCACAGCAGTCGCTCGCCGCGCAGGCCGAAGCGGTCGGTGCGAGCTGGGGCGTCGTCACGGTGATGGAGGTCAAGACCGGCAAGCTCCTCGCCGTCGCCGAGTACCCGGCCGTCGACCCCGGCAACGTCAGCGCGACGCCGTCCGAGGACCGAGGTTCACGGGCCTTCGCCGCGCCGTTCGAACCGGGATCGACGTACAAGTCGCTCACCGCTGCGGCACTGATCGACCAGGGCGTCGCCAGCCCCAACTCACAGGTGGTCGCTCCGTTCCGGTACAAGCCCTCGAACGGTGCGGACATCAACGACAGCGAGTTCCACGAGGACATGAACCTCACGCTCGCGGGCGTCATGGTCCAGTCGTCGAACACGGGGATCTCGCAGTTCGGCGAGAAGATGAGCGCCGACACCCGCTACGCGTACTTCCAGAAGTTCGGTCAGCTGCAGAAGACCGAGGTCGGCTTCCCGAGCGAGTCCGGTGGCCTCATGGCGGACGCTGCGGACTGGGACAACCAGACGGACTACGCGACCATGTTCGGTCAGGGCTTCTCGACGACCGCGATCCAGGGCGCCAGCCTGTACCAGACGATCGCGAACGGCGGTGTCCGCATGCCCGTCCAGCTGGTCGAGGGTTGCCGGAATGCGGACGGCACCATGACCGACGTCCCCGACGCGACCGGAACCCAGGTCGTCTCCGCGGACGCGGCGAAGCAGGTCAGCGACATGCTCGAGATGGTCGACCAGGAGAGCTGGGTGGCCAAGAACGTCGACGTCCCCGGCTACCGGGTGGCGATGAAGACCGGCACCGCACAGCAGCCCGACGGCGATGGAGGCTACAGCTCGAGCTACCTCGTCTCAATGGCCGGTTTCGCTCCTGCAGAGGCGCCGCAGTTCGTCGTTTCGGTGAACCTGGCCGACCCGGTTAAGATGAATTCATCGGCTGCAGTCGCTCCCATCTTCCGGGATGTGACCACCCAGGTGCTGAAGAGCAGGGGAGTGCAGCCGTCCACGGAGCCGGCACCGAACCTGCCGCTCAGTTTTTGAACGACCTCATGAAGGATGGGCTCAGCGTGAACAATCAGGGCCCGATCAGCCTCAGGCCGGAACATCCGCAGCGGCGGGCGCTCTCGCAGCTGGTGACCGAATTCGATCTCGACCTGCACGGCTCGGCCGACGGCGTGGAGATCAGCGGTGTCAGCCTGAGCTCCGGTGCCGTCGAGCCCGGTGACCTCTACATCGGCATGCCGGGTGTCCGCGCCCATGGTGCCGCATACGCCGAGCAGGCGAAGGAACGCGGCGCGGTCGCCGTGCTGACCGACGACGCCGGACGAGAGCTGGCGGCCGCGGCCGGCCTGCCGATCATCGTCGTGCCGGAGCCGCGCGCAGCCCTCGGCCACCTCGCCGCCTGGGTCTACCGCACCGCCGAGGAGCCACCGACACTGTTCGGCGTGACCGGCACCAACGGCAAGACGAGCGTGGTCTACCTCCTGAGCGGCATGCTCGCGCAGCTCGGGATCGTCTCCGGGCTGAGTTCGACCGCGGAGCGGCGCATCGGCGACCTCGCGGTGACGAGCTCCCTCACCACGCCGGAGGCCAGCGAGCTGCATGCGCTGCTCGCGCGCATGCGCGAGTCCGAGGTGCGCGCGGTCGCCATCGAGGTCTCCGCCCAGGCGCTGACCAGGCACCGCGTCGACGGCATCGTCTTCGACGTCGTCGGCTTCACCAACCTCAGTCACGACCACTTCGACGACTACGGCGACTTCGACGAGTACTTCGCGGCCAAGCGGGAGCTGTTCGAACCCGATCGCGCTCGACGAGGCGTCGTCACGATCGATTCCGAGTGGGGCGGCCGGCTCGTCGAGCAGAGCCGGATCCCGGTGACGACCCTGACGACCCGCCCCGAGATCGACGCCGACTGGCGCATGACGATCCTCGAGGAGACCGCCGGTTCCACGACGTTCCGCCTCGACGGCCCCGGCGACCAAGCGCTCGTGACGAGCGTGCCGCTGCTCGGCTGGTTCATGGCGGCGAACGCCGCGCTCGCGATCGTGATGCTCGTCGAGTCCGGTGTGGAGTTCGACATGATCGCCCAGGCCCTCGAGCGGGACGGTGGGATCGACGCCTACATCCCCGGGCGTGCCGAGCGGATCAGCGGCGACCGCGGCCCGGTCGTGTACATCGACTACGGGCACAGCCCCGACGCGTTCCTCAACACCCTCGCAGCCATCCGGGCCGTCACGCCGGGCCGCGTGGTCATGGTGTTCGGCGCCGACGGAGACCGCGACACGACGAAGCGTCGCGACATGGGTGCGATCGCCGCCCGGGGTGCCGACGTCGTGGTGGTCACCGACTTCCATCCCCGGAGCGAGGACCCGGCGTCGATCCGGCGCGTGCTCCTCGAGGCCGCCCGTGAAGCAGCGCCGGACGGCGAGTTGCACGAGGTCGCCGATCCGGCGACCGCGTTCCGTACGGCGCTTGCGCTGGCCGGGCAGGGCGACACCATCCTCTACGCAGGACCGGGGCACGAGGACTACCACGAGGTGGCCGGCGTGAAGCTCCCGTACTCGGCGCGCGACGACTCGCGCGACGCGCTGCGTGAGGCAGGGTGGCTCTGATGATCGACCTGACCCTCACCGAGATCGCCGCGGCGACCGACGGCCGACTGATCCCCGGACCGGCGGACCCCGGCCTCGTCGTGTCCGGCGTCGCCGACACCGACTCCCGACTCATCACGCCCGGCGACATCTTCGTCGCGAAGCCCGGCGAGGAGACCGACGGACATCTGTTCGCCGACGCGGCGGTCGCCAACGGCGCCGCCCTGCTCATCGTCGAACGGGAGCTGCCCGTCGCCGTGCCGCAGATCGTCGTCGAGGACTCCGTGACCGCGCTCGGCGCCCTCGCCACCGAGGTCATCACGAGGGTGCGCGCGCTCGGACGACTCCGGATCGTCGGCATCACCGGATCCAACGGCAAGACCACGACCAAGAACCTCCTCGCCGCGGTCCTCGAGCGCGTCGGGGAGACGGTCAGCCCGAAGGCCTCCTTCAACAACGAGGTCGGAGCACCGATCACCATGCTGCGCGTGACGAACGAGACGCGGTTCCTCGTCGCGGAGATGGGTGCCAGCGGCATCGGCGAGATCGCCCGACTCATCCGCATGGCGAAGCCCGACATCGGCGTGGTCCTGAAGGTCGGACTCGCCCACGCGGGGGAGTTCGGTGGGATCGAAGCGACCGTCACGGCGAAGACCGAGATGGTGTCCGAGCTGCTCCCGGAGGACGTCGCCGTCCTCAACCTCGACGATCCACGGGTGGCGGGCATGGCCGATGCCACCCGGGCACGCGTCCTCTGGTTCGGCCTCGACGACCGCGCCGCCGTTCGAGCGACCGACATCGTCGCGACGGCGTCCGGAACCGCGTTCACGCTGCACCTGCCCGACGGTTCCTCTGCGCCCGTCCGGTTCAAGGTGCTCGGTGAGCACCACGTCATGAACGCCCTCGCCGCGGCCGCAGCCGCCCACGAACTCGGTGTGGAGATCGACCTCATCGTCGACGCCCTCGCGAGCGTGAGCCGGGCGGAGCGCTGGCGGATGGAGCCCCTCGGCGGACGCGACGACGTGTCCATCATCAACGACGCCTACAACGCGAGCCCCGACTCCATGTCGGCCGCGATCCGGACCCTCGCCCAGATCGGTGCTGAACGCGGCCGGACCATCGCGGTCCTCGGCGCCATGAGCGAACTCGGCGACTGGGCGGGCGAGGAGCACGACCGGATCGGGCTCCAGGTCGTCCGGCTCGGGATCGGCCGCCTCGTCGTGGTCGGCCCCGAGGCCCGCCGCATGCACATCACCGCGATCAACGAAGGATCGTGGGACGGGGAGTCGGTGTACTTCGCGACCGCGGACGAGGCGTTCGCGTACTTGAGCGCGGAGATCGCCCCGGGCGACACCGTGCTCGTGAAATCGTCCAACGCGGCCGGACTCCGGTTGCTGGGCGATCGACTGGGGGAGTTGTACGCATGAGAGTCCTGTTGGCCGCGGGAGCGATCTCGCTGGCGTTCTCCCTCTTCTTGACACCGCTCTTCATCAGGGCGTTCCGCAAGCTGGCCTGGGGCCAGTTCATCCGCGACGACGGACCACAGAGCCACCACACGAAGCGCGGTACCGCGACGATGGGTGGCGTCATCATCATCGTCGGAACCCTCGTCGGCTTCTTCGCGAGCTATCTGATCTTCCAGGAGCAGGTCGGCGTCTCGGCGCTCCTCGTCCTGCTGATGATGGTCGGACTCGGCATCGTCGGGTTCATCGACGACTTCCTGAAGGTCCGGAAGAAGCAGAGCCTCGGCCTCGGCGGGTGGGCGAAGGTCGCCGGACAGCTCATCGTCGCGACGGTCTTCGCCGTCCTCGCGATCAACTTCCCGAACACCGAGGGCTTCACCCCGGCGTCGACGAACATCTCGATCATCCGCGACATCCCGATCAACTTCATGGCGATCGGCATCCCGGTGATCGGCATCCTGCTGTACATCCTCTGGACCTCGGTGATCGTGGCCGCGACGTCGAACGGCGTGAACGTCACCGACGGGCTCGACGGGCTCGCCACCGGCGCCTCGATCCTCGCGATCGGCTCGTACATCATCATCGGGTTCTGGCAGTTCAACCAGTCGTGCTTCAGCTCCTCGCTCGCCTCCGACGTGGCCTACAAGTGCTACGACGTCAGAGATCCACTCGACCTCGCCGTGGTCGCCGCGGCGATCGTGGGTGCGCTCATCGGGTTCCTCTGGTGGAACACCTCGCCGGCGCAGATCTTCATGGGTGACAGCGGTTCGTTGGCGCTCGGTGGAGCGCTCGCGGCCCTGGCCATCCTCAGTAAGACCGAGCTCCTTCTAGTGCTCGTCGGTGGTCTCTTCGTCATCGAGGCCGGTTCCGTGATCGTCCAGCGGGTCTACTTCAAGGCGACCCGTGGCAAGCGCATCTTCCTCATGAGCCCCATCCACCATCACTTCGAGCTCAAGGGTTGGGCCGAGGTCACCGTCGTCGTCCGGTTCTGGATCATCGGTGGTCTGCTCGTCGCAGCGGGCGTGGGGTCCTTCTACCTCGAGTGGTTGAGCCGATGAGCGCTGAGCGCCTCGACGGGCTCCGCAGCTGGCACGCCGACTGGCGTGGTCTGCGGGTCGCCGTCCTGGGGCTCGGGATGACCGGGTTCTCCGTCGCTGACACCCTCACCGAGCTCGGCTCGGAGGTCCTGGTCCTGGCCGGCGACGCCGCGGACGAACGCGCCGAACTCGTCGGCGTCATCGGTGCGCGGCTCATCCAGCGGGACCTGTCGACCGTTCCGTCCGAGCTCGTCGAGTTCGCTCCGGAGCTCGTCGTCGTCTCACCCGGATTCCACCCCGACCACTCCGTCGTCACGTGGGCGCAGGCCGCCGGGGTCGCCGTCTGGGGCGACATCGAGCTCGCCTGGCGGGTCCGCGACAAGGTCGGCACCCCGGCCGAGTGGATCTGCGTCACCGGAACGAACGGCAAGACCACGACCGTTCAGCTGACGGCGTCGATGCTCGTCGAGGCGGGCTTCCGCGCGGCGCCCTGCGGCAACATCGGCGTCCCGGTCCTGGACGCCGTCCGTGATCCGCAGGGCTTCGACTTCTTCGTCGTCGAGCTCTCGAGTTACCAGTTGCACACCCTCGGCCTGCAGGGCGGTCGGAGCATCGTCTCGCCGCTCGCCAGCGTCTGCCTGAACCTCGCCGACGACCACCTCGACTGGCACGGCTCCGCCGCGGCGTACCGGGCGGCGAAGGCCGTGGTGTACGAGAACACGAAAATCGCGTGCGTCTACAACCGTGCTGACGCGGCGACGATGTCGATGGTCGAGGAGGCCGAGGTCGTCGACGGCGCCCGCGCCGTCGGGTTCGGCCTCGACGTCCCCGGACCGAGCGACTTCGGCGTCGTGGACGGCATCCTGGTCGACCGCGCGTTCCTCGACGACCGTCGGACGAGCGCCCTCGAGATCACGACGGTCGAAGCGCTCGCCCAGCGCGGGCTCGCCGCCCCGCACATCGTCGCCAACATCCTGGCGGCAGCGGCACTCGCCCGGGCCGCCGGCATCACGGTCGAGGCCGTGCGCGACACCCTGCTGTCGTTCGGCCTGGACGCGCACCGGATCCAGCTCATCGCGCGACGGCTCGAGGTGGACTGGATCGACGACTCGAAGGCCACCAATCCGCACGCCGCCGACGCCTCGCTCGCCGCCTACCGCTCGGTGGTGTGGATCGTCGGAGGCCTGTTGAAGGGCGTCTCGATCGATCATCTGGTGGAGCGGCACGCCGACCACCTGCGCGCGGCCGTCGTGATCGGCGCCGACCGCTCGGAGGTCCTCGCGGCATTCGCGCGACACGCGCCGACCCTGACCGTCATCGAGGTCGACGCAGCGGAGACTGAACACGTCATGCCGGAGGCCGTTCGCCGGGCCGCCGAGGTCGCGCAGGCAGGGGACACCGTGCTCCTCGCTCCTGCAGCCGCCTCGATGGACCAGTTCACGGACTACGGACACCGTGGTCGCCTGTTCCAGGCCGCCGTCGAAGCAGAGCTGGGAGGTGAGGCGGATGATCGATCCGCCTCGCGCTGACCCGCGCCGCGTGCGGTCGTCGTCGTCCCGGATGACGACGGTCGCCTCAGGCAGTGGGACACCCGACGCACCGACGTCGCCGAGAGGCATGTCGAGTGCGCGGATCTCGCTGGGCAAGGTGCTGCGTCCGGAGTCGAAGAACTATTTCCTCCTGCTGGGTGTCACCCTGTTCCTCGTCGGGCTCGGGCTCGTCATGGTGCTGTCCTCATCCTCCGTCGAGTCTTATGAGGCCGGCGACGGGTACTTCGGGCTGTTCTGGCGCCAGGCGACGTTCGCGATGATCGGTGTTCCGCTCATGCTCATCGTGAGCCGCTTCCCGGCACGGTTCTGGAAGAAGTGGGCGTGGGTGTTCCTCCTGGTCGCCATGGGCCTGCAACTGCTCGTCTTCACACCGCTCGGCTACGAGATCGGTGGCAACCGCAACTGGATCGAGATCGGCGGCTTCACCGCGCAGCCCTCGGAAGCGGTCAAGCTCGCACTGGTCGTGTGGCTCGGGCTCGTGCTGACGATCAAGCAACCGCGTCTCCTCGAGTGGAAGCACGCCCTGATCCCGGTCATCCCCTTCGCCGGTCTCTCCATCGGCCTCGTCCTGCTCGGTGGCGACCTCGGTACCGTCGTGATCATGGCCCTGATCGTGTTCTCGGCGCTATATTTCGCCGGGGTGCGACTGCGCTACATCGCGATCCCGGTGGTCGCAGGGGCCGTGCTGTTCCTCATCATGGCCGTCACGAGCGCCAACCGTATGCAGCGCATCATGGCGTTCTTCGGCGACGGCAAGGGCGACTACGAGAACGCCGACTGGCAGTCGACCCACGGCACGTGGGCGCTGGCGAACGGCGGCCTCTGGGGCGTCGGCCTCGGCAACTCGCGCGCGAAGTACGGGTGGCTGCCGGCAATCTCGAACGACTTCATCTTCGCGGCGATCGGCGAGGAGCTGGGCCTCATCGGTGCCGTCCTCGTCCTCGGGCTGTTCGTCTTCCTCGCCGTCATGTTCATCAGAGTCATCCGCACCAGCGACGACTCCTTCGTCAGGATCACCACCGGCGCCATCATGGCCTGGATCATCGGCCAGGCACTCGTGAACATCGGCGTCGTCCTCGGAGTCCTCCCGGTGCTCGGCGTGCCGTTACCGCTCCTGTCCTCGGGCGGCACGGCGCTGCTCACCACCCTCGTCGCGATCGGGATCGTCCTGTCGTTCGCCCGGGAGCGGGGGCGTCCCGCGTCCCAGCAGTCCCGTCGGTCACCCGCTCGACGTCCCCAATCCTCCGGAGTCACCCGATGACCACCTACCTCCTCGCCGGCGGCGGCACCGCCGGCCATGTCAACCCGCTGTTGGCGGTGGCCGACGGACTGCGAGCCAGAGACCCTGAAGCGACGATCCTCGTCGTCGGCACGGCGGAGGGCCTCGAGGCACGACTCGTCCCGGAACGCGGCTACGAATTGCTCACCATCCCCAAACTGCCTTTCCCCCGTCGGCCGAACATCGATGCCCTCCGCTTCCCCGGTCGCCTCCGCCGGACGGTCGCAGCCGTGGTCGCGATGATCCGGGAGCACCGGGTCGACGTCGTGATCGGTTTCGGCGGCTACGCGGCCGCACCGGCCTACACGGCGGCCAGGCGCGCCGGCGTCCCGCTGGTCATCCACGAGGCGAACGCGCGTCCGGGCCTCGCGAACCGGCTCGGCGCGAGGTACACGCCCTACGTCGGTGTCGCCTTCCATCACACGCCCATCCGCAACGCACGCTTCGTCGGCATGCCGCTGCGTCGCGAGATCGAGGAGCTGGACCGCGAGACGCTCCGGCCGGCGGCCCTCGCCGAGTTCGGCCTCGTGTCGGACCGACCGCTACTGCTCGTCACCGGCGGTTCGCTCGGCGCGAGACGGATCAACGCGACGATGAGCCAGAGTGCCGAAGACGTCGTCGCGGCCGGCTGGCAGGTGCTCCACATCACGGGTGCGAAGAGCGAGATCTCGGATCCCGGTGTCGACCATTACCACCTCCTCGAGTACTGCTCCAGGATGGAGCTCGCCATCGCCGCAGCCGACTTCGCGGTGTCGCGTGCTGGTAGCGCCACGGTCAGCGAGCTGTGCGCGGTCGGGCTCCCGGCCGTCTACGTGCCCTACCCGGTCGGCAACGGTGAGCAGCGCTTCAACGCCGCCGACGTCGTGCGTGCAGGGGGAGCGGTTATGGTAGATGACGCGCAGTTCGTGCCGGCCTGGGTGCGTGAGCACCTCGTCCCGTTGCTGAGCGATCGGCACCGGGTCGACGACCTGGCCGCCCAATCCAAGAGCGTCGGTGTCTCCGACGGCACGGCTCGCGTCATCGCCCTCATCGATGAGGCGCTCCAACCATCGGTGCAGCGCGTGCGCGGCCGGTGATCCAGTCTTCCCAGAAAGCGTGACACCGTGATCAAGCCAGACCCCACCGTCGAGATCCCCGCCGACCTCGGCGTCGTGCACTTCGTCGGCATCGGCGGCAGCGGGATGAGCGGCATCGCACGGTTGTTCGTGAGCGCCGGATCGCGCGTGACCGGCTCGGACGTGCGCGAGTCGAAGAACATCGACGCCCTGCGCGAGCTCGGCGTCCCCGTCGCCATCGGCCACGATGCACAGAACGTCGGCGACGCGGACACCCTCGTCGTGACCGGGGCGCTGTGGGCGGACAATCCCGAGTACCTGCTCGCGAAGGAACGGGGCCTGACGATCCTGCACCGGTCGCAGGCGCTCGCGTGGCTGACCTCCGGGACGCGACTCATCTCCGTCGCGGGGGCCCACGGGAAGACGACGTCGACCGGCATGATCATCACGGCGCTGCTGGAACTCGGTGCCGATCCCAGCTTCGTCAACGGTGGCGTGATCGAGTCCCTCGGGCTGAGCTCGGCCCGCGGCGCCGGAGAACTGTTCGTCGTCGAGGCGGACGAGTCCGACGGTTCGTTCCTGCTCTACGACACGGCCGTCGCGCTCATCACGAACATCGACCCCGACCACTTGGACCACTACGGCTCGCTCGAAGCGTTCGAGCAGGCGTTCGTGACCTTCGCCCAGCAGGCTCGCGAGCTCGTCGTCATCTCCTCGGACGACGCCGGCGCGGTCCGGATCACCCCGGCGCTCCGCGCGGCCGCCGACGGCAAGCGCGTGCTGACCTTCGGAGAGGCCGCCGACGCGGACGTCCGACTGCACGACGTCGGCTCCACCGGGCCGGTCTCGTTCCAGCTCAGCTACGAGGGCACCAGCTACGCGGCTACCCTCCGCGTGCCCGGGCGCCACAACGCCATCAACGCCGCCGGTGCCTTCGCCGTCCTCGTCGGTGTCGGGTTCGACCCGGCGGACGCGCTCCGAGGCATCAGCGCCTTCGGCGGAACGCAGCGTCGATTCGAGCTGCACGGGGTCGTCGACGGTGTCAGTGTCTACGACGACTACGCGCACCACCCCACCGAGGTCGCCGCCGCTCTCGCCGCCGCGCGCACGGTGGTCGGCGACGGTCGCATCATCGCGGTCCACCAGCCGCACCTGTACAGCCGGACCCGCCTGTTCGCCCAGGAGTTCGCCGACGCCCTCGAACGGTACGCCGATCACACGGTCGTGCTCGAGGTCTACGGCGCGCGCGAGGACCCCGAGCCCGGTGTGACCGGTGCCACGGTGTCGACCCGGTTCTCCGACGCGGACCGCGTCGCGTACATCGACGACTGGCAGCGCGCCGCGGACTACACGGCGACGGTCGTGCGACCCGGTGACTTCGTCATCACGCTCGGATGCGGCGACGTCTACCGCATCGTGCCGCAGCTCCTCGAGGCCATCGCCGGTCGCGAGTCCGTCTGATGGGCGTCCGGTGAAGCGCCCGGACGGCTTCGACCC
This sequence comes from Plantibacter sp. CFBP 8798, assembly GCF_014841195.1. Taxonomy (NCBI): domain Bacteria; kingdom Bacillati; phylum Actinomycetota; class Actinomycetes; order Micrococcales; family Microbacteriaceae; genus Plantibacter; species Plantibacter sp. CFBP 8798. Next base: position 126,558 of record NZ_JACYTS010000002.1, read on the forward strand.
CGCGGCCAGTCCGCGCCCCGAGCGCCAGGCGCGACCGTCGGCGTCCGCGCCGGTCGACCGCGCCGCCGCGCCTGCTGAGCCCGTCACAGAGCAGGAGACGGACGTCATCGAGCTGGACGCCGCGCGGCTCCGGCCGAAGCGGTCGGGTGCCGGCGCACCGTCCCAGCCGTCGGGCTCGAGGTCCAAGTCGAAGTCGAAGTCGGCGTCAGCCTCATCGACGCCGGCACCATCGTCGAAGGTCGGTGCGAAACCGGCGGCGACGTCCTCCGCCTCGGCGACGGCGACCCTGGAGCGCCCGGACGAACCGGAGGATGAGGCGTTCCTCACCCCGCGTGAGGCCGCCAAGCTGCGACGTCGTCACGAACGCCAGGAGATCCGTCGGTTCACGGCCCGCAAGCGCGGCCGCCACCGTCCCTGGGTGATCGCGGCCGCGATCCTCGGCGTCCTGATCGTCGTCTCGCTCGCCGGAGCCTATTCGCCGCTGCTGGCCGTCCGGTCCATCGAGGTCGTCGGTGCGAGCCGGGTCAATCAGGCCGAGATCACCGAGGCGCTCAGCGACCAGCTGGGTCGCCCACTCGCGCTGGTCGATGCGGGCGCCGTCAAGGCGGTGCTCGTCGGATACCCGCTCATCGCGAGCTACTCCCTCGAATCCCAGCCCCCGAGCACGCTCGTCGTGCGGATCGTCGAACGCGAGCCGGTGGGCGTGTTGCAGTCCGGATCGGTGTACACCCTCGTCGACGCCGCCGGGGTCACCATCGAGCGCAGCGACCAACCGATCGCCGGGTATCCCACGCTCATGGTCACCGGCGGCCCGACCTCGAAGGGCTTCGTCGCCGCGGCGGCGGTGATCCGCGCGCTCCCGGCCGATCTCCGCGCCCGCGTGGCGTCCGTCTCGGCGTCGACCGCGGACGACGTCACCCTCACGCTCGTGGATTCGCCCGCCGAAGTCGTGTGGGGGAGTGCGGAGGACTCGGTCCTGAAAGCGCGGATCCTCGCGACCACGATGGCGGCCACCGACCCGTCCCAGGTGAACCAGTACGACGTGTCGTCGCCGTCCGCCGCCATCGTCCGCTGAGGAAGCGCGCCGGGATATTCCCGTCGATGTGCCGACACGCCCGGGAGCGTCCCGACACGGTCGGGGCTGGGCCCTAACGTCGTGCTCAGGACAGAAAATGCATACGCAGCATAACTTTAAACCTTAACTAGAGGTTGAGAGTTCTCACGGAGGCCTGAAGTGACTACAAACCAGAACTACCTCGCCGTCATCAAGGTCGTCGGTATCGGCGGCGGCGGCGTGAACGCGGTCAACCGCATGATCGAGCTCGGCCTCCGAGGCGTGGAATTCATCGCCATCAACACGGACGCGCAAGCGCTGCTGATGAGCGATGCCGACGTCAAGCTCGACGTCGGCCGCGAGATCACCCGCGGCCTCGGCGCCGGCGCCGACCCCGAGGTCGGACGACGCGCGGCGGAGGATCACGCCGAGGAGATCGAAGAGGCCATCGCCGGCGCCGACATGGTGTTCGTCACCGCCGGTGAGGGTGGCGGTACCGGAACCGGTGGCGCACCCGTCGTGGCGCGGATCGCGAAGTCGATCGGTGCGCTGACCATCGGTGTCGTCACGAAGCCGTTCGGCTTCGAGGGTCGTCGTCGTCAGGCCCAGGCCGAACTCGGCGTCGCCCGCCTGAAGGAGGAGGTCGACACGCTCATCGTCGTGCCGAACGACCGCCTGCTGGAGATCAGCGACCGCGGCATCAGCATGCTCGAGGCCTTCGCGACCGCCGACCAGGTGCTCCTCGCCGGCGTCCAGGGCATCACCGACCTCATCACCACCCCCGGCCTCATCAACCTCGACTTCGCCGACGTCAAGTCGGTCATGCAGGGAGCCGGCTCCGCCCTGATGGGTATCGGCTCCTCGCGTGGCGCGGATCGTGCCATCAAGGCGGCCGAACTCGCCGTCGCCTCCCCGCTCCTCGAAGCGAGCATCGAGGGCGCCCACGGTGTCCTGCTGTCCATCCAGGGTGGCTCGAACCTCGGAATCTTCGAGATCAACGACGCCGCCAAGCTCGTCCAGGAGGCCGTGCACCCCGAGGCGAACATCATCTTCGGTGCGGTCGTCGACGACACCCTCGGCGACGAGGTGCGCGTGACGGTCATCGCCGCCGGATTCGACGGTGGCGAGCCCCTCACCAGGACGGCGGCCTCGCCGGCCGACGCGGTCATCTCGGGCGGCGTCATGAGCACCTCGGACGAGGCGCCCAGCGCTCCGATCAGCACCTCGGCCAACACGGCCTCCGAGTCGTCCGAGCACCGCTCGGCGCCTGCTGCGGCACCGGTCGCCTCCGGTGGCGACTGGAGCTCCAGGCAGAACGCGTCGTCGCCCTTCTCCGGTGCGACGCACCGTCAGCCCGATGCGGTCGTCGAGACCGCCGTCGTCGACCCCTCGTTCGACGACGAGGGTGAGCTGGACATCCCCGACTTCCTGAAGTAGTGGGCGACACGATCACTGCGGCCGGATCGGGCTCTTCGGAGCCCGATCCGGCTCTGCTCGATCGCCTCGCCGCGATCCGCGGGCGCGTCGCAGACGCCGCTCGTGCAGCCGGTCGCGCCGACGAGCCGACGCTCATCGTCGTGACGAAGTTCCATCCGGTCACACTCGTGCAGCAGCTCGTGGCCGCGGGGGTCACCGACGTGGGGGAGAACCGCCACCCGGAGGCCCGCGACAAGGCCGAGGCGGCCGCCGGACTCGGGTTGCGGTGGCACTTCATCGGCCAGTTGCAGACGAACAAGGCCAAGCAGGTGCGCCGATACGTCGACGCCGTGCACTCGGTGGACCGACCCGAACTCCTGCGGGCGCTCTCATCACCGGACCGCCTCCTCGAGGTGTTCCTCCAGGTGAACCTGACCGACGACCCGGGTCGTGGCGGTGTGGTAGGCGATGCGGCGCTGGAAGCGCTCGCCACGGAGACGCTCGCGGCCGAGGGTGTCGTCCTGCGAGGCATCATGGCCGTCGCGCCCCTCGACGAGCCGCCGGCCGATGCGTTCGCGCGCGTCGTCGCGGCGTCCGCGCGGGTGCGATCCCTCGCTCCGCAGGCCGACGGCCTGTCGATCGGGATGAGCCACGACTACGTCGAGGCGATCGAAGCGGGCGCGACACACCTACGCATCGGCACGGCAATCACCGGGAATCGTCCGGTGTGACGTTAATCTCGAAGGTGCAAGGACCGCAGATCACGGAGGAAACGATGTCGAACCCACTGAAGAAGACCATGGTGTACCTCGGGCTCGCCGACGATGATCTCGAGTACGAGCAGCAGCACGCTGCCCAGGCCGAGCCCACGCAGCAGGCCGAGCCTCGCCGGGCAGAACGTCCCGAGCGCGCAGAGCGGGTCGAGCGCGTTGAGAAGGCCGCTCCCGTGACCCCGCTGCGCAAGCCGGTCCCGGTCCGTCAGCCGGTCGCCCCGAGCTCCGACCTCAACGAGATCCTCACGGTGCACCCCAAGCAGTACCGCGATGCTCAGATCATCGCCGAGAGCTTCCGCGACGGTGTCCCGGTCATCATCAACCTCTCTCAGATGAGCGACGGCGACGCCCGACGCCTCATCGACTTCGCCAGTGGCCTCTCGCAGGGCCTCTACGGGAAGATCGAGCGAGTGACGAGCAAGGTCTTCCTGCTCTCGCCCGAGCACGTCGCCGTTTCCGGCGACAACGGGCAGGGCGCACCGGAAGCGACCGAGGCGACCTTCTTCGCTCAGTCATAATCGAGGGGTGGCTTCTCTCATCTCCGTGATCGGCACGATCCTCTATCTCGCGCTGCTCCTGTACTTCTTCGTCCTCTGGGCGCGGTTCATCCTCGACCTGGCTCGGGTACTCCGCCCGCAGTGGCGACCGTCGGGCGTCGGCCTGGTCCTCGCCGAGCTCAGTTTCACGGTCACCGACCCGCCGATCCGGTTCTTCCGCCGTGTCCTGCCGCGCGTCGCGGTCGGTCCCGTCGCGCTCGATTTCGGTTGGACGCTCACGATGCTGTGTTGCATCATCGCGATGACGCTCGTCCAACTCCTGTAGCCGCCGACGTCGGCGCCCGCGCAGGGTTCACGACGATTGTGCGGCTACGATAGAACGCCCGTCACCTGACGGGAAGCTCCGACGCTTACAACATGTCTCACCCACTGGGTCAGACTTTGCTAGCGTGGGGGCGTTGTACACAGATTTTCGATTCGACAGTGAAGGTGGTTCGCTATGGCGCTCACTCCCGAAGACGTGGTCCAGAAGCGGTTTCAGCAGACCAAGTTCCGCGAAGGCTACGACCAGGACGAGGTAGACGATTTCCTCGACGAGGTCGTCGTCGAACTGCGTCGCCTTATCCAGGAGAAGGACGAGGTCCAGCAGAAGCTGACCGCGGCCGAGGCCAAGGTCGCCGAGCTGCAGAAGGGCGGCTCCTCCGCTCCCGCCGCGCTCGCCAAGGCTGAGCCCGCTCCCGCACCGGCTCCGGTCGTCGCACCCGCAGCGGCTCCTGCCGCCGAGTCGACCGACAACACGGCTGAGAGCTCCAACAACCTCCTGCAGCTGGCCCGCCGCCTGCACGACGAGCACGTCGCAGAGGGCGCTCAGCGTCGCGACGCACTCATCGCCGAAGGTCACGCGACCGCGGCACGTGTCGTCGCCGAGGCCGAGGCCAAGCAGCGCGCACAGATGCAGATCCTCGAGCAGGAGCGCTCCGTGCTGGAGCACAAGATCGACGAGCTGCGCAACTTCGAGCGCGAGTACCGCTCGCAGCTCCGCGGCTACATCGAGGGTCAGCTGAAGGACCTCGACGCCTCGTCGTCGAGCTCCGCACCCGATGCGAAGTCCGGCGTCACCGCCGACAGCGCAGCGGTCTAGCGCAGACACCCGGTTGTCTCCCGCATCACCGTCGAAGGCCAGCGCCAGGACTCTTGCAGTCCTGGCGCTGGTTGCCGTCGTGGCCTATTCGGCCGATCAGTTCACGAAGTTCCTCGTCACCACCAACCTGACGGTCGGTGAGTCCGTCCCCGTCTTCGGACAGGCGCTGGTCCTGTACTTCGTCAAGAATTCGGGTGCCGCCTTCTCGCTGGGTGCCGGCTACACCTGGATCTTCTCGATCCTCGCCGCGGTGGTCGTCGTCGTCATCGTCTGGTTCGCGCGCCGCATCCGTTCGCGCGCCTGGGCGATCGTCTTCGGTCTGCTCCTCGGAGGCGTGCTCGGCAACCTGACCGACCGCCTCTTCCGAGAGCCGTCCTTCGGCCTCGGCCACGTCGTCGACTTCATCTCGACGCCCTGGATGCTCCCCGCGATCTACAACGTGGCCGACATCTGCATCGTGGTCAGCATGGCGCTGTTCATCCTCCTGACGCTCTTCGGTGTCAACCTCGACGGCACGCGCACGACGCGAGCGAGTGAACGGGCCGCCCAGGAAGCGGAGGACCGCGAGGCTGAAGCCGACGCGGCCGTCCTCGATCCTGCGGAGCCTGGCGACGCGAGCCCGGACGCAGGTCGTCCGTGAACGAGTCCCGCAGCCTGTACGTCCCCGACGGACTCGACGGCGAGCGCGTCGACGCCGGACTCGCCAAGCTCCTGGGCTTCTCGCGCAGCTACGCGGCCGAGGTGGCCTTGGCCGGCGGCGTCACCATGAACGGGAAGTCGGTCGACAAGTCCGATCGCCTGCTCGGCGGCGCTTGGCTCGAGATCGAATGGACGCCTCGACGGGAGGCCGTGATCGTCCCGATCGCCGTCCCCGACCTCGGCATCGTCCACGACGACGACGAGATCGTCGTCGTCGACAAGCCTGCGGGCGTCGCGGCGCATCCCTCGGTCGGTTGGGAGGGACCGACGGTGCTCGGCGCCCTCGCGGCGGCGGGCTTCCGCATCTCGACCTCGGGAGCCGCCGAGCGCGCGGGCATCGTCCATCGGCTGGACGCCGGGACGAGCGGCCTCATGGTCGTCGCGAAGACCGAGCGGGCCTACACCTGGCTCAAGCGGGCCTTCCACGACCGCGAGGTCGAGAAGATCTACCGCGCTGTGGTGCAGGGGCATCCCGATCCACTCGCCGGCACCATCGACGGACCGATCGGCCGCCATCCGCGTCACGACTGGCGGTTCGCCGTGACCGCCGACGGCAAGCCGTCGATCACGCACTACGAGACGCTCGAGGCGTTCCCGTACGCCTCGCTGCTCGAGGTGCACCTGGAGACCGGCCGCACCCACCAGATCCGCGTGCACATGGCGGCCCAGCGGCACCCCTGCGTCGGCGACGCGATGTACGGGGCCGACGCGGCGCTGTCGGCGCGGTTGGGACTCACCCGCCAGTGGCTCCACGCCACGAAGCTCGGGTTCGCCCACCCGGCCACGGGGGAGTTCGTTCGGTTCGAGGCGGCCTACCCGGCCGACCTCCAGCACGCGCTGTCCGTGCTCGAGCTCGACTGAGCCGACGCCCGCCCATCCCGTCGGTGTCCCTGACGGCATCGCCGGAGCCGACCGTCGGCGGTGACGGTTAGGCTGGATCACAGACCACCTCGGCGTCCGCGCCGAACCCCACAGCACGATCCCCGGAGGCGCCGTCCGTGCCCACGTCCACCGATTCGTTCGTCCATCTGCACGTCCACAGCGAGTACTCGATGCTCGACGGAGCAGCCCGCGTGAAGCCGCTCATCCAGGCCGCAGTCGAGCAGGGGATGCCTGCCGTCGCCGTGACCGACCACGGCAACATGTTCGGCGCCTTCGACTTCTGGCGCACGGCGACCGATGCCGGTATCAAGCCGATCATCGGCACCGAGGCGTATATCACCCCGGGGACCGCGCGCGGCGACCGGACGAGGATCAAGTGGGGGGACGGTGGGGGAGACGACGTCTCCGGCGCCGGCGCCTACACTCACATGACCTTGCTCTCGGAGACCACCGAGGGGATGCACAACCTCTTCCGGCTCTCGTCGAAGGCGTCGATCGAGGGGTACTACTTCAAGCCGCGCATGGACCGCGAGATCCTGAGCCAGTACAGCGCCGGCCTCATCGCGACGACCGGCTGCCCGAGCGGCGAGGTGCAGACGCGACTCCGTCTCGGCCAGTACGACGAGGCGGTCAAGGCCGCGGCGGACTTCCGCGACATCTTCGGCGCGGAGAACTACTTCTGCGAGATCATGGACCACGGGCTCGGGATCGAGCGCCGGATCATGGCCGACCTCATCAGGCTGTCCAAAGACCTCGGTCTCCCGCTCCTCGCGACGAACGACCTCCACTACACGCACGCCGCGGACGCCAAAGCCCACGCCGCCCTCCTCTGCGTGCAGTCCGGCTCCACCCTCAACGACCCGAACCGGTTCAAGTTCGACGCCGACGAGTTCTACCTGAAGTCCGCGGACGAGATGCGCCGACTGTTCCGCGAGTACCCCGAGGCGTGCGACAACACCCTCGCGATCGCCGAGCGGTGCGACGTCGCCTTCGACACCTCGGCCAACTACATGCCGCGATTCCCCGTGCCGGAGGGCGAGAACGAGGAGAGCTGGTTCATCAAGGAGGTCGAGACCGGGCTGAACCTGCGGTACCCGAACGGGATCCCCGCCGACGTCCGGGAACGGGCGAACTACGAGACGCGCGTCATCGTGCAGATGGGTTTCCCCGGGTACTTCCTCGTCGTCGCCGACTTCATCCAGTGGTCGAAGCGCAACGGCATCCGCGTCGGTCCCGGTCGTGGTTCCGGTGCGGGTTCCATGGCGGCGTACGCGATGCAGATCACCGACCTCGACCCACTCCGCCACGGGCTCATCTTCGAGCGGTTCCTCAACCCCGACCGCGTGTCGATGCCCGACTTCGACGTCGACTTCGACGACCGCCGCCGCGGCGAGGTCATCAAGTACGTCACCGAGAAGTACGGCGACGAGCGCGTCGCGCAGATCGTCACCTACGGCACCATCAAGGCCAAGCAGGCGCTCAAGGACTCGTCGCGCGTCCTCGGCTTCCCGTTCGGCATGGGCGACAAGCTGACGAAGGCCATGCCGCCGGCGGTCATGGGCAAGGACATCCCGCTCGAGGGCATCCTCGACACCAAGCACCCGCGGTACAAGGAGGCGGTCGACCTCCGTGGCATCCTCGACACCGACCCGGAGGCGCGGACCGTCTTCGAGACCGCGCTCGGCATCGAGAACCTGAAGCGCCAGTGGGGCGTCCACGCGGCCGGCGTGATCATGTCGAGCGACCCGCTCATCGACATCATCCCGATCATGAAGCGCGAGCAGGACGGCCAGATCGTCACGCAGTTCGACTACCCGGCGTGCGAGTCCCTCGGATTGATCAAGATGGACTTCCTCGGGTTGCGCAACCTGACGATCATCAACGACGCCCTCGACAACATCAAGAGCAACCGCGACATCGAACTCGTCCTCGAAGACCTCGAACTCGACGACCGCGGTGCGTACGAACTCCTGTCCCGAGGCGACACCCTCGGGGTGTTCCAGCTCGACGGCGGACCGATGCGCGCGCTGCTGCGCCTCATGAAGCCCGACAACTTCGAGGACATCTCGGCGCTGATCGCCCTGTACCGGCCCGGGCCGATGGGCGCGAACTCGCACACGAACTACGCGCTGCGGAAGAACGGCCTGCAGGAGATCACCCCGATCCACCCGCAGCTCGAGGAGCCGCTCTCCGAGATCCTGTCGACGAGCTACGGCCTCATCATCTACCAGGAGCAGGTGATGGCGATCGCGCAGAAGGTCGCTGGCTTCTCCCTCGGGCAGGCAGACATCCTCCGTCGTGCGATGGGTAAGAAGAAGAAGTCCGAACTGGACAAGCAGTTCGAGGGCTTCTCCGGCGGCATGGTCGCGAACGGTTTCTCGATGGAGGCCGTCAACAAGCTGTGGGAGATCCTCCTCCCGTTCTCGGACTACGCGTTCAACAAAGCGCACTCCGCCGCTTACGGGGTCATCTCCTACTGGACGGCGTACCTCAAGGCGCACTACCCGGCCGAGTACATGGCCGGTCTGCTGACGAGTGTCGGCGACTCCAAGGACAAGATGGCGCTCTACCTCAACGAGTGCCGCCGCATGGGGATCCAGGTCCTGCCGCCCGACGTCAACGAGTCCATCGGGTTCTTCGCCGCAGTCGGGGAGGACATCCGGTTCGGTCTGGGTGCCGTCCGCAACGTCGGTTCGAACGTCGTGGAGCTCATCCGACAGGCACGCGAGCGCGAGGGCCGGTTCACCTCCTTCCACGACTTCCTCCGCAAGGTGCCGCTACCGGTGGCGAACAAGCGGACCATCGAGTCGCTCATCAAGGCCGGCGCGTTCGACTCCATGGGCGACAGCAGGCGCGCGCTCTACGAGATCCACGAGGACGCCGTCGACTCGGTCGTGAAGGACAAGCGTGCCGAGGCGTCCGGGAGCATCGGCTTCGACTTCGACAGCCTGTTCGCCGAGGTCGGCGAGGTTCCGCTCGCGAGCGTCCCCGCGCGTCCTGACTGGAGCAAGCGCGACAAACTCAACTTCGAACGGGAGATGCTGGGGCTGTACGTCTCGGACCACCCGCTGGCCGGACTCGAGATCGAGTTGGCGAAGCACGCCACGACGACCATCACCGACCTCATGACCTCCGAGGGCATGGACGGCGAGACCGTCGTGATCTCGGGGCTCGTCACGAGTGTCCAGCACCGGATCGCCAAGGCCTCCGGCAACCAGTACGGCATGATCCAGGTCGAGGACTTCGGCGGCGAGATGACCGCCATGTTCATGGGCAAGGCATACCAGGAGTTCGCCTCCGAACTCGTCGGCGACTCGATCGTGGTGGTCCGCGGACGGGTCAGTGTCCGAGACGACGGGATGAACCTCCACGCGTACAGCATCTTCTCGCCTGAACTGCCCGAGGCCGGTGCCGACCGCATGCTCCAGCTGTCGATGGCCGACGCCCGGGCGACGACCGAGACGGTGACCACGCTCAGCGACGTGCTGACGCGGCACGCTGGATCGACCGAGGTCCGACTGAAGCTCATCCGAGGCGAGATCGCGCGGGTGTTCGAGCTGCCCCATCGCGTCAGCCTCTCGTCCGGACTCTTCGGCGAGCTGAAGTCCCTGCTCGGCCCGAACTGTCTCGGCTGACCCCGCCCGGACGCGGGCGGCAGCCGGGACGGACCGCTGCGGACGATAGGCTGTGACGGCCATGATCACCACCATTGACCTCAGGGGAGTGCGGCCGAGCCGCACCGAGCTCCTGGACATGCTGCCCCGTCCCGTCGTCGACATCACCGCGGCAGCGCATGCCGCTCAGGCGCTGATCGACGACGTCCGAGCGGACGGTTCCGAGGCGCTCTTGGCGCAGGCAGACCGGTTCGACGGGGGACGCCCCGAGCGGATCCGCGTCCCACAGGCCGAGATCGACGCGGCCGTCACAGCGCTCGAGCCGGCCGTGCGCGCCGCGCTCGTGGAGGCCATCGACCGGGTCCGGACCGCCACGGGAGCGCAGGTCCCGCCGGAGCGCACGACCGAGCTCGCCGACGGCGCGACCGTCGTGCAGCGCTGGGCCCCGGTCGGCCGTGTCGGCCTCTACGTCCCGGGCGGGAAGGCCGTCTACCCCTCGAGTGTCGTCATGAACGTCGTACCGGCCCAGGAGGCCGGCGTCGGCTCCGTGGCGCTCGCTTCGCCCCCGCAGCGCGAGTTCGGCGGCCGCGTCCACCCGACGATCCTCGGCGCCGCCGGGCTGCTCGGGGTGACCGAGGTCTACGCCATGGGCGGCGCCGGAGCGATCGGTGCGTTCGCCTACGGGGTACCCGACCTCGCCCTCGACCCGGTCGACGTCGTGACCGGCCCGGGCAACATCTTCGTGGCGGCCGCCAAGCGCCTCGTGAAGGGGCAGGTGGGGATCGACGCCGAAGCCGGGACCACCGAGATCCTGGTCATCGCGGACGCCGGGGCCGATGCCCGGCTCGTCGCAGCCGACCTCGTGAGCCAGGCGGAACACGACGAGGCGGCGGCATCGTTGCTCGTCACCGACAGTGCGGCGCTCGCCACCGCGGTGGAGGAGTGGCTGCAGCGGTACGCCGCAGGCACCCGTCACGGAGCGCGCGTCGTCGAGGCCCTGGGCGGGCCGCAGTCGGCCATCGTGCTCGTCGACGACCTCGAGGCGGCCGTGGCGTTCAGCAACGCGTACGGGCCTGAGCACCTCGAGGTGCAGACCCGCGACCCGGAGTCGCTCCTCGGCGCCATCACCAACGCCGGCGCGATCTTCCTCGGCGACCACACCCCGGTGAGCCTCGGCGACTATCTGGCCGGGTCGAACCACGTCCTCCCGACGGGCGGCCAGGCGCGGTTCTCCTCGGGCCTCGGAGCCTTCACCTTCCTCCGGCCGCAGCAGGTCGTCCGGTACGACGAACCGGCGCTCCGTCAGGTCTCGGCCCACATCGTCGCCCTCTCAGGCTCGGAGGACCTGCCGGCGCACGGCGAGGCGGTGACGGCCCGCTTCGGGCTCGTCGATGCCGAGATCCGTGCTGCGGACGACACCACCGCCCCCACCACCCCCGAGGGAGCCCGCTGATGTACTGCCCGTTCTGCCGCCACCCGGATTCCCGTGTGATCGACTCGCGCACCAGCGACGACGGACTCGCCATCCGCCGACGCCGGCAGTGCCCCGAGTGCGGAAGGCGCTTCAGCACCATGGAGACCTCGAGTCTCGGCGTGATCAAGCGCTCCGGCGTGGTGGAGCCCTTCAGCCGGGAGAAGGTCGTGAGCGGTGTCCGCAAGGCCTGCCAGGGACGCCCGGTGACGGACTCCGACCTCGCCGTCCTGGCTCAGCGGGTGGAGGAGTCCATCCGCGCCACCGGCGCCTCGCAGATCGACGCGAACGACATCGGTCTGGCGATCCTCGCGCCGTTGCGTGAGTTGGACGAGGTCGCGTACCTCCGCTTCGCCAGTGTCTACCAGGCCTTCGAATCGCTCGACGACTTCGAGTCCGCGATCGCGCTGCTCCGCGTCGAGCACGCTTCCGGTGCCGCCCCCGTGCCGTCCGAGGAGCTCTGAGCCGTGTACCGTCTCCTCTTCTCGCAGGTGCTGTCCAAGCTCGATCCCGAACGCGCACACCACCTGGCCTTCGACGTCATCCGCTCCCTTCCCGCCACCGGCCTCGGCCCCGTCATCAGGCGCTGGACGGCACCGCGACTCGACCAGTCGGTGGAGACGCTGGGGCTGCGGTTCGAGACCCCCTTCGGTGTCGCCGCCGGCTTCGACAAGGACGGCAAGGGCGTCCTCGGCCTCGGACTCCTCGGGTTCGGCCATGTCGAGGTGGGCACGATCACGGCGATCCCGCAGCCGGGCAATCCCAAGCCCCGATTGTTCCGACTCATCGCCGATCGGGCGGTCGTCAACCGCATGGGCTTCAACAACGGGGGAGCCGACCAGGCCAGGCGTCGGCTCGAACGGACCGCGCGGGTGAGCCGCCGACCCGTCCTCGGCGTGAACATCGGCAAGAGCCGTGTCGTGGACGTCGCCGACGCCACGGCCGACTACGTCCGGAGCGCGACGCTCCTCGCGCCCGTGGCCGACTACCTCGTCGTCAACGTCAGCTCGCCGAACACCCCGGGGCTCCGCGGCCTCCAGGAGCTCGACCAGCTCGCGCCGCTGCTCGAGGCCGTCCGTGCGGCCGCCGGATCAACGCCGCTGCTCGTCAAGATCGCGCCCGACCTCAGCGACGCGGAGGTCGACCGCATCGCAGAGCTGGTCGTGGAACTCGGCCTGGACGGTGTCATCGCGACGAACACGACCATCTCTCGCGACGGCCTGGCCACCGATCCCGCCGTCGTCGAGGCGGCCGGAGCCGGTGGGCTGTCCGGTGCGCCGCTTGCGGCTCGCTCGCTCGACGTCCTGCGGCGCATCCGGGCGATCGTGCCCCCGGAGCTGTGCGTCATCTCGGTCGGAGGCGTCGACACTGCCGAAGACGTGCAGGAGCGCTTGGACGCAGGAGCCACGCTGGTGCAGGGCTACACGGCGTTCCTCTACCGTGGGCCGCTCTGGGCGCGGCACATCAACCGCGGGCTCGACCGACTGGCCCGAACCGGCCGCTGAGCATCGTCACACGCCGTCGACGACGAACGCCCGCCGGTCTGGGACCGGCGGGCGTTCGGTTTCATGGGACTACTTGTTGGGGAACTGGCCGCGCTTGACCTGCGGTTTCGGCAGACGGAGCGGGCGCAGCTGCAGCGCGCGCATGGCGGCGTACCAGCGCACGCCACGCTCGTCCTGCCCGAACTTCGCCCGCAGCGCTTTCCGGACGCGGAAGCCGAGGAAGAAGCAGTCGGCGATCGCGATGATGAAGAACACCCAGAGGGTGAGCATGCCGTAGACCTGGATCTCGGGCACCGGCATGAAGGTGAGGATGATCACGAGGAACATCACCGGGATCATGAACTCGCCGATGTTGAACCGGGCGTCGACGTAGTCGCGGACGAACTTCTTCTGCGGACCGCGCTCGCGTGCCGGGAGGAACTTGTCGTCGCCAGCGGCCATGCCGGCCTGCGCCCGCCGCCGTGCTTCGGCCTGCTGCGCCTTCGCCGCCTTCGACGCCTCCTTGCGGTCGGAGGGGACGAGCGGACGCTTGTTCTGCGCCTCGCGTTCCGCCCGGGACGGGGTCGGTCGACCCTTCGCCTCCTTGGCGCCGCGGGCGAGGCGCTCAGCCGTCTGCGCTGCGGTCTCGACGATCGGCTCTGATGCCGGGGTGCTCTGCTGTTTGGCCACGATGGAACGTCCTTGATTCGGGGATTCCCTTAAGATTACTCGCATGACGACAGGTACCACGACGGAATCGACCCAAGACCCACGCAACGACCAGGAAGTCCTCGATCGGCTGCGCGAATCCGTCGCCGGTGCGTTGCCGTCGTCGATCGCCGATCTGTCGGCACTGGTCCGCATCCCCTCGGTGTCGTGGTCGGCGTTCGACGCGGCCGAGGTGGCGCGGAGTGCCGAAGCGGTCGCGGCGCTCGCCCGCGGTCTCGGTGTCTTCGACGAGGTCTCGGTGCGCCGGTCCGCCATCGACGGCGGAGCGGAGCTCGGACAGCCCGCCGTGCTGGCCCGCCGTGAACCACGGAACGGCCGACCGACCGTGCTGCTCTACGCGCACCACGACGTCCAGCCCCCTGGAAGCGACGACAAGTGGGACTCGCCGCCGTTCGAACCGACCGTCCGCGACGGCCGCATCTACGGACGGGGCGCGGCTGACGACAAGGCCGGCGTCATGTCCCACATCGCCGCGATCCGAGCCGTCACCGAGGTCCTCGGCTCCGACCTCGACCTCGGTATCGTGCTGTTCATCGAGGGCGAGGAGGAGTTCGGCTCGCGGTCCTTCGGTTCCTTCCTGGAGGAGCACCGCGACACCCTCGCTGCGGACGTGATCGTCGTCGCCGACAGCGACAACTGGGACGAGCGGACGCCGGCGCTGACGATCGGTCTGCGCGGCAACGTCACGTTCCGGCTGCGCGTGAAGACCCTCGACCACGCCTCCCACTCCGGGATGCTCGGGGGAGCGGTGCCGGACGCGATGCTGGCCACGGTCACCCTGCTCGCGACCCTGTGGGACGCCGACGGTTCGGTGGCGGTCGACGGACTCACCTCGCACGACGCCGTCACCCCGGAGTTCGACGAGGCGCAGCTCCGCGCCGAGTCAGGTCTGTCCGAGGGGGTCTCGCCCATCGGACGCGGCTCCATCCTCAGCCGGATCTGGTCGCAGCCCGCGATCACCGTCACGGGCATCGACGCACCGTCGGTGGCCAACGCCTCGAACACGCTCATCCCGGAGGTGTCGGTGCGCATCAGTGCGCGGATCGCCCCCGGGCAAGATCCGGCCGAGGCCTACCGTGCACTCGAGGCCCACCTCCTCGCCAACAGCCCGTTCGGCGCACAGCTGACGATCGACGAGGTCGACCAGGGGAGCCCGTTCCTCGTTGACACGAGCGGTTGGGCCGTCGCCGAGGCGAAGCGCGCCATGGCCGACGCCTGGGAGGTCGAGCCCGTGGAGACGGGTGTCGGCGGGTCGATCCCGTTCATCGCCGACCTCGTCCGGGTCTTCCCGGACGCCCAGATCCTCGTCACCGGTGTCGAGGACCCGCACTCGCGCGCCCACAGCCCGAACGAGTCGCTGCACCTCGGCGTCTTCCAGAAGGCGATCCTCACGGAGGCGGTGCTCCTCGCTCGCCTGGCGGCCGCACCCCGCCCGTCCTCCGACGCGTAGTCGGCGCCGGACGCGCCGCCGGAACCACGGGGTGCGTCCGGCGCGGCAAGCGGTAGAATCTCACACAGGCGTCGACCCGGCGCCGCCAGACCTCGCGAGGAGCATCATGAGCGACACCATCCTGACCGAGACCAAGATCGACGCGGCTCACGGCGTCGGCCTGTCCGACACGGCGGCGCAGAAGGTCAAGAGCCTCCTCGAGCAGGAGGGTCGCGACGACCTCCGTCTCCGCGTGGCCGTCCAGCCGGGTGGGTGCTCGGGCCTCATCTACCAGCTGTACTTCGACGAGCGCATGCTCGACGGCGACGCCACGGTCGACTTCGACGGTGTCGAGGTGATCGTCGACAAGATGAGCGTCCCCTACCTCGACGGCGCCAAGATCGACTTCGAGGACACCATCCAGAAGCAGGGGTTCACCATCGACAACCCCAATGCCGAGGGCAGCTGCGCCTGCGGCGACAGCTTCCACTGAGCCAGATTCTTCCTGAAGGGGAAATTACCCGGTCGCGGGTGGTTTCCCCTTCGTCATTCCGGTCACGATCCCGCACCGCGGACGCGAATGGTCCGGCGTTCACCGCCCATCCCCACTAGACTGGGGGGCGATCCACAGGTGTGTATTCGAAAGGTTTCAGAGGTGCGCTCGACTCGTCGTCTCAGATGGGCTGCCATTCCGGTCGCAGCCACACTCGCCATAGTCCTGGCGGGTTGTACGCAGGCGGAACTGCATGGTTACCTGCCGGGATTCGTCGAGGGCGAATCTCCCGTCACGAACCACACGGACCGCATCGCGGGCCTGTGGGTGACGGCATGGCTGGTGCTGCTCGCAGTCGGTGTCATCACGTGGGGGCTCATCATCTGGGCCGTCATCGTGTACCGACGCCGCAAGGGGCAGACCGGTCTCCCGGTCCAGCTGCGGTACAACATGCCGATCGAGATCTTCTACACGATCGTCCCGCTCATCCTGGTCCTCGGCTTCTTCGCCTTCACGGCGCGCGATCAGAACGCGATCGAGACCCAGTACGAGGATCCCGACGTGGCCATCGAGGTCTTCGCCAAGCAGTGGGCGTGGGACTTCGTGTACGACGAGGCCGTCAACGGCCAGGACGTCTGGACCGCAGGCGTGCAGGCCGATGAGAAGCCCGGTGGCGTCATCGACCAGGACGCACTCCCCACGCTCTACCTGCCCGTCGGCAAGACGGTGAAGATCGCGCTGCAGTCGCGCGACGTCATCCACTCCTTCTGGGTCATCGACTTCCTCTACAAGAAGGACATGATCCCGGGCAAGACGAACTACATGTCCTTCACGCCTGAGCGCGAGGGCACGTACGCCGGCAAGTGCGCCGAGCTCTGTGGCGAGTACCACTCGCTCATGCTCTTCAACGTGAAGGTCGTCTCGCAGGCCGAGTACGACAAGCACCTCGAAGACCTGGCCGAGTCGGGCAACATCGGCGACTACGGCACGGAATACGATCGCAACAGCAACCTCCCCGGCACCAAGGCGCCGGCAGGTCTCGAAGAGCACGGAGACGGGGAATGACCTCCACCACGCTTCCCGCAGGCCAGGCGAGCGTCGTCGGACGCACCTCGGTCGAGCGCAAGGGCAACATCCTGGTCAAGTGGATCACCTCCACCGACCACAAGACCATCGGGTACATGTACCTGATCGCCTCGTTCATCTTCTTCTGCCTCGGCGGCGTGATGGCGCTCATCATCCGCGCCCAGCTCTTCGAGCCCGGCGGCACGATCGTGGAGACCAAGGAGCAGTACAACCAGCTCTTCACGATGCACGGCACGATCATGCTCCTCATGTTCGCGACGCCGCTCTTCGCCGGGTTCGCGAACGCGCTCATGCCGCTGCAGATCGGCGCACCGGACGTCGCCTTCCCGCGACTGAACGCCTTCGCGTTCTGGCTCTACGCCTTCGGTAGCCTCATCGCCGTCGGTGGCTTCCTCACCCCGCAGGGTGCCGCCGCCTTCGGCTGGTTCGCCTATGCGCCACTGTCGAGTACGACGTTCTCGCCAGGGCTCGGAGGTAATCTCTGGGTCCTCGGCCTGGCGCTCAGCGGCTTCGGGACCATCCTCGGTGGTGTCAACTTCATCACCACGATCATCACGATGCGCGCCCCTGGCATGACGATGTTCCGCATGCCGATCTTCACGTGGAACGTCCTCGTGACGTCCATCCTCGTCCTGATGGCGTTCCCGGTGCTCGCAGCGGCCCTCTTCGGCCTCGCAGCGGACCGCGTGTTCGACGCCCACATCTACGACGCAGCCAACGGCGGTGTCATCCTGTGGCAGCACCTGTTCTGGTTCTTCGGGCACCCCGAGGTCTACATCATCGCGCTGCCGTTCTTCGGCATCGTGTCCGAGATCTTCCCGGTGTTCAGCCGCAAGCCGATCTTCGGCTACAAAACCCTGATCTACGCGACGATCGCGATCGCTGCGCTCTCCGTGACCGTCTGGGCGCACCACATGTACGTCACCGGATCGGTGCTCCTGCCGTTCTTCGCCCTCATGACAATGCTCATCGCGGTTCCGACCGGCGTGAAAATCTTCAACTGGCTGGGCACGATGTGGCGCGGTTCGGTCACCTTCGAGACCCCGATGCTCTGGTCGATCGGCTTCCTGATCACCTTCGTCTTCGGCGGGCTCACCGGTGTCATCCTCGCCTCGCCGCCGCTCGACTTCCACGTCTCCGACTCCTACTTCGTCGTGGCGCACTTCCACTACGTCGTGTTCGGCACGGTCGTGTTCGCCATGTTCGCCGGCTTCTACTTCTGGTGGCCGAAGTGGACGGGCAAGATGCTCAACGAGAAGCTCGGCTACTGGCACTTCTGGCTGCTCTTCATCGGCTTCCACACGACGTTCCTCATCCAGCACTGGCTGGGCGTCATCGGGTTCCCGCGGCGCTATGCGACGTACTCGCCCGAGGACGGCTTCACCTGGATGAACCAGCTGTCGACCGTGGGCTCGTTCATCCTCGCCATCTCGCTGCTGCCCTTCTTCCTGAACGTGTACATCACGATCCGGAAGGCTCCTCGCGTCACCGAGGACGACCCGTGGGGTTACGGGGGATCGCTCGAGTGGGCGACCAGCTCGCCCCCGCCGCGTCACAACTTCGTCTCCATCCCGCGCATCCGCTCGGAGCGCCCGGCCTTCGACCTCCACCACCCCGAGGTCGGTATCCCGGTCGGCGTCGGTCCCGCGAAGGACGCGCCTGACGCACCCACGCTCGACATCGACGCCGGAAAGGTGAAGTAGCCGCCATGCGCGCCAATATCATCCTCTTCACGATCCTGACGGTGTTCTGCGCCCTCCTCTGCGCGGTCTACACCGTGTGGTCGCTCGTCGACCCGCTGCACGGCCGGGTTGAATGGGTCGGCACGGTCACGCTGGCTCTCGCCGCGATCCTGAGCGCGTTCCTCGGCTTCTACCTCAGCCGGGTGCACAAGAGCCAGGGCGCAGAGCTCCCCGAGGACACGCTGACGGCCAACATCGACGACGGCGACCCGGAGATCGGGCACTTCAGCCCGTGGAGCTGGTGGCCCATCATCCTCGCCGGTGCGTGCGGTCTGCTCGTGCTGGGTCTGGCGGTCGGGTTCTGGATCGCGATCATCGGCATCCCGCTGGTCGTCATCGCGGTCGTCGGTTGGAACTACGAGTACTACCGCGGATACTTCGCACGCTGATGGTCGCCTCGTTCAGCATCCGCCGTGGTCAGTCCGACGACCGTTCAGCCGTCTTCGCGCTGGCCGGCCAGCTGATCACCGGGTCCATCCCGCCTGCTGCGGACGACTTCATGGCTGCGTACAACAACGTCATGCGCCCTCGTGAAGACGAGACCAACGTGCTGTACGTCGCGGTCGACGAATCGGATCGTGTCGTCGGATACACCCTGATGACGGTGTCCCGGCTGCTGCACGCGGCTGGCCTGACCGCCCACCTGCAGGAGCTCGTCGTCGACGAGACCGCCCGCGGCGCCGGCATCGGTTCGGCCCTGGTGGAGGCGAACGAGCACTACGCCGTCGAGCGCGGTGCGCGCCAGCTGACGATGTCCACCTCTCGAGCCGGCGACTTCTACCGTCGTCTCGGCTACAACGTGACGGCGGAGTTCTACAAGAAGATCCTCCCGCTGGGCTGATCCCCAAGCTGTCATCGATGAGCCCCCGAGCCATGCTCGGGGGCTCTTTCGTGTTCCAGTGCGCGCCTGGACGTGGAGAACAAGCAGCCGGCATGGTGCGGGGACCACCCCGAAGGTCGTGACCGTCACCCTTCCGGCGGGCCAGGCTGCTCACAGTGGCAGCCGTACTCCGGTGACCCCTGCGCACGTCTGATAGACCAGGGGAGCGGTCCCCGGTCTCTGAGGCTGTCGAGGGGCGCACACCGCCGCCCAGAGGACTCAGCGTGCGTATCGAAGAGCCCCGGGCGCAGAGTGCGAACCTGGCCCTGAGCCTGTCGGGGGCGCGCGCCGCCCACAGAGGACTCAGGGTGCGTACGAAGAGATCTGGCGCAGGCATTCCGGTCCCTGAGCCCGTCGAAAGGCAGCCGTAGTCCGGTGTCTCCTCAGTACGGCCACGATCACCCTGGGTCGGGAACGTCGCCCCCGGGGCCGGTCGATCGGCTCACATCGTGTGCTTCCGCAGAGGAATGCCGGTGAACCGCGGTGAGCGAACGCGGATCCCGGCGGGTGTCGAAGGGCTCACCTCATCCGCAGCGGCCTTCGGCGCCCGGAGAAGGGGGGAGCGGGACTGCACGGACGTCCGCTGTCGCACGCGTCTTGCCGCGGCGCAGTTCGGCGATCCCCGCCCCCAANGTGGTCGCCGTGGGAACGTTCGATCTCCGTGTTCGTGACCGGAGCGATCCGATCCTCGAAGAACCAGCGGGACATCGCGGCGCGAGCCTTCTGGACACCGGTGATCTTGCCCTTGGCGTTCGGACGGATCATCAACGGCTTGTGGTCGTCGTAGCTCGCGAGGCGCCAGCGCTCGTACTCGTCGACGGGCTCGTGGACCTCGATGAACTCGCCACCGGGGAGGCGGACGATGCGCCCGGTCTCGTAGCCGTGGAGGAGGATCTCGCGATCCTTCTTCTGCAGCGCCAGGCAGGTGCGCTTCGCGATGAAGTAGGCGATGAACGGTCCGAGGATGAGGATCGCCTGCAGCGTGTGGATCACGCCCTCCATCGTCACCTTGAAGTGCGTGGCGATGATGTCCGAGCTCGCAGCAGCCCAGAGGGCGGCGTAGAAGGTGACACCGGCAGCACCGATGGCGGTGCGGGTCGGCGCGTTGCGCGGACGGTCGAGGATGTGGTGCTCGCGCTTGTCACCGGTGATCCACGCCTCGACGAACGGGTAGATGAACACCGTGACGATGAACAGACCCAGGACGAGGACGGGAAGGATGATGTTGAACGAGAACGTGTGATCCCAAAGGACGAACTCGAGGTGCGGCGGAACCAGTCGGAGCGCGCCGTCGGCGAACCCGATGTACCAGTCAGGCTGCGTACCCGCCGAGACCGGGGAGGGGTCGTACGGTCCGTAGTTCCAGATCGGGTTGATCGTGAACAGCGAGGCGATGAGCATCACGACACCGAAGACGATGAAGAAGAAGCCACCGGCCTTCGCCGCGTAGACGGGGAGGACGGGGAATCCGACCACGTTCTGCTCGGTGCGACCGGCGCCCGGGAACTGCGTGTGCTTGTGCACGACGACGAACACCAGGTGCAGGGCGATGAAGAGCAGCACCAGCGCCGGCAGGAGCAGGATGTGGAGCGTGTAGAGGCGGCCGACGATGTCGGTGCCCGGGAACTCCCCGCCGAAGAGCAGGAAGGTCGTCCACGTGCCGATGATGGGCAGACCCTTGACCATGCCGTCGATGATCCGCAGACCGTTACCGGAGAGCAGGTCGTCGGGCAGCGAGTACCCGGTGAAGCCCTCGGCCATGGCCAGGATGAACAGGACGAAACCGATCACCCAGTTCAGCTCACGCGGCTTGCGGAACGCACCGGTGAAGAAGATGCGCAGCATGTGGAGGCCGATGGACGCTACGAACAGCAGGGCCGCCCAGTGGTGCACCTGACGCATCAGGAGGCCGCCGCGGATGTCGAAGGAGATGTCGAGCGTCGACGCCATGGCGACGGACATCTCGATGTTCTTCAGCGGGACGAAGGACCCGTCGTAGTGGACCTCCGCCATCGATGCCTGGAAGAAGAAGGTGAGGAAGGAGCCCGACAGCAGGATGATGACGAAGCTGTAGAGCGCGACCTCGCCGAGGAGGAACGACCAGTGGTCGGGGAAGATCTTGCGGCCGAACTCCTTGACGGCGACCGAGATGGACGTCCGCTCTTCGAGGTAGTTCGCTGCGGCGCCGGTGAATCCACCGGAGCTCTTCGCCGGAGCGGCCTTGGCCTGCTCAGGGGCGCGTGTTGCGGTCGAGGTGCTCAATGACGCTCCCAGAAGCTCGGGCCGACAGGTTCGTGGAAGTCGCTCCGCGCGACGAGGTAGCCCTCGTCGTCGACGGTGATCGGCAGCTGCGGAAGCGGCCGGGCGGCCGGTCCGAAGATGACCGCGCAGTGGTTCGTGACATCGAACTGCGACTGGTGGCAGGGGCAGAGGAGGTGGTGCGTCTGCTGCTCGTAGAGCGCGACCGGGCAACCGACGTGCGTGCACACCTTGGAGTAGGCGACGATGCCGTCGTAGGACCAGTCCTTCTTGGACTCCTCCTCGACGAGGTCTTCGGGCTTCAGCCGCATGAGCAGCACGATGGCCTTCGCCTTCTCGTTGAGGACGTGATCGGCCTCGTGGAGGTTCTCGGGGATCACGTGGAACGCACTGCCGAGGGTCACGTCGGACGCCTTGATGGGCGTACCGGAAGGGTCACGGGCGAGGCGCGTGCCTTCCTTCCACATCGTGTGCTGCATGAGCTCGACGGGGTCTTCGTCGTACGGCGCAAGACCGCGGAACAGCGCGATGCCCGGGAGCGGGAAGACGATGAGCGAGCCGATGAGGCTGTTGCGGATGAGCGCGCGTCGTCCGATGCCGGACTCGACGTTCGCCTGGTGCATGATCTCCACCGCGCGATCGCGGCTGGCCTGGTTGCCGCCGACCTTGTGACGGTAGTCGATGCCTTCTTCGTCGTGCATGAGGGCCTTGCCCCAGTGCACGGCGCCGATACCGATCGCGAGCAGGGCCAACGCCATGCCGAGGCCGATGAACAGGTTGTTCAGGCGGACCGAGGCGATGTCCTCGGGCTCGATCGGGAACGCCATGTAGGCGGCGACCGCCCAGACGCTGCCGGCGATCGACAGGTAGAAGAGGGTGTAGACGGCGCGCTCGGCCCGCTTGTCCTTCTTGGGGTCGAGGTCCGTGACGCGCTTCCGGTGCGGAGGCAGGCCGGGGTCGACGACGGCGTCGCGGGAGATGACCCCGGTACCGGTCGCGACCTGCAGCTCCTGCCCGTGGGCGGACGGATCGGCAGACGAGTCGGCGGCTGGGTGACCCGAGCCGCTCGAGTTGTCGTGAGCCATGGTGCTCCTTCTTACGTGTTGTCGATCCGCGTCGGTCAGTTCGACTTCGCGGTGATCCAGACGGTGAGGGCCACGATCGAGCCGAGGCCGAAGATCCAGAGGAACAGGCCCTCGGAGACGGGGCCGAGCGAGCCGAGGTCGTTGCCGCCCGGTGACGGGTTCTTCTCCATGAACTTGAGCGCGGTGATGATGTCGCGCTTGTCCTCGGGGGAGAGGTTCATGTCGTTGAAGACGGGCATGTTCTGCGGGCCGGTGATCATGGCCTCGTAGATGTGGGCGGCGCTGACGCCGACGAGCGAGGGAGCGTACTTGCCCTCGGTCAGGGCGCCACCGGCGGCTGCGACGTTGTGGCACATCGCGCAGTTGATGCGGAAGAGCTGTGCGCCGTTCGAGGCGTCACCTTCACCGTCGAGGTACTGCTCCTCGGGGATCTCCGGGCCGGGTGCGACCGAGGCGACGTAGGCCGCGAGGGAGGAGATCTGCTCCTCGGTGAACTGCACGGGCTTCTCCGGGGCCTGCGGGCCCTGGTTCTGCAGCGGCATCCGGCCGGTGCCGACCTGGAAGTCGACGGCGGCGGCACCGACGCCGAGGAGGCTCGGTCCGGCGGTCGTGCCCTGCATGTCGAGGCCGTGGCAGGTGGCGCAGTTCGCGGAGAAGAGCTTCTCGCCCTCGTCGACGGAGGCCTGCGACTTGGCGGCGGCGACGGGCTCTGCGCTGGCCGTGCTGACGCTGACGGCTGCGTAGGCGCCACCGGTCACGAGGAGGCCGATCGCGAGCAGCGCCGCCGAGGCGAACGGGCTGCGGCGGCCGCTCTTGCGCGTGGCGCGGGTGGCCTTCTTGGACGCCTTGGTGGTCGTCGTCTGGGTGGGGTCAGTCTTCATGGAGTCAGTCATTCCGGGTCAGCGCAGGATGTAGATGACGAAGTAGAGGCCGATCCACACGACGTCGACGAAGTGCCAGTAGTACGAGACGACGATGGCGCTCGTCGCCTCCTTGTGGCCGAATCGTTTGACGGCGTAGGCACGGCCGATCACGAGGAGGAAGGCGATGAGGCCACCGGTCACGTGCAGGCCGTGGAAGCCGGTCGTGAGGTAGAACGCCGAGCCGTACGCGTTCGAGCTGAGGGAGATGCCCTCGCTGACGAGCGTCGCGTACTCGAGGATCTGGCCGGAGACGAACACGGCGCCCAGGGCGTAGGTGAGGAAGAACCACTCGACCATGCCCCACTTGCGCGGGCTCCAGCCCGTCATGCGGGGCTGCATGCGCTCCGCTGCGAAGACGCCGAACTGGCACGTGAACGACGAGGACACGAGGATGATCGTGTTGATCGTCGAGTACGGGACGTTCAGGCGACCGGCTTCGGCCGCCCACAGCTCGGGGGCCATCGATCGCAGCGTGAAGTAGATCGCGAAGAGGCCAGCGAAGAACATGACCTCGCTGCCCAGCCAGACGATCGTTCCAACCGCGACCGTGTTCGGTCGGTTGATCCGGGGCGCGCTCGGCGCAAGGTTGATTGAGGTGCTCGTCACCCCTCCATTATGGCCGAAAGCCGGAGCGGTTTTTCGCATTTCGGGGGCGGCGAGCACGCTCGGTTCAGTAAGGCTAGCCTTATTTCCTGACCGGAATCTTCGGTTCTGCTGCGGGATTCATGTGATCTTCGGCTCCACAGGCCGCTCGGGGCGTCGGCGAGTCGCGCTTGTAAGATCGTCGACATGCCTCTCACGACCTGGCCGACGCTCATCGGTGACCTGCTCGCCGGAACCGATCTCAGTGTGTCGGAGTCGACGTGGGCCATGGAGCGGATCATGACCGGCCAGGTGACGGACGCCCAGCTCGCCGGCTTCCTCATCGCGTTGCGCCGTAAGGGGGAGACGGTCGACGAGATCGTCGGGTTCCGCGACGCGATCCTCGACCACGCGAAGCCGCTCGTCGCCCCGTCCCGGGCCCTCGACATCGTGGGCACCGGCGGCGACCGCTTCGGCACGGTCAACATCTCGACGACCGCCTCCATCGTCGCCGCGGCGACGGGCATCCCCGTCATCAAGCACGGCAACCGTGCGGCGAGTTCCGCCTCGGGATCGAGCGACGTGCTCTCGGCGCTGGGCGTCGACCTCGCCCTGCCGACGGACCTGGTGGGGGAGGTGCTGGCGTCGACGGGCATCACCTTCGCGTACGCGGCGGCGTTCCACCCCGGTTTCGGCCACGCTGGACCGGTCCGTGCGGAGCTCGGCGTGCCGACGGTCTTCAACTTCCTGGGCCCGCTCGTCAACCCGGCCCGGCCGGAGGCGTCGGCGGTCGGCGTCGCGCACGCCGACCGCATCCCGCTGTTCGTGGGCGTCTTCCAGACGCGCGGAGCGACCGCCCTCGTCTTCCGGGGCGACGACGGACTCGACGAACTGACGACGACAGGGCACAGCCACCTCTGGGAGGTCACCCGCGGAGCCGTCACCGAGCACGACCTGGATCCCCGGGAGCTCGGCATCCGCCGTGCGTCGATCGACGATCTCATCGGCGGTGACGCCCAGCACAATGCCGGTGTCGTGCGCGCCACGCTCGCCGGCGAGGAGGGTCCGGTCCGCGACATCGTCCTGCTGAACGCCGCGGCCGGGATCGTGGCGTTCGAACTGTCGGAGGATCCGACGCAGGCCCAGCGGCCGATCCTCGAGCGGTTCGCCGCCGCACTCGTGTCCGCCGCGGCCGTCATCGACTCGGGTGCGGCGACCGCGACCCTCGACGCCTGGGTGGACGCCACCCGCACGCTCGGCTCGCGCTGATCCGCGCCGTGGCCGGGTCTTCCGGCCCTACCGGCGGTGGGCCGCAGCGCGTAGGTTGAGACCCGATGCCGGCGTACCCGGTCGGCGGACCCGAACCGATCTTGCAGGAGGATTCAATGAAGAAGCTCATCAATGATCCCAAAGACGTCGTCGTCGAGGCGGTGGCCGGATTCGGCGCCGCGCACTCCGACCTCGTCACCGTGTCGCTCGACCCGGTGTTCATCGCCCGAGCCGATGCCCCGGTCGCCGGGAAGGTGGGGATCGTGAGCGGCGGCGGCAGCGGGCACGAGCCCCTCCACGGCGGGTTCGTCGGATTCGGGATGCTCGACGCCGCCGTACCCGGCCCGGTGTTCACCTCGCCCACTCCGGACCCCATCCTCGCCGCCACGAAGGCGGTGGACGGTGGTGCCGGCGTCCTGCACATCGTCAAGAACTACACAGGCGACGTCCTCAACTTCGAGACCGCGGCCGACCTCGCGCTGGCCGAGGGCATCGAGGTGCGCTCGGTCATCGTCGACGACGACGTCGCGGTGAAGGACTCGCTCTACACGGCGGGGCGACGGGGTGTCGCCGGCACCGTCCTCGTGGAGAAGCTCGCCGGCGCACGTGCCGAGGTCGGGGGAGGACTCGACGAGGTCGCCGACCTCGCGACGAAGGTCAACGAGCGCACCCGCACGATGGGCGTGGCACTCACCCCGTGCGTCGTCCCGCACGCGGGCGAGCCGAGTTTCACCCTGGCCGACGACGAGATCGAGATCGGCATCGGGATCCACGGTGAGCCCGGCCGCGAACGCATCCCACTGGAGCCCGCCGACCGGATCGTCGACCGGTTGCTCGCCGCCATCCTCGAAGACCTTCCGTACGCCCCGGGCGAGCGGGCCCTCGTCCTGGTGAACGGGATGGGCGGGACGCCGCAGGTCGAGCTCTTCATCGTCTTCCGCCGCGTGGCCGAGGCGCTCGCGGAGCGCGGGATCGAGGTGGCACGGTCGCTCGTGGGAAACTACACGACCAGCCTCGAGATGCAGGGTGTGTCGATCACCCTCTTGAAACTCGACGACGAACTGATCGAATTGTGGGACGCCCCGGTGCAGACCGCGGCGCTCCGGTGGGGACGGTAGACGGATGGGATTGGACGGAGCCTGGGCGATCGCCTGGATGCGGGGGAGTGCGGCGGTCGTCGCAGAGCATCGGGTGGAGCTGATCACGCTCGACCGCGACATCGGGGACGGCGACCATGGCGAGAACCTCGACCGCGGGTTCTCCGCGATCCTGCCGAAGCTCGACGAGCAGCCTGCTGATGCGACGCCCGCCGACATCCTCAAGCTCGCCGCGACGACGCTCATCTCGACCGTCGGAGGCGCGAGCGGCCCGTTGTACGGCACCGCGCTGCTCAAGGCGTCGATCGCCGTGGCCGGCCAGGAGGACCTCGACGCCGATGCCGTCGTCGCCCTGCTGACGGCGGCACGCGACGGGATCGTGCTCCGTGGCAAGGCCGAGGTCGGCGACAAGACCATGATCGACGCGTGGACACCCGCCGTGGACGCTGCCTCAGCGGCGGCGGCAGCGGGGGATTCGCCCGCACGGGTGCTGGCCGCCGCCGCGGACGCCGCGTGGGGTGGCGCCGCCGCGACCGAACCGCTCGTCGCCCGCAAGGGGCGCGCCAGCTACCTCGGAGAACGGGCCATCGGGCACCGCGACCCTGGGGCGCAGTCCACCTCCTATCTCCTGCAAGCGGCGGCCGCCGCCGCCGCTGGGGAGGGTGCTGCATGAGCGGGGGAGCCGTCGGCCTCGTCTTCGTCTCGCACAGCGCGCTGATCGCGGAGGGGCTCATCGCCCTGGCGCGGCAGATGGCGCCCGACGCGGCCCTCGCCGCAGCCGGCGGTACCGATGAGGGAGGGATCGGCACGAGCTTCGAGCTGGTCTCCGCCGGAATCGCCGCCGTGGACTCCGGGGCCGGGGTGGTGGTGCTGTGCGATCTGGGATCGGCGATCCTGACCGCTGAGACGGCACTCGACTTCCTCGACGACGACGTCCGAGGCCGGGTACGCATCGTCGACGCCCCGCTCGTCGAAGGCGGGGTCGCCGCAGCGGTGGCCGCGCAGACCGGCGCGTCGCTCGACGAGGTCGTGGACGCCGCGCGGTCTGCAGCCGGCGGTGACCCTGCCCAGCACGGCGCCGACGAGGCGACTCGGGCGGGTGGGTCCGACGACCCGACAGCGCCCCACGCCGCAGCCTCCGTGACCCTGCGGAACAAAGACGGGCTCCACGCTCGACCCGCTGCGGAGTTCGTGAAGCTGGCGAGCACGTTCGCGGCCAAGGTGGTCGTGAACGGGAAGGACGCCAAGAGCCTGCTCGGGATCATGTCACTGGGCCTCGTCAAAGGGGCGGTCGTGGAGCTGCAGGCGGACGGTCCGGACGCGAAGGATGCCATCGGGGCACTGGCGTCGCTCATCGAATCCGGCTTCGGAGAGGTCTGACGGGTCGAGCTCGGGGCGGAAGCAGGTCGGCGACCCGGGCGCAACGGGGTGGTCGACGCCGGCGGTCGGCGTAGCATGACCCGCATGAACGAGCAGACGAAGACGTCGGACACCGAAGACCGCCAGTGCACGGTCTGTGGCCATCCGCTCGCCGAGCACAC
Source organism: Plantibacter sp. CFBP 8798 (assembly GCF_014841195.1). Lineage (NCBI taxonomy): Bacteria > Bacillati > Actinomycetota > Actinomycetes > Micrococcales > Microbacteriaceae > Plantibacter > Plantibacter sp. CFBP 8798. The sequence continues at coordinate 154,704 of NZ_JACYTS010000002.1, forward strand.
CTTCGACCGTTCCTCCAGGCACGATCACTTCATGACCTGCCCGACGGGGGAGCGGCTTCCGGACCCGGCGCAGTCCGCCATCCCGGTCAACGAGTTCGGGATGCCGCTCTGGGACCAGGACCCCGATCGACCTGCTCCGTCGGCCTGACGACCGCGGTGGTCTGCGCCGTCAACCGAGGAGGAGCAGCGACCGGACGGCGACGCTGACACCCGTTGTGCTCGACGCCGGCGTCTCGTGCAGTGCGCTGCCGTCGACGAGCCAGCGCACCCATCGGACGAGCTGCTCCGGCGTGGCGTCGGAGCGGGCTGCGCTGGTGCGAACCGCCTCGGTGATGTGGTCGAGGAGGAAGCGGTCGACCATGTGCCGCTCGACGTCGAGGACGGCCGCCACGTCGTGGAGATGCGCCATGCCCTGGACCGCGCGAGCGAAACCGACCGTCTGATCGGCAGCCCGTTGGCGGTCGAGTGCGCCGAGATAGGTGGTCAACGCAGGGCGCCCAGGCCCGGCGCGCGTGGCGAGGTGCAGTTGCTCCTCGGTCCAGGCGGCGCTCACGCGCAGCAGCGTGACCAGGATGTCGAGCTTGGTGGGGAAGTAGTGGAACAGGGTCCCCGAGGAGATGTCCGCCGCTCGGCAGATATCAGCCGTCGACGTGGTCTCATACCCCTCGGTGGCGAAACAGCGGTAGGCCGCAGCGAGGATCGCGGTCTGGCGCGCGGTGAACCGCTGTGGGTCGACGATTCTCGGCATGACTGCTCCCGTATTCCTAGTGCACCTACTCTAGAGCACGCACTCTATCAATTCGGTCCAGGTCAGAGCTGACTTCCCCGTCAATGCGATCATGTCGCGCAGCTCGGAGCGCGAGGCGGTGCTCCCTCGCGGCCGGACGCTCGGCGAGCAGGTCGCCGCGGAGTGCGACGACGATGATCAACCCCTGGTTGGCAGTCGCCGACGCACACGCGTCCGTAGCGTCGATGGCACGAGGTGACCGCTACGAGCAGGAGGAAGACGCTGTGACGATCGACGTGGAGGGGCTGACCAAGGCCTACCGAGGCACGTACGCGGTGCGCGATGTGAGTTTCAGTGTCCAATCGGGCAAGGTCACCGGGTTCCTGGGGCCGAACGGCGCCGGCAAGTCCACGACGATGCGTTCGATCGTCGGGCTCGACCGTCCCACCGCTGGTCGTGCATGTATCGACGGCTCTGAGTACCGGGCGTTCGCCGCGCCGCTGCGCGAGGTCGGTGCTCTACTGGACGCGAGGGCGGCGCACCAGTCGCGGTCGGCGCTGAACCACCTCGCCTCGATCGCGGCGACGCACCGCATCCCGCGCTCGCGCGTCGACGAGGTGCTCGAGGCGACGGGTCTCAGCGCGGTCGCCAGGAAGAAGGTCGGCGGGTTCTCCCTGGGGATGGGTCAGCGCTTGGGGATCGCCGCGGCACTGCTGGGCGATCCGGGCACGCTCATCCTCGACGAGCCGGTCAACGGCCTGGACCCCGAGGGCGTGACCTGGGTCCGGGAGCTCCTGGCCCGGCTGGCGGCCGAGGGGCGGACGGTGTTCCTGTCCTCGCACCTCCTGAACGAGCTCGCGCTCATCGCGGACCACGTGATCATCATCGGTCGCGGCGAGATCATCGCGGACGCTCCCATCGGTTCGCTCACCGAGCAGGGAGACGGTCGTGTCCGTGTTCGCACCCTCGATGCGCCTGCACTCACTCGCCGGATCACCTCAGCGGGGGCGACCGTCACGTCGAGCGAGCCGGGCGAGCTGGACGTGGAGGGCCTCTCCGCGGAGCAGATCGCCCGTGCCGCGCACGAGGCGGGGATGCTGATCACCGAGCTGACGCCCCTGCGCCAGACCCTCGAAGAGGCCTACAACCGACTCACCCGCGACGCGCAGGAATTCGTCTCCGCCTGACGTCGCGCCCCCCTCGAAAGGACCATCCTCATGAGCACCACCACCGACATGGCCACGGCACCCGTCGTGCGGCGCTTCCCCGCAGGCGAGGTCAGCCTCGCCGGCACGATCGTCTCCGAATGGATCAAGTTCCGTGGACTCGCCTCGAACCACGTCCTCGCAGGATTCGCGTTCCTGCTGCTGACCGCGAACGGGATCGCGATGCCCTGGGCGTACGTCTTCCGCGACCGCGGGTCACCGAAGGCGAACTACGACGCCTACCCCGAGATGATCGTCGACAAGACCGGTTACGTCGGGATCGTCCTCGCGGTGCTCGCCGTCCTGATGATCACGAACGAGTACCGGTCCGCGCAGATCGGCACGACACTGCTCGCGGTTCCGCGGCGGACGGCGGTGCTCGTCGCGAAGGCCTCGATCATCGCGGGTGTCTCGTTCCTCATCGGTGTCGTCAGCTCAGCCGTCGGGTTCGTCCTCGCGCCCATCATCCTGGCCGGGGGCGGATACGGCTATGTGCTGGAGACACCCGAGCTGGCGCGGTTGGTGCTCGGATCCGGGCTCTACCTGGCGGCCCTCAGCATCCTCGGAATCGCACTCGGCACCATCATCCGCAACGTCGTCGCCGCGGTGCTCGCGACGATCGTGCTTCTCCTCATCGTGCCGGTGATCCCGCAGATCTTCTCCGAATACGGCACCGAGATCACCCGCCTCTTCCCGATCCAGGCCGGCTCCCTGCTCCTCGCCCCGACCGGTACGGACCCGATGGGACCGTGGACCGGGTATGCCGTTCTGCTGATCTGGACGCTGGCGTCGTTCGTCGTCGCAGCGATCACGTTCTTGCGCCGCGACGCCTGAACGGTGCTCACGAGGGGCGCGAGGGAGAATGGGAGCCGAGCTCAGCGTGGAGGTGGCAAGGGTATGAGTGCGATCCGGCCGGTCGTGGACGCCGCGGAGGTCGACCGTGTCCTCGGCACACGCGTGCTGCGCTGGTTCAGCGCCCACCAGCGTGTGGTCGACGCACTGGTCGCTGTGACCTGTCTCCTGGTCCAGGCGCTCGGGCTGGTCCTGCCGGGTGCGCAATCGCTCTGGCCGGGGTTGCCGTTGGTGATCCTCTCGAGCGCGCTCCTGTTGTGGCGGCGTCGGTATCCGCGGGCGATCCTCGTCGCCGTCGCGCTCGCGAACACGGCGGGTGTGCTCCTGCCCGCCCCCGTCGCACCGGTGACGCTGCCCGCCGCCGTCGCGCTGTATACGGTAGCCGCCATGCTGCCCACCAGAACTGCTCTGTCGGGCTATGCGGTCCTCGTGGGGCTCCCTGCGGCGGGACTGCTCGTCCGTCTACTCATGACGGGGTCGTCCCAGGCCCCGTCGTTGCAGGAACCGCTGGCGCTGCTCGCTCTAGCCGCAGGTGTCGCCGCCCGCGGTGTGACGCAGCGACGAGCGGCCCTCACGCAACTCGTGAACCAACGACTCACCACGGCGCGGGTGGTGGAGCGGCAGCGGATCGCCGCGGAGATGCACGATGTCGTCGCCCACTCGCTGTCGACGATGATCTCCCTCGCGGACGGGGCGTCCAGCGGCTGGGAACGGCACCCCGAGCGGTCGGCACGAGCGCTCGCGCAGCTGGGTGGTGTCGGGCGCGGCGCGCTGGGCGAGATGAACCGCGTCCTGCAGGTACTCCGAGAGGGGGATGCGGTGCTGGATCAGCGTCTGCACCGGTCGGGACACAACGTCTCCGACGTGGAGGAGATCGTCGAGGTCTTCCGCAGCACCGGCATGCCCGTCACACTCACCCGTTCCGGCGGGGCCATGCCGGAGCAGCCCGCTCTGGTGACGACGGTGTACCGGATCGTCCAGGAGTCGCTCACCAACGTGTTGCGGTACGCCGTCGACCCCACGCGGGTCGAGGTCGGCATCGACGTGGCGCCCGGCACCGTCGCGGTGCGGGTCACCGACGACGGCCGCATCGACACCCACCGAACTCGAGCTCCGAGCCAGGGGAGTGGGCAGGGGCTTCCGGGTATCGCCGCTCGAGCCGCGGCGTACGGCGGCACGAGCGAAGCAGGGCCCTGCGCGGGCGGGGGCTGGTCGACGAGCGCGACGCTGCACATCGACCGAGGAGCAGCGACGTGAGCACGACCAGTCCCTCGATCATCAACGTGCTGGTGGTGGACGACCAGGAACTCGTCCGGGTGGGCAGCGCGCTGACCCTGGAGTCCGCGCCGGACATCGAGGTCGTAGGGGAGGCGGCGACGGGTGAGGAGGCGATTCGGCGTGCACGGGAACTGCGACCGGACGTCGTCCTCATGGATGTGCGGATGCCCGGGATGGGAGGTGTCGAAGCGACCAGGATCATCACCACGGTCCACCCGGCCACACGCGTCCTCATCCTCACCACCTTCGACATCGACGAGTACGCGTTCGGGGGCCTCGACGCCGGCGCCAGCGCCTTCCTGCTGAAGAGCACCCCACCAGACCGGTTGCAGGAGGCTGTTCGGACGATCCATGCCGGTGATGCCGTCGTCGAACCCAGGATCACGAAGCGACTCATCGAGCACTATGCCTCCGGTGGACGGTCGCGCGAGCACGGGGGAGCAGGTGGGACAGCCCACCCGCTGGACCCGCTCAGCCCGCGCGAGCTCGACGTGTTCGGATGCATCGTCGCCGGGCTGTCGAATCGTGAGATCTCCGACGCACTCCACCTGTCGCCGTCCACGGTCAAGACGCACGTCAACCGGATCTTCGCCAAGTTGCACCTCCGCGACCGGGTCCACGCGGTGATCCTGGGCCAGGACCTCCGAACCCGAGCCGCGGGGCGGGGCAGATTCAGATGAGTTGACATAATGTGCATTATCGGCTCTTTTTAGCCCGCCGCGAGCGGGGTCGGATCGGGTCACGTCGACCTGCATCACCGACCTGAGGATCGCGGCGACGACCGGGGCGCGTCAGGAGCCGATGTACCGAGCGAGATGTTCTCCGGTCAGCGTCGAGCGATCGGCGACGAGCGCTGCGGGCGTCCCGGTGAACACCAGACGTCCGCCGTCGTGACCTGCGCCGGGTCCGAGGTCGATGATCCAGTCCGCATGCGCCATGACCGCCTGATGATGCTCGATGACGATGACCGACTTGCCGGAGTCCACCAACCGGTCCAGGAGCCCGAGCAGGTTCTCCACGTCGGCGAGGTGCAGGCCCGTCGTCGGCTCGTCCAGGATGTAGACCTCGCCCGAGTCGGCCATCTGCGTCGCCAGTTTGAGTCGCTGTCGTTCGCCTCCTGACAGGGTCGTCAATGGCTGTCCGAGGCTGACGTAGCCGAGCCCGACGTCGGCGAGTCGCGCCAGGATGAGGTGCGCGGCTGGCGTCCGGGCCGGCCCGTCGGCGAAGAAGGCCTCGGCCTCCGTCACCGACATCGCGAGCACCTCGCTGATGTCACGCTCCCCCAACTGATATTCCAGAACGGAAGCATCGAACCGGCGACCCTCGCACACCTCGCAGACGGTCGAGACGCTCGCCATGACGCCGAGATCGGTGAAGACGACCCCGGCGCCGTTGCAGTTCGGGCATGCACCCGCCGAGTTCGAGCTGAACAGCGCCGGCTTGACCCCGTTGGCCTTTGCGAACGCCTTGCGGATGGGCTCGAGCAGACCCGTGTACGTCGCCGGGTTGCTGCGACGCGAGCCGCGGATCGGGCTCTGGTCGACCGTCACCACACCGGCACGCCCGGCGACCGAGCCGTGGATGAGGGAGCTCTTGCCCGAGCCGGCGACACCCGTGACGACCACGAGGACGCCGAGCGGCACGTCGACGTCGACGGCCTGCAGGTTGTGCCGGTCGGCGCCGCGGATCTCGATGACACCGGTCGGTCGACGCAACGCCGACTTGAGCGCGGCGCGGTCGTCGAAGTGGCGCCCGGTGAGGGTGTCGCTCGCTCGGAGACCGTCCACACTCCCCTGGAACGTCACCTGTCCCCCGCCGGTCCCGGCTCCGGGGCCGAGGTCGACGACGTGGTCGGCGATCGTGATCGTCTCCGGCTTGTGCTCCACCACGAGGACGGTGTTCCCCTTGTCGCGGAGCCGCAGGAGCAGTTCGTTCATCCGCTGGATGTCATGCGGGTGCAGTCCGACGGTCGGCTCGTCGAACACGTAGGTCACGTCGGTGAGCGACGACCCCAGATGGCGGATCATCTTCGTCCGCTGCGCCTCCCCACCAGAGAGGGTGCCAGTCGTGCGGTCGAGGGACAGGTACCCCAAACCGATGGCGACGAAGGAGTCCAGCGTCTCCTGGAGGACCGTCAGGAGTGGGCGCACCGACGGTGCGTCGAGCGCCCGGGTCCACGCCGCGAGGTCGCTGATCTGCATCGCGCACAGTTCGGCGATGTTCCGACCGGCGATGCGCGAACTCCGTGCGCCCTCGCTCAGGCGGGTCCCCTCACACGCCGGACACGTGGTGAAGGTGACGGCGCGGTCGACGAATGCGCGGATGTGCGGCTGCATCGCCTCACGGTCCTTCGAGAGGAACGACTTCTGCACCTTCGGGATCAGGCCCTCGTAGGTCATGTTGATGTCGCCGACCTTGACCTTCACCGGCTCCTTGTGGAGGAAGTCGTGGAGCTCCCGCTCCGTGTAGTCCTGGATGGGCTTGTCCGCGTCGAGGAATCCGGATCCGGTGAAGATCCGCACGCCCCAGCCGTCGGGTGTGTAGCCGGGGATCGTGAGTGCACCCTGGTTGAGCGACTTCGTGGCGTCGTAGAGCTGGGAACGGTCGATGTCGTTCACGGTCCCCATCCCCTCGCACCGAGGGCACATGCCGCCGGTGATCGAGAAGCTCCGCCGTTCCTTCGTGCTCTGTCCCCCGCGCTCGATGGTCACCGCTCCGGCGCCGCTGATCGAGGCGACGTTGAAGGAGAAGGCCTGCGGAGACCCGATGGACGGGTCTCCGATACGACTGAAGAGGATGCGCAGCATGGTGTTCGCGTCCGTCGCCGTGCCCACCGTCGAACGTGAGTTCGCGCCCATCCGCTCCTGGTCGACGATGATCGCCGTGGTGAGTCCCTCGAGCACGTCGACGTCGGGCCGCGCCTGCGACGGCATGAAGCCCTGGACGAACGCGCTGTAGGTCTCGTTGATCATCCGCTGCGACTCGGCGGCGATCGTCCCGAAGACGAGTGAGCTCTTCCCCGAACCGGACACACCGGTGAACACGGTGAGGCGGCGCTTCGGGAGGTCGACGTCGACGTCGCGCAGATTGTGCTCGCGGGCGCCCCTGACCCGGATGACGTCGTGGCTGTCGGCGGCCCTGGTGTGCATCGGCGTCTCGCTCATGGCGATCAGCGTATCCGTCGTCATCGTCGGCGTCTCGCCTCGATCGGCACTGGACCCGCGCGACATGAAAGGTCATGCTGTGAAACACCTGTGTGAATGCGTCACACTGGTGGAACGCACCCGGTCTGCTCGGGAGCGCCGCACTGTCCACCGTCAGGAGCCGACCATGTCCGAATCATCCACCACCACCTACACGCTGAACTCCGCCAAGCTGACCGCGAGCCAGATCTCCGGTGTCCGATGGGCCTTCGCCGTCGGTGGGATCCTCACGATCCTCTTGGGTGTCTTCCTGCTGGTCGCGCCGAAGGCCTCGCTGGTCGCCGTCGCGTGGATCTTCGCCGTCTACTTCCTGGTCGCCGGGATCGCCCGCATCACGCGTGGCGTCGTCGCTCGGGAGCACGGCGGACTCTGGCGGGTCCTCACGATCGTGTTCGGTGTGCTGCTGCTGGCCGCCGGCGTCTACATCTTCATCGATCCGCTGCTCGGCATCGGCGCGCTCGTCTTCGTGATCGGTGTCTCCTGGATCGTCGAGGGCGTGGCCTCGCTGTTCGACTCGGCACCCGACGTGTCGCGGTGGATCACGATCCTCTACGGCGTCATCAGCGTCGTCGCAGGCGTGTTCGTCCTCGCGAACCCGCTGCTCGCCGCCGTGACCCTTCTGCTCGTCACCGCGTTCTTCCTCATCGCGGCCGGCGTCGTCGAGATCATCCAGGCGATCACCTTCGGCAAGCAGGTGAAGCGGGCCGGTCTCGCCGGCTGACACCTGGTGGCAGGACGACGAACGCCCGGTCCCTCGAAGGACCGGGCGTTCGTCGTCGTGTCAGGATCGTCGACTACTCGGCGATGAAGTCGCTCGTGTCCCCCACGTAGCGGGTGTGGTCCTCGGGGATCGGGTCCACGGCGGCCGAGGCGACCTCGGCCGCGAACTCACCCACGTTGTAGAGACGACCGGCCGACTCCTTGCGGGAGCTGATCGCACCGGGGTTGGCGCGTTCGAGGAGGGTCGCGGTGATGGTCCCCTCGATCATGTCGCCTGAGACGACCACGAACTCGACACCGGCCGCGTCGAACTGGTCCTGCTTGGCGCGGAGCGCGTCCTCGCCTGCACGCTTGGACGTCGCGACCGGGACGTACTCGGGCATCGTCGGCGTGGTCCGGATGAAGTGCGCCTGGTGGCTCGTGACGAACACGATCCGCGAGCCGGGGCGGAGCAGCGGGAGGGCGTGTTCGACGACGCTCACCTGTGCGTCCCGGTTGAGCTGCATGGCGTAGTCCTCGGCCATGCCGCTCTCCATCCCTCCGGAGGCGTTCAGCACCAGGACGTCGAGGTCGCCGAGTTCGGCCTTCGTGGTCGCGAACATGGCGGCGACCGAGGTGGGGTCGGTGAGGTCGGCTCCGACCACCAGGGCTTGCACACCGAGGGCTCGCACTTCGTCGGCGAGCTTGACGGCGCGAGCCTCCTTGTTCCGGTAGTTGATCACGACGTCGGCGCCGGCACCGGCGAAGTACCGGATGGTGTCGGCACCGATGCCGCGGGACGAGCCCGTCACGAGGACGTTCTTCCCGGAGAGTGATCCGGCGGCCAGGGGGTTCGTCACGTGAGGGCTCCTTCAGATCTGGGGCCGCTCATCGGCGGCTGGTTCCAGCCAACGACCTTACCAACAACCGGCAGACGGATCCGGTTCGGCGGTCCACCCAGCTGATAGCGTTGAAACCTACCGGCGCACCGTCTCGCGCTCCCCCGGACTGCGAGGCGGCAGACGCGAGAGCCGATCCGGGAGGAATCCGCACCATGGACGTCATCACCGAGTACGCCTGGATCGCCTGGTTGGTCCTGATCCTCGTGTTCGTCATCATCGAGATCCTGTCGCTCGAGTTCACCTTCCTCATGCTCGCGCTCGGCGGTACCGTCGGGCTGCTCTCCGGCCTCCTCGGCGCTCCGTGGTGGCTCCAGCTGCTCATCGCAGCCGCTGCCGCCCTCCTGCTCCTGTTGGCCGTCAGGCCGCCGCTGCTCCGAGCGCTGCAACGCGGCGCGGACCCGGCGAAGAGCAACGTCGACGCGCTCCTCGGCATGCCGGGGCTCGTGCTCTCGACGGTGACCCCGCACGGTGGACAGGTGAAGCTCGGCAACGGCGAGGTCTGGACCGCCAGGACCCCGCACGACTCCCCCGCGTCGTCCCTCGAGCCCGGCACGCGCATCGTCCTGTCCGTCGTCGACGGTGCCACCGCCGTCGTCGTCCCCGTCCCAACCCACCCGGCACCGCTGGGCGAGCAGAAGGAGTAGTCGTGAACGACATCTCATCAGGAGCGATCATCGGCTGGGTGATCGCGGCCATCGTCGTCATCTTCGTGCTGGTGGTGCTGTTCCGATCCATCCGCATCATCCCGCAGGCGAGCGCCGGTGTGGTCGAGCGGCTCGGCAAGTACCACAAGACCCTCTTGCCGGGTCTGAACCTGCTCATCCCGTTCATCGACCGGTTGCGGCCGCTCATCGATCTGCGCGAGACCGTCGTCTCCTTCCCGCCGCAGCCGGTGATCACCGAGGACAACCTCGTCGTCTCGATCGACACGGTCGTCTACTTCCAGGTGACCGACGCGCGAGCCGCGACGTACGAGATCGCGAACTACCTGGGAGCCGTCGAGCAGCTGACCACGACGACGCTCCGAAACGTCGTCGGTGGGCTGAACCTCGAGGAGGCGCTGACGAGCCGCGACGAGATCAACAGCAAGCTCCGCATCGTGCTCGACGAGGCGACCGGTAAGTGGGGCATCCGCGTCGGACGCGTCGAGCTCAAGGCGATCGACCCGCCGCTCTCCATCCAGGACTCCATGGAGAAGCAGATGCGGGCCGAGCGCGACCGTCGTGCACTCATCCTCACCGCTGAGGGAACCAAGCAGTCGGCGATCCTGACGGCCGAGGGTGCGCGGCAGGCCGAGATCCTCCGCGCCGAGGGTGATGCCCAGGCAGCCGTGCTCCGTGCTCAGGGTGAGGCGTCCGCCATCCAGACGGTGTTCAAGGCCATCCACGACGGCGACCCCGACGAGAAGCTCCTGGGCTACCAGTACCTGCAGATGCTCCCGAAGCTCGCGGAAGGCCAGGCGAACAAGCTCTGGGTCATCCCGAGCGAACTGACCGAGGCGCTCAAGGGCATCGGCTCCGCCTTCGGGCCGGGGAACACCCGCGACCCTGCGGCCACGGCACGGGCGGCGGCCGCAGCTGCGCAGGCGCCCTCCTTCACCACCGCGCCGGCCTCGTCGCCCCAGACGCCACCGGCGCCGACGACCCCCGTCCAGCCCGAGGGCTGAGCACGCGGTGACGACAGCGGTCCTCCCCTACTTCCGTCCGGCCCGTCCTCGGGTCCTCGCCCATCGAGGGCTGGCCGGGCCGGGGGTCCCCGAGAACACGCTGTCGTCCTTCCGTCGTGCCCTGGCTGCCGGCGCCGAGTACGTCGAGACCGATGCGCACTGCACGCGCGACGGACACGCCGTCCTCTTCCACGACCCGTCCCTGCGCCGCATCACGGGCGATCCGAGACCGATCGCCGACCTCGAACTCGCGGAACTCCAGCGGATCGACCTCGGCGGCGATCGCATCCCGACGTTGTCCCAGGCGCTGGCCGAGTTCCCCGGGGCACGCTTCAACCTCGACATCAAGGCCGCGGCAGCGGCCGCGCCGGCGGCTGCGGCGATCGTCGGCGCCGGTGCCGCCGATCGGGTGCTCGTCACCTCCTTCGACGAGGGCAGACGTTCCGCGATCGTGCGGGCCGTGGGACTGGAGGCCGGTGCCGACTCCGTGGCCTCATCCGCGTCGGCCCGGATCCTGCTCCGCGTCCTCCCCGCAGCCGCCCTCGGGCTCCGCGGAGCACTCCGCCGGTCGCTCGGCGGTGTCCAGGCGCTCCAGGTGCCCGAACGGTTCCGCGGCGTGCCCGTCGTGACGAAGCGTCTCCTCACACAGATGCACGCCCTCGGCATCGAGGTGCACGTGTGGACGGTCAACGACCCCGCCGACATGCGACGCCTGCTGGATCTCGGCGTCGACGGCCTCGTCACCGACCGTTGCGATCTCGCGCTCGAGCTGGTCCGCTCGCGCTGACGGGTCGGCTCGCCACACCTGGCATCTCCGCAGCTGGGCAGGAGCTGAGAGCCGGATGGGTGAACGGAACAGTTTACCCAGCTTGTGGGTTTATAACTGTGGATGCCGAGCGAGAGGAGACCACACAATGGCAGATCGCAGTTTGCGCGGAATGCGCCTGGGCGCCCAGAGTCTACAAACGGAAGAGGGCGTCATATTCTCGGCGCGGAGCAACCACATCTACCGGTGTCAGAGTTGCGAGCGCGAGACCACCATGACCTTCGCCGCCGATGCGGAAGTCCCCGAACTGTGGGAGTGCCGGCACTGCGGTGCGGAGGCCGTCCTCCTCGTCGACTCGAAGCCCGTCGTCGTCGACCGCGGTGACGTGAAGACGCCCCGCAGCCACTGGGACATGCTGCTCGAGCGCCGCTCGCGCGATGAGCTCGAGGAGCTGCTCGAAGAGCGGCTCTCGTATCTCCGCGCCCGTCGCGGCCAGCAGAAGAGCGCGTGACACCGAGCGCTTGACAGGCCTCCCCTCGATCGGCTGATCCGGTATCGGATCAGCCGATCGTCATGTCCGGGGACGGTTCGAGACGCGCCGGGGCCCGGCGGCGAACCCGGCGAGGACCAGCGAGGCGAGTCCCATGCCACCGATGAACGTCTCGAGCTGGTGGCCGAATGCCATCGACGGCGTGACCGTGTCCGTCAGCGGCACCTCGGAGACCATCGACCCGGGACGGAAAGCCGGGATGCTGTCGATCGTCGAGCCGTCTGGGCCGATGATCTGACTGGTCCCCACGGTCGAGATGTTCACGACCGATCGTGCCGACTCGATCGCCCGGAGTCGAGCGATGGCCAGCTGCTGTTGATTCTCGTCCGTCTGCCCGAAGTCCGCGTTGTTGGTCTGGGCGAACACGATGCGCGCGCCGCCGGCCACCGCGTCTCGGGTGAGCTGGTCGTCGGCGATGTCGAAGCAGATGCTGATCCCCGCGAGCACGCCGTCGATGTCGAAGACGTTGTCCTTCGTACCCGGGGTGTACTCGCGCTGGATGAGGCCGATGAGGTCGGGTGCGAACGGCTCCCAGAACTTCCGGTCCGGGACGTATTCACCGAACGGGACCGGGTGCTTCTTGTCGTAGACGTCGCGGACGCCGTCCGAGGCGTCCCAGAGGAGTGACGAGTTGTAGTAGCGGTCGCCGCGTTGGGAGATCGCACCGACGACGAACGGTGCGTCCATGCGACGGCTCAACGCGTCGAGGGCCGCAGCCGACTGGGGAACCCGCTGTGGGTCGAGGTCTGCGCTGCCCTCGGGCCAGACCACGACGTCGACGTCCGCGTCGAGCACCTGCAGCGTCTCGTCGATCTGCGTCTGCATGACGGTGCCGGGTGCTGCGGCATCGAAGTAGCCGGCGGGGCCGTTGCCCTGGATGGCAGCCACCCGCATGCTCCCGGTCGTCGCCGTCGGCCATGCCGGCACGACGAGCACCGCGATGACCGCGAGGACCGCGGTCCCGACCCGGCTGACCGTCGGGAGCTCCGCGGTCGCGGCGAGCTGCAGGGCGAGTGCCACGAGCAGCACCATGAGGAACGACAGCCCCGAGAACCCGACCCAGGCGACGAGCGGTGCGAACGGGCTCTCGGACTGGCTGAGCGCCATCCTCGCCCACGGGAATCCGCCGTATGGCCAGGTGCTCACGAGCGTCTCGCGCGCGGTCCACAGGGCGGCGACGACCGCGGCGGTCAACCAGACGCGTCCCCCGATCCCGGGGAAGGCCCGCGGCGCCCAGCGGTACGCCAGGGTGATGAGCACGGCCCCGAGCGCGAAGAAGATGGCCTCGAGTGTCGACAGTGCCGCCCACGGGACGGGACCCAGGTAGGCGGTCGCCCACTCGATGTGGATGAGGTAGAACGACTCCCCCGCCAGGAAGCCGACGAGGAGCGCACCGCCGACGCTGCGCCCCATGAGGGTGAGGAGGACGAGGGCGATGCCGACGAACGTCAGGGGCCAGACACCGCGGTCCGGGAAGCCGGCGTCGAGAACCGGGCCGGCGGCGATGGCCACGACGGCCGCGAGCCAGAGCGGGAGCGGCGGACGACGGTCGACCAGCGCGTCGATCGGTCGGAGCCGGTGGCTCCGACGGTGCGGGGACCTCACAGCGAGCTGTACGCGACGATGCCGCGTCGGATCGAGTCCAGCGCCTCACGCGAATGACGGCCCACCGGTCCGTCGACGACGCGGAGCTGATCGAGCAGGTCGATGGTCTGCTTGCACCACCGCACGAAGTCGCCGGCGGCGAGTTCCGCCTCGATGAGCACCGTGTCGAGGTTCGCACCCTTGGCCCACTGGTGCATCGCGAGGGAGAGACCGGTCGAGATCGGGTTGCTCCCCGGGAGGCGGTGCTCCCGTTCGCTGTCGTCGAGCCGACTCCAGAGGTCCTGCGTCCGTTCGAGCGCGGAGCGGAACGGGCCGCGGGGCAGGAAGCGCTCCGGGGTGTTCTGCTCCTCACGCCGTGGTTCGTACACGATCGCGGCGGCCATCGCCGCGAGGGATGCGGCATCGAGGTCGTTCCAGGCACCGGTCCGCAGGCATTCCGCCACGAGGAGGTCCCGTTCTCCGTAGATGCGCTTCAAGGTGCGTCCGGGAGCCGCGACGACGACCGCGCCGTGCTCATCGCGTGCCAGGTACTCGTATTCGAGCAGCACGTCGACGACCCGGTCGAACACACGCGCGACCGCGCCCGTCCGCGTCTGGATCTGCTGCCGCAGCTGGTCGGTCTGCTTCTTGAGCTTGAACCATCGTTCCGCCCAGCGAGCGTGGTCCTCGCGGTGCGGGCAGACGTGGCAGGCATGAGCCCGCATCCGCTTGCGGAGTTCGGCGAGCTTGCGTTGGCGACGGTCCTTCGACGCGCGCGAGCCGTTCGGTTCGCCCTTGCGTTCGAGGTCCGTGAGCTCACGGCGAATGCCCGCGTACTCGACGAAGTTCCCGAGGTGGCAGGCCATGGACTTCTCGTAGCCGGCGAGCGACGACTCCTGCTCGCGTACCTTCCGGGCGATCCCGACGACGGCTCGGTCCGCCTGGAACTGCGCGAAGGACGACTCGAGGATCTGACGGGTGCGTTGACGGCCGAACTGGTCGATCAGGTTGACCGCCATGTTGTAGGTCGGGCGGAAGCTGGAGTTGAGCGGGTAGGTGCGTCGGGAGGCCAGCGAGGCGACGGACTGCGGGTGCAGCCCCTCGGTCCACTGGATCACGGCGTGGCCCTCGACGTCGATGCCGCGGCGTCCGGCACGCCCGGTGATCTGGGTGTACTCCCCCGGGGTGATCGGGACGCGTGCCTCACCGTTGAACTTCTCGAGCTTCTCGAGGACGACCGTCCTGGCCGGCATGTTGATGCCGAGCGCGAGGGTCTCGGTCGCGAAGACGACCTTCACGAGCTTCCGCCGGAAGAGCTCCTCGACGACCTCCTTGAACGCCGGCAGGAGACCGGCGTGGTGGGCGGCGACGCCCCGCTCCAGACCGTCGAGCCACTCCCAGTAGCCGAGGACGGCGAGGTCCTCGTCGAGGAGGGTCCGGCAGTGCTCGTCGACGATCTGGCGGATCTCGTCGCGTTCGTGCGCCTCGGTCAGCCTGATGCCGGAACGGAGGACCTGCTTGACGGCCTGGTCGCACCCGACACGGCTGAAGACGAAGAAGATCGCAGGGAGCAGGTGATGGTCGTCGAGCATCTGGACGAAATGCCCACGGTCGAGCTTCTCGGCCCGATGCGGGGCTCGGCGCTGGTTGTAGCGGCTGACGTCCTTGTATTGACGGCTGTTTGGCGCACGGCCACCGAACTGCGCCATGCGGACGAGCTCCGGGTTGACCTGATGGGTGTCGGCGAGGCTCGGCGCGGCGAACAGGTCGATGAGTTTGTTGCGCATCAGCACGTGCTGGGTGAGGGGCACCGGGCGCTCCTCGGACACGATCACGGCGGTGTCGCCGCGGACGGCCTGCAGCCAGTCACCGAACTCTTCGGCATTCGACACGGTCGCGCTCAGCGACACCATCCGGACGGCCTGCGGGAGGTGGATGATGACCTCCTCCCACACCGCTCCGCGGAACCGGTCCGCCAGGTAGTGCACCTCGTCCATGATCACGAAGGCGAGGTCGGTCAGCGCGTCGGAGTCCGCGTACAGCATGTTGCGGAGGACCTCGGTCGTCATGACGACGATGCGGGCGTTGCCGTTCACGTTCGTGTCGCCCGTGAGCAGGCCGACGTGCTCGGACCCGTACTCGGCGGTGAGCTCCTGGAACTTCTGGTTGCTGAGCGCCTTCATCGGCGTGGTGTAAAAGACCTTGCCGCGGTCGCCGTGCATGGCCAGCGCGATCGCGAACTCGGCGACGATGGTCTTGCCGGCACCCGTCGGTGCTGCGACGAGGACACTGCTGCCGTTCTCGATCCGCTCGCACGCCTCGAGTTGGAACGCGTCGAGGTCGAAACGCTGCCTCGCGCGGAACTCCTGGAGCCTCGGTGTCGCGTTCCGGACCGCTGCTGCCCGATACCGCTCGGCAGGGGAAGCGGTGTCGCTCATGCGAGCCCCGCGCTACCGAGTTCGGCGTCGATGCGTCGCTGCCGCTTGGCCGCACTGCGGTCGTGGAGGACGGCGACGCCGTAGGCCGCGAAGTACAACAGGACCATCGGGATCGCCAGGACGAACATCGACACGATGTCGGCGGCAGGCGTGGCGATGGCCGTGAAGAGCACGATGACGAGGATCGCGACCCGCCACGCCTTGATGATCGCCGCTGCGGAGAGCACGCCGACGAAGTTCAACAGGACGAGGAACACGGGCAGGACGAAGGCGACACCGACCGCGAGCACCAGCTTCAGGACGAAGTCGTAATAGGTGGTGGCGTCGAGGAAGTTGGCCGCCGCCGTCGGGGTGAAGCCGAGCATGAGCTCGACGATGTGCGGCAACACGAACCAGCCCGCGTAGCAGCCCGCGAGGAACAGCGGCACGGCGGTCGCGAAGAACCCGATCGCGTACTTCAGCTCCTTGCGCGTCAGGCCGGGCACGAGGAACGCCCAGATCTGGTAGAGCCACACCGGGCTGGACAGGACGACGCCGGCGGTGAGGGCGATCTTCATCCGCAGGTCGAACGCGCTCGTGACGTTGGTGAAGTTCAGGAACGCCTGCCCGCGATCGTCGGCGATGACGAGGATGGGGGCGCTCATCGCCTCGATGATCCACTCGGAGGCGATGAAACCCGCGACCATGCCGACGATGATACCGATGGCGGAGTAGAACAGCCGCTTCCGCAACTCGACGAGGTGCTCGCCGAGCGACATCCGCCCTTCGCGGTTCTGTTTCTTGGGACGCTTCTCGGTCAGGGCCACGGCGACATCGTCCGTTCCTGAGCAGCGTGTTCGAGGCGCACTCGTCGGGGGCCAGGTGCTGGCGTCATCGGGCTCGGGTGGTCCTCAGGGTTACGGCTTGACCGGCGGGTCGGTCGGCTTCTGCGGGGCCGTCGCGGCCGGAGTCGGGTCGGCGGGCGTCGTACTCGCGGGCGGAACCGTGCCCGTCGCGTCGGGCGAGGCGGGCTCGTCGTCGCGCATGCTCTTGACCTCGCTCTTGAAGATCCGCATCGACTGGCCGACGCTGCGGGCGAGACCCGGGAGCTTCGGTGCTCCGAACAGCAGCAGGACGATGAGGAGGATGATGACGAGGTGCCACCCGGTGAATGCGTTGCCGAACATAGTCTTCGTTCCTGATCTTCGAGGTCGAGGTCCACTCACTCTACCCTGCATCTCCCGCTCTGCTGCCGGGAGTCTCGGGAGTCAGCTCGCGGATGTCGTGCGGTACTGCGCGAGACCGGCGGCCGCCCAATCGGCGACCGCGTCGCGTGCGTCCGCCGGGCCGAGCACGGTGATGAGCCCGGGGTGTGCGGCGACCAGTCGTTTGAGGCCGTGATGGTGCGCGAGGCGTAGGGTCGCGGTCACCTCGGCGTCGCTGTCCTCGCGGGCTGCGGAGCTGCCTGGCGCGCTGTCGACGGCGACCACGTAGTCGTCGATGAGCGGCAGGACCGAGCGTCGGACGAGCACGGTGACATTGCGGTCGGAGTCGCTCGGCTCGAACAACGCGGTCGGGACGACGACGTCCGCTTCGCGGAACACGACCTCGGCGTCGGTCTCCCGCAGCTCGGTCATCCGATCGAGACGGAAGCGACGCGTCGCCTCGCGCAGGTGGCACCACCCGTAGAGATACCAGTCCTGATCCTGGGACTCGAGACGCAGCGGGTCCACCAGTCTCGCCTCGGTCGCCCCACTCGCGTCGACGTAGTCGAACGCGACGCTGTGGCCGGCGGCCAGAGCCGACCGGATGATACCGACCGCGTGTGCTGAGTAGGACTCGGTGACCGCGAGCTGGCCCGGTGCGGACGACGCCCCGCGGGCGAGCTTCGCCATCACGCCGCCGATGACGTCGCTGTCGACGAACTCGGGAAGGCGCTGGAGCGACTGTAGGCCGGCAATGAGGGCGGAGGCCTCGCGGGCTGAGAAGCGAGGACTGTCGTCGAGGGCGACCCGGTGGGTGAGGACGATCTCGTCGTCCTCCTCGAAGCTGCCCCAGTCGATGTCGAAGAGGTCGCCGGCGAGGTACTGCCGGGTGTCGCCCGGCACGCCGGACACCGTCAAGAGCTCGACCGCTTCTCGGATCTGGCGCGGGGACAGACCGAAGTGCCGCGCGGCCTCGTCGACCGTGACCCGCTCGCGGTCGATGAGGTACGGCACGAGCGAGAGGAGGAAGATCAGCTTGTCCTGGGCGCGGGGCGCCGCCGGTCGCTTAGCCACGGGCGGTCTCCTCGGGGTGGGGTGCGTCGTCGGTCGCGCGGTGGCGGGCGACGACCAGCTCGAGTCTGGACGCCACGGCCTCGACGAGCGCCGGAGGGTCGAGGACGACGACCTCCGGGCCGAACCCGGCGAGCTCGTCGGCGAGGATGTGGTGGTCGAGGTACGGGATGGTGAGTTCCGTGCGCTCCGTGTCGCTGACGCCGTAGCGGTTGCCGAGGCGGGCCGCGGCGTCGGTCCCGGGCCGGACACGGACGAGGGCGCGTTGCGACGAGGACACGCGGCGCAGGCCGTCGATCGCGTCGGCGGCGTGGTCGCGGTCGTCGGCGGGGAACGACTCCCCCGTCGGCTTGACCGGACCGACGATCCGCGACAGGAGGAACGTCCGGGGCTCGTCCACCGTCCGGTCGGTCGCGTAGAGGTGCCAGCGACCCTCGTGCTGGACGAGCGCCAACGGTGCGACGGTGCGGACGCGTGGCCGCGCCTCGCCGGGCTTCAGGTAGGGGAAGGCGACCACGGACCGACGTTCGAGGGCCGCGTCGAGCGGTTCGAACGAGGCCTCCCGGGTGCGGAGTCTCGGCGCGTATCCGATGATCGGTTCGTCGGGCTCGATGCCGAGCGACCGCAACTTCGTCATCGCGCGCTGCGACTGGCCGGAGAGCGACCCCTCACGCCAAACGGTGGCTGCGAGCGACAGCAGTGACAGCTCCGCCGGGGTGAACCGGACGTCGGTGGGGAGCTCGTAGGCGCCCTTCGGGATCCGATAGCGCATCGACTGGTTGTTGCCGGGTTCACCCGGCTGCTCGATCGTCTCGAGCGGGACGCCGAGTTCGCGGATGTTGTCCTTGTCGCGCTCGAACTGTCGCTCGAGGCTGGCGTTGCCACCGCCACTCGAATACTGCTGGCGGTACCCCTGGACGGTCGACAGGATCTCGTTCTTCGTCAGGCCGGTCTGCGTGGCGAGGAGCGCGAGCACGAGGCTGAAGAGTCGCTCCTCCACCGGGACCGGCTTCGGGGACTCGCGGGCTGAGGACACCGGTCCAGTCTACCGACGGACGGCCCGTCCCCCACCCGCGACGCGGGCGTGGGACGGGCCGTATCCGAGGCGTGTCGGTTACTGCGCCGCGCGCTGCGTGCCGAGCACGTCGATGACGAACACGAGCGTGGCGCCGGCCGGGACGCTGCCCGAACCCTGCTCGCCGTAGCCGTCCTTCGGCGCCACCACGAGGATGATCTGCGAGCCGACCTGCTGGCCGACGACCGCGTCGTTGAAGGCCTTGATCATCTGACCGCCGTCGGCCTGGAAGACGAGGGGCTGGCCCTTCTCCCAGCTGCTGTCGAAGACGCTCTTCTGATCCCACAGCACGCCGGTGTAGTTGACGATGACCTGGTCGCCGGCCTTGACCGTGGCACCGTCGCCGACGCGGGACAGGGTGTGCTTCGTCTCGGTCGGTGCTGGGGCCGCCGGGATGGTGATGCCGGGCTGACCACTCGGAGCGGTCACGACGGAGGGGAACCCTGACGGGATCGGGCGCTCGGCACCGTCGGCCTTGGGCAGCGCCGCACCCTGGATGTCGGCGACGAGGATGATCGCGTCGTCCTTCTTGATGCCGTTCGCCTCGCTGCCACCGCTCGGGCCGAACGCGTCCTCGGGTGAGATCGCCGCGACGACACGGGATCCGACCGTCGTGCAGGCGAACGCCTTCGCGAAGCCGGGGAGGCTTCCGGACAGGGCGATGAGGGTGCTCGCGGGCCCGTTGAAGTCCGTCTGCTGCAGGACGTCGCCCGTGCGTCCGTTGAGGAGCATCAGGTTGAGGTTGACGGTGCCGTCGGCCGAGACCTGCTGACCGTCGCCCTGGATCACGACCTGGCGCTCCGTCGTCTTCGTGTACAGCGGCTTCGGGAGCTCCACCTTCGGGGTGGCGCCGAAGTCACCCGACACGCTGATGAGCTTCGTCGCGTCGCCGGCGGACGCCGCGGTGTCGCACGAGGCCGAGCCCGGCGCGGTGCACCCGGTGAGGGAGACGAGCAGGAGGCCTGCTGCGGCGATGAGAGCTGGTGCAGTGCGCACGGATCCTCGTTTCGGTGGTACGGGTGGGACGGCAGGTCGCCGTCGCACAGTTTAGTCGACGTGAACCGGGGTCAACGATCGTCGCCGAGCGGCGGCTCAGCGGCGGACGGTTCGATCGACCCGTCGGGCCCCGCACTCTCGCCGTCGAGGCCCCGCGCCCGGGAGAGCTCGGCGCTCGCCCCGGCGCTCCTGGCACGCTTCCGCAGGATCTTCGCGCTCGCGGAGCGTTCCCCGAGGGCGCCCGGTGTCCACAGCTCGACGTCCTCGGCGCTGAAGTCGCTCTTCGAGGCGCGTCGCTTCAGCTCGGGCAGGACCGTGCCGGGTGCGAGCTTCCGCGCGGTGATGAGGAAGCCCGTGTGTCCGATCATCCGGTGGTCCGGTCGCACGGCGAGTCCCTCGACGTGCCACCCGCGCATCATCGTCTCGTTCGACTGCGGGTTCGTGAAGCCGCCCGTCCCGCGGATCGCCTCGGCGACCCGGGACAGCTGGGTGACGGTGGCGACGTAGCAGAGGATCACTCCACCGGGCTTCAGCGCCTCCCACGCGACGTCGAGGCACTCCCACGGTGCGAGCATGTCGAGCACCACGCGATCGACGGATTCGGCGGGCATCGTGTCGGGCAGGGTCTCCTGGAGGTCGCCGACCGTGACCGACCAGTTCTGCGGGTCGTAGCCGAAGAAGGTCGCGACGTTGCCGCGGGCGACGTCGGCGAACTCGTCCCGACGCTCGAAGGAGGCCAACCTGCCCGACGGTCCGATGGCCCGGAGGAGCCAGAGGGAGAGCGCGCCGGAACCGACACCGGCCTCGACGACCGTCGCGCCGGGGAAGATGTCCGCCTGGCCGATGATCTCGGCCGCGTCCTTCGGGTAGATGATGGCGGCACCGCGAGGCATCGACATCACGAAGTCGACCAACAGCGGCCGGAGCGCGAGGTGCTCGATGCCCTCGGTGTTGGCGACGACGCTGCCGTCCGGCAGGCCGATGATCGTGGTGTGCTCGATCATCCCGCGGTGCGTGTGGAAGACCTTGCCGGCCTCCAGCGTGATGGTGTTCTTCCGCCCCTTCGGTCCGGTCAGCTGGACGCGGTCGCCCTCGCGGAAGGGCCCGCTGTTCGCCGGCTGGTGGTTCGCGCTCATCGCTGTGCTGCCTCTGTCTCGGGGTGGTGGGTGGAGCCGCTCGCGGTCGAGCGCAGCTCGGCGAGGTCGGCGACGGAGCGCCCGGCGAGGGTGTCCCAGGTGGTGTGGTGCGGGCCCTCGGGGATCGGCACGATGTGCGGGACCGACACGGCGATGGTCCCAGCCGCGAGCGCGGACGCGAGACCGGTGGCGGAGTCCTCGATCGCGATGCACTCGCGCGGGTCGACACCGAGTGCCTCGGCGGCCCTCAGGTAGGGGTCCGGGTGGGGCTTGGGCTGTTCGACCTCGTCGCCGGCGACGATGAGGTCGAACGCGTCGAACGGGATGCCGCTCGCGATGTCCTCGGCCATGGACCGGATCGACATGGTGACGAGTGCGGTCGGCACGCCGGCCTCCCGGAGCTCGTGGAGCAGCTCCTGGGCCCCGGGACGGAACGGGACGCCGCGTTCCTGGATGAGGCGCCGCACGTGGTCCGTGAGGTGGGCGACGATCGTGTCCGCGTCCATCGCGACCCCGCGGCCTTGGAGCACTGCGGCCGAGTCCCAGAGGCCGTTCCCGACGAGCAGGAGGCCGTCCTCATGGGTCCAGGTGCCACCGTGGGCCGCGACCAGCTCGGTCTCGGCCTCCATCCAGTAGGGCTCGGTGTCGACGACGGTGCCGTCCATGTCCCAGAGGACTGCGGCAGGGAGGAGAGTGGTCACGGGGTGCCATGCTACCGGGTGGTGAAGCGCCTATCCTGGATGGATGGTCGCGGAAGGTCCCCGTGCACCGAGGAGTGAGACGTGACGGAAGACACCAAGGAGCCGCTGGGCGGTCGCCTGCTCGTCGTGGCGTTCGAGGGTTGGAACGATGCCGGCGAGGCGGCGAGCGGCGCGGTGCGCGTGCTTCGCGACTCGCTCGCCCTCCGCCCGCTGCTCGAGATCGACCCGGAACCCTACTACGACTACCAGTTCAACCGGCCGACGGTCGGCGTCGACGAGGACGGCAAACGGTCCCTGACCTGGCCCGGTACCACGATCTCGGGGCCCGACCCCGAAGCGGCGAAGCCCGCGACCCCTCTGGCGGAGGACGCTGCGCTCCGGGTCAGCGAGGGCGGCGGCGACAACGTCTACGTGTTGCTCGGCGCCGAGCCCTCCCGCGGCTGGAAGGCGTTCGTCGACGAGATCCTCGCCGTGATCACCGAGCAGCGCATCACCGGCATGGTGATGCTCGGTGCGATGCTCGCCGACGTCCCGCACACGCGACCCATCTCGGTCTTCGCGTCGAGCGAGAACGCGGAGCTGCGGCAGGCCCTGCAGCTCGAGCGCAGCACGTACGAAGGCCCGGTCGGCATCCTCAGTGTGCTGGCCGACGCCGCCGAGCGGCAGGGCGTCCAGAGTCTGTCGGTCTGGGCCTCGGTCCCCCACTACGTGCACAGCGCGCCCTCCCCGAAAGCCGTCCTGGCGCTGATCGACAAGCTCGAGGAGCTCATCGACGTCGTCATCCCCCGCGGAGCCCTCGTCGAGGAGTCCGGCGAGTGGCAGAGCGGGATCGACACGCTCGCCGCCGAAGACGAGGACATGGCCGCCTACATCCAGCAGCTGGAGCAGGCTCGCGACACCGTCGAGTCGCCCGAGGCGAGCGGCGAGGCCATCGCCAAGGAGTTCGAGCGGTACCTCCGTCGGGACGAGGGCAAGGGCGACGAGCCCTGGCGGAAGGACCGCGAGTAACCCGGTCCCTTCGCAGTCGCGCGACTCCGGTGAGCCGTCGTCCTGCTCAGCGAACGCCGAGGAGCGCGTCGACGGCCGACCGCGCGAGGTCGGCGTCGTCGACGCCGGTCGTCGCTGCGGCGTCGACGAGTGCGATGGCACCCGGGGTGTCGAGGTCGTCCGCCAGTCGGACCCGCATCGCCTGCAGCAGCTCGACGGCGGACGCTCCACTCGCGGCGTCCGTCGCGAAGGCCGAACGCCAGGTCCCGAGCCGACGATCGGCCAGGACGAGGTGCTCGTCGTGCCACTCCCAGTCGCTGCGGTAGTGGTTCGCGAGGATCGCGAGTCGGATGGCCGAGGGGTCTGCTCCGTCGGCGGCCAAGCGTGAGACGAGGACGAGGTTGCCGAGGGACTTCGACATCTTCGTGCCCTCGTAGGCGACCATGCCGGCGTGGCTGAACACCTTGGCGAGCGGGCGACCGGACAGTGCTGCGGCGTGCCCGGCACTCAGGTCGTGGTGCGGGAAGACGAGGTCGGAGCCGCCACCCTGGACCGTGAAGTCGGATCCGAGGTGCTGGAGGGCGATGACCGAGCACTCGATGTGCCAACCGGGGCGTCCTTGGCCGACGGGTGACTCCCAGCTCGGCTCGCCGTCGCGCGCCGCCCGCCAGAGCAGTGGATCGAAGGCGTCGCGTTTCCCGGCGCGGTCGGGGTCTCCCCCGCGCTCGGCGAAGAACGCGGCCATCGTCGCCTCGTCGAGCCCGCTCTCCGCACCGAGGTGCCAGACGTCGTCGGCCGCGGCGCGCACGTCGAAGTAGACGTCGTCTCCGGCGGCACTGTCCGGGGTGGCGACCGTGTAGGCGACACCGCGCTCGATGAGTAGCGCGACGGCGTCGGCGATCGGTCCGATGACCTCGGTGACCGCGACGTAGTCCTCGGGGGGAAGGATGCTGAGGCGTTCCATGTCGCTCCGGAAGAGTTCGACCTGGCTCGCTGCGAGTTCGACCCAGTCGACGCCGGTCGCGGTGGCCCGCTCGAGCAGCGGGTCGTCCACATCGGTGACGTTCTGGGCGTAGTGCACCTCGTAGCCGGCGTCCAGCCAGACGCGCTGCAGGGTGTCGTAGGCGAGGTAGCTCGACGCGTGGCCGAGGTGGGTCGCGTCGTACGGCGTGATGCCGCAGACGTACAACCGCGCCGTGCGTTCGGCGGAGGCCTCGATGAGCCCGGCGCTCGGGGTGTCCCAGAGACACGGGGCCGTGCCGGAGCCGGGCAGCTGCGGGACGACCGGGGCGGACCAGGCCCTCACGCGTTGATCACGCCCGTGCCGAGCAGCACCAGCAGGACGACGCCGAGCACGATGCGGTAGACGACGAAGGGCAGGAAGCTGCGCTTCGAGATGTAGCTCATGAAGAAGGCGATGACCGCGAGGCCGACGACGAACGCGATGACCGTGGCCACGAGCGTCTCGACCGGTCCGTACGGGCTCGGCTCGCCGATGCTCTTGAAGACCTGGTAGAAGCCGCTGCCGAACACCGCGGGGATCGCGAGCAGGAAGGCGTACCGCGCCGCAGCACGGCGCTCGTAGCCCATGAACAGCCCCGCCGTGATCGTGCCACCGGAGCGGGAGACACCGGGGATGAGGGCGAGGGCCTGGGCGCCTCCGAAGATCGCGCCGTCGCGGTAGGTCAGGCTCTTCAGTCGTCGCTTCTTCGCTCCGACGGCGTCGGCGACACCGAGCAGGATGCCGAACACGATGAGCATGATCGCGACGATCCACAGTGAGCGGAAGGTCGTCTCGATCTCGTCCTGGAACAACAGGCCGAGCACGACGATGGGGACGCTGCCGATGATGATCAGCCACCCCATGCGGGCGTCGGCGTCATCCCTTGGGATCTTGCCGACGAGGGCCTTGCACCAGGAGGAGATGATGCGGACGATGTCGCGCCAGAAGAACACCACGACGGCGGCCTCGGTACCGATCTGGGTGATCGCGGTGAACGCCGCGCCAGGGTCCTTCGCCCCCGGGAGGAACTCGCCGAGGATGCGCAGGTGTGCGCTCGACGAGATCGGCAGGAACTCGGTGAGTCCCTGGACGAGTCCGAGGATGATGGCGTTGATGAGGTCCACAGGGCACCTTTCTGCAGCCGGATGGCTGGTGTTCGGCCGGATCCGGCAGTCGTCGGCGGGGCGGCTCCTGGAGCGTCTCGCGGCTCGGAGGGCGCGGAGACGGACCGTGGGAAGTCAGTAGTCGAGGAGGAGGTCCGTGAGGACCTGCCTGCCAAACCCTAGCGCGTCGAGCGGCACGCGCTCGTCGACTCCGTGGAACATCGCGGGGAAGTCCAGGTGTTCCGGCAGGCGCAGCGGAGCGAAGCCGTACCCGGTGATGCCGAGGAGCGAGAGCGCCTTGTTGTCGGTACCGCCGGAGAGCATGTACGGGAGCACCGGGGCGCCGGGGTCATGGCGCCCGAGGGTCTCGACGACCGCGTCGACGAGCGGACCCGAGAACGGTGTCTCGAGGCCGATGTCGCGGTGCATGACGACGATCTCGATGTCCTCACCGACGATCTCCGCGACGCGCGCGAGCACGGCGTCCTCCTCGCCGGGCAGGGTGCGGATGTCGACGAGCGCCTCGGCGCGATCGGGGATCACGTTGTGCTTGTATCCGGCCTGCAGCAGGGTCGGGTTGCTCGTCGTGCGGAGCGAGGCCTGGATGAAGCCGGAGGCGGTACCCGTCGCGAGGGCGAGCTCGTCCGGGCCGAGCCGTTCGGGCGTGGTCCCGAGGATGGTGGCGATCTCCCGGAGCAGCTGCTCGGTGGTGTCGGTGAGTCGGACGGGCCACTCGGTGCGTCCGATGGCCGCGACCGCTTCCGCGAGGCGGGTGACGGCGTTGTCCTGCACGTAGCGGGATCCGTGGGCCGCTCGTCCGGTCGCGACCAGTTTGATCCAGACGAGGGCCTTCTCCGAGGTCTGGAGGAGGTAGGAGCGGCGTCCGCCGAACGTGATCGAGTACCCGCCGACCTCGCTGATCGCCTCGGTCGCGCCGGCGAAGAGCTCCGGCCGTTCCGTCACGAGGTGGTGCGAGCCGAACACGCCGCCGTTCTCCTCGTCCGAGAACATCGCGATCACGAGGTCGCGTTCCGGCCGACGGCCGCTGCCGAGGATCTCGCGGAGCGACGCGAGGATCATCGCGTCCATGTTCTTCATGTCGACGGCCCCGCGTCCCCACAGCAGGCCGTCCTTGATCTCGCCCCCGAAGGGGTCCACCGACCAGTTCGCGGGGTCGGCGGGCACGACGTCGAGGTGCCCGTGCACGACGAGCGCCGGCTTCTCGGGGTTCGCACCGGCGACCCGTGCGACCACGCTGGTCCGGCCCGGAGCGGCGTCGATCAGCTCCGGCTCCAGTCCGAGGTCGCGGAGGTACGCCTCGACGTACTCGGCCGCCTCCGTCTCGCCGTTGGAGCGGCCCTCGCCGTAATTCGTCGTGTCCATGCGGATGAGGTCCCGCGCGATCCGCGTGGTCTCGTCGAGCGTGAGGTCGGATGCGTCTGAGCCGGAGGTCATGGTTCCACGCTACCCGTCGGCCCTGACCGCTGCACCTCTCCCCCGTTCTGCTCGGTCGGCGCACGGCCGGAGGGCGTCGGGAACTTCGTCTGGCGGTACGAGGTGGTGAACGGCTGTCGAAATCCGTGCTAGAGTTTCTTCTCGTGCCCAGCGAAAGCCGGACACGATCACAACACGCGCGGGTGGCGGAAATGGCAGACGCGCTAGCTTGAGGTGCTAGTGCCCTTACGGGCGTGGGGGTTCAAGTCCCCCTTCGCGCACACCGTGTTGAGACGGCGAACGGCCGGAGCGAAAGCTCCGGCCGTTCTTGTTTTCCCGCCGGACTCCACGAGACGCGGACACCCGAGATCGTCTTCGGCCAGAGCGAGAACCGGCGCACCTCCCCCGGTCCCTGAGCCTGCACCGCCGGTCCCTGAGCCTGTCGAAGGGCAGCTCCGGCGGGCCGACCGCGAAGCAGGAGCACGCGTGCGGAGAAGCGCTGTCCTCAGTGCCCGTGACCCAGGCGACGCCGGAGCAGGTCGATGCGTGACTGCAGCTGCGTCACGCTCGCCTGTGCCACGGCGGGCCCGCCGCAGACGCGTCGCAGTTCCGCGTGCACGAGTCCGTGCGGCTCCTTCGTGTGCTTGGCGTAAAGGCCCACCAGGGTTTTGAGCACCTGGCGCTGCTCCTTGAGGGTGCGGTAGAGCGGAGCGGGGATGTCCGCCTGCGGACTCGGCGAGGCGGCGTTCTTGTCGACGAACGCCCCGCGCTTGGCCTGGCGGCTCTGGCGCTGCACGAGCAGTTCGTGCACCTGTTCAGGCTCGAGGAGCCCGGGGAACCCGATGAAGTCGAACTCCTCCTCGGTGCCCGGCTGGGCGAGCTCGCCGAACTCGTCGCCGTCGAACACCACCCGGTCGAAGTGCGCGTCCGAGGAGACGGCCTGCCAGGTGAACTCCTCGAGGAGTGAGTCGGAAGCCTTGTCCTCGCGCTCCGCGGCCGCCATCATCGCGTCCTCCGGGTTGAAGAGGTCGCCCTCCGCGTCCGGGTCGCTCGGGCGGTCGAGCGCGTGGTCGCGTTCGAGCTCGAGTTTCTCAGCGAGGGCCATCAGGTTCGGCACGTTCGGGAGGAAGATGCTCGCGATCTCGCCGCGTCGACGTGCCCGGACGAATCGCCCGATCGCCTGCGCGAAGAACAGCGGCGTGGCGGACGACGTCGCGTAGACGCCGACGGCGAGTCGTGGGACGTCCACGCCTTCCGACACCATGCGGACCGCGACCATCCAGCGCTTCGTGTTCCCCGAGAAGTCGGCGATCCGATCGCTGGCCTCCTTCTCATCGGAGAGGACGACCGTGGGCTGCTCCCCCGTCAGCTCGTGCAAGATGGCCGCGTAGGCTCGCGCGGTCGTCTGATCGGTGGCGATCACGAGTCCGCCGGCGTCCGGGACCGCTTGACGGACCTCGGACAGCCGGAGGTCGGCGGACTTCAGGACCGCCGGGATCCAGTCACCCTGGGGGTCGAGGGCGGTGCGCCAGGCCGCGGAGGTGATGTCCTTCGTGTTGCCCTCGCCGAGACGGGCCTCCATCTCGTCGCCGGCCTTGGTCCGCCAGCGCATGTGACCGGCGTAGACCATGAAGAGCACCGGACGGACGACCCCGTCCTGGAGCGCGCGACCGTACCCGTAGTTGTAGTCGGTGACGGAGGTCCGGATGCCCTGGTGGTCCGGCTGGTAGACCACGAACGGGATCGGTGCCGTGTCGGACCGGAACGGGGTCCCGGTGAGGGACAGCCGACGGGTCGCCCGCGAGAAGGCCTCGTGGATGCCGTCGCCCCAGCTCAGGGCGTCGCCGCCGTGGTGGACCTCGTCGAGGATGACGAGGGTGCGACCCGAGTCGGTCGTGCGCTGATGCACGGGCGGGTTCGCCGCGACCTGGGCGTAGGTGACGGCGACACCGTGGTAGTGGCGGCCGAAGACCTGGTCGCGGTTCGCGAAGTTCGGGTCGAGGCGGATGCCGACCCGGCTCGCGGCCTCGGCCCACTGGCGCTTCAGATGATCGGTCGGGGCGACGACCGTGATGCGGTCGATCGTGCCGCGATGGAGGAGTTCGGAGGCGAGCCGTAGCGCGAACGTCGTCTTGCCTGCGCCCGGTGTCGCCGCCGCGAGGAAGTCACGGGGTTCGGTCGTGAAGTACTGCTCGAGCGCCTCGGCCTGCCAGGCTCGAAGCTTGCTCGCCGTGCCCCACGCTGCGCGTTCCGGGAAGGCCGGTGAGAGGTGTTCGGCTGCGGACCCGCCCAGGTGCTGGGTCGAAGAGATTTCCGCGTTCACTGGAGACCACTGTACCCGGCCGCGCCGACACCGCCGACCATCGTGTGCGGCCTCGACACCCATCCGGATGTCCGACTCGCGACTGATCCGCCAGCCGAGGGGCGGGCGTACGCTGGAGGTTCCGGATGCACAGCAGGAGGAACCACCCATGACCGAACAGCACCATCCCTGGTCGCGGTACGTCGCCATCGGCGACTCGTTCACCGAGGGGATCGGTGATCCCGAGCCGGGCGCGCCGGGCGGGCACCGTGGGTGGGCCGATCGGGTCGCCGAGGTGCTGGCCGCGCAGAACTCGGACTTCGCCTACGCCAACCTCGCCGTGCGCGGCAAGCTCGCGCAGCAGATCCTCGACGACCAGGTGGAGCCCGCCCTGGAGCTGCACCCGGACCTCATCACGATCTCGGCGGGCGGCAACGACGTGATCCGGCCCGGCACCGACCCCGACGACATCGCCAGACGACTCGAGCAGGCGATCATCCGCCTCCGGAGCGACGGAGCGACGGTCGTGCTGTTCACCGGCGTGGACGTCGGCTTCTCTCCCGTCTTCCGCAGCATCCGCGGCAAGGTCGCGATCTACAACGAGAACCTGCGGGCCATCGCCGCCCGACACGACTGCATCATCGCCGACCAGTGGGCACTCCAGGCCATCCAGGATCCGCGGATGTGGGCGCCGGACCGCCTGCACCTGAACGCGCTCGGCCACCATGAGGTCGCCCGCCTCGTCCTGCACGCGCTGAACGTGGAGAACGACCTCAAGCCGCTGCAGCCGGAGCCGCTCCCCGTCAGGCGTTGGCGTCAGGCCCGGACCGAGGACTTCGCCTGGGCGCGTGAGTACCTCGTGCCGTGGGTGCTCCGTCGGGTGCGGCACCAGTCGTCCGGCGACCACATCACCGCCAAGCGACCGCTCGCCGGCCCGTTCCTCACGGTCGCAGCGCAGGACCAGGAACTCGACGTCTGACCGTCCGGCCGATCACCCGGGCTCCGGCGTCTGCTGCGGTCACGGGTTGGTCAGGCGCCACCAGGGCGTGACCGGGGCGACGTCCGCGTCGAGGGCCAGCGGGACGTCGATCGTCGCCGCACCAGCCTCCGCGCCCGCTCCCACGGTGTAGCTGAGCTTCCCGACCGTCGAACCGGCGGCACCGGCGTCGATGGCTCTGGCGCGGCTCTCGACCGTGATCGGGGTGTCCTGCCAGACGAGCACGGAGGCGTCGGACGCCACGACGACCTTCGCGGCCTGATCCCATGCGGTCGAGTACGAGCCGACCGATTGCCCGGCAGTGGCGAGCTGGACCTGGTGGAATCCGGCCGGCACGCTCTGCAACAGGGAGACCACGGCCTCGTTGAGCACGGTGTGGTCGTCGGCGCCGAGGATGACGCCGACGACGGTCACCGTCCGCCCCTCCACCTGGAGGTCGGCGGAGAACAGCAGGCAGGCGCCGGAGGCGTCGTCGGTCCCCGTCTTCATGCCGGTCACCCCGTACTGGCCGAGGAGGGCGTTCGTGTTCTCGACTTCGCCGATGGCGGGCAGCACCGCCGTGGGCTCCTTGACGATCGACGAGAGCACCGGGTCGGCGAGCACGAGCTTGCCGATGGTCACGAGGTCGCTCGGGGTGCTGACGTTCGTCTCGCCCAGGCCGCTCGTGTTCGTGACGGTGGTGCCCGTCAGCCCACGTGCATCGAGCCAGGCGCGCGCCGCGTCGAGGTACGCGTCGACCGAACCGAAGGCCCAGACGGCGAGCGAGATGCTGTAGTTGTTCGCCGACGGGAGGAGCAGTGCTTCGAGCATCTGCCGCTGGGTGAACACCGACCCGGCGACGACGGGTGCCGCTGAACCGTTCTCCGCGATGGTGTCGTAGTAGAACCCGACGTCGGCGTCGGTCAGCGTGATGGACGGGCCCTGATCCCCCGCCGCGAGCGGCTTGGCCTCCAGCACGACGAGGGAGGTGATCGTCTTCGTGATGCTCGCGATGGGGAACGGCGTCTGCTCGCCACTCGAACTCAGGACGCCGTCGAACCCGACGGCACCGATGGCGCCGCGACCGAACCCTGGCCAGGCGACCGGTGTGGTCTGCTGGACGAGCGAGGTGGTGAGGGCGTCGCTGGATTCGAGCGTCGCAGCCGCGGCCGGCACCGGACGGAGCAGCGCGCCAGCGCTGTAGCCGAACAGCCCGATGAGGAGGGCGAGGACGCCGAAGACGGCGAGACGGCGGCGGCGGTAGATCTGTCGTCTCGTGAGTGGCACCCGGTCATGCTACCCGGCGCTCCTGCGCGTACCCTGTCGCGACGTGCCGCCGACCGGGCGTCCTCGAGCAGCGTGGGACCGTGGTCAGCGGACCCGGAGCTCCCAGAGGGCGACGGCGCTGGCCGACGCGACGTTCAGCGAGTCGACGCCGTGGAGCATCGGGATGGTCACGATCGTGTCGGCGGCGGCGAGGGCCGAGGCGCTCAGACCGTCGCCCTCGGCGCCGAGCACGATGGCGAGCCGTTCCGGCGCGGTCCGAGCATAGGTGTCGAGGTCCACGGCGTCGTCGGCCAAGGCCAAGGCGGCCGTCTCGAAGCCGGCATCCCGCAGGACGCCGGAAGCGACGTCCCATTCCGGCAGGCGGGTCCACGGCACCTGCAGGACCGTGCCCATGCTGACGCGGACGCTTCGACGGTACAGCGGGTCGGCGCAGCGCGGGGTGATCAGGACCGCGTCGGCACCGAGGCCGGCGACGGAGCGGAAGATGGCGCCGACGTTGGTGTGGTCGACGATGTCCTCGAGGATGACCACCCGGCGGGCGTCGGCGAGGAGCTCGGCGGGGTCGGCGAGCGGTGGGCGGTGCATCGCCGCGAGCGCTCCCCGGTGCAGGTGGAAGCCCGTCAGCTGCTCGAGGAGTGCGGGCTCGCCGACGAAGACTGGGACGTCGTGGCCCTCGAGGAGTGGCGAGACGTCCTCGAGCCACTTCTCCTGCAGCAGGACCGATCGCGGTCGGTGCCCGGCGCGCAGCGCACGTTCCATGACCTTCGTCGACTCGGCGATGTACAGGCCACCCGCGGGTTCGGACACCCGGCGGAGGGCGACGTCCGTCAGTCGCGCGTAGTCGTCGAGTCGTCCGTCGTCGAGATCGGTGATCCGGATGACCTGCATGGGAGACGTCCTCTCGACGCGATGTTCGACCTCCACCTTGCCAGAGTGGGAACACGATCGAAAACGAGGCCGTTTAGACTCAGGGGAAGCGATGGCCTGGAGCACTCCGATCATCGCGGACGGATGGACGGAGCAGGCATGAGCACGCTGATCGCAGCAGGGGATCCCGCTGACGAGACGGCCGAGGCCGGGCTCGAACGGGCGATCGAGCTGCTCGCGGACCGCCGTGTCGCCTTCCTCACCGGGGCCGGCGTGAGCACGGACTCCGGCATCCCCGACTACCGGGGCCAGGGTGCTCCGGTGCGGACCCCCATGACGGTCGACCAGTTCCTGTCCAACGACGACGCCGCGCGCAAACGCTACTGGGCCGGCAGCCACCTCGGGTGGAAGCGGTTCGACGGCGCTCGCCCGAACGCCGGCCACCGGGCCATCGCGCTCCTCGAGGAGGCAGGCATCGCCGACGGCGTCATCACGCAGAACGTCGACGGCCTCCACGTCAGGGCCGGCTCGCGCCGCGTCGTCGACCTGCACGGGTCGATGGACCGCGTCAGCTGTCTCTCCTGCGGGCAGAGTTACGCCAGGTCGAGCATCGCGGAGCGCATGACGGACCTGAACCCGTGGCTCGACACCGAGACGGACGTGACGATCAACCCGGACGGCGATGCCGAGGTCGGGCGCGTGGACGAGATCGTCGTCCCCGTGTGCACGGTCTGCGGTGGCATGTTGAAGCCGGACGTGGTCTTCTTCGGCGAGTTCATCCCGACGGAGAAGTACGCCGAGGCAGCCGCACTCGTGCGCGGTGCCGACGCACTCGTGATCGCCGGGTCGTCCCTCGTGGTCAACTCGGGGATCCGGCTCCTCGAACTCGCCCGCCGGAAGCGGTTGCCGATCGTCGTCATCAACCGCGGCGTCACGAAGGCGGACGGCCGCGCGGACGTGAAGCTCGACGCTGGTGCCAGTGAGACGCTCACCGGGATCGCCGCCCGCCTGGTCCCGTCCGCATTCACGAGCGTCGTCTCGCAGGAGGCGACCGACGCCTGACGCCTCAGGCGTCGGTGCGGTCGTCCGCGAGGAACGCGGTGAGGCGCTGCGCCGCGTCGTGCGGCTCCTCGTAGTGGATGAGGTGTCCGACGCCCGGGATGACGTGCAGCTGCGCGTCGGCGAACCGCTTCGCGAGCGCGTACTGCGCGGCCACAGGCGTGATGTCGTCACGCTCGGCGGCGATGAGCAGCGTGCGGCTGGGGATGCGGTCGGCGTACTCGCTGACGTCGTGGCTGACCGAGGCGGTGAACGACTCGAGGACGACCTCCCGGTCGGCGAAGGCGCTGAAGTACTGGTCGTGCTGGGCGTGGATCCACCGACGGAGCGTCGGGTCCTTCGTCTTCGACATCGCGACGCTCATGATGCGCACGACGCCCTTGTTCCGGAGGAAGGCGAATCCCAGGCGTTTCGGGAGCTTCGCGGACGACCAGTAGTAGAAGACCGCGAGCCTCGTCAGGACACCTCGAGGGCCCTGGAGCGCGGGGGCGGCGATCGGGTTCACGAGGACGAGGTCGTCCGGTCGGAGTCCCCCGGCGACGGCGGCGCTCGACACGATCGAGCCGAACGAGTGCCCGAGCAGGACGACACGGCCGGTCAGGTGCAGCTCCTCGATGAACCGTCCCAGCCAGGCGGCGTACCCCTCCACGGAGTGGGTGGCCTCGGGGAAGGGTGCCGAGCTGCCGAAGCCGGGGAGGTCCGGAGCGATGATCCGGAACCCGGAGAGCTGCGCGACGACCGGTTCGAGGCCGTGGTGGTCGCCCCGGAACCCGTGCACCATGACGATCGTCGTCGACGCCTCGTGGTCGCCGTAGTCCCAGAACCGCGTCTCGGCTCCGTCCACGATGAGCGAGCGCTCCCGGACGGGGATGCGGTCGAGCTGGTCGGCGTACGGTGATTCGACGGGCATCCACTCAGTCTAGGCAGTCCGGCTCTGCGT
Organism: Plantibacter sp. CFBP 8798; assembly: GCF_014841195.1. Taxonomy (NCBI): domain Bacteria; kingdom Bacillati; phylum Actinomycetota; class Actinomycetes; order Micrococcales; family Microbacteriaceae; genus Plantibacter; species Plantibacter sp. CFBP 8798. The sequence continues at coordinate 188,695 of NZ_JACYTS010000002.1, forward strand.
TCACCCGTTGATGCGGACCGTGCCGCCCCGGCGTGGCACAGGCCCCTGTCGGAGGTGCGTCATAGGGTGAAGGCGTGAACACGGTCGACGCGAATCCCCACTGGACGGACCGCCTGGCGGTCTTCGATCTCGAGACGACGGGCATCGAGGTGGAGACGAGTCGCATCGTGACCGCCTTCGTCGGTGTCATCACCGCGGACGGTTCGGTCGAACGCTCGTGGTCGTGGATGGCCGACCCCGGGGTCGAGATCCCCCCTCGCGCCGCCGAGATCCACGGCGTCACGACGGAGCGGGCCCGGGCGGAGGGGCGTCCGGCACCGGCCGTCGTCGGCGAGATCGTCGCCGTCCTCACCGAGCTGTTCGCCGCACGGACCCCGGTCGTCGCCTACAACGCGCCCTACGACTTCTCCCTCCTGCACTTCGAGGCGGAGCGACACAGGGTGACCTCGATCACCGACCCGTCCCCCGTCGTCGACCCGCTGATCCTCGACCGGCGGCTCGACACCTTCCGGCGCGGCAAGCGGACGCTCGAGGTCGTCGCCGCCCTACACGGCGTTCCGCTCGAGGGTGCGCACGACGCGGGGGTGGACGCCGTCGCCGCCGGACGCGTCGCTCAGGCCATCGGTCGGCTTCATGCCGACGCCCTGCCGACGAGCGTCGACGAGTTGCATGAGGCCCAGCGGACCTGGTCGCTCGAGCAGGCGGAGAGCTTCCAGTCCTACATGCGCCGCGTGCGCGATCCCGAGTTCATCGCCGACGGTGCTTGGCCCATCCGCACCGGACGCCCTGCCGCCCGGCCCGAGGCACCGATCATCGTCCCAGCGGACCAGCTGCCCATCGGCATCTGAGCCGTACGGCTCGCCACGACGACGAACGCCCCGATCCGAGGATCGGGGCGTTCGTGTATTCCAGCGGAAGGACTACTTGCCGAAGCCCTTGAAGCGCTGGTTGAACTTCTCGACGCGACCGGCGGAGTCCATGATGCGCTGCTTACCCGTGTAGAACGGGTGCGACTCCGACGAGATCTCCACGTCGATCACCGGGTAGGTGACGCCGTCGAGGTCGATCGTCTTGCCCGACGAGACCGTCGAGCGCGTGAGGAACGTCGCGCCGGAGGCGAGGTCGCGGAAGACGACGGCTTCGTACGTGGGGTGGATGTCAGATTTCATCAGCAGTCCTTGTTGAGTGGATGGTGTGGGTAGTACCCGCGCTCGGAACTCCAGGCACGAGGCAGAAAGCTCTTGGCTCCGCGAGCCAAAGGTCGACTTTACCAGACTCGGCGCGCATCTGCTCGCCAGCCGAGGACGACTCGCCGAGGCGTGGCGGTCAGGAGGGGGCGACGGCCGAGCGTCCGGCGCGGACGGAGCGGGCGTGGAACCGGCCGTCCTCCTCGCTCAGCTCGATCGGGAGGTCGAAGGTCTCGCTGAGGTGCTCGGCCGTGAGTGTCTCGGCGATCGGGCCGGCGGCGACGATGCCGCCGTCGCGAACGAGCAGGACGTGGGTGAACCCGACAGGGATCTCTTCGACGTGGTGGGTCACCATGATGATCGCCGGCGAGTCGTCGGCGCTCGCGTAGCCGCCGAGCAGCTCGACGAGCTCCTCGCGCGTGCCGAGGTCGAGGCTCGCGGCCGGCTCGTCGAGCAGGAGGAGTTCGGGGTCGGTCATGATGGCCCGCGCGATCTGCACGCGCTTCTGCTCGCCGTCGCTCAGCGTGCCGAAGCGGCGGTCGGCGAGGTGGTCGAGCTTCCACTCCGCGAGGACCCGCGACGCGCGCTTCACGTCGATGTCCTCGTACTGCTCGACCCAGCGCCCGGTGACCGAGTAGGCCGCCGTGAGCACGACGTCCAGGACGGTCTCCTCCGGCGGCACCCGCTTCGCGAGGGCGGAGGACGCGAAGCCGATGCGCGGGCGCAGTTCGAAGACGTCGACCCGGCCGAGCGTCTCGTCGAGCACGGAGACCGTGCCCTTCGAGGGGTGGATGAGCGTCGCCGCGAGCTGCAGGAGCGTCGTCTTGCCGGCGCCGTTCGGGCCGAGGACGATCCATCGCTGGTCGCCCGTCACCGTCCAGTCGACGCCATCGAGGATGGGGTTGAGATTACGGACGACGGACACATCGGAGAACTGCAACACGCTCGGCATGGTCCTAGCCTATCCGCCAAGACTCGTCGCGCGTCGCCGTCCTCCGAGGTGTCCGCAGGTGGTTCAGACCAGGCTGCGGTACAGCTCCGCCGTCTGGGTGGCGATGCGCGACCAGCTGAAGTCGGACTCCGCGCGTCGGCGACCAGCGGCCCCGTAGACCCTCGCCTGGGCGGGATCCTGGACGACCTCGGTGAGGGTGGCGGCGAGGTCGGCGACGAAGCGCTCCGGGTCGAGCGGGGTGCCGGTGCCGTCGGAGGCCTGCGCGAGCGGGACGATCCTGCCGGTCACACCGTCCTGCACGACCTCCGGGATGCCGCCGGTCCCCGTCCCGACCACGGCGGCACCGCAGGCCATCGCCTCGAGGTTGACGATGCCGAGTGGCTCGTAGATCGACGGGCACACGAAGGTCGTGGCGGCGGTGAGGACGGTGCACAACTCGTGACGCGGGAGCAGTCGTTCGATCCACACGACCCCGGTGCGCTCGCGCTGCAGCTCCTCGACGAGCCCCTTGACCTCGGCGAGGATCTCCGGGGTGTCGGGAGCGCCGGCACACAGGATGAGCTGCACGTCGGGCGGCAGCAGTCGGGCCGCGCGGAGCAGGTACGGCAGCCCCTTCTGACGGGTGATCCGACCGACGAAGACGACGGAGGGACGGGACGGGTCGATGCCGAGGGACCGCAGCAGCTCGTCGTCCACGCGTGGCTGCCAGTCGGTCAGGTCGATGCCGTTGTAGATGACCTGCACCTTGGCCGGGTCGAGGCTCGGGTACGACCGCAGGATGTCGCGACGCATGCCGTCGCTGACCGCGACGACGGCCGCGGCGCCTTCGTAGGCGGACTGCTCGATCCAGCTGGACACGCGGTACCCGCCGCCGAGCTGCTCGGCCTTCCACGGGCGGAGCGGCTCCAGACTGTGCGCGGTCACGACGTGCGGGATGCCGTGCAGCAGTGACGCGAGGTGACCGGCGCCGTTCGCGTACCAGGTGTGCGAGTGCACGAGGTCGGCCCCGGCGACGTCCTGGGCGATCAGGAGGTCCGTCCCGAGGGTCGTGAGGGCGCCGTTCGCCCCCTGGAGCTCGGCCGGGACACCGTACGCGACGGTGTCGGCCTCGTCGCGTGGAGCGCCGAAGCAGCGCACGGTCACGTCGATGTCGCTACGGAGGGATTTCACCAGCTCCGACACGTGGACGCCTGCGCCGCCGTAGATCTCCGGCGGGTACTCCTTTGTCACAAGATCAACTCGCATGTCTAGACGCTAGTACAGGTCTCGTCCGGCATCTATTGTGAAGCCATGGCCGCCTCAAAGAAGATCTTCGGAATCGTCCTCGCTGGTGGGGAAGGGAAGCGGTTGATGCCGCTGACCGCAGACCGCGCGAAACCGGCCGTACCGTTCGGCGGGCAGTACCGCCTGATCGATTTCGCGCTGTCGAACCTCATCAACTCCGGACTCACCCAGATCGTCGTCCTCACCCAGTACAAGTCCCACAGCCTCGACCGCCACGTCTCGCAGACCTGGCGGTTGTCCGGCCTGCTCGACTCCTATGTCGCGTCCGTGCCGGCGCAGCAGCGTCTCGGGAAGCGCTGGTTCAGCGGATCCGCTGACGCGATCCTGCAGAGCCTCAACCTGATCCGCGACGAGAAGCCCGACATCGTCGTGGTCGTCGGCGCCGACCACGTCTACCGCATGGACTTCGCGCAGATGATCGAGGCGCACATCGCCTCGGGCAAGAAGGCGACGGTCGCCGCGATCCGTCAGCCCATCTCCCTCGCCGACCAGTTCGGCGTCATCGACGTCGACGCGGACGACCCGACGACCATCGCCCGCTTCCTCGAGAAGCCGCTCGACGCGCCGGGCCTGCCCGACTCCCCCGGCGAGGTGCTCGCCTCGATGGGCAACTACGTCTTCGACGCCGACGCACTCATGCAGGCGGTCATCGACGACGGTGAGGTGACGAGCTCGAACCACGACATGGGTGGCGACATCGTCCCGTACTTCGTCGACCGCGGTGAGGCCGGCGTCTACGACCTCCAGCGGAACGACGTGCCCGGCTCGACGGATCGCGATCGCTACTACTGGCGCGACGTGGGGACGATCGAGTCGTTCTACGAGGCCCACCAGGACCTCATCTCGACGCTCCCGATCTTCAACCTGTACAACCGCGACTGGCCGATCTTCAGTTCGCAGCTGAACTCGCCGCCGGCGAAGTTCGTGCGGGACGCGAAGGGCAACCTCGGCCAGACCATCGACTCGATCGTCTCCCTCGGTTCGCTGCTGTCCGGTGCCCACATCGAGCGCAGTGTCCTCGGGCCATGGGCGCTCGTGGAATCCGGCGCCCACGTCTCCGACTCGGTCGTGTTCGACAAGGTCCACATCGAACCGGACGCCGTCGTCAAGCGGGCTATCCTGGACAAGGATGTGGTGGTCACCTCCGGCGCGAGCGTCGGTGTCGACCACGACCGTGACCGCGCTCGCGGTTTCACCGTCACCGAATCCGGTCTCACCGTGGTTGGCAAGGGAGTACGCGTCGTTCCATGAGTACCGAGCGTTCGGCAGTGGCGGATCCCGAGGCAGCACTCCCCCCACAGGCCGGACGAGGCGTCCGGTTCCTCGCGGTCCTCGACGCCGACTCGACGCTCATCCAGAACGAGGTGATCGAGCTGCTCGCCGAGGAGGTCGGCAGCCTTTCTGAGGTCGCCGCCATCACCGAGCGCGCCATGCGCGGTGACCTCGACTTCGCCGACAGCCTCCGGGCCCGGGTCGCGACGCTCGCGGGCCTGCCCGTCGACCGGATCCCGGTGATCGCCGAACGGATCCGGACGACGGCCGGCCTGGAGACGCTGATCGGCCGGCTGCATGCGCACGGGTCACGGATCGGTGTCGTGTCCGGCGGGTTCCATGAACTGCTCGACCCGCTCGCGGAGGTACTCGGCCTCGACCATGTGCGGGCGAACCGCCTCGAGACCGCCGACGGTCGGTTGACGGGAGGCCTCAGCGGTCCCATCATCGACGCGGCGGCGAAGGCGGCCGCACTGCAGGAGTGGGCCGACGAGGACGGCGTGCCGTTGGGACGGACGATCGCGATCGGCGACGGAGCCAACGACCTCGAGATGATGGCCGTCGCCGGGCTCTCGGTCGCGTTCAACGCGAAGCCGATCGTCCGCCGCCATGCCGACGTCGTCGCCGGCCGGGTCGACCTCGCCGGCGTCCTCCCGCTCCTCGGGATCTGATCCGCGCGTCGGGGTCAGCGCCCGATGTCGGGTTCTGCTCGGTGCGGTGCTGCCCGGGTCAGTGACCCATGCCGAGGCCGCCGTCGACCGGGATCACGGCGCCGGAGATGTAGCCCGCGTCGTCACCGGCGATCCACGTGACGACCTTCGCGACCTCGTTCGCACTCGCGAAACGCGCTGCCGGGATGCTCTTCTTGTACTCGGCCTGGGTCTCTGCGGGCAGTTCGGCGGTCATGTCGGTCTCGATGAACCCCGGGGCGATCACGTTCGCCGTGATCCCACGTGCACCGAGCTCGCGGGTGATGGACCGCGCCATGCCGATGAGGCCGCTCTTCGAGGCCGCGTAGTTGACCTGTCCGGCGGACCCGTAGAGGCCCACGACGCTGGAGATGAGCACGATGCGCCCGAAGCGTGCCTTGAGCATGCCTTTGGACGCACGCTTGACGACGCGGAAGGACCCGCCGAGGTTCGTGTCGACCACCTGGTCGAAGTCGTCTTCGCTCATCCGCATGAGCAGGGTGTCCTTCGTGATGCCCGCATTCGCGACGAGCACCTCGACCGGCCCGAGCTCCGACTCGATCTCGGTGAACGCCGCGTCGACGGAGGCGGCGTCGGTGACGTCCGCGCGGACGGTCAACGTGCCAGCGGGGCCCTCGCCGGATCGTGCGGTGACGGCGACGCGGTGACCCTGCGCGACGAACTCCTCGGCGATGGCGAAGCCGATCCCCCGGTTGCCTCCGGTGACGAGTACGGTGCGTGGTGCGGTCATGGTCGATTCCTCTCCTGCGGCGATACCGGCCGACTCGTGCGGCGGCCGTCGGGGCGCGCGACGTTCCGGCCGCGGGCCCGTACCAGCATATGGGGGTACTCCCTTTCTCCCGGTGATTTGGGGGCTTCGCCCACCCGCCGAGCGCGTAGGCTGGTCATGGCATGAAGCAGCAGAGCATCACCTCCCTCCCACCGGCTCCCGAACAAGAGCGCCGGCAGCGGCTCATCAAGTACTCGATCACCATGGGTGTCCGGTTGCTTTGCCTCGCTGCGCTCCCGTTCGTCCAGGGCGGTTGGATGTTCGCGGTCGCAGCCGGTGCCATCTTCCTGCCGTACGTCGCCGTCATCATCGCGAACGCCGGGTCGCTGCCGTCGCAGGGGGCCATCGAGCGCCCCACCGGTGTCGTCGTGTCCCAGCGGCCGATCATCGTCGACGACTCGGTTCCGCCTCGTCCGGCCGACCAGGCATGATCGGGTTCGGTGCCGAGCCCGACGGCGTGATCTGCTCCCGGGCCGGCTGCCGCGCGGCGGCGAGCTGGCGGATCGAGTGGCGCAATCCGAAGATCCACGCGGAGGACCGCGTGAAGGTCTGGACCGCCTGCGACGAACACGTCGACTTCTTGGAAGCCTTCCTCGAAGCCCGCTCCTTCCCGCGCGAGCGGCGTCCGCTGGCGTCGGCGGTCGGCTCATGAGCGCGGGTTGGCGGTTCGCCTTCAGCCGCCGTTGGCTCGGCTACCTCGGCGTCGCGATCGTGTTCGCGATCGTGTGCGTCCTCCTCTCCAACTGGCAGCTCGCCCGCGCGAGCGAGAAGGAGGAGGAGGTCCAGCGCATCGAGACCAATTGGGACGCGACCCCGATCCCGCTCGACGAAGCGCTGCCGTCGCTGGACTCCTTCAGCGTGGCCGACGAATGGCACCCGGTGTCGATGAGTGGCACCTACCTGCCTGACGAACAGCTGCTGGTCCGGAACCGTCCCCGGAACAACCAGGCGGGCTTCAACGTCCTCACGCCGCTCCGACTTGCCAACGGAGACGTGTTCATCGTCGACCGTGGCTGGGTCGCTGCGAACGATTCACTCGAAGCACCCGAGTCGGTCCCGGCCCCTCCGAGCGGTGAGGTCTCGGTCGTCGTCCGCATCCGACCCGGCGAACCGACGCTCCCGGGCCGCGGGGCCGCCGACGGCCAGGTGGCCACGATCAACCTCCCGCAGATCGCCGAACTCCGCGGCGAGACGCTCTACTCCGGTGCGTACGGCATGCTCCTCTCGGAGAGCCCGGCGCCTGCCGAGGCGGCACCGCTCGGTCCGATCAAGCCCGAGCCGAACGAGGGGATGCACCTCTCGTACGCGCTGCAATGGGTGGTCTTCGCGCTGATGGGCTTCATCTTCCTCGCCTATGCCATCCGTCAGGAGTACCGCATCCTGAACTCCGACGACCCGAAGGAGCAGCGGCGTGCGGCTGCGCGCGCCGAACGGCTCGCCGCGAAGGCACGGTCCGACGCCGACATCGAGGATGAGATCCTCGAAGCGAGTCGCTGACCCGACCGCCCCGAGCCGTCGACGGACGGGGCGCGCCCGGCCCGTGATGCTCACGGGCCGGGCGCGCTGGCCCGCTGGCGCTAGGCCAGGCTGACGAGGTCCTGGTAGTCCTTGTTCCAGTGGTCCTCGACGCCGTCGGGCAGGATGAGCACCCGCTCGGGGTTGAGCGCCTCGACGGCGCCCTCATCGTGACTCACGAGCACGACGGCACCCTCGTAGTGGGCGAGCGCGTCGAGGATCTCCAGACGGCTGGCCGGGTCGAGGTTGTTGGTCGGTTCGTCGAGGAGGAGCATGTTCGCGCCCGAGACGACGATCATCGCGAGAGCGAGTCTCGTCTTCTCGCCACCGGACAGCACGCCCGCGAGCTTGTTGGAGTCGTCGCCGGTGAACAGGAACGAGCCGAGGACCTTGCGCGCTTCCATCTCGGTGATGTTCGGCGACGAGGAGACCATGTTCTCGAGCACGCTGCGCTTCACGTCGATCGTCTCGTGCTCCTGCGCGTAGTAGCCGATCCGCAGGCCGTGCCCGGGCTCGAGCTGCCCGGTGTCGGGCTGGTCCACTCCGGCGAGGATCCGCAGCAGGGTCGTCTTGCCCGCGCCGTTGAATCCGAGGATGACGACCTTCGAGCCACGGTCGATCGCGAGGTCGACGGCCGTGAAGATCTCGAGCGAGCCGTAGCTCTTCGACAGGTTGCTCGCCATGAGCGGCGTCCGGCCACAGGGCGCCGGGGTCGGGAACCGCAGCTTGGCCACGCGGTCTTGCGCGCGGACCTCTTCGAGCCCGGAGAGCATCCGTTCGGCGCGAGCCACCATCTGGTGGGCTGCGGCCGCCTTGCTGGCCTTCGCACCGAACTTGGCCGCCTGGAGCTGGAGCGCCGTCGCCTTCTTCTCGACGTTGGTGCGCTCCTTCTTCCGGCGCTCCTCGTCGGCCTCGCGCTGACGCTGGTAGTTCTTCCAGTTCATGTTGTAGATGTCGATGACGGTGCGGTTCGCATCGAGGTAGAAGACCCGGTTGACGGTCTCGCCGACGAGCTCGATGTCGTGCGAGATCACGATGAACCCGCCCTTGTACTGCTTGAGGAACTCACGCAGCCAGACGACGGAGTCGGCGTCGAGGTGGTTGGTCGGCTCGTCGAGGATGAGCGTCTCGGCGTCGGAGAAGAGGATGCGCGCGAGTTCGATGCGGCGGCGCTGTCCACCCGAGAGCGTCTTCAGCTGCTGATCGAGGATGCGGTCGGGCAGGTTCAGGTTCGACGCGATCGAGGCCGCCTCGGCCTCTGCGGCGTACCCGCCGAGCGCGTTGAACCGGTCGGTGAGGTTGCCGTACTTCTTCATGGCGGCTTCCGCCACCTTCGGGTCGTCGCTCGCCATGGCCATGCTCGACTCGTGCATGCCGAGCGCGAGCTGGCCGAGACCGCGCGCATCGAGGATGCGGGTGCGGGCGAGGTCCTCCGGGTTGCCGGAGCGCGGGTCCTGCGGCAGGTAACCGATCTCGCCACCGCGATCGATCTTGCCGTTCGTCGGGAGGGTCTCCCCCGCGAGCGTCTTGGTCAGGGTCGTCTTCCCTGCACCGTTGCGGCCGACGAGGCCGATCTTGTCGCCGGCGGACACGCGGAAGTTCACGTGCTCCATGAGCACGCGTGCCCCCACGCGGATCTCGAGGTCGTGCACACTCAGCACAGGCATAGTCCATTTCTTCGGGTGCGTTTCGACAACGCGGAGGGTGGGGGTCAGCCTCCCAGTATAAATCGTGAATCCGATGCTCAGCACCGCGGCCGTTCCGGTGCGGCCGGACAGCAGTCAACGCAGGGCGGAGATCCGTCCGACCGCCTCGGTGAGGAGCTCGGGTGAGCAGGCCAGGTTGAGTCGTGCATGGCCGACGCCGCCGGGCCCGAACGGGGCTCCCTCCTGCAGGGCCACGCGCGCCTCGCGCAGGATGCGTCGCGCCGGGGGCTCGGTCCAACCGAGCGTGGTGCAGTCCAGCCAGGCGAGGTACCCGGCGGCAGGCGGACGGTAGCCGACCTCGGGCAACTCGGTGCCCAGCAGCTCACCGAGCAGCCGCCGGTTGCCGTCGAGCAACCCGAGGAGCCCGTCCAGCCAGGGCTCTCCGGCCTCGAAGGCGGCGACCGAAGCCAGTACACCGAACTGGCCCGTCCGCCAGAACACCTCGACCGGCATCCCGGCGACCACGCTCCGCGGCCCGGGGCCGGCGGTGACCATCACCGCGCACTTCAGGCCGGCGAGGTTCCAGGCCTTGCTCGCCGACAGGACGGCGTACCCGTGTTCGGAGGCCTCGTCGGACACGCTGAGATAGGGGACGAACCGCTCGCCCGGCTGGGTGAGCGGAGCGTGGATCTCATCGCTCACGACCGTGACCCCGTACCGCGCGGCCAGCGCGGCGACCGAGCGGAGTTCGTCGACCGTGTGCGGCCGACCGATCGGGTTGTGCGGGTTGCAGAGGAGGAACGCCTTCGCGCCGTTGCGGAAGGCGGCTTCGAGACCGTCCAGGTCGAGCCGCCAGCCTCCGGCGGGATCGTCGGCGCGGCTGGACCCGAGCAAGGGGACGTCCACCACGACTCCCCCGGCCTCGGTGACGAGGTCGAAGAACGGCGGGTAGACCGGCGAGGTGATCACGACGCCCTCGCCGGGAGAGACGACGCGACGCAGGATCTCGACGATGCCCATGCTGACGTCGGCGGTGGTGAACACGGAACCGGGATCCACGTCCCATCCCCAACGTCGCGCTGCGAAGTCGGCGAACGCCTGCGGGAGCCGTGTGCGGCTCGCGACATACCCGGCGTCACCGCGGTCGATCGCCGCGTGCAGGGCATCGCGGACCACGGGTGCCAGGGGGACGTCCATCTCGGCGACGAACATGGGCAAGACGTCGTCGGGGTACTCGGACCACTTCTCGCTCGTCCGGCTGCGCAGGACGTCGAGGGGGTCTGCGGACACGATCTCGGTCATGCCTCGACCCTATCCGGGATCAGCCGGACGACGCTGCCGGGAACAGGACGACGGACGGCTGCAATGCAGCCGTCCGTCGTCGGGGAGGTTCGATCAGATCGAGAAGCCGAGGGCACGCATCATGTCGCGCCCGTCGTCCGTGATGCGCTCCGGGCCCCACGGCGGCATCCACACCCAGTTGATGCGGAAGGCGTCGACGATGCCGTCGAGCGCTTGACCCGTCTGCTCCTCGAGGACGTCCGTGAGCGGACATCCGGCGGAGGTCAGGGTCATGTGGATGATGAGCGCGTCGTTCTCGTCATCCCAACCCAGGTCGTAGATGAGACCGAGGTCGACCACGTTCACCCCGAGCTCGGGGTCCATGACGTCCTTGAGCGCCTCTTCGACCTCGTCGAATCGTTGCGGACTGAGCGTTGTTACCATGTCGTTATCTTAGACCGCTCGCGCGGCTTCAGGCACCTTCCGGGGCGACGACGGCGTCGACGAGGAAACGGTCGTAGCCTTCGTTCTCGAGTCGGTCGGCGAGCTCGGGACCGCCCTGCTCGGCGATCTTGCCGGCGACGAAGACGTGCACGAAGTCCGGCTTGATGTAGCGGAGGATCCGCGTGTAGTGCGTGATCAGCAGGACGCCGAGGCCCGTGTTCTCCTTGGCGCGGTTGACGCCCTCGGACACGATCTTGAGGGCGTCGACGTCGAGGCCGGAGTCGGTCTCGTCGAGGACTGCGAACTGCGGCTTCAGCAGCTCGAGCTGGAGGATCTCGTGACGCTTCTTCTCGCCACCGGAGAAGCCCTCGTTGACGTTGCGCTCGGCGAAGGCAGGCTCCATGCGCAGGTTCTTCATCGACTCGCGGACGTCCTTGATCCAGCCGCGGATCGCGGGCGCCTCGCCGTCGACGGCGGTCTTCGCCGTGCGGAGGAAGTTCGTGACCGTGACGCCGGGGATCTCGACCGGGTACTGCATCGCGAGGAAGAGTCCGGCACGGGCGCGCTCGTCGACGCTCATCGCGAGGACGTCCTCGCCGTCCAGCGTGATGGATCCGCTGTCGACGGTGTACTTCGGGTGGCCGGCGATCGTGTACGCGAGCGTGGACTTGCCCGAACCGTTCGGACCCATGATCGCGTGCGTTTCGCCCGTGCGGATGGTGAGGTCGACGCCACGCAGGATCGGCTTGGTGCCCTGCTCGGTTTCGACGCTGACGTGCAGGTCGCGGATTTCGAGGACTGACATGGTGCTAGATCTCTTTCGTTGCGGTCGGGTCGATGTAGATGTCACCGTCGATGAGCTCGACGGTGTAGACGGGGACCGGCTCGTAGGCCGGAAGGGTGAGCGGCTTGCCCGTCGTGAGCGAGAACTGCGAGCCGTGTGCCCAGCATTCGAGGTTGCCGTCCTCGACGAAGCCTTCGGACAGCGAGATGTCGCCGTGGGTGCAGAGGTCGCCGATCGCGAACAGTTCGTCCGACGCGTCGCGCACGAGGGCGATCGGCACGCCGTCCACCACGACCCGCTTGGCCTGGTTGACGGCGAGCTCGTCGAACGAGCACACCTTCGTCGCCATCAGTGCTGCGCTCCGCCGGTGCCCTGTCCGTCGGCGCCGAGCAGTTCGGCCTCGATGGCCGCCGAGAGGCGCTCCTGCAGCTCGGTGTCACCGATCTGCTGGATGATCTCCACGAGGAAGCCGCGGACGACGAGTCGTCGTGCCTCGTCCTCAGGGATGCCTCGAGCCTGCAGGTAGAAGAGCTGCTCGTCGTCGAAGCGTCCGGTCGCGCTCGCGTGACCGGCACCGGCGATGTCGCCGGTCTCGATCTCGAGGTTCGGCACGGAGTCGGCACGGGTGCCGTCGGAGAGGACCAGGTTGCGGTTCTGCTCGTAGCTGTCGGTGCCGACGGCACGGTTGCTGATGAGGACGTCGCCGATCCACACGGACCGCGCACCCTCGCCCTGCAGTGCGCCCTTGTAGGTCACGCGCCCGCGGGTGTTCGGTGCGTCGTGGTGCATGTAGACCTGCTGCTCGAGGTGCTGACCCGCGTCGGAGAAGTACACGCCGAGCGAGTCGAGGTCCGAGCCCTGACCGGCGAGGTGCAGGGTCGGGTTCACCCGGACGACCTTGCCGCCGAGCGACACCACGACGTGCTTGAGGTGGGCGTCGCGACCGATGGACGCGAAGTGGCTGGCGAGGTGCACGGCGGCGTCGTCCCACCACTGCACGGTCACGACGGTCACGTCGGCCTGTTCGCCGACGACGATCTCGACGTTCTCGGTGAGGCGGGCCTCGCCCGCGTTCTCGATGATGATGAGGCCACGGCTGAACGGCGCGGCGGTGATGACGGTGTGCGCAGCGCGGGCGCCGTCGCCGAGCCCGCTCCGCTCGAGGCGCAGGGTCTTGGGCTCCTCGCCCGTGACCGAGATCGCCAGTGCCTGGTCGAAGCTCGACCAGGCGTTCGCGGAGGCGCGCTCCTCCGGCACGCCGGCGGAGCCGACGCGGGCGTCGTCGCGACTGATCCACTCGACGCTGAAACCGTCGACGTCGTCGTGCGTGATCGGGGTGGGTGAGCCGTCGAGCTCCCCCGCGGTGAGGTCGGTGAACTGCGCGACCGGGCTGAGCTTCCAGACCGCCTCGCGTCCCGTCACCGCTGGGAAGTCGGCGACATCATAGGAGCTGAAGCGCTCCGATCGGGTCTGCACCGGGATGACGCGTCCTGCGCCGTCGCTGTGTGCCGTGATGCCGTGCTGTCCTTCGGTCTGAGTCGGTGCTGCAGTCGTCATTAACCGACGGATCCTTCCATGCCCATCTCGATGAGCTTGTTGAGTTCGAGTGCGTACTCCATGGGCAGTTCGCGGGCGATCGGCTCGATGAAGCCGCGGACGATCATCGCCATGGCCTCGTCTTCCGGCATGCCGCGGCTCATGAGGTAGAAGAGCTGCTCCTCGCTGACCTTGGACACCGTCGCCTCGTGTCCGAGCTGGACGTCGTCCACCCGGATGTCGATCGCCGGGTACGTGTCGCTGCGGGAGATGGTGTCGACCAGGAGCGCGTCGCAGCGCACGGTGTTGGCCGAGTGATGGGCGTTGGCGTCCACCCGGACCTCGCCGCGGTATCCCGCGCGTCCGCCGCCTCGGGCGATCGACTTGGAGACGATGGACGACTGCGTGTACGGAGCCATGTGGATCATCTTCGCGCCGGCGTCCTGGTGCTGGCCGGGACCGGCGAACGCGACGGACAGGGTCTCGCCCTTGGCGTGCTCGCCCATGAGGTAGATGGACGGGTACTTCATCGTGACCTTGGATCCGATGTTGCCGTCGATCCACTCCATGGTCGCGCCTTCGGCGGCCGTAGCGCGCTTCGTGACCAGGTTGTAGACGTTGTTCGACCAGTTCTGGATCGTCGTGTAGCGGACGCGGGCGTTCTTCTTGACGATGATCTCGACGACCGCGGAGTGCAGCGAGTCCGACTTGTAGATCGGCGCGGTGCAACCCTCGATGTAGTGCACGTAGCTGCCCTCGTCGGCGATGATCAGCGTGCGCTCGAACTGGCCCATGTTCTCGGTGTTGATCCGGAAGTAGGCCTGCAGCGGGATCTCGACGTGCACGCCGGGCGGCACGTAGACGAAGGAGCCACCCGACCATACGGCGGTGTTCAGCGCGGCGAACTTGTTGTCGCCGGACGGGATGACCGTGCCGAAGTACTCCTCGAAGAACTCGGGGTGCTCGCGCAACGCGGTGTCGGTGTCCATGAAGATGACACCCTGCGCCTCGAGCTCCTCGTTGATCTGGTGGTAGACCACCTCGGACTCGTACTGCGCGGCGACGCCGGAGACGAGGCGCTGGCGCTCCGCCTCGGGGATGCCGAGCTTCTCGTAGGTGTTCTTGATGTCGTCCGGCAGGTCCTCCCAGGTTTGAGCCTGCTTCTCGGTGGAGCGGACGAAGTACTTGATGTTCTCGAAGTCGATCTCGGAGAGGTCGGCGCCCCACGTCGGCATGGGCTTGCGCTCGAACAGCTGCAGGGCCTTGAGGCGGCGCTGCAGCATCCAGTCCGGTTCGTTCTTCAGTGCGGAGATGTCGGCCACGACCTCCGTGGAGATGCCGCGGCGCGCTGAAGCGCCGGCGACGTCGCCGTCGTGCCATCCGAACTCGTATTGGCCGAGTCCGGCGAGCTCCGGGCGATCGATCAGGATGTCTGACATGTGTCCCTCTTTCCTCCCTGGAGACAACCACCGGCTGGAGGTCGTCATTCCCTCCCATGGCACGCGCCTGATCGGAGCGGATTGGGGAGGGGATGTGCGGGCGGCTTCTTCGCGAACCTACAATGTTCATGAACCATGGCGCTTCTCGCGCGCACCGTGAACCTCATAATCCTACAGCTTCCTGTGGGTTGTGGGTGAGGACGGTGGATACCGCAGCCGTGGCCACCGCGAACCGAAGGATCGACCCGTGTCACACCACTCCAAGACCGCCGGTCGACCGACGCCGGCACCGTCCCTTCCCGACCGGGTGCGGGCCGCCCGGTTCTGGCAGTGGTTGCCGACGACGATCGACAAGCGCGTACGGGTCGTCGCCTGGCTCTCCTTCGCCTTCCAACTCGTCCTCATCGGGACCGGGGGTGCCGTGCGTCTAACGGCCTCCGGGCTCGGATGCCCGACGTGGCCGCGCTGCACGGACGACTCCTTCGTCAACACGCCGGAGATGGGCATCCACGGCTTCATCGAGTTCGGCAACCGACTTCTGACCTTCGTCCTCGCGGCCATCGTGATCGCCGCGTTCCTCGCGGTGATCCGCATGCGCCGGCAGCGCCCCGACCTCTTCCGACTGACCCTGCTCCAGGGCCTGTCGATCCCCGCGCAGGCGGTCCTCGGCGGCATCACCGTCCTCACCGGGCTGAACCCGTACGTGGTCGGGCTGCACTTCGTCATCTCGATCGTCCTGGTCGCCCTCGCGACGATGCTCGTCCATCGGGTCTACCGCGGGCCCCGTGGTGCGGTGAAGGTCATGCCCGGCTGGTACCTCGGCGTCGTCCACCTGACGAGCCTCTTCGTCGCCGTCACCGTCGTGTTCGGCATCCTGACGACGGGCTCGGGCCCGCACGCCGGCGACAACTCGAAGGAGGTGCCGGCGCCGCGCAACGGGTTCGACCCCGAGTTCCTCCAGCACCTCCACAGCTGGCCCGCCTACGCGACGCTCGCCGGCACCATCCTGCTGCTCATCGGCGCGATCGCGCTCGGTGCCCGCCGCGGGTCGCGCGGGGTGCGCACCGCGGTCTCCACGCTGCTCGCGGTCGAAGTGGTGCAGATCATCGTGGGGCTCACCCAGGCCCGCCTCGGACTCCCCGAGGTGCTGGTCGGGCTGCACATGGTGCTCGCCGGACTGCTCGTCGCCGCGATGACCTGGGTCGTGCTGCAGCAGCGGATCCCGGTCCGGACCGCGTCACGCGTCGAGGAGTCGGCATCCCTCAGCGTCTCCCGCTGACGACTCAGACGCTCTCCCGCCGACGGTTCAGCGGGCCTGCTGACGGCTCACTGCGCCTGCTGACGGCTCACTGCGCCTGCTGACGGCTCCGAGCATCCCGACCGCGGTCACGCGGACGACCGCGGTCCCGGTCTCGTCGGAGGCGTCGAGATCGATGACCGCGCTGATCCCCCAGTCATGGTCGCCGGCCGGATCGGCGAACACCTGACGTACCCGCCAGACACCGCCCGTGTCGCCGACGGGGCGCTCGTCCTCGTCGTCGACGACCAGCAGCGCCGGGCTCCGTGCTGCAGCACCGGTCGGGAGTTCACCGTGCTCCTCGAAGTACGGATCCATGGCGTCGGCCCAGGTGTCGGCGTCGAATCCGGCCGACGCGTCGAGCTCGCCGAGCGCGTCGTAGTGCTCCAGCGACGCGAGCTGGACCCGGCGGAAGAGTTCGTTCCGGACGAGGACGGTGAACGCCCGGCGGTTGGCGAGAACGCTCCGTGGCGTGGGCGGGAGTGACCGACTCGCCTCCGCATGGCGTTCGGGGTCCGGGTGGGACAGTTCCTCCCACTCGTCGAGCAGACTCGAGTCGACCTGTCGGACGAGTTCGCCGAGCCACTCGATGAGGTCCTGGAGCTCCTCGTCCTTGAACTCGTCCGGCACGCTCTGCCGGATCGCCCGGAAGGCGTCGGAGAGGTATCGCAGGACGAGTCCCTCGGACCTCGAGAGACTGTAGAACGAGACGAACTCGCTGAAGTTCAGTGCGCGCTCGATGAAGTCGCGGACGACCGCCTTCGGGCGGAGCTCGAGGTCGAGTGCCCACGGCTGCGCGGCGGTGTAGCTCGTGAACGCCGCCTCGAGGAGTTCCGCCAGCGGTCTCGGATGGGTGACCGCCTCGAGGAGCTCCATGCGCTGGTCGTACTCGATCCCCTCGGCCTTCATCGCCTGCACGGCCTCGCCCCTGGCGAGGTGCTGCTGGGCCATGACGATCTGGCGCGGATCGTCGAGCGTCGACTCGACCACCGAGATGACGTCGAGGGCGAAGCCGGGCTCCGCGGGGTCCAACAGCTCGAACGCGGCGAGGGCGAACGGCGACAGCGGAGCGTTGAGCGCGAAGTTCGGCTGCAGTTCGACCGTGAGGCCGATGACGACCTCACCCGTCTCAGGGTCGATCGTCTGGGTGATGACGCCTGCCGTGCGGAGGGTGCGGTAGATCTCGAGCGCGCGCCTGGCCAGGGCGAAGCGTCTCGCCCGAGGCTCGTGGTTGTCGAAGACGAGGGAGCGGATGGTGCCGAAGCTGTCACCGCCGCGTGCGATGACGCTGAGCATCATCGCGTGGGTGAGCTGCATGTGGCTGGTCAATGTCTCAGGCTCGGCCGCGACGAGACGCTGGAAGCTCGGCTCCCCCCACGACACGAACCCCTCCGGCGCCTTCTTCCGGATGATCTTCCGGCGCTTCTTCGGGTCGTCGCCGGCCTTCTCGATGAGCTTGAGGTTCTCGGTCTCGTGCTCGGGAGCCTGGACGACGACGGTGCCCGCGGTGTCGTAGCCGGCCCGACCCGCACGACCGGCGATCTGGTGGAACTCCCGGGCGTTCACCTGGCGCATCTTCGTGCCGTCGTACTTCGTGAGCGCCGTGAACAGGACCGTGCGGATCGGGACATTGATCCCGACGCCGAGGGTGTCCGTCCCGCAGATGACGCGGAGAAGACCACGTTGGGCCAGCTGCTCCACGAGGCGTCGGTACTTCGGCAGCATGCCGGCGTGGTGCACACCGATCCCGCTGCGGACGAGCCGGGACAGTGTCGTGCCGAACGCGGTGCTGAACCGGAAGTCGCCGATGGCGTCGGCGATCTCGTCGCGTTGCTCGCGGGTGACGACCTTGAGGCTGGTCAACGCCTGGGCGCGCTCGAGCGCCGCCGCCTGCGCGAAGTGGACGATGTAGATCGGAGCCTGTCCCGTGTGGAGGAGGTCTTCCACGGTCTCGTGGATCGGTGTGGTCGCGTAGGAGAAATGGAGCGGCACCGGTCGTTCGACGCCGGTCACGATGGCGGTCTCACGGCCGGTCCGGCGCTCGAGGTCCCGTGCGAGGTCGCCGACGTCGCCGAGGGTCGCGGACATGAGGATGAACTGCGTGTCCGGGAGGGTGAGCAGCGGCACCTGCCACGCCCACCCGCGGTCGGGGTCGGCGTAGAAGTGGAACTCGTCCATCACGACCTGGTCGATGCCGGCGTCCTCGCCGTGCCGGAGCGCCAGGTTGGCGACGATCTCCGCGGTGCAGCAGACGATCGGCGCGTCGGCGTTCACCGAGGAGTCCCCGGTGACCATCCCGACGTTCTCCGCGCCGAACATCTCGACGAGTGCGAAGAACTTCTCGCTGACGAGCGCCTTGATCGGGGCCGTGTAGTAGCTGCGGCGACCGGAGCTCAGCGCCGCGAAGTGTGCGCCGGCGGCGACGAGGCTCTTGCCGGTGCCCGTCGGGGTGGAGAGGATGACGTTGGCGCCGTCGACGATGCCGATGAGCGCCTCCTCCTGCGCCGGGTACAGGCTGAGTCCGCCGGCCTCGGCCCAGGAGACGAACCGGTCGAAGACGATGTCGGGGCTCTCCCCCGTCGCAGCGATCAGCCGGCCGCGTTCCGCTGCGTCAGCCACCGGGTCAGAACGGGAGCAGCGGGTCGATGCCGACGGCGAGGAACAGGAGGGTCAGGTAGGTGATCGAACCGTGGAAGACACGCATCGGCGAGACGTGCTCGTGGCGGATCGCGAGGTTGTAGAGGCGGTGGGTCTCGTAGACGAACCAGCCGCCGGACAGGAGGGCGACGGCGCTGTACAGCAGCCCCATGTCGGCCACCGGGATGAGCAGGAGCGAGCAGACGACCGTCGCCCACGCGTACAGGATGACCTGGAGGCCGACCTGCGCGCGACCGCGGACGACGGCGAGCATCGGCACGCCGACGGCCTGGTAATCACTGCGGTACTTCATGGACAGCGGCCAGTAGTGGGGCGGCGTCCAGAGGAACACGACCGCGAAGAGGATGATCGGTGCCCACGAGAGCGAACCGGTGACGGCGGCCCAGCCGATGACGACGGGGAAGCAGCCCGCGATGCCACCCCAGATGATGTTCTGCTGGGTGCGTCGCTTCAGCCACAGCGTGTACACGAAGACGTAGAAGAGGATCGCGCCGACGGACAGTGCGGCCGCGAGCCAGTTGGTGGTGGCGAGGAGCCAGACCGTCGAGACGACGCCGAGCGTCCACGCGAACACGAGTGCCTCACGCGGTGTGAGCTCGCCGGTGACGAGAGGGCGTTTCTTCGTGCGGTCCATGACCGCGTCGATGTCGCGGTCGATGTAGCAGTTGAACGCCGCCGCGGAGCCGGCGCTCAACGACCCGCCGATGACGGTCGCGATCACGAGCCACCAGTCGGGCAGACCGCCCTTCGCGAGGATCATGACGGGGATCGTCGTCACGAGCAGCAGTTCCATGACCCGCGGCTTGGTGAGGGCGATGTACGCCTTCGCCTTGCGTCGGAAACCGAGCTTGGGGCTCGACACACGTTCTGCTACAGCGACGTCCATTGCTCCTCTAACGTTCGGTTCACCACGCACTGCTCGCCCGGTGCGCGGTCCGCAGACGATTCTACGACACGCGCGGACGGCTCCCTACTCACGGTGCGCAGACGCGCGGTCCCTCACCGGGTCACGCCTGTCCTGCAAGCTCTGCGACGATCCGTGACGTCGCGTGTTCGCGCTCGTCGAACATCGACCCTCGGCTGCAGGGGTTCGCTATGCTGGGAAGTGCTCGCCAGCCACTGTGCACGCGTGCGCCCCCCTTCACCCAGTTCGAAGAGCGGTGTCGTGTGCTCGGACGCCGAAGACGACGTGGGCCGCGAACGCACAGAAGAAGGCTCGACCGCTCGTCGGCCTCCTGTTCCGATGAGAAGGGTCAGTATTCAGTGGCAGATCTGCAGTGGGAAAGCATTGACAGCAAAGCAGTCGACACGGCGCGCATCCTCGCCGCCGACGCGGTGGAGAAGGTCGGCAACGGCCACCCGGGAACGGCGATGAGTCTCGCCCCCGCCGCCTACCTGCTGTTCCAGAAGGTCATGCGACGCGATCCGAAGGACCAGGACTGGCTCGGACGCGACCGCTTCGTCCTGTCGGTCGGGCACAGCTCGCTGACCCAGTACGTCCAGCTCTACCTGGGCGGCTACGGTCTGGAACTCTCCGACCTCGAGGCGCTCCGCACCTGGGGCTCGCTCACGCCGGGTCACCCGGAGTACGGCCACACCGACGGCGTCGAGATCACCACCGGTCCCCTCGGCCAGGGGCTCGCCTCCGCCGTGGGCTTCGCGTACGCGTCCCGCTTCGAGCGTGGCCTGTTCGACCCCGAGGCCGAGGCCGGCACGAGCCCGTTCGACCACTTCGTCTACGTCATCGCCGGTGACGGTGACCTGCAGGAAGGCGTCACGAGCGAGGCCTCCTCGCTCGCCGGTCACCAGCAGCTCGGCAACCTCATCGCGATCTACGACTCCAACCAGATCTCGATCGAGGACGACACCAACATCGCCTTCACCGAGGACGTCAAGGCCCGCTACGAGGCCTACCACTGGCACGTCCAGGTCGTCGACTGGAAGAAGACGGGCGAGTACGTCGAGGACGTCCGCGCGCTCAACGACGCGATCGAGGCCGCGAAGGCAGAGACCGACAAGCCGTCGCTCATCATCCTCAAGACCATCATCGGTTGGCCGGCTCCCAAGAAGCAGAACTCCGGCAAGATCCACGGTTCGGCGCTGGGCGCCGAGGAGCTCGCGGCCGTCAAGGAGGTGCTCGGCTTCGACCCCGAGCAGAACTTCTTCGTCGCCGACGAGGTCATCGAGCACACCCGCAAGGCGATCGACCGCGGTGCCGAGGCACGCGCCGAGTGGCAGCAGACGTTCGACGCCTGGGCCGCGGCCAACCCGGAGCGCGCTGCGCTGCTCGAGCGTCTCGAGGCCGGCGAACTCCCCGAGGGTGTCGAGTCGGCGCTGCCCGTGTTCGAGGCCGGCAAGGACGTCTCGACCCGCGCCGCATCCGGCAAGGTGCTCAACGCCCTCGGCCCGGTCATCCCGGAGCTCTGGGGCGGTTCGGCCGACCTCGCCGAGTCGAACAACACGACGATCGAGGGCGGTGCGTCGTTCATCCCGAGCGAGCACTCCACCCACGAGTGGACCGGTAACCCCTACGGTCGCGTCCTGCACTTCGGCATCCGCGAGCACGCCATGGCCGCGATCCTCAACGGCATCGTCCTGCACGGCCCGACCCGCGCGTTCGGTGGCACCTTCCTCATCTTCAGCGACTACATGCGTCCGGCCGTCCGTCTCGCCGCGCTCATGAACGTGCCGTCCATCTTCGTGTGGACCCACGACTCCGTCGCCCTCGGTGAGGACGGCCCCACGCACCAGCCGATCGAGCAGCTCGCCTCGCTCCGTGCCATCCCGAACCTCGCCGTCGTGCGACCGGGTGACGCGAACGAGGTGGCCTACGCCTGGCTCGAGATCCTCAAGCGTCGCGGCGGCCCGACCGGCATCGCGCTGACCCGTCAGAACATCCCGGTGTTCGAGCGCGGCACGGGCGACGCCACCGGCGAGACCTTCGCTGCAGCGTCGAACGTCGCCAAGGGTGCGTACATCCTCGCCGAGGCGCCCGGCGGCACGCCGGACGTCATCCTCATCGCGACGGGCTCCGAGCTCCAGCTCGCCGTCGAGGCCCGCGAGGTCCTGCGCGGCGAGGGCGTCAACGCCCGCGTCGTCTCGGTGCCCGCACTCGAGTGGTTCGAGGAGCAGTCCGCCGAGTACCGCGAGTCCGTCCTCCCGAAGGCCGTCACCGCACGCGTCTCCGTCGAGGCGGGTCTCGGCCTGACCTGGAAGAGCATCGTCGGCGACGCCGGCCGGACCGTGTCGATCGAGCACTTCGGTGCGTCCGCCGACTACAAGACGCTGTTCCGTGAGTTCGGCATCACCACGGAGGCAGTCGTCTCCGCAGCACACGAGACGCTCGGCAAGTAGCCCGGGCGAAGGAGACAGAAGAACATGACTGAAACCCCAACCGCCCAGCTGTCCGCCGCCGGCGTCAGCATCTGGCTCGACGACCTCTCCCGCGGACGCATCCAGTCCGGTGGGCTGGAGCAGCTCATCGCCGACCGCAACGTCGTCGGTGTCACGACGAACCCGACGATCTTCGCGTCCGCGCTCAGCAACGGCGACGTCTACGCCGAGCAGGTCGCCCAGCTCGCCGCCGACGGCAAGGACGTCACCGAGGCGGTCTTCGAGATCACCACCGACGACGTGGCCGCGGCATCGAAGATCTTCCGTGGGGTCTACGACTCCTCCAACGGGTACGACGGCCGCGTGTCGATCGAGGTCGAGCCGGGCTTCGCGCACGACGCAGCCTCGACGATCGACCAGGCCAAGCAGCTCTGGGCCAAGGTCAACCAGCCCAACGCGATGATCAAGATCCCCGCGACGGTCGAGGGCCTCGAGGCCATCACCGCGGTCATCGGCGCCGGTATCAGCGTCAACGTCACGTTGATCTTCAGCCTCACCCGCTACCGCGAGGTCATCAACGCGTTCCTCACCGGTCTCGAGCAGGCCAAGGCCGCGGGCCACGACCTCTCGACGATCCACTCGGTCGCCTCGTTCTTCGTGTCGCGGGTCGACACCGAGATCGACAAGCGCCTCGACGCGATCGGCAGCCCCGAGGCGACCGCGCTGAAGAGCAAGGCCGGCGTCGCGAACGCCCAGCTCGCCTACCAGGTCTTCGAGCAGGAGTTCGCGAGCGAGCGTGCCACCGCGCTCCTCGAGGCCGGCGCCAACAAGCAGCGTCCGCTCTGGGCCTCGACGGGCGTCAAGTCCGCCGACCTCCCCGACACGCTCTACGTGACCGAGCTCGTCGCCGACGGCGTCGTCAACACCATGCCGGAGAAGACCCTCGAGGCGACCTTCGACCACGGCGTCATCACCGGCGACACCGTCACCGGCTCCTACGCGGCTGCGAACGAGGTCCTCGACGCCATCGCCGCACTCGGCGTGTCCTACGACGAGGTGACGGCGCTGCTCGAGCGTGAGGGCGTCGAGAAGTTCATCGTGTCCTGGGACGAGCTGCTCGAGACCGTGAAGACGGCTCTGGAGGCCTCCAAGTGAGCTTCAAGATCCGCGTGAGCGGCGCGGCGGAAGCCGCTGTCGCATCGGTGGTCCCGACGCTCGTCAGCGACCTCGTCGCGTCGCGCATCACGGACCAGGACCCCACGCTGTGGGGTCCTGCGGCCGAGGCCGAGGCGTCCAAACGCCTCGGCTGGGTCCAGGCGGTGTCCATCTCCCGCCCGCTGGTCGAGCCGATCCTCGCGCTCCGTGAGCAGTTCAACGACGAGGGCATCGACCACATCGTGCTCGCGGGCATGGGCGGTTCCTCGCTCGCACCCGAGGTCATCACGAACACGCTGGGTGGCAACCTCACCGTCCTCGACTCGACCGCTCCCGGTCAGGTCCTCGCGGCCCTGGCGGACCGCCTCGAGACCTCGGTGCTCGTCGTCTCCTCGAAGTCCGGCTCCACCGTCGAGACCGACAGCCAGCGCCGTGCCTACGAGGCCGCGTTCACGGCTGCGGGGATCGACCCCGCGGGCCGCATCGTGATCGTCACCGACCCGGGCTCCCCGCTCGAGGCGGCGGCGAACGAGGCCGGCTACCGGGTCTTCAACGCCGACCCCAACGTCGGCGGTCGCTATAGCGCGCTCACCGCCTTCGGTCTCGTGCCGTCCGGTCTCGCCGGTGTCGACATCGGCGCGCTGCTCGACGAGGCCGACGCGGTGCTCGGGGAACTCGCGATCGACGACGCGTCGAACCCGGGACTCATCCTGGGTGCGGCGATCGGTGGCACCGTTCCGCTGCGCGACAAGGTCGGTCTCATCACCGACGGGACGCACATCGTCGGATTCCCCGACTGGGCCGAACAGCTCATCGCCGAATCGACCGGTAAGTCCGGTCGCGGCCTGCTGCCCGTCGTGCTCAACCCGCTCGCTCCCGAGCTCGAGTCGAAACCGGCCGACCTCCAGATCGTCCGCATCGTCGACGACGCCCACGAGTTCCACCTGCTGCGCCACGACCGCCACGAGGGCGAGATCCTCGTCAGCGGCAGCCTTGGCGCGATGATGCTGGTGTGGGAGTACGCGACCGTCGTCGCCGGGCGCCTCATCGGCATCGACCCGTTCGACCAGCCGGACGTCGAGTCCGCGAAGGTCGCCACCCGTGGTCTGCTCGACAACCGTCCGGAGCCTGAGGCACCCGCCTTCGTCGCCGACGGTGTCGAGGTCCGCGGCTCGGCCGGTCTGCTCGACGGCGTGACCACCCTGTCCGGCGCCGTCGAGGCACTGCTCGCGCAGCTCCCCTCCGACGGCTATGTCGCGATCCAGGGCTACGTCGACCGACTCGCCTCCCCGCAGCTCGAGAGCATCCGCGACCTGGTCGCGGCGAAGGCGGCACGACCCACGACCTTCGGGTGGGGTCCGCGCTTCCTGCACTCGACGGGTCAGTACCACAAGGGCGGCCCCGCGAACGGCGTGTTCCTGCAGATCACCGAGACGGCTCCCGTCGACCTGGAGATCCCCGAGCGCCCGTTCACCTTCGGCCAGCTCATCGAGGCCCAGGCAGGCGGCGACGCCCGCGTCCTCGCCGAGCACGGTCGTCCGGTCCTCACGCTGACCCTCACGTCGCCGGACCAGAACATCGTCACCCTCTTCGACGCCGTCAACGACTAGCGCGTCACTGCACAAGGAGCTTCATGTCCCCGGTGGAAATCACCCCGGAGTCCAACCCGCTGCGGGTGGACACCGACCGACGCCTCAATCGGATCGCCGGTCCGAGCGGCCTCATCATCTTCGGCGTGACAGGCGACCTGTCCCGCAAGAAGCTGATGCCGGCCGTGTACGACCTGGCGAACCGGGGCCTCCTGCCCCCTGGCTTCTCACTCGTCGGGTTCGCCCGACGGGACTGGGAGGACCAGGACTTCATGGAGGTCGTCCACGAATCCGTCAAGCAGTACGCCCGGACCGAGTTCCGCGAGGACGTCTGGAACCAGCTCGCCCAGGGCATCCGGTTCGTCCCCGGTGAATTCGGTGACGACGCGGCGTTCGAGAAGCTGAAGGAGACCATCGAGGAGCTCGATGCGGATCGCGGGACGATGGGCAACCACGCGTTCTACCTCTCGATCCCGCCGAAGGCGTTCCCGCAGGTCACCGAGCAGCTCCGTCGCTCGGGACTCGCGGAGCCCGCTGACGGTCAGTGGCGCCGGGTGGTCATCGAGAAGCCGTTCGGTAGCGACCTCAAGACGGCTCGCGAGCTGAACGACATCGTGCAGTCGGTCTTCCCGTCGGACTCGATCTTCCGGATCGACCACTACCTCGGCAAGGAGACCGTCCAGAACATCCTGGCGCTCCGGTTCGCGAACCAGCTGTACGAGCCCATCTGGAACGCCAATTACGTCGACCACGTGCAGATCACCATGGCCGAGGACATCGGCGTCGGCGGTCGCGCCGGGTACTACGACGGCATCGGAGCAGCGCGCGACGTCATCCAGAACCACTTGCTGCAGCTCCTCGCCCTCACGGCGATGGAGGAGCCGATCTCCTTCAACGCCGCAGACCTGCGCGCGGAGAAGGAGAAGGTCCTCGCGGCCGTCCGCCTCCCCGACGACCTCGGGGCCGCGACGGCCCGTGGGCAGTACGCCGGTGGTTGGCAGGGCGGCGAGCACGTGCTGGGCTTCCTCGACGAGGACGGGATGAACCCGGAGTCGACGACCGAGACCTACGCGGCCATGCGGCTCGACATCAACACGCGTCGGTGGGCCGGCGTGCCGTTCTACCTGCGTGCCGGGAAGCGCCTCGGACGCCGCGTCACCGAGATCGCGGTCGTCTTCAAGCGTGCTCCGCAGTACCTGTTCGCGGAGAGCCAGACCTCGGCGCTCGGCCAGAACGCCTTGGTCATCCGGGTCCAGCCCGACGAGGGTGTCACCATCCGCTTCGGTTCGAAGGTCCCGGGTGCCGGCACCCAGGTCCGCGACGTCACGATGGACTTCGGCTACGGCCACGCCTTCACCGAGGCGAGCCCCGAGGCGTACGAACGTCTCATCCTCGACGTCCTGCTGGGCGACCCGCCCCTCTTCCCCCGTCACGAGGAGGTCGAGCTCTCCTGGAAGATCCTCGACCCGATCGAGGAGTACTGGGCCGCTCAGGACACGCCGCTCGAGCAGTACGCTCCCGGCACCTGGGGCCCGTCCTCGGCCGACGACCTCATGAACCGCGACGGACGCACCTGGAGACGACCATGATCGTAGACCTGCCAGACACGACCACGAGCAAGCTCTCGAAGGCGCTCGTGACCATCCGCGAGGACGGCGGCGCCGTCGCCCTGGGTCGCGTGCTCACCCTGGTGATCTCGACGCGGCTCGGAGCCGAGGAGGAGGCCATCGAGGCCGCCAACGAGGCCTCCCGCGAGCACCCCATGCGGGTCATCGTCCTCTCCACGGAGCACGACGACCAGCACTCCTCCATCGGAGACCGGCTCGATGCCCAGATCCGCGTCGGCGGCGACGCCGGAGCGAGCGAGGTGGTTATCCTGCGCGCCTACGGTGCGGTCGCCGAGAACGAGGAGAGCCTCGTGACCGGTCTGCTCCTGCCCGACGCGCCCGTGGTCGCCTGGTGGCCGGGAGAGGCACCGGAACGCGTCTCGACGTCACCGATCGGCCGCATCGCCCAGCGTCGCATCACCGACGCGTCCGCGGCGGCGGACACCCACGCCGCCCTCCGCGGTCGCGCGGCGAACTACGCCCCCGGAGACACGGACTTCGCTTGGACCAGGCTCACGCTCTGGCGTGCACAGCTCGCGGCGGTGCTCGACCAGCCGCCGTACGAGCCCGTCACGGCGATCGAGGTGTCCGGAGCATCGGACTCCCCGTCGACCGAGCTGCTCGCCGCCTGGCTCCAGCTGCAGTTGCAGGTCGACGTGACCCACGAACTCAGCATGGCGCACGGGTCGAGCGGCATCCACGGTGTCCGCCTCACGCGGGCGTCCGGCAACGTCGTCCTCGAGCGACCCGTTCCCGACATCGCGACGCTGATTCAGCCCGGACAGCCGACGCACGACCTCTCGCTCCCCCGTCGCAGTCTGCGCGACTGCCTCGCCGAGGAGCTGCGCACGCTCGACCCGGACGTCCTGTACGGACAGGTCATCACCGTGGGCCTCCCCGGCCTCGGCGAGCCGGTCACGCTCCGCGCTCGGACCAGCTGATGCCGACCGAGCGACGCGTCCTCGTCTACCAGGACCGCGACCAGTTGACGACCTCGGTCGCCAAGCGGTTCCTCTCCCGAACCCGCGAACTGCTCGAGTCGCAGGAGACGGTCCATGTCGTCCTGACCGGCGGTACGGTCGGCACGGGGACGCTCGCCGCCGTGGCCGCGTCGAAGGACCGCGACCGGGTGGACTGGTCCCGGGTGCACCTCTGGTGGGGGGACGAGCGCTGGGTCGCTCGGGACGACGCCGATCGGAACGAGTTGCAGGCACGCGAGGCCTTGCTGGAGACCCTGCTGGCGCTTCCGGAGCGTGGCCTCGTCGCCGAACACGTGCACGGATACCCGGCGCCGGAGGACGGCATCGACCTCGACGCCGCTGCGGTGCGCTACGCGGACGAGCTCCGTCGGTTCGCGCGGCCCGGCGAGGACCACCCGCGGTTCGACATCACGTTCCTTGGTGTCGGTCCTGACGGTCACGTCGCATCGCTCTTTCCCGAGCGGGCCGAGGTCTCGGTCACCGACACCTCGGTGGTCCCGGTGCGGAACTCCCCCAAGCCGCCGTCGGAACGACTCAGCCTGACGCGGCCGGCCATCAACTCCTCCGTGCGGGTCTGGCTCGTCCTCGCCGGCACCGACAAGGCGTCGGCACTCGGCCTCGCCCTCGCGGGTGCCAGCTACAACGAGGTCCCCGCCGCCGGGGCCAAGGGACGCAAACGGACGGTGTTCTTC
The DNA here is from genome assembly GCF_014841195.1 of Plantibacter sp. CFBP 8798. Classification (NCBI taxonomy): domain Bacteria; kingdom Bacillati; phylum Actinomycetota; class Actinomycetes; order Micrococcales; family Microbacteriaceae; genus Plantibacter; species Plantibacter sp. CFBP 8798. Next base: position 216,825 of record NZ_JACYTS010000002.1, read on the forward strand.
GTCGACCAGGATGCGGCCGCAGAGGTCCCGGATTCATTGATCCTCCCGGAGTACTAGCGGAAGGCCGGTCACCGATCCGGTGCCAGCATGCAGAAAGGCCGTTCCCCTCGGGGAACGGCCTTTCTACATGTGGTGCTGTGCGGTTACTTCGCTGCCGTACCGCGGCGTGCACGGAGCTGCTGGAGTGCCTCTTCGAGCAGTTGCTCGGCCTCTTCCTCCGTGCGTCGTTCCTTCACGTAGGCGAGGTGGGTCTTGTACGGCTCGAGCTTCGCGACCTCCGGCGGGTTCGCCTTGTCGCGACCGGCCGGCAGACCGGACGTCGGGCAGTCGATCGTCTCCGGGATCTCCTCGTCGGGGACGTTCGCCGCGAAGTGGCGGACCGTCTCGTTGCCGAGGGCGTCCCAGTAGGAGATGGCGATGCGGTCCGCGTGGTAGCCGTGGTCCTGCTCGCCCATGGGACCGGCGCCGACGCGTGATCCCCTGATAGCGCTTCCGCCTGATGCCATGGTGTTTCCTCTTTCTCGTACTGTCGAGAGTGGTTCGGGTGTGGTGCGTCGAGTTGCGTCCCCGGGATCGGGGCTTCGCGGCCGGTCTAGGCGGCGGCGAACTTCGTCAGGAGCCCGATCACGACGATGCAGGCACCCCAGGTCAGGCCGAGGATGACGGTGAAGCGGTTGAGGTTGCGCTCGGCGACCCCTGACGAACCGAGGTTGCTGGAGGAGCCGCCGCCGAACATGTCGGACAGACCGCCGCCGCGGCCCTTGTGCAGCAGGATCAGGAAGGTGAGCAGGAGGCTGGTGATGCCGAGCAGCACCTGCAGGATGACCTGGAGAATCTCCACGTGAGACCTTTCGCATTCGCGTTCAGAGGGGCTGAACCGCCGTCCAGTATACCTCGACGGTTCAGCGGACACGGCTCGGCCCGCGGCTGGTGCCGCGGGCCGAGCCGTGTCGGTGCTGCTGGTGCAGCAGGTCGGTCAGAGTCCGACGTGCTGCGAGAAGCGGGCGATCCCGGCGAACTCCTCGTCGAGCAGGCTCGCACCACCGACGAGGGCGCCGTCGACGTCTGGTTCGCGCATGAAGCCGGCGATGTTCGAGGCCTTCACCGAACCGCCGTAGAGGATCCGCGTGCGCTGCGCCGCCTCGTCGCCGAGGACCTCGGCGAGCGTGCTGCGGAGAGCGGCTGCGACCTGCTGCGCCTGGTCGGGCGTCGCCGCCTGACCGGAGCCGATGGCCCACACCGGCTCGTAGGCCACGACGATGTCCGCGTCCGGTGCGAGTCCGTCGATGGCCGCCTTGAGCTGCGCCACGGGGACGGCCGACGGGCCGTGTTCCTCGAGGTCTTCGGCGGTCTCACCGATGCAGATGACGGGGACGAGGTCGTGTCGCACGGCTGCGGCCGTCTTCGCCTGGACGACCTCGTCGGTCTCGTTGTGCAGGGTGCGGCGCTCGGAGTGTCCGACGAGTACGTAGCGGCAGTCGAGCTTCGCGAGGAACGCCCCGGAGATCTCACCGGTGTAGGCGCCGGAGTCGTGCTGCGACAGGTCCTGCGCGCCGTAGGCCAGCTTGAGCTTGTCGGCGGCGACGATCGTCTGGACCGAGCGGAGGTCCGTGAACGGCGGGAAGATGGCCACCTCGGCGTCGGCGTAGTCGTGCTTGCCGTCCTTGAGCGTCCAATCGAGCTTCTGGACGAGGGCGATCGCCTGGAGGTGGTCCAGGTTGAGCTTCCAGTTGCCGGCGATCAGGGGCACACGCGTGCGCCCGGGGGTTACTGCTGCCATCCGAGGACCTCCAGTCCAGGCAGACGCTTGCCCTCGAGGAACTCGAGGCTGGCGCCGCCACCAGTTGAGATGTGACCGAACTGGTCATCATCGAAGCCGAGCGCACGAACCGCTGCGGCCGAGTCACCGCCACCGACGACGCTCAGGCCGTCCGTGCGGGTGAGTGCTTCAGCGACCGCCCGCGTACCGGCGGCGAAGGGCGCGAGTTCGAACACACCCATCGGGCCGTTCCAGAACACCGTCTTGGACGCGGCGACGATCTCGGCGAACGCTGCAGCCGTGTCCGGTCCGATGTCGAGTCCGAGTCCTGAGGCACCGAACGGGGTGTCCTCGATGGCGTCGGCCGGGCGAACGACGTGCTCGGCGTCGGCACCGAACGCCGAGGCGACGACGACGTCGGTCGGCAGGACGATCGTCACGCCGAGCTCGTCGGCCTTCGCGAGATAGCCGCGGACGGTCTCGATCTGGTCCGCTTCGAGCAGGCTCGAACCGACTGCGTGCCCCTGGGCGGCGAGGAAGGTGAACAGCATGCCACCGCCGATGAGCAGCGAGTCGACGCGCGGCAGCAGGTGGCCGATGACGCCCAGCTTGTCGGAGACCTTCGAGCCGCCGAGGACGACCGTGTAGGGGCGCTCCGGGGTCTCGGTGAGACGGTCGAGGACCTCGAGCTCGGCGGCGATGAGCAGCCCGGCAGCGCTCGGGAGCAGCTTGGCGAGCTCGTACACGCTCGCCTGCTTCCGGTGGACGACACCGAAGCCGTCCGAGACGACGACGTCGCCGAAGGCGGCGAGCTTGGCGGCGAACGCCTCACGTTCGCCGGCGTCCTTGCTGGTCTCGGCGGAGTTGAAGCGCAGGTTCTCGAGCAGGACGACGTCGCCGTCGGTCTGGGCGGCGACGGCGTCGGTCGCGGCACTGCCGACGGTGTCGGCGGCGAAGGTCACGGGCTTGCCGAGGAGTTCGGACAGTCGCTGCGCGACGGGCGCAAGGCTGTACTTCGCGTCGGGTGTGCCGTCGGGGCGGCCGAGGTGCGAGACGATGACGACACGCGCACCCTGGTTGATGAGCGCGTTGAGGGTGGGGAGTGCCGCGCGGATGCGGCCGTCGTCGGTGATGACGCCGTCCTTGAGCGGAACGTTGAGGTCGAGGCGGACGACGGCTCGGCGACCGCTGAGGTCGCCCAGCGAGTCGAGGGTGCGGAGGGTCATGAGGAGGGTCTTTCTCTGCGCTGAGCCACGACCACCGACGAAGCCGAACGGGCGCCCTGAAGATGATTCAGGACGCCCGTTCGGACCATGCGGTGTCTGGCTGCTCGGGTGAGGAGTGCGGCAGACAGTCGGTTGGTTAGAGGCGGTCCGCGACGTACTCGGTGAGGTCGACGAGGCGGTTCGAGTAGCCCCACTCGTTGTCGTACCACGAGGCGACCTTGACCTGCGAGCCGATGACCTTGGTGAGGCCGGCGTCGAAGATCGAGGAGTGCGGGTCCGTCACGATGTCGCTCGAGACGATCGGGTCCTCGGTGTACTTCAGGATGCCCTTGAGGGGGCCCTCTGCGGCAGCCTTGTACGCGGCGTTGATCTCCTCGACCGTGGCCGGGTTGGTCAGCTCGACCGTGAGGTCGGTGATCGAACCGGTCGGGACCGGGACGCGCAGGGCGTAGCCGTCGAGCTTGCCGACGAGCTCCGGGATGACCAGGCCGAGTGCCTTGGCTGCACCGGTGGAGGTCGGGATGATGTTGACGGCGGCGGCGCGCGCACGACGGAGGTCGCTGTGCGGGCCGTCCTGCAGGTTCTGGTCGGCGGTGTAGGCGTGGACCGTGGTCATGAGGCCACGCTCGATGCCGAAGTTGTCGAGCAGGACCTTGGCGAGCGGCGCGAGGCAGTTCGTCGTGCAGGACGCGTTCGAGATGATGTCGTGCGTCGCGGCGTCGTACGTGCCCTCGTTGACGCCGAGGACGATCGTGGCGACGTCGCTGCCCGTGGCGGGAGCCGAGACGAGGACCTTCTTGGCGCCGGCGGTGATGTGCTTGCGGGCGTCGTCGGACTTCGTGAAGCGACCGGTCGACTCGATGACGATGTCGACGCCGAGCTCGCCCCAGGGGAGGTCGGCGGGGTCGCGCTCCGCGAGCACGATGATGGGCTTGCCGTTGACGATGATCTTGTCGCCGTCGAGCTCGACCGTCGCGTCCAGACGACCCGTGATGGAGTCGTACTTCAGGAGGTGGGCGAGCGCCTTGTTGTCGGTGAGGTCGTTGACAGCGACGATCTCGAGGTCGCTGCCCTTGGCGAGGGCGGCGCGGAAGAAGTTGCGGCCGATGCGGCCGAAGCCGTTGATGCCGATCTTGACGGACACAGATGACTCCTGATACTGAGGCGCCAGACGGCGCGATTGTACGGTCTGCTCGGAGTGAGCGCCCTCCCCGAGTGAGGAGGAAGGTGGTCCGTCCCGGCCCGTGGGACCGGGACGGACCGGTCAACTACGACAGTACCAGCAGGCCGTTGGTCTGCTTGCGCGCGACCTCGAAGCGTGCCTGGACGTCGGCCCAGTTGACGATGTTCCAGAACGCCTTGACGTAGTCGGCGCGGACGTTCTTGTAGTCGAGGTAGTAGGCGTGCTCCCAGACGTCGAGCAGCAGCAGCGGGACGGTGCCGGCCGGGAAGTTGCCCTGCTGGTCGAAGAACTGCTGGATGTTGATGCGCTGACCGAGGGTGTCCCAGGTGAGCGCGGCCCATCCGGAACCCTGCACGCCGAGCGCCGCGGCGGTGAAGTGCGCCTGGAACTTGTCGAAGCTGCCGAAGTACTCGTCGACGGCCGACTCGAGCTCGCCGGTCGGCTTGTCGCCGCCGTCCGGGGAGAGGTTGTTCCACCAGATGGTGTGGTTGACGTGACCGCCGAGGTTGAACGCGAGGTCCTTCTCGAGCTTGTTGACGTTCGTGAAGTCGTTGGCGTCGCGGGCCTCAGCGAGCTTCTCGAGGGCCGTGTTCGCACCGGCCACGTAGGTGGCGTGGTGCTTGTCGTGGTGGAGCTCGGTGATGGTCGCACTGATGTGCGGCTCGAGCGCACTGTAGTCGTACGGCAATTCGGGCAGTGAGTAAACAGCCATTCTTCGTGATCTCCTCGTGTTGTCCCGTGCGCTGTCTGCACACGGCTCTGAGCGTCATCACCCAGTCTAGTGAGCGGCAACCGTCGGGAGTCGGGGCTTGTTCCCAGCATGACGAACCGCGACGATGGCGGGTCGGCGAGGATTCACGAGCTGTTTCAGTCCTCGTAATCCGCCGGGAGGTTGGCGTCCGTGCCCGGGATGCCGAGATCACTCGCGTGCTTGTCCGCCATGGCGAGCAGGCGCCGGATGCGGCCGGCGATGGCGTCCTTCGTCATCGGAGGGTCGGCGAAGTGGCCCAGTTCGTCGAGGCTGGCCTCACGGTGGTCGAGGCGCAGGGCACCGGCGTACTGCAGGTGGTCGGGGACCTCGTCGCCCAGGATCTCGAGGGCGCGCTCGACGCGCGCGCAGGCCGCCACGGCCGCCTGGGCGGAGCGGCGCAGGTTGGCGTCGTCGAAGTTGACGAGGCGGTTCGCGGTCGCCCGGACCTCCTTGCGCTGCCGCATCTCCTCCCAGGAGGTGACGGTGCCGGTGGCACCCATGAGCGACAGCATGCCGCTGATCGCGTCACCCTCGCGGATGACGACACGGTGGATGCCGCGGACCTCACGTGCCTTCGCGGAGACACCGATACGGCCCGCGGCACCGACGAGCGCCATCGCGGACTCGTTGCCGGGGCACACGACGTCGAGTGACGCGGATCGGCCGGGGTCGGTCAGGGACCCGGTCGCGAGGAACGCGCCCCGCCAGACGGCGGCGAGTTCGTCGCGCGACCCGGTGGTCAGCCGGTTCGGCAGCCCGCGGACCGCACGCCGTCGGGCGTCGAGGAGTCCGGTCTGCCGGGCGAGGGTCTCGCCGCCCTCGATGACGCGCACCACGAACAGGCTCGGTTTGCCCGAGCTGCCGGGGTTCTGCACGAGGATCTCGCTGCGGATCCCGTAGAGCTCGCCGATGTCACGACGCACCCGCTGCGCGAGGGTCGGACTGTCGAGTTCGGCTTCGATCGCCACGCGCCCGGAGATCGTGTGAAGTCCGCCGGAGAAGCGGAGCAGGGACGCGAGTTCGGCCGCTCGGACCGAGTTGCGGGTCTCGCGGACGAGCGCCAGTTCGTTCTTGACGTCGGCGGTGAGGGCCACGGTGGTTCCTATCTGTCGTGATCGCGCCGTCGGAGTGCGGCGTCGATCCTGCATGTTCGCGATCCGGAGGCGTGGTGCCTCGGACCGTTCGGGCTCCGCCGCGGCTGCGTCGGGCCCGTGGGCGTCATTCGCGCCCGAGGTCTCGGTGCCGGACGTGCACGGCGACGCCGGACTGGTTCCGCAGCCGGTCGGCGAGTTCGAGGGCGACCGCGACCGAGCGGTGCTTGCCCCCCGTGCAGCCGACGGCGATGGTGACGTGACGCTTGTTCTCGCGCTGGTACCCGGCGAGGACGGGTTCGAGGGCGTGGGCGTAGCTCTCGAGGAACTCGGCGGCTCCGGTCTGCGAGAGCACGTACTCACTGACCTCGGGGTCCTGACCGCTCAATGCACGCAGCTCCGGAACCCAGAACGGGTTCGGGAGGAACCGCATGTCGGCGACGAGGTCCGCATCAGGCGGCAGGCCGTACTTGAACCCGAAGCTCAGCACGGTGACCTGGACACCCGGTGTTTCCGCGCCGGCGAAGAGCTCACGCGTGGTCGTGGCGAGCTGGTGGATGTTGAGGTCGCTCGTGTCGATGATGACGTCGCTCGACTCTCGGATCTCGCTCAGTCGGTGACGCTCCGCCACGATGCCGTCGAGGATCGTGCCCTCGCCCTGCAGCGGGTGCGGCCTGCGGACGGCTTCGAACCGGCGGACGAGCGCCGCGTCGGTCGCCTCCAGGAAGATCATGCGGAGGTGCGTCCCGCCCCGGAGCGCCGGCACGATCTCCTGCAGCTCGCTGAAGAAGTCGCGGCCCCGGACGTCGACCACCGCGGCGATCCGCGGCAGACGTGATCCGGCGCGCTCGGCGAGATCGACGAGGGGACGGAGCATCTGCGGGGGCAGGTTGTCGACGACGTACCAGCCGAGATCCTCGAGCGCGTTCGCGACGGTGGAGCGTCCGGCGCCGGACATCCCCGTGACGATGAGGACTTCCTGCTGGTGTTGCGGCTGGCCCGGGGTCATCGACACGCTTTCCTCGAAGGTCTGAAGTCCCAGCCTACCCATTCCGCGAGGCCTGCGAGGGCTGTGCGGAGCCGGAGGTCAACGCCTCGTGCACCGTGGCCGCGAGTTTGTCGCCGATGCCCTTGACCTCGGTGATCTCGGCCGGCGTCGCGGTCTTCAGGCGCGCGACGGATCCGAAGTGCTTGAGCAGCTCGCGGACCTTCGCCGGACCGAGCCCCGGGATCTCGCCGAGGACGGTCGAGATGTCGCGCTTCCGCTTCTGTCGCTGGAAACTGATGGCGAACCGGTGCGCCTCGTCGCGGACCCGCTGGAGGAGGAACAGCGCTTCGCTCCCCCGCGGCAGGATCACCGGATACGGGTCGTCGGGCAACCAGATCTCCTCCAGTCGCTTCGCCAGTCCGCACAGGGTGATCCCGGTCAGGCCGGACTCCTCCAGCGCACGTGCGGCGGCGGCGACCTGTGGTTGCCCGCCGTCGACGATGAGGAGCTGCGGCGGATAGGTGAACTTCCGGCGCTTGCGCTCCCCCGTGGTCTCGTCGACCGTCTCGACGGGCTCGGACGACGTCAGGTGCGCGAGTCGCCGGGAGACGACCTGGTAGATCGAGTCGGTGTCGTCGGTGGACTCGGCGACGCCGAAGCGGCGGTACTCGTCCTTGCGGGACAGCCCGTCCTCGAAGACCACCATCGACGCCACGATGTTGGTACCGCTCAGGTGCGACACGTCGAAGCACTCGATCCGCAGGGGCGCCTCGGGCATCCCGAGCGCATCGCGGATGTCCTCGAGTGCCTGTGTCCGGGCGACGAAGTCGGAGCTGCGCCGGGTCTTGTAGAGCATGAGGGCCTGCTTGGCGTTGACGACCGCGGTCTCCATGAGCGTCGCCTTCTCGCCGCGTTGGGCGACGCGGAGGGCGACCTTCGAGCCGCGGCGTTCGGCCAGCCAGTCCTCGAGGCTCTCGGCGTCGTCCGGCAGTTCCGGGACGAGCACCTCTCGCGGGACCTCGGTCCCGCTCGCGGCGGCGTACACCCGTTGGACGACGCTGTCGACGAGCTCGGCGGTCGACATGTCGAGCTCCTTGTCGACGGTCCACGACCGCACTCCGCGGATGCGGCCGCCACGGACGATGAACTGCTGCACCGACGCGGCGAGCTCGTCGTGGTCGATGCCGAACAGGTCGGCGTCCACTGCGTCGCGCAGGACGACCGCGCTCTTCGCGAGCACCTGGTCGAGCGCTTGGAGCTGATCCCGGTAGACGGCCGCGGACTCGTAGTCCTGGCGGGCCGCTGCGGCCTTCATGTCGGCGGTGATGCGCGTCGTGAACCGGCGGTCGTTGCCGACCATGAACGAGACGAAGTCGTCGACGATCGCGCGGTGTTCCTCGATGGTGACCTTGCCGGAGCACGGGCCGCCGCATCGCCCGATCTGCCCGGGGAAGCAGGGCTTCCCCGAGGCCATCGCCCGCTTGTACGCCGAGTCGGAGCAGGTGCGGATCGGGAAGACCTTGATCATGAGGTCGACCGTGTCGTGGACGGCCCAGATCTTCGGGTACGGACCGAAGTACTTGGCCCCCGGGATCCGGGTGTTCCGGGTGACCATGACGCGCGGCGCCTCGTCACCGAGGGTGACCGCGAGGTACGGGTACGACTTGTCGTCTCGGAATTTGACGTTGAACGGCGGGTCGTACTCCTTGATCCACGTGTACTCGAGCTGGAGCGCCTCGACGTCGCTGCCGACCGTCGTCCAGGTGACCCCGGTGGCGGTCGTCACCATGCGGCGCGTGCGCTCGTGGAGGGTGTGCAGGGGCGCGAAGTAGTTGCTGAGCCTCGCCCGGAGGTTCATCGCCTTGCCGACGTAGAGCACCCGGCCCGAGTCGTCGCTGAAGCGGTACACGCCGGGCATGGTGGGGATCTCCCCCGCCTTCGGCCGGTACGCCAGACCACTTCCGCCGCGGACGGCCGCCACGTCAGCCCGCCTTGCGGCTGCCGCCGGCCTCTGCCTCGAACAGTTCGTTCAGGAAGAAGCCCGTGTGGCTGCCGGGGACCGTCGCGAGGTGTTCGGGTGTTCCGGTGGCGAGGACCGTCCCACCACCTGCTCCACCCTCGGGGCCCATGTCGATGAGCCAGTCGGCGGACTTGATGACGTCGAGGTTGTGCTCGATCACGATGACCGTGTTGCCCTTGTCGACGAGCCCGCCGAGGACGAGCAGCAGTTTCCGGACGTCTTCGAAGTGCAGACCCGTGGTCGGCTCGTCGAGGACGTAGACACTGCGCCCGTTGCTCCGCCGCTGCAGCTCGGTCGCGAGCTTCACGCGCTGGGCCTCGCCGCCGGACAGCGTCGTGGCGCTCTGGCCCAGACGGACGTAGCCCAGGCCGACCTCGACGAGCGTCTTCAGGAACCGGTGGATCGAGGAGATCGGCTCGAAGAAGTCGGCAGCCTCGGCGATCGGCATGTCGAGGACCTCGGCGATGTTCTTGCCCTTGTAGTGGATGGTCAGGGTGTCGCGGTTGTACCGCGCTCCCCCGCACACCTCGCAGGCGACGTAGACGTCGGGCAGGAAGTTCATCTCGATCTTGATCGTGCCGTCGCCCGAGCAGGCCTCACAGCGGCCGCCCTTGACGTTGAAGCTGAACCTGCCGGCGAGGTAGCCGCGGACCTTGGCCTCCTGCGTCTCCGCGAAGAGGTTGCGGATCTTGTCGAAGACGCCCGTGTACGTGGCGGGGTTCGAGCGCGGGGTGCGGCCGATGGGCGCCTGGTCGACGTGGACGACCTTGTCGAGGTGCTCCAGACCCGTGACCCTGGTGTGCTTGCCGGGCAGCTTGCGCGCGCCGTTCAGCTTGTTCGCCAGGACCCGGTACAGGACGTCGTTGACGAGCGAGGACTTCCCGGAGCCGCTCACGCCGGTGACGGCGGTGAGGACCCCGAGCGGGAAGTCCGCGCTGACCTTCTTCAGGTTGTTGGCCTGCGCTCCGATCACCTGGATCTGACGCTTCGTGTCGATCGGACGACGCTTCGCCGGGATCTCGATGGCCTTGCGGCCGGAGAGGTAGTCACCGGTGAGGGACTCGGTGTTGGCCTCGAGCGCCTCGTACGACCCGGAGTGCACGACACGGCCGCCGTTGACGCCCGCGCCGGGACCAATGTCGACGATCCAGTCGGCGGTGCGGATGGTGTCCTCGTCGTGTTCGACCACGATCAGCGTGTTGCCGAGGTCGCGCAGGGCCACGAGGGTCTCGATGAGACGGCGGTTGTCGCGCTGGTGCAAACCGATGCTGGGTTCGTCGAGGACGTAGAGCACGCCGGTGAGTCCCGAGCCGATCTGCGTCGCGAGGCGGATGCGCTGCGCCTCACCGCCCGAGAGGGAGCCGGCGGTCCGGGCCAGGTCGAGGTAGTTGAGTCCGACCTGGATCAGGAAGTCGAGTCGGACCTTGATCTCGCGCAACACCTGCGCAGCGATGTGGGCCTCGCGGTCGCTCAGCTCGAGGCGGTCCATAAACGCGCGGGCGTCGGAGAGGCTCAGTTCGGCGACCTCGGCGATGTTGTGCTCGTGGATCAGGACGGAGAGGACCTCGGGCTTGAGGCGACGACCGCCGCAGACCTGGCACGGGACTTCGCGCAGGTACTCGGACCAGCGCACGCGCTGGCTGTCGGTGTCGGCCTGGAGGTACTGACGCTCGATGTACGGGATGACGCCCTCGAAGCCCGAGGAGTAGCTCATCTCGCGGCCGAAGCGGTTCTTCCACTTGACCTTGACCTTGAAGTTGTCGCCGCGGAGCACCGCCTCCTGGACCGACGCCGGCAGGTCGCGCCAGGGGGTGTCGAGCGAGAAGTCGAGGTCGCGGGCCAGCCCGTCGAGCAGCTTCTCGTAGTACTGGTAGAGCCCCTTGCCCTGGGTGGTCCACGGGACGATGACGCCCTCGTTGATGCTGAGCTCCTCGTCGCCGAGGAGCAGCTCCGCGTCGACCGACATGCGCGTGCCGAGGCCCGAGCACTCCGGGCAGGCGCCGAACGGGGCGTTGAACGAGAACGTCCGCGGCTCGATCTCGGTCAGCTGCAGCGGGTGGTTGTTCGGGCAGGAGAGCTTCTCGGAGAAGGTGCGCCAGGCGTCGTCGCCCTCCTCGTCGACGAAGTTGATCGTCACGAGGCCGTCGGTGAGCTGCAGTGCCGTCTCGAGGGAGTCGGTCAGGCGACCGAGGATCTCGGGCCCGGCGACGAGGCGGTCGACGACGACCGCGATGTCGTGCTTGACCTGCTTCTTGAGGGTCGGCGGTTCCGCGAGCTGGATCGCCTCGCCGTCGACGATGGCGCGCGCGAAGCCCTTGGCCGAGAGCTCCTTGAAGAGGTCGACGAACTCGCCCTTCTTCTGGCTCACGACGGGGGCGACGATCTGGTAGCGGCGTCGCTCCTCGAGCTCCATCAGCTGGTCGGCGATCTGTTGCACCGTCTGACGCTGGATGACCTCGCCGCAGACCGGGCAGTGCGGGACGCCGATGCGTGCCCAGAGCAGCCGCATGTAGTCGTAGACCTCGGTGATCGTCCCGACGGTCGACCGGGGGTTGCGGTTCGTGGACTTCTGGTCGATCGAGACCGCGGGGCTCAGGCCCTCGATGAAGTCGACGTCCGGGCGGTCCACCTGACCGAGGAACTGGCGGGCGTACGCCGAGAGCGACTCGACGTAGCGTCGCTGGCCCTCGGCGAAGATCGTGTCGAAGGCGAGTGAGGACTTCCCCGAGCCCGAGAGACCCGTGAAGACGACGAGCGAGTCGCGAGGGATCTCGAGGTCGACGTTCTGAAGATTGTGGACGCGGGCACCGCGGACGCTGAGCGTGGAGTGGTGATCTACCTTGGCAATTGACACCCTTCGAGTCTACGCAGCACCACCGACACCGGACTCCCGAGCGGTGTCTGTGGTACTGCGCTCTCAGCGAAGCGGCGGACTAGATGTGCCCGGCCTTGGCCATCTGTCGAAGTTCCTGCTTGAGTTCGGAGACCTCGTCGCGGAGACGGCCGGCGAGTTCGAACTTGAGCTCCGCCGCGGCGGCCAGCATCTGCGCGTTGAGGTCCGCGATGATCGACTCGAGGTCGTTCGCGCCCTCGGCGGCGATGCCCTCCCGCCGCAGGTTCGGCGTCGGGCTCTTCTTCTTGCCGTTGTCGCGTCCGGCGAGCAGTGCCGCGGTGTCCGCGCCTTCCCGGGCGAGCGCCTCGGTGATGTCTGCGATCCGCTTACGCAGCGGCTGCGGATCGATCCCGCGCTCCTCGTTGTAGGCGACCTGCTTCTCGCGGCGACGGTCCGTCTCCTCGATCGCGCGCTTCATCGAGTCGGTCAGGACGTCGGCGTACATGTGGACCTCGCCGGACACGTTGCGGGCGGCACGACCGATGGTCTGGATGAGCGAGGTCGACGAGCGGAGGAAGCCCTCCTTGTCGGCGTCGAGGATCGCCACGAGCGAGACCTCCGGGAGGTCGAGCCCCTCGCGCAGCAGGTTGATGCCGATGAGGACGTCGTAGACGCCCTGCCGGAGTTCGCTCAACAGCTCGACCCGCCGCAGGGTGTCGACGTCGGAGTGCAGGTAGCGGACGCGCACGCCGGCCTCGGTCAGGAAGTCGGTGAGCTCCTCCGCCATCTTCTTGGTGAGGGTGGTGACGAGGACGCGTTCGTCGCGCTCGGCGCGGACCCGGATCTCCTCGAGGAGGTCGTCGATCTGGCCGTTGGAGGGCTTCACGATGATCGCCGGGTCGACGAGGCCGGTCGGGCGGATGATCTGCTCGACGATGCCGTCCGCGATGCCCATCTCGTACTTGCCCGGCGTCGCCGAGAGGTACACCGTCTGGCCGACGCGGTTCTTGAACTCGTCCCACCGGAGCGGACGGTTGTCCATCGCACTCGGGAGTCGGAACCCGTGCTCGACGAGGGTGCGCTTGCGGGAGGCGTCGCCCTCGAACATCGCGCCGATCTGCGGGACGGTGACATGCGACTCGTCGATGACGGTGAGGAAGTCGTCGGGGAAGTAGTCGAGGAGGCAGTTCGGTGCCTCGCCGGCCGAGCGGCCGTCGATGTGGCGCGAGTAGTTCTCGATGCCGGAGCAGAAGCCGATCTGCTGCATCATCTCGAGGTCGAAGGTGGTGCGCATGCGGAGCCGCTGGGCCTCGAGGAGCTTGCCCTCGCGTTCGAGCGACTGGAGCCGCTCCGCCAGCTCCTCCTGGATGGTGCCGATGGCGCGCTGGATCGTCTGCGGGCTGGCAGCGTAGTGGGAGGCCGGGAACACCGACACCGCGTCGAGCTTCTTCACGACGTCGCCGGTGAGCGGGTGCAGGGCGTAGAGGGCCTCGATCTCGTCGCCGAAGAACTCGATGCGGATCGCGAGCTCCTCGTAGACCGGGATGATCTCGATGGTGTCGCCGCGCACACGGAAGTTGCCGCGCGAGAAGTCGACGTCGTTGCGGTTGTACTGCATACCGACGAACTTGCGGATGAGTCGGTCGCGCCCGATGTTCTGCCCGACCTGCAGCGCCGCCATCGCCTCCAGGTACTCCTCCGCCGCACCGAGGCCGTAGATGCACGACACGGTCGACACGACGATGACGTCACGACGGCTCAGCAGCGAGTTGGTGGTCGAGTGCCGCAGCCGCTCGACCTCGGCGTTGATCGACGAGTCCTTCTCGATGAAGGTGTCGGTCTGTGGGACGTAGGCCTCGGGCTGGTAGTAGTCGTAGTAGGAGACGAAGTACTCGACCGCGTTGTTCGGCATGAGCTCGCGGAACTCGTTCGCCAGCTGGGCCGCGAGCGTCTTGTTGTGCGCCAGGACGAGCGTCGGGCGCTGGACGGCTTCGATGAGCCAGGCGGTCGTCGCGGACTTGCCGGTACCCGTGGCGCCCAACAGGACGACGTCGGTCTCGCCGGCGTTGATGCGCCCGGACAGCTGCTCGATGGCGGCGGGCTGATCGCCGCTCGGCTCGTACTCGCTGATCACCTCGAAGGGGCGGACGGCGCGTGTTGGTTCCATGCTCCGAGTCTACGGAGGGCCACCGACACCGCTGCCCCGCTTCGCCCACAGCGGAGCGGGCGACGCGCTCAGACGCCGTCCTGCCGATCGGGCGCCCGTACAGCGGCCGCGGCGGCGCGGTGCCAGACCGCGTCGACCTGGCTGAGGGTGTGCTCGAGCGAGCCGGCGGTGTCGATCACCACGTCGGCGACGGCGGTGCGCTGCTCTTCGGTCGCCTGGGCCGCGATCCGTCGTTCCGCCTCGACCCGGTCGAGCCCGCGGAGGTCGACGAGCCGACGGGCGCGCTCCCCCTCCGGAGCCGCGGCGACGACCACGAGGTCGAACTCGTCGGCGCGGCCGGTCTCGACGAGCAGCGGGACGTCGTAGACGACGACGGCACCGGGGTCGCTCGAGGCTTCGGCGATCCGGGCCTGCGAACGCCGCTTGACCTCCGGGTGCACGATGGCGTTGAGGTCGGCCCGCGCCTGGTCGTCGGCGAAGACGATGGAGCCGAGCGCAGCGCGGTCGAGTGCTCCGTCGGGCCCGATCACGTCGGCACCGAAGCGCTCCGCGATGGCGGCCAGTCCCGGCGTCCCCGGTTCGACGGCCTCTCGTGAGAGGACGTCCGCGTCGATGACGATGGCGCCGTGTTCAGCGAGCCGGGCCGCGATGGTCGATTTGCCGGAGGCGATCCCGCCGGTGAGGCCGATGAGGTACATGTCAGCCAGCGTACCCGCGGAGCGTGCAGCGCCTCCGACGAGCGCCCCGCACAACGCAGCAGGGGGCCGCCCGAAGGCGACCCCCTGCTGGACACCGACGCTGGTCGGTGCTGGTGGGACTAGTTGCTCGAGAGCTTCTCGCGGAGGGCCGCGAGGGACTCGTCGTCAGCGAGCGTGCCGCCGCCGGCGGAGTCGCTCGAGAACGAGGAACCGGCCGACGAGGACGCGGTCGACGAGGAAGCCTGGTTGGCCTCTTCGACGGCTGCGGCAGCGACCTGCTTCTTGTGCGCTTCCCAACGAGCCTGGGCGGCAGCGTAGTCCTGCTCCCACTTCTCGCGCTCGGCGTCGAAGCCTTCCTTCCACTCCTGCGTCTCGGCGTCGAAGCCCTCGGGGTACTTGTAGTTCCCGAGCTCGTCGTACTCCGTGAGCATGCCGTAGAGGGCCGGGTCGAACTCGGTGCCCTCGGGGTCGACACCCTCGTTGGCCTGCTTGAGGCTCAGCGAGATGCGGCGACGCTCGAGGTCGATGTCGATGACCTTGACGAAGACCTCTTCGCCGACCGAAACGACCTGCTCGGCCAGCTCGACGTGCTTGCCGGAGAGCTCCGAGATGTGCACGAGGCCCTCGATGCCGTCTGCGACGCGGACGAACGCACCGAACGGGACGAGCTTGGTGACCTTACCCGGTGCAACCTGGCCGATGGCGTGGGTGCGGGCGAAGACCTGCCACGGGTCCTCCTGGGTCGCCTTGAGCGACAGCGAGACGCGCTCGCGGTCCAGGTCGACCTCGAGGATCTCGACGGTGACTTCCTGACCGACCTCGACGACCTCGCTGGCGTGCTCGATGTGCTTCCAGCTGAGCTCGGAGACGTGGACGAGACCGTCGACGCCACCGAGGTCGACGAACGCGCCGAAGTTGACGATCGAGGAGACGACGCCCTTGCGGACCTGTCCCTTCTGGAGGTTGTTGAGGAAGGTGGTGCGGCTCTCGGACTGCGTCTGCTCGAGGAGCGCACGGCGCGACAGGACCACGTTGTTGCGGTTCTTGTCGAGCTCGAGGATCTTCGCCTCGATCTCCTGGCCGAGGTACGGCGTGAGGTCGCGGACGCGGCGCAGCTCGATGAGCGAGGCCGGGAGGAAGCCACGGAGGCCGATGTCGACGATGAGGCCGCCCTTGACGACCTCGATGACCGAACCGGTGACGACGCCGTCGGATTCCTTGATCTTCTCCACGTCGCCCCAAGCACGCTCGTACTGTGCGCGCTTCTTCGACAGGATCAGACGGCCTTCCTTGTCCTCCTTCTGGAGAACGAGAGCCTCGATCGTGTCGCCGACGTTGACGACCTCGGAGGGGTCGACGTCGTGCTTGATGGAGAGTTCACGCGAGGGGATGACACCCTCGGTCTTGTAGCCGACGTCGAGGAGGACCTCGTCGCGGTCGATCTTCACGACGGTGCCCTCGATGAGGTCGCCGTCGTTGAAGAACTTCAGAGTCTTTTCGACCGCTGCGAGGAAGTCCTCAGCAGATCCGATGTCGTTGATTGCGACCTGCTTGGGGGCGGTCGTTGCGCTTGTCATGTAGTAATTGCTCCAGGTGGACAATGATTCAGGCCGGCCTCGCGCACGGCTCCGGACCCGTGGATGACCACGGACGTTGATCGAAGCGATGCTGTTGTGTGAACCGATCCGGGGATCGGTGTCGCTCTGCGAGACGGGCAGGCGGATAGGACGTCACAATTGTGACAGTCCAGTCTAGCGATTTTCCGGGCGTGCAGGCAAGCCGTGGTCGGAGAGGATGTCCCGCAGCGCTGGATCGAGCGTCGGGTGCTCGAACCGGTAGCCCGCCTGCAGCAACCGCTCCGGCATCGCCCAGCGACTCTTCAGGACCAGTTCGCTCTCGGTCCGCAGGACGGACATCCCGATCTCCAGCAACCAGCGGGGTGCGGGGAGGCCGAGCGGCATCCCGAGCACGTACCGCACGGTCCGCATGAATCCGCGGTTGTCGGTGGGGTTCGGTGACGTCACGTTGACGACGCCGTCGAGTTCGGGATGGCCACGGAGGAACCGGACGATGCCGACGACGTCGTCCAGATGGATCCAGCTGAACCGCTGCCGCCCGCCCGGCGTCCCGAACCGGTGATCCGTCCCGGCGGCACGACGCGATCGGGAAGTGGGCCAGTGACCGTCCAGTTGGGGGCCCCCGAGGCCGAGACGCGCCAACCACCGGAGCGGGGTGAGCGCTCCGCCGTCGCCCAGGACGATCGCGATGCGGAGGGCGACCCGTCGTGTCCCGGGCAGCTCGTCCGCGAAGAACGCCTGCTCCCAGGCGGTCGCGACGTCGACGGAGAACCCGGAACCGATCTCACCGTCGGCCTCCGTCATCGGGCGGTCGTCGGCATGGCGGTAGATCGTGGCGGTCGACGAGTTGATCCAGAGCGGCGGGGGCGAGGCGGCTGCACGCACCGCCCGCGCCAGCTCCGTCGTCGTGTCCACGCGGGACCGGAGGATCTCGGCGCGGTTCGACGGGGTGTAGCGACAGTTCACGCTCTTCCCGGCGAGGTTGACCAGGAGGTCCGCGCCGTCGACCAGCCGGGCGATGCCCGTGTGGTCACCCCACCGCGCGTCGGCGGCACCGCGCCCGATGACGGAGACGGTGGCACCGTCGGCCCGGAACGACTCGACCAGACGACGCCCGATGAACCCGGACGCGCCGGCGACGACGATCCGTTCGGTCGTCATCCGAGCATCGCCGACCGCAGCGTGTCGAGCCCGACGCCCCCGAGGTCGAGCGCCCGACGGTGGAAGTCCTTGATGTCGAAGGCGTCCCCGGCGCGGCGGGCCGCGTCGTCACGGAGCTGTTCCCAGATGCGCTGGCCGATCTTGTACGACGGCGCCTGGCCGGGCCAACCGAGGTACCGGTTGACCTCGAACCGGACGAACTCCGGCGACATGTTGACGTTCCGACCCATGAAGTCGAAGGCGTACTCGGCGGTCCAGGTTCCGCTGCCGTCCGGGAGCGGCTTGCCGAGGTGCACCCCGATGTCGAGGACGACGCGGGCCGCGCGCATCCGCTGACCGTCGAGCATGCCCAGACGGTCCGCCGGGTCGTCGAGGTATCCGAGCTGCTCCATCAGGCGCTCGGCGTAGAGGGCCCAGCCCTCCGCGTGGCCGGAGGTGCCGGCGAGCTGTCGACGCCAGAGGTTGAGCGTCTTCCGGTTGACGACGGCCTGCCCGATCTGCAGGTGATGTCCTGGCACACCCTCGTGGTAGACGGTCGTGAGCTCGCGCCACGTGTCGAACTCGGTGACGCCGGCGGGGACGGACCACCACATGCGGCCAGGGCGAGAGAAGTCGTCCGTCGGGCCGGTGTAGTAGATCCCACCCTCCTGCGTCGGCGCGATCATGCACTCGAGCGCGCGAATCTCCTGCGGGATGTCGAAGTGCGTCCGCCCCAGCTCCTCGACCGCACGGTCACTCGTCTCCTGCATCCATCGCTGGAGCGCGTCGGTGCCGTGCAGCTTGCGCGCCGGATCCTGTTCGAGGAAGGCGACCGCCTCCTCGACGGACGCGCCGGGGAGGATCTCGTTCGCGATCGCCTCCTGCTCCGACACCATGCGCGCCAGTTCCTCGATGCCCCACTGTAGCTCTCGTCGAGGTCGACCGTCGCGCCGAGGAAACGGCGGGACTGCAGCGCGTAGAGCTCGCGGCCGATGGCGTCCTCCTGGGTTGCAGCAGGCAGCAGTTCGTGCGCGAGGAAGTCCGCCAGACGGTTGTAGGCGACGGCTGCGGCACCGGCACCCGTCGAGAGTTCGGCGGCGAGGGACGCCGGGAGCTGGCCGTCCGCTGGTCCGGCGTTGGCGGCGAAGCCGATGAAGAACCCGTCGCCGGCGCCGGTGCGGAGGACCTGCTCGTACACCTCGGCCACCTGACGGCGTGCCGGGGTGATCCCCCGGGCGATGCCCGCGCGCAGGGTCTCGATGTACCCGTCGACCGCGTCCGGCAACGCGCCGAGGCGGGTCCGGATGGTGCTCCAGTCCTCGACCGTGGCCGTCGGCATCAGGTCGAAGACATCGCGCAGCTCTTGCGACGGCGACGCGATCACGTTGAGGTCGCGGTACTGGAGACCGGCCTCCGACGAGGCGAGGTCGAGCTCCAGCTCCGCCGAGAGGTCGGTCTGGGTGACGCGGTCGACGGCGTCGACCGGTGCGGCCGACCGCAGCTCGCGAAGCGTGCGCGACGCGGCTTCGATGTACGCCTCGTGCCCGGCCGGCGAGTAGTCGCCATACCGTCCGCCGACGTCCGTGCGGCCGATGTAGGTGCCGACCTCCGGCTTCAGCTGGACGAGGGTCTCCACCCAGCTCTCGGCGATGACGTCGATCGGTGTGCTCTGACGAGGTTCTTCGTGGGACATGACGTCGAGCCTAGTCCGCACCCGTCCGGCGCCGGGTGCGGACCTGCGGGGCGCTCAGTGGGCTGCGGCGTCCCAATCGTGGCCGCGGCCGATCTGGACCTCCAGCGGTACCGACAGCTCGGCGGCGCCGGCCATCTGCGCTCGGACGATGCGCTCCAGGGCGTCCCACTCCCCCTCGGCGACCTCGAAGATCAGTTCGTCGTGCACCTGCAGCATCATCTGCGAGCTGAGGGACTCGGAGCGCAGCTCGGACTCGATGCCGATCATGGCGCGCTTCATGATGTCGGCGGCCGAACCCTGGATCGGGGCGTTCAGCGCCTGACGTTCGGCGTTCTCCCTGACCAGTCGGTTGGGGCTCGAGAGCTCAGGGAAGAGCCTCCGACGACCGAAGATCGTCTCGGTGTAGCCGTCGAGCTTCGCCTGCTCGACGACGTTGCGCAGGTAGTCGCGGACCGCACCGAATCGCTCGAAGTAGTCGACCATGAGCTGCTTCGCCTCAGCGCTCGAGATCCGCAGCTGCTTCGAGAGCCCGAACGCGCTCAGACCGTAGGCGAGTCCGTACGACATCGCCTTCACCTTGTTGCGCATCGCGGGCGTGACGTCCTCGGCGGCGACGCCGAAGATGCGCGCGCCGACGAAGCGGTGGAGGTCCTCGCCGGATTTGAACGCCTCGATGAGGCCGGCGTCGCCGGAGAGGTGCGCCATGATCCGCATCTCGATCTGCGAGTAGTCGGCGGTCAGCAGGGTCTCGTACCCGGAGCCGGGTTGGAAGGCGGCACGGATGCGGCGTCCCTCCTCGGTGCGCACGGGGATGTTCTGCAGGTTCGGGTCGGTCGAGGAGATCCGACCGGTGCTGGTCCCGATCTGCACGTATGTCGTGTGGATGCGGCCGTCGGGCGTGATCGCCTTGTCGAGCGTCTCCACGATCTGGCGGAGCTTCGTCGCATCGCGGTGTTCGAGGAGAAGCCCGAGGAACGGATGCGGGCTCTTCTCCTGGAGATCGGCCAGGGCGCCGGCGTCCGTCGAGAAGCCCGTCTTGTTGGCGCGTGTCTTCGGCATGGCGAGCTGGTCGAAGAGGACCTCCTGCAGCTGCTTCGGTGATCCGAGGTTGACCTCGCGGCCGATCTCCGCATACGCGTTGCTCGCGAGCTCCGCGGCCCGATTGCCGAGCTGCTCGGACAGGCCGCTCAGGATGTCGTGGTCGACCGTCACGCCGGTCAGCTCCATGTGGGCCAGCACCTGGAGGACCGGCAGCTCCATGTCGAGCAGGACGCCGAGTGACCCGGCGTCGAGCGCCGTGCGGGTGGCCTCGGCGACCCGGAGGGCGTACCAGGCGGTACCGCCGGCCCCCACGGGGTCGGTTTCGGGGACGAGCTGGTTCGGGTCGGCGACGGGCATCGTCTCGTCGAGATAGCGCGTGATGAGGTCGGCGATGGTCTTGTCGCCGCCGCTCGGACGCAGGAGCCAACCGGCGACCGCGGTGTCGTAGCCGAGTCCGCCGACCGTCAGGCCGGCGCGCGTGACCGCCTGGAGCTGTGGCTTGGCGTCGTGCATGATCTTCGGGGCGTCGCTCGCCAACCATGCTTCGAGCGGGGCGTAGTCGGCCTCACCGGGACGCCAGGCGAGCGAGACGATCTCCGTGGGCGTCGCGAGGCCGGCTGCGACCGGCAGGCCTCCGTCGAGGTCGAGGTGGAGACCGATCCCGGCGGGATGTGCGGCGACGGCACGGGTGATCCACGCCTCGAGCTCTTCGTCGAGCAGCTCCTTCTGCGGTGGCATGACCACGCCGCCCGCCTGCGGTGCGGACACATCCGTGTTGGCCTCGAGTCCGTCGAGTTTGAGGACCCGATCGAGCAGCGTGCGGAACTCGAGCCGCCCGAAGACGGCCGCCACCGCGTCCGCGTCGATCGGTCGGCGTTCGAGGTCCTTCGGTCCGACAGGCAGTTCGACGTCGGTGAGGAGCCGGTTGAGGCGGCGGTTGCGGACCGCGTTCTCCTTGTGCTCGCGGAGGCTCTCCCCCACCTTGCCGGTGATCTCGTCGGCGCGCTCGAGGATCTGCTCGAGGGAGCCGAACTGGTTGAGCCACTTCACGGCGGTCTTCTCGCCGACCTTCGGGATGCCCGGGAGGTTGTCGCTCGTCTCGCCGACGAGCGCCGCGATCTCCGGGTACTGCTCCGGCCGGATGCCGTAGCGCTCGAAGACCTTGGCGCCGTCGTACCGGGTGAGCGCGGAGACGCCCTGGCTCGACGGGTACAGCAGGGTGACGTCGTCGGTGACGAGCTGGATGGTGTCGCGGTCGCCGGAGACGACGAGCACGCGGAAGCCGTCCTCAGCGCCCTGCTTGGCGAGGGTGGCGAGGATGTCGTCGGCCTCGTAGTCCTCTTTGCTGATCGTCGTGATGTTCATCGCCTTGAGCGCCTCTTCGAGCAGCGGCACCTGCCCCTTGAACTCCGGCGGGGTCTCACCGCGTGTGCCCTTGTACTCGGGGTACTCGCGGGTGCGGAAGGAACGGCGCGAGATGTCGAACGCCACGGCGATGTGGCTCGGATTCTCGTTCTTGAGCAGGCTGATCAGCATGGAGATGAAGCCGTGGATGGCGTTCGTGTGCTGACCGTCGCGGGTTTGGAAGCTGTCGACCGGCAGGGCGTAGAACGCCCGGAATGCGAGCGAGTGGCCGTCGACGACGAGGAGGGTAGGCTTTTCTGATTCCGACACGCGCCCAGCCTACAAGCCGGTGCCGACACGGCTCAGGCCCGATCCGAAGGTGGACATGACGAACGAGACCGACGACGCACTCGAGTTCCTGCGGACGAGGGGCAGTGGCGCACTCGCCGCCAAGATGGGCATCGAGTTCACCGAGTTCACGGTGCAGCGATCCGTCGCCACCATGCCGGTGGAGGGCAACACCCAACCCGCGATGCTGCTGCACGGTGGGGCGTACGTCGTGCTCGGCGAGTCCCTCGGCTCGATGGCCGCCAACCTCTTCGCGGGCCCGGGCAAGCTCGCGGTCGGCATCGACATCAACGCGACGCACACCAGATCCGCCACCGAGGGCATCGTGACGGGTGTCTGCACGCCGATCCACCTCGGTCGCTCGCTCACCGTGCACGAGATCGCCGTCACCGACGAGCAGGGACGACGGTGCTCCACGATCCGCATCACGAACCTCATCAAGGACGCACCGACCGGCTGACGAGTCCGGCACCGGACACAGCAGAGCGGCCCGCCCCCGAGGGGACGGGCCGCTCTTGCGACGAGGGAGGAGCGCTACTTCTTGGCGCTGAGCTGCTCGATGATGGCCTGCGCGACATCGTGCATGGTGAGGCGGCGGTCCATGGAGGCCTTCTGGATCCAGCGGAACGCCTCGGGCTCGGTGAGGCCCATCTTCTCATTGAGGAGGCCCTTCGCCCGGTCGACGAGCTTGCGGGTCTCGAAGCGCTCGACCATGTCGGCGACCTCGGCCTCGAGGGTGATGATCTGCTGGTAGCGCGAGAGGGCGATCTCGATCGCGGGAAGGAGGTCGTTCGGCGTGAACGGCTTCACGACGTAGGCGAGGGCACCTGCCTCACTCGCCCGCTCGACGAGCTCCTTCTGGCTGAAGGCCGTGAGGAGGACCACCGGGGCGATGTGCGCCTTACCGATGCGCTCGGCCGCGGAGATGCCGTCGAGCTGAGGCATCTTGACGTCCATGATCACGAGATCCGGACGGAGTTCCGTCGCGAGGGCGACAGCGGTCTCGCCGTCGCCGGCCTCGCCGACGACCTCGAAACCGTTGTCGCGGAGGATCTCGACGATGTCGAGGCGGATGAGGGATTCGTCCTCAGCGACGACGACGCGCCGTGGGGCTGCGGGAGGGGTCTCTTGCTCGGTCACCCTCAAATCCTACGGTACTCTGATGCAGGTTGCTGTTCGCCGTGCGGCGGACGCGCCGGTGTGGCGGAATGGCAGACGCGGAGCACTCAAAATGCTTTGTCGAAAGACGTGTGGGTTCGAGTCCCACCACCGGTACCGCGAACGAGTGGAATCCCAGTTGGGTGCACTCAACATGCTCTGCCGACACAGCTTGCGCAAGCCCCTGCGGGAGGTGGCGGCGACGCCGTAGCGTACCGTCGAGAGCACGGCGTACCTCACGTCGTCCGACACGATGGGACCCGACACCATGACCGCAGAGCACACCGACCCGCGCCAGGACGTCCACGACGCCAGCACCGACGACCGGCTCCAGGGCATCCTCGTGCAGGTCGCAGCCGACCGGTCCCTCACTCCCGACCTCGACGTCCGGGCAGCGCTGGCGGACCGTCTCAGCGACCAGGGCATCGACGTCGACGCCGCCGAGCTCGACCGTCTCGTCGGCTCACTCCCGGGTCAGCCCGGCGAAGAGCCCGGACCGTTCCTCACGGACGGCGCGACCTCGGCCGACGACGCGAACTGATCAGAAGCCGCGCTCGACGGCGGCGGCTGGACCGTCGGCCTCCGTCGTCAGCTCCGGTCCGCCGACGGCGTCGCCCGTCCACGTGTCGACCCGCCAACCGGTGGTCGTGTCCCCGTCGACGATGATGACGCCCGTGTTCGTGATGGGGTGCGTGCCGATGAAGTGTCCGTCGACGTTCGCCCCGCGCAGCCCGAGCCAGGACCGGAGCATCGCTCCGTGGCTCACGACCACCACGCTCTCCAGTCCGGAACCCTCGAGCTCCTCGATCACGGCGTCGAAGCGCGCGAACACCTCGTGGCCGTTCTCGCCGCCCGGCATCCGGGTGTCGAGGTCGCCCATCGCCCACGCCACGATGGTGTCGATGTAGACCTGGACGGCCTCGGCCGACCCGAGCATCTCGTTGTCGCCGGCGCTGATCTCCCGGAGTCCGTCACGGACGATCACGGGAAGCCCGCTGACTTCGGCGACATGTGCGGCGGTCTGTTGCGCCCGCACCGCGGTGGAGGCGTAGACCGCGTCGATCCGCTCCCCCACGAGCGCTTTGGGGAGGGCGGCCGCCTGCGTCTCGCCGAGGTCGGTGAGAACGGCACCGGGGATCGCGGTGTCGAGCAAGCCGGCGACGTTGGACGAGGTCTGACCGTGTCTGATGAGGATGAGGCGCATACCTCCAGGGTAGGCGAGCGACCGGACGGCGGTCGTCTCCCGGTGCGGAGTGTGCCGGGATCAGCTGCGCGGGGTCCACTGCGGTTCGGCGCTCCCCAGGACCGCCGCCGGGGACGCGTGGTCGTCGAAGGCGCTGAGCCCGGGGCGGGCCGTCGTCACCGCACCGTGGGTCACCAGGCACCGCGCTCCCGGGAGGCCCGAGGGCGGGCGTTCCTCGGATCGTGGCAGTCGCTGGAGCGCCGCACCGACGCGGGCGAGCGACACCGACGACCGGCCGGCATCACCGCCGCCGACGACCGCTGCCACGTCGTCGACGATGGCCGCCGCCAGCAGGTATCCCGCGCTGTGGTCGAGCGCCTGAGCCGGCAGGGCACCCGGGGCGCCGTCCTCCGCTTCGACCAGCGCAATGCCCGTGGCGGCCTGGACCAGGCTGTCGAAACCGCGTCGATCACCCCAGGGCCCCGTCGTACCCCAGGCGTCGACGGAGCCGGTGACCAGACCGTCGCGACCTCGCAGACCGAGGCGCTCGAGGGCGTGTGGTCGGTACCCCGTCACCAGGATGTCGGCCTCGTCGCTCAGCGTCTGCAGTGTCGCGAGGCCGCGCGGTGTCGACGCGTCGAGCGTCGCCGTCCGCTTCCCCTGGCCGCTGTCGGTGTGCTGCCACGGGATCTCGGGGACCTGCGGTGGATCCACGCGCAGGACGTCCGCGCCGAGAAGCGCGAGGGTCCTCGTCGACACCGGACCGGCGATCACCCGCGTCAGGTCGAGGACGCGGAGGCCGCGCAAGGGTTGTCTCCTCGTCGGCCGCACCCGCGAGGCGATCGTCGAGCCGACGGAGCCGCCATGACGCCTGACGAGCGGTCCATCACCGACGGCGGCCTGTGGTGTGGACGACCACTCGGCAGCGCTCCGGACGGCGACGAGGAGTGCGCCGACTCCCGCGGCCTCCGATTCCAGGTCGAGAGCCGATCGGGAGGCGATCGCCGAGGCGAGCTCTGCGCGGGTGGCCTCGTCGCCGATCCCGAGCATGGCGCTCAGGCGGCGACGATGGTGCGGGTAGTTCGCGTGCGTGCGCACCCAGCCGTCTGCCGCGGCGAAGAAGCCGGACAGTGGCGCGAACGCGTCCACGGCTGCTCCGTCGATCCGCAACAGGCGGTCACTCTGGTAGGCCGCGGCGATCCGTTCGAGGTCGAGAGCAGTGTGCAACGGCTCGTATCCGAGTGCGATGCGGAGTCGGTCGGCGGCATCCTCCACGGCGCCGACGGCGACCGCGGCGAGCTCCAGGACGGCGAATCGGGAGGCCAGGAGTCCCGCTGCACCGGTCGCTTCACGGTCGACGCCTCCCGGCTCCAGGCCTACCGCGCTGCGCAGGGTGTCGTCGACGAGGACGGAACGGTTCATGGGCATCAGGCTAGACCCACGGCCTCCGGAATCGCGGTGCCACCGCACACCCGGCGGACGACGAAGGCCGTGGCCCCCGTACGGGAGGACCACGGCCTTCGCTGCTGTCGACGACTAGAGGACGTCGCCCACCTTGTGGACGCGGATGTCGTTCGTCGTCCCGGGGATGCCGGGAGGGGAACCGGAGATGATGATGACCGGCTCACCGACGGCGGCCTTACCCGTGGCGACGAGGACCTCGTCCACCTGGGCGACCATCTGGTCGGTGTGCGTGACGCGCTCGACGACGAAGGACTCGACGCCCCAGTTCAGCGCCATCCGACGACGGATGGCCGGGTCGGGCGTGAACGCCAGGATCGGGATCCGGTTACGGAGACGGGCCATGCGGCGGACCGACTCCCCCGACTCGGTGAAGACGCAGAGGAACTTCGCCTCGACGAAGTCCGCCACCTCGACGGCCGCCAGCGTGATCGCCCCGGCCTGGGTGCGCGGCTTCGTGCCGAGCGGCGGAACGCGGTCGAGGCCGTGGATCTCGGTCGACTCGACGATCCGGGCCATGGTCTGGACCGTGATCACCGGGTAGGCGCCGACACTCGTCTCGCCACTGAGCATGACCGCGTCAGCACCGTCGAGCACCGCGTTCGCGACGTCGGAGGTCTCCGCGCGGGTCGGGATGGGGCTGGAGATCATCGACTCGAGCATCTGCGTCGCGACGATGACCGGCTTCGCCATGCGACGGGCGAGCTCCACCGCGCGCTTCTGCACGATCGGGACGGCCTCGAGCGGGAGCTCGACACCGAGGTCGCCACGGGCGACCATGATCGCGTCGAACGCCTCGACGATGCTCTCGAGGTTCTCGACGGCCTGCGGCTTCTCGATCTTGGCGATCACGGGGACCTTCCGGCCCTCCTCCGCCATGATCTCGTGGACGCGGTCGATGTCGGCCGCGTCGCGCACGAAGGACAGGGCGATGAGGTCGGCGCCGAGACGCAGTCCCCAACGGAGGTCCGCTTCGTCCTTCTCGCTGAGCGCGGGGACGTTGACGGCGACACCGGGGAGGTTGATGCCCTTGTTGTTCGACACGGGGCCGGCGACGATGACGCGAGTGGTCACGACGGTGTCGTCCGCTTCAACGACCTCGACCTTGACCTTGCCGTCGTCGATCAGGAGGAAGTCGCCCGGCTTGACGTCCTGGGGCAGGCCCTTGAACGTCGTCGAGGAGATCTCCTTGGTGCCGAGGATGTCCTCGATGGTGATCTTGAAGATGTCGCCGACGGCGAGGTCGTACGGGCCGCCCTCGAACTTGCCGAGGCGGATCTTCGGGCCCTGCAGGTCGACCAGGACGGCGACGGCACGGCCGGAGTCCTCGGTGGCCTTGCGCACGTTGGCGTAGATGGCCTCGTGCACGTCGTAGCTGCCGTGGCTCAGGTTCATCCGGGTGACATCGACCCCCGCATCGATGATGGCCCGGATGTTCTCATAGCTGGAGACTGCAGGCCCCAGCGTTGCGACGATCTTGGCTCGTCTCATGTGTGTGTGTTCTCCATGGTTTCTGCGCACGAGGCGCTTCGGTACTCACTGCTCGGCATGATGCGTCCGACGCTTGTCGTCCGCCTGAAAGCCTAGAGGGAGATGGGCTGGTCCGTGGGACGGACCGGGAAGGGAAGCTGGGTCTCGCCCTCGAGGTACTGGTCGACGGCCGACGCCGCAGCGCGGCCCTCGGCGATCGCCCAGACGATGAGGGACTGGCCACGACCGGCGTCGCCGGCGACGAACACGCCGGGCTGGTTGGTCTGGTAGTCGTGCTCCCGTGCCACGTTGCCGCGCCCCGTGAAGGGGAGCTGGAACTGCGACTCGAGGGTCTCGCCCTCCGGGCCCGTGAATCCGAGCGCGAGGAGCACGAGGTCGGCCGGGATCTCGCGTTCGGTGCCGCTCTTCGGCACGCGACGGCCGTCGACGAACTCCGTCTCGGCGACGCGGATCGCCCGCACCTCGCCGGCCTCGTTGGCGAGGAACTCGACGGTCGACACCAGGTACTCGCGGTTGCCGCCCTCCTCGTGCGCACTCGCGACCTCGAAGAGCGTCGGCATCATGGGCCACGGCTGGTGCTCGGGCCGCTCCCCCGCCGGCTGCGTGCCGATGGCGAGGTTCGTGACGGAGGCGGCACCCTGACGGTGCGCCGTGCCGATGCAGTCGGCACCGGTGTCGCCGCCGCCGAGGACCACCACGTGCTTGTCCTCCGCCGTGATCTGGTCGGAGACCGTGTCGCCGGCGCCGACGCGGTTCGCCTGCACGAGGTACTCCATCGCGAAGTGGACCCCGGAGAAGTCACGACCGGGGATCGGGAGGTCGCGCGGCACCATGGCACCGGTGGCGATGACGACGGCGTCGTAGCGGGCGCGGAGCTCGTCCCAGCTGATGTCGACCCCGATGTTCACGCCGGCGCGGAACCGGGTGCCCTCGTCCTGCATCTGCTTCAAACGGATGTCGAGGTGCTTCTTCTCCATCTTGAAGTCCGGGATGCCGTAGCGCAGCAGGCCGCCGATGCGGTCGTCGCGCTCGTAGACCGCGACCGTGTGGCCGGCACGCGTCAGCTGCTGGGCTGCGGCGAGGCCGGCCGGCCCGGAGCCGACGACGGCGACCGTCTTGCCGGTCAGCCGCTCCGGCGGGTGGGACTCGACCCATCCGTTGGCGAACGCCTGATCGATGATCGAGACCTCGACCTGCTTGATGGTCACGGCGGGCTGGTTGATGCCCAGCACGCACGAACTCTCGCACGGCGCCGGGCAGAGACGACCCGTGAACTCCGGGAAGTTGTTCGTGGCGTGCAGCCGCTCGATGGCCGAGCGTCCCTCGCCTCGCCACATCAGGTCGTTCCACTCCGGGATGAGGTTGCCCAGCGGGCAGCCCTGATGGCAGAACGGGATGCCGCAGTCCATGCAGCGACCAGCCTGCTTGCGGACGGTCGCGGGGTCGCTCTGCTCGTAGACCTCTTTCCAGTCCATGATGCGGACCGGCACGGGCCGGCGCTTCGGGAGCTCGCGCTCCGGTACCTTCAGGAATCCCTTGGGATCAGCCACCGGTCACCTCCAGGATTCGGTTCCATACGATGTCGCCGTCGGGGTCGAGCCCCTCGTCGAGTGCGGTCTGTCGGGTCGCCAGGACTGCCGCGTAGTCACGCGGGAGGACCTTGACGAACCGGGAGAGTGAGTCTTCGATGTCGGCGAGCAGCCGGCCGGCCAGCGGAGAACCGGTCTCCACGACGTGCCGTTCGAGGAGGTCGCGGACGATCTCGGCGTCGGCACTGTCGAGTTCGGACAGGGTGAGCTCCCCCGAGGCGAGGGAGTCGCGGTTGACCTGGTCGCGTTCGAGGTCGAACACGTAGGCCGTGCCGCCGGACATGCCCGCGCCGAGGTTCCGGCCGGTCTGACCCAGGATGACGGCGAGACCACCCGTCATGTACTCGAGCGCGTGGTCACCGACGCCTTCGACGACCGCCGTGGCGCCGGAGTTGCGCACCAGGAACCGCTCGCCGACGATCCCGCTCAGGAACATGGTGCCCTGGGTCGCGCCGTAGCCGATGACGTTGCCGGCGATCACGTTCTCCTCGGGCGCGAAGGCTGCGCGCTCGGATGGCCGGACGACGATCTGTCCACCGGACAGGCCCTTGCCGACGTAGTCGTTCGAGTCGCCGATGAGCCGCAGGGCGATGCCGCCGGGGAGGAACGCACCGAAGGACTGCCCGGCCGAGCCGCGCAGGGTGATGTCGATGCTCCCTGCCGGGAGCCCGTTCTCGCCGTGTCGTCTGGTGACCTCGTGGCCGAGCATGGTGCCGACCGCCCGCTCCGTGTTGCGGATGGGCAGGTCGACCGAGAAGTGGCCGCCGTGTTCGAGCACGTCCGAGGCGGCCGTGATGAGCTGCTGGTCGAAGTGCTTCTCGAGCTCGTGCTCCTGCGGCCGGCGGTTGATCCGCGGCTCGTCGTCGGCGAAGACGGGACCCACGAGGACCGGGGCCAGGTCGAGCCCGGACGCCTTCCAATGGTCGATCGCCCGGTCGGCGTCGATCAGTTCGTTGTGGCCGATCGCCTCCTCGAGCGTCCGGAACCCGAGCTCGGCGAGGTACTCGCGCACCTCCTGGGCGATGAACTCGAAGAAGTTCACGACGAACTCCGGCTTGCCGGTGAACCGCTCGCGCAGCACCGGGTTCTGCGTCGCGACGCCGACCGGGCAGGTGTCGAGGTGGCACACGCGCATCATGACGCACCCGGAGACGACGAGCGGTGCCGTCGCGAAGCCGAACTCCTCCGCGCCGAGCAGTGCGCCGATGACGACGTCGCGTCCGGTCTTCATCTGACCGTCGACCTGCACCACGACGCGGTCGCGCATGTTGTTGAGCATGAGCGTCTGCTGCGTCTCAGCGAGACCCAGCTCCCACGGCGTCCCGGCGTGCTTCAGGGAGTTCAACGGGCTCGCGCCGGTTCCGCCGTCGTGACCCGAGACCAAGATCACGTCCGAGAGCGCCTTCGCGACGCCCGCGGCCACCGCACCGATGCCGGACTGGCTCACCAGCTTGGTGTGGATCCGGGCCTTCGGGTTCGCACGCTTCAGGTCGAAGATGAGCTGCTTGAGGTCTTCGATGGAGTAGATGTCGTGGTGCGGCGGCGGCGAGATGAGGCCGACGCCCGCCGTGGCGTGCCGCGTCCGTGCCACCCACGGGTACACCTTCGTCGGCGGCAACTGCCCGCCCTCGCCGGGCTTCGCACCCTGGGCGAGCTTGATCTGGATGTCGTCGGCGTGCGTCAGGTACATGCTCGTCACGCCGAACCGGCCGGAGGCGACCTGCTTGATCGCGCTGCGGCGCGTCGGGTCGAGGAGCCGGTCGACGTCCTCGCCGCCCTCACCCGTGTTCGACTTGGCACCGATGCTGTTCATCGCGATCGCCAGCGTCTCGTGCGCCTCGCGCGAGATGGAACCGTAGCTCATCGCCCCGGTCGAGAACCGCTTCACGATCGACGCGACCGACTCGACCTCGTCGAGCGGGACGGGCGGGCGGGCACCGGCGCGGAGCGTGAACATCCCGCGGAGCGTCATGAGCTGCGCCGCCTGGGAGTCGACCATGTGGGTGTACTCGCGGAAGATGTCGTACCGGCGCGTCTTGGTCGCGTGCTGCAGCTTGAAGACCGTCTCCGGGTTGAAGAGGTGCGGCGAACCGTCGCGACGCCACTGGTACTCGCCGCCCGACTGCAGGCGCTCGTGGGCCGTCGAGGCGGCGTCCTCGGGGTAGGCGTACCGGTGACGCTTCGCGTTCTCCTCGGCGATCACCTCGATGCCGACACCGCCGAGCTTCGTCTCCGTACCGGTGAAGTAGCTGTCGACGAGCTGCTGGCTCAGGCCGACGGCCTCGAAGGCCTGTGCTCCGGCGTAGGAGGACACCGTGGAGATGCCCATCTTCGACATGATCTTGAGCACGCCCTTGCCGAGCGCCTTGATGACGTTCTTGACGGCCTGCTCGCGGGTGACGCCCTGGATGAGGCCGCTGCGGACGAGGTCCTCGCAGCTCTCCATGGCCAGGTACGGGTTGATCGCGGAGGCGCCGTAGCCGATGAGCAGCGCGACGTGGTGGACCTCGCGCACGTCGCCGGCCTCGACGACGAGCCCGACCTTCATCCGGTTCTCGGCGCGGATCAGGTGGTGGTGCACGGCGGCGAGCGAGAGCAACGACGGGATCGGCGCGAGGTCGGAGTTCGAGTCACGGTCGCTCAGGACGATGAACTCCGAGCCGGCGAGGATCGCCTGGTCGACCTCGTCGCACATCTCGCGCAGGCGCGTCTCGAGTCCGGCCGAGCCGTCCTCGACGCGGTACAGCGCCTTGACGGTCGTCGTCAGTGGGCTCGCCGGGTTCGGGTCGATGTGCTGGATCTTGGCGAGCTCGTCGTTGTCGATGACCGGGAAGTCGAGGACGACCTGCTTGGCGTGCTCGGGGCCCCACGAGAGGAGGTTGCGCTCCGGGCCGAGCCCGAGCTTCAGCGAGGTGACGACCTCCTCGCGGATCGAGTCGAGCGGCGGGTTGGTGACCTGGGCGAACTGCTGCACGAAGTAGTCGAAGAGGAGCCGAGGGCGGTCGGAGAGCACCGCGATCGGGGTGTCCGACCCCATCGCGCCGAGCGGCTCCGCACCGTTCTGCCCCATGGGCTGCAGGAGGATGCGCACCTCCTCCTCGGTGTACCCGAAGGTCCGCTGGCGGCGGGTGACGGATGCCGGCGTGTGCACGATGTGCTCGCGCTCCGGCAGGTCGCTCAGGTTGATGCGTCCGGCGTCGAGCCAGTCGCCCCAGGGTGCCGAAGCCGAGAGCTCGTCCTTGATCTCGTCGTCCTCGATGATCCGCCCGGCCTCGGTGTCGACAAGGAACATCTTTCCGGGGCGCAGGCGGCCCTTGCGCTTGACCCGGCTCGGGTCGACGTCGAGGACGCCGATCTCGCTACCCAGGACGACGAGGCCGTCGGTCGTCTCCAGCCAGCGACCCGGACGCAGGCCGTTCCGGTCCAGGGTCGCGCCGACGAGTGAGCCGTCCGTGAAGGTGAGGGCGGCCGGACCGTCCCACGGTTCCATCTGCATGGAGTTGAACTCGTAGAAGTCGCGTCGCTCCTGCGACAGCCCGGTCTGCTTCTCCCAGGCCTCGGGCACCATCATCATCATGGCGTGCGGGAGGGACCGTCCGGTCAGCGTCAGCAGCTCCAGGACCTCGTCGAACGAGGCGGAGTCGCTCGCTCCGGGCGTGATGATGGGGAGCAGCGGGCGGATGTCGCCGATGAGCTCGGACTCGAGCTGCGACTGCCGCGCGCGCATCCAGTTGCGGTTGCCCTCGACCGTGTTGATCTCGCCGTTGTGCGCCATCATGCGCAGCGGCTGGGCGAGCGGCCAGGACGGGAACGTGTTGGTGGAGTACCGCGAGTGGACGATGGCGAGCTTGGTCGCGAACCGCTCGTCGGACAGGTCGGGGTAGAACGGTTCGAGCTGGAGCGTCGTGACCATGCCCTTGTAGACGAGCGTGCGGCTCGACAGGGAGATGAAGTACGCCCCGAGCTCGCGCTCCGCCCGCTTCCGGAGCCGGAAGGCGAGTCGGTCGAGGGCGATCCCGGTCGGCGTCGAGGCGCCGGACCCGGTGACGAACAGTTGCTCGAACGCCGGCATGGCTGCACGGGCGAGCTTCCCCAGCTCGTCGGGGTCGACCGGCACCTCGCGCCAGCCGAGGACGGTGAGTTCCTCCTCCGCGGCGATCGCGGCGATGCGCGTCTGGAGCTGTGCGCGCTCGGAGGCGTCGGTGGGCAGGAAGGCGATGCCCACGGCGTACGCACCGACCGGCGGCAGGTCGAATCCGGCGACGCCGCGCAGGAAGGCGTCGGGCATCTGGGTGAGGATGCCCGCGCCGTCGCCGGTCCCGGCGTCGGAACCGATCGCGCCGCGGTGCTCCAGGTTGCGGAGCGAACCGAGCGCCGCGTCGATGATGCTGTGCGAGGCCTCGCCCGTCAGGGTCGCGACCATCGCCAGGCCACAGGCGTCCTTCTCGTTCGCCGGGTCGTACATGCCCTGCTTGGGCGGAACCGAGCTGAACGAAGCGTACGGTGCATGCGCCATGGAATTACCGTCCTCACGAAAGGGGATCAGAAAGGGGACGTCGCTGGCCCTGGGACGAAACGGGTGATGGATCCCCTGCTGAGCCGAGATCCACCGGGCCGACGAGGGTGCGTTCAGCCTAGGAGCGAGAGCCGGTCTTGCTTGTGGCGACCGTGGCTTCGGACGACGGAGTGGATGACGCAGTGCGGTCTGATCCGTCGGCATCGTCGTCGGCGGAGGCACTGCGCAGCCCCAGGTTCTCCGCGTCGGTGTCGTAGTAGTCTACCGCAGCCTTCGGATCGGCCCAGGAACGGCCGGGGACGTACGGCGACGGCTCGGCACCCGTGTGGCGACGCGACTGGATGACGATGATCGCGAGTCCGACGACGATCGCGAGGATCGCGGCCCAGACGTTGGCGCGGATGCCGAACAGGTACTCACTCGGGTCGATCCGGATGGTCTCCCAGACCGTGCGACCGGCGCCGTACCAGATGAGGTAGACACCGAACAAGCGGCCCCACTGCGGGTTGAAGCGGTGTCCGATCCAGAGGATGACAGCCACCCCCAGCAGGTTCCAGATGATCTCGTACAGGAACGTGGGGTGGAACAGCGTGCCGGCGGGCAGACCGATCGGGAACGCGGGGTTGCTGGCCTCGATCTCGAGGCCCCAGGGCAGGTCCGTGGGGAGCCCGTAGAGCTCGTGGTTGAAGTAGTTGCCGAGGCGACCGAACGCCTGGGCGAGCAGCAGGCCGGGCGCGAGGGCGTCGGCGAAGGTCCAGAACCGGATCCCCGTCATGCGGCAGCCGATGTAGGCACCGACCGCTCCGCCGATGAGCGAACCGAAGATCGCGATGCCGCCCTCCCAGATGTAGAGCGTCCGCAGGAGGTCTGCACCCGGGTAGAAGTAGTCGCCGGGGTGGGTCAGGACGTGGAAGATCCGCGCACCGATGATCCCCAAGGGGATGGCCCACAGGATGATGTCGAGCACGATGCCCGGCTCGGCACCGCGCTTCGTCAGCCGCCGGGAGGTGAGGATGGTGGCGGCGATGATCCCGGCGATGATGCAGAGCGCGTACATGTGCACCGTGAACGGGCCCACGCTGAAGGTCGCGATGTCCGGGTTCGGGCTCGGGATGCTGAGGGGTGCAATCACTGCAGTGGTCGCCTTTCGTTACGAACTCTGATCGAGTGTAGGGCTTTCAGCATCGCGGGCGTGGTGAGGATACCCTCAGCGGGCGGTGCCGGCCGCGAGCGAGCGGGCGACCTCGGTGATTGCCGGGACACCGCCGTCGGCGAGAGCCTTGACGAAGACGGAGCCGACGATGGCTCCGTCGGCGTACTCGAGGACCGAGCGGACCTGCTCCGCGGTCGAGATGCCGATGCCGACGCACGCGTGCTGTGCACCCGCCGTGCGGAGCCGACCGACGAGGGTCTTCGCGGCCGCGTCGAGGTCCTGCCGGGCACCGGTGATGCCCATCGTGGAGACGGTGTACACGAAGCCGCGGGAGCGCTCGGTCACGAGCGACAGGCGCTCGTCGCTCGACGTCGGCGCTGCGAGGAAGACCCGGTCGAGGCCGTGGCGTTCACTGGCGTCCAGCCAGTCCGCCGCGGCGTCGGGGGTGATGTCGGGGGTGATGAGCCCGGCTCCCCCGGCCGCGGCGAGGTCGGAGGCGAAGCGCTCGACGCCGTACTGCAGCACCGGGTTCCAATACGTCATGACGAGGACCGGGACGTCCACGGCGGCGCGGATGGCGCTGATCGCCGTGAAGACGTCGCGCAACCGGAACCCCTCCGCGAGGGCGGTCATGGTCGCTGCCTGGATGACCGCTCCGTCCATCACGGGGTCGGAGTAGGGCACGCCGAGCTCGAGGACGTCGACGCCGTTCTGCGCGAGCGCGATGGCGGCGTCGATACTCGTCTGGAGGTCGGGGAACCCGACGGGGAGGTACCCGATGAGGGCGCCGCGGCGGTCGACGGCGGCGGCGTCGATCGCCGAGGCGACCGGTGAGACCGTCGTGTGGTCGGTGGCCGGGGCGGTCATGCGTTCCGCCCGGCTTCGTCGAGGAGCCCGAAGTAGGTGGCAGCCGTCTCGACGTCCTTGTCTCCGCGCCCGGAGAGGTTGATCAGGATGGTCGCCTCGGGGCCCAGTTCCTTGCCGAGGACGATGGCCCCGGCCAGTGCGTGGGCGGACTCGATCGCTGGGATGATCCCCTCGGTGCGGCTCAGGAGCCGGAAGGCCTCCATCGCCTCGGCGTCCGTCGCGGGGACGTACGTCGCCCGGCCGGTGTCGGCGAGCCAGGCGTGCTCCGGTCCGACGCCCGGGTAGTCGAGGCCTGCGGAGATGGAATGGGACTCGACGGTCTGGCCGTCGTCGTCCTGGAGAACGAAGGTGCGGGCACCGTGCAGGACACCCGGACGACCGCGGCCGATGGACGCGGCGTGCCGTGGGGTGTCGACGCCGTCGCCGGCAGCCTCCACTCCGTAGAGCGCGACGTCCGCGTCGTCGAGGAAGGCGTGGAAGATACCGATGGCGTTGGAGCCGCCACCGACGCAGGCGACGACCGCGTCCGGAAGTGAACCGTTCAGCTCGAGGAGCTGTGCGCGGGCCTCTTCTCCGATGATCTTCTGGAAGTCGCGGACCATGACCGGGAAGGGGTGTGGGCCCGCCGCGGTGCCGAAGATGTAGTTCGTGGTCTCGACCGACGCGACCCAGTCGCGGTACGCCTCGTTGATGGCGTCCTTGAGGGTCCGGGACCCCGTCGTGACGGGGATCACGGTCGCGCCGAGGAGCCGCATGCGGGCGACGTTGAGCGCCTGGCGCTCGGTGTCGACCTCGCCCATGTAGATCGTGCAGTCGAGGCCGAAGAGAGCGGCCGCGGTGGCCGTGGCCACACCGTGCTGACCGGCCCCCGTCTCGGCGATGACGCGGGTCTTGCCGATGCGCTTCGTGAGGAGCGCCTGGCCCAGGACGTTGTTGATCTTGTGCGAGCCGGTGTGGTTGAGGTCCTCGCGCTTGAGGAAGATGCGCGCACCACCGGCCGATGCGGCGAAGCGTGGCACCTCGGTGATGATCGACGGGCGGCCGGCGTAGTCGCGGAGCAGCGTCGTCAGCTCGGCCTGGAAGCTCTCGTCGGCCTTGGCGGCCTCGTAGGCCGTCGCGAGCTCGTCGACCGCGGCGATGAGCGCCTCCGGCATGTAGCGTCCGCCGAAGTCGCCGAAGAACGGACCGGCTTCGTCTCGGAGGTGCGTCGGTTCCGCGTGGGCGGGGGTGGCTGGTGACATGGTCATGCGGTGGCTCCCAGGAACTGTTCGAGGGTGGCGACGGGGTCGCCGGTGACGAGCGCCTCGCCGACCAGGACGACGTCGGCGCCGTCACGTCGGTAGGCGGCGACGTCGGCGGCGCGGAGCACAGCGGACTCGGCCACCTTGACGGCGTCGGCGGGGAAACGGTCGGTCAACGATCCGAAGAGGTGTTGGTCGAGTTCGAAGGTGCTGAGGTTCCGCGCGTTGACACCAATGAGCCGCGCGCCGATGTCGCTCGCTCTGGCCAGCTCGTCGGCGGAATGGGTCTCGACCAGCGGGGTCATGCCGAGCTGCACGACGAGTTCATGCAGCGACGACAGGGTGGCCTGATCGAGTCCGGCGACGATCAGGAGGACCAGGTCGGCGCCGGATGCCCGGGCTTCGAACACCTGGTACGGCAAGGAGATGAAGTCCTTGCGCAGGACCGGGATGCGGATCGCGGCACGGACGGCCTCGAGGTCCTGCAGCGAACCGCCGAACTTCCGGCCCTCGGTCAGCACGCTGACCGCGCTGGCACCACCCTGCTCGTAGAGCGAGGCGAGGAGCGCCGGGTCGGGGATGTCGGCCAGCGCGCCGCGGGACGGACTGGACCGCTTGACCTCGGCGATGATCTTGACCTGGTCGGCCGGGGCGAGCGCAGCGAGGGCGTCGATGGCCGGAGGGGCGTCGACAGCGGCGGCTTCGACGACTGCAGCCGGACGGCCCGCGAGGCGCCCGAGAGCGTCCTCCTTCGCGCCGGCCATCAGGTCGGCGAGCATGTTCAGTGCTCTTTCGCCACGGTCTTGGACCCGCCGACGCCGTAACCCGCCTTGGCGAGGACACCGCCCGTGATCCACCCGAGGAGGAGGACGCCGGCGGAGGCCCAGACGAGGACGGGCATGTCGAGCCAGAAGAAGACCGTACCGGCGGCGAACGCGACCAACATGATGATCACGGCCGTCCAGGCGGCGGGCGAGTGTCCGTGGCCGGGGTCCGAGGGGTCGGTGCTCATGGTTCTCCTTCTGTGCGAGTGCGGGTTCCAGTGTACCGGCAACCGGTGCGCGGTTCCGTGCGTGGGCCACGAGTTCCCAGGTGGCCCGGGGTGCCGTCGGGGGTCGGCGGAGCGGTCAGCGCGTCGGGTCGTCGCCGCGGCTGAGGTCGTCCCAGGCGCCCACCGGGTCGGCGCTCGGGGCCGTCTCGACCTGCGTGAACCGGACGGTCTGGTACTTCTTCGACGGACCGGGCCACCGGCGGTGGGTGAGCACG
Organism: Plantibacter sp. CFBP 8798; assembly: GCF_014841195.1. Lineage (NCBI taxonomy): Bacteria > Bacillati > Actinomycetota > Actinomycetes > Micrococcales > Microbacteriaceae > Plantibacter > Plantibacter sp. CFBP 8798. The sequence continues at coordinate 254,609 of NZ_JACYTS010000002.1, forward strand.
GTCGCGAGCCCGGCGAGTGCGAGCACGACGCCGAGCACCATGGTGATCGCCGGCCAGGCGGTGAGCGTGGTCGCCGCGACGAGGTCGATGGTCGACTGGCTCCCGGCGACGCCCGTGGCCTCGGTCACGGCCGCCGCGCCCGCGGTCGCCGGCGAGGCGAGCACGGCGATCGACGAGATCATGACGCAGGCGCCGATCACGGCCTCCAGCAGGCCGAGGATGATGCGGAACACCGGCCCGGCGATCGCCAGCGCGGCGACAAGGGCGAGACCGGCGAGGGCGAGTGCGGACAGGGCGGGAGCGGCGACGGAGCCGACCACGTCGAGCGCGCCGGAGTGTGGGCCGACGCCAACGAGGCTGATCGAGAGCCAGGTCTGGGTCCACGCCGCGAGGATGAGCGCGTCGGCGAGGACGGCGGTGATGAGGAGCAGGGTCTTCATGCGGCGCTGACGACTGCGCAGAGCTCGTGACTCGAGCTCGTCAGCCTCGGACGGTTCGTCGCGCCTCGGCGGCTCCACCGGCCCGGACTGGGGTGCTGCAGTGCTCTCGGTCATGCTCCAACTCGATTCATGGTGTCGGCGATGGCGCTGCGACGACGTCGAGGCTCCGGCCGTCGAAACAGCTGCGCGTGCCCGTGTGGCAGGCAGCGCCGTGCTGATCGACCTCCACCAACAGGGTATCCCCGTCGCAGTCGTAGGCGAGCGCCCGGACGAACTGCACGTGTCCGGAGGTGTCCCCCTTGCGCCAGTACTCCTGTCGTGAGCGGGACCAGTAGGTGACCCGACCCTCGGTCATCGTCCGGCGGACGGCCTCGGCGTCCATCCAGCCGAGCATGAGCACCTCGCGGGAGTCCCACTGCTGCACGATCGCGGGGAGCAGGCCCTGCGCGTCGAAGGTGAGCTGCCCGATCGCGGTCTCCGGATCGGCGCCCACCGGGATGGTGATGTCCGCGCTCATGCCCGCACCGTCCAGCCGGCGTCGGCGAGTTCCTGTTTGACCTGCCCGATCGTCAACTCACCGTTGTGGAAGACGCTCGCAGCGAGGACGGCGTCGGCCCCCGCGGCGATCGCGGGTGGGAAGTCGGCGAGGCGGCCAGCTCCCCCTGACGCGATGACCGGAACCCGGCTGATCTCGCGCATGGCGCTGATGAGCTCGGTGTCGAACCCGGCCTTGGTGCCGTCGGCGTCGATCGAGTTCACCAACAGCTCGCCCGCACCGCGGTCGATCGCCTCGGAGGCCCAGGCGAGCGCGTCGAGTTCGGTCTCACGTCGGCCGCCGTGTGTCGTGACGATCCATCCGGATGCGCTGCCGGCGTGTCGCTTCACGTCCAGGGAGAGGACGAGGACCTGAGCGCCGAAGCGGTCGGCGATCTCCCCCAGCAACTCCGGTCGGCCGATCGCGGCGCTGTTCACGCCGACCTTGTCCGCCCCGCTGGCCAGCAGCCGGGAGACGTCCTGGGTCGAGCGGACCCCACCGCCGACCGTGAGCGGGATGAAGACCTGCTCGGCGGTGCGGCTGACGAGGTCGTAGGTGGTGTCGCGTTCGGCCACGGTGGCCGTGACGTCGAGGAAGGTCAGTTCATCGGCGCCCTGCTCGGCGTAGCGCTTCGCGAGCTCGACCGGATCGCCGGCATCGCGGAGGTCGAGGAAGTTGACGCCCTTCACGACGCGCCCGTCGGCGACGTCGAGACAGGGGATGACTCGGGTGGCGAGTGACACGGAGGCCTCCGCAATGCGACTGGGACGGGTGATGATGGAGGGGCGACTCAGAGTCGGGCGGCGTGGATGGCCGTGACGAGGATGGCGCGTGCGCCGAGCTCGTAGAGGCGGTCCATGACGTCGTTCGCGTCGCCGCGAGGGATCATGACCCGGACCGCCACCCACTCGGGATCGCGGAGCGGCGAGACCGTCGGCGACTCGATGCCACCGGCGACGGCGGTCGCCTGCTCGAGCAGCCGGACCGGGAGGTCGTAGTCGACGAGCACGTACTGCCGCGCGACGAGCACGCCCTGCAGTCGGCGGATGAGCGTGGCCGTGGTGGGCTTCGTCTCCGGCGACGCGATGAGCACGGCGGTGGAGTCGAGGATCACCGGGCCGAAGATGCCGAGGCCGGCCTTCCGAAGGGTGGTGCCGGTGGACACGACGTCGGCCACCGCGTCCGCGACCCCGAGCTGGACGGCCGACTCGACCGCACCGTCGAGGTGGACGAGCGTCGCATCCACTTCGGCGTCGCGGAGGAAGTTGCCGACGAGGCCGGGGTAGCTGGTGGCGACCGTCTTACCCGCGAGATCGGAGAGCTCGGAGAACTCGTCGGCCGGACCGGCGAAGCGGAACGTCGACCCGCCGAAGCCCAGCTCGGCGAGTTCAGTCGCGGCGGAGTGCGAGTCCAGGAGCAGATCGCGCCCCGTGATGCCGATGTCGAGGGCGCCGGAACCGACGTAGGTCGCGATGTCGCGCGGACGGAGGTAGAAGAACTCGACGTCGTTCCGTGCGTCGACGACGTGGAGCTCCTTGGTGTCGCGACGGGTCGCGTAGCCGGCCTCCTGCAGCATCTCGACGGCGGTCTCGGACAGCGAGCCCTTGTTGGGCACGGCGACTCTCAGCATGGGGTGACTTTCGTGTTGTGCGATGGTGTCTCGACAGGGTGATCAGGAGGCGCGGCGGATGCGCCGCGACGTGCTCCTACAGATGTCGGTAGACGTCGGCGGGGGTGAGCCCCTTCGCCACCATCATCACCTGCACGTGGTAGAGCAGCTGGGAGATCTCCTCGGCCGTCTCGGTGTCGCTCTGGTACTCGGCCGCCATCCAGACCTCGGCGGCCTCCTCGACGATCTTCTTCCCGATGCCGTGCACACCCGTGTCCAGTTCGCGGACGGTGCCGGAACCCTCCGGCCGGGTCTCGGCCTTCAGGCGCAGCTCGTCGAACAGCTCGTCGAAGGTTTTCACGTGCTCCAGGGTACCGGTTCCGGGCGGCGGCGCGCACCGCGGACGCGCTGGACCGGCCCGCTGCGTCAGTGGGTGTGCGTCGACGCCTCGGCGGCGGCCCGGAGCAGCGCGATGTTCGAGGCCGGATCGGAACCGCTGTAGACGGCCGACCCAGCGACGAAGGTGTCGGCACCGGCGGCGGCCGCGATCCCGATCGTGTCCGCGGAGATCCCACCGTCGACCTGGAGCCAGACGTCGAGACCGGTGCGTGCGACCTCGGCTGACAGCGCCTGCAGCTTCGGCATGGTCTCCGGCATGAACGACTGTCCGCCGAACCCCGGTTCGACCGTCATGACGAGCACTTGGTCGAACTCCGGCAGGAGTTCCAGGTACGGCTCGATGGGTGTGCCGGGCTTCACCGCGATCCCGGCACGCGCCCCGATGGAACGCAGGCGTCTGGCGAGGGCGACGGGGTCGCCGGTGGCCTCGGCGTGGAACGTCACCGAGAACGCCCCGAGCTCGGCGTAGCCGGGAGCCCATCGATCGACGTCCGAGATCATGAGGTGGACGTCGAGCGGGACCGGAGACACGTCCTGGATGCGACCGACCATCTGCGGACCGAAGGTGAGGTTCGGGACGAAATGGTTGTCCATGACGTCGACGTGGACGAGGTCGGCGCTCGCGATCCGCTCCAGGTCGGCCTGGAGGTTCACGAAATCGGCGGACAGGATGCTCGGGTTGATGCGCGCGGACATGTGCTCGAGCCTATCGATCGACAGCGGGTCCGGCCGACTCCGCGGGTTTGCGGAGCAGCGCGATGTACATGGCGTCGGTGCCCTGGCGGTGCGGCCAGAGCTGGACCGCGCCACCGGGCGCCGCGGCGTCGAGCGGTTCGGTCGTGACCTGGTCGAGCACCGCGGAGGTGTCGAGTCGCTCCATCCCGGGGTGGGCTCGCAGCGCGCTCTCCACGATCAGTGCCGTCTCGCCGACGTGCGGCGAACACGTCACGTACGCCACGATCCCGCCGGGAGCGAGCGCGGTGATGGCGGCGTCGAGCAGTGAGCCCTGCAGTCGGGTGAGTTCGGAGACGTCCTTCGGGGTCTTCCGCCACCGCGCCTCCGGTCGTCGTCGCAGCGCGCCGAGCCCGGTGCACGGGGCGTCGAGGAGGATTCGGTCGTAGCTCCCGGGATGCTCCGCAGCGAGCTTCGTGCCGTCGGCGGTCGAGACCGACACCTCGAGCGGGACACCTGCGAGGGCGCGTTCCACGAGACGGGCCCTCGCAGGGACCAGTTCGTTCGCATCGAGGCGTGCCTCCCCGGCGAGAGCCTCGGCGGCCAGGAGTGCCGCCTTGCCACCCGGGCCCGCGCACAGGTCGAGCCATCGCTCGCCGGGCCGCACCGGTACCGCCCGCGTCAGCGCGAGCGCGGCGAGCTGCGAGCCCTCGTCCTGGACGCGGAGGCGGCCGCCGCCGGTCCCGACGAGCTGGACCGGGTCGCCGCCGGGGTTGCGGAAGCCGTATGGGGAGAAGCGGTTCGGCTCGGCGTCCTCAGGCCGGTCGGCGAGCCCCGGGAGCGCGATGAGGTTCACCTGCGGGGCGAGGTTGTCCGCGGCCAGCGCCTCCTCGAGTTCGTCGCCGCGGTCCTGCAGGTCGAGCGCCTGCCTGATGGCCCGAACGACCCACGACGGGTGGGCGGTGCTCACTGCCAGGCGATCGGTGTCGTTCGTGACCTCACCCAGCAGGATCCGCTCCCACTCGGCGGGTTCGGTCCGCGAGATGGTGCGGAGGACACCGTTGGTGAAGCCGGCCGCCGACCGCGAACCGGCGGACCGGGCGAGTTCGACGGACTCGTTCACGGCGGCGTGGCCTGCGACGCGCATGGAGAGCAGCTGATGGGCACCGAGCCGCAGGACGTCGAGGATCGCGTCGTCGATCTCGGTCACGGGACGCTTCGCCGCGTGCGCGATGACGCGGTCGTAGTACCCGCGTCGGCGAAGGGTGCCGTACGTCAGCTCGGTCGCGAGGCCGGCGTCCGCCGGACTCAACTTCGCCTCGGCCAGCCGGTGTGGCAGGAGGAGGTTCGCGTAGGCGTCCGAGGTGCTGACGGCGTGGATGACGTCGAAGGCCACTCGGCGTGCCGGCTGCACGGTCGCCGAGTCACGCGGACGCGTGGGACGCTGGCGTCCGCGTCGGGGTTCCTCGTCGCGGGGCCGTCGGTCGCGGCGTCGCTGGCCCTCGGGCTGCTGGCCGCTCACGCGGTGACCAGCCGATCGGTTCCAGCGGACGCGCCGCGCCACCAGTCGGCGGCGGGCATCGCCGTGCGCCCGGCCGGCTGCACCTGCAGCAGTTGCAACGGTGTGTCCGCCGTGCCGACCAGGACGAGGCCGTCGATGGACGCGATCGTCCCGGGCGCCGGTGGGTCCGTCGGCATGGTCGTCGCGGGGACGGCACGGTGCACCTTCAGCCGTGACTCGTCGAGGAGGGTGAACGCGCCCGGCTCGGGGGTCACCCCGCGGATCTGCGACCACACGTCGGCGACGGGGCGGTCCCAGACGATCCGACCGTCCTGGCCGTCGAGCTTCGGCGCGAGCGACACCTCGCCCCGCTGCGGGACCGCGACCGCGGTGCCGGCGCCGATGGCGGCGACGACCTCCGCGGTGAGCGGTGCGCCGAGCTCGGCGAGGCGGTCGAGGAGCTCCCCCGAGGTCTCGCCCTCGCCGATCGGCGTCTCCACCGTCGCGAAGACGTCTCCGGCGTCGAGAGCCGGCACGAGCTGGAAGACCGATGCACCGGTGACCGCGTCTCCGGCCATCACGGACCGCTGGACGGGAGCCGCGCCGCGCCAGGACGGCAGCAATGAGAAGTGCAGATTGATCCAACCGTGTGCCGGCGCGGACAGGAGGGGTTCGCGGACGAGTCCGCCGTACGCGACGATCACGCCGAGTTCCGCACGGAGCGCGACGATCCGCGCGGTCGCGTCGTCGTCGAGACGTGCAGCGCGGATGACCGGGAGCCCGAGCCGTTCGGCGGCCGCTGCCACCGGCGACGGGGTCAGGACCCGCTTGCGGCCGAGCGGGGCGTCGGGTCGAGTCACGACGGCCGCGATCTCGTGCCCGGCCGAGACGAGGGCGTCGAGCGTCGGGACGGCGACGGCGGGGGTGCCGGCGAAGACCAGCCTCATGCGGTTCGGACTTCGTGGACGGGGTGGATCATGACAGCATCTCCGGATCGTCGAATCGTACTCTGAGTGTAGGCGGGGCTTTCGGCGCCCGCCTGCCGGGGGTCGGCCGTCGACGCTTCGCCGCCTGCGCGACGACGGTCGCGCGCAACTGCTCGGCGACCGCCCTGGCGTGGCCGTAGTCGACCCGCAGGATCGCGACGCTGTCGCCCGCTTCGTCGACGGTCGGGCCGAGCACGCGGCTCCGGTACTCGGCGGGCAGTGCGGCGAGAGCGGCGTCGACGGCGTCGCGGGTGCCGGTGAGGGTCGCGCTCCGGACCGCGGGAGGGAACCCGAGCTCTCTGCGCTCGGCGAGTTCCTCACTCGCGAACCGCGGTTGCTGCCAGAGGGCGAAGGCGTTCGCCACGGGGGCCTCGACGCCGATCAGGAGCACCGGCGCGCGTGGAGCGGCCAGAGCTGCGGCGTTCGACCACCACCGCAGGCAGTCCTCGGCGACGCGGAGCGACTCCCGCGCCAGCATGCGGTCGCCGTCGACCAGGAGGACGGCGGCATAGCCGCCCGCGGCGACGGGCTCCGCGCCTCGGGTCGCGATCACCAGCGCCGGCTCCGGGCCGACCTCGAACTTGGGGGCGTCTCCGTCCGACACCACGACCCGGTACCGGGGGAACGCCCGGCCCAGTTCCTCGGCGGTCCGGCCGGTGCCGGCGGCCGTGACGCGGAACGCGGTGTCGTGACAGGTCTCGCACGACCACCCAGCCGCGAGGTGACCGCACCAACGGCAGGAGGGCTGCGAACGGGCTGTGGCGAGTTGGAGTGGACCGTGGCACACCGAGCAGTGGGCCCTCGTCCCGCACCGTCGACAGGCGAGGTGCGGCGCGTACCCCGGCCGCGCGACCTGGACCAGCACGGGTCCGTGATGCAATGCCTCGTCGACCGCGCGCCACGCGCTCGACGGGATCCTCGCCTGGCTCGTCATGGCGTCGTCGCCGCTGGCCCGGGACACGACGACTCTCGGTCGTATCGGCGGGGTGGGTGCGACCTCGTGCAGCCAGCCGAGTTCGACGAGTCGCTGCGTCTCGGTACTGCGCGAATGCGCGGCGAAGACAAGGGCGGATCCGCTCATCTCCTGCCGGGTCAACGCGACGTCGCGGGCGTGCACATAGGGGGCGAGCTGCTCCTGATGGAGGGCGTCGCCGTCGTCCCAGAGGGCGATGAGTCCGAGGTCGTGCGCCGGTGCATAGACGGCCGACCGGTTGCCGACGACGATCCGCGGCACCGGATGCAGTCCGTCCAGGTAGGAGCGGTAGCGAGCAGCGGGGGTCTGCTTGGCGTCGGCCCTCGCGACCGCGGCACCGACACCGAGGTCGTCGAGCGCCGCAAGGAGGTGTTCGACGTCCCGGTAGTCGGGGACGCACAGGATCGCGCTTCTGCCCTCGGCCAGCTGGTTCACGGCGAGAGCCGCCAGCGTGAAGGACCAGTCCGGGAGCCAGACGCCCGCGCTCGTCGCGGTCAGGGTGGGGATCGCGCTGATCGCGTACCGCTCCCCCGGCGCGAGCCGGTCGAGGGAGCCGGGGGCGAACCCCGGGACGGTGCGCCGCTCGACCGACGGAGGCTCCGGCGGGGCCGCGGCGGCCCAGGTCTTCTCCACCCGGACCTGTCGCGGCGGGATCGCGAGACGCAGGACGTCCATCGCGCTGCCGGCGCTGCGATCCGCGACACGGCGAGCGAGCGTCCACAGGGTCGGGGTCAGGACCGGTACCGACGACACGACCGAGCTCAGCGGGCTGAGCGCCCCGCCGAACTCGCTCGAGTCGGCGAGGTCCACGATGAACCCGTTCGCCGACCGCCCGGCCGAGCGCAACGGGACCGAGACGCGCGCGCCGAGCACGGCGTCATCGGCCAGCTCGTCGGGAATGGCGTAGTCGAACAGATGGTCGAGCTGTGGCAACGGGGAGTCGAGTACCACCCTGGCGACCCTCGCGCCGACCACGGCTACAGCCCGGCTGCTGACCGCAACGCCTCCACCCGGTCGAGACGCTCCCACGTGAAGTCGGGGAGCTCGCGGCCGAAGTGCCCGTACGCCGCCGTTGCGGCGTAGATGGGGCGGATGAGGTCGAGGTCGGCGATGATCGCGGCCGGACGGAGATCGAAGACGTCGCGGATCGCGCGCGTGATGTCCGCCTCCGGCACATGGGCCGTCCCGAAGGTCTCGACGTAGAGCCCGACCGGCGCGGCCTTGCCGATGGCGTAGGCGACCTGCACCTCGAGACGTTCGGCGAATCCGGCGGCGACCGCGTTCTTCGCCACCCAGCGCATGGCGTATGCGGCCGAGCGGTCCACCTTCGACGGGTCCTTCCCGCTGAAGGCTCCACCGCCGTGTCGAGCCGCTCCGCCGTAGGTGTCGATGATGATCTTGCGTCCGGTGAGCCCCGCGTCGCCCATCGGGCCACCGACGACGAAGATGCCGGTCGGGTTGATCAGGTGCGTCACGTTCGAGCTGTCGAGTTCGACCGTCGCGAGGACCGGTTCGATGACGTGACGCTGGACGTCGCGACGCAGCTGCTCCGTGGAGACACCCGGATTGTGTTGCGTGGAGACCACGACCGTCTCCACAGTCTTCGGGAGGAAGCCGTCGTATCCGATGGTGACCTGGGTCTTGCCGTCCGGGCGCAGGTAGTCGAGCTGGCCGGACTTGCGGACCTCGGCGAGTCGCTCCGCGAGACGGTGTGCGATCCAGCTGGGCAGCGGCATGTATTGCGGCGTCTCGGTGGTCGCGAACCCGAACATGATGCCCTGGTCGCCGGCGCCCTGGAGGTCGTAGGCGTCGACACTGGACTGTTCGCGGGATTCGAAGGCATGGTCGACTCCGGCGGCGATGTCGGCGGACTGCGAGCCGATCGACACGCTCACGCCGCAGGAGTCGCCGTCGAATCCGATGTCGGACGAGGTGTAGCCGATGGACCGGATGCGCTCGCGGACGATCGTCGGGATGTCGACGTAGCCGCTCGTGGAGACCTCACCGGCGACATGGACGAGACCGGTGGTGACGAGCGTCTCGACGGCGACTCGACTGCGCGGATCCACCTCGAGGAGCGCGTCGAGGATGCTGTCCGAGATCTGGTCGCAGATCTTGTCGGGATGCCCCTCGGTCACGGATTCGGAGGTGAACAGGCGCAGCTCGGTCATGCGGTCTCCCGTCGGAAGTGGTGGTGCGATGGTGGAGGGATCGGCCGTCGCGGTGTTCCGGGGCCGGACCGTTCATCACTCTAGTCGAGGCCTCGGACACGTCGTCCGTCCGTGACGCAAGGCGTCGCGGTGGTGGGAACGGGCCCGACACGACGAATCCGCCGGTCGTCTGGCGCCCGGCGGATTCGTCGTGGTGAAGCGGTTATTCGGCGATCGGCTTGATCTGGAGCTTGTCCTCGTTGATCTCGTGCATCGCGATCGAGAGCGGCTTGTCCTCGACGGACGAGTCGACCAGCGGCCCGACGTTGTCGAACAGGCTGCCCTCGTGGAGGTCGGCGTAGTAGTCGTTGATCTGGCGCGCGCGCTTGGACGCGAAGATCACGAGTGCGTACTTGGACTCGACCTTGGTGAGCAGGGAGTCGATGGGCGGATCGATGATGCCCTTGAGCTTGTCAGCCATGCAGGTTCACACTCCTCGTGTGGTTGTGTTCGGGGAAGATCGGATCGATGCGGGGTGCGCGTCGGACGTCAATCCCCGTGAATCTTCATCAAGTCTACGACCTCTTGGGCCGCCCGGGCCACGTCGTCGTTGACGACACGGTGGTCGAACTCGTCCGCGGCGGCCAGTTCGACCTTCGCGGTGCGCAGTCGGCGCTCCCGTTCCTCCTCGTCCTCGGTGCCTCGTCCGACCAGTCGACGGACCAGTTCGTCCCAGCTCGGGGGCAGCAGGAACACCAGGGTCGCCTCCGGCATCGCCTCCCGGACCTGCCGGGCACCCTGGATGTCGATCTCGAGCAACGCGCTGTCGCCGGCCGCGAGCGCACGCTCGATCGGCTCGCGTGGCGTGCCGTAGCGGTACGCGTTGTGGACCGTGGCGTGCTCGAGCAGGCGGTCGCCCTCGATGAGGCCGTCGAATTCGTCGTCGGTCACGAAGTAGTAGTTCACCTCGTGCTGTTCCCCCGGTCGGGGCTTGCGCGTCGTGGCCGAGACGGAGAGGTGCACCTCCGGGTAGTGGTCGCGGATGTACGCGGCCACCGTCCCCTTGCCGACGGCCGTCGGGCCGGCGAGCACGACGAGTCGGCTGCGCGCGTTCCCCGGGTAGCGCTCGGCGATGAAGGCGCGGAGGCGATCCCGCTGCAACCGCCCGAGACCGCCGAGGCGCTTCACCGAGGAGATGCCGAGCGATTCGAGGATGCGCCCGAGCTTGGTGACGCCGACACTCGGGATGCTGAGGAGGTACTCGGTGATGCGGATGCCGCCCTCGATACCGTCCGGATCGGCGGTCGCAGCGTCGAGTACCTCCAAGGGGGTGCGGGCACCGGAGGCGATGGACGCCTTGACGGTCGCACGCGCGCGGCGTTTGCGAACGGCCTCACGTGAGGCGGCGGCCCGGTCGACCTCCGGCATGTTCCTACTGGGCTGGTCCTGCTCCTGGTCAACCACGGGCGCTCCTCACGGCTGCGACGGAACGTTCGACGGCGTCCGCGATCCCCGAGGGTCCAGCCGCGAGGATGCTCCGGGACTCGGAGACGATGACGCCCGGCGCGAGGTCGCCGTAGATGGATCCGAGGTCGGCGACCGAGGCCCCCTGGTGGCCGAACCCGGGTGCCAGGATCGGGAGCGTGGTCGTCGGCGGTACCTCCGTCAGGCCGAACTCCTCGAGACGGAGCGTGGCTCCGATGACCGCACCGATCGAACCGGTAGCCCCGGGGTGGTGCCGTGCGTTCCAGTGGTCGATCTCCTCGAGCATCGACGCCGCGACGGTGAGGCCGGCCCTGTCCTCGGCGAGCTGGACGTCGCGACCCTCCGGGTTCGAGGTCGCCGTCAGCACGAACACGCCCTTGCCGTGCTGCTCGGCGAGCTCGAGTACCGGCTGCAGTGAGCCGAAGCCGAGATAGGGGTTCACGGTGAGGGCGTCGACCTCCAGCGGTGAACCGGGGGTCAGCCACGCTTCGGCATAGCCCTCCATGCTCGTCCCGATCTCGCCGCGCTTGGCGTCGCCGATCACGAGGAGCCCGGCGTCGCGTGCCGCGGCGAGGACCCCTTCGAGGGCGATGTACCCGGCCGACCCGAACCGTTCGAAGAACGCCACCTGCGGCTTGACGATCCCGGCGCGACCGGCTGCGGCCTCGACGACGGCGAGGCCAAAGGCCCCCGCGCCGGCGGCGGTGTCGGGCAGCCCCCACGCCTCGAGCAGGAAGCGGTGCGGATCGATGCCGACGCAGAGTCGGCCCGACCGGACGAAGACCTCGTCCAGTCGGGTTCCGAAGGAAGCCGTCACGAGCGCGCAGCCCGATCGAGTGCGTACTCCTGGAGCGAGCGGACCTCGAAGCCCCCGCCGAGTGCCTCGAAGGAGCCGACCGCTGCGGTGAGCTGCGCGATCGTCGTGAAAAGCGGCTTGTCGGCCGCGACAGCAGCCGCGCGGATCTCGTAGCCGTCCGCGCGAGCCGACCGGCCACTCGGGGTGTTGATGACCATGTCGACCTCGTCGCGGTTGATCAGGTCGACGATCGAGTCGTCCTCGCCCGCGGCCGTGGTCTCGCTGTACTTGCGCACCGTCCGGGCACTGATGCCGTTCCGGTTCAGTACCTCGGCCGTGCCGTCGGTCGCGAGGATGTCGAACCCGAGCTGTTGGAGGCGCAGCACCGGCAGGATGATCGAACGCTTGTCGCGGTCGGAGACCGACACGAACACCGTTCCGCTCGACGGCAGGCCGCCGTAGGCCGCCTCCTGGCTCTTCGCGAACGCGCGCGGGAAGTCCTTGTCGATGCCCATCACCTCGCCGGTGGAGCGCATCTCCGGGCCGAGCACACTGTCGACGATCTGGCCGTCCTTCGTGCGGAAGCGCTTGAAGGGCAGCACAGCCTCCTTGACCGACACCGGAGAGTCGATCGGCACGCGGGAGCCGTCGACCGGGGGCAGGAGCCCCGAGTCCTTGAGCTCGGCGACCGTCGCACCGGTCATGATGAGTGATGCGGCCTTCGCCAGCGGGATGCCGAGCGCCTTCGACACGAACGGCACGGTGCGGGACGCACGCGGGTTCGCCTCGATGACGTAGAGGATGCCGGCGCCGATCGCGAACTGGACGTTCAGGAGACCACGCACGCCGATCCCCTGGGCGATCGCGAGCGTCGCGTTCCGCACGCGGTCGATCTCGGCGCGACCGAGCGAGACGGGCGGGAGGGTGCAGCTCGAGTCGCCCGAGTGGATACCGGCCTCCTCGATGTGCTCCATGACGCCACCGATGTAGAGCTCCTCGCCGTCGAACAGGGCGTCGACGTCGATCTCGATCGCGTCGTCGAGGAAGTGGTCGACGAGCAGCGGCTGGGCCGGGCCAACGATGCCCTGGTCCTCGATGCGCACGAAGTAGTCCGTGAGCGAGGCGCTGTCGTAGATGATCTCCATGCCGCGTCCGCCGAGCACGAAGCTCGGGCGGACGAGGACCGGGTAACCGATCTCCTCGGCGACGCGCAGCGCACCCTCGATCTCCACCGCGGTGCCGTTCTTCGGTGCGACGAGGCCGGCGGCGTCCAGGATCTCCTGGAACTGGCCGCGCTCCTCGGCGAGGTCGATGGCGGTCGGCGTGGTGCCGAGGATCGGGACGCCTGCGGCCTCGAGCCCCTTCGCAAGCCCGAGCGCCGTCTGTCCACCGAGCTGGACGACGACACCGACGAGTTCGCCCGACTCGCTCTCGGCGTGGATGACCTCGAGGACGTCCTCGAGCGTGAGCGGCTCGAAGTAGAGTCGGTCGCTCGTGTCGTAGTCCGTGGAGACCGTCTCCGGGTTGCAGTTGATCATGATGGTCTCGAAGCCGGCGGCCTGCAGCGCGAAGGACGCGTGCACGCAGGAGTAGTCGAACTCGATGCCCTGGCCGATGCGGTTCGGGCCGGACCCGAGGATGACCACCTTGCGGCGGTCGCTCGCGACCACCTCGGTCTCCGTGTCGTAGCTCGAGTAGTGGTACGGGGTGAGGGCCGGGAACTCGCCGGCGCACGTGTCGACCGTCTTGTAGACCGGGCGGACTCCCAGGATGTGCCGGACCTCGCGCACCTCCTGCTCGCCGAACCCGCGCAGCTGACCGATCTGCGCATCCGAGAAGCCGTGGTTCTTCGCGGTACGGAGCACCTCGGTGTCGAGGCGTTCCGCCGCGGCGATCCAGTCGGCGACGTCATTGATCAGGACGATCTGATCGATGAACCACGGGTCGATCTTGGTGGCCTCGAAGACCTGCTCTGCGGTGGCACCCTGGCGGAGCGCCTGCTGCACGACGACGATGCGGCCGTCGGTCGGGGTCTTCATGACCTCGAGCAGTTCCTCGACGCTGCGGGACTCGTCGCCCCAGTGGAAGCTGGAACCGCGCTTCTCGAGCGACCGCAGCGCCTTCTGCAGGGCGGTGGCGTAGTTGCGTCCGATGGCCATCGCCTCACCCACCGACTTCATGGTGGTCGTGAGCGTCGGGTCGGCGGCGGGGAACTTCTCGAACGCGAAGCGCGGGACCTTGACGACGACGTAGTCGAGCGTGGGCTCGAAGCTTGCGGGCGTGACCTTCGTGATGTCGTTCGGGATCTCGTCGAGACGGTACCCGATGGCCAGCTTCGCCGCGATCTTCGCGATCGGGAAGCCGGTCGCCTTCGAGGCGAGGGCACTCGAGCGGGAGACGCGCGGGTTCATCTCGATGACGATGATGCGGCCGTCGGCCGGGTCGACCGCGAACTGGATGTTGCAGCCGCCGGTGTCGACGCCGACCGCGCGGATGATGTCGATACCGATGTCGCGGAGCTTCTGGTACTCGCGGTCCGTCAGCGTCAGGGCGGGGGCCACCGTGATGGAGTCCCCGGTGTGCACGCCGACCGGGTCGACGTTCTCGATCGAGCAGACGACGACGGTGTTGTCGGCCGTGTCGCGCATGAGCTCGAGCTCGTACTCCTTCCAGCCGAGGATCGACTCCTCGAGGAGCACCTCGGTGGTCGGGCTCTGGTGGAGGCCGTCGCCGACGATCCGGCGGAGCTCCGTCTCGGTGTACGCGAAGCCCGAGCCGAGGCCGCCCATGGTGAACGAGGGGCGGACGACCAGCGGGTAGCCGAGGTCCTCGGCGTAGCCGACGGCCTCCTCGACCGTGTGGGCGATGTAGGAGCGGGCCACGTCCGCGCCAGCGTCGAGCACGAGCTGCTTGAAGATCTGGCGGTCCTCGCCCTTGTTGATCGCCTCGAAGTTCGCGCCGATGAGCTCGACGTCGTACTTCTCGAGGATGCCGTGCTCGTGCAGCTGGATCGCGGCGTTCAACGCCGTCTGGCCGCCGAGGGTCGGCAGGATCGCGTCGGGCTTCTCCTTCGCGATGATCGTCTCGATGACCTGCCAGGTGATCGGCTCGACGTAGGTCGCGTCGGCGAAGTCGGGGTCGGTCATGATGGTCGCCGGGTTCGAGTTGACGAGGATGACGCGGACGCCCTCCTCGCGCAGCACACGGCACGCCTGGGTGCCCGAGTAGTCGAATTCGGCGGCCTGCCCGATGACGATCGGCCCGGAGCCGATGACGAGGACGCTGTTGATGTCGTCGCGCTTGGGCACTAGTTGTTCTCCTTGGTGCTGGAAGTGGTGGCGTGGCCGGTCACGAGGTCGCGGAACCGGTCGAACAGGTAGACCGCGTCGTGCGGACCCGAGGCGGACTCGGGGTGGTACTGGACCGAGAACGCGGGGATGTCGATGCAGTTGATGCCCTCGACGACCTCGTCGTTCAGGCTGTAGTGGCTGACTTCGGCGAGGCCGAACCCGGCGGGCGTCTCGTGACGGCCCTCGATCGGCAGGTCGACCGCGAAGCCGTGGTTCTGCGAGGTGATCTCCACCCGGCCGGTCGCCTTGTCGAGGACCGGCTGGTTGATCCCGCGGTGACCGAACGGCAGCTTGTAGGTCTCGAAGCCGAGCGCGCGGCCGAGCAGCTGGTTGCCGAAGCAGATGCCGAAGTACGGCACGCCCGCGCGGAGCACGTCCTGCAGGAGGGCGACGTGCGCGTCGCTCGCAGCCGGGTCACCGGGGCCGTTGGAGAAGAACAGGGCGGACGGCTCGAGCGCGAGGACCTCGGCCGAGGTCACCGACTGCGGCAGCACCACGACGTCGAAGCCGCGAGCGGCGAGGTGGTTGAGCGTCGACGTCTTGACGCCGAGGTCGAGGACCGCGACGGAACCGACGCGCTCGCCCACCGCCGGCACGGTGTACTGCTCGGTCGTGGAGACCTGGCTCGACAGGTTCAGACCGGCCATCTGCGCGCCGGCCCGGACGAGACTGAGCTGCTCGGCGCCGGACAACTCGAAGTCCTCGCCGGAGAACACGCCGCCGCGCATGGAACCGGCGGAACGGATGTGCCGGGTCACCGCGCGGGTGTCGATGCCGCTGATGCCCACGACGCCGTCCTGGACCAGTTCGTCGTCGAGCGAGCGGTCCGCTCGGAAGTTCGAGACGACGCGCGACGCGTCACGCACCACGTATCCGGCGACCCAGACGCGGGCGGACTCCATGTCCTCGCGGTTGACGCCGGTGTTGCCGATGTGCGGCGCGGTCATCAGGACGATCTGTCCGGCGTAGGACGGGTCGGTCAGCGTCTCCTGGTAGCCGGTCATGCCGGTGGCGAAGACGACCTCGCCGAGCGTGCGGCCGGTCGCGCCGTAGGCGTGCCCGACGTAGCGGTTGCCGTCCTCGAGGACGAGTACCGCTGGACTGGGTGGGGTGAAGGAGGTCATGGTCAAGCCCTCTCGTGAGGCGGTGGGGTGGAGTCGTCGGCCGAGGTGATGTCGGCGACGGTGTCTGGGGTGCCGGTCGGCCGGAGTCCGGCGTCCGCGGCGGGGATGAGGCTCGTGACGGTGTCGATGATGCGGGCGCGGTCCGCCTGCTCGAGGACGCGGAAGGTGCTGTCCGCGATCACCGTCGGGACGGGGCGCCAGCTCAGGCGGATGAGCCCGCCCGGCTCGACGACCCGGTCGATCGTGAGGTTGGTCTGGTCGACGCCGACGATGCTCGTCGCCGGGATGAACGTCGGCCGCTCCCCCGGGACGTCGACGACGACTCCGGCGGCACCGAGCTCGAGCGTGACCCGGGATCGGTAGCGCAGTCCCTGCAACGCAAGCCGTTCGAGCGGCTGGTCGTGCTTCGACGTCGCGACGTAGAGGACCTCGACCGTCAGTGACGGGACCGGCCGCGGGTCGGGGAGCTCCGCGAGGGGACCGACCTGGGCGTCGCGCGCGACGCGGCGTCGCCAGGCGAAGGCCATGAGGGCGAGGATGCCGAGGAGGACGAGGGCGACGAGGACGGCCGCGAGGATCCGCCCGTCCATCAGTGCTCGACCTCCGCGGATCGCGCGGCACGGCGTGCTGCGGCCGCGACCTGCTCCGTCGGGAGCACGGCGCCGTCCAGGACGGTCGCGTAGCCCCGGTGGAAGGTGGCGACGACGCGGCCGGGCAGCTCCAGGCCGAGGTAGGGCGAGTTCACGCCCTTGCCGGCCAGGTCGGCCGTGCCGAACGGACGGGTGGCGGCGGTGTCGTAGAGCACGACCTCCGCCGGAGCACCGGCCTCGATCGAAGCCCCCTGCCCGGTGATCCGTCCGATCCTCGCCGGCGTCGCCGAGAGCACCCGGGCGACGTCGTTCCAGTCCAGGAGCCCGGTCGCGACCATCGACGCGTGCACGACGGAGAGGGCGGACTCGAGGCCCACCATGCCGTTCGCGGCGGCGTCCCACTCGCAGTCCTTGGCCTCGACCGGGTGCGGTGCGTGGTCCGTCGCGACGATGTCGATCGTGCCGTCCGCGAGGGCCTCGCGCAGCGCCTGGACGTCCTCCGCCCGTCGCAGGGGCGGGTTCACCTTGTACCGGGCGTCGTAGCTCGCCACCAGCTCCTCCGTGAGCAGCAGGTGGTGCGGCGTGACCTCGGCCGTGACGGGGATGCCCCGGGCCTTCGCCCAGCGGATGACGTCGACGGAACCGGCCGTCGAGACGTGGCAGATGTGGAGGCGGGAACCCACGTGCTCGGCGAGGAGCACGTCGCGGGCGATGATCGACTCCTCAGCGACAGCCGGCCATCCGGTGAGACCGAGCTCGCCGGAGAGTGCGCCCTCGTTCATTTGCGCACCGACAGTGAGTCGGGGCTCCTGCGCGTGCTGGGCGATCACGCCGTCGAAGGCCTTCACGTACTCCAGCGCGCGACGCATGAGCAGCGGGTCTGACACGCAGAGGCCGTCGTCCGAGAAGACCCGGACCTTGGCGCGTGAGGAGGCCATGGCGCCGAGTTCGGCGAGTCGTTCCCCGGCGAGTCCGACCGTCACGGCACCGATCGGCTGCACCGTGGCGTAGCCGGCGCGCTCACCGAGCGACTGCTCCTGCTCGACGACCCCGGCCGTGTCGGCCACCGGCGAGGTGTTGGCCATCGCGAACACCGCGGTGAAGCCGCCGGCGGCTGCGGCACGCGTGCCGGTGAGCACCGTCTCGCTCTGCTCGAACCCGGGTTCCCGGAGATGCGTGTGGAGGTCGACGAGCCCGGGCAGCGCGAGGAGGCCGTCCGCGTCGACGACGGTCGCGCCGACGACGCTCAGCCCGGAGCCGCGTTCCGCGATCCGTCCGTCGCGCAGAAGGAGGTCGGTGCGTGTCCCGTCGGCGAGCGTCGCTCCGGTGATCAGGGTGACGTCGTGGTTCGAAGTGGGCTCAGACACGGGTGGATTCCTCTCGATCGCCGGACAGCAGCAGGTACAACGCGGCCATCCGGACCGACACCCCGTTGGCGACCTGTTCGAGGACGGTGGACCGGGGTGAATCGGCTGCCCCGGACGAGATCTCCAGACCGCGGTTCATCGGCCCGGGGTGCATGATAATGCTAGCCGGATCGAGGCGGGCGAGCCGCTCGTCGTCGAGCCCCCAGCGCCTGGAATACTCCCGGCTGTTCGGGAAAAAGGCGGCGTGCATGCGTTCGGACTGGATCCGGAGCATCATCAGCACGTCGGGACGCTGGGCGATCGCGTCGTCCAGGTCGTAGCGGACGGTTGCCGGCCAGGGGCCGAGGTCCACCGGAAGCAGTGTCGGCGGGGCGACGAGGGTGACCTCGGCGCCGAGCGTGTCGAGCAGCCAGACGTTCGAGCGGGCGACCCGGGAATGCAGGATGTCGCCGACGATCGTCACCGCCACCCCGTCGAGCGCGCGACCGCGGGACCGCTCGCCGTGGAGGCGCTTGCGCATGGTGAACGCGTCCAGGAGGGCCTGCGTCGGGTGCTCGTGCGTCCCGTCCCCCGCGTTCAGGATGCCGGCGTCGATCCAGCCGCTGTCGGCGAGGGTCTGCGGCGCTCCGGACGCGGAGTGTCGGATCACGACGGCGTCGGCGTGCATCGCGGCGAGGGTCTGTGCGGTGTCCTTCAGGCTTTCACCCTTCGAGACGCTCGACCCCTTGGCGCTGAAGGTGATGACGTCTGCGGACAGCCGTTTCGCGGCAGCCTCGAACGAGATGCGCGTGCGGGTCGAGTCCTCGAAGAAGAGGTTGACGACCGTCTTCCCACGGAGGGTCGGGAGCTTGCGGACCTCACGGAACTGCGTTTCGGCCATGTCCTCCGCGACGTCGAGGATCTCGATCGCCTCGTCGCGGGTGAGGGTCTTCGTCGACAGCAGGTGTCTCATTCGCCGCTCCCCTCGATCGTCACGGAGTCGTCGCCGTCGAACTCGGTGAGCCGGACGAAGATGCGCTCCGCCTGCGAGGAGGGCAGGTTCTTCCCCACGAAGTCGGGTCGGATCGGGAGCTCGCGGTGCCCGCGGTCGACGAGCGCGGCGAGCCGCACGACGCGCGGGCGGCCCAGGTCGGTCAGGGCGTCGAGGGCGGCGCGGATCGTGCGTCCCGAGTACAGGACGTCGTCGACGAGGACGACCGTGCGCCCGTCGATCCCCTGTGGCGGCAGCGTCGTGGGCTGCGGTGCACGGGTCGGGTGCTTCGCCAGGTCGTCGCGGTACATCGTGACGTCGAGTGCACCCGAGACGATGGTCGCGCCCGAGATCGAGGAGATCGTGGCGGCGATCCGCTTCGCGAGGATGACCCCGCGCGTCGGGATGCCCAGGATCACGAGGTCGTCTGCTCCGCGGTTGGACTCGAGGATCTCGTGGGAGATCCGAGTCAACGCCCGCGCGATGTCAGCTTCGTGCAGCACGGTACGTGCGCTCATCGCCGACTCCCTTCTCCGCCTCTCTGGACGGTCTTAAAGGTTGTCTTGGTCAACACCCGAGCCTAGCAGTCGGATCAGGCCTCGTAGAGCTCCAACGGGAGGCCGTCGGGATCGAAGAAGAACAGCATCTTGCGCGAGGTGTGCGGGTCGATCCGGACGTCTTCGACGCGGACCCCCAGCTCCACCAGACGGGCGTGGCCGGCGTCCACGTCGTCGACCGCGAAGGCGAGGTGCCGCAGTCCGAGCGCTTCGGGTCCGGATGCGCGTGCCGGCGGGTCCGGGAAGGAGAACAACTCGATGAGGTACTCACCGTTCAGGGCGAGGTCGCCCATCCAGGAGTCGCGCTCGGCCCGGTACACCTCGGTGAGCAGCTCGCAGCCGAGCACCGAGGTGTAGAAGCGCTTGGAGGCCTCGTAGTCGCTGGCGATGATCGCGATGTGGTGCACGCGCTTCAGCGGCAGGGCCGGGCCGGTCTCGTCGCTCATCGTCACCGCGGGTTGATCTGCGAGATCTTGCCGAGCAGGCCGTTGATGAAGCCGGCCGAGTCGTCGGTCGACAGCGTCTTGGCCGCCTCGACCGCTTCGTCGATAGCCACGCCGTGCGGCACCTCGTCGTTGAACAGGATCTCCCAGATCGCGATGCGCAGGATGGCCCGGTCGACCGTGGGCATCCGCGCGAGCGTCCAGCCCTGCGCGTACGTCTCGATCTGTTCGTCGATCTCCTCGGCGTGGTCACCGACGCCGTCGACGATCTCTCTCGCGTACAACCACGAGGCCTGGCGGTCGGGCTCGCTGACGGCGCGAGAGGCTTCCGCGGACAGGACTTCAGCGAGGGTCTGCTGACGGACGTCGGCCTGGTAGAGCAGATCGAGGGCGCGCTTGCGCGCCTTGGTGCGAGCGCTCACTCGTTGACGCGACCGAGGTAGTCACCCGTGCGGGTGTCGACCTTGACCTTGGTGCCGGTCTCGAGGAAGAGCGGGACCTGGATCTCGTAGCCGGTCTCGACGGTCGCCGGCTTCGTGCCACCGGTCGACCGGTCGCCCTGGAGCCCGGGTTCCGTGTAGGTGACCTCGAGGATGACCGACGCGGGGAGCTCGACGTACAGCGGGTTGCCGTTGTTGAGGGCGACCGTGACGTCCTGGTTCTCGAGGAGGAAGTTCTTGGTGTCGCCCACGACGACGGCGGGGATGGTGATCTGGTCGTAGTCGCTCTTGTCCATGAAGACGAAGGAGTCGCCGTCCGCGTACAAGTAGGTGAAGTCGCGGCGGTCGACGTTCTCGACGTCGATCTTCGTGCCGGCGTTGTACGTCTTGTCGACGACCTTGCCGGTCATGATGTTCTTCATCTTGGTGCGGACGAACGCGCCACCCTTGC
Source organism: Plantibacter sp. CFBP 8798 (assembly GCF_014841195.1). Classification (NCBI taxonomy): domain Bacteria; kingdom Bacillati; phylum Actinomycetota; class Actinomycetes; order Micrococcales; family Microbacteriaceae; genus Plantibacter; species Plantibacter sp. CFBP 8798. The sequence goes on from NZ_JACYTS010000002.1 coordinate 275,447, forward strand.
CCGGCTTGACGTGCTGGAACTCGATCACCGTCCAGAGCTGCCCGTCGATGTTCAGGACGATGCCGTTCTTGATGTCAGCGGTAGAAGCCATGCGCGAGAATGTCCGTTCGTGGAAAGTGTGCGGCCGGATACGACCCAACGAACGAGTGTAACCGCTGCGAGGACCCGTGACCAACGCGCCCGTGGCGGACCAGGGCGCCCGCACGTCACTCGGTGCTGCGGCGGACCACGAGGTCGAGGGCGAGGCGGTACGAGTCGAAGCCGAAACCGGCGATCACGCCGGTCGCGACACCGGAGATCACGCTCGTGTGACGGAACGCCTCGCGGGCATGCGGATTCGAGAGGTGCACCTCGACGAGCAGGAGGCCCGCCTTCGTGACCATGGCCGCCGCGTCGCGGAGCCCGTAGCTGTAGTGGGTGAACGCCGCGGGGTTCAGGATCACGGACGTCCCGGAGTCGACGGCCTCGTGGAGCCAGCCGATCAGCTCGCCTTCGTCGTCCGTCTGACGCAGGTCGATCCGCGTCCCGTCGCCAGCGTCGGTCTCGAGCACGGTGCGCAGCGCATCGAGGTCGGCCGAGCCGTAGACGTCGGGTTCACGGCTGCCGAGGCGTCCGAGGTTCGGTCCGTTGAGGACGAGCACGGTGGTCATGAGTCGAGGGTATCCGTTCGGGACGAGCGCTCGCGGAGCGCGCCGGCGTCGGTCAGGAGCCGATCTCCTGGTAGGCGGCGAAGAGCAGCGAGGTCTCGGGCCCCTGGAGGACCGTCGGCTTGGCGAGGTCGTCGAGCACGATGAACCGCAACATCGAACCACGCGTCTTCTTGTCGCGCTGCATCGTCGCGAGCAGGGTGTTCCAGCGACCCACCGGATAGGCGATCGGCAGGCTGAGGAGCTCCAGGACGCGACGGTGGCGGTCGACGGCCTCGTCCGACAGTCGGCCGGCGAGGCGGGACAGCTCGGCGACGTACATCATGCCGATCGCCACCGCGGCACCGTGTCGCCACTGGTACCGCTCGGCGTGCTCGATGGCGTGCCCCAGCGTGTGCCCGTAGTTGAGGATCTCGCGGAGGCCCTGCTCGGTGAAGTCCTCGCTGACGACGTCGGCCTTCATCCGGATCGCGAGCTCGATGCAGCGGCGGAAGGCGGGCGTGTCGGGGTCGGTCGCGGCGTCGACGTCGGCCTCGATGAGGTCGAGGATCTCCGGGTAGCGGATGAACCCGGCCTTGGCCACCTCGGCGAACCCGGCGAGGATCTCGTTCTTCGGGAGGGTTTCGAGCGTGTCGAGATCGCAGACGACGGCGGCCGGGGCGTAGAAGGCGCCGACGAGGTTCTTGCCTTCCGCGGTGTTGATGCCCGTCTTGCCGCCCACGGCCGCGTCGACCATGCCGAGGACCGTTGTGGGGACCTGCACGAGCCGGACGCCGCGCAGCCAGGTGGCGGCGACGAAGCCGGCGAGGTCGGTGACCGCGCCACCGCCGAACCCGATGACCGCGTCGGAGCGCGTGAAGTCGGCCTGCCCGAGGACTCCCCAGCAGAACGCGGCGACCTCGACCCGTTTCCCGGCCTCGGCGTCCGGCACCTCGGCGAGCAGTACCTGGTACCGGTCGCTCAGGGTCTCGCGCAGCTTGGCCGCCTTCTCGCCCAGCGTCGCCGGGTGGACGATGAGGACCCGCTGCACGCCGGTCCCGAGGGCGTCGACGAGCACGTCCTCCAGCCCTCTCCCGATCGTGATGGGGTACGGGGAGGATCCCGTCACCTCGATGACGGTCCGCTCGGTCGGGGTGGTCGGTTCGGTGCTCATGCAGGCTCCTTCACCCAGGCGACGAGCTCGTCGACGATGCCTGAGATGGGTCGGTGCGAGGTGTCGAAGGTGACATCCGCGAGTCGTTCGTACACGGGACGCCGGGCGGCGGCGATGCGCGACCACGCGCCGGGGTCGTCGCGGAGCAGTGGACGCTTGTCGAGGTTGGCCCGTGCCAGCACGGCCTCCTCGGTGACCGTCAGCAGCACGACGCGTGCGTCGGCGAGATCACGCTGCGTGTCCTCGTCGAGGACCGCTCCCCCGCCGAGCGACACGATCGCCGGCTGCTCGAGCGCGGCGGCGACCGCCGCCCGCTCCAGGGCGCGGAAGTGCGCCTCGCCGTGTTGCTCGAAGATGCGCGCGATCGCGCCGTGCTCGCCGGACACGACGCTGTCGGTGTCGACGAACGGCAGGCCCAGCCGCTTCGCCAACTGCTTGCCGACCCGGCTCTTCCCCGACCCCATCGGTCCGATGAGGACGACGGGGAGTCGGAGATCGGCGGCCTGCTCAGGCATCGGCGCTGGAGGCGTGGTCGCCTCGCGTGCGCAGGTTGGACGGGATCGCTGCCAGGTACCCGTCGAGGTTGCGCTTCGTCTCGGGGACGGAGTCGCCACCGAACTTCTCGAGGACCGCTTCGGCGAGGACCAGGGCCACCATCGCCTCGGCCACGACACCGGAGGCCGGGACCGCGCAGACGTCCGAGCGCTGGTGGTGTGCGGTGGCGGCCTCGCTCGTCGCGACGTCGACGGTGCGGAGCGAGTGCGGGACGGTCGCGATCGGCTTCATGCCGGCGCGGACACGGAGGACGGTGCCGGTGGTCATGCCGCCCTCGGTGCCGCCGGCGCGGTCGCTCTGTCGTGCGATGCCGTCGCTCTCCTGGACGAGCTCGTCGTGGGCCGCGGAACCGCGACGCGTCGTCGTGAGGAAGCCGTCGCCGACCTCCACACCCTTGATGGCCTGGATGCCCATGAGCGCTGCTGCGAGCCGTGCGTCGAGTCGGCGGTCCCAGTGGACGTAGGAGCCGAGTCCCGGTGGGAGTCCGTAGGCCAGGACCTCGACGATGCCGCCAAGGGTGTCGCCGTCCTTCTTGGCCGCATCGACCTCGGCGACCATGCGCTCCGAGGTCGCCTTGTCGAAGCAGCGCAGCGGATCGGCGTCGAGCGCGTCGACGTCGGCCGGGACCGGCAGCGGGCTGTCTTCGGGAACGCGCACGGGCCCGATCGACAGCGTGTGGCTGACCAGGGTGATGCCCAGCTCGCCGAGGAAGGAGCGCGCGACGGCACCCAGGGCCACTCGCGCAGCGGTCTCGCGTGCGCTGGCGCGTTCGAGCACGGGACGCGCCTCGTCGAAACCGTACTTCTGCATGCCCGTCAGGTCGGCGTGCCCGGGACGCGGGCGGGTGAGCGCGGCGCTGCGGCCACGCGACTTGTCGGAGATCTCGGTCGGCTCGGGGCTCATGACCTCGGCCCACTTCGGCCATTCCGTGTTGCCGATGCGGATCGCGATCGGGCTGCCCATGGAGAAGCCGTGGCGGACGCCGCCGGACAGGTTGAGCTCGTCCTCCTCGAACTTCATGCGGGATCCTCGGCCGTAGCCGAGCTTCCGTCGGGCGAGGTCGGCGCGGACGCCGTCCATGGAGATGGGGACGCCGGACGGGAGTCCCTCGAGGACGGCGATGAGTTCCGGGCCGTGAGACTCTCCGGCAGTGAGCCAACGAAGCATGGTCCTATCCTTCCATAGAGCCGGGACGCGACCGTGCGCCTTCGGTCGACGGCCCGGCGGGTGTGCAAGTGGGCGACGGATGCGTCAGGCGCGGTCAGTGCGAGGCGACCGGCGCCCCGGTGTGATCGAGGTGGACCGTGTCGAGCATCGCCCGGAGCACCGTCGTCTCGTCCTCGAGCGGCAGGAGCGGATCGCCGAGGACGAAGATCCGGACCTGGAGCAACGCCTGGTGCACGAGCATGGACAGTCCGCTGAGGACTGACCCGCCGGCCTCCGACCACGCCTCCGCGAGCACACTCGGCCACGGGTCGTACGCGACGTCGAGGAGGAGCGCGCCTGGAGCATGGGACAGGACCGGACCCGGTTCGGTGAGGGCGCCGCCGGGAAGGGTGCTGATCACGAGTGGTGCGTCAGGCGTCTCACCGTCGAGCGGCCCTGAGGCGAACCGCAGCCCCAGCCGGCCGGCGAGGTCCTCGAGCGGTCGCGCCTGGGCCGGTCGTCGGAGCGCCACGTGGACGTGCTCGGCACCGAGGTCCGCCGCGGCCATGATCGCCGAGGACGCCGTCGCTCCCCCGCCCAGGACGACAGCGGAGGCGATCGCGTCGACGCCGGCCGCCCCGATCGCGCGGACGATGCCGCCGACGTCGGTGTTGAACCCCTCGATCCGACGGGATCCATCCTCGGCTCGGCGGAGACGCAGCGTGTTGACCGCCCCGGTCTCGGTTGCAGCGCGGTCGGCCACGTCGGCCAGCTCGAGCGCGCGATGCTTCAGGGGCATGGTCAGTGAGAGCCCCCGCCAGTCCGAGCCGAGGTCGTCGAGGAAGGCCGAGAGGTCGGCCGCCTCGAGTTCGTGGCGACCGTAGTCCCAGTCGAGCCCGAGCGCCCGGTAGGCGGCCTCGTGCAGTGCCGGGGACTTGGAGTGGGCGATGGGCGCGCCGAGCACGGCGAGCCGCGGCTGTCCGTCCTCGCCGTGACCCGCCCCTGTTCCACTCATGTGCGCCACGCTCCCGCTACTGGTACTCGGGGTGCTCGTCCATCCAGGACAGCCACTTGTCGACCGCGGCCTCGTGCTCCTCCTGGGTGGTGGAGAAGATCGTCTCGCCGGAGTCGAGGTTCCAGGTGACGAAGTAGAGCCAGGGTCCGTCGGCCGGGTGCAGCGCGGCGTCGATCGCGAGGTCGCCCGGGTTCGAGATCGGTCGCACGACCATGCCCGGGTGGACGTAGGTGTTGTACGGGTTCGAGGCGTCGGCGCGCTCGGCGTCCGTGGTCGACACCCGGTGGGTGTTGCCCGTCCCGTACGCGACCGTGGCGTCGGACTGCAGCAGACCGCTCTCCCACTGGGCCGGGTCCAGCCGGTTGAGGAAGACCCGCGACACCTTGTAGTAGTCGTCGCGGAGGCCGGCCTCCTTCTGGATGAGCGAGGCCAGGACGATGGTCTTCCAACGGTCCTCGGGCTTCACCCCGGCGTCGTCGAGCGCCTGGAACGACCGGTTGACGAGGGTCTGGAGGACCGCGTGCGCATCGCCGCCGTCGGGGAGGCTGTAGGTCGCCGGGAAGAGGAACCCCTCGAGCGAGGTCGCCTCGGCGGGGAGGCCGAAGGACGCGACGTCGGCGGCCGCCGCCTGGAGTTCCTCCAGCGGGATGCCGGTGCCCTCCGCGATCGACGGCAGGGCGTCCTGCTCAGCGGTGCCCTCGGGGATGACGAAGGTGTCCTCCATGCGGTTCGCCTCATCGGTCAGGGCGGCAAGGGCGGATTCGGCGCTCATCTTGAGCTTCAGCTTGTAGGCGCCCGGGAAGAACTCCGGCTGGGTGGGCTGGGCGAGGAGGAGGTCGTAGAAGGCGTCGAACGACTTCGTGACCCCCGCGTCGTGCAGGCTCGTCGCGATGTCCTCGCCGATGTCGCCCTCGTTGACCATGACGACGGCCTCGCCGCTGCCGGCACCCTCGTAGTCGTTCGGTTCCTCCCAGCCGAGGACCTTGCGGATCTGCGGCTCGTAACTCGTCCACACGACCGCGGCGCACGCGACGAGACCCCCGACGACGACGATCGACACGATGAGTGCGATGAGTCCGCGTCGGCCACGTCGGCGCTTCGGCGGTTCCCCACCGGCCAGCGCACGACGGCGCCCCCGATGGATCGGCTGCGGCCCACTGTCGTTCGCCGTGTCGTCCTCGGCGAGCAGGTCCTCGAACGCTGGGATGGTCGTGGTCCTGGCCCGGGACGCTGAGGAATCGGTGTCGTCCGACTCGGGCGCACGTGAGGTCGGCCCGCTCAGGGGTGTGTCGCTCGCGGCAGGCTCGCTGACACTGGAGTCGCCCGACGACGCCGTCGTGGGGTCGGCCGACGACGCAGCGGTCGGGGCCGGTTCGGCCGTGTCGCTCGTGGCGTCTTCCTCGACGGGCTCGGACGGCGTCGAGGCGGCTTCCGCGGCCTCACGCTGCTGACGTGCCTCGCGTCGGGACAGTGGCACCGGCTGCTCCCCCGCGGCGTTCCGTTCGGACGTGAAGAGGTCGGCGAGCGGATCGTCTGCTGGGTTGTTCTGAGGTGTCAGATTCGACACAGGCACGTCCTGTTCACGGGTCGACGGGGCTTCCGGGGGGTCGCCCCGAACCGCGTTCGGCGTCGAGGGCGTACTGCAAGAGTATGACGGCCGCCACCTGATCGACAATCGAGCGGGTCTGCTTCTGTCGTTTCCCAGCGGAGCGCAAGGCGCTGTGGGCGGTCACCGTCGTCAGGCGCTCGTCGACGAGACGGGCCGGGACACCGGTGATCGATCTGAGCCGGGCCGCGAACTCCCGGGCGTCCTGCGTGGACGCCGTGTCCTTCCCCGACAGGGCGATCGGGAGACCGACGACGAGCTCCACCGCGCCGAGTTCTTCGGCGATGACCGCGATCGCCCGGATGTCGGCATCGCCCCCGAGGTCCCTTGGGACCGTCTCCACCGGCGTGGCCAACAGGCCGTCGGGATCGCTTCTCGCGACCCCGACCCTGGCCTTCCCGACATCGATCCCGAGTCGGACTCCGCGGCGGAACTCGTCCGTCACGTCAGGCGATCTCGCGTGCGATCGCCGCGAGGGCGTCGCCGAGCGCGGTGGCGTCGACGCCGCCACCCTGTGCGAGATCGTCCTTCCCGCCACCGTTGCCGCCGAGGACACCGGCAGCGACCCGGACGAGGACTCCTGCCTTGAGTCCGGCGTCGCGGGCACCCTGGTTCGTCGCGACGACGATCGCGGGCTTCCCGCCGACGACCGCGCCCAGGGCGACGACCGCCGGGCTCGCGCCGAGCTGCTCGCGGAGCTGCGTGACGAGCGTCCTGACGTCGTTCGGTGACCCGAGCTCGCCCAGGTGCTCGGCGACGAGCGACACCGGGCCGACACGGTGAGCGGTCTGCGCCAGTGCTGGGAGGCGTTCGCTCAGCCCACGGGCTTCGAACGCGGCGATCTTCTTCTCAGCGGCCTTGAGGTTCGCGACGAGTTCGGCGATGCGGTCGGGCAGCTGCTCCTTCGGCGTCTTGAGGCTGCCGGAGAGCTGTGAGACGAGCGCCCGCTCGGCGGCGAGGTCGCGGAATGCCTCGAGTCCGACGAGCGACTCCACCCGACGGTTCGTCGAGCCGACGGACGACTCGCTGACGAGGTTGATCAACCCGATCTCGGCGCTGGAGCTGACATGGGTGCCCGCACACAGCTCACGCGACCACGGTCCGCCGATGTCGACGACGCGGACGGTCTCGCCGTACTTCTCGCCGAACAGCGCCATGGCGCCGAGCGCCTTCGCGTCGTCGAGCGCCATCTCGCGGGTGCTCACCTGCAGGTTGTCGCGGATGGCGTTGTTGGAGATCTCCTCGATCTCCGACTTCGTCGCCGGAGACAGCGGCTGGTTCCAAGTGAAGTCGAGCCGCAGATACCCGGCCTTGTTCGACGAACCGGACTGGTGGGCGCTGTCGCCCAACACCTGCCGGAGGGCGGCGTGGATGATGTGCGTGCCTGAGTGTGCCTGCTGCGCGCCGCGGCGGTAGCTCGCGTCGACGATGGTCGTCGCCGGTGCGTCCACGCCGACCTCGCCCTGGCTCACCTGCACCTTGTGTGCGATGAGACCCTTGACCGGCTTCTGCACGTCGAGCACCTCGAGCTCGTATCCGGGACCGACGATGACGCCCTGGTCGGCCTCCTGCCCGCCGGACTCGGCGTACAGCGAGGTCTCCGCCAGGATCACCTCGGCGATGTCACCGGCGACCGCGCGCTGCACCGGGTGTCCGCCCACGATGATGCCGAGGATGCGGCTCTCGGTCTCGAGCTCGGTGTAGCCGGTGAACACGGTCTCGCCCTTGGCGCGGATGTCGCTGTAGACCGATAGGTCGGCGAGGACGCTCTTCTTCGCCTTCGCGTCGGCCTTCGCCCGCTGGCGCTGCGCGGTCATGAGCGAATCGAACGCGTCGCGGTCGACGGAGAGGCCGGCTTCCTCCGCGATCTCGAGGGTCAGGTCGATCGGGAACCCGTAGGTGTCGTGCAGGAGGAACGCGGAGTCGCCGGCGAGGGCCGTCCGGCCCGTGCCCTTCGTCTGCTCGAGCGCGAGGTCGAGGATGGTCGTCCCGCTGGCCAATGTCCGGAGGAAGGTCTCCTCCTCGGCGTAGGCGCTCTGCGAGATCCTGCCGAAGTCGGTCTCGACCTCGGGGTAGGCGGCCTTCATGGCGTCTCGCGACGCGGAGAACAGCTCGGGGAACGTCGCGGTGTCGACACCGAGGAGGCGCATCGCACGGACGGTGCGTCGCATGAGGCGGCGGAGGATGTACCCGCGTCCCTCGTTCGACGGGGTGATGCCGTCGCTCATGAGCATGAGCGAGGAACGGACGTGGTCGGCGATGACGCGCATCCGCACGTCGTCGTCGTGGTCGGCACCGTAGCGACGGCCGCTCAACTCGGCGGCGCGATCGAGGACCGGGCGCACCTGGTCGATCTCGTACATGTTCTCGACGCCCTGCTTGAGGAACGCGACCCGCTCGAGCCCCATGCCGGTGTCGATGTTCTTCTTCGGGAGTTCGCCGACGATGTCGAAGTCGACCTTGCCGCGGACATTCTCGATCAGGTACTGCATGAAGACGAGGTTCCAGATCTCGACGTACCGGTCGTCGTCGGTCGCCGGGCCGCCGTCGGCTCCGTACGCGGGACCGCGGTCGAAGAAGATCTCCGAGCACGGGCCGGCCGGGCCGGGCTGACCCGTCGACCAGTAGTTCGTGTCCTTGTCGAGCCGCTGGATGCGGTGCTCGGGGAGCCCTGCGACGCGCTTCCAGAGGTCGATCGCCTCGTCGTCGTCCTTGTACACGGTGACCCAGAGGTCCTTCTCGTCGAAGGCGAGGCCGCCGCTCGACTCACTGCCGGTCAGGAGCTCCCACGCGTAGGTGATCGCCCCCTCCTTGAAGTAGTCGCCGAAGGAGAAGTTGCCGTTCATCTGGAAGAAGGTGCCGTGCCGGGGCGTCTTGCCCACCTCTTCGATGTCGTTGGTGCGGATGCACTTCTGGACGCTCGTGGCGCGGTCGAACGGCGCAGGGACGACGCCGGTGAGGTACGGCACGAACGGCACCATGCCGGCGACCGTGAAGAGGAGCGAGGGGTCGTCGCTGACGAGGGAGGCGGAGGGGACGACGGTGTGCCCCCGATCGCCGAAGAAGGTGAGCCAGCGGGAGCGGATGTCAGCGGTGTCCATGGTGTCCGTACGTCAGGGGTGTGCGTGTCGATGTTCGTGCGCTGCGGCGATGCCCGTCCGGGCGTGCCGCTACGGCTTGGTGAGGTCTTCTGCGGCGTCCTCGACGCGCGCGACGACGGTCTCCGCCGTGTCGCGCAGCTGCGCCTCGCGCTCCTTGTAGGCGTCGCCGACGGTGTCGGTGAACTCCCTGACGCGTGAGTCCAGCTCGGAGAAGAACCGCTTGCCGGACTGTGTCTTGTTGATCTCGTGGGCGACGACGAAGCCGGCGCCGATGCCGACGATCAGCCAGAACACGTTCTTCATGGGGAACTCCTCATCTGCGGTGCGACCACCCGGGCGTCGCCGGGCGTACCAAGCATCCATCGTAGTCGAGCGCGGTGGACCGATGGCGTCGTACAACGACGAAGAGGCACCGGCCGGAGCCGATGCCTCTTCGTGTGGTGCCCTGAGCCGGGCCGCAATCCTAGCGGGCTGCGTAGTACTCGACGACGAGCTGCACTTCACAGGTCACGGGGACCTCGGCGCGCTTCGGACGACGCTCGAGACGTGCCTGGAGCTTGTCGAGCTCGACCGAGAGGTACGCGGGCACCTTCGGCAGGACGTCGACGTGACCGCCGGCAGCGGCGACCTGGAAGGGCTCGGTGCCCTCGGAGCGCGGCTTGACGTGGATGAGCTGACCCGGCTTCACGCGGAAGGACGGGCGGTCGACGAGCTGGCCGTCGACCATGATGTGGCGGTGCACGACCATCTGGCGAGCCTGAGCCGTGGTGCGGGCGAAGCCGGCACGGAGGACGAGCGCGTCGAGACGGGTCTCGAGGATCTCGACGAGGTTCTCACCCGTCAGGCCCTGGGTGCGACGTGCCTCCTGGAAGGCGATCTTGAGCTGAGCCTCGCGGATGCCGTACTGGGCGCGCAGACGCTGCTTCTCGCGCAGACGGACGGCGTAGTCGCTGTCGGCCTTGCGCTTGGTGCGGCCGTGCTCACCGGGAGCGTAGGGACGCTTCTCCAGGTACTTGGCGGCCTTCGGGGTGAGGGCGATGCCGAGTGCCCGCGAGAGGCGGGTCTTGCTGCGGGTACGTGACTTGGTAGACACGGTTTCCTTTCGATGAAGTCTCAAACGATGAATGACCGGCGCGAAGACGCGTCGGTGATCCGGAATCACACCGGACAAAGTCAGAGGGGTCTGCCGGGGCTGTTCGGCTACAGAACACGCCCGTCGAACACGGTGATCGAGCAGCCGCGCAGTCACACCGGTTCTAGGCGGATCAATACTAGCACGACGTGCCCCGGTCGCCGGGCCGCCGCGACCCGAGGATCACTCGCCCCGGACGATCTTCCGGAGTTTGTCCAACCGCGCCGAGATGTCGCGTTCGTGGCCGTGATCGGTGGGCTGGTAGTACCGGACGTCACGGAGCTCGTCGGGCAGGTACTGCTGGGCGACGACACCGATCGGGTGGTCGTGCGGGTAGCGGTAGCCCTTGCCGTGTCCGAGACGCTTGGCGCCCGCGTAGTGGGCGTCGCGCATCGGCTTCGGCACGCGTCCGAAGGCTCCGGCCCTGACGTCGGCGATGGCCTGGTCGATGGCGACGTAGGCCGCGTTCGACTTGGCGGCCGTGGCCAGGTACACCACGGCCTCGGCCAGCGGGATGCGACCCTCGGGCATGCCGATGAACTGGACGGCGTCGGCGGCCGCCACGGCGATGGGCAGCGCCTGCGGGTCGGCGATGCCGATGTCCTCGGCCGCGGAGATGATGATGCGGCGGGCGATGAAGCGCGGGTCCTCCCCCGCCTCGATCATCCGAGCGAGGTAGTGCAGCGCGGCGTCGACGTCGGATCCGCGGATGCTCTTGATGAACGCGCTGATGACGTCGTAGTGCTCGTCGCCGTTGCGGTCGTATCGGAGCAGGGCGCGGTCGACCGCCTGCGAGACGAGCTCATCGGTGATCACGGGACCGCGGGGCGCCCGCGTCGCGGTGTCGGAGTCCACCCCGCCTTCGTCGTCTTCATCATCCTCATCGCCGACGTCGAGGAGGCCCGCGTCGTCGAGATCGAGCTCGTCGGGGTCGACCGGAGCGCCGAGATCGGAGTCGGCGGCGATCGCGGCCGCCTCCAGTGCCGTCAGGGCTCGTCGGGCATCGCCGGATGACAACTGGATGATCGCGGCGCGGGCCTCCGGCGTCACGGTGAAGCGACCGGCCAGGCCTCGCGGGTCGGTCACGGCGCGGTCGATGAGGATGCCGAGGTCGTCGTCGCTCAGCTGTTCGAGCGTGAGGAGCAGCGAACGCGACAGCAGCGGGGAGATGACCGAGAACGACGGGTTCTCGGTCGTCGCGGCGACCAGGATGACCCAGCCGTTCTCCACGCCGGGGAGCAGGGCGTCCTGCTGGGCCTTCGTGAACCGGTGGATCTCGTCGAGGAAGAGGACGGTCGAGCTGCCGTAGAGGTCGCGGCTCGACATCGCCTCCTCCATGACCTGCCGGACGTCCTTGACGCCCGCCGTCACGGCCGAGAGCTCCACGAACCGGCGGCCGGAGCTGTGCGCGATGGCCTGCGCCAGGGTCGTCTTCCCGGTACCCGGTGGGCCCCAGAGGATGACGGACACGGCCGCCTGCGTCCCCTCGTTGTCGCTCGCCAGGCGGACGAGCGGCGAGCCAGGACGGAGCAGGTGCTGCTGGCCGGCGACCTCCTCGAGGCTGCGGGGCCGCATGCGCACGGCGAGCGGAACCGGTGCGCCGGCGATGCCGGGTCCTCGACTGAACATTCCACCAGGCTAGCCGCAGCCTGCGACACGCGGACCCGCTGCAGAACGGGGTCGCCGCCGTCGTGCGTCGTTTGGTCCGCGCGGAGCGCTCCCCGTAAGGTTCTCCTGGGCAGTCCGCCGCGGGCGTGGTGCCAGATGACAGCGCGATGCCGCCGCTCGGCCGACGGCACCTGGAGGGAACGACGTGGCAACGAGCAAGGGTCCGGACAAAGAGGCACGCGCAGCACGCGCACGACTGCGCGCCTACAACGCCCGGCGCACCGTGCACGAGCACCGCTCGAAGCGCCGCGTCCGCGACAACGTGATCGCCGCGGCGGCGCTCGTCGTCATCCTGGCCGGTGCCACGGCTGCGCAGGTGTTCTTCTTCGCCGGCGGTCCGGGCACCCCGGTCGCGACGCCCACGGCTTCCGCCGAGGCAGGGGCCTGCGGTGTGACCGGGGCCACGGACGGCGCGAACACCGGCGAGGTCCCCGCGAGCACCATCGCCGAGGACCGCGATTGGAGTGGTGAGATGACGATCAACGACGTCGTCATGAACCTCACCCTCGACGGCGCCTGCGCGCCGCAGGGCGTCTCCTCCTTCATCTCCCTCGCCCAATCCGGCTTCTACGACGGCGTCACCTGCCACCGCCTCACGACGAGCGGCATCTACGTCCTGCAGTGCGGCGACCCCGACGGCACCGGCACCGGTGGCCCCGGCTACAGCTACGGCCCGGTCGAGAACGCACCGACCGACGACGTCTACCCGGCCGGCACCATCGCCATGGCACGCCAGGGAGGGAACGGCTACAGCAACGGTTCGCAGTTCTTCCTCGTGTACCAGGACTCGACCATCCCGTCCGACGCCGCCGGCGGCTACACCGTGCTCGGTCAGATCACGAGCGGTCTCGACCAGCTCGTCTCGGGTGTCGTGTCCGGCGGCGTCGCAGACGGCAGCGGTGACGGTGCTCCAGCGGTCCCGGCCACCATCACCTCGGTGACGGTCCAGTAGCGCGTGCAGTAACCTGCACCAGACGGAACCGACCGGCGCAAGCGGTCGCCCCGAGCAGGACTCGGGGTAATAGGCTTGTGGATCGATCACGATCGCCACGAACGGCGGTCAACACACAGCAAGGGTGATGCGCGTGACCAGTCCAGAGATCGAACCGTGGGGCCGTGTCGACGACGACGGCACCGTCTACGTCCGTGAGGCCGACGGTGAACGAGCGGTCGGACAGTACCCCGACGGTTCCAAGGAGGAGGCGCTCGCGTACTTCGAGCGCAAGTTCACGGACCTCGCCGGACAGGTGACGCTCCTCGAGCAGCGCGCGAAGCGTGGTGCGCCGGCGACGGACGTCGCGAAGGCCGTGAAGTCGATCACCAAGCAGGTCGAGTCCGCCAACGCGGTCGGCAACCTCCAGGCGCTCCTGACCCGCCTCGCGGCGCTCGACGGCACCGTGAGCGAGCTGACCGAGGCGCAGAGCCAGGAGACCAAGGCAGCCCTCGAGGAAGCGGCACGTGCGCGTCTCGCGATCGTCGAGGAAGCCGAGCAGCTCGCGCAGCAGGATCCGGCACGGGTGCAGTGGAAGCAGACCTCGGCGAGACTCGACGCTCTCTTCGCCGAGTGGCAGCGCCAGCAGCACGACGGTCCGCGTCTCGCGAAGAACGACGCCAACGACCTCTGGAAGCGGTTCCGGACGGCGCGCGCGACGATCGAGCAGCACCGTCGTGCGTTCTACACGGAGCTGGACTCGGTCCACAAGGAAGCACGCGCGATCAAGCAGAAGCTCGTCGAGCGCGCCGAGGCCCTCATCGCCAAGGGCGCCGAGGGCATCCCCGCCTACCGCAGTCTGCTCGACGAGTGGAAGGCCTCCCCACGTGCCGGGAAGCGCCAGGATGACGCACTCTGGGCGAAGTTCAAGGCCGCGGGCGACGCGATCTACGGCGCGAAGGCCGAGATCGACGCGCGCGACAACGAGGAGTTCCAGGGCAACCTGGATTTGAAGCTCGCGGTGTTGGCGGATGCCGAGCCGATCCTGGCCGACACGAATCGGGACTCGGCGCGCAAGGCGCTCACCGACATCCAGCGTCGGTGGGACGAGATCGGCAAGGTCCCGCGCGAGCAGGTCCGCGTCGTCGAAGACCGTCTCCGCAAGATCGAGACCCACGTCAAGCAGCTCGAGGACGAGCACTGGAAGCGCAACAACCCCGAGACGAAGGCGCGTACCGAGGGGCTCGCGAGCCAGCTCGCCGACGCCATCGCCAAGCTCGAGGACGAGGTCGAGGCTGCACGAGCCTCGGGTGACGCCGACCGGCTCACCGCGGCCATCGAGGCGTTGGATGCACGCAAGGCGTGGCTCGGGGCGATCCGCTAGGCGGATCCGCTCCACCAACCGCGTGACGGTCGCGGTTCTCCACAGATCCGTCGACGATCCTCCTGCTGCCGGACGGCTACAGGAGGATCGTCGTATGTCCACGGCACTCCAGACGTCCTCCCCCATCGAGCCAGACTGCGCGACGGATCCCTCGGCCTCCACGAGCCGCCTCCCCGCCTACCTCCAGCCACCTGAGCTCTCCGTCGCCGAGCTCGCCGCCGCGCGGCTCGACGGCGAGCTCTTCGCCTTCGAAGACGGCTACTGCAGTGTCGACGAACCCGACACCGTCAGGCTGCGCGCGGCGGTCCTCGAACAGCTGCCCGGGCTGGCCGGCGCGGTCATCGCTGAGACGAGTGCCGCCTGGCTGCACGGCGCGGCGCTCATCGCACCAAGGGTCCACACGGGCTTCGTGTCGATGGAACGGCGCAGCGCGCGTTCGCCCCGCTTGCGTCTGCGTCAGGTGTCACTCCGCCCCGACGACAGCGAGCGGTGCGGCGCACTGCGGGTCACGACCCCCACGCGCACGGTCGCGGATCTGGCACGGCGCACCGGCGCGGAAGCTGAGGAGGCCATGACGACGATCCGCAACTACTTCCTGCTCGGGCTCACCAGCCCTGAGGAGGTCGTCGCCTGGGTCCGCTCCGTCCCGCGGGTCCTCGGCGGCACACGGATCGTCCGTGTCGTGTCGAGTGCCACCGAGGTGATGCTCCCCGGCCTCGAGCCGACTCGGAGCGAACTGGCGTCCTGGTCGCTCCCGCTCAGCCGCCGTTGACCCGGTAGACGTCGTACACGGTGTCGATCCGCCGGACCGCGTTGAGCACCCGGTCGAGGTGGGTGGTGTCGCCCATCTCGAACACGAAGCGGCTGATGGCCAGGCGGTCGCTCGAGGTGTTCACCGTCGCCGACAGGATGTTGACGTGGTACTCGGACAGCACCCGCGTCACATCCGACAACAGTCCAGCTCGATCGAGTGCCTCGACCTGGATCTGGACGAGGAACACGCTCTTCGACGACGGCGCCCATTCCACATCGATCATGCGCTCGGGCTCCTGCAGGAGGCCTTGGACGTTGTGGCAGTCCGAACGGTGGACGGAGACGCCGGAGCCCCGCGTGACGAACCCGACGATCTCATCACCCGGCACCGGGGTGCAGCACTTCGCGAGCTTGACCAGGATGTCGGGAGCACCGAGCACGAGGACCCCGGAGTCGCTGTTCTGCAGCCGCTCACGGCGGCTCCCGCGCACCGGGACGGTGTACTCGGCGTGCTCGCTGTCGGCGTCCTTCTGCAGGAGCGCGACCACCTTCTCGAGCACGGACTGCGTCGAGACGTGGCCCTCGCCGACGGCCGCGTAGAGCGCCGTGACATCCTCGTAGCGCAGCTGCGCCGCGACCTCGGCGAACGAGTCCTGGTTCATGAGCTTCTGGAGCGGCAGGTTCTGCTTGCGCATCGCCCGCGCGATCGCGTCACGGCCCTGCTCGATGGCCTCGTCGCGTCGCTCCTTCGTGAACCACTGGCGGATCTTGTTCCGCGCCCGAGGGCTCTTGACGAAGTTCAACCAGTCCTGGCTCGGACCGGAGTCGGGGTTCTTCGAGGTGAAGACCTCCACCACGTCGCCGGTGTTGAGCGAGCTCTCCAGCGGCACGAGCCGCCCGTTGACCCGGGCGCCCATCGTCCGGTGGCCGACCTCCGTGTGGACGGCGTAGGCGAAGTCCACCGGCGTCGCGCCGGCGGGCAGGCCGACGACACGCCCCTTCGGGGTGAAGACGTAGACCTCCTTCGCACCGATCTCGAACCGCAACGAGTCGAGGAACTCCCCCGGGTCCGCCGTCTCCGCCTGCCAGTCGGAGATGTGGGCGAGCCAGGCCATCGAGCTGTCGGGCTCGGCGGAGGACGCGGTCTTCCCGCTGTTCATCCGCTCCTTGTACTTCCAGTGCGCGGCGACACCGAACTCGGCCCGCTGGTGCATCTCGTTCGTACGGATCTGGATCTCGACGGGCTTCCCGCCCGGTCCGACGACGGTGGTGTGCAGCGACTGGTACAGGTTGAACTTCGGCGTGGCGATGTAGTCCTTGAAACGCCCCGGGACGGGCGTCCACCGTGCGTGGATCGACCCGAGGACCGCGTAGCAGTCCCGCAGCGAGTTGACGAGGACACGGATGCCGACGAGGTCGTAGATGTCGTCGAACTCGCGGCCTCGGACGACCATCTTCTGGTAGATCGAGTAGTACTGCTTCGGACGACCGGCGACCTTGCCGCGGATCTTCTGCGCCTTGAGATCCTCGTTCACCGCGTCGATGACGTGCTGCACGTACTCCTCGCGCTGCGGTGTCCGCTGCTTGACGAGCGATTCGATCTCGGCGTAGAGCTTCGGGTACAACACGGCGAAGGACAGATCTTCGAGCTCCCACTTGATCGCCTGGATCCCGAGGCGGTGCGCGAGCGGTGCGTAGATCTCGAGGGTCTCCGTGGCCTTCTTCGCCGCCTTCTCGGCCGGGACGAATCCCCAGGTCCGGGCGTTGTGCAGCCGGTCGGCGAGTTTGATGATGAGGACGCGGATGTCCTTCGACATCGCGACGATCATCTTCCGGACCGTCTCGGCCTGTGCGCTGTCGCCGTACTTGACCTTGTCGAGCTTCGTGACGCCGTCGACGAGCATGGCGACCTCGTCGCCGAAGTCCGCGTGGAGTTGGTCGAGCGAGTAGTCGGTGTCCTCGACGGTGTCGTGGAGGAGGGCGGCGACGATCGTCTTCGGTCCGATGCCGAGGTCGGCCAGGATCTGGGAGACGGCGACCGGGTGCGTGATGTACGGCTCGCCGCTCTGGCGCTTCTGGCCGGAGTGGGCCCGCTCGGCGACCGTGTACGCACGTTCGATGAGCGCCAGGTCGGCCTTGGGATGGTGCTGCCGCACCGTCCGCATCAGGGTGTCGACGGCACCGGCCGGCTGCGCTTTCGAGAAGATCCGTGGGACGAGACGGCGCAGGGAGGCCGTCGAGGATGTCGTGGTGTCCGCCATCTCAGGCCTCCCTGCGCTCGTGCACGCGGTTGTCGGTCGCTGTCAGGGTCAACGCGCCAGCGGCGCGTCTGCTTCCGTGCGTTCGCCCTCGGCGTCATCCGAGGTCTGAGCGCGCTCGCGCGCCTGCAGCACGCGCTTGTCGTGCTTGGCGATGCGGGGCTCGTTGTGCCGGAAGTTCGCGTACAGCGGTGCGGCGACGAAGATCGTCGAGTACGTGCCGACGAGGATACCGACGAGCAGAGCGAGCGAGATGTCGCGCAGCGTGTCGGCACCGAGGACGAAGGCACCGAAGAACAGGATCGCCGCGACCGGGAGCGCCGCCACCACGCCGGTGTTGATCGAGCGCACCAGGGTCTGGTTGACCGCGAGGTTGACCGACTCCCCGAACGTCCGGGCCGCGCCGTCGGCGTCGAGCGTCGTGTTCTCGCGGATCTTGTCGAACACCACGACGGTGTCGTACAGCGAGAACCCGAGGATGGTGAGGAAACCGATCATGGCGGCCGGCGTGATCTCCCAGCCGGTCGCGGCGTAGACACCGGCCGTGATGATGAGGTCGTGCATGAGGGAGAGCAGCGCGGCCGCGGACATCTTCCAGGTGCGGAAGTACAGGGCCATGAGGATCGCCGCGAGCACGAGGAACACGATGAGGCCGACGATCGCCTGCTTGGAGACGTCCTGACCCCATGACGGGCCGATGAACGAACTCGTGATGTCGGACTGTTCGACGCCGTAGGCCTCGGCCAAGGCTGCCGACACCTGCTGGGTGACCTTGTCGTTCTTCAGCTGGTCGGTCTGCACGCGGACCGAGTTGCCGCCCACGACGGTCACGTGGGTGGTCGCGCCGCTGACGACGGACGCGACCGCGTCTTCGGCCAGCGTCTGATCGGTGCTCTTGACGTCGGCGATCTGGAACTGCGAACCACCGCGGAACTCGATGCCGAAGTTGAATCCGCCCTTGACGACCGGGATCAACACCGAGAGGACGACCGCGATGATGGCGATCGTGTACCAGATCTTGCGCTTGCCGACGAAGTCGTAGGAGCGCTTCCCGGTGTAGAGCTCGTTTCCGAACCGTGCGAACGCACCCATCAGGAGTCCTTCCCATCGGTCGGCAGATCGTCTGCTCTGGTGTCGGAGCCGCCTCCGACGAGGGCGGCCTGCTTGCGCTCGGCGATCGTCTGGCGCTTGGCCGCCTCACGGCTGCTGGACGCGGCCTTGGCGCCGGGCACCGAGACGGGCTTCCGGAACTCTGCACGACCGCGGTAGATGGCGCCGAGCGCCGACGGGTCGAGACCGGTGAACGGCTTGCCGCTGTTGAAGAGCTTCGTCTGGCCGAGGAGCTGCATCATCGGGTGGGTGAACAGCAGCACGACGATGACGTCGATGATCGTGGTCACGCCGAGGGTGAGGGCGAAGCCGCGGACGTTGCCGATCGCGAGGACGTACAGCACAACGGCGGACAGGAGGTTGACACCCTTCGCCGCGTAGATGGTGCGCTTCGCGCGCTTCCAGCCGGCTTCGACGGCGGACTCCAGACCGCGGCCGTCGCGGAGTTCGTCCTTGATGCGTTCGAAGTACACGATGAACGAGTCCGCGGTGAAACCGATCGCGACGATGAGACCTGCTATCCCGGCAAGGGAGAGCCGGAAGCCCTGACGCCAGGACATCAGCAGGATCACCACATACGTGAGCACCGCTGCCGCGACGAGCGAGGCGATGGTCACGGTGCCGAGGAGCCGGTACTGGAACAGCGTGTAGATGACGACCAGGATGAGCCCGATCAGACCGGCGATGAGGCCGCTCTCCAACTGCGTCGAACCGAGGGTCGCCGAGATGGTGTCCTGGCTCTGCACGACGAAGCTGATCGGCAGGGCGCCGAACTTGAGCTGGTCGGCGAGGGTCTTGGCGGACTCCTCGGTGAAGGAGCCGCTGATCTCCGGCTTGCCGTCCGAGATGACGGCGAGCGACTGCGGTGCGGAGATGACGTTGCCGTCGAGCACGATCGCGAACTGGTTCTGCGGGCTCTGCAGCGAGGTCAGGCGGCCGGTGACGTCGGCGAAGAGCGCGGTGCCCTTTTCGTTGAAGACCGGGTACACCGCCCACTCGCCCGTGCTGGCACCTGACGACGTCGTCTTGATGCCGGCGCTCGCGTCGGACAGGTCTTCTCCGGACACCTCGACCTGGCCGAGGACGTACTTGAAGGTGCCGTCGACGTCGCACGTGATGAGCGGCTCGGCAGCGGGCGCTGCGGTGGCATCGAGCGAGTCCGCGTTCGCGGCGCAGTCGTAGGCCTGGAAGGCGGCGTACAGCGCGGGCGTCACCTGCGACAGGTCGCTCGCGTTCGTCGGCGACGCGGTCGGCGTGCTCTCGAGGCCCGGATCCGGCGTCGGATACGGGGTCGAGGCGCCGTCCTCACCGATGAAGGTGTTGGACGGCTGACCGGGAGTCAGCTGCTGCGAGGTGAGGACCGGACGGAACTCGAGCTTCGCGGAGCTCTCGATGCGGTTCAGCGTCGCTTCGTCGGGGGTTCCCGGGATCGAGACGACGACGTTCTGACCCTGCGTCGTGATCTCCGCCTCCGACACGCCGGACGCGTCGACGCGCTGGCGGATGATCGCCACGGCCTGGTTCAGCTGCTCGTTGGAGACCGTCTGGCCGGACTCCAGCTTCGGCGCGAGGATGATCTGGGTGCCGCCCTCGAGGTCGAGGGCCAGCTTGGGCGCCCATGAGCTGTTCCCCCAGAGGACCCCGGCCGCGTTGATCGCGAACAAACCGATGAGGATTACGCCAAGCCAGGTGAGCGAACGCCACGCTTTCTTGACCGGAGTCGACTTTGCCAAACTCGGAACTCAGCTTTCTCTGCCGGCGGTGGCACGACGGCCACCACCCGGGAAGGGGTTGGGACTAGTCGTCGCTCTTCTGCGGCTTCGAGGTGTCCTCGACGCGCTGGCCGAATTCGGGCTTGGAGAGGTCGAGTGAGGAGGCGTCGTCGGGGATCGACTCGACGACGGGGGCCTCCTCGGCGGTCTCGGCGACCGTCGGTGCGACGACCGCACCCGCGTAGCGCGGGTCGATGGTGACGATGACGCCGGGGGCGATCTCGACATCGGCCTTGCGGGAGTCGCGGTCCATCGAGATGAGGGTGCCGTAGACACCGAAGCCGGTGAGCACCTCGGCGCCGGGGACGAGCTTCTGCTCGGTCTCCGCGGCTTGCTTCTTCCGCTTGTTGTTGCTCACCATCATGAACACGATCATGACGCCGGCGAGGCCGAACAGGACGAGGGTCATTGCATCCACGATGGGAACCTTCCAGAGGAGATTGAGGGCGGGAGACGTTGGGAACGCACCGCCAAAGGGAAATTATAGGCCATCGAGGGTCGAGCCATGCTGAGAAGGTGTTCTGCCGAAGTGCCGCCAGGCGGCCGGGGTCGCCACGCGGCCCCGTGGCGTGCGCGTGATGAGGCCGATCCGGACGAGGAACGGCTCGACGACGGACTCGATCGTCTCCGCTTCCTCGCCGACCGAGACCGCGAGCGTGCTGAGCCCGACCGGGCCTCCGGCGAAGCGGTCGAGCATGCCCTCCATGACCGACCGGTCGAGTCGGTCGAGACCGAGGGCGTCGACGTCGTAGAGCTCGAGCGCGGCCTGGACGGTCTCCAGGTCGGCGCGGCCACCGTGCACGAGTGCATAGTCCCTGACCCGGCGGAGGAGTCGGTTGGCGATGCGCGGCGTACCCCGACAGCGTCCGGCGATCTCGGCGACGGCCCGACCGTCGATGTCGAGCCCGAGCATGTCGGCGGTGCGGTGCAGCACCTGCTGCAGTTCCGGCTCGTCGTAGAACTCGAGGTGGGCGGTGAACCCGAAGCGGTCGCGGAGCGGGTTCGGCAGCAGACCGGACCGGGTGGTCGCCCCGACCAGGGTGAACGGCGCCAGCTCGAGGGGGATACTCGTCGCGCCGGCACCCTTGCCGACCATGATGTCGATGCGGAAGTCCTCCATGGCGAGGTACAACATCTCCTCGGCAGGGCGGGCCATGCGGTGGATCTCGTCGATGAAGAGGACCTCACCCGGGGTCAGCGACGACAAGACCGCGGCGAGGTCGCCGGCGTGCTGGATGGCCGGGCCGCTCGTGAGCCGGAGCGGTTTCCCCGTCTCGTGCGCGACGATCATCGCGAGGGTCGTCTTGCCGAGTCCAGGAGGGCCGGCCAGCAGGATGTGGTCGGGGGTGCGGTTCTGCATCCCGGCCGCCGTGATCAGGAGTTGCAACTGACCGCGCGCCTTGGACTGACCGACGAACTCGGAGAGCGACCGCGGACGGAGCGCCCCCTCGAACGCCAGTTCCGCATCGGACTCGGCGGCTGGATTGGTGAGGTCTTCTGGAGCGTCCGTCACGAGGTACGGCCTCCGGCGTGCGCCGGGCCGAGTCTGCCGAGGGCCAGGCGGATGAGCGACGGCACGGTCGAGAGGTCGTCCGCACTCGCGGAGGCGGAGGCCTCGACGACCGCCTGCGTCGCCGTCTTCTCCGGCCAACCGAGCCCGATGAGCGCCGTCACGACCTGATCGGCGATCGCTGCCGCGTTCACGGTGGTCGCCGGAGCTTCAGGCGTCGTCCTGGTGACGCGGAGCTTTCCGGCGAGCGAGACGGTGATGAGCTTCGCCGTCTTCGGCCCGATCCCGGAGACCTTCCGGAACGGGGCGTCGTCGTCCGCGGAGATGGCGGCGGCGATCTGCTCCGGCGTCAGCGCCTCCAGGACGCCGAGTGCCGACTTCGGGCCGACCCCGGTGACGCTCACCAGGAGTTCGAACACGGACAGCTCCTCGGCAGATCGGAACCCGAACAGGGAGAGCGAGTCCTCCCGCACGATCAGTGTCGTCGAGAGGAGTGCTTCGGTGCCGACCCGGAGTGAGAGGGCATGGGCCGGCGTGACCTGGACGGCGAATCCGACGCCGCCCACCTCGATCACGACGAGGTTGCCGACCGCGCTCAGGACGGTGCCGCGGAGGGAGGAGATCATGCTTCCAGCCTAGGGCTCCGCGCTGCCCGGGCCCGGACGGCCGCCTCGCGCGGAGCGCCGCCGCGTTCCGCAGCCGCCCACGCACGCTGGGCCGGGGTGAGTGCACCACTCCCCTGCGGAGGTGCGCCGACGGGTGTCGCCGCAGTCGACACGACTGGTCGCCAGGCGTGGCAGATCGCGAGCGCGAGCGCATCTGCGGCGTCAGCGGGCTTCGGGAGTTCGTCGAGACCGAGGATCCGCGCGACCATGGTCTGCACCTGGAGCTTGTCTGCTCGTCCGTAGCCGGTCACCGCGGCCTTGACCTCGCTCGGGGTGTGCAGGCCGACGGGGATCCCGTTCGCGGCCGCAGCGTGCAGGGCGAGCCCACTCGCCTGAGCGGTGCCCATGACCGTCCGGACGTTGTGTTGCGCGAACACCCGCTCGACGGCCATCGCGGTCGGCGAGGTGCGCTCGATCGCCTCGGCGATGCCCTGCGCGATCATGAGGAGTCGTTGCTCGAGTGGGGCGTGCGCATCCGTCCGGATGACGCCGTACTCGACCATCGTGGCCTGCCGTCCCGGCAGGACGTCGACGACCCCCACCCCGCATCGGGTCAGGCCGGGATCGATGCCGAGGACGCGCAGAGTCATGCTCCGACCCTAAGCGCGGGCGATGCGCCCAGCACTCCGCGAGGACGGAGTGTCGTACATCCGTTCGAACGAGCTCCGCTCGGCACGGACGCCGGACTACTCGTCGTCGGCCTCCAACTCGGCCTGCACCTCGGGGGTGAGGTCGAAGTTGCTGTAGATGTTCTGGACGTCGTCGTTGTCCTCGAGGGCGTCGATGAGCTTGAAGACCTTGCGCGCCGTGTCGGCGTCGATCTCGACCTTGAGGTTCGGGACGAAGGCGACGTCGGCGGAGTCGTAGTCGATACCGGCCTCTTGCAGGGCGGTCCGGGTCGCGACCATGTCGCTCGGCTCGGTGACGACCTCGAAGGTTTCGCCCTCGGTGTTCACCTCTTCTGCGCCGGCATCGAGGACGGCGCCGAGGACGTCGTCCTCGGTGGTGCCCTCGGCCTGGACGACGATGAGGCCCTTGCGCTGGAAGTTGTAAGCGACGGAGCCAGGGTCTGCCATGGTGCCGCCGTTGCGGGACATCAGCGTCCGGACATCGGCTGCTGCACGGTTCTTGTTGTCGGTGAGGCACTCGACGAGCAGGGCGACGCCGTTCGGCCCGTAGCCCTCGTACATGATCGTGGTGTAGTCGACGACCTCACCGGTGAGGCCGGCACCGCGCTTGACGGCGCGGTCGATGTTGTCGTTCGGGACCGAGGTCTTCTTCGCCTTCTGGATGGCGTCCTGCAGCGTCGGGTTGCCCGCGAGGTCTGCGCCGCCCATCTTGGCCGCGACCTCGATGTTCTTGATGAGCTTGGCGAACGACTTCGCGCGACGGCCGTCGATGACCGCCTTCTTGTGCTTGGTCGTCGCCCACTTGGAGTGTCCGGACATGTGCTCCCTAACTGCGTGAAAAGAACCTGACCAGTCTAGGCCAGCGGCCCGGAACTCGCGATCACGCCGGGACGGGCCGCGGGACCGGGCGCCAGCGCTTCAGCGGGATCGCTCGACCTTGTCGAGGAAGTAGGCGTGGAAACGGGTGTCGCCGGTGACCTCGGGGTGGAAGGACGTGCCGAGGAGGTTCCCCTGCTCGACGGCGACCATCCGACCGTCGGGCAGCGAGGCGAGGGGTGTCACCGCCGGACCGGCGGCTTCGACCACCGGTGCGCGGATGAACACGGCGTGCACGGGCGGTTCGCCGAGGACCGGGATCGATAGGTCTGTCTCGAAGGAGTCGAGCTGCGACCCGAAGGCGTTGCGCCGGACCGAGACGTCGAGCCCGCCGAGACTCTGCTGGCCGGCGATCCCGTCGAGGATTCGGTCGGCCAGGAGGATGAGCCCGGCGCAGGTGCCGTACACGGGCAACCCGGCGGTGATCGCTTCTCGCAACGGTCCGGCGAGGTCGAAGGAGCGCGCGAGCTTGTCCATCACGCTCGACTCCCCGCCGGGGAGGACGAGTCCGTCGATGCCGGTCAGTTCCGAGGGGCGCCTGATGAGGCTGACGTCCGCCCCGAGGCCGGTGAGGACGGCCGCGTGCTCTCGGAAGTCCCCTTGCAGGGCGAGGACGCCGACGCGTGCCGCCCCGGTCACGACGTCACCTGGTTCAGGCCGGACGCGGGGCTACCAGCCACGCTCGGCGAGGCGGTGCGGTGCCGCGAGGTCGGCGACGTTGATGCCGACCATCGCCTCACCGAGACCGCGGGAGACCTCGGCGATGACCTGAGGGTCGTCGAAGAAGGTCGTCGCCTTGACGACGGCCGCCGCCCGCTGAGCCGGGTTGCCGGACTTGAAGATGCCGGATCCGACGAACACACCGTCGGCCCCCAGCTGCATCATCATCGCGGCGTCCGCCGGCGTCGCCACACCCCCGGCGGTGAACAACACGACCGGGAGCTTGCCGGTCTCGGCGATCTCCACGACGAGGTCGTACGGGGCCTGGAGCTCCTTCGCCGCGACGTACAGCTCGTCCTTCGACATCGACGACAGGTGCGCGATCTCGGAGCGGATCTTGCGGATGTGCTTCGTCGCCTCGGACACGTCGCCGGTGCCGGCCTCACCCTTCGAGCGGATCATCGCGGCACCCTCGTTGATACGCCGCAGCGCCTCTCCCAGGTTGGTGGCGCCGCACACGAACGGCACTTCGAAGCCCCACTTGTCGATGTGGTTCACGTAGTCGGCCGGGCTCAGGACCTCGGACTCGTCGATGTAGTCGACGTCGAGCGCCTGGAGGACCTGGGCTTCGACGAAGTGTCCGATGCGAGCCTTCGCCATGACGGGGATGGACACCTCGGCGATGATCGATTCGATGAGGTCCGGATCGCTCATGCGAGCCACGCCGCCCTGGGACCGGATGTCCGCCGGGACGCGCTCGAGGGCCATCACGGCGACGGCCCCGGCGTCCTCCGCGATACGGGCCTGCTCGGCGGTGACGACGTCCATGATGACGCCGCCCTTGAGCATCTCCGCGAGTCCGCGCTTCACGCGGTTCGAGCCGTGCTGTCCAGTGGTCGTGCTGCTCTCGGTCATGATGGCGAGCGTACCGCCGGGTGGCCTGACGATGCTCCGTCCACAGGCCGGAAATTGGACTTGGGTGGACCGGTCCAGATGGACCGGCCCCGACGGATCAGGCCGAGGTCGGCCAGGCGTCCGCGATCGCCTGTCGGACATCGCCGAGCAGCTGAGGGAGCGCTTTGGTCTGGGCGATGATCGGGAAGAAGTTGGCGTCCGTCGCCCAGCGCGGGACGATGTGCTGGTGCAGGTGCGCCGCGATCCCGGCGCCGGCCACGGCACCCTGGTTCATGCCGAGGTTGAAGCCGTCGTTCCTCGAGACGGACCGGACGACCCGCATCGCCGTCTGCGTCAGGGCGCCGATCTCGGCGACCTCCTCCGTCGTCGCGTCGTCGTACATCGCGACGTGGCGGTACGGGCAGACGAGCAGGTGCCCGGAGTTGTACGGGAAGAGGTTCAGCAGCACGAAGGCGTGCTCGCCCCGATGCACGATGAGCGCTGACTCGTCGTCGAGCGTCGGCGCGATGCAGAACGGACAACCGTCGTCGGATGGCTGGCCCTGCTTGATGTAGACCATCCGGTGGGGCGTCCAGAGACGCTGGAACGCGTCCGGGACGCCCACCAGGTGGGAGGTGTCGATCGACTCGAACGACTCCGGTTCGGTGCCCGGGGTCATGCCGGCAGATCCGCTGCGGTGTTCACCTGCAGTTTCGCGGCGATGGCGGCGCGGATCCGGCGCACGGCGTCGGCCACGGGGACACCGTTCTCCTGAGTGCCGTCGCGGAATCGGAAGCTCACCGCGCCGTTGGCCTGGTCCTCCTCGCCGACGATCAGCTGCAGCGGGGTCTTCGCCTTGGTGTGATTGCGGATCTTCTTCTGCATCCGATCGTCGGAGGCGTCGAGTTCTGCACGGACCCCGGACGAGCGCAGCTCGGCGACGACTCCGCCGAGGAACTCCTCGTACTGCTCGGAGACGGGGATGCCGACGACCTGCACAGGGGCGAGCCACACCGGGAAGGCACCCGCGTAGTGCTCGAGCAGGATCGCGAAGAAGCGCTCGATCGAGCCGAGGAGTGCGCGGTGGATCATCGCCGGACGCTTGCGCGTGCCGTCCGCGGCCGTGTACTCCAGCTCGAACAACTCGGGCAGGTTGAAGTCGAGCTGCACGGTGGACAGCTGCCACGTCCGACCGATCGCGTCGCGCGCCTGCACCGAGATCTTCGGACCGTAGAAGGCTGCGCCAGCGGGGTCGAGGACGAGCTCGAGACCGGACTCGACCGCCACCTGCCGGAGGGTCTCTGTCGCCTCGTCCCAGACCTCGTCGGTGCCGACGTACTTGTCGGGGTCCTTCGTCGACAGCTCCAGGTAGAAGTCGTCGAGACCGTAGCCACGGAGGGTCTCCAAGACGAACTGCAGCTGGCGGCCGACCTCGTCCTTGACCTGGTCGTCGGTCACGTAGATGTGGGCGTCGTCCTGCGTGAGGCCACGGACGCGCGTGAGCCCGGAGAGGGTGCCGCTCTTCTCATACCGGTAGACCGTGCCGAACTCGGCGAGTCGCAGCGGCAGTTCGCGATAGCTGCGCCCTCGAGCCCGGTAGATCAGGTTGTGCATCGGGCAGTTCATGGGCTTCAGGTAGTAGTCCTGGCCCTGACGGGTGACGTGGCCGTCGGCGTCGACCTCTTGGTCGAGGTGCATCGCCGGGAACATGCCGTCCTTGTACCAGGCCAGGTGCTGGCTGACCTCGAACAGGTGCCCCTTCGTGATGTGGGGGGTGTTCACCAGCTCGTAGCCGGAAGCGAGCAGGCGCTCGCGCATGTAGTTCTCGATCTCGTTGCGGATGATGCCGCCCTTGGGGTGGAACACCGCGAGACCCGAGCCGATCTCCTCGGGGAAGCTGAAGAGGTCGAGCTCGGCACCGAGCTTGCGGTGGTCGCGCTTGGCCGCCTCCTCGATCCGCGTCTGGTAGGCGCGCAGCTCATCCTTGGTCGCCCAAGCGGTGCCGTAGATCCGCTGCAGCTGCGGGTTCTTCTCGCTCCCCCGCCAGTACGCCGCGGCGAGACGCGTCAGGGCCCAGCCGTTGCCGATCATGCGCGTGTTCGGCAGGTGTGGACCGCGGCAGAGGTCCTTCCAGACCGTCTCCCCCGTCTTCGGGTCGACGTTGTCGTAGATGGTCAGCTCCGCGCCGCCCACCTCGACGTTCTCGTCATCGGCTGCCGATCCGCCCTTGAGGCCGATCAGCTCGAGCTTGTAGGGCTCCCCCGCGAGCTCCTCGCGAGCCTCGTCTTCGGTGACGACGCGTCGCACGAAGCGCTGGCCCTGGCGGATGATGCGGTCCATCGTCTTCTGCAGCACCTTGAGCGCCTCAGGCGTGAACGGTGCGGCGACGTCGAAGTCGTAGTAGAAGCCGTCGGTGACCGGCGGGCCGATGCCGAGGTTCGCGTGCGGGTCGACCTGCTGCACGGCCTGCGCGAGCACGTGGGCTGCGGAGTGGCGGAGGATGTTGAGACCGTCGGGCGAGTCGAGGTGCACCGGCTCGACGGTGTCCGTCTCCGTCACCGTGGCGGCGAGGTCCTTCAGTTCGCCGTTGACGCGCATGGCGACCACGGATCGGTCGGTGAACAGTGCGAACCCGTCACTCACGGATGATCTCTCTTTCTCAGGTGAAACCTTGGCCGTGCAAGCCTATCGTCGTCCACGACGAGGAGACGCTGCCGTCGGTCGGCGGCCGTGGTTCGTGCTCGGCCGCATCGCTAGAGTGAAGGCCTACGACGTGACGGGGGTGGCGCTGATGACGGCTGTGCAGAGGAGCAGGGCTGCGACGGCGCTGTTCGCCGCGCTGCCCGTGGTCGCGCTCGTGCACATCATCGCCCTCGCCTCCGGTCAGGAGTGGCTGTCGCTCCTCACCAAGCCGTTCATCATGCTGGTCCTCGCGCTGGCGCTCGTGTGGTCGGTTCGACGACTGTCGGCCGCTGCGGTCACGGCGCTCGTCGCGATCCTCTGCAGCTGGCTGGGCGACGTCGCCCTCATGGTCCCGGGCGAACTCGCGTTCGGCGTGGGGATCCTGTTCTTCATGCTCGCTCAGGCCGGCTATGTCGTGCTCTTCGTGCGGCATCTGCGCATCAGGAACCGTCCGCCGGTCTGGGCGCTCGTGTACCTGGTGTGGCTCGTCGCCGGCATCGCGCTCCTCAGTCAGCAGGATATGGGGGCGCTGTATCCGGCGGTCGTCGTCTATGCCGTCGTGATCGGGGCCATGGCGGCGACTTCCACGATGACGACGCCGACGATCGCCGTGGGCGGTGCGCTGTTCCTCGTCTCCGACTCATTGATCGGGCTCGACCGCTTCGTGCCTGCAGTGACGATCTGGGCGGCAGACGAGATCATCATGGCGACGTACGCCGCGGGCCAAGGCCTCATCGTGTGGGGCGTCGCGGAGGTCCTGCGTCGCCGAGAGCGGGCGGTCCTCGCCGTTTGAACGGACGTCCGGGCGTGCGACGGGTGGTCTGCGCAAGAGGTGGTCTGTGCAACGACGAAGGGCCCGAGCTGTTCGCTCGGGCCCTTCGTGTTCCTGTGGGCGATACTGGGATCGAACCAGTGACCTCTTCCGTGTCAGGGAAGCGCGCTACCGCTGCGCCAATCGCCCAGGTGAGTGGTGTTGCCAGCGAGGTGGCGACGGGATTCGAACCCGTGTGGACGGCTTTGCAGGCCGCTGCCTAGCCTCTCGGCCACGCCACCACGTGTGATGAAACACACTGTCGAGCGGAACGCTTGCACGTTCTCACTGACACTCGAGCGGATGACGAGATTCGAACTCGCGACCCTCACCTTGGCAAGGTGATGCGCTACCACTGCGCCACATCCGCATTGCATCCCGTTTCCGGGTGCTTGGAAACTCTAGCCGATGTTGAGGGCACTCGTTGACACCTCGGCGCGGGCGAGTCGGCCCAACCCTTGATGTTCCGCGGAAAATCGGGCCGAAATTCCGTCTTCCTCGGCGCGTCGGCCAGGCGGGGGACGGTACGTGGCTGGGCAGTGGGTGGAGCCACTCACCGGCGCGCCTGCTGGCTCCAGTCGTCGTTCGCATCGGCGAGGTGCGGGTAGATCTGGAGCATCCGAATCGGCTCCACCTCCCAGACATCGTCGTCCCAGGTGCGCCGGCCGTCGCCGTCAGGGTGGTACTCCGGGTGATCGCGGAGCCGTTCCTCGGCGTTCGATGCCGCGATGGCCCGCCGCGTGTGTTCCGAGAGTGGGCGGATCGCCCCGGCGTCCGCGAGCCACTGGACAACGGAGTCCATCACCGCCGGCATCGCCCCCATGCCCCTCGAGTCGTCCATCAGGGAGGAGTGCGTCCGACCGGGCATGACGAGCCAACCGTTGGTGTCGGGCGTGTCACCGCGGCTGGCGACCTGTCGTCCCCACGCTCTGGCCTCGACGATCTCACGGAGGAGGTACTGCTCGCACTGGGCGAACGCCACCCGGTCCGACCGGCTGAGCGCCGGGTACGGGACGGCGGCGTGGCCCGGGTCCGTGGGATGCCGTCGCGGTTTCGCGTTGCTCGACCGCCACCAATCGCCGATGCGGCTCATGCCACACGTCCGTCGCGCGATGGCGACGAGCGCCGCTGCGGCCCGGTGGTCTCCGCCATGACTCGCTGAAGCATGGTCCCCCTGCGTTGCCTGCATGTGCTCGAACGACGAAAGCCCCCGGGGGTCCGGGGGCTTTCTGTGGTGGGCGATACTGGGATCGAACCAGTGACCTCTTCCGTGTCAGGGAAGCGCGCTACCGCTGCGCCAATCGCCCGGGTGGCGTGTGTGAACACGACGCCGGGATGTTGCTGGTGGAACTGTGTTGCTGAGGTGAGGTGGCGACGGGATTCGAACCCGTGTGGACGGCTTTGCAGGCCGCTGCCTAGCCTCTCGGCCACGCCACCATGTGTGACCGAACACACTGCCGAGTAGGATTCCTGCCGGAACAACACCACTGACACTCGAGCGGATGACGAGATTCGAACTCGCGACCCTCACCTTGGCAAGGTGATGCGCTACCACTGCGCCACATCCGCATTGCCCGCATCACTGCGTGCTCGAACGACTCTAGCCGAAACCGGGACCGATGTTCAAACCGGCGCTCTTACTGGGTCGACCGCGGTGCGGATGTGCGTTCGTCCCCCGGCATCGGCTAGTATCGTGACTCGCGGCTGTTCGGCACCTCTCCGGTGCCGACGACCTGCGGGCGATTGGCGCAGTTGGTAGCGCGCTTCCTTCACACGGAAGAGGTCATCGGTTCGAGTCCGGTATCGCCCACATCATTCACCATCGCCCGGGTTGTTCCACCTCCACGGCTGCGACTCACTCCGCGAGATCAGGACGTTCCGCCCTGGCAGAACCGGTCCGGCGGGCATCACTCGGGAAGAAGTGTCGTTCGACGGGTGCACCGTCGGCGTGGGCCAGCGCTGCAGCGCGGATGTCGCGGTCGCGGCCGGTCAGACGCTGCGTCTCCTGTCGTCGGAACTCGCCCCACGACGGCACCATGAAGGTCTCCAACTCCACGTCGGACTCCTCGCCGCTCCGGTACAGGGCCCATCTCGAGGCACCGGTCCGGCGACGAGAGGACTCGACATGGCCCATGGCCTTCTGGAACGCCGCGAGCGAGTCGGGACGGACCGTGTAGGAGATCTGCACGAGGACCGGCCCGTCGGTCGGCTGTGGCTCGAACACGAGCGTGGGTGTGGGCCAGGACATCGAGATGCTGCGGTCGACGGTCCCTGTTCCGGGGAGCAGGGGCAGCACCCGCACACTGGCCGCCACCAGCAGGAGCAGGATGGCCGAAGCGCTGTAGGCGAGCGACGTCCCGAGCCACTGCGCCACCAGGCCCCAGCCGGTCGAGCCGATGGCCATCGCCCCCATGAAGACGAGGATGTAGATCGACGCGCCACGCGATCGCACCCACTGCGGCAGGGTGAGCTGCAGGGCGGCGTTCAGCACGGTCAGCGTGCCGATCCAGGCCAGCCCCGCGAGGACCAGGAGCACCACCGTCGGGACGACGGGCAGGACGGCCGCTGCGAGCGACCCCGTCGCGAAGAGGACCGCGCTCACCGCGATGACGAGGTTGTCTGAGAACCGACGGCGAGCGAGCGGCAGGGCGAAGATGCCCAGCACCGCGCCGACGCCGAGCGCGCCGAGCAGGACGCCGTAGCCGCTCGAGTCGAGTTGGAGTCGCTTCGCGGTGAGGGGCAGCAGCGCCCAGAGCGCGCTGGCCGGCAGGGCGAAGAGCGCGGAACGCAGCAGGATCCGGTGGACGAGGTGCGCGGACACGACTTACCGGACCCCCGCTCGCAACGCCGCCCCGAACGGCTCGCGGTCGTCGAGACCGGTCTGCGCCGGCCGCTTCCACCAGATGAGGGCGATCACGGCCCCGACGAAGCTCAGCGCGTTGACACCGAACACGACGGGGGCTCCGAAGGCAGACAGGACGACGCCGGCCAGGGCGGGACCGACCGCGCGGGCTCCGTTCACGGTGACGCCACCGAGCGCCGACGAAGCCGCGATCAGGTTGCGCGGCACGAGCTCCGGCTGGATCGCCTGCCATGCGGGTGAGGTCAGGGTGGAGGTGATGCCGAGCAGGAAGGTGAAGGCCAGGATCGTCCACGGCGACAGCGCGCCGATCCACGCCACGACGGTGAGTCCGGCCGCGAGGACTGCACTCGCCGACGACCCCCAGATGAGCAGCCGTCGCCGGTCGAGCGAGTCGGCGAGGACCCCTGCCGGCAGGGCGACCAGGATGGCGGGCGCGAGGCTCGCGGTCTGCACGAGCGCGATGACCGCCGCACCGGCGGCGGCCTCGACCAGGACCCACTGGGCCCCCACGGTCTGCATCCAGGTGCCGATGTTGCTCCCGAGCTGGGCGAACCACAGCACCCTGAAGGCGGTGATCGCCATGGGAGCCCATGCTGACGGTTGCGACGATGGAACTGCGGAGGGTGACGACATGGTCGAACGATAGGACGCCGTCGCGACCGGGGCATCGTCGGTTTGTCGCAATCATCGAACGGTGCATCACCGTCGCGTGGACGGCCGCCGGCGTCGCTCCATGGAGGATCATCGTCGAATCGTCAAGGTCTGCGGCCGCCGAATCGTGCTGGCTACCGTGGATCCATGGCCATCACGGAACTGATCCTCGTCCGCCACGGTGAGAGCGCCGGGAACGTCGCCGCACTCGAAGCCGATCGCTCGGAATCCCACCGCATCGCCGTTCCGAGCCGTGACGCCGACGTCCCGCTCTCAGCACTCGGGCTCGAGCAGGCGGCTGCGGTGGGGAGACGTCTCGCGGCCCTCACACCCGCCGACCGGCCGGACATCGTGTTCAGCTCGCCCTATCGGCGAGCGCACGAGACGGCCGTGGTCGCCCTTCGGGCCGCAGCGCTCGACGCCGATGAGCTTCGTCCTGTCGTCGACGAGCGGCTGCGTGATCGCGAACTCGGTATCCTCGACACCTTCACCTCGATCGGCGTCGACGCCGAGTTCCCGGAAGAGGCCGCTCGACGACGGTTCCTCGGCAAGTTCTACTATCGACCGCCAGGAGGTGAGGCCTGGACGGACGTGGCCCTCCGCCTCCGCTCGTTCATCGGCGACCTGGACCGGCACACCGACCGCACGCGGGCCCTGGTGGTCTGTCACGACGCCGTCATCTCGCTCTTCCGCTACATCTGCGAGGGGTGGGACGAGCGTCGCGTCCTGGAGGAGGCCGCTCTCCGTCCGACGCCGAACGCGTCCTTCACCCACCTCGTCCACGACGGACGCGCGTGGAAGGCGCGGGCGGCGAATGCGACTGCGCACCTGCAGCAGGCGCAGGTTCCGGTCACCGAGCACTCGGGGGCGAACGATGTCCGAAGCTGACCCCACCACGCTCACGCCCGAGGTCCTCGCCGACTGGCCACTCCCCGATCCCGGATCGTCGAAGGACGATCGTGGGTCGGTGCTCGTCGTCGGCGGCGCGCGGATGACGCCCGGGGCGGTCGCCTTGGCGGGCCTCGCCGTTCTCAGGGTCGGCGCGGGTCGGATCACGCTCGCGGTCGGTGCGTCGGCAGCGTCCCCACTCGCGATCGCCTTCCCGGAGGCAGGCGTGATCGGGTTGGCGGAGACCAGCGGCGGAGCCGTCCGGGGTGACGGGGCCGGCCCCCTCGAGGACGTCCTGGACGTCGACTGTCTGCTGCTCGGTCCTGGCCTCGACGACGCGGACGAAGCCGTGGCACTCCTCGACGGTGTGCGCCCGCTCCTTGGCGCCGACACCGTCGTGGTCCTCGACGCCTTCGCGCTCGGTGCCCTGTCACACGCCCCCGACTTCTCGAAGGGGCTGGAGGGCCGCCTTGTATTCACGCCGAACGTGGCCGAGGCCGCGATCCTCCTCGACGTGGACGAGGCCGACCCGGACACGGCGGCGCTCGAGCTGGCGCGACGGTTCGGAGCCGTCGTCACCTGTCAGGGCAGGGTCTCCGACGGTGAGCGGGACTTCATCGCGCCCGGCGGGAGTCCTGCCCTCGGGACGGCTGGGAGCGGTGACGTCCTGGCCGGTGCGATCGCCGGGCTCGCGGCACGCGGACTCTCCCCGCTCGCGGCGAGCTGCTGGGGTACCGTGCTGCACGCCGCCTCCGGCGATCGGCTCGCCGACCGGATCGGCCCCCTCGGAGCCCTCGCCCGCGAGTTCGCGGACGAGTTCCCGACGCTCCTCCGAGAGCTCGGGCGACCCGTCACGGGGCGGTCCTAACCGACAGCGGGCCAGCGCCAGCCGGTGAT
Organism: Plantibacter sp. CFBP 8798; assembly: GCF_014841195.1. Taxonomy (NCBI): domain Bacteria; kingdom Bacillati; phylum Actinomycetota; class Actinomycetes; order Micrococcales; family Microbacteriaceae; genus Plantibacter; species Plantibacter sp. CFBP 8798. Next base: position 309,704 of record NZ_JACYTS010000002.1, read on the forward strand.
CTCGGGTGCATCCTCGCCGAACTCCCTGGTGTGCGCTCGGGCTCGGAGCCGGGCGTCCTGCATCTCCTGACGGAGACCCGCGAACCGCTCGCCGAGCCCCGGCGTCCGGTCGATCGCGTCGCACACGAGCGAGAACCGGTCGATCTCGTTGAGCATCACCATGTCGAACGGCGTCGTGGTGGTCCCGTTCTCGAGGTACCCACGGACGTGCAGCTGATCGTGCCCGTGGCGCTTGTACGTCAGCCGATGGATGAGCCACGGGTACCCGTGGTAGGCGAAGACGACTGGACGGTCCGTCGTGAACACGCTGTCGTACTCGGCGTCGGAGAGGCCGTGCGGATGCTGATCCTCGCTCATGAGTCGCATGAGGTCGACCACGTTCACGACCCGGACGGACAGCTCCGGGATACGTTCGCGCAGGATACTCACGGCGGCCAGCGTCTCGAGCGTGGGGACATCCCCGGCACAGGCCATGACGAGGTCCGGGCGCTCCCCCGCACGCTCTGAACCGGCGAAGGGCAGGATGCCGAGCCCGCGGGCGCAGTGCGCGCGAGCGTCGTCGATGCCGAGCCACACGGGTTCCTGGTCCTTGCCCGCGACGATGACGTTGATCTCGTCCGTGCTCTGCAAACAGTGCTCCGAGACGGCCAGGAGGGTGTTCGCATCGAACGGCAGATACACCCGGATGACATCGGGCTTCTTGTTGACGACGTGGTCGATGAACCCGGGGTCCTGGTGGCTGAAGCCGTTGTGGTCCTGACGCCAGACGTGGCTCGTGAGGAGGTAGTTGAGGCTCGCCACCGGGCGCCGCCACGGCAACTCACGTGAACCGTTCAGCCACTTCGCGTGCTGGTTGAACATGGAGTCGACGATGTGGATGAAGGCCTCGTAGCAGGTGAACAGGCCGTGCCGACCGGTGAGCAGGTAGCCCTCCAACCAGCCCTGGCACTGGTGCTCGCTGAGCATCTCCATGACCCTGCCGGCGCGGGCGAGATGCTCGTCGCCCGGGACGGTCTCGGCGTTCCACTGCCGTTCGGTCACTTCGAAGACCGCCTGGAGTCGGTTACTGGCGAGTTCGTCAGGAGCGAAGATCCGGAAGGTGGTCGGGTTACGCCGGATCACCTCCGTGAGCCACGACCCCAGGACACCCGTCGCCCCGGCGTCGCGACCACCCGGGGCGTCCAGCACGACGGCGGCGTCGTCGATCGCGGGGAGGTCGAGTTCCGTGCGCAGCAGACCTCCGTTGGCGTGCGGGGTCGCGCTCATCCGGGCCTCCCCGAGCGGAGCGAGTTCCCGCACGAGCGGAACCACCGCACCATGTTCGTCGAAGAGCTCCTCAGGCCGGTAGCTCCGCATCCAGGACTCCAGGATCCGCGTGTGCTCCTCGGTGTCCCGAGCGTCGGCGAGCGGGACCTGATGCGCGTGGAACGTCCCCTCGACCCGGACGCCGTCGATCACCTCCGGGCAGGTCCAGCCCTTCGGTGTGCGCAGCACGATCATGGGCCACACCGGCCGTCCGGTGTCTCCGGCGGCGGCCCGGGACTTGATGGCCGCGATGCGGTCGAGCACGACGTCGAGGACCTCGGCGAACCTGCGGTGGACCTCCATCGGATCCTCGCCGTCGAACCCGCCCTCGACGAAGAACGGTTCGTGTCCGTATCCGCGCAGGAGACTCTCGAGTTCGGAGCGTGGGATGCGCGTCAGGACCGTCGGATTCGCGATCTTGTAGCCGTTCAGGTGCAGGATGGGCAGGACGACGCCGTCCTGGACCGGGTCGATGAACTTGTTGGAGTGCCAGCTGGTCGCGAGCGGTCCGGTCTCCGCTTCACCGTCGCCGACGACCGCCGCGACGAGGAGATCTGGGTTGTCGAAGGCCGCGCCGTACGCGTGGCTCAGGACGTACCCCAGTTCGCCACCCTCATGGATGCTGCCGGGTGTCTCGGGCGCCGCATGACTCGGTACCCCGCCGGGGAAGCTGAACTGACGGAAGAACCGGGTCAACCCGGCCTCGGTCTCGGCGACGTCCGGGTAGATCTCGCTGTAGGTGCCGTCCAGGTAGGCGCTCGCCAGGATCGCCGGCCCGCCGTGCCCGGGCCCGGCGATGAACATCGCCGACTGGTGGCGCTCCGCGATCACGCGGTTGAGATGCGCGTACGTCAGATTCAATCCCGGAGCGGTCCCCCAGTGGCCGAGGAGCCGGCGCTTCACATGAGCGGCTTCGAGCGGGCGGTGGAGGAGCGGGTTGTCGAGCAGGTAGATCTGCCCGACGGACAGGTAGTTCGCGGCGCGCCACCAGGCGTCGACCTGTTCGATGCTCCGCTCGGACACCGGCTCGCTCGTGCCGCGAGACCGCCAGCTGTCCGTCGTCGACCCGTCCCGTGCGTTGTGCGTCATCGTTCCACGATCCCAGGTCGAGCGACCGGAGGCCAGGGTGGTGCGTCGCTCCTGCGAGCGTGCTAAAGCGTCGGCGGCCGGTGCCGACCGGTACCGGCCGTCGCGCCCCACCAGTCGAGGTACGCGCTCGCGGTGTCCGGCAGCGCCGGGCGGAGGCTACGACCGGCGGGCAGGCGCGTCCGGGAGGGATCCAGCCAGGCCGCGGCCAACTCGGCGTGAAGCGTCGACGGGTCGTAGCGGACCATCGTCTCCGGGCGCAGTTGGTCCATCTCCGCTGCATAGCGCGAGTCGACGACGAGCGGTCGGCGGCCTGCCTCGACCCAGTCGAGCATCGAGCGTGACGCGGAGACATGGCCGTGCGCGGCCAGGGGGATGCCGGGGCGCGAGATCTGCGCGGTGAACGCCGCATCGTCGAGATATCCGGTCACCTCGAACGAGACTTCGGCGGCGCGTGCTTCCGCCTCGAGGTCGAGTACGTCGTCCTCGTGCCCGGCCGAGGGGGCGCCGATGGCACGGACGACGACGTCGGCGACCTGGTGACCGGTGGCACGGAGAACCTCCGCCGCACGCGAAGCCGCCTGGATCGCCGACGAATGCCCCTTGCCCGGGTAGATGAACCCGGCGATGAGGACGGTGAGTGGGCGCGGTCCCGGCAGCGATGCATCGTCGGCCGAGACCGCCGCCGTACCGATTCGGGAGCCGAGCGGGATGGCGTGCGGAACGGTCGCAGCACTGACACCGAGGAACTCTTCAGCCAGCGCCTGTTCGTGCCGGCTGTTGACGGCTGTCGCATGGGCGGCGGCGATGAACCGGGCGTACGCGGCGATGCGGCGGTCCAGCATCCTGCCGTCGGAGGTCTGCGGGACGTCGTGGAGGGTGACCGTCAACTCGGTGGCGTCCGCGAGACGCTCGACGGCGTCCGCCGCCTCTTCGGGTGAACGGCCGAAGAGACGGTCGGTGACGTGGACGTGGGCACGGTCCACGCCGTCGAGCAGAAGCACGGCGTCGGCCGGGGTCGAAGCGTACATCCGTTCCGCGCGAGGGTCTGCGTGGACGACAGCGTCGGCGACGTCGATCGCGTACTGGACGACGCCGTGGTGCTGTGGGCCGACCATGAGGAGACGGGGTGGGGCTGCGATCACCTGCGTCATCGTGGTGCAGTGGGGGGCCCGCGTCAAGGGTCGCGGGCACTCTCGTCATCGGACCTATGTTCGGAGGACGGCGCCCGTATCGTGCCGACCCGTCCGCGCGTCTCGCGCCCGCATCCGTACAGGGGATCCCGCCATGCAGTCGACCGTGATGTCGCACGCCACCGATCGAGCTGCCGACCCGGCATCTCGTCCGATCCGCGTCGTCTCGATCCCGGCCGCGCACCCCTACGTCGGCCGCATCACCGCCTCGCCCGACATCGACGTGCTGAGCGATCCACCGGTCGACGGAGCGCCATCGGGCGTCTGGTGGCCGCCCGCCGCCCTCGATCCGGACTGGATCCACGACCACGCCGTCGATGCCGACGTGCTGCACATCCACTTCGGGACGGAGTCGTTCCCACCCGGACACGTGACCGCGTGCATCGAGGCAGCGCACCAGGTCGGCTGGTCGGTCGTGTACACGGTGCACGATCTTGAACACCCGCAGCTCGACAACCAGGCCACTTATGACCGGCAGCTCGACGAGCTCGTCCGTGGAGCAGACGCCCTGATCACCCTGACCCCTGGCGCCGCCGCCGGCATCCGGGAACGTTGGGGCCGCGACGCCGTCGTGATCCCGCACCCGTCGCTCCTGTCGGATGACGTCACGGTTCCGCTCGTATTGCCGTCGGCGGAGACGCGGGTCGGCGTCCACCTGAAGGACCTGCGCCCCAATGTCGACGCGGTCGGTGCCGTCACCACCCTCATCGACGCGGTCGAACGCCTCCGCCGCCGTGGAGCGGACGTCGTCGCAGAGGTCCGGATGCACCATGCGGTCCGCGATCCGGAGGCACGCGAGGCCGTCCGACGGCTTGTCAGCAGCTCGGAAGCCGCGCTGCTCATCGAGCACGAGCGTCTCGACGACCTCGGACTCGCCATCGCACTCAGCCGCCTGGACGTCTGTCTCCTCCCCTACCGGCACGGCACGCACTCGGGTTGGCTCGAACTCTGCTGGGATCTCGGCGTGTCCGTCGCCGTCCCGTCCGGAGTCGGGGCGTACCTCGATCAGCATCCCGACGACACCGTCTCCGCTTACGACCTCGGGGACGGAGCATCACTCGAGCATCTCATCGGCGCGCTGCTCGATGCGGACGGCACGACTCGTGCCGGCTCCTCCGACCGGATCGCGGCCGTCGCCGCGCGCCGCTCCCGGCGCGACGTCGACGACGCCGTCAGCGCAGCAGCACACGCCGAGCTGTACCGCCGCGTCGTCGCCGAGCGCGCCTCGTGACGGCCGGTCCACGACTGCGCGTCGTCGTCATCGCCCCGCTGCGCTTCCCCATCCGTCGCCCGCATGCCGGCGGGCTCGAATCCGCCGTGTGGTCGGAGGTCAACGCACTGCGCGCACGAGGTCACGAGGTGACGTTCATCGGCGTCCGGGGGTCCGACTTCGTCGAGCGCGGCAGCGTCTTCGAACTGCCGGAGTTGCGGTGGCCGCGCTGGTCCTCCCCCGACGACGAGCGGTATCCCCCCGGTCACCTGACCCGATCCGTCCCGGCATTGCGCCGCGCGCTCGAGGCGATCGCCGCTCGGCCAGGGCGATACGACGTCGTGTCCAACCACTGCCTGGACGCGCTCCCGGTGGAACTGGCACCTGAGCTGGGCATCCCCATGATCACCACCCTGCACACGCCGGTCGACGAGGCCGTCGCCGCTGCCGCGAACCGGGCCGGTTCCGACGGCAGCCGGTTCCTGGCGGTGAGCGAGTTCACGAAGCGCACCTGGGCGACGGCCGGTGTCGAGTCCGAGGTGCTCCTGAACGGCATCGATCCGGATGCCTGGCGGGCAGGCCGAGGCGGTGACGACCTCGTGTGGTTCGGACGGGTCGTCGCGGAGAAGGCTCCGCACCTCGCGGTCGACGTCGCCCGTCGACTGGGGCGACGGCTCGTCATCGCCGGTCGCGTGGGCGATCCGGTGTACGCCGAGCGCGTGCTGTCGCCGCTGCTGGGGCGTGACGTCCGACATGTCGGGCCGCTCGACCCGACGCGACTCGCCACGCTCGTGGGGCGGAGCGCGGCAGCGGTCTCGACGCCGGCATGGGCCGAGCCGTTCGGTCTCGTCGCACCGGAGGCGCTGATGACCGGGACCCCAGTGGTCAGCTTCGCCGTCGGCGGCGTGCCCGAGATCGCCCAGGCGAGCGTCGGTATGCAGGTCGTCGCACCAGGAGACCTGGCGGCCATGGCGGACCGCGTGGACGGGTTGATCCGGCAGTCGGAGCTCGACCGGGGGTTCCGCGCCTCGATCCGGGCATCCGCCCTCGCGCGGTTCTCGCTCGACGCCAGGGTGGGCCGGCTCGAGGACCACTTCGCCGCGCTCGTCGGCGACTCGCCCGTGTTCGGTTCCGGTCGCGTCGACGAGTTCAGCTCGTGAGGCCCCGCATCGGTTGGTACGTGCATCACCACGGACGGGGGCACGTGACGCGTCTGCTCGCCGTCGCACCCCACCTCGACGCCGACATCGTCTGCTTCAGCTCGTTCCCGGCGCCGATGGGACTCCCCTCGAACTGTTCCTGGGTGGTGCTCGACCGGGATGACGACGTGCCGGAAGGTGCGTCTCCCCCGGACGACTGCGATCCGACCGCGGAGGGGCTGCTGCACTGGGCGCCGCTCGGTCACGCCGGTCACCGTGCTCGTCTTGCGACCATCGCCGCCGCCCTCGCGCAGCAGCAGATGGACGCGATGGTGGTGGACGTCTCCGTCGAGGTGGTGCTCCTCGCACGCCTGCTCGGCGTCCCCACCGTCGTCGTGGCACAGCCGGGCCACCGCGACGACGAACCGCACGCGCTCGCCTTCCGCGCGGCGTCAACGATCATCGCCCCATGGCCTCACGGTGTGCTGCAGCTGGAGCACCTCCATCCCGTACGGGACAAGGTGGTGTACACCGGCGGTATCAGTCGCTTCGAGGGTCGCGAGCGGACTGCCGTCGAAGCCGGGCGCAGCGGAGTGCTCCTCCTCGCCGGGGCCGGCGGCTCCTCGGTGTCGCAGGAAGCCGTGGAGGAGGCCGCCCACGCCAGCGGTCGCGACTGGACCTCGCTCGGCGCCGGTGCCGGGTCCGTCTGGACCGACGACCCGTGGGACGCGCTCTGCCGGGCGGAGGTGGTGGTGTCATGGGCCGGTCAGAACGCGATCGCCGATCTCGCTGCGGCTGGCGTCACGGCGGTCGTGGTCCCGCAGGAACGCCCCTTCGACGAGCAGGTGTCCACCGCACGTGCACTCGAGGCGAACGAGCTGGCGGTCGTGCGGTCGTCCTGGCCAGACGCCACAGACTGGAAGGGCATCCTCGACCGGGCCTCGGAGCTCCGGCCCGACTGGTCTCGTTGGCAGGTTGCGGGTGCCGCCCGACGAGCAGCGGAGGCCATCGAAGCGGTCGCGGCCGGCGATCCTGCAGGGGGTGGGCGATGAGGACGTCTGTCGTGACCCTGTGCTCTCGCCCCCGACTCGGACACCTCGAACGGCAGCTCGAGGCCGTCGGGGCGTCCATACCGACCTCGGGCGACGCGGTGGAGCGACTCGTCGTGTGGATCGGCGACGACGCACCCCCGACCCTCGACGCGGAGCTGACGGTCCACCTTCCACCGGGGTCCGACGGACTCCGTCTCGCGGCAGGCCGGAACGCCGGTGCAGCGCTCGCCATCGACCGTGGTGCAGACCTCATCGTGTTCCTCGACGCGGACTGCGTCCCCGGGCCGGCCCTGCTCGACCGATACCGTGAGGCGTCCGATCGCCACCCGGGCGCCGTCCTCTGCGGCCCGGTGACCTACCTGCAGCCAGGCGTGGACGTCACCGACCGCCGCGCATTGGCGGCGGCGACGGCACCGCATGCGGCGAGACCGAACCCGGACGACGGCGCGGAGCGCGTCGCCTCCGAGGACGAGTACCCGCTGTTCTGGTCGTTGTCCTTCGCGACGAGTGCGTCGACCTGGTCCCGGAGCGGAGGCTTCGACGAGGCGTACGAAGGGTACGGCGGAGAGGACACCGACTTCGCGTTCACCCTGAGCGCGTCGCGGACACCCCTCGTGTGGGTCGGAGGCGCGCACGCCTACCACCAGCACCACGAGACGCAGCGCCCGCCCTGGCAGCACTTCGACGACATCCTCCGGAACGGCGCGCGGTTCGCCGACCGGTGGGGAACCTGGCCGATGACCGGTTGGCTGGAGGCGTTCGCTCAGGCTGGTGCAGTCCGACGGATCGGCGACGACTGGGTCCGGGTTCAGCCGACCGGCCCGAGCAGTCCGTCGACTGCGGCCACCAGCGCCGCGGCGACAGGCTCCGGCGCGTAACGATCAACGGACGCACGTGCGGTCGCGGCCCGCGTCAGGGCGTCCGACGGCGCGTCCAGCACCCTTCGAAGCGCTCGCGCAAGGGCTCCGTGGTCTCCTGGTGGCACCATGAGACAGTCGACGCCGTCCGTGCAGAAGTCGTCGTACCCGCTCCCGGTGGTCACGACCAGCGGGGTCCCGATCGCCTTCGCCTCGAGTGCGACGTTGCCGAACCCCTCCCAGCGCGAGGGGCACATGACCACCGTCGCAGCTCCGACGGCCCGATAGAGCTCCGCTCCCGCCACATGCCCGAGCCACACGACCCGGTCCCGTACCGACTCGGGCAGGATGGAAAGCAGCGCCGTCAGGTCCGGTTCGAACCGCCGGTCACCGCTGGAACCGGCGAGGACGAGTCGGGCATCGGGCTTCTGCCGGACGAGCAACGCGAAGGCCTGAAACGCCTCCACGACACCCTTCCGCCGCTCGAGCCGGCCGAGGAAGAGCACGACCGGTTCCGCCCCGGTCGGCCACTGAGCCGGCAGCCCGGCGGTCGACGCGGCAACGCGGACGGCGTCGACGTCGATGCAGTTGCGCACGACGGCGGCCGGCGGCAGGGCGCCGAGCAGGTCCTTCGTGCGCGCGAGCATCGCGGTCGAGATCGCGACGAGCGCAGCAGACCGTCGGATCTGTCGGGTCTCGAGCGCGTCCTGGACGATCACCGCGATGCGCCCTGCGACCGGCAGGTCACCGAGGCGGAGTCCCGAGACGAGGTTGGAGAGACGAATGCTCGTGGCGAGGTTCGTCACGAGGGGCGCCGAACGCGGCAGCGCCGATCCGAGGGCGCTCCACTCGGGGAGGAAGACCCGGTCGTACGAACCGCGTCGGAACGCCCGGCGGACGGCTCGGGCGTCGAGGAGCAGCCGGAGGACGCGCGGTGTTCGGCTGCCGTGCCGCACGGCCTCGGCGAGTCGGACACCGTCGAGGTCCGCGCCGACGCGCAGCTCGTCGTCCGAGCACACGATGAGGTCGACCTCGATTCCCGACCGGACGAGGGCGGGAAGGAGCGCGGCGTAGTGCCGTCCGATCCCGCCCGTGTAGCTCGTGAGCCCCGCATACTCGGTCGCGGCCACGAGCCAGCGCTGCCGTCGTGGACCACCCGCGACGTCACTCACCGGTATCGCCTCGGCACCGTCCACCAGGAACCGAACTCCGCGTTGTACCGCTCCGGGTCGAACGGACTCTCGCCACCGGCGGGGTAGCTCGTCAGCTCGCCGAACACGATGCGGTCGCCGAGGTCGTACAGGTCCACGCGGACGAAGTCGGTGCCGGCGGCCAGGCGCTCGGCTAGGTCGATCATCTCGTCGAGCCGTTCGGGCGCCGACGGTTCCGGGTCGGCCCACGCGGGCCCACCGCTGAGTGGCAGGTGCCGCCAATCCGGGAGGAAGAAGTCCTGGGTCCGGCGTCCGAACCTGCCGGCGTCGAGCTGGATGTACCGGCAGCGCCCGTGGAAGACGAAGAACTTGAGGTCGTCGGGGATCCCGCCGTCCGGTCCCTCCAGCAGTTCCTCGACGATGATCCGGCGCGGCACCCGTCCGTACACCCACTCGCGGTTCGGTCCCTGACCGTACAACTGAGACACCCAGCCGCTCGCGAGTTCGACGAGTCGATCGCGATCCACCCTCTCCGGTCGGACGTGCCGGTACTCCCAGCTCCCCGCCTCGGTCGGCAGACGGGAATCGGGTCGGGCGGACGACGAGACGACGATGGCCGCCCCGCTGCCGTGCGTGGGCTTGACGACGTAGGACTCCGGGAGCTCCAGGTCCCGCAGCTCGCGCGGGTCGTCGAGGATCCCGTACACGCGCGGGAGCAGGTGCGGACCGATCCGCGAGGCCACGAGATCCCGCACGGCGGCCTTGTCCGCGAAGGTGACGATGAGCGGACGACGGTCGCGGAGCATCTTGTATCGGACCTTCTCCCGGAAGGTCACCGGCCGGCGCGTCCGCCAGAGCCGGACGGCACGCACCAGCCGGCTCCGCTCTCGCCAGGGCACCGTCCGCGGCGCGCTCGGCGCATCGGGGAGGATGGCGCGCAGGCGGCGGCTGCGATGGAACCATCTGACGGCGGGCAGGTCCTCCGGCCAGTGCACACGCAGGGTGGTCCAGCCCCGACGCATCCGGAGGGCGAGCGACCCGGCATCGGTGAACGGGCGCATCGAGATCCCCATCCCGAGCGACCGGTCGTAGCGCACGCGTCGGTGGAGACCCAGGTGTGTCGACACGTCCAGATCGTCGTGCAGCTCCGCATCCTCGCGGTGCACCGCCTCGGCGATCTGGCCCCACGTCGCGCGCCGGATCGCACAGTTGGACCCGAAGATCGGGACCTGGGCGAGGGCGGCCCCGACGAAGAGCCGGTACGCCCCGAGGTAGAGGCCGGCGAGCGGTGCACGGAGCAGGCGCGGACCGTCGATGAAGACGGCGGGGCCGGTGAGCGCTTCCAACTCCGGATCCATCGCGAACGCGTCGGTGATCCGGGTCACCCAGTCCGGTGGCGGCACGCAGTCCGCGTCGAGTCTCGCCACGACCGTCGCGGTCGCGTGGTCGAAGCCGGCTGCGTTCGCCGCGGGGATGCCGGGCATCGGCTCATCGATGAGGACCGCGTCGTACCGCTCGGCGATGGCCGCGACCTCGGCGCGATCGCGGCTGCCGTTGTCGACGACGATGATCGATGCGGGTCCGGTGTGCTGCGCGCGCAGCGAGCGCAGGCAGCGTCGGAGGAGTGCGGCGTCGTCCTTGACCGGAACGACCACGTCCACGGTCACGAGCGGGTGGGCTGCGGTCTCGAGCGTCTCGACCGTCATGCGTCTCGCCCATCCGCCAGCAGCTGTGCCTCCGCGAACACCCGCGGGTGGGCGAGGATGCGGAAGTGGCCGCCGGTGTCGAGTTCCACGTTCTTGGCGCCGTCGAGTCGGCTGCCGCCCGGGATGTGCGGATCGAAGCGCCCGTAGACGGAGACGATCCTCGGATTGACGGTCGCCTCTCGGGAGAGCGCGAGGATCGTCGGGTCGTCGGGGGTGAAGATGCGCAGGCTCGGGAGGAGCATGAGCCTCGCGTACCGCGATCCGGCGAACGGCGCCGCGACGGCGAGCATCCCGGAGATCCGGGCTCCCCCGCCGCCGAGCGACATGACGTACTTGCCGACGAGCCCGCCCTTGCTGTGCGCGAGGAGGACGACGTCGCCGAGCCCGTTCGCCTCGAGGTAGTCGGCGACGAGTCGTGCCGCCACCGGGACCGAGCGGTCGTTGCGTCCGAGCGGGTCGATCACGTGTACCGGGTGTCCGTCGTCGTGGAGTCGGCGGATGAGCGGCTCGAGGAACCGCCAGGTCTCATAGACGCCCGGGAGGACGACGATCGGTGACCGGTCGCCGGACAGGAAGTCGTGCGGGTCGGTCCGGCTGACGAAGGCCCGGACCTGCCAGACGAGTGCGTAGGCGTAGTCGCGCGCCCACCAGCCGAGTGTCCGCAGCGCCGAACGGATCACCGGCGATCACCGTTCGCGCGGCTCAACCGTCTCCCCGCAGGACCTCGGGGCATCGCTCTGTTCCCATGTCCTCACCGTAACCGGACCACCCGGCGTGACCCTGGACCTTGACAGCGGCCGGACCGGGCCCGGGCGGATCGGGACCGTCGATGCCCGGCGTGGCTCACCACGGGTCCGGTGCGCTGATAATCTGGCAGCTGCGGTGGCCTCGGGGTGTTCGTGTGCCCGGACGATCGAGGAGTGCAGTGGGAGAGATCGACGGAGAGTTCGGCCGCGTCCGGGACGCGCTGGAGCGTCCTGCGATCCGGCTGCTGAGCCGGCCGACGGCACCCGCTGTCGTGGCGATCTTCCGCACCACGTTCGGCCGCGACGTCCAGTTCGTCGCAGCGGACCGCTTCCATCTGCAGGTCGAGGAGTACCTCGGCGAACTCGTGGCTCGCGGTGCGCGGATCCCGGCGGGCGGCGACGAACGCGGTGGCGGACGGACCCTTTGCCGGGAGTGGGTGCACGACCAGTGGCTCGTCCGGACGAGCACCGACGACGGCGAGGAGCAGTACTCGCTCACCTCGCACGCGCTCGAAGCGGTCTCGCTCGTCGACGGCCTCGCACACGACCGCGCCCTCATCAGTGAGTCGCGCCTGACCATGATCCTCGACTCCGTGCGCCGATGGGCGCTGCAGGCCGACCCGGACCGTGACGAGCATCTGCGTCGCATCGACGCGCAGCTCGCCGAGCTCCAGGCGGAACGCGAACGGGTGGCGGCCGGCGGCACCGTCGTCGCGGCGAGCGACGACCGGATGCAGGACGGCTACGCCAACATCGCCGACCTCATCCGCCAGCTCCCGAGCGACTTCCGCCGGGTCGAGGAGTCGGTCATCGCGATGCACCGGCGGATCGTCGAGGACTTCCGGAACGACACCCGTCCGATCGGCGAGATCCTCGACGACTACCTCCGGCGCACCGACGAGCTGATGACGGCGACGGCCGAGGGTCGGGCCTTCGAGGGCGCTTTCGAGCTCCTCCGCAACGACGATCTGCTGCAGGACCTCAAGCGCGACCTCTCCACGATCCTCGACCACCCCTTCTCGTCCAGGCTCGGGCCCGCGGAGCTCCGTGGCTTCCGGGGTGCCGTCGGGATCATCCGACAGGGGATCGACGACGTGCTCGCGCAGCGTCGGCGGCTCACCGCGACGCTCCGCGACCACATCGTGCATCACGACGTCGTGCAGGACCGCGAACTCGACACGACCCTGCGTGCACTGAACCAGCGCCTCGGCATCTGGATGCGGACCGCGGGACCACGCGCCTCCGTCGACCTACCGCTCCTCCCCGAGACCATCGACATCGAGCACCTGCGCGAGCGGTTCTACGATCCGGACGTCGAGGTCGCTCCGCCGCCGATCGCGACGTCCGTCGAACGGACCGACGGCGAGGCGATGTCGCTCGACACCCTCCGGTCGCAGGGCGGTCCGCTGCTCGACGAGCTCCGGGTCGGACTCCTCGATGCGGTGACCTCCGGTGCCGAGGACGCCCATGCGGCGTTCTCCGGGCTCGATCCGGAACTCCGACGTCCGGTGGAGCTCTTCGGCCTCGTCCACCTCATGACCCAGCTGGGCACGTATGACGAGCAGGCACCGCGCCGTCGCTACGAGACGGTCCGTCCGGATGGGACGACCACCGCGTTCGAACTCCCGGCCTTCCCGCTCGGTGAGGCCGGTGTCGCAGCGCTGACGCGGGCCACGACGACCACGACCACTGCTCCGGCCGACCAGGCCGGGCGCGGAACGGAATGACATGACCTCCGAGACGGATCCCACCGCGACGGCGACGACCGACCCGACGTCGGACGACCTGACGACGGACGGACTCGACGCCTTCGCACCCGCCGAGGCGCCGGTCGCCGGCCCGGACGACGACTCGTTCGCCCTCTTCGAAGGCGACGAGGGACGCCTCGACGCCGCTCAACGTCGTGCGCTGGTCGCTCTGTTGAAGCACCGCTACGTCAGCCCCGCGCTCCAGCCGGCCGAGTGGCGGACGGTCCTCGAGTCCGAGTCGCTGCTCCGGTCCCGCCTCAACGAGCTGTTCCTGGAGCTCGAGGTGGACCGCTCGGCCGAGGTCGCCTTCAAGCGTCAGGCGGGCTCGGAGAGCGGGCGGCGTCCCTTCCCGACCCTGCTGCACGACACCAGCTACAGCCGCGAGGAGACGATCCTGCTCGTCTACCTGCGGACGCGTCTCCGGACCGAACTGGCCAACGGCGCACGAGCCGCGATCGTCGAACACGACGAGCTGCTCGGCTTCGTCGCGAGCTTCCGCCCCGAGCACGCCACCGACCGCGCCCGTGACGACGGACGTGTCGAACGCGCGATCGACAAGCTGCTGACCGCGCGCGTCCTGCTGCGGACCAAGGACGCCCGCCGCCACCGGATCGCGTCGGTGGTGGAGACGCTCCTCCCCCTCGAGCGCCTCCAGGAGCTCCTGGAGTGGCTCGAAACGCAGACTGCAGCGGTCGATCCGGCCTCGGAGCAGCCGCGACCCGATACCGACGCCGACGCGGACTCGGACGACGAGCCCGACGGCACCGCAGCCGAGTCGCAGGACTCCCCCGACGACCAGACCCAGCCACCAGCAGCAGAGGACGACCGATGAGCCGCTCCACGGACACCGACACCCTGCTGGACCTCGTCGAGCAGTGGCGCATCGAACGGATGCAGGTCATCAACTGGGGTGGGTTCGACGGGTACCGATCGGTCGACTTCGCCTCCCGCGCGACGCTCATCTCCGGCGCCTCCGGAACCGGGAAGAGCTCGCTCATGGACGCGTACCTCGCGGTCATGATGCCGTCAGATGTGCCGTTCAACGGAGCCTCCAACGACGCGGCGGTCGGACGGGCGCGGAATCCAGACCAGCGCAACCTGCTCACGTATCTCCGCGGCAAGGTCGACTCGGCACGGGACCCGCAGACCGGGGCGATGCGCGACATCAACCTGCGCGGCACGGATCAGCTCACCTGGGGTGCCGTGGCGGTGACGTTCCTCAACGACGACGACCGTCGCTTCACCGTCGTGCGCGCCTACCTCGTCCCCCGACGTGCGCTGCGCACCGGTGACCTGTCGATGACGATGGCGACCGTCGACGGGCCGTTCGAGCTCACGAATCTCGAGGCGTTCGTGCCGAAGCGGTTCGACGCCGGTGAGCTCCAGGGTCGCATCCCCGGATTCGTCGTCCGTGACACCTACGCGGAGCTGTCCTACACGCTGCACACCCGTCTCGGCATCGGTGCCGGTGGCGACGGTGGTCGGGCGATGCGTCTGCTTGCCCGCATCCAGGCGGGCCAGCACCTGCCGACGGTCGACGGCCTGTACAAGTCGATGGTGCTGGAGCGTCCGAGCACGTACGACGCGGCCGACCGGGCGCTGTCGCACTTCGAGGCGCTCGACGAGGCGTACCTCGCGATGGAGACCGAGAGCCGTAAGGCTCGGGTGCTCGAGCGGCTCGGTGAGCTGCGTCGCGAATACGAGGACGGGCACCGGGCGGCGGCCGACCTCGAGCGCCTCGGCTTCACCGAGGACGGCACGACACCGTTCACCGTCTGGCGCAGTCGCGCGCACGAGGCACTGCTCGATGAAGCGGTCTCCCGGAACCGGCGGGAGAAGCTCGACGCCGGGGCCACGCTGGAGGCGGCGCGGGCACGAGCCGCTGCGGCGGGTGTCCGTGTCCGTGAACTCGAGCGTCAGGTGTCGGAGCAGGGCGGGAGCGCGCTGCGGCGTGCCGAGGAACGCCGTGAGGCCGCGGAGGCGACGCACGCCGAGGTGGCACGAGCCAGGTCGCTGTTCGACGAGCGCACCGAGATCCTCGACGATCCGATCGAGGACGAAGCCTCGTTCCACCGTGCGCTCGGCCGCAGCGAGGACTTCCTCGCCGACGACGACGCCGCGCTCGACGCCATCGAGACCGATCGCGCCCAGCTGCATCGCGAAGCGTTCCCTCTCGAGGAGCGCAACACCGAACTCCGCCGTGAGCTGCAATCGCTTCGCGGCCGTGACGGCGCGGTCCCCGATCGACTCCACCGGGCGAGGCTCGCCCTCGCCGAGGCGGCCGGACTCGATCCCGAACAGCTGCCCTTCGTGGCCGAGCTCATCGACGTCGCTCCCGCATATGCCGCTTGGCGTCCCGCGATCGAGGTCACCCTGCACGGTCTCGCGAGGACCGTCCTCGTCGACGAGGAACACCTCGACGCGTTCGGCCGCGCGATCGACGCGGTCCGGATCCCGGTCCGCCTGCAGTTCGAGGGTGTCCCGCTGCACGAGCCGTCCTCTCCCGATGCAGGCGACCCCGCGTTCATCTCCGGCCGTGTCACGTACCGCACCTCGCCGTTCAGCACGTGGATCAAGCAGCGCGTGAGCTCGGACCGGATCGACGCGCGGTGCGTGGAGTCACCGTCGGAACTCTCGGGTGGCGGGCGCCGCGTGACCGTGAACGGCCAGCTGCGTGACGGCCGCCGCGGCTCCCATGGCGACACGGGCGGTGCACCGATCCTCGGCTTCACCAATGAGGCGCGCATCGCGTCGATCGAGGCGGAGACGGCCGAGATCCGTGGGCGCCTCGAAGTCATCGCCGGCCGACAGGCCGGCATCCAGCAGCGGTTGTCGCGTCGTGAGGCCGAGCGGGCCGCCCACCGGTATCGTCTCGACACCGAGTGGGCCAGGATCGACGTCGCCGGTGCTGCTGCGCATCGCGACGCAGCCGCGGCCGAGCTGGAGCGTCTGCTCGACGCCAGTGACGTCCTGCAGGAGCTCCAGGGCTCGGTGGCGGCCGCCCAACGTGAACTCGACGCCGCCAACGCCGAGCGGTTCCCGGCCGAGGACCGTGTCAGACGCCTCGACGAGGAGCACGGGGTCCTCGTCGATCAGCAGGACGCGGCGACGACGGTCATCGACCGTTTCGAGCGCTCCGAGGTCGAGGAGGTCTCCCCCTCCGACATCGATCGGATCGAAGCCGCCCTCGCGGCGGTGGGCGGTGTGCCGTCACTCGGCGGGTTCGGCGATGCGATGAAGCGGCTCCGCGCCCGGCTCGGTGACGAGTTGTCCTCGGCCGTCCGCCAGGCGGAGCAGGCCGCGCTCGCACAGGTGCACGTGTTCGAGCAGTACCAGTCGATCTGGCACGACCCCAACCTCGGCACGACGCTCGAGTCCTACGGCGACTACCGGGCGATCCTCGACGGCATCCTCGGCACCGGTCTCCCCGAGCGCCGCCAGGAGTGGCGCCGCCGGCTGTCCCAGTGGAGCGGTGAGGACCTGGTCCCCCTCAGCAGCGCGTTCGACAGCGCCGTCGAGGAGATCGAGGACCGCCTGGTCCCGGTCAACGACATCCTGCGCGACCTGCCGTTCGGACCGGCGCACGATCGTCTGAAGATCGTCCTCCGTCGGGTGCATCGCGAGGAGGCCTCCGCCTTCCGACGTGAGCTGCGCGCCCTGTCGAGCGAGGTCACCGCGAACCTCGGCGATGACGAGTTGGAGGCCCGGTTCCAGCGGCTCCGCCGGTTCATGGAGTCGATGCGCGACACGGGTGCCGGGTCTCAGTCGACCCGCGACCAGGTGCTCGACGTGCGCCGTCACGTCGAGATCACCGCCGTGCGGTACGACACGTCTGGTCAGGATGTCAGCGTCTACTCCTCGCTCGGCGACAAGAGCGGTGGCGAGACCCAGGAGCTCGTCGCGTTCATCGTCGGCGCTGCCCTGCGCTACCAGCTCGGTGACGAGGACCGCCCGCGTCCGAGGTTCGCGCCGGTGTTGCTCGACGAGGGCTTCATCAAGGCGGACTCGGAGTTCGCCGGCCGCGCGGTGGTCGCCTGGCTGCGGCTCGGCTTCCAGCTCGTGATCGGGGCGCCGCTCGACAAGGTGACGGCGCTCGAGCCCTACATGGACCGTCTCCTGTCGATCCGGAAGGATCCGGAGACCCGACACGCCTGGGTCGCCGAGATCGAACGGTCGGCTCCGGTCGAGCCCCTCGAACGCGTCGGATAGCGCCTGATCCGTCGATCACACCCGGCCACGGTGTGACTTGACACAACACTCGTTCGAACATATGTTCGAAACATGTCCGACCGCCCCGCTGCCCCGCCGATCCGCATCGGCGAGGCCGAGTGGATCGTGATGCGAGAGATACCCGACCGGCCGGCCGGTCTCGTGAAGTACTTCGCGCCGAGCGGCGCACCGGCCTACTTCCGCTGCGTCACCTGGGCGCCGCGTTCAGAGGACCGCCGATTGATCGGTCGGTTCGCGACGCTCGCCGAGGCGGAGCGTGCCGTGCCGGGTGGACGCCGGTCCGCTGCACCGGCCACCCCAAGCTCCGCGGACGCCTGGGAGCACGGGCAGGTGCCGTGGGACGCCGCGCCGCGACGGAGCGACCGGTACGCCTGAGCGACCGGTCGCAGGTCGGTCAGCGCCACCCGTACCGCGAACGGAGCCCAGTGGCGACTCGGGCGAAGCGATCACGCGGGACCTGAGCCGCCTCCCGCCGCATCCCGTCGGGGTGCACGCGGAAGACTCGGTCGAGGTTCGCCCAACTCGGACGGCCGGCACTGTCCCATCCGCCGGTGCCGAGCGGCACGAACTCACCGTCCTGCGAATGATCCTTGCTCGTCAGCTGCACCGCCAGCACCCAGCCTCCGGTCGAGCGCGCCACGATGAGCACCGGACGGTCCTTGCCACGTCCGTCGCGCTCCTCGTACGGCACCCAGGTCCAGACGATCTCGCCGGGATCGGGATCGCCGTCGACGGCGGGGGCGTAGTCGATGGACACGGCGCCGACCGCCCGCGGATCGACCTCGACCGTCGCCGTCCCGCCTGAGCGTCCGGGTGAAGCGGCGGTGGTGGTCGGTGGCGTCGCGAGGCCCGCGGTGCGCACCGCACTGGAGGCGGCGCGGGTGGAGGGGCCCAGGAGTGCGTTCGCGACGCGGCGGATGATCGAGGTGAAGGTTGACACGCCGTCACCCTACCGTCCGCGGCTGCCACCCCAGGAAACGACGGACGGGCGCCGCCCTGGTGGACGACGCCCGTTCGGCGAATCGGTTGCGGTCGAGGTCAGTCGACGAGGGCGTACCCCTCTTCGCCGTGCACGGAGGTGTCGACGCCGGCGATCTCGTCCTCGTTCTTGACGCGGAAGCCGATCGTCTTCTCGATCGCGAAGCCGATGACGAAGGCCACGATGAAGGAGTAGACGAGGACGGCGAAGGCGGCGATGGCCTGGACCGCAAGCTGCTCGATGCCGCCGCCGACGAAGAGGCCGGTCTCGGTCGCGAAGAAGCCGAGGTACAGGGTGCCGATGAGGCCACCGACGAGGTGGATGCCCACGACGTCGAGGGAGTCGTCGAAGCCGAGCTTGAACTTCAGCTCGACGGCGATGGCGCAGACGGCGCCGGCCACGATGCCGAGGAGCAGTGCCCAACCCGGAGTCAGGTTCGCGCACGCCGGGGTGATGGCGACGAGACCAGCGACGGCACCGGAGGCGGCGCCCACCGAGGTCGCCTTGCCGTCCTTGAACTTCTCGACGACGATCCAGCCGATGATGGCGGCAGCGGTGGCCCCGACGGTGTTGACGACGATGAGTCCGACGTTCGCGAGCTCGTTCAGCCACTCGGCGCCGGCGTTGAAGCCGAACCAGCCGAACCACAGGATCGCGGCTCCGAGGAGGGTGAGCGGCACGTTGTGCGGCTTCGTGATGCCCTTCTGGAAGCCGATGCGCTTGCCGAGCACCAGGGCGAGGGCGAGTGCTGCGGCTCCGGCGTTGATGTGCACCGCGGTTCCACCCGCGTAGTCGATGACGCCGATGCCGGCATCCTCACCGAACAGCGTGGTGCCGAGGTTCATGATCCAGCCGCCGCCCCAGACCCACGCGGCGATCGGGAAGTACGCGATGGTCGCGAAGAGGCCGGCGAAGATCATCCAGGAGCCGAACTTCGCGCGGTCGGCGATGGCGCCGGAGATCAGCGCGATCGTGATGATCGCGAAGGTGGCACCGTAGGTCGCTCCCACCAGGTCGGTGTTCGCGGTCTCGCCGCTCGCGAGGGCGGTCATCCCGAAGTCGGAGAACGGGTTGCCCGCGAACTCCAGCGGGCTGCCGACGGCCGACATGTTGAAGCCGTAGAGGATCCACAGCACGCTGATCAGGCCCAGTGCGCCGAAGCTCATCATCATCATGCTGACGACGCTCTTCGCCTTCACGAGGCCGCCGTAGAAGAATGCGACGCCGGGGGTCATGAACAGCACCAGAGCGGTTGCCGTGACTCCCCAAGCGATACTGCCTGTATCCATTGGATCTTCCTCACACATCGTGGTCTTGCAACGGGTGCCCGAGATGGTGAGGACTGGCTGAGCTCGGTCTCGCCGTCCGACTCGGTGCAGCGACCAGTCTGCGGAACGGAGGTTTCCGCACGACTGTCAGCGTGTTTCCGATGTGTTACGCGAGTGCCGCCCAGGTAAACAGCGTGTTTCGTGACCCGGTGCGACGGGTCAGTCCATCGAGGTGAGGGCGATCATGCGCGACATCGCGCGCAGGTACTTCTTGCGGTATCCACCGTTGAGCATGTCGCCACCGAACACCTCGTCGAGGGCCGTGCCGGTCGTGACCACGGGGATCTGTGCGTCGTACACCCGGTCGATGAACGCGACGAGCCGGAGCGCCTGGCCCTGGTCGGTCAACTCGTGGACGTCGCGGAGCGCGATCAGGTCGACGCCGTCGAGCAGTCCGATGAATCGTGAGGGGTGGACGGCGGCGAGGTGGGTGATGAGACCGTCGAAGGTGTCGACCGTGACGTCACGGTCGGCGGGGGCCGCCTCCGCGGTGCGGGCGTCGAACCGCTCCTCGGAGCTCACCACGGCGTGTCCCTCGATGCTGCGGCGGCGGTAGTCGGTGCCGTCGATGCGGAGGGTCTCGAAGTTGGCGCTCATGGCCTGGATCTCGCGGAGGAAGTCGGCTGCGGCGAAGCGGCCCTCCCCTAAGGCGTTCGGCGGCGTGTTGGAGGTCGCGGCGATCCTCGTCCCGGTCGCGACGAGTTCCCCGAGCAGTCGGGTCATGACCATCGTGTCCCCCGGGTCGTCGAGCTCGAACTCGTCGATGCAGATGAGCGTCGCGCCCGTCAGCTGCGCGACCGCCGCCGCGTAGCCGAGCGCACCGACGAGGGCCGTGTACTCGATGAAGGTGCCGAAGTACTTCTTCCGACCGGGTGCATCGTGCCAGAGCGCCGCGAGGAGGTGCGTCTTGCCGACGCCGAAGCCACCGTCCAGGTAGATGCCCGGCTTGGCCGCCGGTGCCTTGGGCTTCCGCCGTCCGAAGAAGCCGCCACCGCCACCGGCCTGGGGCGCGAAGAAGCCGCGGAGCTTCTCGACCGCGGCCGCCTGGCCCGGGAAGTCGGGATCCGGACGGTACGAGTCGAAGCTCGCCTGCTCGAACTGCCGGGGTGGCGTCAGGCTCGCGACGATCTCGGCACCACTGACCGTGGGGACACGGTCGGTGAGGCTGCGGAATCCGGTCGGGACGGAAGGCATGGTCACGGCAAACCTCTGGCTCTGCATGGGTGCTGGGGTTACGGCGTCTGACGCATCGGTGCGGTTCGGCGGTGCGGACGGCGTACTGTCGAAGGGACAGGCTTCCAGCCTAGATGCACGACACCCGAGCCCCACCGCAGCCAGCTGCACGACCGGAGGTACCCATGACCGTCGACGCCGATTCGACCTCGACCAAGTTCACCGCCTACGCCCACCCCGAGCGCCTCGTCACGGCGGAGTGGCTCGAAGCGCACCTGGGTGAACCCGGTCTCGTCGTCGTCGAGTCCGATGAGGACGTCCTCCTCTACGAGACCGGCCACATCCCCGGCTCGGTGAAAGTCGACTGGCACACCGACCTCAACGACCCGGTCGAGCGCGACTACATCGACGGAGCCGCCTTCGCCGCACTGCTCGGATCCAAGGGGATCTCGCGAGAGGACACCGTCGTCATCTACGGCGACAAGAACAACTGGTGGGCCGCCTACGCCCTGTGGGTCTTCAGCCTCTTCGGACACGAGGACGTCCGGCTGCTCGACGGTGGACGCGACAAGTGGATCGCGGACGGCCGGGCGATCACCCGCGATGCCACAGAGCGCGAAGCCGTCGAGTACCCCGTGGTGGAGCGCGACGACTCGGCCCTCCGCGCCTACAAGGACGACGTGCTCGCCCACCTCGGCAAGCCGCTCATCGACGTCCGCTCCCCCGAGGAGTACAGCGGTGAACGCACCACGGCGCCCGCCTACCCCGAAGAGGGTGCGCTCCGCGCCGGTCACATCCCGAGTGCGCAGAGCGTCCCGTGGGGCAAAGCAGTCGCCGACGACGGCACCTTCCGGCCGGCCGAGGAGCTGGACGCGATCTACCGCGACGGCGCAGGCCTCGCCGAGGGCGACGAGGTGATCGCCTACTGCCGCATCGGCGAGCGGTCGAGCCACACGTGGTTCGTCCTGCAGCACCTGCTCGGGTTCGACAACGTCCGCAACTACGACGGGTCCTGGACGGAATGGGGTAGCGCCGTGCGCGTGCCGATCGTCCAGGGTGCCGAGCCGGGCGACGCACCGACGCGCTGAACTCGTCCACCCACCGCCCTTCCGCACGGCTGCACTGTGCGGGAGGGCGGTCCGCTGTTCCTGGCTGCGATACTGGAGTGACCATGACCGATTCCCTCCTCGCCCCGAACCTCGCCGAGATCCGAGATGAGTTCCTCGCCGTCGAGGAACGCTCACGGCTGCAGCTGCTCCTCGAATTCAGCGACGAGCTGCCGGACCTCCCGGAGCGCTACCGCGACCACCCCGATCTGATGGAGCGGGTGCTCGAGTGCCAGGCGCCCGTGTTCTTCTTCGTCGAGGTCGACGAGGACGGCATCGTGCACCTGTTCGCGACGGCCCCCGAGGAAGCGCCGACCACTCGTGGCTTCGCGAGCATCCTCGTCCAGGGGCTCGCCGGACTCACCGTCGACGAGGTGCTCGCCGTCCCCGACGACTTCCCGCAGATGATCGGACTCTCCCGAGCGGTGTCGCCACTGCGACTGCGTGGGATGTCGGCGCTGCTCGGCCGGACGAAGCGCCGCCTCCGCGAACTCGCCTGAGTCGTCGGCCCGTCGGTCAGTGCCCGGGCGGTAGCGGCACGAGCTCGTCGAGCCAGTCCGAGACCGCGGCGGTCCAACGCTCCGGGTCGTAGTTCCAGAGCTTCGTGTGACGTGCGACGGTGAACGGGACGAACGTCACGATGTCCGGTCGTGCGAGGGCGAGCGCCCGCGACGGCCCTGCCGGGACGTAGCCGTCGTCGTCACTGTGCATCAGCAGGATCGGCAAGGCGAGGTCGGCGGCGTTGGCGACGTAGTCGAGCCGACCGAGATCGATGCTCGTCGCCTGCCCGGTCAGAAGGCGTCCCCACCGGCGGCTGATGGCGAGCAGGGCGACCCGACCGACCACGCTCGGGATCCGGTTCTCGCGGGCCTGGTGCTGCAGGACGTCCACCCAGTCGATGACCGGCGAATCGAGCGCGACGGCGCGGAGGAGTTCGGGGTGCGTCGTCCGCCGTGAGGCCTGGAGCACGATCGCTCCGCCCATGGACCAGCCCATGAGAACGACGTCGGCGGCGCCCTGTTCACGCACCCAGCCGATCGCGGCGTCCACGTCGCGCCACTCCTCGTCGCCGAGCGCGTAGCGGAAGTCCAGCGCGGGCGGAGCGTCGCCGTCGTTGCGGTAGGAGACGAGCAGGCACGAGTATCCGGCGTTGCGGAAGCTCGGCACCGCTCGGAGCGCCTCGGATCGCGTGGTCCCCCGGCCGTGCACCAGGACGGCCCAGCGGGTGGACGGTCCGCCCTCCGGGTGGATCGCCCACGCCGGCGCCGGCCCGAGTGGGGTCGGTACGAGCACGTCCTCGTGGGCGAGGCCCAGCTCCTCCGGGCGGCGGAAGAACCAGCCGCTGAACTCGGCCTCCTGGCCGACGCGGAGTGCGTCGACGTCGCCGCCGAGGAGGGTCCGGACCACGGTGTGCTGCCGTACCTCGAGGATGTCGCCCAGCTGCACGTACGCGGCACGTCTCGTCACCCAGCTGCCGTAGCGGCCGGGGACGATCGTGTCCGGGGACGCGACGAGTTCGACCGTCCCGCCGGCACGGTCCAACCCGACGATGCGAGCCTCACTCGGGCGGTCCCGAGCCGGGACCACCACCTTGCGGGCGATGGTCGCGACGACGGCGAGCCCGAGGGCGCCCACGGCGGCAGCGGCTCCACCGGCGATGACGATCGCATCCGTCGCCGAACCCCGCCGTCGAATGCCGGTGCTCGCCGCTCCTCGACCGCCTGCCTGCGACCCGGGTCCGCGTCTCCGCCCGGCGTGCCTCTGCCCATTCATCGGGATGTAACTCTAGTCTTCACTCGTGGTAGAGAGTCCGACGACGGCAAAGGTTCCCGAAGAGTTCGCCCGAGCGGTGGACGCTGTTCGCGCTGCAGCCGTCCGGCCCGATCTGAGAGTCACGGAGATCCCCGCGCCGAGCAATCTCGCGCCGTTCGCCATCGCCCTCGCGGCCGACGTCTCACCGAGTCGCCACGATGCCGACTCCGACCTCGGTACGGGGCGGTTCGTCCTCCTCTACGACCCGGACGGCTCTGACGCCTGGGGTGGACGCTTCCGCGTCGTCTGCTTCGCCCAGGCCCCACTGGAGACCGAGATCGGACTCGACCCGTTCCTTGCCGAGGTCGCCTGGTCCTGGCTCGTGGACGCCCTCGACACCCGCGGCGCCTCCTACCAGGCGGCGTCCGGCACCGCGACGAAGATCATCTCGAGTGGTTTCGGGGAGCTCGCCCGGCAGGGCGACGGCGCACAGATCGAGCTTCGAGCGTCGTGGACACCGCTGGAGAGCGACGTCGCGGCGCACGTGGAAGGATGGGGAGAGCTGCTGTGCATGCTCGCCGGCTTGCCTCCGACCACCGAAGGGGTCTCCCTGTTGTCCGTCAAACGAGCTCACCGTGAGTGACGCGGCGCCTGAATCAGCACCGCTCCTCCCCCCGCCCGCGCCCACCGCACCACGGGTCGTCACCGACACCCGCGAGGCCTACCTCGCCTCACTCGAGGTGCTCGCCGCGGGTCACGGACCGTTCGCGCTCGACGCCGAACGCGCGTCGGGTTACCGGTACTCCCAGCGGGCCTACCTCATCCAGGTCTACCGTCGCGGTGCCGGGGTCTTCCTCTACGATCCGCCCGCCATCGGCTCCATGGCCGAACTCGGCGCCCTGATCCAGGGTGAACGCTCGATCCTGCACGCGGCCAGCCAGGACCTCGCCTGCCTCCGCGAGGTGGGCGTCGACCCGAGCGAGCTCTTCGACACCGAGCTGGGGGCCCGTCTGCTCGGGCTGCCGCGTGTCGGGCTCGGCGCAGTGGTCGAGGAACTGTTGGGCATCCATCTGGCGAAAGAGCACTCCGCCGCCGACTGGTCGACCCGCCCGCTCCCCGCCTCCTGGCTCGAATACGCGGCGCTCGACGTCGAGCTGCTCGTCGACGCCGCGGAGGAGCTGGCAGCCCGCATCGAGGACGCCGGGAAGAGCGACATCGCGCGCCAGGAGTTCCAGGCGACGCTGGCCCGGGAGGCGAAGGCACCCCGCGCCGAGCCCTGGCGCCGCCTCTCCGGACTCCACGCCGTGCGCGGACAACGCAACCTCGCCGTCGCTCGCGAGCTCTGGGTCGCGCGCGACGAACTCGCGCAGCGCCGCGACACCGCCCCCGGGCGGCTCATCCCCGACGCCTCGATCACTGCGGCCGCGAAGGCCAACCCCACCTCGAAGCGCGACCTCGCAGCGCTCTCGGACTTCCGTGGGCGCGCGAGCCGCACCGAACTCGACCTCTGGTGGAACGCGATCCACACCGGCCAGACCACCGAGGACCTCCCCGGTGCCCGACCGGCGAGCGACACGCTGCCACCCCCGCGCAGCTGGTCCGACAAGAACCCGGACGCGCACGCCAGGTACACCGCGGCACGGACGAAGATCCTCGCGACGGCGGAGTTCCTGACGATGCCGGTCGAGAACCTGCTCACGCCGGAGACGCTGCGCCGACTGGCCTGGACGCCACCCGAACCGCTCACCGTCGAGTCGGTCGCCGCGGCACTCGCCGAGCACGAGGCACGCCCCTGGCAGATCGACGCGACCGCCCGGGCGATCACCGACGCCTTTGTCGAGTCGGCCCAATCCCCGGTGGAGCCTGACCCGGACGCTTCGTAGGAAGCGCTGCACCCGGGTGTCCACCCGTGTCTGCCGCCTAGGATCGGGGCGTACCCCGAGAATGAGGAGGCAACGTGGCCGAACAAGCCGACGTCGTATTCGTTGATGGAGTCCGGACACCGTTCGGACGAGCCGGCGAAAAGGGCATGTACTGGAACACCCGGGCTGACGACCTGATCGTCAAGGCGATCATCGGGCTGCTCGAACGTCATCCTGGTCTGCCGCTCGAGCGCATCGACGAGGTCGCCATCGCGGCGACGACCCAGCAGGGCGACCAGGGGCTCACGCTCGGCCGCACCGCCGCGCTGCTCGCCGGCCTCCCGAAGTCCGTCCCCGGATTCGCGATCGACCGCATGTGCGCCGGAGCGATGACCTCGGTCACGACGCTCGGCAGCGGCATCGCATTCGGTGCCTACGACCTCGTCCTCGCCGGTGGCGTCGAGCACATGGGACGTCACCCCATGGGGCTGGACGCCGACCCGAACCCGCGGTTCCTCGCCGAGCGCCTCGTCAGTGAGGACGCGCTGAACATGGGCAAGACTGCCGAGCGCATCCACGACCGGTTCCCGCAGCTCACGAAGGAACGCTCCGACCGCTTCGGCATGCGCAGCCAGCAGAAGGTCGCGGCCGCCTACGAAGCCGGGCGGATCCAGCCCGACCTCGTCCCGGTCGCGCTCCGGAGCGACAGCGGATGGGGACTCGCCACCGGCGACGAAGGGCTCCGGCCCGAGACCACGATGGAGGGGCTCGCCGGACTGAAGACGCCGTTCCGGCCCCACGGCCGTGTCACCGCAGGCAACGCCTCGCCGCTGACCGACGGCGCCACGGTGAGCCTGCTCGCCAGCGCCTCGACGGCGAAGGAACTCGGTCTCACGCCGAAGATGCGCCTCGTCAGCTTCGCGTTCGCGGGCGTCGAGCCCGAGATCATGGGCATCGGTCCCGTCCCCTCCACGGAGAAGGCTCTGCGGAAGGCAGGTCTGTCGATCGAGGACATCGGTCTGTTCGAACTGAACGAGGCCTTCGCCGTCCAGGTGCTCTCCTTCCTCGACCACTTCGGCATCGACGACGAGGACCCGCGGGTGAACCCGTGGGGTGGCGCGATCGCGGTCGGGCACCCGCTCGCCGCATCCGGCGTCCGCCTCATGATCCAGCTCGCGGCGCAGTTCGCCGAGCACCCCGAGGTGCGCTACGGCCTCACGGCGATGTGCGTCGGCCTCGGCCAGGGCGGCACCGTGATCTGGGAGAACCCGTACTTCAGCGGCAAGAAGGGACGCAAGTAGATGACCGACTACACGACCATCGACTTCTCGGAACTCGTCACGATCAGCGGCGACGACGAGGTCGTGACGCGCTCCTTCGTCAAGGACGTCACCACGGCGAGCGGGCGCACGATCGCGCTCATCACCCTCGACAACGGACGCGACCACACGAGGCCGAACACCCTCGGCCCGGTCACGCTGCTCGAGCTCGACGGCGTCCTCGAGGCGCAACGGACCCGTGCCGCATCCGGCGAGATCGACGGCGTCGCCATCACGGGCAAGCCGTTCATCCTGGCGGCCGGTGCCGACCTGAGCAAGGTCGGCGACATCCCGTCCCGTGAGGTCGCGACCAAGCTCGCGCAGCTCGGCCACCACGTCTTCGGCAAGCTCGAGGACCTCGGCGTTCCGACCTTCGTCTTCATCGACGGACTCGCGCTCGGTGGCGGACTCGAGATCGGCCTCAATGCGAACTACCGGACCGTCGACGCCTCGGCGCCCGCGATCGCGCTCCCCGAGGTGTTCCTCGGACTGATCCCGGGCTGGGGCGGCGCCTACCTGCTCCCGAACCTGATCGGCATCGAGAACGCACTCAACGTCGTCATCTCGAACCCGCTCAAGAACAACCGGATGCTCAAGGCGCAGGACGCGCTCGCCTACGGCATCGCGGACGTCATGTTCCCGTCCGCCAACTTCCTCGAGGACTCGTTGCGCTGGGCCGACGGGGTGCTCGGTGGCACGGTGACCGTGCAGCGCAAGAACGTGCCGGGCAAGGTGGAGCGGACGATCAAGTGGCCGCTCGCGATCAGCACCGCCCGCAAGATGCTCGAGAGCAAGATCGGCACGGTCGCGAAGTCGCCCTACGCAGCCCTCGACCTGCTCGAGGCCGCCCGCAGCGGCACGAAGGCACAGGGGTTCGAGCGGGAGGACCGGGCGCTGTCCGAGCTCATCGTCGGCGACCAGTTCCAGGCGAGCATGTACGCGTTCGATCTCGTGCAGAAGCGCGCCAAGCGCCCTGCAGGAGCGCCCGACAAGCAGCTCGCCCGTCGGGTCACCAAGGTCGGCATCATCGGGGCCGGGCTCATGGCGAGCCAGTTCGCGCTGCTCTTCCTCCGGCGACTCCAGGTGCCGGTGGTCATCACCGACCTCGACCAGGGCCACGTCGACGCCGGCGTCGCCCGGATCCACGGCGAGATCGACACGCTCCGCGGGAAGGGCCGCATCTCCCCCGACGAGTCGAACCGCCTGAAGGCGCTCCTGTCCGGCACCACGGACAAGGCCGACTTCGCGGACTGCGACTGGGTCATCGAGGCCGTCTTCGAAGAGGTCGGCGTCAAGCAGAGCGTGTTCGCCGAGGTGGAGCAGTACGTCTCGGAGCAGACGGTCCTCGCGACGAACACCTCCTCGCTCTCCGTCGAGGAGATCGGGGCGAAGCTCGCGCACCCCGAGCGGCTCGTCGGCTTCCACTTCTTCAACCCGGTCGCCGTCATGCCGTTGCTCGAGGTCGTCCGTACACCCCAGACGGACGACGAGACGCTCGCGACGGCCTTCGCCACCGCGGCGAAGCTGAAGAAGAGCGCCATCCTCACCGCCGACGCTCCCGGCTTCATCGTCAACCGACTCCTGGCGAAGGTCATGGGTGAGGCGGCGCACGCCCTGGACGCCGGTACCCCGCTGCTGACGGTCGAACGTGCCTTCGCGCCCATCGGCCTGCCGATGACGCCCTTCCAGCTCATCGACCTCGTCGGTTGGAAGGTCGCCGCGCACGTGCAGGACACGATGGTCGGGAAGTTCCCCGACCGGTTCTTCGCGTCGGAGAACCTCCACCGGCTCGCAGGCCTGGACTCGGTCGTCGAGAAGGACAAGGGCGGCAAGGTGACCGGCTTCACGAAGCAGGCTCAGAAGGTACTCGTCACGGGCGACAGCCCGCTCACCGAGGACGAGATCCTGCGACGGGTCGAGGACGGCCTCGCGTCGGAGATCAAGCTCATGTTGGACGAGGGCGTCGTCTCAGCCGCCCAGGACATCGACCTCGGGCTCATCCTCGGTGCGGGTTGGCCGTTCCAGGACGGCGGAGCGACGCCGTACCTGGACCGCGTCGGTGCGAGCGAGCGTGCCTTCGGCGACACCTTCCACCACCCGCCCATCCGGGGCGTCTAGGCGTAGTCCGCGCGGTGTCGCGAGAGCGGGGTGTCCTCCACCATCGGTGGACGGCACCCCGCTCTCGTGGTTGAGCCTCGAGCGACGCTGGCCCTCAGCGCCTGCCGGAGCTCAGCGGTTGACGGTGCTCATGTCCGGATACCGGTCGCCGGCCGGGAGACGGAGTGCGTCGAGTCGAGCGAGCGCGTCGGCCGACAGGGAGAGCTCGTCGGCGCCGAGGTTCTCCTCGAGGTACGGGATCCGCTTCGTGCCGGGGATCGGCGCGATGTCGTCACCCTGGGCCAGCAACCAGGCGAGCGCCACCTGGGCCGGTGTCGCATCGAGCGACGCGGCGATTCGGTCGACCTCTTCGACGATCGCGATGTTCGCAGCGAGGTTGTCCCCCGTGAAGCGCGGGTTGGCGCGACGGAAGTCGGTTTCGTCGAGCACGTCGAGCGATCGGATCGTGCCGGTGAGGAACCCACGACCGAGCGGCGAGTACGGGACGAAGCCGATGCCCAACTCACGGACGGTCGGCAGGAGTTCCGCCTCCGGGTCGCGGCTCCAGAGCGAGTACTCCGTCTGCAGAGCCGTGATCGGGTGCACGGCGTGTGCACGCCGGATCGTCTCCGGAGCCGCCTCCGACAGACCGATGTACCGGATCTTGCCCTCGGTGACGAGCTCCGAGAGTGCACCCACCGTCTCCTCGATGGGCACGCCCGGATCCACGCGGTGGAGGTAGTAGAGGTCCACGACGTCGGTCCCGAGCCGGCGCAGCGATCCCTCGATCGACAGGCGCACGTTCGCGGCGCTGCCATCGGCGCCGAACTGTCCGTCACTGGAATTGCGGATCGTCCCGAACTTGGTCGCGAGGGTCACCTCGTCCCGGCGTGACCCGAGTGCAGCGCCGAGCAGTTCCTCGTTGAGGTAGGGACCGTACATCTCAGCGGTGTCGAAGAAGGTGACGCCGAGGTCCAGGGCACGGTGGATCGTCGCGGTCGACGCCGCGTCGTCGAGGGCGGCACCGGTGTAGAACGCCGACATCCCCATGCAGCCGAGGCCGATCCGGGCGATGTCTGGTCCGGCTGTGCCGAGTGTGATGTGCTTCATCGTGTTGCCACCTGTTCTGTGTAGAGTTCGATCTTGCGATCGATGACCTTCAGCGACTGCTGCATCTCCTCGAGGCGGGCCAGGAACGAGATCCGATGCCGCAGCAGCAGCTCGAGCCTCGCCTCGGCGGTGTCGTCACCGCGCTGAGCCAGCTCCGTGTACTCGCGCAGCGTCGCGATCGGCATGCCCGTCGATCGGAGCCTCGTCAGGAACACGACCCAGGACACGTCGCCCTCGCTGTAGCGGCGGTGCGTCGATGAGCTGCGGCCGATCGGACGTGGCATGAGCCCTGCGCGCTCGTAGTACCGGAGCGTGTGGACGCTCAGCCCGGTCTGTTCGGCGACGTCGGAGATGGCGTAGCCCTCGTGGAGAGTGGTCATGTCCACACGATACGACTTCGAGTGCACTCGAAGTCAAGCGCGCCACAGCCCGCGGTCAGGCGCCGTGCGGCCTCGTCGTGCTCCGCTCCGAAGACGTGTCCTGCTCGGCGCGTTCGTCAGGCAGTGGGCGGGCGACGGGGATCCGGCTGCCGAGGACCTGTGCCACGACGTCGCGGGCGATCTGCTGCGCCGTGAGGCCCGCATCCTCGAGGATCTGCTCGCGGGACGCGTGGTCGATGAACTCGTCCGGCACGCCGAGCTCGTCGACAGCCGTGTCGACGCCAGCCTCGCGGAGGGTCTGCCTGATGCGGGTGCCGATGCCTCCGACGCGGATGCCGTCCTCGATGGTGATCACGAGCCGATGTGCCGCGGCGAGCTCGACGAGGGATTCGGCGACGGGGACGACCCAGCGGGGGTCGACGACGGTCGCGCCGATGCCCTGCTGGGCGAGCCGGTCCGCCACGTCGATCGCGATGGGCGCCATCGGGCCGACGGCGACGATGAGGACGTCCGGCTGTTCGGTCGTCCGGAGGACGTCGACACCGTCGTGGAGACGTTCGACGGCCGGGAGCTCGGCGGGGGCGCTGCCCTTCGGGAACCGGATGACGGTCGGGGCGTCGTCGATCGACACGGCCTCGCGCAGTTCCTCGCGCAGCCGCTCACCATCGCGCGGCGCCGCGATCCGGATACCCGGGACGACCTGGAGGATCGCGAGGTCCCAGATGCCGTGGTGGCTCGGTCCGTCGGGGCCGGTCACGCCGGCGCGGTCGAGGACGACCGTCACTCCCGCACGGTGCAGCGCGACGTCCATGAGCAGTTGGTCGAAGGCGCGGTTCACGAACGTCGCGTACACGGCCACCACCGGGTGCAGCCCACCGAACGCGAGCCCGGCCGCCGAGGTGAAGGCGTGCTGCTCGGCGATGCCGACGTCGTGCACGCGCTCGGGGAAGCGTTCGGCGAAGGCGTGGAGCCCGACCGGTCGCAGCATGGCGGCGGTGATGGCCACGACGCGGTCGTCGACCTCGGCCACCGCGAGCATCTCCTCGCTGAACACGGCCGTCCAGGACGGGCGGGCGGACGCCCCGACGGGCTCCCCGGTCTCGGGATCGATCACGCCGACGGCATGGAACTGATCGGCGTCGTCGTCCCGTGCCGGCTGGAACCCACGACCCTTCTCGGTGATCGCGTGGACGATCACCGGCGCACCGTAGTGCTTCGCCTGGGTCAGGGCCTCCTCCATCGCGTGGATGTCGTGTCCGTCGACCGGCCCGATGTACTTGATGTCGAGGTTGGAGTAGAGCGCCTCGTTGTTCGTGAGGCGGGACAGGAACCCGTGGGCACCTCCGCGGACGCCCCGATAGAGCGCGCGTCCCGGACCGCCGAGGAGGTTGAAGGCCCGCTGGCTGCGCTCGCGCAGGTCGCGATAGCTCCGGCGGGTCCGCACACCGCTCAGGAACCGTGCCATACCGCCGATGGTCGGCGCGTACGACCGACCGTTGTCGTTGACGATGATGACGAGCCGGCGGGTGTTGTCATCGCTGATGTTGTTGAGCGCCTCCCACGTCATGCCGCCGGTCAGTGCGCCGTCGCCGACGACCGCCACCACATGGCGCTCGTCCTGCCCGGTCATCTGGAAGGCGCGGGAGATGCCGTCCGCCCAGCTGAGCGAGCTCGAGGCATGTGAACTCTCCACGATGTCGTGCTCGGATTCGGAACGCTGCGGGTAGCCGGCGAGGCCGCCCCGGGTCCGGAGCCCACTGAACTCCTGGCGGCCGGTCAGGAGCTTGTGCACGTAGGACTGGTGACCGGTGTCAAACACCATCGGGTCCGTCGGGGAGTCGAACACCCGGTGCATCGCGATCGTGAGCTCGACGACGCCGAGGTTCGGACCGAGGTGTCCGCCCGTCTTCGAGACGTTGGCGATGAGGAAGGCGCGGATGTCGCCGGCGAGTTCGACGAGTTCCGCCTCGGAGAGGCCGTCGAGGTCCCGGGGTCCGTTCACCTGATCGAGCACTGTCATGCTGTCGTCCCTCCACCGTGGGCCGACCGATCGCTCGGAGCCCGTCTTTCGAGTGTACGCGTCGTGAGCGGGGTGGGCTGCGAACGCCGCAGGCCGGCCCCGACGGTTGCTGTCGGGACCGGCCTGGTGGTAGAGCCTCGTCGTCAGACGAGGCTGCGGAGCACGTACTGCAGGATGCCGCCGTTGCGGTAGTAGTCGGCTTCACCGGGCGTGTCGATGCGGACGACCGCGTCGAACTCGACCGGCTCCTTGCCGGGACCCGAGTGCTCGCTCGGGACGGCGCTCACGCGGACCGTCTTCGGCGTGGTGCCGTTGTTGAGCTCCTCGAGACCGGCGATCGACACGATCTCCGTGCCGTCGAGTCCGAGCGAGGCCCAGCTCTCGCCTTCCGGGAACTGCAGCGGGACGACACCCATGCCGATGAGGTTCGAGCGGTGGATACGCTCGAAGCTCTCGGTGATGACCGCCTTGACGCCGAGGAGGCTCGTGCCCTTGGCCGCCCAGTCGCGGGAGGAACCGGAACCGTACTCCTTGCCACCGAAGATGACGAGGGGCGTGCCCTCGGCCTGGTAGTTCTGCGACGCGTCGTAGATGAACGACTGCGGTGCGTCGGCCTGCGTGAAGTCGCGGGTGTAGCCGCCCTCCACGCCGTCGAGCAGCTGGTTCTTCAGGCGGATGTTCGCGAACGTGCCGCGGATCATGACCTCGTGGTTGCCGCGGCGCGAGCCGTAGGAGTTGTAGTCCTTACGACCGACGCCGTGCTCGTCGAGGTACCGGCCTGCGGGCGAGTCGGCCTTGATGTTGCCGGCCGGGCTGATGTGGTCGGTCGTGACCGAGTCGCCGAGCTTCGCGAGGACGCGGGCACCGACGATGTCGGAGACGGGGGTCGTCTCCATGGTCATGCCGTCGAAGTACGGGGGCTTCCGCACGTACGTCGACTCCTCGTCCCACTCGAAGGTCGAGCCCTCGGGGGTCTGGAGCGAACGCCAGCGCTCGTCGCCGTCGAAGACGCCGCTGTACTCGTGGTCGAACATCTCCTTGTTGATGGAGGTGTCGATCGTGTCCTGGACCTCTGCCGCGTCGGGCCAGATGTCCTTCAGGAAGATGTCGTTGCCGTCGGCGTCGACACCCAGGGCGTCGACCTCGAAGTCGAAGTTCATCGACCCCGCGAGGGCGTAGGCGATGACGAGCGGCGGGCTCGCCAGGTAGTTCATCTTGACGTCCGGGTTGATCCGGCCCTCGAAGTTGCGGTTGCCCGAGAGGACGGCGGTGACGGCGAGGTCGTTGGCCTGGACGGCGGTCGAGATCTCGTCGAGCAGCGGACCGGAGTTGCCGATGCAGGTCGTGCAGCCGTAGCCGACCGTGTAGAAGCCGAGGTCTTCGAGGTACTCGGTGAGACCGGCCTTCGCGTAGTAGTCGGTGACGACCTTGGAACCCGGAGCGAGCGTGGTCTTGACCCACGGCTTCGCCTTCAGGCCCTTCTTGCTGGCGTTCCGGGCCAGGAGGCCTGCGGCCAGCATGACCGACGGGTTCGAGGTGTTGGTGCACGAGGTGATCGCGGCGATCGCGACGGCGCCGTGGTCGAGGGTGAAGTCGACCCCGTTCTCCTCGAGGGTGACCTGGGTCGGCTTCGAGAGGGATGCCGGAGCGTGGCTGCGGTGCGTGTGGTGGTGGTGGTTGTTCTCGTCCTCGTCCTGCGGCGTGGTGCCGGCCGGGTCGGAGGCGGGGAAGGAACCGGCGCCGACGAGGTCGACGATGTCGTGCTCGACCGTGGCATAGTCGACGAGGTCGCGCTCGAACTGAGCCTTCGCGTCCGTCAGCTCGATGCGGTCCTGTGGGCGCTTCGGGCCGGCGATCGACGGGACGACGGTGGCGAGGTCGAGCTCGAGGTACTCGCTGAAGACCGGCTCCTGGTCGGCGTCGTGCCACAGCTTCTGGGTCTTGGCGTAGGCCTCGACCAGTGCGATCTGCTCGTCGCTGCGACCGGTGAGGCGCAGGTAGTCGAGCGTGACGTCGTCGATCGGGAACATGGCGGCCGTCGAGCCGAACTCGGGGCTCATGTTGCCGATGGTGGCGCGGTTCGCGAGCGGCACCTCGGCGACGCCTGCTCCGTAGAACTCGACGAACTTGCCGACGACCCCGTGCTTGCGGAGCATCTGGGTGATGGTGAGGACGACGTCCGTCGCCGTGACACCCGTCGGGATGGAGCCGTTCAGCTTGAAGCCGACGACCTTCGGGATGAGCATCGAGACGGGCTGGCCGAGCATGGCGGCCTCTGCCTCGATACCGCCGACGCCCCAGCCGAGCACGCCCAGGCCGTTGACCATGGTCGTGTGCGAGTCGGTGCCGACACAGGTGTCGGGGTAGGCGCGCAGGACGCCGCCGACCTCGCGCGTCATGGTGACGCGGGCGAGGTACTCGATGTTGACCTGGTGTACGATGCCGGTTCCCGGCGGGACGACCTTGAAGTCGTCGAATGCCGTCTGGCCCCAGCGGAGGAACTGGTACCGCTCGCCGTTGCGCTCGTACTCGAGCTCGACGTTGCGCTCGAGCGCGTTCTCGCTGCCGAAGAGATCGGCGATGACCGAGTGGTCGATGACCATCTCGGCCGGGGCGAGCGGGTTGATCTTGTCGGCGGAGCCGCCGAGTGCCTCGACCGCTTCGCGCATGGTGGCGAGGTCGACGATGCACGGCACGCCGGTGAAGTCCTGCATGACGACGCGAGCCGGGGTGAACTGGATCTCGGTGTCGGGGTCCGCGGTCGGAACCCAGTCGCCGATCGCGCGGATGTGTGCCTCGGTGATGTTGGCACCGTCCTCGGTGCGCAGCAGGTTCTCGAGGAGCACCTTGAGGCTGAACGGCAGCTTCTCGTGACCCTCCACCGTGTCGATGCGATAGATCTCGTAGTCGGTCGTCCCGACAGTCAGGGTGTCTTTCGCCCCGAAGCTGTTCACGGTGGACATATCGTCTTCTCCTTCGTTGGCGGCGGCGAGTGCTCACTCACGTGCGTTCCGACCAATCTTGCTGCTGGCGGGTGCTCCGCGGCTAGCAAGGCTTGCCTAACTACAGGCTGGGGCGCGTCGTGTCATCTCGGCATCGCTCATCTATCTTGATGTCGAGACAATTCTAGCATCGAGGATCGGGTCCTCTGGACATGACGAGAGCCCGGCCCGACACGCTGACGCGTCGGGCCGGGCTCTCGGCGCATCACTCGGTGGATGCCTGCGGCGCCTTCGGGAACACGGCGCGGACGACGAGCCAGCTGAGGACGAGCAGTGGTGCGTAGAGCGGGATGCCCATGAGGAGCCGAAGCGTCCCGAGGAGTTCGACGTTCCCACTGAAGTAGAGGGGCAGCTGCACGAGGAGTCGTGCGGCGAACATGGCCACCCACACCAGTGTGAGCCACCGCATGGCGCGTCGTTGTCCGGGGTGGGAGCGCCAGCTCGTGCCGCTGCCCATGAGGTAGCCGGCCACGAGTCCGACGACGGGCCACCCGACGAGCACCGAGACGAGGAGGGCCACGGCGTAGGCGCCGTTGGTCCAGAACCCGACGACGTAGAAGTCCTCAGCGCGCCCGGACAGCAGGGCCAGGGCTGCTGAGAGTGCGATGCCGAGGAGGCCGCCAACGGCCTGTGTCACCGGCTGCCGCTGCACGAGGCGTGCAATGGAGAAGAGGACCCCGAGTGCGACCGGAGCGATGATCGACGGGAGCAGGTCGAGGGTCAGCGTGTAGACGACGAGGAACAGGAGTCCTGGAAGGATCGCCTCGACGATGCCGCGCACGCCGCCCATGGCGAGTAGCAACGCCTTGCCGGTGGGGGCGTCGCCCTCGGCCATCGCGCCCAGACCGGACTTGCGTGCGGCGGCACCGAACGCAGCGGACATCGATTCACCGAGCCGCTGCCGATCCGCATCTCCCGTGGCATCAGGGGAACCCGACGCGTCACGGCGATCGACCGGGTCGACTCCGCGGGGCTCCGGTTCTCGTGCGTCCGTCATCGACTACGCGCTCGTGGCGGTCGGCATACGCAGCGGGATGAGGTCGCGCGGCGGCATGGGCGAGTTGCCCC
Source organism: Plantibacter sp. CFBP 8798 (assembly GCF_014841195.1). Lineage (NCBI taxonomy): Bacteria > Bacillati > Actinomycetota > Actinomycetes > Micrococcales > Microbacteriaceae > Plantibacter > Plantibacter sp. CFBP 8798. Next base: position 346,323 of record NZ_JACYTS010000002.1, read on the forward strand.
GGACGACGACGAGGCTGCGGAAGAGGTCGTCCACGAGCGCTGCGGCGTCCGGCTTCGACGCGCCCTCCCCCGCGACGACGCCGCGGAGGAACCAGCGCGGACCGTCGACGCCGATGAAGCGTGCCAGGTGGGTCGCGTCGGTGCCTGCGGCACCACCGGTCGGCACCTCGGCGACGAGCTCCGGGCCGAACTCGCCCTCGCGCTCGGTCACGGTGCCGCCCTGCTGGGCGATCTGCTCGGCGATCTGCGACCGGGTCTCGTTCCACAGGCCGGTCGACCGCGGCGCGGCGAACGGCTGGACCTGCAGGGTGGAACCGGCGTAGTCGAGACCGACCGCGACGACCCGCTTCGTCGCCTCCTCCACCTCGAGGCGGAGGTTCAGTCCTTCGCGAGGCAGCACCTTGACGCCACCGAGGTCGATGTAGGGGCGGACGGGGTTCGCCTCGCTCTCGTCGAACGGGCCGGCGGTCTCGCGGTCCTCGGGTGCGGACTTCGCGTCGTCGGGCAGCTCCGCGTCGAGGTCGAGGTCTGGGAGGTCTTCGAGTTCGCTCATGCGAGGGTTCCTGTCTGCGCGGCACCGTCGGTGCTGATGGTTGGGTCGGTGGCGGCCGGTGTCGTGGCGAGCGAGCCGACGCCGGTCGAACCGAAGCCTCCGGCTCCTCGTGCACTGCCTGGCAATCGCTCCACCGGGATGAAGTTGGCGCGGGACACCGGCATCACGATGAGCTGGGCGATGCGGTCGCCCGGTTCGACGGTGAAAGAGGTGTGACGGTCGGTGTTGAGGAGCGTGACCTTGATCTCGCCGCGATACCCGGCGTCGACCGTGCCCGGCGAGTTGACGACGGTGATGCCGTGTTTCGCCGCGAGACCGCTTCGTGGGACGACGAACGCGGCATGGCCGTCGGGCAGTGCGATCGAGACGCCGGTGCCGACGAGGGCGCGCTCACCCGGCTCGAGCACGACGTGCTCGGCGGACACGAGATCCGCACCCGCATCGCCGGGGTGTGCATAGCCGGGCAGATCCGGCGCGATAATGAGTACGTCAACGCTTTCGGTCACGAATCGAGGGTAGTGCAGTTCTCTGAGACAAGGCAGACATGCAGCCGTACCGTGAAACCCTCTGGCCCAGCCCCTGGGTCATCATCGCCCTCGCCCTCGTGGTGCCGGCGACCATGCTCGTCCTCGCGCCCGTTTCGCTTGCGGCGGGGATCGTCGGGGCGGTGGTGCTGTACGGCGGGTGCCTTGCGCTGGCGTTCGGGACGGCGCCGAGGATCCAGGTCTCCGAGTCGAGCCTGTCGGTCGGGAAGGCGTCGATCCCGCTCGGGTTCATCGGTGAGGTCCTGGTGTACACCGGGACGGACGCGACCGCTCAGCTCCGCACCAAGCTCGATGCACGCGCCTGGCTCATGATCCGCGGGTGGGTGCACAGCCTCGTGAAGGTGGAGATCGTCGACCCCGCCGACCCGACGCCGTACTGGCTGCTGTCGTCCCGTCGGCCGCAGGCCCTGGCGGATGCGATCGCCGCCTCGCGCACGCACGCCTGAGGCGGACACAGTCTGGATCGGTCTCCGATTGAAGCCGCAACGACAGAACCCCTCCGGATCGTGATCCGGAGGGGTTCTGTGTGCCGCTCGCGCGGCGGTGCTGTCAGGCTGCGCACTCCGCGCAGATCGGGCCGAACTTGCCCTCGTGGTCGAGCTGCGAGCGGTGCTTCACGAGGAAGCACTCCATGCAGGTGAACTCGTCCGCCTGGGGCGGGAGCACGACGACGTCGAGGTCGAGGTCGGAGAGGTCGGATCCACCCAGGTTGTAGTCACCCGGGTTGTCAGCGTCTTCGGAGTCGACGACTCCGGACAGCTTGTCTGGAACGCGCTCCTTCAGGGCCTCGATCGACTCGGAATCGTCGTCGGTCTTGCGGGGAGCGTCGTAATCAGTTGCCATGCCTATCCACTTCTCGATGCCGTCGGAACAAAATCGGCGGGCACAGTTTGCATCAGTTCCGCATGAATTGCAAACCGTGTTCGGGAGGGTGTGCGGAACCTTCCCGTGCAACTGACGGCACGCCCGGCGTATTCCCCGAATACGCCCGTGATCCGTGAGAACGTGGGTCAATCACGTGGCACGCTGAGAGGCATTCATCATGCAGGAATTGAAGGTAGTCGGAGCGGAGCTCGGCGCTCTGATCGTTGCAGATCGGAACGAGGAGGAATACCGCCTCATCGTCGACGATTCGTTCCACGTCCACCTGCGGCGGGCGAAGCCGGCCGGTGCGCCGATCGGTGGGAACACCAAGATCTCTCCGAGGGAAGTGCAGGCGCACATCCGCAGCGGGCTCTCCGCCGAGGATGTCGCAGCGGTCACCGGCGCCTCACTTGAGTACGTGCAGCGGTTCGAGGGTCCGGTGATGGCGGAGCGCGAGCACATCGTCGGCACCGCCCTGGGCGTCGCCGTCCTGCCGACGACCGACACGTCGGCCGACGACATCGAGGCCACCTTCGGGAACGTCATCCGGGCTCGACTCGAGAAGCTCGGCGCGACCGACGAACGGTGGACGAGCTGGAAGGAACCCGAGGGTGGCTGGATCGTCAAGCTGTCCTTCACGGCCGACCAGGTCGACCACGACGCCCGCTGGGCGTTCGAGCCGAAGAAGCTCGCCCTCACACCCATCGGCAGTGAGGCCACGACCCTCTCGCGTCAGGGCAACCTGCCGGCCGCGCTGATCCCCCGGTTGCGTGCGGTCGACACCGACGACTCCCCCGACACCTCACGCTTCGACAGCGGCGCGTTCTCCCTGGACCGCGTGTCGACGCCGCAGCAGACCGAGACCGACCGTCCCGCCGAGACGCGTCCGATCGAGCCGTTGCCGTTCGCGGCCGACACGGGCTTCGGCCGTGCACCGTCCTCGAAGGCTGCGACGCAGGCCGCGATCAACCGTGAGGCGTCGAGCCCCGAGCAGCACAACCAGACCGCCGACCTGTTGGAGGCCCTCCGCAAGCGCCGTGGCGAGCGGGAGGCCGCCCCCAGTGAACCCGAACCTGCCGAGCGCCCCAGTGCGCCGCACGCCGTCCCGGACCAGCAGACGCCGCTGGCGGTGTTCGACACCGGTGAGTTCGAGGCGGCGCAGCAACGGCGCGCGGGCGATTCCGAGTCCTCCGATGGCGGCACGCCGTCCGGGGCCAAGGCGCGCCGCGGTCGGGCGTCGATGCCGTCCTGGGACGAGATCGTGTTCGGTGCGAAGTCCGACGACGACCCGGTCTGATCGGTCAGGGCTTCAGGGCTCGTAACGACCGAGGCCGAGGAGCGGTATCCGGCGTTCGTCGTCGGTGAGCGATCCGTGCTGTCCGATCATGCCCCTCGCGCTCTGATCGGCGGGACGTGAGTCGTAGTAGGCGATGCGCTTCCGGGCTGCGACGATGACGTCGCCGATCCGTGGCAGCACCTCAGGGTCGACCTCGCCGTACCAGCCGTGGTCGATCGCCTGCTCGCGTGTCGCGATCCAGGCGCGGCCGCCCTCCTCGGCTCGCCAGGCCTCAGCCAGGCGCTCCCGATCCGCTGGGCCTGCATCGGTGTCGAGATAGAGGTGAAGGCATCGCGGCTCGCCGCCGATGTGGCGGACACCGGCGACCAGCTCGGGGACCTGGTCGAAGAGCACGTGCTGGTGCTGTGCGACGTCGACCACCCCGTGGTCGGCGGTGATGAGCGCGCCGGTCGACGCGGGCAAACGTGACGACCACCGCTTGAGATCGCCGTCGAGCTCCTCGAGGAGCGCCGTCCAGCGGCCCGACTCCCACCCGTACTCGTGCGCCGCCTGATCGAGCTCGGGGACGTACACGTAGCTGAGTGTGGGGCCGGCGGTCGTGGACACGATCTCTCGGGCCGCGTCGAGGCGGTCCGCCATCGAGCGTCCGGCCCGGTAGTCCGCCCCTCGGAGCACGGCTCGGGTGAAGCCCGAATTGCGGTATCGCTCCTGACCGATCACCGTCGTGGTGACGCCCTCGGCTCTCGCTCGCTCGAACACGGTCGGGAGGCGCTGCCACGTCTCGGGCACCATGCCGGCGTCCCAGCCACTGAGCTGGTTCACGACCCGGTCCCCCGCCACGTCCCGTGCGCGGTAGCTGACGAGGCCGTGCCGACCCGGCAACGCACCGGTGGTCAGCGTCGCGATCCCGGCAGCGGTCGTCGACGGGAACGCCGAGGTCGTGGTGGAGCGCGGGCCGAGGCGCGGCGCGAGGAACCGAGCGTGGGCGGCGGCTCCGCGGAGGTTCGCGGCGCCGAGGCCGTCGACGAGGACGACGACGGCATGGTCGGCCCGGGGCAGCGATCCACCGCCCACCGTCAGGGATGCGAGGCAATCCGGGAGGACACCGGCAAGGCTGCGTGACTCCGGATCGACCGTCGGTAGCATGGTGGTCATCGGGCTCAGTCTCGCACACCGCGCTGACGACCACGCCCCGCCATCCTCGCCGAGCACCGGCTCGACTCCCCTCAGCAGAGACACGGAATGACCCGCCAACAGCAGACCCCGCCGACGGAGACCAGTGGCGAGCGCATCGAGGACATCGATGTCTCGTCGGAGATGCAGACCTCCTTCCTGGAGTACGCCTATTCGGTCATCTACGCCCGCGCCCTCCCCGACGCGCGCGACGGCCTGAAGCCGGTGCAGCGCCGCATCCTCTATCAGATGACCGAGATGGGCCTGCGCCCGGATCGTGGCCACGTGAAGTCGGCCCGCGTCGTCGGTGAGGTGATGGGGAAGCTGCACCCGCACGGCGACACGGCGATCTACGACGCACTCGTCCGCCTCGCACAGCCCTTCACGCTCCGCGTCCCGCTCATCGACGGGCATGGGAACTTCGGCTCGCTCGACGACGGGCCCGCCGCGCCGCGGTACACGGAGGCCCGGCTGGACGCCGCCGCACTCGCCCTCACGGCCGACCTCGACGAGGACGTCGTCGACTTCGTCCCGAACTACGACAACCAGTTCATGCAGCCCGAGGTCCTTCCGGCCGCGTTCCCGAACCTCCTCGTGAACGGCGCCAGTGGCATCGCGGTCGGTATGGCCACCAACATGGCGCCGCACAACCTCGTCGAGGTGATCGGTGCCGCACGGCACCTCATCGCGCATCCTCAGGCCACGCTCGAAGACCTGATGGAGTTCGTACCGGGTCCCGACCTCCCCTCGGGCGGCACGATCGTCGGCCTGGACGGCATCAAGGACGCTTACGCCACCGGGCGTGGCTCATTCAAGACCCGCGCGAAGGTCTCCGTCGAGCCGGTCACCGCGCGCAAGACCGGCCTGGTCATCACCGAACTGCCCTACCTGGTGGGTCCGGAGAAGATCATCGAGAAGATCAAGGACGGTGTCAGCTCCAAGAAGCTCAACGGCATCTCCGACGTCACCGACCTGACGGACCGCATCCACGGGCTCCGCCTCGTGATCGGGATCAAGACCGGCTTCTCCCCAGAGGCCGTCCTGGAGCAGCTCTACCGCTACACGCCCCTCGAGGACTCCTTCAGCATCAACAACGTCGCGCTCGTCGACGGCGGCCCGCAGACGCTCGGCCTCCGGGAACTGCTGCAGGTGTACGTCGACCACCGCATCAGCGTGGTCACCCGCCGGAGCCGGTTCCGGTTGGCGAGACGCAAGGAACGCCTCCACCTGGTGGAGGGTCTCCTCATCGCCATCCTCGACATCGACGAGGTCATCCAGGTCATCCGCGCGAGCGACGACTCCGAACAGGCGCGCGCGAGGCTCATCGAGGTCTTCGACCTCTCGCAGCTGCAGGCCGAGTACATCCTCGAACTCCGTCTCCGACGACTCACCAAGTTCTCGCGGATCGAGCTCGAGGCCGAGCGCGACAAGCTGCTGGCCGAGATCGCCGAACTCGAGCGGTTGCTCGGGAGCCAACGACTCATCCGGGCCGCGGTCTCCGCAGAGCTCGCCGCTGCGGCCGAGCAGTTCGGCACACCGCGCCGGACCATGCTGACGAACGCGAAGCCGAGCGTCGCGACGACCGGTCGAGGGAAGAGCGCACCGGTGCTCGAGCTCGCCGACACCCCGTGCCGCGTCTACCTCAGCGCGACCGGACGGGCGCTCCGCGTCGACCTCGAGCAGGACGCACCCGCACCACGACCCGGTCGGCGGAGCAAGCACGATGCGATCCTGAGTGTCGTCGAGACCACGAGCCGCACCGAACTCGGTGCGGTCACGAGCCTCGGTCGCGTCATCCGGTTCACCCCGCTCGACCTCCCCGCGGTGCCGGCGGCCTCCATCCAGCTCGCGGCCGGCGTCCGGATGGGCGAGTACCTGTCGCTCCCGAACCGTGACGAGCGCGTGCTGGCGATCGTCTCGCTGACCTCGGAGCAGCCGATCGTGCTGGGAACCGAGACCGGCGTCGTCAAGCGGGTCATCCCCGGCGACCTGCCGAACAAGCCGGACTTCGAGGTCATCACGCTCAAGCCGCGCGACCACGTCGTCGGGGCCACCCAGGTCGGCGACGACGCGGAACTCGTCTTTGTCGCCTCCGACGCACAACTGCTCCGTTTCGCCGCGACGTCCGTCCGTCCGCAGGGGCGGGCCGCGGGCGGCATGGCCGGCATCAACTTGGCGGCCGGTGCGAAGGTCATCTCGTTCACGGCGGTGCTGCCCACCGACGACGTCGTCGTCGTGACCGTCGCGACCAATTCGCTGACGCTCGCCGGAACAGACACCGGGAGCGCGAAGGTGTCGGAGTTCTCCGAGTTCCCCGCCAAGGGTCGTGCGACCGGCGGTGTCCGGTCGCAGCGCTTCCTGAAGGGCGAGGACCAGCTGGCCGTCGCGTGGGTCGGCGCCGCTCCGGCGCACGCTGTCGGGACGGACGGGACACCGCGGACGCTCCCGGAGGTCGGTGCGAAGCGCGATGCCTCAGGGGTGCCGCTCGACGCCCCCGTCGGGTTCATCGGCGGCGCGATCACCGCACCGGCAGCACCGGCGACGGACGACGCGGTAGCGAGCGACGAATCGTCCTGATCGGAGCTCCGCACTGACGAAGGCCCGGACTGAGCGCACTGCTCGATCCGGGCCTTCGTCGTCGGTCCTGCTCCTCGGTGGACGACCGACGATCAGACGTCGATGCTCTCCCGCGACAGCCGGTCGGAGCTGTCGACGATGAACTCCTTGCGCGGGGCGACGTCGTTGCCCATGAGGAGTTCGAAGATCCGTCCGGCCGACTCCGCATCCTCGACCCGGACACGGCGCAGCGTCCGGTGACGGCGGTCCATGGTGGTCGTGGCCAGCTGGTCGGCGTCCATCTCGCCCAGGCCCTTGTAGCGCTGGATCGGTTCCTGGTGCTTCTTGCCGGTGCGCTTGAGGTCGCTCAGCACCGCGTGCAGTTCGGCTTCGGAGTACGTGTAGATCGTCTCGTTCGGCTTGGAGCCGGGATTGATGACGATGACGCGGTGAAGCGGCGGTACCGCGGCGAACACGCGACCCGCTTCGATCAGCGGCCGCATGTACCGGAAGAAGAGCGTGAGCAGGAGCGTCCGGATGTGGGCGCCGTCGACGTCGGCGTCGCTCATGAGGATGATCTTGCCGTAGCGGGCGGCGTCGAGATCGAACGATCGTCCGGAGCCCGCGCCGATGACCTGGATGATGGACGCGCACTCCGCGTTCGACAGCATGTCGGAGACGGAGGCCTTCTGCACGTTGAGGATCTTGCCTCGGATCGGGAGCAGCGCCTGGTAGGAGCTGTCTCGGGCGAGCTTCGCCGTGCCCAGTGCCGAGTCGCCCTCGACGATGAAGAGTTCGCTGGACTCGAGGTTGCCCGAGCGGCAGTCGACCAGCTTGGCCGGGAGCGACGAGTTCTCGAGCGCGTTCTTACGGCGTTGCGTCTCCTTGTGCGTCCTCGCGGAGATCCGGGACTTCATCTCCGACACGATCTTCTCGAGCACGAGCGCGGTCTGCGCTTTGTCGTCGCGCTTGGTCGAGGCGAACCGCTCCTTGAGCTCCTTCGTGACGACGTTGGCGACGATGGCGCGGACGGCCGGCGTGCCGAGGATCTCCTTCGTCTGGCCCTCGAACTGCGGCTCGGCGAGACGCACCGTCAGCACCGCCGTGAGGCCGGCGAGGACGTCGTCCTTCTCGAGCTTGTCCGAGCCGACCTTGAGCCGACGGGCGTTCTGCTCGACCTGGGCGCGGAGGAACTTCAGGAGGCCCTGGTCGAATCCGAGTTGGTGCGTGCCGCCCTTCGGCGTGGCGATGATGTTGACGAAGCTGCGCATGACCGTCTCGTACCCGGTCCCCCAACGCAGCGCGATGTCGACCTCTGCCTCGCGCTCCACCTCGGTGGCGACCATGGTGCCCGACGGCGACAGCACCGGGACGGTCTCGGTGAACGTGCCGCTGCCGGTGAGGCGCCAGGTGTCGGTGAGTGCGGTGTCGCCCGCGAGGTAGTCGACGAACTCGGAGATGCCGCCCTCGTAGCGGAACATCGCCTCGGTCGGCTCGTCGACGGTCTCGTCGCGGATGTGGATGCCGAGACCCTTGATGAGGAAGGCGGTCTGGCGCGCGCGGCCGAGGAGCTCCTCTGCCTGGAACTGGGCGCCCTTCGTGAAGATCTGGCGGTCGGCCCAGTAGCGGATCCGGGTGCCGGTCACGCCGCGCTTCGTCTTGCCGATGACGCGGAGCTCGCTCTGCTTCTCGAACGGCGTGAACGGTGCGTCCGGGGTCGGCTCCCCCGTGTCGGCGAAGATCCCCGGCTCACCGCGGTGGAACGACATGGCGTAGGTCTTGCCGCCGCGATCCACCTCGACGTCGAGTCGCTCGGACAGGGCGTTGACGACGGATGCGCCGACGCCGTGCAGGCCGCCGGACGCGGCGTACGAACCGCCGCCGAACTTCCCGCCGGCGTGGAGCTTGGTGAAGACGACCTCGACACCGGAGAGGCCGGTCTTCGGCTCGATGTCCACCGGGATGCCACGCGCGTGGTCGCGCACCTCGACGCTCTGATCGGCGTGGAGGACGATCTCGATCTGATCGCCGTACCCGCCGAGGGCCTCGTCGACGGAGTTGTCGATGATCTCCCAGAGGCAGTGCATGAGGCCACGCGAGTCGGTGGAACCGATGTACATGCCCGGTCGCTTGCGCACCGCCTCGAGGCCTTCGAGGACGGAGAGATGCCTGGCGGAGTAGTCGCTGCTCACGCTTCCCAGCGTAGTCGTCGGCGCCGACACGCCGAGGGAGACACTCGGCGCGCGATCGTCCGGAGCCGCGCGACGGCGCGTTGTCTCGGGTCGTCGACCCATCCGGCTGCAGGGTTGATCCGAATCATCTACGCGCACAGCGAAAAGAACACGGAATGGGACCCCGTTGTGACAATCGCGTGCTTTCATGAGTACTACGAGTTTCGTAGCCGCCCGAGTCAGGAGGAGCACATGTCACAGACTGCTACCGAGAGCACGCCGAGTGACCTCGACGCCCAGCAACTGACTGCCGCCGATCGTTGCGATCTGTGCGGAGCACAGGCCTACATCCGCGTGCAGATGAACAGCGGTGAGCTGCTGTTCTGCGCGCACCACGGCAAGAAGTACCAGGAGAAGCTGACGCAGGTCGCGACCGACTGGCACGACGAGTCCGCGCGACTCTTCAACGAGCAGCGCGCCTAGTCCACCGGCATCACGACAAGGGCCCCGGATCCGAGATCCGGGGCCCTTCGTCATGTCATCGAGGAAGCGCGGTCTCAGACCAGTGCGGGCTCGATCGCGCGCGGACTCAGGCGAGGGCCGAGACGATCTGCGCTCTGGCGTTGGCGGCGATCTCGTCGAGGGCGTGAAGCTCTGGCGATTCGTCGAGCATCGAAGTGCCCCCGGCGACCGTGATCGCCAGACGGAGCAGCCGATCGGCCAGTTCCGGGTTCTTGGCGAGGACGGGGCCGTGCAGGTGGGTTCCGACGAAGGGTCCGACCAGCGCACCCTCCGTGCCGTCGCCGTTGCCTCGTCCGTGCTGCACGGTGCCGATCGACTCGACGCCCGTCCCGGCTCGGAAGTCCCGCCCGTGGTTCTCGTACCCGACGAGTACCGGGGCGTCGAGCTCGAGGCCGCCGCCCGGCACGACGACGAGGTCGTCGCTCGCCCGCGTGCGCCGCAACGGGGCGTCGCCCTCGATGATGGCGAGGCCCTCGACCCAGCTCCCCGGTGCCAGCTCGAGCCGGCGAGTGAGGAGCTTCCATCCGTTGGCGACAGCGAGGACGGGCACGCCGGCTTCCACCCAGGCGATGAACGCGTCGCGGAACGGCCGGAGCGCCTCGAGCACTTGTGGCGCCGACGGGTCGTCGCACGACCCGAGGACGACCGCGTGGACTGTGCTCGGGAGCTCGGCGACCGACTCGACCGCGACGAGCTCGACGGCGAGGCCACGTGCGCGGGCCCGGCGAGCGAGGACCGCGCCGTTCTCGGCGTCGCCGTTCACATTGCAGCTCGATGGCAGGAGGACGGCGATGGTGATCGTCGGCTCGGTCGTCATGCGTCGTCCTGATCGTTCGAAGCGAGGCCGAGGTGCGCGCGGGTACGGCGCATCGAGTCGGCGGTGAAGATCACGGTCTTCCGACCGTGCGCGGGCGCGGGGAGGGCGAGGAACGCGTCCAACGCCGTGCCGAGGTCTGGTTCGATCCGGTCGATCTCGACGCCGGCGTAGCCCAGCTGCAGGGCGGCCTCCCAGGCCTTGGACCCCGACACGAGCGCCACACGACCGAGCCTGGACGTGTCGACCGGCCAGAGGTACGAGGGATCGCGGACGTCGCTCCCGACGGCCACCAGGATCTGCTCGGTGTCGGCCGCCAAGCTGTCGACGTTGAGCTGATAGCTCGCGGGGTTCTGGACGAGGACGAACTCGACCTCGACACCGCGGACGGTCGTCACCTCACCGCGGCCGAACACCGGCGTGAGCGCGCGGAACGACTCCGCCGCGGTGGTGAGCTGGAACTCGGGGCCGAGGATCGCGGCGGCGCCGGAGAGGGCGGCAGCAGCGTCCACGGCGTAGTGCACGCCACGGGCCGGCAGACGGAACCGGACGGTCTCGCCGCGGTGGGTGATGGACACCAGGTCGCCGTCGAGGGCTTCGACGACGGTTCCGGAACCGGGGTCGACCCGATCGGACGAGGTCGTGCTGTACCCGAGGCCGCGTGCGCTGGCGCCGAGCACCGCCGTCGAGACGCCGTACCGCCATCGCGTCGCGGCGCTGCCTGGCGCGACGGCGTCGACGAGTGCGTCATCGCCGTTCAGGACGAGCGACGTGCTCGATCGGGCAGCGATCGCGTCGAGCATGCGCGCCACCATGGCAGCGTCGTGGAAGCGGTCGATCTGGTCGACGGACACGTTGGTCAGGATGACGTGGGCGGGCGCGAGCCGCGGAGCGATGAGCGCGCCGTGTCCTTCGTCCATCTCGAGCACCCCGAGCTCGGCGTCGATCCGGCCGCGGAGGTCGGCTCGTTCGAGGAGGGCAGAGGTGAGGCCCTGGGAGATGTTCGCCGTGGACGGGTTCGTGAAGACCGACACACCGTGGGCACGCAGGATGCCGACGAGCATCTTGGTCGTCGTCGACTTCCCGCTCGAGCCGCTCACGATCACGAGACCACGCGGGAAGGCGTTCAACGTGTCGGGGAGGAACCCGGGCGCGATGCGGTTGACCACCAGGCCGGGAACGGCCGATCCCCCGCCCGGCTTGCGCAGCCTGGCGAGGAATCGGACGGCACGACCGGCGAGGATGGCCGGGGCGTAGCGCATGCTCCTACTCGAGGTAGTCGCGGAGCGACTGGGATCGGCTCGGGTGACGCAGCTTCGCCATGGTCTTCGACTCGATCTGCCGGATGCGCTCACGGGTGACCCCGAAGGTGTCGCCGATCTGGTCGAGCGTCTTGGGCATGCCGTCGCCGAGGCCGAAGCGCATCCGGATGACGCCCGCTTCCCGCTCGGAGAGCGAGTCGAGGAGCGACTCCAGCTGCTTCTGCAGCATGGTGAAGCTGACGGCGTCGGCCGGCACGACCGCCTCGGTGTCCTCGATGAGGTCGCCGAACTCGCTGTCGCCGTCCTCGCCGAGGGGCGTGTGCAGCGAGATGGGCTCGCGGCCGTACTTCTGGACCTCGATGACCTTCTCAGGCGTCATGTCGAGTTCGCGGCTGAGCTCTTCGGGCGTGGGCTCGCGGCCCAGGTCCTGCAGCATCTGCCGCTGGACGCGGGCGAGCTTGTTGATGACCTCGACCATGTGCACCGGGATGCGGATGGTGCGCGCCTGGTCGGCCATGGCACGCGTGATGGCCTGACGGATCCACCAGGTCGCGTAGGTGGAGAACTTGAAGCCCTTGGTGTAGTCGAACTTCTCGACCGCACGGATGAGGCCCAGGTTGCCCTCCTGGATGAGGTCGAGGAACTGCATGCCGCGGCCGGTGTACCGCTTGGCGAGGCTCACGACGAGTCGGAGGTTCGCCCCGAGGAGGTGGCTCTTGGCGCGGGCACCGTCCTTCGCGACCCACTGGAGCTCACGACCGACCCGCGAGCGCTTCTCGAGGTCGGAGAGCTGGGCGAGCTTGTCCTCGGCGAAGAGGCCCGCCTCGATGCGCATCGCGAGTTCGACCTCTTCGGCAGCGTTGAGGAGCGCGACCTTACCGATCTGCTTGAGGTAGTCCTTGACCGGGTCGGCGGTGGCGCCGGTGATCGCGGCCGAGTACACCGGGATCTCGTCGTCGTCGCTGTTGGAGAGTACGAGTGCGTCGGTGGGGAGGGTGATCTCCGGCACGGACTTGTCGTCCTCCTCCTCGACCGCCTCGGTGGCGTCGCCTGCGGGCGCGTCGACCACGGCGTCGTCGGCGACGACCTCGACGACGACGTCCTCGTCGTCCGTGCCCTCATCGGGCTCCGTGCTCGACTTCGTGCCCGCCTTGGCGCGGGTCGCCTTCTTGGGAGCAGCCTTCGCTCGGGTCGTGGTGGCCTTGGTGGTCCGAGCCTTCGCTGCGGGAGCCTCCGTGGCCTCGTCTGCTGGCGCTGCTTCGTCTGCGCGAGCCGTCTTGGTGGCCATAGCTGCACCTTCCTGTTCGGACCCGGCATGGACAGTCATCGCCGGATCGTCCGTGATTTCGGACATTACGAGGACCCATGTCAAGTCTTGGTGCAGTGCAACCCGAAAAGGGCCGCCGACATTCCGAGAGGTGAACGGGTCCGTGTTCCATTATAGCGCGCGCCGGAAGACCTCAGAGCCACAGGCCGTTTGTCAAGGGTGAGATCAGGGGACGAAGCGAACGCTCAGCGACGGCGCCCGAGCCTGGCTCGGACCGCGATCCACAGCGGACCGACGGCGATGCCCTCGTCCTCGGCGAAGCGTCTCCGCGTGCGGGACCGTGCGACGAGCAGCATCGCGACCCCGAACCCGACCACCAGGTACTGGACGGAGAAGGCGATCCGGAAGTTGTCCATGGAATAGTCGGCACGGGATCCCCCGCTGACCGCGTCGATGATGAGACCGATGAGGAACATCATGACGAAGCTCGCGAGGAACCCACCGACGTTCACGATGCCGTTCGCCCCGCCGAGCGCGCGGATGGGGTTGAAGGTGCGAGCGAAGTCGAACCCGATGAGTGAACCGGGGCCACCGACCCCGACCACGACGAACAGGACGATCACGAGCCACATCGGTGGGACGCCCGGCCAGAGCAGCAGTGCGGCCCAGGCGACGCCCATGACCGTCACGATCCCGAGCACGAGGTTGCTCCGCCGGTAGGGGAACCGGGCGGTGAGCACCCCGAGGATGGGTCCGGCGATCATGCCGGAGACCACGATCACGATGAGCAACGATGCGGCGAGGGGCTGCGGGTAGCCGAGGGCGTAGACCATGAACGGGAAGCCCCAGAGGAGCGTGAGGACGGTACCGGAGGACTGGGTGACGAAGTGCGACCAGAACCCGAGACGCGTCCCTGGCCGACGCAGACTGATGACGACCTCGCGGACGACGTGGCCCCAGGTCTCGGGGCGCGGCGCCTCGTCGGAACCGGACGGCCGGTCGCGGACGACGATCAACACCCCGACGAGCGCCAGGAGGACGAGTCCGGCCGCACTGAGGAACGCCGGCGACCAGCCGAAGGCGTGCAGGACGAAGGAGAACGGCACCGCCGAGAGGATCTGTCCGATCTGCCCGATGTTGCCGACCCACTGCGAGACGATCGGCACCCGACGGGTGGGGAACCAGGAGTTCACGAGCCGCAACACGGAGGTGAACACCGCGGCGTCGCCGAGGCCGACCAGCATCCGGCCCACGATCGCGCCGCCGAGTTCGGTCGTGAGCCCCAGCCAGACCTGGCCCGCCATGACGACCGTCAGCCCCGCGATGATCAGGACGCGAGGTCCGAGGCGGTCGATGAGCACCCCGACCGGGACCTGCATCGCGGCGTACACGATGAGCTGCGCGACGGCGAGGGTCGACAGCGCGGCGGCGTCGATCTGGAACCGCTCAGTGGCGTCCACCGCTGCCACGCCGAGCGTCGACCGCTGCATGACGGTGATGAGGTAGGCGAACACGCCGACGCCGAACACCCACCAGACGCGTCGAGATCCCACCGATCCAGCTTAGGTGGTCGAGCGGTCCTCGTCGCCGTGGCGCCGGCTCGCGAGGAACTTCTCGAGCTCCGCGGCGATCTCGTCGGCCGTCGGGAGCGCCCCGTCGATGTCGGTGAGCGGCGATTTCGGCGAGTTGTCGGCCATGTAGGCGTCGTACCGCTCCTCGAGCGTCGTGACCAGCTGGCCGAGCTCGTGGTTGGTCCCGACCTGCTCGTCGATCTTGACGAGGAAGTCGCGGCTGTCCTCGCGGAGGCGGTCCGTGGGGAAGATGAGCCCGGTCGCCGCGCTGAGGCTCTCGATCGCCGTGATCGCCGCGGCCGGGAACTCCGTGTCGGCGAGGTAATGCGGAACGAGGAGCACGAAGGCCGCGATGCTGTCGCCGCGCTCGTAGAGGCGGTACTCGAGGAGGTGGAGCACGTTGGACGGTACCTGGGTGCGGGGGCGCCAGACCGAGAGCGACTCGATGAGGTCGAACCGGTTGCCGCTGACGGTGACGCCGATCGGCCTGGTGTGCGGGACCGGCATCGGGATGGCGTGCACCCACGTGGTGTCGCTGACCCGGAAGCGGTCGACGAGCTCGAGCACGGCTGCGACGAAGCGGTCCCAGAGGAAGTCGGGCTCGAAACCGGTGAGCAGGAGGAACGGCGACCCGAGCTCGTCGTGGGCGAGCGACAGGGTCAGCCGAGGTGGCCGGTACTCCGTCAAGTGGTCCTGGTCGAACGAGATGATCGGCCGGCGGGCCCGGTAGTCGAGCAGGACGTCGGCGTCGAACTCGGCGATGACCGTCGTGTCGAGGACGTCGTCGAGGTAGGCGTTCAGCTGCCCGACCGCGCCGCCGGCGTCGGAGAACCCGGTGAGGCCCGCGACGAGGTGGAGGCCGGCGGGGATGTCGATCTCCGGGTGCACCTCGTAGAGGTCGTCAGGCGTAGGCATGGTTCAACTCTAAACGGGGGTGTCGCAGCGACCTTCCCCTCCGAGCGTCGGCGGTACCGCCGAGAGCGAACACCGGCGGCCCCGCCTCGGTCCGGAACGGTACGTGCCTACGATGGAGGCATGACGATCCCCGTGCTCTCCGTGTTGTCCGCCGCCGCCGAGGGAGTCGAGGCCGAGCTGCTCGTCCTCGCGGTGAAGAAGGGCGACGACGGACCGGAGCTCTTGGCGCCAGAGGTCTACGCGCCGCTCGCGGACGAGCTGCGCGCCTCCGGGGTCACGGGGTCGGAAGACCAGGTGCGACGCCTCCCGGACCGGTTCGGCGCGGCCTCCGGTCTCGTGCTGGTCGGCCTCGGTCCGGATGCGGACGACGCGGCCTTCCGACGAGCCGCGGGCGCAGTGACCCGGACGATCGACGGCCAGGCCTCGATCGTGTTCGCGTTGACGGAGGAGACGGCCGCCGCCGCCGAAGCCGTCCTCGAGGGGGCGGCCATCGGCGCCTACCGCTACACCGCGTCGCGCGGTGTCGGATCCGCGCCGGCACCGACACCGCTCGGACAGATCACCGTCGTCGTCCCGTCGACCGTGGACGCACCCTACGCCGGGCTCGCGGAGCACGCCACCGCGGTCGCCGAGGCCATCGAGCTCGTGAAGGACCTGGTCAACACGCCGCCGAACGAGCTCTACCCGGCGACCTTCGCCGACGCGGCCCGAGCAGCGGTCGACGGCCTCGACGTCGAGGTCGAGGAATGGGACGAGACCCGCTTGGCCGAGGACGGCTTCGGCGGCATCCTCGGTGTCGGGCAGGGTTCCTCTCGGCCTCCGCGACTCGTCAAGCTGAGCTACCACCCTGAGGCGGCCCGGAGCCACCTGGCCCTCGTCGGGAAGGGCATCACCTTCGACAGCGGCGGCCTCTCCCTGAAGCCGCCGGTCTCGATGGTCGGCATGAAGTACGACATGACCGGCGCGGCGACCGTGCTCGCGGTCCTGGCCGCGGCCGCGCGTCTCGGGGTGCCCACCCGGCTGACCGCGTGGCTCTGCCTCGCCGAGAACCTCCCGTCGGGCACGGCGATCCGGCCGAACGACGTCCTCACCATCCGGGGCGGACTCACGGTCGAGGTCACCAACACCGACGCCGAGGGCCGGCTGGTCCTCGCCGACGGACTCGTCGCCGCAGGCGAGGAGGGCCCGGACGCCATCATCGACGTGGCGACCCTGACGGGAGCCGCCGTGGTCGCGCTCGGCAACCGCTACACGGGCGTCATGGGCGACGCTTCGTTCGTCACCGACCTCATCGCGACCGGGTCCGGTGTGGACGAACTGTTCTGGCCGATGCCGTTCCCCGCGGAGCTGCGCAAGGTCCTCGACTCCGACGTCGCCGACCTCGCCAACGCCAAGCCCGGGACCACCGCGGGCGGCATGCTCGTCGCAGGCACGTTCCTCCAGGAGTTCATCGCCGAGCGTACCGACGAGGAGGGCGGCACCACCCGCATCCCGTGGGCCCACCTGGACATCGCCGGGAGTGCGATGAACGGCGACGCCCCCTACGGCTTCACCGCCAAGGGCCCGACCGGCGTCGCGGTCCGCACCCTCCTCGCAATGGCCGAGGAGATTAGCCACCCGTAGTAAGGTCGGTGGGGGCGGTTCGACCCGCCTCGACGCCGCCGAACACACCACGACGGTTTCCGATCGACCACGAAGCACACACAAGGAGCAACGGAGTGTCCGAGCAGAATTTTGACCTGGTAGTCCTGGGAGGCGGAAGCGGCGGATACGCTGCGGCGTTGCGCGCTTCGCAGCTCGGCCTCACCGTCGGCATGATCGAGAAGGACAAGGTCGGCGGCACCTGCCTCCACCGCGGTTGCATCCCGACGAAGGCGCTGCTGCACTCCGCCGAGGTCGCGGACGCATCGCGCGAGTCGGAGAAGTACGGCGTCAAGTCCACCTTCGAAGGCATCGACATCGAGGGCGTCACGAAGTACCGCGAGGGCATCGTCGCGAAGAAGTACAAGGGACTCCAGGGCCTCGTGAAGGCCCGCGGCATCACCACCATCGAGGGTGAGGGCCGTCTGGTCTCCCCGACGAGCGTGCAGGTCGGCGACGACCTCATCACCGGCAAGAACGTGATCCTCGCGACGGGCTCCTACAGCCGCTCGCTCCCCGGTCTCGAGATCGGTGGCCGCGTCATCACGAGCGAGCAGGCGCTACAGCTCGACTTCGTGCCGAAGAAGGTCGCCGTCCTCGGCGGCGGTGTGATCGGCGTCGAGTTCGCGAGCGTCTGGAAGTCGTTCGGGACCGAGGTCACGATCATCGAGGCACTCCCCCACCTCGTCCCCAACGAGGACGAGTCGATCAGCAAGGCCCTCGAGCGCGCGTTCCGCAAGCGCGGCATCGAGTACTCGCTCGGCGTGCGGTTCCAGGGCGTCACCCAGGACGACTCGGGCGTGCACATCACGCTCGAGGACGGCAAGACGATCGACGCCGAGCTGCTGCTCGTCGCCGTCGGCCGTGGCCCGTCGACCGCCGGACTCGGCTTCGAGGAGGTCGGTGTCACCATCGACCGCGGCTTCGTCATCACCAACGACCGTCTCGAGACGAACATCCCCGGCCTCTACGCCGTCGGCGACATCGTCCCCGGCCTGCAGCTCGCGCACCGCGGCTTCCAGCAGGGCATCTTCGTGGCCGAGGAGATCGCCGGTCTCAAGCCGGTCATCATCGAGGACGTCAACATCCCGAAGGTCACCTACAGCGACCCCGAGATCGCGTCCGTCGGTCTCAGCGAGGCCAAGGCGGCCGAGCAGTACGGCGCCGACAACATCACGAGCTACGACTTCAACCTCGCCGGCAACGGCAAGAGCGAGATCATCGGCACGAGCGGCAACGTCAAGGTCATCCGCGTCAACGACGGCCCCGTCATCGGTGTGCACATGATCGGCGCCCGCGTCGGTGAGCTCATCGCCGAAGGCCAGCTCGCGGTCAACTGGGAGGCCTACCCCGAGGACATCGCGCCGCTGATCCACGCGCACCCCACGCAGAACGAGGCGCTCGGCGAAGCATTCCTCGCGCTCGCAGGCAAGCCCCTGCACGCGCTGTGACGCATTCCGAACACCCCAATAAGCTAGTGAACACACAACAGGTTTCAAAGGAGACAAGGTCATGAGCGAATCCGTCAGCCTCCCGGCACTCGGCGAGAGTGTCACCGAGGGTACGGTCACCCGCTGGCTGAAGAATGTCGGCGACACCGTGGAGGTCGACGAGCCGCTGCTCGAAGTGTCGACCGACAAGGTCGACACCGAGATCCCTTCGCCCGTCGCGGGTGTCATCGAAGCGATCCTCGTCCAGGAGGACGAGACCGTCGAGGTCGGCACCGCTCTCGTGACCATCGGTGATGGTTCGGGTGCGGCTGCGGCAGAGGAGCCCGCGCCCGCCGCGGAACCGGCTGCTGCCGAGCCCGCTCCGGCTGAGCCCGCTCCCGCGGCCGAGCCCGAGCCGGCACCTGCTGCCGCGCCGGCTCCCGCTGCTGCTCCGGCTCCCGCCGCTGCGCCTGCTGCTGCACCGGCACCTGCCGCTGCACCGGCACCTGCTGCTGCTGCTCCGGCTCCTGCTGCTGCTCCGGCTCCCGCTGCTGCTCCGGCTCCCGCCGCTGCGCCTGCTGCTGCTCCGGCACCTGCCGCTGCACCTGCTGCTGCTCCGGCCGCCGCTTCAACGCCTGCCGCCGGCGGGGTCGTCAACTCCGGTTACGTCACGCCGCTGGTGCGTCGTCTCGCCAACCAGCACGGCGTCGACCTCAGCACGGTCACCGGCACCGGTGTCGGCGGACGTATCCGCAAGGAAGACGTCCTGCAGGCTCAGAGCGCCGGTGGCGCCACGGAGTCGCCCGCTGCTCCGACCGTCCAGGTCTCCGAGCTGCGTGGCACGAGCAAGGCCATGTCGCGTCTGCGCAAGGTCGTCGCTGAGCGCGCGGTCGCTTCGATGCAGGGCACCGCCCAGCTGACGAGCGTCGTCGAGGTCGACGTCACGAAGGTCGCGGCACTCCGCACGGCCGTCAAGGACGAGTTCCTCGCCAAGACCGGCAACAAGCTGTCGTTCCTGCCGTTCTTCGCCCTTGCCGCCAGCGAGGCGCTCCAGACGTACCCGATCATCAACGCCACCGTCGATGGCGACCAGATCGTGTACCCGGAGACGGAGAACCTCGCGATCGCCGTGGACACCGAGCGTGGCCTGCTGACGCCGGTCATCCGCAACTCGGGCTCCAAGTCGATCGCCGAGCTCGGCGCCGAGATCGCCGATCTCGCGCAGCGCACTCGCGACAACAAGCTGCAGCCGGACGAGCTGTCGGGCGGCACGTTCACGCTGACCAACACCGGTTCGCGCGGCGCCCTGTTCGACACCCCGATCGTGTTCCTGCCGCAGTCGGCGATCCTGGGTACGGGTATCGTCACGAAGAAGCCGGTCGTCGTCACGGTCGACGGTGCAGACGCGATCGCAATCCGTTCGACGGTCTACCTCGCGCTGAGCTACGACCACCGCATCATCGACGGCGCGGACGCTGCACGCTTCCTCGTCCAGGTGAAGAACCGCCTCGAAGCAGGCGACTTCCGCGACTCGCTCGGGATCTGATCCCGAACCGATCGCGCTGTGTGCATCGCCTCATCCGGCGGTGAACACCTCCCGCAGACGCCAGCCCGTCTCGCCCCTCACCACGAGGAGCGTGACGGGCTGTCGTCGTCCTGCGGCGGCCTCGTCCGTCTCGGACGGCTCGGCCGTGCCGCGGAGGACCGCCGCGTCGCCCTGACGGTCGACGAGGTCCAGACTCGCCGCATCGATCGATCCGATCCCGACACCGAGGTGCTCGTCGTCCTCGAACGGGGACCCGCGTTCGACGGAGTCCCAGACGCACCCCTCCTCCCCCGTCGTGCGGCACTGATCCCGTCGACGGACGAGCTCGCGGGCCGCGGCCGCCGGATCGTCACCGGTGACCACGTCGACGGCGCCGGCTTCGTCCGCCGCTGACGTCGGTGTCTCCACCGGTGGCGCGATCGTCGTGACCGCCGCGGACGCCGGGCCGACCGAACCGGCCGGCGTCGGCGCGATCGCGGTGCTCGGGTTTTCGGACGGCAGGAACACCATCGCAGCCGACACCAGTGCCGCTGCCGCGCCCGCCGCTCCGATCACGAGTCGACGACGTCTCGGGCTGGAGTCGACGGACGGCGTCGAGCGGCCGGCGGCCGCTACCCGTGTGCCTCGACCGGGTCGCCAGGCCAGACGACGACGCAGCGACGACGCGGGATGTCGTGACCGACGCCTCGATTCGACCGCGGCTCGTCGGGTCGGCGGGAGCGGAGCGGTCCGCTGCGCGCGATCGGCGGAAGCACGGATGGCATCGGCAGGTGATGCGGACGGCGGGTCGACGCGGTCGAGCAGGACCGGGAGCGGTCGTGCCAGGGCGTGGATCCGCTGTTGCAGTCGATTGGCGATCTCGTGGTCGGCGAGTTCAGGCACGACGTCGGCCCAGGCCACGGTCGAGGGGGTCTCGTCGGGGTCGGTCGCCTGCAGGACACCGTCCATGAGCCCCGCGAACGCCGTCCAATCGGCAGCGAACGCCGGAGCGGTGCGGCCGAGCCCACCATCGATGGTCTGGTGGTCCACGGGAGCTGCGCCCGACCAGCCGGAGAGGACCGGTCGGCCGTCGTCGGCGAAGCGCACGGCCGAAGCGTTGATCGACCCGTGGCTGATCCCGGAGAGGTGCGCTGCGCGGATGGCGTCGACCAATGGTGCCAGGATCGTGACGGCCTCACCGGGAGCGATCGACTCCCGGCGGCGCAACAGTTCTCCCAACGTGCCACCGGCGAGCCGCTCGACCAGCAGACACGGGAGGCCGTTCGGGTCCTCGGCGACGTCGACGAGTCTCACGATGTGCGGGTGGTCGAGTCGGGACAGGACGGCCGCGCGACGCCAGAGGTCGCGTTCGGCGGCGTCCGCCCTCGCTCGGAGCAGCACGGCGTCGCCCACCGGGGCGGCCTGGTCGGTACGCCGGCCGTGCGCGGGTCCGGCGTGGGCGAGCACCGTCGAGTAGGCCGTCCACTGCCGGCCCTCACCCAGGCGCCGGACGAGACGACGGCCGGCCACTCGGGTTGCGTTCGTGGACGGGTCTGGCAGTGTTTCCATAGCTCGATCCTCCGACGCGGAGCCCCGTCCGACGGCGTCCACGCACGCGGCTGTGGACAAGGTCCCCGCGCCGCCGGCCTGTGGAGGAGAACGCAGCATCAGGACCCTCCGTCACCGGCTATCCTGGGAGCATGGCTCAGAAGGACGCGCCCCCGGCGGCGCAGAAGGAACCAGGGCGGATCAAGCAGCTCTGGCAGGTGTTCCAGCTCACCCGTCGCCACGACAAGGCGGCGCAGTGGTTGATGCTCGGCGGCTTCATCCTGCCGGTGCTCATCGGTGTCGCGGTCGCGCTGCTGTTCTCGGCGGGCAACATCTTCGCGCTCGTCATGTGGATCATCGCGGGAGTGCTCGCCGGTATCCTCGCGGCCCTGTTCATCCTCACCCGGCGCGCGGACAAGGTCGTCTACACGCAGATCGAGGGTCGGCCGGGCGCGGTGGGCCAGGTGCTCCGCGCTGCTCCGCGCTCGTGGCAGACCAGCGAGATGCCCGTCGCCGTGAACCCGAAGACCCAGGACGCGATCTACCGCGCCGTGGGCCGTGGTGGCGTCGCACTGATCGCCGAAGGACCCCGATCGCGG
This sequence comes from Plantibacter sp. CFBP 8798, assembly GCF_014841195.1. Taxonomy (NCBI): domain Bacteria; kingdom Bacillati; phylum Actinomycetota; class Actinomycetes; order Micrococcales; family Microbacteriaceae; genus Plantibacter; species Plantibacter sp. CFBP 8798. Next base: position 368,576 of record NZ_JACYTS010000002.1, read on the forward strand.
ACCTCACGCCTGCTCGAGGACGAGAAGCGTAAGGTCACCCGTATCCTCCCGAACGTGCCGATCACGGTCTTCCACGTCGGCCCCGACGCCGACTCCGTGCAGCTCCGTCAGCTCTCCGGCGCCCTCCGGAAGGTCAAGAAGTCCTTGACCAACCCCGAGGTGCTCGCGGTCAGCAACCGTCTGTCCTCGTTCGGTACGCAGCTCCCCATCCCGAAGGGCGTCGACCCGATGCGGGTCCGCCCGCAGCGCGCGCGCTGACCCACCGACCCCGCTCGGAACACCTCGCGGTANCCGCAGGAGCACCGTGCCGGCGACCTTGTCATGGAAGCCGCGCTGGTCCGAATCCCAGACGAGCGCCGGGACGAGCACGCAGAGGAGCACGGTACGCACGGCCGGCCGCCAGAGTCCGACCCAACCGCCGGTCAGCGGCATGAGTCGCATGCCGCACAGGCGATGACCGAGACTGCCGCCGATGGTCGGGATGAACACGAACTGCATGATGGCGAAGATCACGAGCGTCGCGGTGGCGTCGTAGGCGAAGAACGCGACGGAGAGGACGACCGCCATGGCCCAGTCGATGACGAGCGCGGTGATGCGCCGACCGACCCGCGCGACCGATCGGACGCCGCTCTCCGGGAGTCCGAGGCGTTCACCGGGGAAGGCGCTGGGAGGAAGCTCTCCGAAGGTCCGTGGATTCTGCGGGGTGTGGGGCACTGTGCCATTCTATTCGGGCGGGGATTCTCGTAACATCCACGAAACATGGGTGTCATGGCGGGGTAACCCCCTCCCCGTAGTCTCACAGATGGCTGCGCTGTGCAGCCTCCCTGTACCAACCCCATTTGGAGCCATTCACATGTTCAGTGATTCTTCCGAAGTGCTCAAGTTCATCAAGGACACCGATGTCAAGTTCCTCGACATCCGCTTCACGGACCTTCCCGGCGTGCAGCAGCACTTCAACATCCCGGCCAGCACCGTCGACGAGGAGTTCTTCACCGTCGGCCAGCTCTTCGATGGTTCGTCCATCCGTGGCTTCGCCAACATCCACGAGTCGGACATGCAGCTCATCCCGGATGTCTCCACCGCTTACATCGACGCCTTCCGTGCCGAGCGCACGCTCATCATGGTGTTCGACATCTACAACCCCCGCAACGGCGAGATCTACTCCAAGGACCCGCGTCAGGTCGCCAAGAAGGCTGAGAAGTACCTCGCCTCCACCGGCATCGCCGACACCGCGTTCTTCGCGCCTGAGGCAGAGTTCTACATCTTCGACGACGTCCGGTACGAGGTGAACCAGCACTCGAGCTTCTACTCGGTGGACTCCGAAGAGGGAGCCTGGAACACCGGCCGCGCCGAAGAAGGCGGCAACCTCGGCAACAAGACGCCGTACAAGGGTGGCTACTTCCCCGTCAGCCCCGTCGACAAGCAGGCCGACCTCCGCGACGACATCAGCCTCAAGCTGATCGACGCCGGCCTCATCCTCGAGCGCGCGCACCACGAGGTGGGCACCGGCGGCCAGGCCGAGATCAACTACCGCTTCGACACCATGGTCGCCGCGGCTGACGACATCCTCAAGTTCAAGTACATCGTGAAGAACACGGCCGAGCTGTGGGGCAAGACCGCGACCTTCATGCCGAAGCCGCTCTTCGGCGACAACGGCTCGGGCATGCACACGCACCAGTCGCTGTGGAGCGACGGCAAGCCGCTCTTCTACGACGAGAACGGCTACGGCGGTCTCTCCGACCTCGCCCGCTGGTACATCGGTGGTCTGCTGAAGCACGCCCCCGCCGTCCTGGCGTTCACGAACCCGACGGTGAACTCGTACCACCGTCTGGTCCCCGGCTTCGAGGCTCCCGTCAACCTGGTCTACTCGGCCGGTAACCGCTCGGCGTCGATCCGTATCCCGATCACGGGCACGAACCCGAAGGCCAAGCGCATCGAGTTCCGCGCGCCCGACGCCTCCGGCAACCCGTACCTCGCGTTCGCCGCTCAGCTGATGGCCGGCCTCGACGGCATCAAGAACCGCATCGAGCCGCACGAGCCCGTCGACAAGGACCTCTACGAGCTTCCCCCCGAGGAGGCCAAGAACATCCCGCAGGTGCCCGCATCGCTCGGTGCTGCGCTCGAGGCACTTGAGGCGGACCACGAGTTCCTCCTCGCCGGCAACGTCTTCACGCCGGAGCTCATCGAGACCTGGATCCAGTACAAGCGCGAGAACGAGATCAAGCCGCTGGCCCAGCGCCCGCACCCGTTCGAGTTCGAGCTGTACTACGGCGTCTGAGCCCACTCGGCACCACGAACCGCCCGTCATCCTCTCGGATGGCGGGCGGTTCCGTGTCGTCGAGGCGGTCCGCTCAGATGCCGTAGAAGCCGTGCTCGAAGACCGTCCGGGCGCGCCGGGTGGCCGCGAGGTAGTCCTGTTCCAGGAGACTCGCCGATCCGGTCGGGTACTCCAGGAGTCGCGCCACGCCTTCGAGCTGTTGTCGATCGCTCGGCAGCACGTCTTGCGTCTTGTTCAACCACAGCGTCATGGCCGAGCGGATCCGCGACGCGAGGATCCAGGCCTCACGGAGTCGTTCGGCGGACTCCCGATCGACGAGATCCGCCTCCACCGCCGCGTCGAGCGCTCGGAGCGTCGAGGTGGTGCGCAACGACGGTACCGCCGCGCCGTGCTCGAGCTGGAGGAGCTGCACGAACCACTCGACGTCGCTGAGCGAGCCGCGCCCGAGCTTCAGGTGTCTCGTCGGGTCGGCGCCCTGCGGCAGCCGCTCGTTCTCGACACGTGCCTTGATCCGCTTGACCTCGCGGACGGACTGCTCACTGATCGCGGCTGGATAGCGGACCGTGTCCGCCACCTCGGTGAACGCCTCGATGAGCTCGGTGTCGCCCACGACTCCGGCGGCGCGGAGCAGCGCCTGCGCCTCCCAGGTGAGGGACCAGCGCGCGTAGTAGTTGCGGTAGGAGTCGAGGGAGCGCACGAGCGGACCGTTCTTCCCCTCGGGACGGAGGTCGAGGTCGAGGTCGAGCGGGAGCCGGGCGTCCTCGCTCAGACGCTTGAGTTCTGCGGCGATCGCTCCGGCCTGGCGCTGTGCATCCTGGGTGTCGACCCCGTCCTTCGGCCGGAACACGTAGAGGACGTCGAGGTCCGAACCAAGGCCGAGCTCTGCGCCGCCGTAGCGGCCCATGGCGATGATGGCGAACTCGATGTCCGCGCCGAGGCCGCCGATGCGTCTGACGGCGCCGAGGAGCCCTGCGAGCGTGGCCGTCGACACGTCCGTCAGTCCGGCTGCGAGGCCCTGCACGTCCAGCATCCCGACGGTCGACGACATCGCCAGCCGGAGGACTTCGCGTCGCCGTACCGCGCGGATGGCGGCGGCTGCGGTGTCCGGTGAGTCGTGTCGTCTGAGGATGGCGGCGATCTCCTCGCCGAGCGCGGACGACGATCGTGGGAGGAGGTCCTCGTCCCCCGCGAGCCAAGCGGCCGACTCGGGGATGCGGTCCATGAGCTCGCCGATGAACCGGGACCCCGAGAGGACCCGTGTGAGCCGCTCGGCCGCACCTGAGGAGTCGCGGAGCATCCGCAGGAACCAGTGCGACTCGCCGAGGGACTCGCTGAGCCGCCGGAACGCGAGCAATCCGTAGTCGGGATCGGCGCCGTCCGCGAACCAGCCGAGCATGACGGGGAGCAGATGCCGCTGGATGTTGGCGCGTCGAGACACGCCGGCGGTGAGCGCCCCGATGTGGGCGAGTGCGCCGCGGGGGTCGACGAAGCCGATCGCCGCGAGTCGCGCCTCCGCCTGACCGCTCGTCAGACTCAGACCGCTCTCGGGCAAGGCCGCGACCGCCGAGAGCAGCGGCCGGTAGAACAACCGCTCGTGCAGCTGCCGGACACCGTGCTTCGTGGCCTCCCATCGCGTGACGAGGGCCTGTGCGGTCGTCGCGAGCGTGCTCGATCGGGCCAGGGATCGGAGGGACGGCTCGTCGCGCGGCATCATGTGCGTGCGCTGCAGGCGCGTCAGCTGCAGGCGGTGTTCGAGCACACGGAGCAGGCGGTAGTCGTGCGCGAACTCCTGCGCCTCGGCTCGACCGATGTATCCGGCGGTCGCGAGGCCGTCGAGGGCGGCGAGGGTTCCGCGTTGATGCACGGAGTCGTCGAGCTGTCCGTGGACGAGCTGCAGCAGTTGGACCGTGAACTCGATGTCGCGGAGCCCGCCCGGGCCGAGCTTCAGTTGGTAGTGGACGTCCTCCGCCGGAATGTGCTCGGTGACCCGTTCGCGCATGCGCTGCACGGATTCGACGAAGCCCTCGCGGGACGCACTCCCCCACACCTTCGGCTGCACCGCCTCGATGTAGCGGGCACCGAGGTCGGGATCGCCGGCGAGGGCCCGTGCCTTGAGGAGGGCCTGGAACTCCCAGCTCTTCGCCCAGCGGTCGTAGTAGACGAGATGCGACTCGAGCGTGCGGACGAGGGCGCCGGCCTTCCCTTCCGGGCGGAGGTTCGGATCGACCTCCCACAGGCTCGGCTCGAGACCAGCCTGTCCGAGACCGCGCATGGTGAGGACCGCGAGCCGGGTGGCGATCTCGACGGCGCGCCCGTTGTCGAGCCCGTCCTCGTCGTCGCCCGAACCCTCACCGACGAAGATGACGTCGACGTCGGAGACGTAGTTCAACTCCCGTGCGCCAGCCTTGCCCATGCCGATGATGGCGAAGCGGGTGGCCGCGACCTCCTCGCGCGGGTACACGCCGGGGCCCCTCGGGCCGCTCGTCTGCGTGCGTGCGACGGCGATGGAGGCCTCCAACGCGCCCGCTGCGAGGTCGGAGAGGGCACTGGCGACCCGGTCGAGCACGACGATCGGGTCCGGGGCGCAGAGGTCGAAGAGGGCGACCTCTGCGAGCAGTCGGCGGTAGACCACGCGGATCGCGTCCCAGGCCGGCTCCTCGACGATCGCGGCGAAGCCGTCCTCGGCACCGACGCTCGCGAGCAGTTCGTCGCGCGCCTCCTGCAGCGTCGGGACGCGGGTGACCGGCAACTCGAACACCGACAGCTGGTCGGGGTGGCGGAGGAAGAAGTCGATGAACCCCTGCGAGGCGCCGAACAGTCGGAACAGTCGCTCGGCCGAGGCCTGGTCCGCCAGGAGCGCCGACAGCTCGTCGGGTGACTTCCGACCGACCATCAGCACACCGACCAGCGCGGCGTCGGGGTCGGCCGCGACGGCGAAGGAGGGCGACAGCGACGCCGGGTCGAGCTGGACGAGCTCGGCGAGCTCGTCCAGCCGGTCCCGGGCCTCACCCAGACCGGTGAACCCGAGTCGGGCGAGCGTGCTCAGAGAGATGTTCTCGCGGACCATGCGACCGACCGGTCCCCTCGTCTAGAGCATCTCCAGGTTGCTGGCCAACTCGAAGGGGGTCACCTGGGCCCGGTACTCGTGCCATTCCTGTCGCTTGTTCAGCAGGACGTAGTTGAACACCTGCTCGCCGAGCGTCTCCGCCACGAGTTCGGAACCCTCCATCAGGCTGACCGCGCGATCGAGGCTGGCGGGCAGGGCGTTGTATCCCAGTGCCCGACGCTCGGTGTCGGAGAGGGTCCAGACGTTGTCCTCGGCCTCCGGCGGGAGCTCGTAGCCCTCCTCGATGCCCTTCAGCCCAGCGGCGAGCATGAGCGAGAAGGCGAGGTACGGGTTGGCGGCGGAGTCGATGGCGCGGTACTCGACCCGAGCGCTCTGGCCCTTGTTGGGCTTGTACAGCGGCACGCGCACGAGTGCGGAGCGGTTGTTGTGGCCCCAGCAGACGAAGCTCGGGGCCTCGGACAGCTTGTTCGGTCCGACGCCACCCCAGAGTCGCTTGTAGGAGTTCACGAACTGGTTCGTCACCGCGGTGATCTCCGGAGCGTGTGTCAGGAGTCCGGCGATGAACTGCCGGCCCGTCTTCGAGAGCTGGTACTGCGCACCCGCCTCGTAGAAGGCGTTCGAGTCGCCCTCGAACAACGACATGTGCGTGTGCATGCCGCTGCCGGGCTGGTGGACGAGCGGCTTCGGCATGAACGTCGCGTAGACACCCTGCTCGATCGCCACCTCCTTCACGACGGTGCGGAAGGTCATGATGTTGTCGGCCGTCGTCAGGGCGTCGGCGTACCGCAGGTCGATCTCGTTCTGGCCGGGGCCCGCCTCATGGTGGCTGAACTCGACGGAGATCCCGAGGTCCTCGAGCATCCGGACGGAACGTCGACGGAAGTCGTGCGCGGTGCCACCGGGGACGTTGTCGAAGTAGCCCGCGGAGTCGACCGGCTCCGGTCCGTCGACGCCGTACTGCGAGGACTTCAGCAGGTAGAACTCGATCTCGGGGTGCGTGTAGAACGTGAACCCCATGTCGGCGGCCTTCGCCAGGGTGCGCTTCAAGACGTTCCGCGGGTCGGCGACGGCGGGCTGGCCGTCAGGCGTCGTGATGTCGCAGAACATGCGCGCCGTCGGGTCGATCTCGCCGCGCCACGGCAGGATCTGGAAGGTCGTCGGATCGGGGTGGGCCAGGAGGTCCGACTCGTAGGAGCGGCTGAGCCCCTCGATCGCCGATCCGTCGAAGCCGAGGCCCTCGGAGAACGCGCCTTCCACTTCGGCCGGGGCGATCGCGACGGACTTGAGCGTCCCGACGACATCGGTGAACCACAGCCGGACGAACTTGACGCCCCGCTCCTCGATCGTGCGGAGAACGAAGTCGCGCTGCTTATCCATCTGCCCCTCTTCCTTCGGCCGGCGGCCCGTGTCTAGGCTACTGGCTCCGTCCCGGTTCCCGCTCATCAGCGCGCGCCGGGCGTGGGCGATCCACGGCTCACCACCAGGCGAGGACGAAGAGTGCGGTCCAGCCGGCCGTCGCCGCCCACAGCAGCGAGAGTGCGGCGATCCGCAGCCGCGATCCACGGTGGGCCCCTTGCCAGACGGGCACCAACCCGAGGCAACTCACGAGGAGGGCGATGGAGAGCCACGGCAAGGCGGCGGGCACCCCGACGAGAGCGATCGCCGGACTCGAGGCAGCCGCACGGACGAGCACGACGGCTCCGCCGATCGCCCACGTCGCTCCGAACACCGGAGCGATCCCCAGCAGGAGACCGTCCTGGACCGGCTGGCGCCGAAGCGCCTGGGTGATCAACCGGTAGCCCCACGCCACGGACCATCCGATGGCCACGAGCCCGAACAGGATGGGCAGCACCAGTAGCAGCCACCCGCCACCGGTGTCCGACGAGGTCTGCTCGGCCCATCGCGGGCTCGCCGCGACATCGGCTCGATCGACGACGGCGACGGCCGCGTCGTCGGCGTCGCAGAGCGCCGCCCGATAGCTCGCCGGATCGCTGAGCCACGCACGCATCGCGACCCGTGCGCACGCACTGCTGACCGATGGGACGGCTCCCGACCCGGGGAAGACCGCCACGAGGGCGTCCGCCGTGCCGTCGGCGACGGGGACGGCGAGGGCGGCTGCCTGTTCCGGGGCGCCGAGCACGAAGACCGACGTCCCGATCGCTCCCGGCGGCGGCGTCGCACCCACGGCGAACGAGGAGCAGGCGGCGGCCGCGACGTCCTCCAGCAACGTCGGCGTGGTGACCTCCGCGTCCGAGCGTTCGATCGCCCCAGGCCAGCCGGTCGTCGAACACCCGAGCACACGGTCGAGGATGCCACCGGAGTCGGCCAGCTGGGCGGTCGCATCGTTCGCCACGGGATCCAGCACCGTGCTGTCGCCGTCCGCGACGGAGCTCAGGAGCACCGGGAGTGCCGCCTGGGCGGTGGGTTCGGACAACGCGTGTGAGGCGATCGCCAAGAGCGCGTCGCCACCGAGGGTGATCGGCCGCGGTCCGGAGGTGCGGTGCGGTGCGGCGACGAGCGCATCGGTGGCGGTGGTGAGGATCCCGGCCGAACGTGAGACCTCGGTCGGCGCGGTGTCCGGGGTCGCGGACTCCGGTTCCTCGGCGGCGGCGGCTTGTGGTGCCGCCGGCGGGGACGGAACGGGACCCTGCGGCTCGACGCCGCGCGCACGGACGACGGCCAGGGAGGCCGCCACACCGCCCGCGGAGACGATCCCGGGTGCACCCAGGTCGGGGCCGTCGAGGACGACGCCGTCGACGCCACCCGGATCGACGTCGGTGGCCGCGAGGGCCACGCCGGCCGACGAGCCCACGGCCAGGATGGTCCATCGCGCGTAGCCCAGCTGCTGCCGGAGGTCGCGGAGGTCCGCCGCCGCAGGCGCGACGCCGAAGTCGCTCGGCACGACGCCGTCCTCCTGCCAGGCCGCGGCGCAGGAGGCGAAAGCGCCGCCGACCGCGGCGACGCGGGTTGCACGGTCCCCATCAGCGCCGAGCGAGGCGCGGATGGCTGCGGTCGCCGGCGCACAGTCGAGTGACGGCGTGGCGTCGGGACCGCCCCGGCGTTCGACGAACACCACGTCGCGGTCGGCGGCCAGCCCGCCCTCGACCGCGAGCTGCTGGATGTCGAGCGTCGAGAGCGCCGACCCACCGGCGAGGTAGACGAGCGGCGGTCGCCCGGTCTCGAGGGCGGCCGGTACGAGCACGTACGGCAGGGTCGCCTCACCCGAGTCCGGCACCGCGCGCGACAGGGGCACCGTCAACACGCCGCAGCGGGAACCACCGGGCACCGCGGTGACGCACTCGGCGGTACTGACCTCGGCGGCGACCATCGGCGCTGCACCGGCTGGCGACGTCGGCATGAGGAGGAGTCCGAGGGTGAGGGCCGCGACGGCACCTCGTCCGACGGCGATCGGTCGCCTCCGCGGACGGTCGATCCTGTGCATGTTCCCCCCGCTCGAGCTTCATCGCTCGGCCCATCCTGGCGGATCACACCACGCCTGCGGAAGAGGGCTTACCCGCAATCCGCTCGCGTTGCGACCCGGGTGGCTCAGTCCTCGGCAGCCTCGTCGGCGTCCCACTTCGCGCTGTTGGCACGCAGTCGCTCGAGTGCGTGCGAGGCCTCCGCAGCCGTCTCGAAGGGACCGACGCGGTCGACGACACTCGACTCGAAGCCGAACTCGACCTGACCGGTCTTCGTGTTGTACCAGTACTGCTCGGATGGTTCCTTCGCCACGGCGCGTCTCCCCTGCTCGGTTAGGCTTGATCCTATGCCTTTCGACACCGCAGGTCACCTGATCCCCGGTCGCGTCGGCCGCCCCCGATCGGTGCCGGAGACGATCGTCCGCCCCGAGTACGTCGGCCGCGCCGCACCGGCCACCGACACCCGGGGCGACCTGTATTCGGCTGAGGAGATCGAACGCATCCGGATCGCCGGGACCATCGCCGCCGATGCGATCCAGGCCGTCGGCGCGGCGGTCCGCCCCGGGGTGACCACCGATGAACTGGACGCCATCGGACACGCGTTCGTCATCGGTGCGGGCGCTTATCCGTCGACGCTCGGGTACCGCGGCTACCCCAAGTCGATCTGCAGTTCGGTCAACGAGGTCGTCTGCCACGGCATCCCCGACGACACCGCTTTGCGCGAGGGCGACCTCGTGAACATCGACATCACCGCCTACCTCGACGGCGTGCACGGCGACAGCAACGTGACCTTCCTCGTCGGCGACGTCGCCGACGACACCCGTCCCCTCGTCGAGCGCACCCGGGAAGCCCTCAACCGCGGTATCAAGGCCGTCGCCCCCGGCCGGCAGATCAACGTCATCGGTCGTGCGATCGAGTCCTACGCGAAGCGGTTCGGGTACGGCGTCGTCCGCGACTTCACGGGCCACGGCGTCGGCCGGTCCTTCCACTCGGGGCTGATCGTCCCCCACTACGACGCCGCGCCGCTGTACGACACGGTGATGGAGCCGGGCATGGTGTTCACGATCGAGCCGATGCTCACGATCGGCTCCCAGGACTGGGAGCAGTGGGACGACGACTGGACGGTCACGACCCGCGACCGGTCGTTGACCGCGCAGTTCGAGCACACGCTCGTCGTCACCGAACGCGGGGCGGAGGTCTTGACCCTTCCGAGCACGATCGACACCGCCGCAGCGCCCGCGGCGCTCTAGGCTGGACGCATGACGAACGCAGCTCCCCGGTCCGCCGTCGGCATCGATATCGGAGGGACCGGCATCAAGGGTGCGGTCGTCGATCTCACGACGGGTGCCCTCCTCACCGATCGGGTGAAGATCCCCACGCCGAAGGGTGGCGAGCCGAAGGACATCGTCGTGACGGTGCGGGAGGTGCTCGAGCAGCTGGCCCCGGCCGCGGACGGACTCCCGCTCGGCGTCTGCTTCCCCGCGATCGTCCGCAACGGCCGGACGATGTCCGCGGCGAACGTCTCCGACGCCTGGATCGGCCTCGAAGCCGAGCAGCTGTTCGAGCAGGGCCTCGGGCGTGAGATCACCTTCGTGAACGACGCCGACGCGGCCGGATACGCCGAGACGGAGTTCGGCGCGGCCAAGGGCGCCAGCGGCCTCACGATCCTGACGACGCTCGGCACCGGTATCGGCACGGCGCTCATCTACAACCGCACGTTGATCCCGAACGCGGAACTCGGGCACCTGGAGATCGACGGCAAGGACGCCGAGACGCGGGCGTCCTACGCGGTCAAGGAGCGCGAGGACCTGAGCTGGGAGAAGTGGGCCAAGCGCCTCCAGAAGTACTACGAGCGCCTCGAGTTCCTCTTCTCGCCCGATCAGTTCGTGGTGGGCGGCGGCGTGTCCAAGCACGCGGACCACTTCCTGCCGCTCCTGAAGCTCGACACCCCGATCATCCCCGCCGTGCACCGGAACAACGCGGGCATCCTCGGCGCAGCCGCGCTCGCCGCCGGCCCCGCCGAACGCATCGCCTGAGTGCTGCGGGGCGCTGCGGCGGTGTCGTCGTCGCGGCCCGCAGCGACGCGTTGGGTGTGAACGGGTCGACCGGTACGCCGGGTTCTGTCCCACGCTTGCGCGGGTGTCGCAGTACGGCTCGACGCAGTCGCGGCCGTGCTGTGGTGTGAACGGGTCGACCGGTACGCCGGGTTCTGTCCCACGCTTGCGCGGATGTCGCAGTACGGCTCGACGCAGTCGCGGCCGTGCTGGGGTGTGAACGGGTCGACCGGTACGCCGGGTTCTGTCCCACGCTCTCGCGTTTGGACGGCCATCTCTCTCGGGACGACGTTGCCGCCGCCCTCTAGCGGTCTACCCGGGAACTTGGCGAGCAGCCTCAGCGTTCCCTGTTGACCTTGCTCCGGACGAGGTTTACCGAGCCGACCGGGTCACCCCGGTCGCTGGTGGGCTCTTACCCCACCGTTTCACCCTGACCGTGGTCGCCCACGGCGGTCTGTTCTCTGTGGCACTGTCTCGCGGGTCACCCCGGGTGGGTGTTACCCACCGCCCTGCTCTGTGGAGCCCGGACGTTCCTCGGCGCCGACACCCGGAGGTCTCGGCGACGCGACCGTCTAGCCGGCCCGTTCACGGAGACGAGTCTACCGGCCCGTGAAAGCGGCCGCGGACCGCCGGTGTCGTAGATCCAGCGTCCGGCTCAGAGGAGGCCGGACTCGTCCGTCCGGACGACGATCGCGGCGCACTCCGGGCACTGCACGACCTCTTCGGACGGTGCGGCGCGGACGGCCTGGAGGTCGTTGCCGGTGAGCGACATCTTGCATGCTCCGCAGGTGCCGGCGCGGAACAGTGCTGCACCGATACCGCCGCGGGCGCGGCGCTGGTCGTAGAGGGCCAGGAGGTCGGCGGGGATGCCGGGTGCGAGTGACTCGCGGTCGGCGGTGAGTCGTTCCCGTTCGGCCTCGAGTTCGACGAGTGCGGCGTCGCGCTTGGCGACGACCTCGTCGAGGAGTTCCTGGAGTCCGGCGCGCTCGGCGTCGACCTGGGCGACGGCGTCCTCCGCGGCCTCCACCCGCTCCATGACGTTCAGCTGGATCTCCTCGAGGTTGTTCTGCCGGTTCTGCAACGAGGCGATCTCGCTCTGCAGCGCTTCGACGTCCTTGACGGAGGTCGACGACTGCAGGCGGTCGGCGTCGCGCTTCATGCGGGCCGAGACGACGGCGACGTCGGACTCGATGCGCCCGAGCTCGGTCTGTGCGTCGTCGCGGACGCCGACCCGCTCCAGGCGACGGAGGCGGACGGTCTCGATCTCGGCCTGGAGCTGCGCGATGCGCGCGGCCTCGGGGAGGTTCGCCGCGCGGTGGGCGGTGCGCTGCACGCCGGTGTCGATGCTCTGCAGGGTGAGCAACGTCTTCTGGTCTGCTGGGCTGGCTTTCACGTCTGTTCCAAACTCTCGACTCATCACCCTACCGGCCGCGCCGACTACTGGGTGACGACGAAGTCCCACGGGTCGGTACGGAGCTCGCTGACCCGGACGTCGAGTCCAGGGAGCTCTCGTCGGAGCGCATCGGCGGCCCCCTCCAGCCACAGCCACTCGCTCGCCCAGTGGGAGACGTCGACGAGGGCCGGCCCGCCGCCGAGGAGTGCCTGTTCCCGGGCCTCGGACGCCGGATGGTGGCGGAGGTCGGCCGTGATGTACACGTCGGCCGCGCGAACCGCGGGATGCGACAGGAGCGAGTCCCCCGCTCCCCCGCAGAGCGCGATCCTCCGGACGGCCTGGTCGTACTCCCCGGCGGCACGGACACCGGTGGCGGTCGGTGGCAGCATCTCGGCGAGGGCACGTGCGATCGTGCCGAGCGTCGTCTCCTCCGGGAGGTCGCCGACCCGACCCAGCCCGGTCAGGCCGTCGGGGGCGGGGACGATCGGTGTCGCGCCCCGCAGGCCGAGCCGCTGCGCGAGGACGTCCGAGGTCCCGTCGACGACGACGTCGGCGTTGGTGTGTGCGGCGATGAGTCCGGCGCCGCCACGGATCAGGCGCGTGATGAGCGACCCCTTGTAGCGGTCACCCGCCACGGTCGTGACACCGCGCATCAGCAGCGGGTGATGGACCAGCAGCAGGCCGTCGGGGCGCTCGAGCACCTCGTCGACGGTCACGCCGACCGCGTCGACCGCGAGGACCACATGCCCGACCGGCTGGTCCGGGTCGCCGACGAGGAGCCCCGGGGCGTCCCAGTCCTCGGCTCCGGACAGTGGCCAGAGGCGCTCGACGACCGTGTTGACCTCACGCAGGGTTCTCATCACCCGGCAATCCTAACCAGGCCCCCTCGAGCACGCTCAGGGGCGCAGGACGAGCATGATCGCGAGGGCGATCATGACGGCCGCGATCGCGACGTCGAGGATGCGCCAGGCCACGGGCTTCGCGAAGACCCCGCGGAGCAACCGAGCGCCGTACCCCAGAGCGGTGAACCACAGGATGCTCCCGAGGACCGCGCCGGCGGCGAACCACCACCGCCCCACCTCCCCGTGCGTGTTCGCGATCGAGCCGAGGAGGAGGACGGTGTCGAGGTACACGTGGGGGTTCAGCCAGGTGAGGCCGATGACGGTGAGCACCGCCGCCCTGAGTGAGAGGCCGTTGCCACCGCGGTCGGCGGCGAGACCGGACGGGGCGAGCGCGCGGCGTGCGGCCAGCAGACCGTAGCCGAGTAGGAAGGCCGCGCCGGCCCAACGGAGGACGACGAGGACCACGGGGAACCGCTCCACGACGAAGCCGATGCCGCTGACACCGGCGATGATGAGCACCGCGTCGGAGAGTGCGCACACGAGGACGACCGGCAGGACGTGCTCGCGCCGGATGCCCTGCCGGAGGACGAAGGCGTTCTGGGCGCCGATGGCCACGATGAGTGAGAGGCCGAGGCCGAGGCCCGCGATCGCGGCCTGCAGTGCAGAGGTCATGCTCCGACCGTAAGAGGCGCAGCATGATGAATCCAGTTCAATATTCTGATGAATCGTAAGATCCTCTTATGATGGATTTTCATTTCGAGCAACTGCGGGCCTTCGTCGCAGCGGTCGACCACGGCACCTTCGAGTCGGCCGCCCGGGAGCTGATGGTCACGCCGTCGGCGATCAGTCAACGCATCAAGGCCCTCGAGCAGAGCGTCGGACGGGTCCTCCTGCTCCGGACCAAACCGATCACCATCACGGCGTCAGGTGAGATCGTGCTCCGCCTCGGCCGCGCGGTGCACCTGCTCGGTCACGACGCGGCGCTCGAGTTGCACGCCGACGACCCGCTCACGCCGGCCACCCCGGCGGTGATCCCGATCGTCGTGAACGCCGACTCCCTCGCCACCTGGCTGCTGCCCGTGCTGGCGGACGTCGCCGCCCGGGAGTCGGTCGTCTTCGACCTCGCTCGCGAGGACCAGGACCATTCGACCGACCTCCTCCGTGCGGGCAGCGTCATGGCCGCGGTCACGTCGAACGCCGAGCCGGTCCAGGGCTGTACGGTGCGGCCTCTCGGCCGGATGCGTTACCGACCGATGGCGGCACCCGCGTTCGCGACGCGCTGGTTCGAGGACGGGGCGACCGCTCAGGCGCTCACCGCAGCGCCCGTCGTCGTGTTCGACCGGAAGGACGATCTCCAGGACGCCTACCTCCGACGACGTGGCGTCGACCCCGCCGACCCGCCGCGACACCATGTTCCGGCCTCGGCGGACTTCGCGACCGCCGTCGGCCTCGGTCTCGGCTGGGGCATGCTCCCGGACGCGCAGTCCGACGCGCCGCTGCGCCGGGGCGAGCTCGTCGTGCTCGACGACACGGGCGGCGTCGACGTCCCGCTGTTCTGGCAGCAGTGGCGACTCCACTCCCGGCTGCTCGAGCTCGTCACGACGGCGGTGGTCGACGCGGCCCGATCCACGCTGCACTGAACGACTGCCGAGAGGTCCCGGAGAAGGTGCACCGGGCACGCACGACGGTGCAAGGATGGAGCAATGGATATCGCGTACACAGCAGTTGCCCATGCCACCGGAGGCGGACGAGACGGACACGTCCGCAGTGAGGACGACCTCCTCGACTTCGACACCCGTCCCCCGAAGGAACTCGGCGGCAGCGGCGAGGGCACCAACCCCGAGCAGTTGTTCGCCGCCGGCTTCGCCGCGTGCTTCCTCAGCGCCCTCCACGCCGTCGGGCGCACCGCGAAGCTCGACACGAAGGACGCCGAGGTGTCGGCGAGCGTCGGCATCGGATCGAACGGTGAGGGCGGTTTCGGCCTGGCCGTCGAGCTCGACGTCTACGTGCCGAACGTGACGCACGATGAAGCCCAGCAGCTGGCCGACCAGGCGCACCAGGTGTGCCCCTACTCGAACGCCACACGCGGCAACATCGACGTGACGGTGTCGATCGTCGACTGACGAAGCTCCCGCCCGCAAGGGCTGTCGATCGTCGTGTCCGCCGGTTGCGCTGGCGGGCACGACGATCGAGAGGAAGCATCATGTCTGATTTCGGGGCGGTCGAAGGCATCCGTGACGAGGGCGCGGCAGCCATGCTGCCGGGGCTCCCGGATGCCGTGGTCGAGGACGAGGCGCTGGATGACGATGCGCCCGCGGAGGACGCAGCAGACGAATCCGGTACGGGTCTCGCCGGTTCAGGGACCTGACGCGGGGATCGCGCTCAGCGCAACATCGACGCGGCGATGACGCCGACGATGCCGAGTTGCAGCGCGAGCATGATGCCGATCGTGATGAAGAGCGTGCTCCAGAGGACGATGTTCCCCAGGAGGACGCCCACGAAGGCCCCGAACCGTCCGCGGGGTCGAGCCGTCGACCGCGCCACCTGAAGCCGCTCGGTCTGCGCGACCCGGGGCGTGGACAGGGTGAAGAGATTCGGGCTGGTGTCCAGGTGCGTGGTCATGCCACCAGTGTCCGTCGACACCCGGGGGCGGCACATCGGACGCCAGGGCGATCATCGCCCCCGTGGCGTCATCCTCTGAGCTGATCCTCCTCCGCCCGTGGGACGGTCGACCGTCCGCCGAACGGCGTGCCGGTCACACCCGTGTGAGCCGGATCCCCCAGGACAGCGACCACCGCTCGTCGGGGTCCAACCACCGGAGTCCGGTCCCGCTGTTCAGCGCATCGGCGGGGGCCGTCATGGGCTCGATGGCGATGGCCTGCGTCGGTCCGTCTGCCGCTGGGAAGTTCTTCGGCGTGTAGACCTGGACGAATCGGAAGTCGTCGTCCGCCCAGAGTTCGACGGTGTCGCCGTCCGGTGCGGTGAGCCGGTGTCGGACGGCACCGTCGACCTGCTGGACCGAACCCAGGCCGACGTCGATCGAGAGGTCGCCCACGCGAGCACCCGAGCGCAGGTCATACGGGGTCCCGTCGACGGGACGGGAGACGACCGGGATGCGCTGCTCGTCCGTCTCGAACCAGGTGTCGGCGGCCACCGTCACGGTGAGGTCGGCGGTCGGCACGTCGCCGAGCGCCAGGTAGGGGTGAGCGCCGACGGCGACCGGGGCGGGGCGACTCGACCGGTTCACGATGGTGTGGGTCACCCGCAGGCCGTCATCGTCCAACGTGTAGGCGACCGAGGTGTCCAGGCGGAACGGGTAGCCGTGCTGCGGAAACACCGAGGCGAGCAGGGTCACCGCGTGATCGGTGTGATCCCCCGCCCGGTATCCCGTGTTGCGCAGGAGACCATGGGAGGCGTTCCCGGTCGCCGCCTCGGTGACGTCGAGCTGCTGCGGTTCACCGTCGAGTGTCCACCGGGCATCGCGGACGCGGTTGGGCCACGGCACGAGCACCATCCCGCACCCCATCGGGGCGACGACGTCCTCACCGAAGGACTGCACAAGGGTGCGTCCGCCGACCGTCAGTTCGCGCAGTCCGGCGGCAAGTTCGGTGACCGTCGCTCGGACCTCGCCCCGCGGACCGGCGTGGTGGAGACGGTACTGGGTTCCAGAAGCAGCGGGCATGCCGCCAAGCCTACGACGGACGTCCGCCAGGCGGGGTGGAGCCGTGTGAAGCCGTCCACCGGTGGACGGCCTCGGCGATCCGGATCAGCCCGAGTTCGAGCTCGGCGAAGCCGGAGCTCAAGGGTGCGACCCCGATGCGGAGACCGTCCGGGTGCCGGAAGTCGGGGATCACGCCCGCATTCCAGAGCAGCGGGGTGATCTCGCGGAACGACGGGTGACCGAGCGTCACATGTCCACCGCGACGCGCCGCGTCACGAGGGGTCATCACCCTGACACCGGAGCCCGCGAGGTGCTCATCGGCCCAGGAGATCGCGAACGTGGTGAGCGCCACGGACTTCGCGCGGATGGCGGCGACACCGGCGGACTCGATGAGCGTCAGCGAGTCCTCGAGCGGCAGCATGCCGACGATCGGTGGTGTCCCGCTGAGGAACCGGCGCATCCCGACGGCCGGCTGATAGGCGTCGGCCATCGCGAAGACGTCGGCGGCGCCCATCCACCCCTGGATGGGCTGGAGGAGCCGGTCCTGATGGCGCGCCGCGACGTAGGCGAACGCAGGGGCACCGGGCCCGCCGCCGAGGTACTTGTAGGAGCAGCCCACCGCGAGGTCCACGCCCCACTCGTCGAGCTCGATCGGGACCGCACCGGCGGAGTGGCACAGGTCCCAGAGGACGAGTGCTCCCGCCTGATGGGCGATCGCGGTCAGCTCCTCGACGTCGAGCAGGGCTCCGGACCGGTAGTCGACCTGGCTGAGCACGACGAGTGCGGTCTGCTCGTGGACCACCTCGCGCAGCTGGTGCGCGGCGACACCGTGGACCGGGTCGGCGTCGATCCAACGGACGCGCAGACCGCGTTCAGCGGCGATCCCCTCGATCACGAAGCGGTCCGTCGGGAAGTTCCCCGCATCGATCACGAGCTCGTCGCGCCCAGCGGCCCCTCCGGCGGAGCTCGTCGCGTCGACCGCCGCGCGGATCAGCTTGTACAGCAGCACGGTCGTCGAATCGGCGACGACCGTCTGGCCGGGTGCTGCACCGAGCACGACCGATCCCAGGCGGTCGCCGAGCGTCAGCGGCAGCTCGAACCAGCGGTCGTCCCACGAGCGGATGAGCCTCGTCCCCCATTCCTCCGCGATGAACGACTGCAGCCGCTCCGCCGTGGCCCGCAACGGCCGCCCCAGGGAGTTCCCGTCGAGGTAGGCGACGACGCCCTCGGCCGGGACGAACGCCGAGCGGTGTTCCGCGAGCGGGTCGGCCTCGTCGAGGACGCGTGCGTCCTGGCGGGCGGACGTGGTGGGGGCTGGGGCGTCGACCATCCTGCGACGGTAACCGCCACCGGTGCGCGCCGCAAGGAAGCGGACGG
Organism: Plantibacter sp. CFBP 8798; assembly: GCF_014841195.1. Lineage (NCBI taxonomy): Bacteria > Bacillati > Actinomycetota > Actinomycetes > Micrococcales > Microbacteriaceae > Plantibacter > Plantibacter sp. CFBP 8798. Next base: position 386,667 of record NZ_JACYTS010000002.1, read on the forward strand.
GACCCGGCTTGCTAGCGTTGCCGCATGCCGACTCTCCTGCACCTCGACTCCTCCGCCGATCTCGACACCTCCCGGTCCCGCCGGCTCTCGCAGGCCGTCGTGGACGCCTGGTCGACCGCCGACCCCACCGGCATCGTCGTCCGTCGCGACCTGCACCTGGATCCGCTCCCCCACCTCGCCGACGCGAGTCTCCACTGGGCGCCGGCCGACCGCCGCCCCGGTACGAACCCGCCCGCCGAGGCCGAGACGCTCCAGCGCGTCCTGCTCGACGAGCTGCTCGGCGCCGACATCGTCGTGATCGGCGCGCCGCTCTACAACTTCTCGATCCCATCGTCGCTCAAGGCGTGGATCGACCACATCCACGTGCCTGGTGTCACCTCCGCGGACACGGGAGCGCTCACCGGCCGGCCGGTCGTCATCGCCACCAGCCGCGGGATCGCCTACGACGCGGGCAGCCCGACCGAGGGTTGGGATCACGAGGTGCCGGCGCTGCGGACGTTGTTCGGCGGAGCGCTCGGCATGGACGTCCACGTCATCACGACGAGTCTGACCCTCGCCGACCGTGATCCGGCGCTCGCAGCGCAGCTCGAACGGAGCGAGCAGGAGTTCGCCGAGGCCGTCCGGCTGGCGTCCGAGACGGGACTGCGGCTGGCCGTCTCGACGGCCTGAACGCCGAGACGACGGGCGGACGACGGATCCGACCCGTCTGATCCGGGCAGTGCTCCGAACTCCTGTCGAGCCACGATCAGGGAGAAGCACATGCCATCGAAGCACCAGACCGGCACCACACGGAGCGGACGACGCCTCGTCTGGTTCGCGGCAGCACTGTCCGGCATCGTCGCAGCAGCGGTGTTCCTCGCGATCGCCGAGCTGGCGGCGCTGTTGTTCGCCCGCGGCAGCAGTCCCCTCCTCACCGTCGGATCGTTCGTCATCGACATCGTCCCGCGGTGGGCGAAGGAGTTCGCGATCGAGACCTTCGGTGGCAACGACAAGATCTTCCTCCTCGTCAGCCTCGGGGTCGCCGTCGTGATCGCCGCGGCGATCGCCGGGGTCCTGCAGCAGATCCGTCCACCGCTCGGTGTCGTGGTCCTCATCGCGGCCGGCGTCTTCGCCGGCGCGACGACCGTCACCCGCGCCGGTGCCACCCCGCTCGCCGTCGTCCCGGTGATGCTCGGTCTGGCGGCCGGTGTCGTGATCCTCATCCTCCTGAGTCGTCGCCTGCCGAAGCGGGCCGCGAACGGCTCGGACGACGAGCGCGCGGCGTTCGACCGCCGAGGCTTCTTCCGTGTGGCGGGCATCGCGGCGGCCGGTGCCGTCGTCGTCGGCGTGGGCGCACGCCTCGTGAACGTCACCACCTCGTCGATCACGGCCGTCCGCGACGCCCTCAAGCTCCCTGCGCCGAAGTCGACCGTCACGATCCCCGACGGAGCCGAGGCGGACGTCGACGGCCTCAGCCCGCTCTTCACACCGAACGACAAGTTCTACCGCGTCGACACCGCGCTGACCGTGCCGACGGTCGACCCGGCCACCTGGACGCTCACGATCGACGGCATGGTCGGCGAGCAGGTGCAGATCACCTTCGAGGAGCTCCTCGCCATGGGTCTCGACGAATACGTCATCACGATGACCTGCGTCTCGAACGAGGTGGGCGGCAACCTCCTGGGCAACGCGAAGTGGCTCGGTATCCCCGTGCGCGACGTCCTCAAGCGGGCGATGCCCGACTCGAAGGCCGACATGGTCCTGTCCACGAGCGTCGACGGGTTCACGGCGAGCACGCCGATCGAGTCGCTCACCGACCCGAACCTCGACGCGATCCTCGCCGTGGCGATGAACGGCGAGCCGCTGCCGCTCGAGCACGGCTTCCCGGTGCGCATGGTCGTCCCTGGCCTCTACGGCTACGTGTCGGCGACGAAGTGGCTGACGAAGCTGACGGTCACGACCTTCGAGAAGGACGAGGCCTACTGGACCCCGCGCGGCTACGACGCGAAGGCGCCCATCAAACTCTCCTCGCGGATCGACACGCCCCGGATCGACAAGCAGGTGCCGGCGGGTCCGTCCAAGATCGCGGGCGTCGCCTGGGCGCAGACGGTCGGGATCGCCAAGGTCGAGGTCAGCATCGACAACGGCGACTGGCAGAGCGTCAACCTCACGACCGCCATCAACGACGACACGTGGGTGCAGTGGTGGATGGACTGGGAGGCGACCGCCGGCACGCACTACGTCGCCGTCCGCGCGACCGACAAGGCCGGGAACCTCCAGATCGAGAAGCAGGCGCCGATCGCTCCCAACGGATCCTCCGGCTGGCAGCGAACGCTCGTCCGCGTCGGCTGACCGACCCGCGGCTGACCGGTGTCGGTCAGCCGCGGGTGTCGACCGGCTGCAGCTGGGCGATCTTCGGTTCGCGACCGTCGCCCGAGGACCGACCGGTCAGGCGGCGCCCGATCCACGGCAGCACGTGCTCGCGGTAGTAGGCCGCGGTGCGACGTTGACGCGGACCGGGCGGCGCCGCAGCGACGTCGTCGATCCCCCACTCCTCCGGGACCGGCACATCGAGCGCCGTCAGCACGTTGCTCGCCACCCGGGCGTGGCCGAGGGCGTTGAGGTGCAGGCGGTCCACCGACCAGTATCGGAGGTCGGCGAGCGTCCGATCGGCCCAGTTGTCGACGAAGGTGACCCCCTCGCGCGGGCACCGCACCCGGACGGCCTGGGCCAGCTGCTCGCCGCGGCGGGCGAGGAGCGAACCCATCGGGATGTGGGCCGAGGGGTTCGCCCCGCTCAGCAGCAGCACGTGGGCGCCTCCGGCACGCAGTCGCTCGACCGCACCGTCCAAGCGGTCGGCGACACCGTCGATCGACACCCGCGGGCGCATGATGTCGTTGCCGCCGCCGTTGAAGCTGACGAGATCCGGACCCATCGCGATCGCTCGGTCGAGTTGTTCGTCGAGGATCGGCAGGAGCTTCCGCCCGCGGATGGCGAGGTTCGCGTAGCTGACGGTCTCCGCGGACGCCCGGGCGAGGCCGAGGGCCACGAAGTCGGCCCACCCGCGAAGGGTGCCGTCCTCCCGGAGATCCCCGTAGCCCTCACTGAAGCTGTCGCCGATGGCCACGTACCGTCTGAACCCGTGCTGCGTCATACCTGCACTGTACGCGCGACCGGAAGCCGTCTCCGACCGGTCCGCTCAGGCCGGACGGGACTCCCCGTCCGCGGCCGGTCGCCAGCCGAGGGCGGGCCCGAGTGCGCCGGCGATGTCGGTGAGCAGCTGCGTGTAGTCGTCCGGTTCGAGCGTGAACGGCAGGGCGAAGGCGACTTCGTCGACCTCCTGGAATCCGGCGTGCTCGTGCAGCCGCTCCGCGATCTCCGCACTGCTGCCGACGAGGTCCTCCGCGAAGAGCATCCGCCGCGGTCCATGGGCGACACCGACCCGGTGCCGTCTCGACTCGACGTACTCGTGGTACCGGGCGCGTTGGGACGCGGTCGCGGAGTCGGTCGGGATGACCACGAGCCCCTGTGACACGCGGGCCCGCTCACCCGCCGGGTGGAGCTCTCGGAACCGATGCACCTGGGCGGCCTGGTTCGCGGCGAAGTCCGTCGTGCCGTCCTCGGCGGCGATGACGCTGCTCGTGAGCAGGTTGAAGGACTGCTCACCGGCCCAACCCGCCGACCGCAGGCTGCCGACTCCGTACCAGAGCCGCTCCGCCAGACCGTCGGCATGCGGCTCGACCCGCGAGGAGTAGTCCTCCTGGCCCTCACGACCGGCGCTGTCACTGACGACGTCACCGCGGATGAAGGAGCGGAGGCGGAGGACGCGGTCGTAGCCGAGGTCCTCCTGGTCGAGCGTCGACGGATAGATCGCGTGCTTGAACGCGTCGAACCGCATCGGCTCCCCGGTGCTGAAGCCGGGAAGCAGTCTGCCTCCCGAGAGGACGTCGACCGTGCCCAGATCCTCCGCGAGCCGGAAGGGGTTCTCCGCGCCGAGCGGTGTGACCGCGGTGCCGAGTGCGATGCGCTTCGTGCGCTGCGTCGCGGCGGCGAGGACGGCGACCGGTGAGGAGATGCCGAACTGCAGGTGCCGGTGCCGCAGCCAGGCACTGTCGAACCCCAGTCGTTCACCGAGCTCGATGAGCTGCAGGGTCGCCTCGTGGCCGGCCGCCGGCTCCTCGGGGTCGAACAGGCCCATCGTGAGGAAGCCGAGTCTGCGGAGCGGTGCTGAGGATCGGGCCATGCATCGACTCTACGACGCCGCCGGAGCCGGACGTGCCCGCGCCGCGGGTGTCAGCTCGGCGACCCGGCCAGCACGGTGAACATGGCGCCGAGGCTTCCGAGGATGAACAGCATCGTTCCGAGCTGCATGGTCAGCGACTTGTTCCGCGACGCCGTCGGGACGTCCACCTCGAGGATCGGACACCCGGACCAGCCCAGCAGGCCGATGCTCAGACCCACGATGACCGAGCAGCACCACCACACCACGCGGAGTCCCTCGGCGAGGACGGCCGGCCGCCAGCCAGAGCTGAGGAGGAGTCCGAGGACGATCGCGGTGCTCCCGACCGCGACGCCGAACCAGACGGTTCCGGTGCGCATGATGCGCTGGACGTTGTTCTCAGGTGACATGAGGTCCTGTGACACGTGGTGCGGCTTTCTCGAGGTTCCGATTCCTGATGCGGGCCGCGGCCGGCGATCATGGTCGCTCGCAGCCCCGAACAGGAGCATAGACCCGCTCAGGACGCCCGACTCCCGTTCGACGGGGGCTTGCGCCGACGGGGGTCGCGACACAGACGAGGCCGGTCGAGGATCCGTGACGGATCACTCAGACGGTGCCCGGGCCGCCCACCGTGCCAGCGCTGCGAGCAGGGCACGGTGCTCCGCTGAGGCGTAGGAACGCTCGTCGTGTCCGAGTGCGTCGACGGCGACGCGGGAGGTCCCCACCTCGCGGACCCACACCGCGGGGAACCGCTCGCCGTCGACGTCGTGCTCGGCGACGGTGGTGCTCCGACCGACCGGTTGCAGCCGCAGGTACTGTTCGTCGTCCACCGGGATGTCGCCGAGCGGTCCGCCTGCTGGGGACGCCAGGCCGCGGACGACGGTCGGGCCCATCGGCGGATGCCAGGACACACCCGGCAGCCAGAGCGCCCCGATCGTCGGCGCCCAGTCTGGGTAGTCGCGGAGCGAGGCGAGCGCCGCGTGCATCGCGAGCACACCGACACCTCGACCGAGCGCCTCCGCGAAGCCGTCGATCGCTGCGGCAGGCGTTCGGCCCTGGTCCTCGGACCGCCACGGGTCGCCGGCGTTGACCACCAGGACCTCCACGCCCTCGAGTCTCGTCATCGCACGATCGACGTCCTCGTCGATCTCAACCGCGAAGCCGGCCGTCTCCAGGACCTCCGCGATGAGCGGGCTCGTGCGCGCGTACGGGTGCCACGGATCCGCATACCGACCACTCCCCGATGCGATGAGTGCTTTCACGGTTCCCCCTCGTCCGATCCGTCGGCGCCGGTCACCGTGTCCGCGGCCGACGCCTCTCCAGGGTACGGGGCCTCCCCCGACGGCTGCGTCGCCGGCCGATTGTGTCCGCGCATGTCGTCGTCACCTGCGCCCGCCCCGGTGCCGACCGTAGAGTGCCTGTCACCGACGCCGGGGCGTCGACGACGGCCGAACTGACGGAGAGGACGAGGCGATGCACGAGCGGGACCGAGGGGGCTTCAGCACCCGACAGCTGCACGCCGGTGGCGCACCCGATGCGCCGCTCCAACCCCGGGCGCTGCCGATCTACGCGAGTGCCGGGTTCGTGTTCACGGACTTCGACGAGGCGGAGCGGCGGTTCGGTCCGGACCCTGGTGGATACAGCTACAGCCGGGTCGGCAATCCGACGATCGACGCCGTCGAGCGCCGCCTCGCGGCACTGGAGGGTGGTGTGGACGCGCTGCTCCTCGGCTCCGGCCAGGCGGCTGTCGGCGTCGCCTTGCTCTCCCTGCTCGAGGCCGGCGACCACCTGCTCACCGCGTCGAGTCTGTACGAGGGCTCGCGCAGCCTCTTCACGGAGAACTTCGGTCGGCTGGGGATCACCACGAGCGAGGTCGCCGATCCGCTCGACGTCGACGCCTGGGCGCGTGCCATCCGACCCGAGACACGCGCGATCTTCGTCGAGTCCATTCCGAACCCCCGCAACGACCTCACGGATCTCCGTCTCGTCGCCGACGTGGCCCATGCGCACGGGGTCCCGCTCGTCGTCGACAACACCTTCGCCACGCCCTACCTCCTGCGTCCCATCGAGCACGGCGCCGACATCGTCGTCCATTCGGCCAGCAAGTTCCTGGCGGGCCACGGCACCGTGCTGGGCGGGGTCGTCGTCGACGGCGGCACGTTCGACTGGGCCGCTCGCGCAGACCGCTACCGACACCTCACCTCGCCGCTCGCCGCGCTCGGCGGGCTCAGCCACGTCGAGGCGGACGGGCGTGCAGCGCTGGCCGCCTACGCACGGGCATCGGTCGCACTGCGTCTCGGCCCGACGCCCTCGCCGTTCAACGCGTTCCTCATCGCACAGGGCATCGAGACGCTGTCACTCCGCGTCCAACGGCAGAGCGAGAACGCCCTCGCCCTCGCGGCGTGGCTGGCGGGACGGACGGAAGTGGCCTCGGTCGACTACTCGGGCCTCAGCGACAGTCCGTTCCGAGGCCTGGCGGACAGGTATCTGCCGGATGGACAGGGATCGGTGTTCTCGTTCACCCTCCACGGCGGACGGGACGCAGCGCGGACGGTCATCGACCACGTCGGCCTGTTCACGCGGATGACGAACCTCGGCGACGTCCGGTCACTGATCCTCCACCCGGCCTCGACCACGCACGCCCAGCGTTCGGCCGAGCAGCTCGCGGCGAGCGGCATCGGTCAAGGACTCGTGCGGATCTCCGTCGGCATCGAGGACATCGCGGACCTCATCGCAGACCTCGCCTCGGCGTTCGACGCGCTCCCCGCCCGGGAACCGTCGACGAGCACTGGCGCCAGCGTCACGGCGGATGTGGCGGTCGCCGCATGAGCGCCCGGCAACGCTTCGGCTGGTTCCTGTCACGTGGGTTCGGTCCGCATGGTTGGGGGCATCCGTACCTCGACTGGGACTACCGCTGGCAGGAACCCGCCCTCTACCAGCAGGCCGCGCGCGAGCTCGAGCAGGCGGGCCTGGACCTCCTGATCATCGAGGACGCCCTGTCACTGGGGAACCCCGAGACGCTCGACCTCCGCATCCGCGGCGCCTACGGCGGGCCGAAGCACGACCCGCTGAGCCTCGCCCCGTTCCTCTTCGCGGTGACGGAGCGCATCGGCATCGTCCCGACCGTGAACCCGTTGCAGCTGCCGCCGTACCAGGCGGCACGGCAGTTCGCGACCCTGCAGCACCTCAGTCGCGGACGGTTCGGGGTGAACGTGGTGACCGACGTCGGCAGTAGTCGGCACTTCGGTGAGCCGGTCGTGCCGCACGACGTCGCCTACGAGCGGGCGGAGGAGTGGCTCGACGGCGTGCGCGCGCTCTGGCGGAGCTGGCGACCCGGCGCGTACGTGGGCGACACCGCCTCCGGGCGCTTCGCCGACGGCCGCCACCTCGACCGCGTCGAGCATCGCGGCGCACACTACGACTTCGACGGGCCGCTCAACGCCCTCCCCTTCGACGAGGACTCCGGTGGGGAGCCCGTCATCGTGTCACCGGGCTCCTCGCCGCGAGGGCTCGCCTTCACCGGACGACAGTCGGACGTCCAGCTCGCCCTCGCACCGCTCGACATCGCGAGCCTCCGTGCGTACCGGAGACGGGTCCTCGATGCGTCGGCTGCCGTCGGTCGGGACACCCCTCCCGCGATCCTGTTCGTGTTCAAGCCCGTCATCGTGTCGAGCAGTGCCGAGGCCGACCGTCTCGTCGCCGCCTCGGAACAGCCGGACGATGAGACGCTGCGCTCCGTCGCACTCGCGTGGTCGAGCGACCTCGAGACGGACCTCACGGCGCTCGACCTCGACCGACCGGTGGACCCGGCCGTCTTCGGCGACCACGTGTCGCGCGGCAGTCTCGACGCGTTGCGCGGACCGTACGAGTCCTTCGCAGCGGCGACGCTCCGGGAGCTGCTCGTGCCCAAGGCACGCCTCGGGCGGATCACCGACGGCAGTGGTGTCGTCGGCACGGCAGCGGAGGTGGCCGACCACATCGAACGCGCCGGCAGCGAGGCGGACAACGACGGGTTCATCTTCTCGGGCGACCTCCACCCGGTGACGGTGCACCGCATGCTCGACGAACTCGTACCGATCCTCCGGCGCCGCGGGATCCTCCGTCGGCCGGAGATCGACGCACCGCACGGAATCCGGAGCTCGTTGCGGGCACCCTGACCGGTCCCGCCGTCAGCGGCTCGTCTGCAGCGCCGATCGTGGTTCGGGCAGGTCCAACTCCCCGCGGGCGACGAGCGAACGGACGGACTCGAGGACCGCCTCCGTCGAGGTGTAGGCGGGTTCGTATCCGAGCAGCGACCGTGCCTTGTCGATCGACGCGCAGTGGCTCCGCACCAGGTGCTCCCAGGTGGTGTCGGCGTGCTCCGTCGGTGTCTCTGCTCGGAAACGCTCCCAGGTCACCGACTCGAGCTCGGCCGAGCGTCCGAACCAGCCGGCGACGACGTCGGCGTAGCCGCGGACGGTGACCGCGGCGGCGGAGGTCACGTTGAGGTCCTCGCCGGCGACACGATCCCGGTTCACGACGGCGAGCTCGAAGGCCTGCGCGACGTCGTCGGCGTGCACGTGGTGCAGCAGCTCGGCACCGAGTCCGGGGATGCGCAGCGGTGAACCGAGTGCGAGGGTCCGCCAGACCCCGGGGTCGAGGTTGCCCAACGGGTTGATGGGCGCCCACCCGGGTCCGACGATGTGCCCGGGATGCAGGGAGGTCGTCACCAGTCCTCCGTCGGCGGTCTCCTGCTGCAGCAGCCGGGCGATCTGGTCCTTCTGGACGCCGTAGTCGCCGAACGGCGCCGTAGCGGAGCCCTCGACGATGGGGACGGACGCGCTGGGACCGTAGCGCCAGATCGATCCGCAGTGGAGCAGCTGGCCCGTGTTGCCGCGCAGTCCCTCGAGGAGTGCCGTCGCCGAGGCGACCGTGAAGCAGACCAGGTCGACGACGACGTCCGGGCCGAGGTCCGCGATGCGTCGCGCGAAGACACCGTCCCGGTCCTCGGCCTCCCGATCGGCCCGGATCCGCTCGATCTGGTCCCACTCGGGAGCGTCCGTGTACGGTGACCGATCGCCGCGGCTCACGCTCACGACCTCGTGGCCGGCCCGGACGAGTCGCGGGACGAGGAAGGAGCCGATGTGTCCGGTCCCGCCGATGACGACGATGCGCATGGTGTTCCTCCAATCGCGCACGACGACGGCGTCGACGGGTGCGCTCTCCGGGAACGCTAATGGACCGGACCGTCCGACGCACGCCCTTGCGGGAGGCGACGGTGTGACCCGCTAGTCGTCGGAGGGACGTCGCCGTTGCTGTTTGGTGGCGCTCCGCTGCTGTTTCGCGGCGAGGTGGCGTCGCGCCGATCCGCGGGTCGGACGCGTGGGCCGGCGCGTCGGCGCCGGCGGCGCGAGAGCCGACCTGATGCGTGTCGCCAGCGCTTCGAGTGCGAGTTCGCGGTTCCGGAGCTGCGATCGCTCGCGGGAGACGGTCACGGTGATGGCTCCGCCGACCAGCCGGGCGCCGAGCCGCTCGAGCAGTCGGTCGCGCTGCTCATCGGTGAGGACGGCCGACTCGCCCACACTCCACGTCAATTGGACACGGCTGTCGGAGGTGTTGACGTGCTGTCCGCCCGGGCCGGACGACCGGGAGAAACGCCACTGCAGTTCGGCTGCCGGGATCATCAGTCCGGGCGACACCTCGAGGTCCATGGGGCAAGCGTCTCACGAACCCGCGGCACGGCTCGCGTCCACCGCTGGTTCCGAGCCGGTGCCTCCTATCCTTGACGCTGTGAACGTTGCACCAGCCGAACGCGGACGTCGACGCGCAGCCGTCATCGTCAATCCCTCCAAGGTCGACATCACGGTCCTCCGCTCGGTGGTCGCAGCCGCGGAGTCGACGCACGGACTGGCACCCTCCACCTGGCATGAGACGAGCGCCGACGACGACGGCCGGGGAGCGTCCGCGTCCGCGATCGCCTCGGCACCCTCGGTCATCCTGGTCGCGGGAGGCGATGGGACACTGCGGGTCGCCGCCGAGGCCATCGCGTCGACCGGCATCCCCCTCGGGCTGGTCCCGGCCGGAACGGGGAACCTCTTCGCCCGAGCGCTCGGCCTGCCGTTGGGCGACCTCAAACGGTCGGTCGACATCGCCTGTTCAGGGCGTGACCAGGTGGTCGACGTCGGCCAGGTCAGTCTCGGGCGCAGCGACGGTACGACCCGGGACGAGGTCTTCCTCGTCATGGCCGGCATCGGCCTCGACGCGCACATGGCAGGCCACACCAATGAGCGGCTGAAGCGACGGATCGGCTGGCTCGCCTACTCCGACCCGATCGCGCGGAGCATCATCGGCAACCGGCAGTTCGACCTGCACTATCGACTCGACGACCGTCCGGAGGCGGCCGCCCGAGCGCACACGATCATCGTCGGCAACTCCGGCACGCTCACCGGTGGTGTCCTGCTGCTCCCCGAGGCAGTCGTGGACGACGGCCTGCTCGATGCCGTCATGCTGCGCCCTGGCAAGGGTCCGGGTTGGGGGAACATCGGCTACCGCCTGACGTTCAACCGGATGCTGCACCGCACGCGGTTCGGCCGGCTGGTCGGTCGATTCTCGCCGAAGGCACGCGCGATCAGCTACGCACAGGCGCGGACGATGCACCTCCGACTCGAGGAGCCGCAGGAGATCCAACTGGACGGCGACTCGCACGGTTCGGTGATCTCGGTCTCGCTGAGGAACCTGCACCACGCCCTGATCGTCCGGGTTCCGAGCGGCCCGGCTGCGCGCCCCGGCGGGCGCTGACCACCGGCTACGACGCCGCGTCGGTGGGAGCGGCCTCGGAGTCGATCGACGCCGCGAGCCGGTCGATCCGCTCGAGGGCTCGGTCGAACACGGGGACCAGTTCCCACAGGCGTGGCTCATCGGCGCGGACCTCCTCGAGTGAGCCGTGTGCGCTGCGGACCGAGCCGAGATCGAAGCTGACGTTGGTCCGCGCTCCCGTGATCGCGGCGCGGAGTGCACCGATCGCCACCGCCACGTCGGCGATCAACGCCGGGTTGCCGTGCTCGGTCAGCCACGCGAGATCGTCGATCGCGTCGACGGCATGCTCGCCCAGCCGCGCGGAGGCCGCGGCCGCCTCGATGGACGCAGCACGGATCGCCTCGTCGCGTCTGACGCCGGCCGGTAGACGGAAGGCACTGCCGAACGCTCGCGAGGCGTGGGCGTCCTCGTCGGCCAGACGCAGCGCCAGCTCGGAGCGTGCCTCAGCGCGAGCGCGGAGTGCGGCGATCGTCGCCTCGGCCTCGGCCGAGTCCCGCCCGCTCGCGTCCTCGGTAGCGTGCGTGGCTCGGGTGTAGCCGGCGACCATCGCGGTGAGGCCGGCGGCGATCGCCAGCATGAGTCCGGATGCGGCCCCGCCGCCGGGGTTCCCGGTCGCCGTGCCGAGCGCCTGCATCCACGTCGACACGCTCGAGTGCTCCGTCGACACCTCGTCGGTGTCCGCTGATCCCGTCATGGCGACCATTCTCCCGCGTCCGCGTCCGCGTCCGCGTCAGCTCGAGGCGCGGACGATGAGTTCGGTCGGGAACTCCGCGCGGTCCCCCGGGTCCGACCCGGGCTCCGCCTCGAGGACGAGCTGGACCGCACGCGCTGCCATCGCGCGCATCGGCTGTCGCACGGTCGTCATCGGCGGCGGCATCAACCTGGACTGCGGGAGGTCGTCGAAGCCGACGACCCGGATGTCGTCGGGGATGCGGAGCTGCAGCTCCTCAGCGGCGCGGTAGACGCCGTAGGCCATCTCGTCGTTGCAGCTGAAGACGCCGATGGGGAGCCCGCCCTGCCTGAGGAGCTTGCGCACGGAGACGAAGGCGCTCTCCGATGACCACGGCGACGAGATCTCCTCGACCGTCGCCCCGTCGGCGTGCCGTTCGACCGCCGCTCGGAAACCGGCCTCCCTCGCACGGCCGAACCGGTACTTCGGCCGGCCGGTGATGATGAGGAACCGACGTGTCCCCCGCCGGGCGAGATGCCGACCCGCGTCGAAGCCGCCCTGCCAGTCGGTGGACCCGACGCTCGGCAGACTCCGCGCCGGCTCCGCACGCGGATCGAGGAGCGCGACGGGGATGTTGGCCGAGGCGAGGATGTCGAGCTGGGAGACGTTCGGACGGATGAGGCACACGACGACACCGGCAGATCCCCGCGCACGTGCCCGACTGGGCCAGTCGTCGACCATCGACTCGCTCTCGGGCGTGAGCACCAGGTCGTAGTTCGCCGCAGCGGCCGCCCGCCGCACACTCGTCACGACCGTGTTCGCCCAGGGGTCGTCCCACTGACTCATCGCCAGGTCGAGCAGGCGCGGGACCGAGCGAGGTCGGCCGCGACGTTGTGCTGCGCGGTCGTAGCCGAGGTCGTGCGCTGCAGCGAGGATGCGGTCACGGGTGTCCGGGGATGCATGGCGCTTCCCGGCGAGCACCCGGGAGACGAGCGACACCGAGCACCCGGACCTCGCGGCGACGTCCGCGAGCGTCACGCTGAGGTCGTCCTGCTCCGGCGTCGTCGTCATGGCTCCATGGTCCCGCATCCCGGGGTGCTGCGCGTGCCCACCCCGGTGGTCAGACTCCCTCGGCGGTCAGCACTCGGAGCTCGGTGCACCGCGGGGTCTCGCGATCCGGCTCCGCGACGAGCGCGAACCGCCGGACACCCCACCCGGCGCTGGTGGGCGTCAGCGGGTACTCCGCCCACTCCAGGTCGTCGTCTCGCCCGCCCTCCTGCGGAGCGACCGGCGTGTCGTCGATCTCCAGGGTGAGACCCTGGCCCGCCGGGTCGTGCAGCCAGGTCACTCTGACGACCCGGCCGAGGAGATGCGGGTCGACGAGCGTCACGGACAGACGCTTGGCCGTGCTCCGCCAGCGGACGCCACCCACCGCGCCGCTGGCGCTGGCCACCCCCTCGAACGCGTGATCCGCCTCCGGCTGCTGCTCGCCCAGCGCGACCCGGTCGACCGTCCGTCCGTCGATGCTCGCGGCGCGTCGGTCCCGTTCGACCAATGCGGTGCGGCGCCGAGCGACGGCGTCCTCGTCCGCCGTCGACGCCACGGGGAACGTGACGGTGTACCGCGCGTCGTGCAGACCTGCGAACGGTTCCAACGGGATCGGTCCTCGGTCGGAGTCGATCCGGAGTCGCCCGTCGGCGTCCCGGTAGGGCACAGCCGACCGCGGGACGATCGGTGCCGAGGCGAGCGGGGTGAGCGGGCCGACGGCGGTGTGCGGGGCGTGGGCGCGGCCGGCCAGCACCACGTCGGTCGGCAGCGACTCGCCACGGGCGGCCAGGACGGACGGACCCCAGAGGAGCGAGGTCCAGTCCGAGCCGTCCGGATACGGTTCCGCACGACCGCCCATGGGGAGCTCGAACGACACGGTGTCGCCGTCGCTCCACTCGCGATCCACGACGAGGTGGCCGCGTTCGAGTCCGGCGGTCACCGGAGCGCGGTTGACGAACACCTCGGGTGTCGGAACACTCCACCCGGGGACTCGGACGCGGAGCCGGAACCGCCGCGGACCGGTGAGCCCGAGGGTGAGTCCGACCACGCCGTCGGAGGGGAAGGCCGTGCGTTGCTCCAGCTCGAGACCGAGTTCCGGGATCCGCACGACGGAGGGCGCGAAGAGCTCGACCGACAGCGTGTCGTCGTCGAACCGGTACAGCGACTCACCGTGTTTCGCGTGGCTCTCCAGGCCGGTCCCGACGCAGCACCAGAAGCTGTGCTCCGGCGAGGAGTAGACGCGGTAGTGGTCGGGTCGCATCGAGGTGAAGTAGACGAGGCCGCCGTGCTCGGGGTGCTGCGATGACAGGAGGTGGTTGAAGAGGATCCGTTCGAGCGCGTCGGCGATCGCCGGGTCGGACCCGTCGGCACTGAGCCGTCGGCCCAGCTTGATCAGGTTGTAGCTGTTGCAGGTCTCCGGGCCCTCCCGGTCCTCGGTCATCGGGGTGAAGTCGTCGATGGCATGGAAGTGCTCCCGGACACTGTTGCCGCCGATCGCGACCGTGCGCCGCGTCAGGATCGTCTCCCAGGCGAAGCGGGCCGCACGGGCGAGGGCCGGATCAGCACTCCGAGCGGCGAGGGCGGCGAACCCGACGAACTGCGGGATGCGGGTGTTGGCGTGCAGGCCGGTCAGTTCGTCGGACCGGCGCGACAGCGGTTCGCTGAGGGCGGTCGACGTGAAGCGGGCTGCCATCGTGAGATGGCGGGGATCACCTGTGAGGTCGAAGAGGTCGACGTACGCCTCGTTCATCCCGCCGATCTCGGTCTCGAGCATGAGCTGGAAGTGCTCGTCGTCGATCCCGGCAGCGAGCTCCTCCCACCACGCGGCGAGGCGCAGGACGACGTCGCGTGCCATGTGGTTCCCGGTCAATCGGGCCGCGTCGATGAGACCGGCGTACAGCTTGTGCAGGTTGTACCAGGGCACCCAGCGGCCGGCGCGGAACGTCGATTCGGTGATCCCCGCCGCGACCTCGGCCCAGAGCTCGGCACTCCGAGGGACTCCACCGACGTACCCGGACCCCAGGTGGTCCTGTGCGCGGGCCAGTTCGGCGACCGTGTACTCCAGTCGGGAGCGCAGGACGTCGTCCCCGGTCGAGGCGACCATCAGGGAGCAGGCCGAGAGGTAGTGTCCGGCGGTATGGCCGTCGAGTCCGCGCACCTCCCAGTCGTCGTAGGACGCCGCCCGGGGCTCCAGGCCCGCCTCACGGAGGAACGGGGCGAGCAGACGATCGGGCTCGAGGGCTCGCAGGTAGGCGCGGTCGGCCTCCTGCGCCTGGAACAGGGGCCCACCCGTGAGGGTGACCTGGGAGATCGGGACGAACGGCATGGTCAGGCCTTCCTCGCGACCGCGTCGACACGCCGCCAGTCCACGCGGAGCTCGCGCGGCGCGACAAGCTCCCGCCTGCTGCCGGTCACCTCGATCGTGTGGGTGAGCGGACGCTCGAGTGCCGACGGCCCGGCGGACAGGACGTACGTCCCCGGTTCGATCACCCGACGGCCGTCGACTCCGGTGAAGGACAAGCGGTCGGCCGACACCGAGAAACGCACCGTGGCCGACGTCCCGGCAGCGACCGTGAGGCGTGCGAATGCGAGCAGTTCGACCGAGGGACGCACGACGGAGGCGACCGGATCCGTACCGTAGAGCTGGATCACCTCGACGGCGTCCTCGACGCCCATGTTCTCGACGGTGACGTCGACGAGGACCTCACCGTCGACGGCGAGCTCCGCTGCACTCGTGAGCGATCGGTAGCGGACGTCCCCGGCGGTGAGGCCGTGACCGAACGGGAAGAGCGGCGTGGGGTCGAGCACGCTGATCCCGCGGGACGCCAGACCGAGCGGCGGCTGCAGGTAGGTGCCCGGCATGGCCGGTGAACGAGGGATCTGCACCGGGAGCCGTCCGCTCGGCTGCACGCGGCCGGACAGCAGCCCCGCGACGGCCGCCGCGCCCTCCTGCCCGGGGAAGAACGCCTGGACCAGTGCGTCGGCCCGGTCGTAGTCCCCCAGTGCGTAGGGTCGCCCGGACAGCACGGTCAGGACGACGGGCGTCCCGGTCGCGAGGACGGCGAGCACGAGGTCGTGCTGGCCCCCGGGGAGGCGCAGGTCCTCGGCGTCACAGCCTTCTCCCGAAGTACCATCGCCGAACAGGCCCGCGATGTCGCCCACGGCCAGCACGACGACGTCGGCTGAACGGGCGGCCTCGACGGCGGCCGGAACGTCCTCCTGACCGGTCTCGGTGATGCTGCATCCCGGTTCGACGACGATGTCCGCCGCGGCGAACTCGGTACGAACCGCGTCCAGGATCGTCGGGATGGTGATGCCGAGATCGTGCCCGGGGTGCTTCGACAGCACGTGGTTGGGGAACGCGTAGCAGCCCACGAGACTGCGGAACTGGTCGGCCGCCGGCCCGATCACGGCGATGCGCGCTGGGGGCCGGAGCGGGAGGACGGCGCGGTTCCGGAGGAGGACGACCGACTCCTCGGCCAGACGCGTCGCGATGGCGCGGTTTCGGGGGCCGTCGAGATCGGTCGATGCGGCGTGCTCCGGCACGAGCGGACCCCCGTCGAGCAGGCCGAGCTCGATCTTCTGCCGCAGGTGCCGGAGCACGGCCCGGTCGACCAGCCGCTCGTCGAGCGCCCCCTCCTGGACGAGCCCGACGAGGCCGGCGCCGTAGCCGGCGGTCTCCGGGAGCTCGACGTCGATCCCGGCGGTGAGGGCGAGCGCGCCGGCTTCCGCCGCGTCGCTCGCGACATGGTGCATGGTCGCCAGGAACGGGATCGCCCAGTAGTCGGCGACGACGGTGCCGTCGAAACCCCAGTCGTCGCGCAGGATGCGGGTGAGCAACTCGACACTGGCGCCCGCGGGGACGCCGTCGAGATCGGTGTAGGCGTTCATCATGCTTCGCGCTCCCCCGAGCCGGATCGCCGTCTCGAACGGCGGAAGCACGACATCGGCGAGCTCGCGGCGCCCCATGCTCACCGGGGCGTGGTTCTTCGCGCCTCGGGATGCGGCGTAGCCGGCGAAGTGCTTGAGCGTCGCCACGACCCCGGACCGCTCGAGACCACGCACGTACGCGGCGCCGAGCTGGCCGACGAGGTAGGGGTCCTCTCCCAGCGTCTCCTCGACCCGGCCCCAGCGGTAGTCCCGGACGACGTCGAGGACCGGCGCGAGTCCCTGATGGACACCGACCGAACGGAGGTCGTCTCCGATCGCCTCCGCCATCCGCTCCACGAGCTCCTCGTCGAACGAGGCGGCCCAGGCGAGCGGCGTCGGGAAGGCGGTCGCACCGTACGCGGCGAACCCTGTCAGACACTCCTCGTGTGCGATCGCGGGGATGCCGAACCGGTTGCCGGCCACGACCTGCCGTTGCCGTTCCCGCAGGCGATCGACGCCCTCGGCCACCGTCACCGGTTCGGTCCCGAAGATGCGCGTCAACTGCCCGAGGCCACCCGTGAAGTCGCCGGTGGGCGCCGATGTCGGCGCAGCCGGGTCGTCGGAGCCGTCCACGCTCGGCGCGAAGTCGCCCGCCGTGTCGGTGAACCAGACCGAACCGAGCTGACCGACCTTCTCCTCGAGGGTCATCTCATCGAGGAGTGCTCGCGCCCGCTCGACGGGTGACGCCCGTCGGTCGTTCCAGACGCCGCGGACGATGCCCGACGTGGTCGGCGTGACGCCGTCGTGTTGCAGGGTCATCCCTTGAACGCTCCGTCCATGATCCCCGTCACCATGCGCTTGCCGACGAAGATGAACGCGATGAGCAGCGGGATGGTGGCCAGGAACGACCCGGCCATCGCGAGGCCGAGGTCGATCGACCGCTGCGACTGCAGGGCCTTGATCGCGATCTGGACCGTGTACATCTCGGGCGACTTCAGGACGATGAACGGCCAGAGGAAGTCGTTCCACGATCCGACGAAGCCGAGCAGTCCCAGGACGAACGCCGCCGGTCTGATGACCGGGAAGACGATCCGCCAGAAGATCTGCCAGGTGTTGGCACCATCGAGTCTCGCCGCCTGGAGCAGCTCGTCGCTCACGGAGCTCGAGATGTGCTGACGCATCCAGAAGATGCCGAACGCGCTCGCGAGGCCGGGGACGATGAGTGCCTGCAGGGTGTCGACCCAGTCGAGCGCGGAGATGATCAGGTACTGCGGGATCACGCTCAACTGCGTCGGCACGGTCATGGTGAGGACAACGAGGATGAACAGCGCGTTGCGGCCGCGGAACTCCAGTTTCGCGAAGGCGAACCCGGCCAGGGCGCAGAGCAGGGCCGATCCGACGCCGATCGACAGCGCGACGATGAGGCTGTTGATCATCGATTGGATGAACGGCACGGTCTCGAGCACGAGCCCCACGAGGTGGAACAGGTTGTCGCCCGGGTACAGCCGCGGTGGCAGGGTGGTCGCCGTCGCCGAGTCCGTGGTCGCGACGACGAACATGAAGTACAGCGGGAACATGCTCACGACGACGGCGCACACGAGGAGGACGTAGGTGTACCAGGGGATGCGGCCGATCCGGCCGCCGTTCCGTTTCCGGCCGGCGGAGGTCGCGCTCGCCATCAGCTGGGTGGAGTTGAGCGTCTCGGACATCAGCGTCCTCCTCGGGTGCGGGTGGACAGGAAGAAGTTCAGCAGGGCGACGAGCACGACGATCACGAACAGCGCGACGCCGATCGCCGAGCCGTATCCGAACTCGAACTGGCCGAAGCCCTGCTCGTAGAGGAACAGCGTGAGCGTCTGGCACTGTCGTGCCGCACCACAGGTGAGGCCGGTGGCCGGGTTCACCAGCAGTGGTTCGGTGAACACCTGGAGCCCGCCGATCGTCGAGGTGACGATCGTGAACACGATGATGGGACGCAACGACGGGATGGTGATGTAGACGAACTGCTTCCAGCCGCCGGCGCCGTCGACGGCGGCCGCCTCGTACACGTCACGAGGGATGGCCTGCAATGCCGCCAGGTACAGCAGCGTCGTGTAGCCCGTCCACCGCCAGACGACCATGAGCGCGACGAGGAACCACGAGCCGACCTTGTCGTTGAGGAAGTCGACGTGATCACCGCCGAAGAAGCTGATGAGGTAGTTGAAGAGCCCGTAGTCACGGTCGAACAGCTGGGCGAACACGATCGTGGTCGCGGCGACCGAGGTGATGTACGGCACGAGCATCGCCATCCGGAAGCCGGTGGCGAAGCGCAGGCGGACGTGGTTGAGCAGGTGGGCGAGGCCCAGGGCGATGACCAGCTGCGGCACCGTGGAGATGATGAAGATCGCGAAGGTGTTGAGCATCGCGTTCCAGAACCGCGGGTCGGCCGCGAGCCTGGTGAAGTTGTCGAAGCCGATGAAGGTCTGCTGACCGATCGGGTTCCAGTCGAAGAGGGACACCACGAAGGTGAACAGGAGCGGGATCAGGCCGAAGACGGCGAAGATCAGGAAGAACGGGGCGATGTAGACGTAGGGGGCGAAGCGTTCCGGCAGGGTGTTGCGGATCCGCGTCCCGATACCGGGTGGCGACTGTTTCGGCAGCAGCCGAGGTGGGGCGATGTGTGTGGTCACGATGATCCTTCAGGGGCGTTCCGGCGTGTTGCTCGGCCGGAACGCCCCGGGTCGGAGCGGACGGGTGGACGGGGCCGTCGGGTCAGCCGCCGAGGGCGTCCTTCACGGCCTTCATCGCGACGTCCCAGGCCTTGTCCGGTGGGGTGTTGCCGGCTTCGACGTCCGTCACGGTGTTGATCATCGCGGAACCGATCGTCGCCGTCTCCGGACCGTTGAAGAACGGCTTGAACTCCTGCAAGGACTTGCCGAGCACGGCACCGATCTTCGAGTCGCCGAAGAACGGGTCGGTGTAGTCGGCGATCGCGGTGGACTCGTACGCGGAGACCGTGCTGGGCAGGGCGCCGGTGTCGGTGAAGTTCTTCAGCTGCGACTCGGGTGACTGCATCTCCTTGATGTAGGCCCACGCCGCCTCCGGGTTCGCCGCGCGCTTCGGGATGGCGAGGTAGCTGCCGCCCCAGTTGCCGGCGACCTTGGGCACCGTCGTCACGCGCCACTGGCCCGAGGTGTCGGGTGCGTCCGTCTTGATGCTCTTCAGCATCCAGGAGGGAGCTGCCATCGCGGCGAAGGCGCCGTTGGTCTTGCCCGTGCTCCAGCCGGTGGAGAAGGCGGGGACGTTCGCCGTGATGCCGGCCTCGATCGCCTTGATCGAGATGTCGAACGCCTCCTTCACCTGTGGATTCGTGTCGTACACGAGCTCACCCTCGGGCGTGTAGTACTTCTCGTCGACCTGGTTCACGGTCTGGAAGAAGACCGAGGTGCCGGCGTTGTCGAGGAACGGCTTCCCGGTGGCGGCGACGTACTGCTGGCCGACGGAGATGAAGTCGTCCCAGGTGGGCCAGAGCGCAGCGACCGCGTCCGGTTCCGACGGCAGGCCGGCGGCCTCGAAGAGGTCCGCGCGGTACGCCATCGACATCCCGCCCACGTCGGTCGGCACCCCGATGACGGCGTCGTTCTGAGCCACCGCCTGGTCCCAGACCCACGGCAGGTAGTCTCCGGAGATGTCGCCGGCGCCCATCGTGCTCAGGTCGACGAAGTTGTCGGGGTTCGCGACGAAGTTGGGCATGTCGTCCCCCTGGATGAGCACCAGGTCGGGGACCTTGCCGCCGGCCAACGCCGCGGTGAGCGCCTGGGCGGTCTCCTGCGTGCTGCCGACCTCGGTGAGTTTGACGGTGATGTCGGGGTGCGCTTCCTTGTACTTCTCGACATCGGCCTTCTGGTTGATGCCCGTGAAGGACCAGAACTGGAAGGTCTTGTCATCGCCGCCGCCGGACCCGGAACAACCGGTGACCAGGGCGCCGACCATGACGGCGACGGTTGCTGCTGCTGCAAGACGGAATTTCACTGGAAATCCCCCTCCTATGCGGGATCGTGTTCCGCGGTGTCGCGCTACGTTGCGGTCACCGGCCGGAGATCGCTCTCCGGCTCGCGCCGATGTCGACTGGATCGGGGAGCATCCGGACCGTTCGGGCGTGGTGATCACCATAGGCAGCGGGGTTCCAGGGCACCAGGGCAATATTGCGCAACTCGGAGACCGCTCTCTCGGATTCTGCGATGCTCGTTGCCAGACCACCGGCAGGTGGACGATCGCAAAGGAGCGAGGATGCGCAAACCGACCCTGGTCGACGTCGCCCGAGAGGCCGGCGTCTCCCGAGCGACCGCGTCGCGGGTCCTCGCCGGTGCCTCGACGGTCGACGCCTCGATGGTCGTCGCGGTGCGCGAAGCGGCCGTGAGACTGGCCTACCGCACGAATGTCGCAGCCCGGTCGCTCGCCGGCGGCAGGACGGGCGCCGTCGCGATCGTCCTCGCAGCGGGCGAGCTCGAACCGTTCTCCGGATCGTTCGTCGCGGCACCGCTCAAGGGCGCCACCGCCGCGCTCCTGTCGGCAGCCCAGCAGCCCGCGCTCTTCCTCGCCGACCCGCGCCAACTCGACGCGCTCGTCGCCTACCTGGCGGCGCACTACGTGGACGGGGCGGTGGTGATCCTGCAGCACGAGATCAGCACCATCACCCAGGCGCTCGCCTCGGTGGACCTCCCGATCGTCTTCGTCGGCCGCCCGATGGGTGAGCACACGGAGGACGTCACCTTCGTCGACTCCGACAACTACGCCGGCGGTCGGCTCGCGGCGGAACACCTGATCGCGCTCGGCCGCACGCGGATCGGCGTCATCTCGGGCCCCGCCGACATGGCCGCGTCCAGCGACCGTGTCCGAGGCTGGCGGGACGTCCTCACCGAGCGTGGCCTCGACACCCGTGCGGTCGCCCGAGGCGACTTCACCATGCCGAGCGGCTCGTCGGCAATGGCGCGGTTACTCTCCCGGTACCCGGACCTCGACGCCGTCTTCGCGGGCTCCGACCTCATGGCGGTCGGCGCGATGCGCGTTCTCGAGGCCAGTGGCCGGACGGTCCCGGACGACATCGCGCTCGTCGGATTCGACGACACGGTCGTCGCGGCAACCGCGGAGCCACCGCTGACCTCGGTCCGTCAGCCGTTGGAACAGATGGGCAGGGTCGCCGCGGAACTCGTCATGGAGCTCATCGCCGGCCGGACGACCGCTCCGCGCTGGCTCGACACCACGCTCGTCGTCCGGGACTCAGCCTGACCTTCGGCCCACCGGCCGTCATACCCGCCTCACCGACCGCTTCGGAGGAACCATGTCCGACCTCTCAGCGACGCTCGAACAGCGCGTCGTCCATCTGCAGTGCGACGGCGTCTCCGTCGTGCTCGTCCAGCACGGGACCCGCCTCCCGACGATCGCGCACTGGGGTGCCGCCGTCGATGCCGACGACCTCGAGTGGCTTGCCGCGGCCACAGCCACCGTGCGCGGCGACCTCGTCGACGGATCGGACGCGCCGTACGAGCCGAGCCTGTTGCCCGAGCAGGCGTCGGGCTGGTCGGGTCTCCCCGGCCTCCGGGCGCATTGCGCCGGGACGGCCTGGTCGTCGCGCTTCGACGTGGCCTCGGTCGAGGTCGACAGAGCGGCCCTCCCGGCCGGCGAGGTGCGGCAGTGCGGCGCCGCGCTGGTCGAGGTGACCGCGGTCGACGACCAGACCGGCATCGCTCTCCTCGTGGCGATCGAACTGACACCGAGTGGCCTGCTGCGCACGCGCGTGACGGTCACGAACCGGGGCGACGACCTCCTGGAGGTCGAGGGTGTCGTGCCGGCCCTCCCGATCCCGACGTCGGCTCGGGAGATCCTCGACTTCGCCGGCCGGTGGGGCAACGAGAAGCTGCCGCAGCGGCTTCCGGTCACGACCGGGACACACCTCCGCGAGTCGCGGCACGGTCGCCCCGGTCTCGACGCCACCGGGGTCACCGCGATCGGAACACCGGGGTTCGACAGCCGGACCGGTGACGTCTGGCTGTGCCACGTCGGTTGGAGCGGCAACCACACGATCGGCGTCGAACGCACCGACGGACACCTCGCGTTCCGTGGCGGCGAGCTGCTCCTGCCCGGCGAGGTCCGACTCGGCCCTGGTGAGGACCACCGGACTCCATGGGTGTACGGGGCCTACGGCGTCGGCCTCGATGCCGCCTCGTCGCGCTACCACCGTTGGCTGCGCTCGACCTCGCGGGCGGCTCGGCGTCCGCGCCCCGTCACCCTGAACGTCTGGGAGGCGGTCCTGTTCGATCACGACCTCGACGTCCTCTCCGAGTTGGCGACCCGGGCCGCGGCCATCGGCGTCGAGCGCTACGTGCTCGACGACGGATGGTTCCGCGGACGTCACGACGACACCCGCGGCCTCGGCGACTGGACACCGGACCCCGAGCGTTGGCCGGACGGTCTCGCGCCGCTCGCCGACCGGGTGCGATCACTCGGCATGGAGTTCGGGCTGTGGTTCGAACCCGAGATGATCAACGAGGACTCCGACCTCGCACGCGAGCACCCGGACTGGATCCTGCGGGCGAGGGACGAGCTCCCGTCGCCCGTCCGGCACCAGCAGGTGCTCGATCTCGGCAATCCGGCGGCCTTCGACCACATCCTGCAGGCCATCGACACACTGGTCCGCGAGCTCGGGATCGCGTACCTGAAATGGGACCATAACCGCGACCTCGTCGATGCCGGCCATCCGTCGACCGGGCGGGCGGCCGTGCACGACCAGACCGAAGCCCTCTACCGGCTGCTCGACGAGCTCCGATCGCGGCACCCGCACCTCGAGATCGAGAGCTGCGCCTCGGGTGGAGGCCGCATCGACCTCGGTGTCCTCGAACGGTCCGATCGCGTCCACACCTCCGACAACCACGACCCGATCGAGCGGGCCCGCATGCTCCGGTGGACGGGGCTCCTCGTCCCGCCCGAGATGCTCGGGTCGCACGTGGCCTCGGCCAGATCGGCCACGACCGGACGCACGCACACGCTCCACACCCGGTGCGCGATCGCGCTGCTCGGGCACTTCGGCGTGGAGTGGGATCTGCGCGAGCTCGACGATGCGGATCGGACGACCCTCGCCAGGTGGATCACCGTCTTCACGCGTCATCGCGGACTCATCGCCACCGGCCGCGTCGTCGGCGACGGCGAGTGGGACGACGACGCTCCGACCCTGCGCGGGGTCGTCGCGGAGGACGGCACCACCGCGCTGTACACCCTGGTGACTCCCCCGCGGTCGGCCGACTCCCGTCGTCGGGTCCGCCTTCCCGGACTCCGCCCGGACGGTCACTACCGCCTCGCCGTCGCGCAGGACGACTCCCTCGGCCCGCGCTGGGTGATCCCCCAGTGGCTCCG
Organism: Plantibacter sp. CFBP 8798; assembly: GCF_014841195.1. Taxonomy (NCBI): domain Bacteria; kingdom Bacillati; phylum Actinomycetota; class Actinomycetes; order Micrococcales; family Microbacteriaceae; genus Plantibacter; species Plantibacter sp. CFBP 8798. The sequence continues at coordinate 410,635 of NZ_JACYTS010000002.1, forward strand.
GGATGCGCCGCCACTCGACGCCGACCCGGCCACGCTCGCGGCGGCGCCCGTGCTGAGCGGTGGCCAGCTCGCCGTGATCGGCCTCGACCTCCCCACCTTCCAGCCCGACCGCGCGATCACGATCCTCGTGACCGCCGTCTGACCCACGACCCGCTGCACAGAACAGGACCACATCACCCATGGACTCCACTGCGACCGTCACCGTCGACCTCGACCGGCCAGGACCCACGATCAGCCGACACGTCTACGGCCACTTCGCGGAACACCTCGGGCGCGGCATCTACGACGGCTTCTGGGTGGGCGAGGACTCGCCCGTCCCGAACGTCGGCGGCATCCGACTCGACGTCGTGGAGGCGCTCCGCGAACTGCGCATCCCGAACCTCCGCTGGCCGGGCGGCTGCTTCGCGGACCGCTATCACTGGACGAGCGGCATCGGACCTCGCGAGGACCGCCCGAAGCTCGTCAACACGCAATGGGGCGGGACGAGCGAGACCAACGCGTTCGGCACCCACGAGTTCATGGAGCTGTGCGAGCTCCTCGGTGCCGACGCCTACGTCTCGGGCAACCTCGGCTCGGGCACGGTGCAGGAGATGGCCGACTGGATCGAGTACCTGACCGGTGCCGGGGAGACCCCGATGGCCGAGTTGCGTCGCGCGAACGGCCGGGAGGAGCCCTGGGACGTCCCGTTCTGGGGCTTGGGAAACGAGCCCTGGGGGTGCGGTGGCAACCTGCGCGCCGGCGCGTACGCGGACCTGGCACGCCAGTTCGGTACCTTCTGCGAGAGCGGCGGGAAGGTCCCGCTCTACCGGGTCGCCGCCGGCGCCGACGGGTTCGACGTGGCCTGGACCAAGACGCTGATGGAGGTCGTCGCCGACGTGGCCACCCACCCGTTCTCGGCGACCCCCTGGGAAGCCGTCTCGGTGCACTACTACACGATCGGCGGCAGCTGGAAGGCGAAGGGCAGCGCGACCGGGTTCGACGCCGCGGAGTACTGGAGCACGATCGCCGCAGCACAGGGCGTCGAGCAGCTGCTGTCGTCGCACGCCGCCGTCATGGACGTGTACGACCCGGAGGAACGGTTCGGCATGGTGCTCGACGAGTGGGGCACCTGGTGGGACGTCGAGCCGGGCACGCACCCCGGGCATCTGTTCCAGCAGAACACCATCCGCGACGCCATGGTCGCCGCCTGGCACTTCGACGTGTTCCACCGCTTCGCGGGCCGGCTGCGCATGGCCAACATCGCGCAGACGGTCAACGTCCTGCAGGCGATGCTCCTGACCGATCCCGACGGCGGCGAGATGGTCCGGACGCCCACCTTCCACGTCTTCGAGATGAACAGCCCGCACCAGGACGCCACGTCCCTCCCGACGCACATGGTCGGGCCGGTCCGCGACGCCGACGCCGCACACGCGGGCGGCATCCCGACCGTCTCCGCCTCGGCGAGCGTCAAGGACGGCGTCCTCCATTGCTCGCTGACGAACGTCGACCTCGACGCGCCACTCGTCATCGAGGTCGACGTCCGTGGCGGGTCCGTGGTCGAGCCGCACGGCCGGCTGCTCACCGCTGCGCGGCCCGACGCCCACAACCGTCCCGGTGAGACCGACGCCGTGTCACCGCGACCGCTCACGGGTCTCGACGTCACACCGACGGGTCTTCGCGTCACGCTCCCACCGCACTCGTTCGCCACGATCACGGCTCAGGTCGTCGCTCCATGAGCGAGGTGGTGGAGATCGCGGTCACCGAGGTGCGTGCAGCACGTCGGGCGCGGGCGGACCGCCCGCCGATGGGCTGGAACAGCTGGGACTGCTTCGGAGGGTCCGTCACGGAGGCCGAGGTACTTGCCAACGCCGCGTTCCTGGCCGAGCACCTGCTGCCCGTCGGGTGGGACACGGTGGTCGTCGACATCCAGTGGTACGAACCGGCGCCCGGCGTCGGCGACTACGAGCGCATCTCCCAGCCGACGCTCGACGCCTGGGGCCGACCGCAACCCGCGCCGAACCGGTTCCCGTCTGCGGCGTCGGGCGGCTTCCGCGCGCTCGCCGACCGCGTGCACGCGCTCGGGCTCCGTTTCGGGGTGCACCTCATGCGAGGCGTGCCGCGGCGGGCTGTCGACCTCGAGCTGCCGATCCTCGGCTCGACCGCCCATTGCGGGGAGATCGCGGATCCGACGAACGTCTGCCCGTGGAATCCCGACAACGTCGGCGTCGACATGACCGCCCCGGGTGCGCAGGCTTACTACGACTCGGTCATGGCGCAGCTCGCCGAGTGGGGCGTCGACCTCATCAAGCTCGACGACGTGCTCTACCCACCGATCCAGACCGCCGAGATCGAGGCCATCTCACGGGCGATCGATGCCACCGGTCGACCGATGGTGCTCAGCCTGTCCCCGGGGAAGCGACTCTCGACGGAGCATCTCGACACCCTTCGATCGACGGCCCAGCTGTGGCGGATCTCCGACGACCTCTGGGACGACTGGTCGGCGGTACGCGAACAGTTCCAGCGCCTGGCCCGCTGGGCGCCCCTGCAGCGTCCGGGGGCGTGGGCCGACGCGGACATGCTCCCGCTCGGGCGCATCGGTGTCCGGGCCCACGTCGGATCGGACCGGCTGAGCCGTCTCACCCCGGCCGAGCAGCAGACGCTCATGACGCTGTGGTGCATCGCCCGCTCGCCGCTCTTCTTCGGCGGCCACCTCCCGGACACCCCGGCGCACACGCTCGCACTCGTGACCAACCCGGACGTCCTCGCGCTGCTCGGCAGCGACGGCAGCCGGGAGATCATCCGTGACGGCGATCTCGCCGTCTGGGCGGCTGAGCTCGGCGAGACCCGGTGGCGCGCGGTCTTCTGGCTCGGGGACGCGGACACGGAGCTGCGGGTGCACCTGGCCGATCTCGGTTGCGCCGATCGATCGTCCGTCACCGAGCTGTGGAGTGGTCGGCCGTTGCCGGTCGTCGACGGCGCCGTCGATACAGCCCTGCCCGCGCACGGTGCCGTGCTGCTCCGACTCGACCACTGATGGATGACCGACAGCAGCGCGTCGAGCGTCATCGAATCGAACTCGACGGACCGGCAACCCGGTTCGTCGATCGGTTCCTCATCGGCAACGGGACGTTGGGCGCGGCGCTCGACGGCGTGCCCGGACGTGAGGGCATCGACCTCTCCCTGGACACGTTGTGGTCGGGAGGTCCGCGACGCCCGGGCGGTGGGCTGGCACTCCGCCCGCGTCCCGGCACGTTGGCGTCCGTTCGCCGGGCGATCGCCGACGGCGATTCCATGGCGGCCGATGCCCGCGCGGCTGCACTGCGCGGGAGCACGTTCACCGAGTCCTTCCAGCCGCTCGGCCGCCTCACGATCGATTACGCGTCGCCCGACGACGGTTCGCGCTCGAGACGGACCTCCGATCTCGCGCGCGGCGTCGTCGAGACGACGTCCACGAGCAGTGGCGAGGCGGTCACGCTCCACGCGTTCGTGTCGGCGGTGGACGACGTGCTGGTCGTCGAACTGTTGGGTGACGGTGTCCGTGAACCGAGGGTCGGCTTCGCGACGCCGCACCCGTCGACGACGGAGGAGCGCACGGTCGGCGACACCCGATGGTGGTCGGTGACCGGCCGTGCGCCGGCGAGCGTGCGACCCTCGTATCTCGGCGGTGACGATGACGAGGCCGTCCGGTACCCGACCGACGTCCCGGATGCCGACGGTCTCGTCGACGCCGGCATGGCCTGGGCGCTGTCGATCGCGGTGCAACCGATCCCGGGCGGGTTCCGCCTCGTCGCCGGTGCACGATCCGGACACCGCGGATGGCGAGATCGGCCGTCGGGCGACCCGTCCACGCTGCTGGAGTACGCCCAGGCGACGGTCTCGAGTGCGTTGCAGCGATCCGGCGAAGCGTTGCTCCATCGGCACGTCGCCGACCATCGGTCGCTCTTCGACCGCGTCGATCTGGACCTCTCGGCGTCGGCGTCCGCCTCGGCCGACCTCGCGGAGCGCTACTTCGACCTCGGTCGGGCGCTCCTCATCGGCAGCTCCCGACCGGGGAGTGAGCCGACGAACCTCCAGGGGGTCTGGAACGATCAGGTCAGGCCACCCTGGAGCGCGAACTTCACCACCAACATCAACCTCCAGATGAACTACTGGCCGGCGGAGAGCACCGGCCTGGGTGACCTGGTCGAGCCACTCACCCGGTTCATCGGTGAACTGGTGGACGCCGGACAGCGCACCGGCGGCGAGTCCTACGGCCTCGACGGGGCGGCAGCCCACCACAACAGCGACCTCTGGCGGCACACGGACGCCGTGCCGCTCGACGCGCACTGGGCGAACTGGCCGAGCGCGCTCCCCTGGCTCGTCGCGCACCTCCACCGTCGTCTGGACGACGGCGGTGCTGTTCACGCCGAGCGCGTCGCCGTCCTGCAGACCGTCGAGCCGGTGGTCTCGTTCGTCCTGGGAATGGTCGTCACGGATGCCGCCGGATCGCTGGTCGTCAGTCCGTCGACCTCACCGGAGAACCGGTTCGTGGTCGACGCGGATCACACGGCGGCGGTGACGGCCGGCGCGGCGATGGACCAGGAGCTGGCGCACGAGTGCCTCCGCGAGTACCTCGCCCTCGCGGAGCTGGTCGGCGACGGCATCGCGGACGTCGGGCTCCTGGCTCGAGCACGCGACACCGTGGCCACCCTTCGACTGCCGCAGGTCGGCCGCGACGGAACACTCCTGGAGTGGGCCGAGGAGCGGGAGCCGACCGAGCCCGGCCACCGACACCTCTCCCACCTGTACGGCCTGTACCCGGGGACCCGGATCACCGAATCGGCCACGCCCGAACACTTCGAGGCAGCCCGACGCGCACTGCGACGGAGACTCGCGAACGGCGGTGGCGGAACCGGGTGGAGCATGGCCTGGGTCCTCTGCCTGGCCGCACGACTCCGTGATCCGGGGCTCGCGTCCGAGGCGCTCGACACGCTGCTCGGTCCGCTGTCATCGGCCTCGCTGCTCGACCTGCACCCGATGGGCGACCTCGACGACGTGTTCCAGGTCGACGGCAACCTGGGTGGGACGGCCGGTGTCGTCGAGCTGCTCGTCCAGGGGCACGGCGGTGTCCTGTCGCTGCTGCCGACCCTCCCGGCCGAGTGGTCGGCCGGCTGCTTCCGGGGGTTCCGGGTCCGGGGTGGACACGTCGTGGATGTCGAGTGGAGCCGTCATCGCCCCGTCGCGGCGACCCTGCGTCTCACGGCCGGCGGCCTGCTCGTCGAGCTGCCGGATGACGGCTCGATGATCGCCATCGCGGGCCCTGGCGGCGCACTGCCGACCCGGTTGGAGGACGGCGCGCCGGCCGGGCGGCGGCGGATCAGGTTCGACGAGCCCGGTGTCCACCGGCTCGGGTTCGCGCGTCCGCCCGGCGACCCGGAGGACTGACCGCCTCCTCCGGACGTCGGCTACTCGGCCTGTGCCTCGGCCTTCGCCGCTGCGATGGCGGCGTGCACCTCGGACATGTCGAGACCGCGCACCTGCGAGATGAGGTCCTCGAGTGCCGGCGCGGGGAGGGCACCGGCCTGCGAGAAGACGAGCACACCGTCGCGGAACGCCATGAGCGTCGGGATCGACGTGATCTGCATCCCGCTCGCGAGCTCCTGGTTCGCCTCAGTGTCGACCTTGGTGAACACGACGTCCTGGTGCTGCTCGCTCGACTGCTCGAAGACAGGGCCGAAAGCCTTGCACGGGCCGCACCACTCGGCCCAGAAGTCGACCAGGACGATGCCTTCGGCCGACACGGTGTCCTCGAAGTTCGAGATGGTCAGTTCCTGCGTGGTCATCGTGTGCCCTTCGGGTCGGTGGTCGGACGCGTCGCATCCGACTGACGAGCCTACCCGCGGATGACGGGCCGTCCTCCCCTACCGCAGCGGAGTCGGTGGCACGACGATCGTGACGTCAGACGGCGGCGAGGCGCAGGTCGAGCCCGATGTCGGTGAGTGACTCGGCGACGTCCTCGGGCAGATCGGTGTCGGAGACCACCGCGTCGAGCCCGTCGAGTGGTGTCACGTTGAACCGCTCGAACGTTCCGAACTTCGTACTGTCGGCGAGCAGCACGCAGCTCGACCCGGCGGCCATCGCCGCCTGCTTCAGCACCACCTTGTCGGACACCGGCGTCGTGACGCCGTGTGCGAGATCCCAGGTCCCCGTGCTGAGGAAGACGACATCGAGGTTGACGGCGCCCAGGGTCGCCGCGGCGAGGGCCCCGCTGGACGATCCGCTGGAGACGTCGACGACGCCCCCTGTATGGATGGTCTCGATACCCGGGTGGTCGAGGAGTGTCGTGACCACCAGGAAGTCGTTCGTGACGACGGTGAGGTTCCGTCGGTCCGCGAGGAACGGGACGACGGCCTCGCACGTGGTGCCGGCGTCGAGGAACAGGACCATGTCGTCCTCGACCAGGCCGGCGGCGAGTTCGGCGATCGCACGCTTCCGCGGCAGTTCGAGCCCCGCTCTCGACGCCCGCTCCCGGGGTGGTTCCGATCCGCTCCGTTCGCTCAATCTGACGCCGCCCTGCACCGAGACGACCTGACCGCCCTCCTCCAGTGCGGCGATGTCGCGACGCACCGTCATGTGGGAGACACCGAGGAGCTCGACGATGTGCCGGATGCTCAACACGCCCGCGCTCCGCAACAGGCGGAGGATCTCCTGGTGGCGTTGCTCCGGGATCAGGGGCGAGGAGGAACTCATGCCGCGAGCCTATCGGTCCGCAGAGATCGATCGTCGTGAATTTGAGACGATATGTGAATCTGTGTGAATCCATGGGGTAATGTGATCCGCGATGCTTACCAAATACGACGTCCTCCGCACGATCCACGAGACCGGCGCGATCCTCATCCTGCGCCTCGACAGCACCGACGAGGCGATCCAGGTCGCGCGGGCGGCGATCGCGGGCGGCTTCCGCGCCCTCGAGATCACGCTGTCCGTCCCCGACGCCCTGGGCGCCATCCGCACCCTCTCCGAGGAGTACACCGACCAGGGAGTCGCCATCGGTGCCGGGACCGTCCTCGACGCCGAGGCCGCGTTCGCCTGCATCCAGGCCGGTGCCCGGATCCTCGTGAGTCCCAACCTCGACGAAGGCATGATCCGCACCGCAGCGCGCTACCAGGCCGTCTCGATCAGCGGGGCGTTCACACCGACCGAGATCGTCGACACGATGTCCGCCGGCGCCGACATCGTCAAGCTGTTCCCCACCGAGATCGCCGGACCCGAGTACCTCAAGACGGTCCGGGCGCCATTGGCGCAGGCACCGATCCTCCCCGCGGGCGGAGCCACACCCGAGAACGTCGGGACCTGGTTCGCCGCCGGTGCCGTCGCCGTGGGCGTCGGCAGCGCGGTCACGAAGGCGGCGCGCGCCGACGGCGACTACGGCAAGGTCACCCGCGCAGCTGAGGAGTTCCTCGCGGCGATCGCCGCCGCTCGGGCCTGACACCCGTTCCTCGCGCCCAGCGCGACGCAGTACCCACCACCACACGAAGGAGTGCATGGCATGAGCCAGATCGACAGCGAGGCACCGGTCCTCACCAAAGCCGAGAAGAAGAGCGTCCGGATCCGATGGTTCCTGGTCGGGTTCCTCGTGCTCGGCGGGGTCGTGAACTACCTCGATCGATCCACGCTGAGCGTGGCGAACACGACGATCGCTCAGGAGTTCGGACTCAATGCCCTCCAGATGGGGCTGCTGCTGTCGGCGTTCTCCTGGCCCTATGCGATCGCGAACCTGCCGGCGGGCTTCCTCGTCGACAAGTTCGGTCCGAAGAAGATGTTCGCGTTCGCCGCCGGTGCGTGGTCGCTCGTCTCGATGGTGACCGCCGCCGCGAACTCGTTCGGCTTCCTGTACGCGGCCCGCGTCGCCCTCGGCATCGCCGAGTCGCCGTTCTTCACGTCCGCACTGAAGGTCAATGAGCGCTGGTTCAACAAGTCGGAGCGCGCGCTCCCGGTGTCCCTCGTGAACACGGGCTCGCAGATCGCCAACGCGATCGCCCCGCCGCTCCTCACCTTCCTCCTGCTCACCATGAGCTGGCGAGGCATGTTCATCATCGTCGGTGCGTTCGGCATCGTCATCGCGCTCGTCTGGCTCCGCATCTACCGCGATCCGACGCTCAAGGAACAGTCGATGATCAAGGGCGCCGAGGCCGAGGCCCGCGTGGTCGCCACGGTGGAGCAGGTCGCCTGGGGCCAGCTGTTCAAGCACCGCAACACCTGGTTCATGGTGCTCGGAGCCTTCGGCATCTTCTACACCGTGTGGGTCTACCTCACCTGGCTCCCCAGCTACCTCCAGACCGCCCGCGGCTTCAGCCTCGCCGACAGTGGATGGTTGGCTTCGCTCCCGTTCCTCTGCGGCATCGTCGGCGTCGTCTTCGGCGGATGGCTCTCGAGCCGTCTGGTGCAGCGGGGCGTCGGTACCGTCCGCGCCCGGAAGATCCCGATCGTCGGCGGCGCGCTGCTCGCCGCCGCGAGCGTGCTCCCCGTCGCCTACGTGGACAACACCGCCCTCGCCGTCGCTCTGCTGTCCGTCGGGTACTTCGCGTCGCAGGTCCCCATCGGCTGCCTGTGGACCCTGGCCTCGGACATCGCCCCGTCCAACCAGGTCGCCTCGCTCGGCGCGATCCAGAACTTCGGTGGGTTCATGGGGGCGGCCGTCGCACCCGTCGTCACCGGGGCGATCCTCACGGCGACGGACGGCAACTACACCCTCGTCTTCCTCATCGGCGGCGTGCTCCTCCTGGTCGGCGCGCTGTCGTACGGACTGTTCGTCAAGGAACGTCCGGCCGCGGCCGTGACGGCGTAGCGTGACCCGATGAGTCCGAAACTCTATTTCGTCATCGGCCCCGCGGGGTCAGGGAAGTCGACGGTGAGCACGCTCATCGCCGGGCGGGTGTCGGCGGCCTACCTCGACAAGGATTCGGTGGCGACCTTCTTCACCGAGACCCTCCTCGAGGCCGCCGGCACCGACAAGCACGAACGGGACAACAACGAGTACTACCAGCGGGTCGTGATGGACCTCGAGTACCGGACCCTCCTCCGGCTCGCCGGAGACAACCTCAGACTCGGCATGTCGGTCGTCCTCGACGCACCGTTCGTGCGGTACTTCCCGCAGAGTGGGTTCCTGGAGGAGGCGGCGAGCGAGCACTCGTGGCCGCGGGAGGTCGACATCGTCGTCGTGCACGTGACCGTCGACGGCACCCGCGTCAAGGATCGCGTGCACGCCAGAGGCTATGAGCGGGACACCTGGAAACTGGCGAACTGGGACGAGTTCTGGGCGACCGCGCAGGCGGCCGAGTGCCGATGGCGCGGAGCCCACCACATCCTGTTCGACAACAGCGCCGACGGCGAAGCCGCCGAACGCCTCGACGAAGCGCTCGCCGCCCTGGCGTGACGCGCCCGTCAGTGCCCGGGCGGCGCGGCAAGCCGTCGTTGTCGAACATCAGGCGAGCCAGGTAGGTTGACGGCGACGGGATGAAGGGACCACCGTGGCCAGACGCAAGACGCCGGAGCAGATCGCGGACGAGGAACGACGCTACGAGCTCGCGCGATCGGCGAGCACGTTCGAGGAGTTCTCCGTCCTGGCGAACGACCCCAATCAGGCCATCCGCGCCGCAGCGGCGCACAACCCGGCAGCTGACCCAGCGGCGTTGGAGCTCTTCCTCGAGGACCGCTTCTGGGGTGCGCGCATCGAGATCGCGCTGCACCCGAACGCGACGGACGACCTCCTGATCCGCCTCCTCGAAGCTGTTCTGCGCAAGCGCGGCGTCGTCCACCACGAGGCGGAACGCCGGCTGGCCGCGAAAGGCGTCCGCTTCGATGACGACGGCCTCCCGCTGATCGGCGACGCCGGCACGAGCGCTCGTTGAGCCCGTACAGCCAGGTCGACTGGGACGCGAGCCCCGAGCATCCTTCGTCGGTCGCCGAACCGTATCTGATGGGCACCGGTGTCGTCACCGACGAGGACACCGGGAGTCGCCCGCTCTCGCCACCGCACCGTCATCCGGACGCCATGCTCGCCTGGTGCTACCGCGGCACCGTGTGGGTGCATCTCCCGAACGCGATGTGGCGCCTCGCACCGGGTCAGGGCGTCTGGATCCCAGCACACACGCCGCACACCGCGCACCACGAGCGCGACTCCACCGGGTGCTACACCTACCTCCCCGCCACCTCGCTGATCGCGCCCGTCGAGACCGTCACCCAGGTCCTGGTTCCGCGTGCGGTGCAGGAGATGTTGCTCCACCTCGGGATCAACGACATGCCGACCGACCTCCGGGTCCGTGCGCAGGCGGTCCTCATCGAGATGCTGCAGCAGCCCGCGCCGGAGACGGCGGACGGCTGGGGCGAGATCCCGATGCCGTCCGACGATCGTGTCCGTCCGCTCGTCCGTGCGATCCTCGCCGATCCGGGTGACCTCCGGGGCGCGCGCGAGCTGTTCGACGTGCACGGCCTCCACGAGCGCACCGTGCTGCGGATCTTCCAGCACGACACCGGGATGAGTTTCGCCCGGTGGCGGACGGGCGTCCGGATGACGCTGGCGGCGCGGCTGATCATCGACGGCATGCCGATCGGGGCAGCCGCGCACCGGTGCGGGTACGCGTCCTCGAGCGCCTTCTCCGCGAGCTTCCGAGCCCGGTTCGGCATGACCCCTCGGGAGTACGTGGCACGGGTGCAGGAGGACCCCGCCCACCAGCTCTACTGGCGCTGATCCACCCGGGCACGCACCACCGTGTCGGATCCGCGACAGAACTCGTCGGTTCCTCGACGCTGTCGCGCGCGGAAGCACCCTACGATCGTTCTGTTAGGACATGCTTACCTAACTTCTGGATCGCCAGCGGTGATCCACTCCCCCCTCTTCAAAGGAGCCCCATGCCGCACGCTTTCGCGCGCCCGAACGTCCGCCGAGGATCCACCCTCCTCGCCGCCGTCATCGCCACCGCTCTCGCCCTCGCCGGATGTTCGGCCGCCACCGGCGACACCGGATCGACGACGGCATCGACCGACGGCGTCGTCATCGAACACGCCCACGGTGAGACCGTCATCCCGGAGAAGCCGGAACGGATCGTGGCTCTCGGGTGGATGACGCCTGACATCGTCGCCGCCCTCGGCACCAACCCCGTCGGCATCGAAGAAGTCTGGGGTGCCGGTGAGAGCGGCTACCAGCCCTGGTTCGAGGACTACGTCTCCGAGGCGTACGGCGGTATGCCCGAGATCATCCCCTTCACGGACGACGGCCCGAACTACGAGGCGATCAAGTCCCTGAAGCCCGACCTGATCCTGAGCCTCTACTCCGGTGTCACCGACATCGAATACGAGCGGCTCACCGAGATCGCCCCGACCGTCCCCTACATCGAGGGACCCTGGAACCCGGGCACCTGGGAGGGCATGACCCGCACCGTCGGGAAGGCGATGTCGGAGGAGGCCAAGGCCGAGGAGCTCATCGGCGAGACCGAGGACCTCATCACCTCCCTCGCCGACGCACACCCCGAGTTCGACGACAAGAGCTTCGTCTGGGGCCTCACCCTGAACGAGGGCGGGACGGACCTCGGCGTCTACCTCGAGTACGACCCGCGGGTCCGCATCACCGAAGCGCTCGGCTTCACCTCGACCTCGGCGATGGACAGCTTCCTCACGAGCGCCGAGGGCGACAACTGGTACACCGGCGTCAGCCTCGAACAGCTCTACGACGTGGACGCCGACCTGTTCGCCGCATGGGGCGGAAGTGCCGAGGAAGGGACGTACACGGTCGAGAACGCCGTGGTGTCGCGCTGGTCGCCGATCGCCGCCGGGTCCTACGTGATCTACGCCGACGCCGCCAAGGCCTCGGCGATCAGCGCGCCGACCGTCCTGTCCCTGCAGTACGTCCTGCCCGGCTACGTCGACGACCTCGCAGCGGCACTGCAGGGCGAGCCGACCATCGACGGCAAGTGACGTCGGAGATCTCCCGGACCGCCGCCCCGTCAGCAGCGCCTGCTGCGGGCGGGCCGGCGGACGTCCCGATGCCCGGTGGGGCCGGACGCGCGGACGTCTCGCCCCACCGCACCGGGACCCTCGCCGTCGGGCTCCTCGTCGCCACGGTGGTGCTGATCGCCGCAGCCGTCGCCTCACTCGCCATCGGCAATCGGGCCATCGATCCCCTGACCGTCGTCCGCGCGCTCGTCGCCTACGACGACGCGAACCCCCTGCACCTCATGGTCATGGAGCTGCGCGTCCCACGGACGTTGCTCGGCATTCTGGTCGGTGCGGCGCTCGCCGTCTGCGGCGGGCTCATCCAGGCCTTCACCCGCAACCCGCTCGCCGACCCGGGCATCCTCGGGGTGAACGCCGGCGCGTCGTTCGCCGTGACCTTCGCGGTCGGTGTCCTGGGACTGACGACTCCCGGCGCCTACGTCCCGTTCGCCCTGGCGGGTGCGTTCATCCTCACGGTGATCGTCTACGCGCTCGGATCCGTCGGGGCCTCGGGTGCGACCCCGATGAAACTGACCCTCGCGGGGGTCGCCCTCGGTGCCGCCTGCACCGGTTTCACCACCGCGATCGTGCTGCGGGACGAAGGAACCCTCCAGGTCATGCGCTTCTGGAGCGTGGGATCCATCGGAGGCCGCACCCTCGACCAGCTCACGTGGGCTGCTCCGCTGATCGTCACGGGCCTCGTGATCGGTCTGCTCTGCGCCCGGTCACTGAACGCCCTGACCCTGGGAGACGAGCTCGCCCAGGCGCTCGGTGCGCGAGTGCGCAGCACCCGGGTGTGGGTCGTCGTGGCCGTCACCCTCCTGGCGGGTACGGGCGTCGCGGCCGCCGGTCCCATCGCCTTCGTGGGACTCATGATCCCCCATGTCGTGCGGTGGTTCACGGGCCCCGACCAGCGCTGGGTGCTGACGTACTCGATGGTGATCGGCCCCGCGTTCCTGCTGCTCGCAGACGTCCTCGGCCGGATCGTGTTGCCGTCCGGAGAGCTCCGGGTGGGGATCGTCACGGCGCTCCTCGGCGCTCCCATCCTGATCATGCTGGTGCGTCGGAAGCGGGTGAGCGGACTGTGAGCGTCATCGACCATGGACGACGGCTGATCCGCGTGGAGACCGCGCACATCGCGACGCTCGTACCCGTGCGGTCCGTCCTCGTGTGCCTCGGACTCGTCGTGGTGATCATCGGAGCAGGGCTGTTCGCGACGACGATCGGAGCGTACGAGATCGGCTTCGACGCGGTCATCCGGGCGATCGTCGACCCCGCGTCCGACCCGGACGTCCGCCAGGTCGTGACCGAGTGGCGACTGCCGCGGGTGCTGTTCGCGGTGCTCTGCGGAGCGGCACTCGCGCTCGCCGGAGGCATCTTCCAGTCGCTCACCCGCAACCCGCTCGGCTCACCGGACATCATCGGGTTTGGTGTCGGCGCGCAGTTCGGCGTCACGCTGACGATGCTCGTCCTCGGGCTCAACACCTACCTGTTCAAAGCCGCCGGGGCACTCGTCGGCGGTCTGCTGACCGCCTTACTGGTCGCCCTCCTCGCGAACCGCCACACCATGTCGTCCTTCCGGCTCATCATCGTCGGCATCGGCGTCTCGGCCGGGCTCGGTTCCCTCACCTCCTGGATCCTCATCTCCGTCAGCGTCGAGCAGGCGATGATGGCGGCCACCTGGGGTGCCGGATCCCTCGCCTCGCTCGGCTTCGACCAGCTGCTCCCCGCCGCCACGGCCTTCGTCGTGTTCGCCATGCTTGCTCGGCCACTCCGACGTTCGCTCCCCGTGCTCGAGATGGGCGACGACGCCGCCATGGCCCTCGGAGTGCGCCCTGGACGCACCCGGCTGATCGCCATGGTCGTCGGTGTGGCCCTCGTGGCGCTCGTCACCGCCGCCGCCGGCCCGATCTCGTTCATCGCCTTGGCCGCCCCGCAGATCGCTCAACGGCTCACCCGCTCGAACACCCCGATGGGCCTCGCGCCGGTGATGCTCACCGGAGCCGCCCTGGTCGTCGTCTCCGACGCCGTCGCCCAGCTGCTCGCGGTCCCGGTCGGCGTGGTGACGCTCTCGGTCGGCGGCATCTATCTGACCTGCCTGCTGGCCGGCCAATTCGTGCGCCGCACGTGAAAGGAACTCCCATGACCACGTCGCTCCTCGCCCGCGACCTCACCCTGGGCTACGGCGATGCTCCGATCGTCTCCGAGCTGTCGCTCGAGGTGCCGGACGACTCGTTCACGATCATCATCGGACCGAACGCCTGCGGCAAGTCGACCCTGCTCCGCGGACTCGCGCGGCTCCTGCGCCCGACCGCCGGCGCGGTCCTCCTCGATGGTGCTGACATCCGCGCGTCGAAACCGAAGGACACCGCCCGCCGACTCGGGCTCCTCCCCCAATCCGCCATCGCCCCCGACGGGATCACCGTCGCGGACCTCGTCGGGCGCGGGCGGTTCCCGCACCAGAGCGCGATGCGGACGTGGAGCAGCACCGACGAAGCGGCGGTCTCGGAGGCGATGGCCGCGACCGGGGTCACGGAGCTGTCCCGCCGGCTGGTCGACGAGCTCTCGGGCGGACAGCGGCAACGCGTCTGGGTCGCGATGGCACTCGCCCAGCAGACGAAGCACCTGCTGCTCGACGAGCCGACGACCTTCCTCGACATCGCGCACCAGATCGAGCTGATGGAGCTGTTCACGGATCTGCACCGCAGCGGTACCACCCTCGTCGCGGTCCTCCACGACCTCAACCACGCCGCCCGCTATGCGACCCATCTCGTCGCGATGCGCGACGGCGCGATCGTCGCTCAGGGCGATCCGCAGGAGATCATCACCGCCGACCTCGTGGAGGCCGTGTACGACCTGCCGTGCCAGGTCATCACCGACCCCGTCTCCGGTACCCCGCTGGTGCTCCCGCTCGGACGGCGGAGCCGATGAGCAAGACGACGACCAGCACGCCGCGGCGCCTCTTCGGCATCGCGCTGGGAGCGGACGGTCGCGGCGCCATGCTCGTCGCCGCAACCGGCCTCCTCATCGTGCACGCCCTGTCGGAGGCGGCGATCCCCGTGATCATCGGGGCGACCATCGACCGTGCGGTGGTGCCGTCCGATCCGGTCGCCCTCGGGATCTGGATCGGGGTCCTGGTCGGAACCTTCCTCGTCCTGACGGTGAGCTACCAGTCGGCGTCGCGCCTCATGGTGTCGATCTACGGGCACGGCGAACAGGCGCTCCGACACCTCACGCTGTCCCGGATGCTTCGGCCGCAGCTCTCGCGACAGAACCTTTCGGCGGGTGAGGCGCTGACGGTCGTCACGTCCGACACCTACCGGGTGGCCGGGGTCGCCTGGTCGGTCGCGCAGCAGTCGGCGACCATCGCGGCCATCATCGGAGCCGCCCTGGCGATGTCGGTGATCTCGCCGGTGGCGACGATCGTGGTGTTCGTGTCGACCATCGGGATGATGCTCGTCATGCGCGTCGTCTCTCGACCACTGGAACGCCGAGGCTTCGCCGAGCAACGGGCGGCGACCGAGGCCGGAGCGGTGGCCGCCGACTTCATGAGCGGGTTCCGGGTGCTCGTGGGCATCGGCGGGCGTGCTGAGGCCGTTCGCCGGTATGACGCCGCCAGTGACGTCTCACGACGCGCAGCGACGGCCGCCGGGCGGTCCCTCGCCCTCTTCGACGCCGTGAGCGGCACGCTGGCGGCATTCGTCATGGCCGCACTCGTCGGCCTGTCCGCCTGGTTCGCCGCGGAGGGGCGGATCAGCATCGGCGAGCTCGTGACGGTGCTCGGCCTCGCGCAGTTCATCAGCGGATACCTCGCACAGGCGGGTTCCTTCCCCTCGAACTGGATCCACAAGCTCGCGTCCGCCAAACGCCTGGCCGCGGTCGTCGACGCCGACGACCTGCTCGAAACGGGCGGTCGGCTGGGCGAGACATCCGGCTCCGGCCCTGCGACCGACGTCGTGCTGTCCTTCCGCTCCGAACACCAGGCCCGACCGGTGGAGGTCCGTGCTGGTGAACTGCTCGGCGTCCGGCCGCCCGACAGCGACACGGCGCGGGCCCTCTCCCGCCTGCTCGGCATGCGGACCCCCGCCGAGCGCGGCAGCGTCTCGCTCGCCGTCGACGGCAGACTCGTCGACCAGCTGGACCTCGACCCGGTGGCGTACCGCCGTCGTGTGGTCGCGCCACCGCACGGCCAGCGCATCATGAGCGGCACCCTGGCGGAGGCGGTCCGCGGTCATGACGTGACCGGCGACCCGGATGCGGTGTTCGTGGGCATGGCGGCGCTCGACGACGCGGTCGTGCAGCTCGGCGGCTGGTCGTCACCGGTCGGTGAGGCGGGCAGACGGCTCTCCGGCGGGCAGCGCCAGCGCGTCGGCATCGCCAGGGCGCTCCATGCCGGTGCGGACGTGCTCGTCCTCGACGAACCGACGTCGGCCGTCGACGTCCTCACGGAGACCCGCATCGCCCGAGCGCTCGCGGCGCACGACGGCACCGTCGTCGTCATCACCACCTCGCCGGTCCTGTTGAACGCCTGCGACCGGGTCGTCGAACTCACTCCCGGTTCGGAGACCCGCCATGACTGATCCCGCCACGGAGCCCACCACCGCCGAGATGCTCCCCGTCGCCGACGGCTCCCGCGTCCGAACCGTCGTCGGTGCCCTCCTCAGACGCCACGGCGGACGGACCGCCGCCGTGGTGGTCCTCTTCCTCGCAGCCGCCGCACTGGGCGTCGTGATGCCCGCGTGTCTCGGGCGGATCGTGGACGCCGTCGCTTCCGACGCCGGGCTGAGCGTCGTCTCAGGCTGGGTGGCCGCAGCCGCCGTCGGGGCTGTCGGGGCCGTCGCGGTGACGCTGTGGGCGACTCGGGTGCTCACGGGGCTGGTGCAGGACCTGCTCGCCGAACTGCGCGAGGACGTGTTCGCCTCGGCCATGCGGCTCCCGGTGAGCACCGTCGACGACGGTGAGCGTGCCGATCTCCTGTCCCGGGTCACCGGCGACGTCGACGCGGTCGCGGAGGCCGGCGGGAACGTCGCCCCGACACTGCTCTCCGCCGGGTTCGCGATCGGGGTGTCGGCCGTCGCCCTGGCAGCCGTCGACCCGTGGCTCGCGCTCGCCGGTCTCGCCTCGGCGCCGTGCTACGTCCTCGGGACCCGTGCGTTCCTCCGGCGATCCCGCGTGGTGTTCCGCACGGTCAGGATCCGCGAGGCATCACGCAGTCAGGCCGTGCTGGACGCGGTCGACGGCGCGGAGATGCTCGCCGCGTTCACCGGGACGGACCACGCGCTCGAACGCGTCCGGGAACGCGCGGCCGCCTCCATCGACGCGCAGATCGAGGGTGTGCGCGTCGCGAACCGTTTGTTCCGATGGATCAACTCGGGTGAGCTCCTCGGGCTGTCGGCGATCCTGGCGACCGGCTTCCTCCTCAACCTGCAGGGCACGATCACCGTCGGGCTCGTGACCACCGCCGCGCTCCTGTTCCACCGGCTGTTCGATCCGGTCGGCCGGCTCATCTTCGGGCTCGACGACATCCAGCGGGCCACGGTCGGGCTGGCTCGGCTGGTCGGGGTCATCGACCTCGCAGCAGCGTCGTCCGCGATGCCGGAGTCGCCCTCGCCCGTCGGCGGTGCCGCAGGCGGCGTCGCCGCAGCGCCGGCGATCCGAGTGCGCGACCTGACGTTCCGGTATCCGACCACGGACCGTGGGATCGCGGAGGTCACCATCGACGTACCGCCCCGGACGACCACGGCGCTCGTCGGCACGTCCGGCTCGGGCAAGAGCACCCTGGCGCGGGTCGTCGCCGGGCACCATCCGCCGACGTCCGGGCGGGTGCTCGTCGACGACACCCCGTACTACCTGTCGCAGGAGCTCCACCACTTCCGTGGCTCGATCGCCGACAACCTCCGGCTCGGGGCTCCGGACGCCAGCCGGGACGAGATGGTCTCGGCGCTCCGTGCCGTCGGAGCCGAGTGGGCGGTCACCGCGTTGCAGGACGACCCGGCGGCGGACCCGACCGACTCGAGGGAGTCGCCCGTGCCGCTGGACGAGGGACGCATCCAGCAACTCGCGGTCGCTCGGGCGTTCCTGGCGGACCCGGCGATCGTGATCCTCGATGAGGCGACGGCCGACGTCGGCTTGCACCATCGCGACGCCGTCGAAGCGGCGATCGCCGTCCTCCGGACGGACCGGACCGCGCTGCTGATCGCGCACCGGTTGGAGCAGGCCGCCACCGCCGACCGGATCGCGGTCTTCGCGGACGGTCGGATCGTCCAACACGGCACGCACGCGGAACTCCTCGCCTCCCCCGGCCCCTACCGCGAGTCCTGGCTCGCGCACAGGCCGCACCCGACCCAGCACACCGAACCGACCCGAGAGGCCGAGACGCCATGAAGATCCACCGCGGCATCGTGACCGCAGCGACACCCCTGAGTCCGAACCTGATCCGCATCACCCTCGGCGGTCCGGGCGTCGAGGACTTCGTCAGCACCGGCACGGGCGATGAGTACGTCCGCGTCTTCTTCCCCCACGGTGCCGACCCGACGGAGGTCTCGCTCCCGGTACCGGCAGGCGACTGGTGGGAGACGCCGGAGGGCTCCCCGCAGGCACCGATGCGGACGTACACGATCAGCGCCGTGCGGCAGGATCCGGTCGAGATCGACATCGACTTCGTCGTGCACGAGGCCGGGGTCGCGGGGCCGTGGGCGGCTCGCGCCCAGCCCGGGCACGTGCTCGGCCTGAACTCGCCCACCGGCCTGTACGCGCCGCCCGCCGACATCGGTTGGCAGGTCCTCGTCGCTGACCTCACCGGTCTTCCCGCGGTCAAGCGCATCGTCGCACAGACACCGCCCGGACTGCGGACCCGCGTGGTGCTCGAGGTACCGAGCGAGCGGGATCGGATCGCGGTCGAGACGAACGACGACGTGACGGTCACCTGGGTGGTGGGCGGCAACGGACACGGCCCGAGTGCGCTGGGCCGACTCGTCCGGAGTGTCGTGGACGAGCGCCTCCCGCTCGATCAGGGCTACATCTGGGTGGCGGGTGAGACGGTGGCCCTCCGTGACGTGCGCAAGTATCTGCGCAAGGAGCTCGGGCTACCCGCCACCCGGTTCAAGGTCGTCGGGTACTGGACGCCGATCGCCGCGTGGGACGAGAAGTTCGCCGCCCTCCCGGCGTCCGTCCAACACGAGCTCGACTCGATCTGGAGCACCGAGGAGGACGCCGAGCCGGAGGACGTGCAGATCCGGTTCGAGGAGCAGCTCGACCGCCTCGGCCTCTGACCGCGGTGGGGCGTGCGCCCACGGCCACCATCACCCCAGCAGGCCGACCGGCGCGATCCAGACCGTGGACTCCCCCGGAACCGCGCCGGCTTGGAGGGCGCCCAGGACGACGGCATCGTGCTCCGCTTCGAGCGGGAACGGCTCAGTGCCGAAGTTGGTCAGGACCTGCCAACCGTTCGGCCGCACGAACCGGATGACGTCCGCCCGCCCCGTCTCGACCCACTCGAGGTGCTCCCCGGTCTGGAGCAGCCTCCGCAGTCGGAGCGCCTCGCGGTAGAGCGAGAGCGTCGAGGTCGGATCTGCAGCCTCCACATCGACCGCGTACTCGGCGAACCAGGCCGGTTGCGGCAAGTGCGCGACCGCACCTCCGAAGCCGAAGGCCGGTCGGTCCGCTGACCACGGCAGCGGCACTCGGCAACCGTCGCGACCCAGCCCGTCGTACTCGCCACCGCGGAAGAACGCGGGATCCTGGCGCTGCTCCGCCGTGATCGCGGCGACCTCCTGCAGGCCGAGCTCCTCCCCCTGGTAGAGGTAGGTGCTGCCGGGAAGCCCGAGGAGCAGGAGGGTCGCCGCCCTGGCGCGCCTGAGCCCCTGGTCGCGATCGATGTCAGCCTCGGGACCACCCGCCGCGACCCATTCGGTGCCTTGCTTCACCGGTCGTCCGGCCAGGGGCGGGAGTCCGTACCGTGTGGCGTGACGGGTCACATCGTGGTTGGACAGCACCCAGGTCGTCGACGACCCCGTCTCCGCCGCCTGTGCCAGGTTGTCGGTGATGACCGTGCGGAACTCGGCGGCATCGAAGTCCGCCTCGAGCAGATCGAAGTTGAAGGCCTGGCCGAGCCCCTCCGCCGAGGCGTACTTGGCACGACGCTCCGGCGAACTCACCCACGCTTCGGCGACCGCGGTGCGCGGCGGGTCGTACTCCTCGAACACCCGCCGCCACTCGGCGTACACCTCGTGCACGTCGTCGCGGTCGAGGAGCGGATGGTTGCCATCCTGCGGCATCAGTTCCAGTTCAGCACGACTCGGCAGCGGTTCGGTGAGGTCCTTCGTGAGCATGTGCGCGACGTCGATCCGGAAGCCGTCCACGCCCCGGTCCGACCAGAACCGCAACGTCTTCAGGAAGTCGGCGCGGACCTCGGGGTGATCCCAGTTGAGGTCCGGCTGCTCGGTGGCGAAGTTGTGGAAGTACCACTGGCCGTCCTCGACCCGCTCCCAGGCGGGGCCACCGAAGACCGACTCCCAGTCGGTGGGCGGTTCCTCCCCCGATGCGCCCTTCCCCTCGCGGAAGACGTATCGGTCGCGTGCCGCCGACCCGCGCCCGGCGGCGAGTGCCTCCTGGAACCACTCGTGCAGATCCGAGGTGTGGTTCGGCACGATGTCGACGATGACCCGGATACCGCGCTCGTGCAGTGCGGCGATCAGCTCGTCGAAGTCCTCCAGCGTGCCGAGCCGCGGGTCGACGTCGCGGTAGTCCGCGACGTCGTACCCGCCGTCGGCCAGCGCCGAGGGATAGAACGGACTGAGCCAGATCGCGTCGATCCCGAGGCCGGCGAGGTAGTCGACCCGGGAGCGGATACCGGGCAGGTCGCCGAGACCGTCCCCGTCCGCGTCGGCGAAGCTCCGCGGGTAGATCTGGTACACGGCGGCCTGACGCCACCAGGTGGAGGCGGCCGTCCGCCGGGCGTCGGCGGACTCGGTGTCGGTGTCGGTGTCGACGAGTAGTGCGTCGGTCATGACGGCGTGGTCCTCGGTCTCTCTGGTGGTGGATGGATCCGGTGTCGGTCGGTCGGACGGGTCACCCCTTGACGGCACCCTGGGTGACGCCCGACATCACCCAACGCTGCGCGAACAGGTAGGCGATGATCGCGGGGGCCATCGCCATCAGGTACGAGGCGAAGGCGACGTTGTAGTTGCTGCTGAACTGGGTCTGGAAGAGGTTCTGCCGCACCGGGAGGGTCTGGAGTCCCGCGTCCGAGATGATGAGCGACGGCATCATGAAGTCGTTCCAGGCGTAGAGGAACGCGAAGATGCCGACGGTGGCGCTCATGGGAGCCAGGAGCGGGAAGATCAGTCTCCAGAACGTCTGCCAGGTGCTCGCACCGTCGATGCGTGCGCTCTCCTCGAGTTCGATCGGGATCGATCGCAGGAACGCCGTGAACAGCAGCACGCTGAAGCTCAGCTGGAACATCGTGGCGAGGATGATCACGCCGAACGGGTTGTCGAGTCCGACACGACCGGTCAGCTGGATCTGCGGCAGGGCGACGACCGGGAACGGGATGAACATGGCGGCGAGCAGGTAGAAGAACGAGAAGCGGAACAGGCGGCGATCCCAGTTGCGCACGATGGCGTACGCGGCGAAGGAGGCCAGGATGATGGTCGCGACCACGGTCCCTGCGGTGACGAGGAGCGACATCGCGAAGCCCACCGGGAACTTCGTGAGGGTCCACGCCTGGACGAAGCCGTCGATGCTGAACGGTGCCGGGAGCGAGAAGGCGTTGCCGTCGACCGACTGGGTGTCGGTCTTGAACGCCATCGAGATCGTCACGTAGAGCGGCAGGAGGACGGTCACGGCGCAGAGCAGCAGGATGATCGTCGTCGACCAGCTCACCCGCTCTCCCCTCGTCCGCTGCTTCGGGGTGGCGTTCGCCGTGGTGATGGACTGGGTGCTGAGCACGGTTGGCGTGGCCATCAGAGTGCGTTCCTTCCGCGCGTCGCCGAGAGTTGCACGAGGGCGATGATGATCGTGATGATGAAGAACAGGGTGGCCGTGGCCATCTGGTAGGCGTAGTCACCCGTCTGGAACCCGCGGATGATCGTCATCGAGATGCTCCGCGTGGAGGTGCCCGGGCCACCGTTGGTCAGGCCGACGATGATGTCGTAGGCGTTCAGGTAGTTCTTGAAGCCGAGGATCACGTTGATCACGACGTATCCCATCACCAGCGGCAGGGTGATCCGCAGCAGCTGCTGGCGCTTGTTCGCGCCGTCGAGCGACGCCGCCTCGTAGACATCACCGGGGACCGCGAGGAGACCAGCGATGTAGATGAGCAGCGTGCCGGGGATCGACTGCCAGGCCGTCACGATCACGATGCCGAGCCAGGCGAGGTCCGGGTTGGAGAGGATGCTCGTCTCGAGGAACGGGATCCCGAGCGCCGAGCCGGCGGCCGGTACCGAGTTCATGAAGAGGAACTGGAACACGTAGGCGATGATGATGCCCGAGATGACCATCGGGATGACGAAGATTCCGCGAAGTCCCATCTTGAAGCGGATCTTCGCGGTCAGGCCGACCGCGAGCAGGAACGCGATGACGTTCACCGCGATGACCGTCACGAGCGAGAACCCGAAGGTGAAGAGGAAGCTGGTGAGGATGGCCGGGTCGCTGAACGCGGCGATGTAGTTCGTGAAGCCGATGAACTCCCAGTCGCCGATCCCGATGGAGTCGGTGAAGCTGAAGAAGATGCCGACGACGCCGGGGAGCGTGATCGCGAGCGTGAAGAGGATGACGGCTGGGAAGAGGAAGAAGTAGTAGATCGGCTCGACCCGTTTGGTGCTGCGTCGGACCTTCGGGTTGCCCCCGGTCACGATCGATGTGGTGGCGCTCATTCGGAACCCTCCTTGCTCGTGACGGGCGGCTGTCGGAACGCGAGTCGTGCCCAGTCCGCGTCCATGGTGCGGAGCATCGACGCCGCGTCGGTGCCGAGGACCAGCGACTGCGCGTAGTTCTCGGTCGGGATGGCGCGGGGGTTGAGCACGCCCGGCCCCTGGTAGAACGCGCCTGCGTCGTAGTACGGGATCATGCCCGCGACGCGCGGGTCGTCGGGAGCCTTGCCGTCGTCCGTCGGGACGAACCCGAGCTGCGACTCGTTGTACGCCTGGATGATCTCCGGCTGGAAGAGGTACTCGAGGAAGTCACGGGCACCCTGCGGGTTCTTCGCCTCCTCGGGGATGATGGTGACGAGGTCGAGGTTCACCCGGACCTTGAGGTCCTTCGGGTCTTCGGTCATCGGCAGCGGGAAGGTCCCGAGGTCGAGATCGGGTGCGGTGAGTGCGATCTGGCTGAACGCCCACGGGCCCTGCAGGTACATGGCGCCCTTGCCCTCGGCGAAGGCGACATTGCCGGCGTCGTAGGTGCGACTCGGCGCATCAGCCTGCGTGTACTCCTTGGCGAGCAGCTGCATCTTCTCGATGGGCTCCAGGAAGTCCTTCTCGAACGAGACCGGAGCATCCGGTCCCACCTCGGTGCCTTCCTCCGCGAGCCGGTCGTAGAAGTCCGGGATGTCGACGGCGCCACCGACCGAGTAGTCGAACCAGCCCTGGTTGGCGGTCCAGGCATCGGCGAACGTCGCGTAGAACGGCGCCACGCCGGCCGCCTTCAGCGTGTCGGAGACGGCGATGAGTTCACTCCACGTCGTCGGCACCTCGAGGCCGTACTCGGCGAAGATCGTCTTGTTATAGATGACGGAAGCGGCCATCACCGAGTAGGGCAACGCGCTCGTGCGTCCCTCGCAGACGCCGTACTGGTCGAGCAACGGCTGGAGGTCGTCGCGGATGGACGCCGCCGCTGTCGTGTCGGACAGGTCGGAGAGCGCGCACCGTTCGACGAAACGCGACACCTCGTGGTTGTAGTTCGAGAGCATGAGGTCCGGCGGGTTGCCACGGACGAAGCTCGCCGCGAGCGGATCGGGCCCCGAGGTGTCCATGACGACCTCGTACTGCTGCTGCGAGGCGTTGTAGTCCGCGACGGCCTGGTTCATGAAGGTGAACGCCTCACGCTTGCTGAACGTGAAGTGGATGGTCTCCCGGCCATCACTCGAGCAACCGACGAGGACGCTGGCCAGGAGCGCCACACCCGCCACTCCGGCCGTGGCGCGTATCGCGCGTTTCAGTGGGTTCGACATCATTGTCCTTCCGCGGAGCCCTCGATGGATCCGCTGACTAAATACAGAGAGTAAATCAACTGATGACGGAAACTCTGCCATCCGTTCGACGTCTGGTCAAGCACCGGTTCCATCACGACATCCACGGGTAGGACACCGTGATCGTTCACGGTTCTGCGCACGGTGCAGTGCCTCCGCGGCACGGTGTCCACGCGGGCCCTCGGATCGTGGATATCGTTGTCGGTCATGGAAGCGACGACGACGGAGCGGGCATCGGAGCCGCGCTCCTCCAGCATCACCGCCGTCCTCGATCACGCCTGGGCGACGTCCGCGTTCACCGCGGCCGACGTCATCACCGCCACCGGGTTGTCACGATCGACGGCGATCACGCTCTCCGACGAACTCATCGGACTGGGTTGGCTGACGGAGCTCGATGACGCACGTCAGGCTGGTGCCGCCTATCGGAAAGGTCGCCCCGCCCGACGCTACGAGCTGCGCATCGACGCCGGGATCGTCGTCGGTGTCGACGCCGGAGCCCACTCCATCACCGCCATCGCTGCAGACCTGCGCGGTCGGGAACTCGCGAGGTCGCACCACACCGTCGATCCGGCGGCCACCGCTGAGGCGCGGGTCGACGCCGTCGACGCGGCGATCGACGAGGTCCTGCGACAGTGCGGACCGAAGCCGCCGCTCTGCATCGTGCTCGGCGTCCCGGCCCCCATCGACGCGCTCGGGCGATCACCCGAGGGCAACGTTTTCTGGGATCGGATGAACCCTCGGCTCGGTGAGCGCATCCGCGACCACGGCTGCGCGGTCGTCACCGACAACGACGCGAACCTCGCCGCCGTCGCCGAGGGCGCGATCGGCGCCGGCGTCGGTGTCGACTCCTACATCACGGTGGTCACCGGTGAGCGGCTCGGAGCCGGATACGTCGTCGACGGTCGTCTCGTCCGCGGTCGCGGCCGGGCGGGCGAGCTGCACCTCCTCGACCTCGTCGACGGCGTCGGTTCGTCGCGAGGCATCGCCGCGCTCCTGCGCGACTGGGGTCGCGAGTACCGCGAGAGCGGCGGGCTCCCGGAGAGCAGCCCGCTCAGCCGCATACCGGTCGCGCAGGTGGATGCGCAGTCGGTCCTCGCTGCGGCGGACCAGGACGACACGGTCGCGCTCGACCTGGTGCGCCGGATGGGTGATCGCATCGCGCGGATGAGCGCCATCCTGGGCGGGTTGCTCGACGTCGAGCGCATCGTGTTCGCCGGCGGGATCGCTCCGTCGATGTCGCAGCTGCTCGAGGTCGCGTCGGAGCGCATCCCCGGCTACATGAGCGCGGAACCTCCCTTGCTCGTCGCGTCGGAACTCGGTGCCGACATGGTGGCGCAGGGCGCGGTCGCGACCGCGATCGACGACGTGCGTCGCAACGCACTGCGGATCGACCTCGCCCGACCAGTACGCTGACGTCGTAGCCAGCCGGAAGGAGCACCATGGCCGATGCGATCGTCCTCGTGTCAGGGGGTGCCGCCGTGACCCCGTTCACGGGTCCGGACCATGCCGCAGGCTCCGGCCTGGCCGCCGGGAACACCCTCACCGCACTGAGAGCGCACCTGCTCGGGCGGGATATCCCGGTCTTCACCGCACCGGCACGCATCGGTGCCGGGGAGGTGCACGAGGACACGGGTTGGCAGGGGTTCGCCGACGTCCCGATCGTGCTGCCCGCCGAGGTGACCGTCAACGCCGTCGGTGGGATCGACGCCGGCGGGACGAGCCTGGCCGCGTTCCTGCGGTGGTTGTCCGACGAACACGGCTTCGCGAGCGTCGACCTCGTCGCCCACTCCATGGGCGGCCTATTCGCTCGTGCCGCGGTCCGCGAACTGCGCGGCTCCGGCCCGTCGATCGGCCGGCTCGTCACCCTCGGCACCCCATGGGAGGGATCGCTCCTCGGCGACGTGCTCACCGGCGAGGTCTCGGTCCACGACGCCCACGGCGACGAGGGGACCGCGACGATCCTCGAGCGGTCGAGCGGCTATGCCGCCGAGAACTCACAGGGCGCTGCCGACGAGGTCTCACGCCGGTTCCTGCGCGAGTGGAACACGACGCAGGCCGGCTTCCTCGATGGCGTCGCCGTCACCGCAGTCGGGGCGGGTCACTTCCACACGGCAGCCGAACCCCGGCAGCTGTGGCCACACGACGGTCTGGTGGCCCTGCGAAGCGCCCGAGCCGACGACGTCCCGGTCGACGTGCTCCCCCGCGTGGTCCGCCGTTCCTTCGAAGACGACGTCCACAGCATCTTCTTCGCCGACGCCTTCGACCTCCCGTGGGAGCGCGCTCTCACCTGGGATCCCGAGGTCTTCGCCGTGGTCGACGAGGCGCTCACGTCCTGAGTCGGCGTCGATGCCCGTGTGAGCGGACCAGCACTCCGGAATATACCCCCGAGGGGTATCGTTCGACCTCTTGGACGAACCGGAGGAGTGCTCGTGAGCGACCAGACCCACCACCACCACCACCACCACGGCCCAGCAGCCGACAATGCGACCTCCTGGCGGATGGCCGCCACCGCCACCCTCCACTGCCTCACCGGATGTGCCATCGGCGAAGTGCTGGGCATGGTGATCGGCACCGGCCTCGGACTGCACAATCTCGGGACCGTGGTGCTCTCGATCGCCCTGGCCTTCGTCTTCGGCTACGCGCTCACGATGCGCGGCGTGCGCCGCGCGGGACTGTCCTGGCGCGCCGCCCTCGGTGTCGCCCTGGCGGCGGACACGGTGTCGATCGCGGTCATGGAGATCATCGACAACACCGCGATGCTCGCCATCCCCGGAGCGATGGAAGCCGGCCTCACCAGCGGCCTCTTCTGGGGCTCCCTGGTCGCCGCTCTCGCCCTGGCCTTCATCGTCACCACACCGGTCAACCGTTGGCTGATCGGCCGCGGCAAGGGGCACGCCGTCGTCCACGGACTCCACCACTGAGGCCATGATGGGCCTCCGACCTCGCGGTCTGCGACTGTCATTCGGACGGCGCGTTGTCGTCGACGGGGCCTGCCTGCTTCATCGTCGGCGGAGGTCTCGCAGTGCCTCCGGCGACGGGGTGAGACTGCCGACGATCTCGCCGAGGCTGCTGATGACCGGGTGACGTCGATGCGAAGGCGCGTCCTGGTGACCTCCGTCGAATCGCAGGAACCGCACCTGGAGCGCTTCGGCGATCTCCTCGTCGTGATTGGTGTCGCCGACCATCAACACGCGCCGGGGATCATGGCCCGAGCCCTCCAACCACGCGGTCACGACATGCTCCTTCGACGCCGCATAGACATCGGTGATGCCGTGGACGTGTGCGAAATGACCGTGCAGCGAGTGGGGAGCCAACTGACGCTCGAGGGTGACCTCCGGGGTCGCCGAGATGAGGACCTGCTCGACGCCGAGCACGTCGATCGCAGCGAGGGTCGCGCGGGCCTGCGGTTGGAGCGACGCCGCTCCCACACCGGCCGCGAACAGCGCGAGGTATTCATCAGCCGCCTCCAGGAAGTCGGCTGCATCGACACCGAGCCGGGCATAGAAGGCCCGGATGGGGAAGCCGAACACCGCCCGATACGCCTCCTGGTCGGAAATCTCGGCAAGACCGCGCTGCCGGAGAACGGTGTTCATCGCGGCAAGCGCCACCTCGACGTCGTCGAGGAGCGTGCCGTTCCAGTCCCAGCACACCGCGTCGATGGTCGTGGATCCGTTCTCGTGCACGAGGTCGAGTCTCACACGGCCGGCTGACATCGGTCGGATCAAACGAGGGCGGTGGCTCCTGCTCAGGTGGTCCCGACGCCGACCGCCAGTCCCTCCAGGACGTCTGCGAGTGCCACGGCACCGGCCTCAGCATCGGCGTCCTCGGCGTACTCCTCCGGCGAATGGGAGACGCCGGTCGGGTTGCGGACGAAGAGCATCGCGGTCGGCACGTGCGACGCGAGCACTCCGGCGTCGTGCCCCGCTCCGGTACCGAGCACAGGCGCCTCCGGCAGCATCCGTTCGAGGCGCCCGCGGAGGAACGGGTCGAAGTCGGTCGTGGCGCTGAACGACTCCTCGGTGATCGCGGCCTCGCATCCCTCCTCCGCTGCGACGAGCGACAAGCGTTCGGTGATCCCCGCCACGATCGCGGCGGTCACGACGTCGTCAGGATGACGGACGTCGATCCAGAAGTCCACGCTCGACGCGATCACGTTCGTGCCTCCCGGCAACGGGAGCACCCGACCGACGGTCGCCCGAGCGTCCGGCGTGGCCCGCCCGATCGTGCGGATCTCGGTGATCATCCGCGCAGCCGCGACGAGCGGGTCCCGTCGATCCTGCATGAGCGTCGTCCCCGCATGGTTCCCCTCACCGCGGATCGACACCCGCCACCGTCCATGCCCGAGGATGCTCGAGCCGATCGCGACCGGGCGATCGAGGTCGACCAGCGCCCGCCCCTGCTCGACGTGGAGCTCGACGAACGCGTCGATCGCTCCGAGCCCGGCCGGATCTGGACCAACACCCCGCGGATCGACACCATTGCGTGCGAGGACCTCGGCGAACGTGTCCCCCTCCACGTCGCGCAGGGCCAGCGCCCGATCCGGACTGATCGCACCGGTGAGGAGCCGCGAGCCGAGGCATGCGACGCCGAAGCGCGAGCCCTCCTCCTCCGGGAAGACCGCGACGACGATCGGCTTGGTCGGCTCGAAGCCTCGCGAACGCAGGTGGTCGATCGCGATCAGCGCCGATGCGACCCCGAGTGGTCCGTCGTAGGCGCCACCGCCCGGTACCGAGTCGAGATGGCTCCCGGTGACCACCGCACCCGTCGTCGAACGTGACGGCACATGCCACCAGGCGCGGATGACCCCGTTGCCGTCGATGTCCACGTCGAGGCCGCGGCGCTCGGCCTGACCGACGAACCACTCCCGCAGCTCGAGTTCGGCGGTGGAGTAGACGGGCCTCGAGTACCCTCCCCGACGGTGGTCCCGACCGATCCCCGCGATCTCGTCCAGGAGCGAGACCACGGTGTCGCGGGTCACCGGACCGCTGCCAGGCTCGGCCGGAACATCGCCGGCACAACGTCTCGGCCCTCGATCAGCGCGAGGGCGTATTCGCCGATGAGCGGGGCGAACTTGGCACCGTGGCCGGAGCAGGGCGCCAGGACCGTGATCCCGTCGACCCTGTCGATGACGAAGTCCTCCGTCGGGGTGTTCGTGAACAGGCAGGTCGTCTCGGCATACGGTTCCGGGACGAGGCTCGGGAGGAACTCGCGGACGTAGGCGACGACCCGTCGGCGGTTGGCGGCGTCGACGACGCCGTCATGATCGGCGGCCGAGGGGATGCGCCTGCCACCGTTGTACTCGGCGACCTTCTGACCACGCCAGTCGGCGTCGCGCCCTCCGGGGAGCCCGTAGACCTGCATCCGCTCGGACTTGTGGATGAAGGTGGGCCACACGGCTCCCGATCGTGCCGGGTCTTCCGCGTCGATGCCAAGTCGGTCCCGGTACGGGAAGTGGTACGCCTGCTCCTGTCGGACCTCGAGGGCCGGGAACGCATCGAGGAACCCGCCCGGCAGCGCGAGGTCGCCGAGGAGGTCCGGAAGCCAGCCGCCGGCTGCGACGACCACCTGCTCCGCATCGAACGCCCTCCCCCGAGACCCGAGCACCCGGTACCCGGTGGCAGTCCGCTCGACCCGCTCGACCGGCTGATCGTTCAGGACCGTGGCCCCGGCGCGGACGGCGGATTCGAGCATCGCCATCACCGCCTGTTCCGCGTCGATCACGCCGGCTCCCGGATGCCACAGGGTGGGCGTGTCGAAGCCGATGTCCCAACGGGCTCTGGCTTCGTCTCGCGACAGCAGCTCGTGATCGATGCCGTGCTCGGCCAACACTGACGCGAGGTGTTCCGGGCGACGGGTCGTCCCGAAGTCGAGCGCCCCCGTCTGCGTGATCAGTGGACGCCCGTGCTCCAGGCCGAGCTCGTCCCACCCAGATGCCGCCGCGAGGACGAGACGGGTGTAGGACGCCTCCGGGTAGGCGTAGCGGAAGATCCGGGCCGATCCGTGGGACGATCCCCACTCGTTGGCCGGGCGACTCCGCTCGAGGACGATGACGTCGTGCCCGGCCTGGGCCAGGCGCCAGGCCGCCGCGGCACCTGCGAGCCCGGCTCCGACGACGATGACGCTGGTCATGCGCGTGCTTCCAGGTCTTCGTCCTCGTAGGCGCGCTCGGCGTGGGCGTGCTCGTCGATCCCGGCGACCTCGTGCTCCTCGGGGATCCGCAGACCGATCGTGATCTGGATCACCTTCGCGATCACCCAGGTGACGATGAACGAGTACGCGAGGACCGCGACGGTCGCGATCGTCTGCACGCCGAGCAGTTCGAATCCGCCGCCGTACAGCAGACCGGAGCGTCCGTTCGGAGCCGCATCCGTCGCGAACACCCCGATGAGGAGCGTCCCGATGATGCCCCCGACGAGGTGGACCCCGACGACGTCGAGGGAGTCGTCGAAGCCGAGCCGGAACTTCCACTCGATGGCGAGGCAGCAGACCACGCCCGCGATGGCTCCGATGAGGATCGCACCGATGGGTGAGACGGCGCCGCAGGCGGGGGTGATCGCCACGAGGGCGGCGATGATCCCCGATGCGCTGCCGAGGCTCGTGACCGCTCCGTGGCGGAGCCGGTCGACGATGGACCAGCCGATGAGCCCGGCACAGGCGGCGACGGTGGTGTTGAGGAACACGACGCTCGCCGCATTGCCGGCTGCGAGCGCTGAACCGGCGTTGAAGCCGTACCAACCGATCCAGAGCAACCCGGCGCCGACCAGGACGAGCGGGCGGTTGTGCGGACGGAGCTTGCCGCCCCAGTCCTTGCTCTTGCCGAGCACCAGGGCGAGTGCGAGCGCCGCGACTCCGGCGTTCATGTGCACGGCCGTCCCGCCGGCGAAGTCGACGGCGCCGAGGGTGTTCGCGATCCATCCACCGGTCGCCGTGTCGTTCGAGAAGGCGAACACCCAGTGCGCGACCGGGAAGTACACGAGCGTCGCCCAGAGCCCGGCGAACAACAACCACGCGCCGTACTTCATGCGACCGGCGGCGGCACCGGCGACGAGCGCCGTCGTCACTCCGGCGAACAGCAGTTGGAACGCCGCGAAGAGTGCGAGGGGAATGCCGGCATCGGGGTCGTCGACGAGTGCCTGGTCGAGCCCCGCAAACTCGAACGGGTTCCCGATGAGTCCGAGCCCGCCGACGGAGTCACCGAAGACGAGCGAGTACCCGAAGGCCACCCAGAGCAACGCGACGAGGCTGGCCCCGCCGAAGCACATGATCATCATGTTGAGGATGCGGCGGGACGAGACCATCCCGCCGTAGAACAGAGCCAGGGCCGGGATCATGAGGGCGACGAGCGCCGAGCTCGTCAGGATCCAGGCGACGTTTCCAGCGTCCACAAATCACTCCATCGTTCGAGGTGCACAGCGGCCGGACGGCCGCGGCGTCGGGTTCGGGTGGAACAGGTGTCGGTGCTCGGTGCCGGTCGGCGGTCAGGCCAGGTCCGGGGCTTCCCAGAGGTTGAGCTTCGTGCCGATCCCCTGCTCGACGGCGTTCTCGTAGATCGTCTTCGCCCACGCGACGTCCTCGACGCCCATACCACCGACGCTGAAGAGCACCGGCTGCTCGGGGAACTCGCGCCCGACGGCGTTCCCGTCGAAGACGTCTCCGATGTTCACCACGCGGGACTCGTCGAGATCGCCGGTCCCGATGAGGTCCTGCCAGTAGAGGCCGATCATGCCGAACGCGGTCTCGTGCGACGGCGCCGGGTACTCCTCGGCCCACGCCTCGTAGATCTTCTTCGCGTCCGCGATGAGGCGCGCCTTGCCGGAGAGCGTGTACTCCTTGTCCATGCGCAGGTTGGCGGGCAGGCTGAGGAAGGCGCCCGGCTTGATCCAGTCGCCGTCGATGAACGGGTAGTTCTCCGAGCCGACCAGGCCGGTGACGGCCTCGGAGACGATGTCCGAGTCACGCACGGCGGCCTCGACCGTCTCGGCGATCTCGATCGTCGTGAACTGCGGGTAGTGCGCGCGGACGTAGTCGGCGAACGCCTCGGAGGTCGACCGTCGGCGCCCGTGGATGCGGATGGTGTCGAGCGAGGGACGGGCGGTGGTCATGGCGTGCAGGGCGCTCTTGTTCATGGCGCCGGGCCCGATGATGCCGAGCGACTTCGCGTCCACCGGTGCCAGGAGCTTCGCGGCGGCTCCCGGCACGGCAGCGGTGCGGTAGGCGCTCTCGAGGTTGCCGGACATGATCGCGTAGGGCGCGCCGGTGTCCTTGTCGTTGAGCACGATGAGGTGGATGGAGCGCGGGAGGCCTCGCTCGCGGTTGTCGACGTTCGACCCGTACCACTTGACACCGGCGGTGTCGAAGCGTCCGCCGAGGTAGGCGGGCATCGCCATGAACCGACGGTCGGCGGCGTCCAGCGGCATGCCGGGGAACGGTGAGGTGGCGGGGAACCCGATCGGTGCTCCGTGCGAGTTGGCGGTCGGGCCGGCCATCCGGTAGTCACCCTTCGCGACGAGCACCAACACCTCCTCCATGACCTCCATGCAGTGGGCCATGTCCTTCATGCCGGCGGCGATGACCTCCGGTTCGCTCAGGTAGAGCATGTCGATCCGGGTGTTCGGGGAAGCGTCTGCGGTCACGGGTGGTCCTCCAGGTCGGGGTCTGTGGTCCTCAGCGAACACGGTCGCGATCCTCCTGGTCAAATACCGATTCGAACCTCGATTGAGAGCGTTTCGCTCGCAATCTGGACGAAACAGCGCGGTAATACGAGGGTCGTATCGTCGATGGGATGGAGCTCCGCCAGCTGCGCTACTTCCTCGCCGTCGCCGAGGAGCTCCACTTCGGTCGCGCCGCCCGACGGCTGCACATGTCGCAGCCACCGCTGAGCGTCCAGGTCGCACGACTCGAGCAGGAGGTCGGCACCGCACTGTTCGACCGTTCGACGAGGCGGGTAGCGCTGACCCCCGCTGGGCGACATCTCCAGGCGCGGGCACGACACATCGTCGAGGAGCTCGACACGGTCCGGGGTGAGATGCGCGACTTCGTCGACGGTCTCGCCGGGGAACTCACCGCGGGGTTCGTGAGTTCGGCCAACTACACGGTCCTCCCCGGCGTCGTGCAGCTGTTCCGGGCGAGCCGCCCCGGGGTGACGATGCGCCTGGTGCCGTTGACCTCAGGAGAGCAGTTCGACCGGCTCCGCGACGGCACGCTCGACGTCGGGATCGTCCGGGACGAGGTCCCGCAGACGCCATCCGACAGCTCCCCCGCGCTCACGACCGAGGTCGTCTTCGAGGAGCGTCTCGTGGCGTGCCTCCCGGTCGGTCACCCGTTGGCAGGGCGACCAGAGGTCACCGCGGAGGAACTCATGGACGTCCCGATGATCTCCTACCCGCGGGCGCTCATGCCGGGATTCGTGGACCGCGTCGCGGAGGTCCTCGGCACGTCGAGTCGGACGCAGGTGGTCGAGGAGGTCGTCCATCAGGAGACCGCCCTCGGGTTCGTCGCGGCCGGCGTGGGCACGACGATCCTGCCCGAGTCGGTGCGGCAGCTGGTGCCGCCGTCGATCGTCGTCGTGCCGCTCGCCGGGTCGCCGACGACACGCCTGCTGGCCGCTCGTCAGGAACGGACGGACGACAGCCCGGTCCACGACGCGTTCATCGTGTGTCTCCGCGACGCGGCCGCACAGCTCAGGTGAACGCCCACACGAACACCGCGCGTCCGCTTCCCGTCTCGACGGCGTGGCCCCGGTGTTCCTGTCCGACCTGGACAAACGAGTCGACCCTGTCCAAGCTGGAACCGATGACCGACACCCGCGACGACTTCACCATCCGCCGAGCCAGCCTGGACGACGTCCCCCTCCTGCAAGCGTGGAGCTGCGACGAACCCGTCGCCTGGATCGACCCGGAGCGGCTGACCGCCGAACTCGCGAGTCGGAACTATCGGCCGGAATGGTCGTGGATCGCCGAGCAGGACGGTCGCCCGGTGGCACGAGCACTCTGGTGGGGCCAGGCGGACGCGAACCGGCCCGCCACACTCGACTGCGTCACCACCACGGTCGAAGTCGCGGAGCCCGAACGTGTCGGCGCTGCGCTCATCCGCGCTGGACTGGACGCCTTCGGCGCGGGACCCGCACTGGAGTTCAACGTCGACGTCTCCCCTGCGTGGGCAGATGACGCTGCGAGTGTGGAGGCGGTGCGGTGGCGCCATGAGGCTGCACGCGCGGGCGGGTTCTCGCGCACGACCGAGCGGGTCAGTTTCGCGAGGTCCAGCTCCGATCCCGTGCCGGGACGATCGCAGCGCCTCCGTTTCGTCGCCGCCCCGGACGACGCGTTCCACGAGCTGTTCGCCCTGGTCGCGACCGGCACCCTCGATGCGCACACGCAGGACATGGTCGCGCGCGAAGGGCTCGAGGCGCTCGCGGACGACGACCTGGCGTTCTACCGATCACTCCCCGGCGAACGCGACGCCTGGCGGGTCGCTGAGCTCCTCGACGGGACGACCGCCGGGTTTATCATCCCGACGAGGACGGCGTACGACGCGAGCATCAGTTACCTGGGCGTGCTCCCCGAGCATCGCGGACACGGTTACGTGCACGACCTCTTGGCGGAGATGGTCCACGTGCACCACGGGTCGGGACAGGACCGGATCGTCGGCACCACGGATGCCGCGAACACGCCGATGCGTGGCGCGTTCGAACGAGCCGGCTTCTCGGTCACGCGCGTTCGGATCGTGCACGAGCAGTAGGTTCGCCCCGGGCTCGGTTCCGACCGTGTCAGCCGAGCACTGCGACACGGTCGACCGCCGCGCGTGTCAGACCCGCGACGACCGCAGCACGCGGACGACCCCGAAGCAGACCGCGAGCCAGATGATCAGCTGCAAGACCGCAGCGACGACGAGTGGCAGCACGAACGATCCGCCTTCGGCGGAGGACAGCCAGAAGGCCTCACCGACCGTGCCGGCGATCCCGACCCCCGAGACCGTCAGGAAGAGCGCGCGCGACGCCACCGCTTCCCGACGGTCGACGGTGTCCGCCACGTTGGTGGGGGCCTCCGGCTTGCCGGCGGTCTGTGGTGTCGTACCGGACCACGCCGCGATGGAACGGGTCATCCGGTACCCGGAGACCTGCAACAGGAGCAACATGATGGCGCTCGGGATCACGATGACCACTCCGATGAAAACCACGATGCCCAGGCTGCCAGCCCCTGCCTCCGCCGAGTACGAATTCAAGACCGTCACGGTCGCCACGGACAGGGTGGCGGAAACGACGAACGTCACGGCGGCGGCGAGCCCGAGGAGCAAGCGCGCAGGTCGCTCGTACTCCCGGAGCAGGACCTCCAGTGCGACGTCGGAGACTTCGGGCTGTCGTCGTCCTTGTTCCGAGGCACTGATCCACGCTCTCGCCTCGGCTCGAAGCAGGAAGGCGTTCCAGGCCGCCACCGTGGATGACCCGGCCGGCGGCCTCGACGGTGCTCGCCGCAGGGCCGGCTGGCGGGTTCGCTCGGGGTGCATGTGCCGACCTTACGCCGACCGCGTGCCGGGGGAAGGCCACACGGCCACCCAGAACCGTCCGCACGGCGCGGCCGAGTTCGCCGAAGTCGGGTCCATCGGGGCTGAGCCGGTGATCACGGTCGAGGCTTCAGCCCGTCGAGCATCACCTGCAGGAGGAGGGGCAGGTCCTCGGGAGTACCGAGCCGCACCGCGTGCTCGATTCCGCACACGAGGTGCGACAGACGGTCGACCGTGAGATCGGCGCGGACGGCACCCGCGGCGCGGGCCGCCTCGAGGACGGTCGTGAAGGATTCGAACATCTCGCGCTTGACGTTCCGCACGGAGTCGGCCTCGTCCTCCGGCGAGAGGAGGACAGCCTGCAGACCGCCGTCCTCGAGCTGCAGCCTGAGTGCCGAACCAAGGTAAAGCGCCAGCCCATCGCTCGGATCCGGCTCGGCTGCGGCACGCCGAGAGGTCTCGAGCATCGCGTCGAGCGCGTCGGCTGACAGCGCCTCGATGAGTGCGTGGACCGTCGGGAAGTGCCGGTAGACGGTTCCGACCCCGACCCCGGCCTCACGGGCGACGTCGTTGAGTCGAAGCGTCGCGCGGTCGTGGGTCCGGGCGACATCGAGGATGTTCGCCCGGCTACGTGCTGCGTCGGAACGGAGAGTGGCCATAGGACCACTCTACGCCAAACGGATGGCCTATCCGCTTGTGCTATGGTCCAAACGGATAGATCATCCGCTTAAGAAGTGAGGAAAATATGACCTGGGACCCCGCCCGCTTGCCAGACCAGACCGGACGAACCATCGTCGTGACCGGTTCCACCGCCGGAATCGGGTACTTCGCCGCAGAGCAGCTCGCTGCCGCTGGCGCGGACGTCGTGCTCGCCTCCCGATCGCATGACAAGCTGCGGCGGGCCGCCACCTCCATTCGAAGCCGAGTCCCGCAGGCCCGGGTCCGCCACGTGGCACTCGAGCTCGGCTCGCTCACCGCCGTCGACGAGGCAGCTGCCGAACTCGCCCTGCTTCCCCGTCTCGACGCCGTCCTGCTCAACGGCGGTGCGATGAGCATGAACCGACGCGAGCTGACTGCGGATGGATTGCCCCTCCTGCTCGGCACCCATGTGGCCGCCAATGCCCGACTGCTGGCCAGGTTGCTCCCGACATTGGTCGCCACGGCCGTGGGTCATGGCACGGTGGCTCGAGTCGTCCACACCTCGACCGGGTTCGTCCAACTGCTGCGTGTCAGCGTTGACGACCTCCGCCAGGTGCCCGCGATCGGGGTCGTGGCCTACACCAAGGCCAAGACCGCGACGGAGGTGTTCGCCTTCGAGCTTGACCGCAGGCTCCGAGCGGCCGGACTGCCCGCCGCATCCATCGTTACCCGGCCCGGTGTCGGCGTCGACGCGAAGACTCCGGAGCGACCTGGCGTCCGCGACGACACGACTCCATATCAGCGGAATCCCTACACGCCTTGGGCACAAGGGAAGGACACCGCCGCTTGGTCCGCGGTCAGGGCGCTCACGGATCCCGAAGTCTGGGGCGGCGAGTACTTCTCGCCGGTCGGCCGACTTCGGGGCGCTCCCGTCGCCATCGTTCCGCCGGCCAGGACTGCCACGCCGGCGGGCGACGCGGCGTCGTCCCTCTGGCGGCAGGTCGAAGAGCTCGCTGGCGTACCCATCGACGTCGGAGCCTGACGCGAGGCGAGCCCGGTGCCCGCCTCGTCGAGCCGGCACGTTCGGTGGGATGAGCCCGACCTGATGCGGTGCGTGTCATCTCATTGGGCATCGATGAAGGTACGGAGCGCCTCGACCCACTGCTCATGCGCATCGAGATGCGCATCGTGCGATGCGCCGCTGAGATCGACGCGCCGGACGCGCCTGCCTCGGCCTACGAATGCCGACTTCTGTTCCTCGGTGAACATTCCTCCGTCTGCGTAGACCATGAGGGTGGGCACCTCGATGCTCTCCCACTCGCGCCAGCGAGGCTCCCGGACCGCCTCGATCGTCGTCTGCATGACGTCCGCGTCAAAACGTGGGACCAAACCGTCGACTGTCTCCTCCAGATCCTCGACCCAGGCACGTTCGAGCGGCCCGTCACCGAGCTCCGCCGCCGCTTCCGATCGGTTTGCGAACGGGACGTCCCACGACCGGAAGAAGTCGCCGATGGCTCGGTGTTCCTCCACCGTGCCGCTCCCCTGGTCCCCTTCGAGCATGACCAGCGCGCGAACGAGGTCTGGCCTGTCGGCAGCCAGGAGCATCGCGGTGTGCGCGCCCATCGACTGCCCGATGACGATCACCGGTTCTGATGTCTCGGCTTCGATCACCCGTGCGACATCCGAGACGTACGCCGCCCGAGAGGTGTCCGTCGGCCGCCTCGTACTCTCCCCGTGGCCGCGCTGGTCGATGAGGACGACCGATCGTCCGGCGAGCGCTCGAGCCCTTGGAAGGAACTCCCGACTGCTTCCGGCGAGTCCGTGGCGGATGACCGCCGCCGGCTCGGAACCCTCGAACACGGTGTACGAGATCGTGACCCCGTCGTCGACGATCAGCTGCTTCCGTGTCGAGACCATCAGTCCAGCCTAGGAGGCGTTCGTGCGCAGCCAGGCCGGGAGCGGCCACCGCTAGCCTTACGTCATGCAACGCAGGGGTGTGGGCGCATGACGATCGACGATCTTCTCGCGGAATCAGACGACGGATGGTCTCGTAAACCACGGACCGTGCGTCAGGTGCTGGGAACGCTCGGGGTAGCCATCGGCTGTATGGCCGGCTTCGTCGTCCTCGTCGTCGCGCTACTGGGGTCGTTTCAAGGCAGCTACAGCTCGTTCCTCGAGGGTGACGTGTCCGTCTGCGGCTACGCAGGCGTGGATTCGGTCTGCCAGCAGGAGCTGCGGGAGCAGGTGCGCACCACGATGCACATTCCGCTCGCCGAGGACGTCCGCGTCGAGAAGCTGCGTCGCTACGGGTTCCCCGATCCGATCTATCAGGCCCGGTTGTCGTTCCCGAGCGCCGCCGATGCGAGGGCTGCCGGTTACACCGTGCTGGAGGTGAGACCGAGCGGCTCAGCCATCGTCGTCGTGAAGGCGAACGGCTGACTCCTGACCCATCCTTGCTCGACGGCCGGCGGCGCCGCCGTCACCAGGCCGCGAGCATCCGGTCGGCCGTGCGCAGCGACAACGCCATCTGCGCGAGGCCCGGGTTCGCGGAGAGCGCGCTCGGGAACGTGGAGTTGTCGCAGATCCACAGGTTGTCGATGTCGTGCGATCGACCCTCTCCGTCGACCACGCCGTCACTCGGATCGTCGCTCATCCGGCACGTGCCGAGCGTGTGTGCCGTGCGCGCCAGCACCCTGGTACTCCGCGCACCGGCCGCCGTGAGGATGTCCGTCATCGTGCGGATGGCGTGGCGGTCGATGGCCCGCTCGTTGTCGCCGGGCGAGAACGAGATGGTCGCACGCGGCAGACCCCACTCGTCCTCCTCCGACGAGAGCTCGAGCCGATTGCCGTCGGCGGGCAGACACTCGGCGTTCATCCCGATGCCGGCGTTGTACCGTGACGCGTCGAGCTCGTCGACGAGCTCGGTGCCCCAGAGACCGCCGCCGCGCACGAGGGTGGTCGCATAGTTGAACGGCATGACGCCGAGGCTCTGGAGCAGATACCCTCCGGCGAAGTCAGCACCGTCAGGGCGGACGAAGTCCTCGGTGATGAGCGCCGACGGGTAGCCGCGGTAGCCGCGGATCTGCTCGTCGAACCGTCCCCACACCTGCACCGCACCATGGGCGAGGAAGTTCCGTCCGACCTGACCGCTGGCGTTCGCGAGGTCGTTGTGCAGCAGGAGCCGAGGGGTCTCCACCCCGCCGCCGGCCAACACGAGCACCTCGCAGCGCTGCCGCTTGTCGACGCCGTCCTGGCGATAGACGACGCCCGTCACCCGACCGCGGGCATCGCGTTCGATGGTGTGCACGACGGCGTCCGGACGGATCTCCGCTCCCGCCGCGACCGCGGCAGGCAGGTACGTGATGGCGGTCGTCGCCTTCGCACCGTGGCGCTCGCCCTGGTGGATCGAGCCTACGTTGGTCGTGGCGCGTCGCAGGCCGTGGTGCGGCTGATCGCGGTCGCGGGTGATGATCGCGGCGGGTGCGTCGGTCGCTCGGATGCCGAGCGACTCAGCGCCCTTCGCCATGAGGTCCGCCGGGGCGTTGCGCTTCGGCGGCGCGTACAGGTACGTGCGCGCCGGGTCCCACGGATACGGCGTCGGCCCGGAGACACCGATGGTCGCCTCGACCTCTTCGACGTAGCGGGTGAACTCCGCATGATCGACGGGCCAGTCACGGCCGAGGCCGGTCTCGCTGCGCAGACGCAGGTCACGGGCGTCCGGTCGGGGCGTGAACGCGCCCCAGTGGACGGTGCCACCGCCGACGCCGAAGCCGCTGTTGTTCGGACCGAACGCCGTCGGAGCGTCCCCGCCGCTGAACCGGCTGGACATCCAGTTGATCGTCGTCGCGTCGACCTCGTCCGGCGTGGACCCCGCGGGGTCGTGATTCGGCCCGGCCTCGAGCGCGACGACGCGCAGCCCCGCCTCAGCGAGTCGCGCGAGCAGTGGTGCGCCACCCGCACCGGTACCGACCACCACGACGTCGACGCTGTCGTCGAGGTCGTAGGTCTTCATCGCGTCCAGGTTCACGCTGCGTCCTCCTGCTGCTGTGCGGCTGTGGGGGCGGGCGCGGCGCCAAGGTCGGAGGGCTCCCAGCCATCTCGGGTGTCGGCACCGAGCTCGCGGTAACCGGCGAAGTCGACGTCTTCTGCGCCGGTCGCGAACCCGTCGTACCCGACCCGGGCCAACGATGCGGGGTGGATGAGCCACTCCCGCGTGACGTCCACGCGCAAGTCCTCGAACCAGCGCCGCAGATCGTCCGCGTCGATGGCGCCCCCTGGAACGCCCCGTCCCTCGATCACGGCGCTGATCAACGCATCCTGGTAATCGGCCGAGTCCGTCCAAGCGGTTCGGAGGTCATCCAGCCCGGCGCGGTAGGCCTCGTCGTCCGTGAGTCCTCCGACCGGCCGCCATCCGTCGCCACCACCGGCTGCGAGGTCGGCGTCGACCCTGGCGGCGAGGTCGATCCGCCCACCCGCCGGTTGCGGAACCAGGCGATCGGCGATAGCTCGGAGCAGGTCCAGCTGTTCCGCGCTCAGCACGCGGGGCCGATACCGGGGGTCGTCCGGCAAGGCGCGTCGTGCCAGCGCGCTGCGCACCCGCGACGTGGTCCGCAGGGACGCGATGACGAGCCCCCACTCGGCTGGGACGATGGCGCTGTGTGCGACGATCTCGTCCCAGAACTCGGTGAGCGCGCGCGCGACCGTGACCGGACGCTCGTACGAGAGCAGATGTCCGGCTCCTGCGAGCGACACGAATCGGGCACGGGGGTAGACGTCCGAGAGCAGCTCGGGCTGCACTGCGGCTCCGAGCGCCTCGTCCTGATCTCCGGCGAGCACGATGCACGGGAGGTCGAGCTTGCCGACGGAGGACGCGATGTCCTCCTCGCTGCCCTGCTCGAGCCAGCGGCGCCACGCGACGGGCGACATGGCCTGCACGGACGCCACGGCGGCGGCCTGTAGCTCGGCCGGAAGGGATGCACCCACGTTGTCGTCGACGAAGGTCTGCGCGTCCGGATCGGCGATGGGCCCATCCTCGATCCAGCTGAGCATCTGGTGGCGCTTGGCGTCAGGCATCGGCTCGGGCGTGGGCGGTGACGGTGCCAGGAGCACGACGCCGAGGAGCCCGAACACGGGGACGTCGCCGTCGCGGACCCGGGCGGCGATCCCGGCGGCGACCTTGCCGCCCATGCTGTGGGCGCACAGCATCCAGGGTCCGCCGTCGGCCTGCTCCGCGATCACGGCGAGGGCAGCGTCGACCTGCGACTCAACGGAGCCGTCCGGCGCGTCGGCCGTGTCACCTTGGCCGGGCAGCTCGACGGCGATCACCCGGAACCGAGCGTCGAGTTCGCGAGCCACGGGTGCGACCGCAGCGGCGTCGAGCCCGAGCCCTGGGAGGAAGAAGACCGTGCACGCAGCCGC
This sequence comes from Plantibacter sp. CFBP 8798, assembly GCF_014841195.1. Taxonomy (NCBI): domain Bacteria; kingdom Bacillati; phylum Actinomycetota; class Actinomycetes; order Micrococcales; family Microbacteriaceae; genus Plantibacter; species Plantibacter sp. CFBP 8798. The sequence goes on from NZ_JACYTS010000002.1 coordinate 452,327, forward strand.
GGTCACGGGGTGACCATGCCGCCGTTGACGTTCAGCGTCGCCCCGGAGACGTAACCGGACTCCGCTGAGGCGAGGTAGACGTACGCCGGCGCGAGCTCAGCCGGCTGTCCGGCACGCTGGTACGTGTTCTCGTCGTCGAAGGCCTGCATCTGCTCGTCGGAGACGCCGTCGGAGACCTGCAACGCTGTCCACACGGGGCCGGGAGCAACCACGTTCACGCGGATCCCGCGCGAGGCGAGCTGCAGCGCGAGCCCCTTCGAGAGGTTGTTGATCGCGGCCTTCGTCGCCGCGTAGTCGAGCCGGTCGGGTGACGGCTTGTACGCCTCGAGCGACGCCGTGTTCACGATGCTCGCGCCCTCGCCCAGGTGCTCGAGCGCAGCCTTGGTGATCCAGAAGTTCGCGAACACGTTCGTCCGGAAGGTCTCCTCGAACTGCTCGTCGCTGAGGTCTTCCACCCGGTCGACCGCGATCTGCTTGCCCGCGTTGTTGACGAGGACGTCCAGGCCTCCGAGGAAGTCCGCGGCCTCCGCGACGAGCCGACGGCACTGGTCGGCGTGCGAGATGTCGGCGACGATCGCCTTGCCCCGGCGTCCTGCGTCGGCGATGAGCGACAGCACGTGCTCGGCGTCCTCCTCCTCACCCGGGAGGTGGGCGATGACCACGTCCGCGCCTTCGCGGGCGAACGCGATCGCCGTGGCCGCACCGATCCCGGAGTCGCCGCCCGTGATGAGCGCCTTCCGACCGGTCAGCCGTCCGCTGCCCCGGTAGCTCGCTTCACCCAGGTCGGGAACGGGGGTCATCCTGGCCTGCACGCCCGGCTCCGGCTGGTGCTGCAGCGGGGGCTCGACCCGGTCGTACTGGGTCACGGGGTTGGTCAGGTCGTACTGGTCGCGCGGAGACATGACGACCACGCTAAACGAGACACAGGCCGGAACCGGTGGGGTTGCACTCAGCGCGTCCGGTGGTGCAGACGTCCGACGGAGGCCTGCGTTCGGGCCGCGTGATCCATGCGTGGAGCGCGTCGTCGCCGATCGGGTCAGCAGAACGACGAGGTTCCGCCCCAGCCGCCGACCCAGGCCGCCACCCGGGGATCAGGCCGGAGCAGGTGGACACCGTCGGCGACGAGCTGCTGCGTCTCGAAGGCATCCGGACTGCCCCAGCGTTCCTCACGCCGCCTGGCCCGCCGGGATCGCAGGCGGCCGAGCGACGCGCCGTCCGGGTCGACGAGCTCGACGGTGCCCACGTCTCCGGTACCAAGGCGGTCGACCAGATCGACGATCCACGTCGGGTCGAGGATGACGATCGGACGGTCGAGCTCCCACGTCACTCGGGCGTCGACTCCGGCTGCTTCGTCGAGGACGCGCGGGTCTCCCCCGAGCTCCTCAGCTCCCCCGTCGTCGAGGACGAACCGAGCCTGAGGGAAGGCGGTGAACAGCGAGTCCGCCGCGACGAACCGAGCGGCCGCCGTGTGGGCGCCTTGCAGCCGCACGACGAGATCGACCGCGTCCGACCACAGCGCCCGCGGCGCGGACCCCGACACGGGGATCGACGACAGGAGCCGCAGGGTCTGGGCGTTCGCGCGTTGCATGCCTGAGCCGTCGCGCTCGGCCCACTCGGGGCCGTCGTGCCAGGCCACCGCGTTCGGGACATGGGCGAAGACCGCTCCCGCCTGCCACATGCGGTGCGCCCACTCCCAGTCCTCACCGCCGTAGGAGGTGAAGGACTCGTCGAATCCGCCGACCTCGTCGAACAGGCTCCGGGAGCATGCGATGACCGCGCCGATCATGAATCGATAGGAGCGGTCGTCCACGTCGCGCAGATCCCGACTGCGCGCGTACTCCTCGGCGAGCCACGCCGGTTCGGCGAGCTCACGGCCGGCGGCCGCCTCGACGACCGGTGTCTCCGGGGCGATCCCGCTGAAGTCGGCGTGGCGACGCCGCCCCACCGTGACCGCCTCGGGCAGCAGGGCGGGCAGCCGCGTGAGCGCGCGCACGTACCCTGGCTCGGGGGCCGTGTCGGCATCGAGGAAGCACAACACCTCGCCACTGCTCGCCCGCACACCCAGGTTGCGGACGGCGGCAAGCCGGAACCCCTGGTCCTCCTGCCGGACGAGGATCACGTCGTCCGGTACCGACACGTCACCCGGGGATCCGTCGTCGGCGACGATCACCTCCAGGAGGTGACGCGGGTAGTCCTGCGCGGCGAGGGCGTGCAGGGTCCGGAGCAGCTCACCGGGCTGGTCGTAGTGCGCGACGATCACCGAGACGCGTGGCAGCGGATCAGGATGGACGTCGTCGAGCGTGTCCCACCGGTTGCCGACGACCCACGGCTGCGCACCCCCGGTCACGCGTTGCGCCACACCGAGAGCAGGGCCGCGAGTCGGTCGACGGCAGCGGCGACGAACTCGGGGTGGGACGCATACCAATCGGTGTGGGCGGCGCGCACCTCCGCATCATCGACCTCGACGCCCTCGAGGATCCAGTGGTCGCGAGGCCCGTCCGTCAACGACCAAGCGTCGACGACCTCGGGTGCGATGGGCGCGCGCACCGCGTTGAGCAGGGGGCGTCCGGGGTCGGTGACGCCACCAGGGGCCCCCAAGGTCTCGAGGACGCGGGCGCCGAGCGGCAGCCAGATCGCGTTCCCCGGGTGGTTGACGGTGCGTGCGTGGTCGGCGGTGACCGAGTCGAAGAGGTCGGACACCGGCACGTCGGTCGCGGCCTCGCGTCGCCGCAGTTCCTCGACGGAGGCTCGGCCGATCGCGTGCACGGCGTCCGGCTGGAGCGCGGACGCGACGGGCAGACCTGCAGCGGCCGCGAGCGTCCGGACGTCGTGGTACGCCACGATCGGCGGGTTCTCCTCGACGCCGGGGACCCGGACGGCGGCCTGGAACGGATGCAAGCCTCCGAACCGCACCGGAGTCACCGTCAGCACGCGGCCACTGGTGGAGGCTGCCACCTGACGCGTGCCGAGCGGCAGATCGTGGTAATCGTCCCGCACGGGTTGCGAGACCACGGTGTGCGCGGCGCCGACCACCTCGTGCAGCCGCTCCGCATCTTCGGGGGTCATCTCGTGCACGGCCGGCACCCGCACGAACCTGCGGTCCGGTGCATCCATCACGGTGCGCAGGGACTCAGCCTGGCAGTTGCCGAGCACCACCCCGAAGTCCGTCGGCAACGGCGCGAGTCCGTAGAACTCCGCGTAGTGCCTGCGGCGTGCCTCCACCGGCGACCCTGCGGGCGCAGCGGTCGTGCCCGGTTCCAGGGTGTGGCTCATGCGTCGACGGTATACCGTCGCCGTGCGTGGCGTGGTCCTGCCGCATCGGGGTTGCGCCGGGACGCCGGAGTCTGCCATCAGCGCCGGACATGCGCGTCAGCATCACACTCAATCGAGCTGGCGCGGCACGCTGGCGGCACGGAACGGAGCAGACTCATGACGGCGGTGACGGTCTGCAACAATGGGCAGATGTCGTCCGCCCGCTCGACCCGCGCCCTTCGTGGTGTGGTCGCAGCGGCGTTCTCGATCTTCGTCGCGCTCCTGTCGCACGTCGCCGGCGGCGGGTCCATGCCCGGCGCCCTCGGCCTCGTCGTGCCACTCGTGTTCTCGACCCTCGTCTGCGTCCTGCTCGCGGGCAGGCGGCTGTCGATCGTCCGTCTGTCGGTCTCCGTCGCGGTGAGTCAGGTCCTGTTCCACACGCTCTTCGTCCTCGGCACCGCCCAGGGCACCACCTCGACGGCGACGCCGAGCGGACACCTCTCCCACGGATCACCGGTGATCCTCGACACGTCGTCGATGCCGATGACGCACGACGGCCACGCCGGTGCCGCCATGTGGTTCGCCCACCTCGTCGCCGGCCTCGTGACCATCGCCGCGCTGCACCGAGCCGAGACGCTGCTGTCGACGGCCGCAGCCATCACGGAGTTCGTCCTCGCACGGCTGGTGCCCGCGGTCCTCGCAGCCCTGGCCTCGCCGGTGCTGCCGGCCCGGGTGCTGCCGCAGCGCGATGGACCGGTCCTGCGCCCACTCGGTGTGTATCCGGAGACGACCGCCTTGCGCGGGCCTCCGGCGCTGTCCTTCCTCTGAGATCACGGCACGACCTCGCCGAGCTGCACGCTCGGTCGACGGTCACCGCTGCGTGCGCGTAGGACGCTTCCTCGACGACGACGCTCGAACCAGCGTCGTCCCGATGCGCCGCGCACCAGCGGAGTGCCACCATTTCCGCCGCTCGGTCCTGCCCCGGCGCCCGTTCGGGTGCGATCGCGGGCTCGCCGGGTGAGCTGTGCCGCAGGGTTCGTCCACTCGAGCCCGCGGGGAAGGAGCCACCTCCTGTGGCCGAAACAACCATTCCGTCGAACGCGCCCGAAGCCGATCCGAGCGGTCGGCGAGGCCAGTCGCCCGTCCTCGTGCCGATCCGTGCACCTGAAGCCGTCATGCTGGCCGCGTTGCCGGTGGCGGTCGTCGTGGCGCTCTCCGCGCTGCAATTCACCGGTGCGTTCACGACCGGCACGCTGCTGTCGGATCCGGGGGTGATCGTCACTCGCGGTCTGCCGGTCGCGAGGGTCGTCCACGATGCCGCCGCGTCGGTCACGATCGGCCTGCTCATCGCGGCGACCTTCCTGCTGCCAGGGCAGCGGATCCTCCCGGGGGTCGTCTCGTTCTCGCAGTCGAAGGCGATCCGCTGGGCCGCCTGGGCGGCCTCCATCTGGCTCGCGGCGGGGATCGCGGTGCTGGTGTTCACTGCGGCGAACTCCATCGGCGTGCCGGTGTCCTCACCGACGTTCGCGAAGACCTTCCTGTTCTACGCGACAGAGTTGGAGCTCGGGCAGACCCTGGTGTGCTCGCTCGCGTGCGTGCTGGTGGTGTTCTGCATCGTGCTCCTCGCCCGACGTCTGGCGTGGATCGCGGCTGCGAACGCGATCGCCGTCTTCGCGCTACTTCCGCTGTCCCTGTCGGGTCATGCTGCAGGCTCCGACGAGCACGGCAACGCGGTCAACTCGCTCGCGATCCACCTCATCGGCGTCACCGCCTGGGTCGGTGGTCTCGTGGCCGTGATCCTGCTCCGTCGGAAGGTCGGCGATCAGATCGGCGCGGTCGTCGCACGCTACTCGGTACTCGCCGGTTGGGCGTTCGGTGCGGTCGCCTTCTCGGGCGTCGTGAACGCCTCGCTGCGCCTCGCGGGCCCGATGGACCTCCTCACCCCGTATGGGCTGCTCCTGGTCGCGAAGACCGTCGCGCTCGTACTGCTCGGACTCGCCGGCGTGTGGCACCGACTCCGGCTCATCCCGCGGCTGCAGGCCGACCCAGGGAAGCGGTCGACGTTCATCCGGCTCGCGGTCATCGAGGTCGTCGTCATGGCGGTCACGATGGGCGTCTCGGTCGCGTTGTCGCGCAGCCAACCGCCGGTGTCGCAGGAGCCGGTCGCCGACGACGTCCGCCGCCGGCTCCTCGGGTTCGCCTACCCGCCGGAGGTGACCCCGCTGCGGATGTTCACCGAGTGGCATGTCGACTGGATGTGGGCCGGCCTCGCCGTGGTCGGTGCCGCCTGGTACCTGTGGGCGTTCCGTGCGCTCCGGCGACGCGGCGACGCCTGGCCCGTGGTCCGCCTGATCGCTTGGCTGGCCGGCTGCGCGGCGCTGTTGTACGCGACCAGCGGTGGCCTCGCCGTCTACGGGCAGATCCACTTCAGCACGCACATGCTGCAGCACATGGCGCTCATGATGATCGTGCCGCCGCTGCTCGTCCTGGGCGGCCCGATCCTCCTCGCGCTGCGAACCCTGCCGACTCGCACTGACGGAGGCCGAGGCCTCCGGGAGTGGATCCTCGCCGTCGTGCACTCGCGGTACCTGCGGCTGCTGTCGAAACCGGCCGTCGCAGGAGTGCTCTTCGCCGGGAGTCTGGTGGTGTTCTACTACACCGGTTGGTTCGAATCGGCGATGCTCGCCCATCAGGGTCACATCCTGATGACGGTGCACTTCCTCGCCACCGGGTACCTGTTCTTCTGGGTCCTCATCGGCATCGACCCGGGCCCGAACCGCCCGGCCTATCCGTTCCGGATCATCCTGCTGCTCGCGACACTCGCCTTCCACGCCTTCTTCGGACTCGCGATCATGTCCAGCGCCACCGTGCTCGCGGAAGGGTGGTGGACCGCGCTCGGCTACACGGACACCGCAGCGCTCCTCGCCGATCAAGCGGTCGGTGGCGGTATCGCGTGGAGCGTCGGCGAGATCCCCGCCGTCCTCGTCGCCCTCATCGTCGTCTCCCAGTGGGTGCGGAGTGACGAACGTGCCGCGAAACGCTACGACCGCCGAGCAGAACGCGACGGGGACGCAGAACTCACCGACTACAACGCCCGCCTCGCACGCATCAACGACCACGACCAGGCCTCACGAAAGGACCACCCGTGACCACACACGCACCGACCCGACGCGACGCCGACGGCCCACCCCCGGAGCCGATTGAACGCTGAGACGCCGTCGGGAGGGGTCGCGCTGGGCGGATTCAGGCGGTGACGACCGCCATGACGAGCAGCACGACGGTCGCCGCAAGCACTCCCAGGGACACGGCCCGCGTACGGCTCCGGTGCTTCGGCGGCAGAACCAGCGGCAGCGAGAGCGCCACGACCAGCCCGGCGAAGAGTGCGATCGGGGTGCCGAAGAGCAGGCTGTACCCGTGGAGCTCGCGGTCGTCCCAGCCGAACCGGCTCGACACCACCATCCAGATCGACAGCAGGAACACGATCGCGGCCGCGGCGGCGACGACACCGGCGATCACCCGGAGGACGAGACGTGTCCGAGTGGTCGCCCGCCGTGCGTGCGGGTGGGCCATACGGCCACCCTAGAGCGGAAGCCGAGGCGTCGGCCAGACCAACGGAGACGGTCGCTCTCCCCAGGTCGCATGAATCCGCATCCGTCATCGCATCCGTCATCGCATCAGTTGACCTCCGCCGAGCGGCTCCTCGCGGCGTAGACGGCGGGGGTCACGGAGAACCGGGTCCGGAACACCCCGATGAAGCTGCTCACCGACTCGTAGCCGACCGCGGGTGCGACGTCCTGCACTGCGGCACCCTGTCCGAGCATGCCCGCGGCAGCATGCAGGCGCACGCGGACCCGCCACTCGCGGAAGGTGCATCCCGTGCCGTTCACGAACGCCCGTCCGATCGTCTTCGAGCTGACGCCCGCCGCCGACGCCCAATCGTCGAGTCCGCGCGGGTCGGCGGGGTCCGCCATCAGGGCCGACGCGATGGCACGCGCACGCGGTTCACGGGGCATGGCCAACGCCTCATCGTCGCGAGCCGCAGCCGAGAGCAGGTCGATCAGGAGCGTCCAGCACCGCCATCGACGGCGCTCGGTCGGGTCGGCGTCGAGCAGGTGCGCCAGCAGCGCTCCCGAGAGGTCGTCGACCCGGACGGTCCGTGCACCGTTCCAACGGCCGCCCTGTGGGCGCAGTTCCGGGTCGGCGTAGACGCTGATGAGCTCTCCGGGTTCGCTGAAGCTCATCTCGTGCACCATCCCCGCGGGGATCCAAGCGAGGTGCTCTCGCCGCAGTCGCCGTCGATCGCCGAGGACCGACACCTCCATCGAGCCGGAGCTCATCCACGCGAGTTGGTCTTCGCGATGGGAGTGCTCGTCGAACCGTGTCGTCGCGTCGACCCGCGAGCGGGAAACCCGGAATTCCCCCGATGTCCTCTCGGCGGCATCCAGCGGGCCGACAAGCTTGATTCCGCCGTCCAAGTGATCGCGAACAGACATCCAGCTGTCTCCATTCGACAAGTCCTGTCCACTCAGCGCGATAGCGCAAAGCGATTAGGCAAGGCTAACCTGACTGTCGTCATCCCGCCAGCCGAACCGATGAAGGACCCCATGATCGTTCCGAAGCTCCACCGCGCCCCGAGCGCGCGGGCCGCTCGCCTCCTTGCCGCGATGAGCGCGCTCGCCCTCGTCGGAGTCGCACTCTCCGCCTGCTCGAGCGCCGCCTCGACGACCGCCGAGAACCCGAACTACACGACCGAGCCCAGCGACTCGTTCCCGGTGACGATCGAGCACGAGTACGGCGAGACGGTCATCCCGTCGGAACCGCAGCGGATCGTCGTGGTCGGCCTGACCGAGCAGGACATCCTCCTCGAACTGGGTGTCACACCGATCGCGACGACGGAATGGTACGGCGAACAGCCGTATGCGGTGTGGCCGTGGGCGACGAATCTCCTGGGCGATGCCGAGCCGACCGTCCTCAGCACGACCGACGGGTTCGAGTACGAGAAGATCGCGTCACTGCGGCCGGACCTGATCATCGGGACGAACGCCGGCATGACCGAGGAGAACTACGGGAAGTTCGCGGAGATCGCGCCGACCGTGACCAATGAGGAGGGCGCGGGGCTCTACTTCGCGGATTGGCGGGACCAGACCAGGATGGTCGCCCAGGCCGTGGGTCGCTCGGCGGAAGGCGAGGCGCTCATCACCGGCGTCGACGAGGCCTACGCGGCGGCGGCGGCAGCGCACCCGGAGTTCGCGGGCCTCACGGCGACCTTCTCGCAGGGTGGGCCGTGGGACGGCAACCTGTGGGTCTACCCCGACGGCCTCAACACCGACTTCCTGACGGATCTCGGGTTCACGATCACGCCCGGGTTGCAGCAGTACGTCCCGAGCGAGGGCGGACAGGCGCAGATCGCCGCGGAGAACGTCGGCGTCATCGATGCTGACGTGATCGTCTTCGCCACGGAGTCAGCGGATGCCGTCCAGGAGGTGCTGGGATTCGGCACCACCTCGAGCCTCGACGCCGTGACCGGCGGGCACGCGGTCTTCACCGACGGCGAGCTCGCTGGCGCGATCTACTTCCTCACCCCACTCAGCCAGAAGTACGTCCTCGAGCAGCTGGTGCCGCGCCTGGTGGACGCCGTCGCCGGCACAGCTCCGCAGAGCGTCGACGGCTGACCCGTCGGTGACCTCCCGCACCCCTCGCGGGCGCCGTTCGCTGGGGCTCGGGATCGCGGTCGCGGCACTCGCGACCGCGATCCTGCTCAGTGTCCTCGTGGGGTCCCACCCCGTCGGCCCGAGCGATGTCTGGCGGGCACTCACGAGGCCAGACGGCTCCGTCACCGATCTGGTCGTCCTCGATCTGCGGATCCCCCGAACCGTGGCCGGACTCGTCGTCGGTGTGGGGCTCGGCGTCTCGGGCGCTCTCATCCAGGGCCTCACCCGCAATCCGCTCGGCGATCCGGGCATCCTCGGCGTCGACGCGGGCGCGGCGCTCTTCGTCGCGATCGGTGTCCTGCTCGGCGCTCGCACACCTGTGCAGTACCTCCCGTTCGCGTTCCTGGGAGCCCTGATCGTGACCGCCCTGGTCTACCTGATCGGCTCGGCGGGACGTGGTGGCGCGGATCCTGTCCGGCTGACCCTCGCCGGCGTCGCCCTTGCCGCTGTGCTCAGCGGCATCACGACCGCAATGATGCTCCTCGATCCGGTCACGTTCAGGCAGCTCCGCGGCTGGAACGCCGGGTCCTTCGTTGAACGCGGCTTCGACGTCATCCTGCCCGCACTCCCCTTCGTCCTCGCGGGCGTCGTCATCGCGCTGTTCAGTGCGAGGTCGCTGAACGCCCTGGCGCTGGGCGAGGATCTCGCCTCCTCACTCGGCACGCGCCTCGTGCGCACGCGCGTGCTCGCCGTCGTGGCGATCACTCTGCTGGCGGGTGCGGCGACCGCGATCGCCGGACCGGTCGGCTTCGTGGGCCTCATGGTGCCCCACATCGCGCGCTGGATCGTCGGCCCCGACCAGCGGTGGATCGTGGCGTACTCGATCCTGATCGCGCCGGCCGTGCTGCTCACCTCCGACGTGATCGGTCGCGTGATCCTCTGGCCGAGTGACGTCCCGGTCGGGATCGTCACCGCGTTCATCGGTGCGCCCGTGCTGATCCACCTCGTGCGGCGCGCGAAGGCGAGCGCACTGTGACCGGGGTCGAGACGGGACCGCGCGCGGTCGTGTGGCGGCGGCGCTCGCTCTCCCTCCGTGTCCGGCTGCGCACGATCGTCGTGTGCGGGGTGTTCTGCGTGGTCCTCTTCACGCTGGCGCTGCTCGCGTTGTGTCTCGGCGACCTGCCACTGTCGGTCGACGAGGTGGCGTCGGCGTTCCTCGGAGGGCCAGGCCGTCTGGTGCAGACGGTGGTGCTCGAGTGGCGCCTCCCGCGGGTCCTCGCCGCGCTGCTCTTCGGAGGGGCCCTCGGACTCTCCGGCGCGATCTTCCAGTCGCTCACCCGCAACCCACTCGCGAGCCCCGACATCATCGGGCTCACCGCGGGATCGTACGCGGGCGGTCTCATCGTGATCATCGTGATCGGCGCGGGCGCCGGCTCGGCCGCTGTCGCGGGCGGTGCCATCGGTGGCGGGCTGATCGCCACGGCGCTGGTCTACCTCCTCAGCTACCGTCGAGGCGTCCAGGGCTTCCGTCTCATCGTCGTGGGCATCGGCGTCTCGGCCATGCTCGAAGCGTTCAGCTCCTACCTCGTACTGCGGGCGAAGCTCGAAGTCGCGATGCTCGCCACCGTTTGGGGTGCTGGCTCGCTGAACAGCGTCGGTTGGGCGCAGCTCGTCCCCGCCGCTGTCGTGATCATCGCCATCGCCATCGCCCTCGGTCCGCTCGGCGGATCACTCCGACAGCTCGAGCTCGGCGACGACGCGGCGAAGGCCCTCGGATCGCGGGTCGAACGTTCGCGGCTCGGTCTCGTGGCGTGCGCCGTCGCGCTCACGGCTGTCGTCACGGGCGCGGCCGGACCCATCGCGTTCGTCGCCCTCGCCGCCCCGCAGATCGCGCAGCGGATCACCCGCACCGCCGGCATCGCGCTGGTGCCGTCGGCTCTGCTCGGGGCGCTCGTGCTGCTGGCATCCGACATCGTCGCGCAGCACCTGCTGCCGACGTCACTGCCGGTGGGGGTCGTCACCGTGATCGTGGGTGGCGGTTACCTCGTCTGGCTCCTCGTCCACGAGATCCGGAGACGCTCGTGACCGTTCTGTCGTGAGGACCGGGGATACCCCCTCACCGCATCGATCGGCGGCCCTCTAGCCTGATGCCGAAGAGCCGACGCAGCCCACGCGACGGCGGAAACGAGACACGATGTCGCTCCCTCCCGCCCCCGATCCCACCCGGACCACGAAGCGCTTCATCCTCGCCGCCTTCAGCTTCGTCGCGCTGATGGCTTCCGGCGTCGGTGTAGTCGCCTGCTCGATCGGCCTCGCCGACACCGGCCACCCCGCCATGATCGTCGGGCTCGCCGGAAGCGTGCTCGGTATCGCCGCCGCCTTCGTCGTGATGTGGACGGCCCTGCGCGCCGAACGCTGACGACGCCAGAGCGTTCAGGTCGGGAACGGCGAGGCTGATACGCTCTCGCAGGTCTGCGTTCGCGTCGCCACCCGGGTCGTGACCGGGGTCGGGGACGTGCTCATGCGCAGCGGGGCGTGAGGAGTCGCAATGAGCATGGAGAGCGCGGCCTGGAGCTCGCTGTACAAGATCTCGACCGCCAAGGACGGCAAGCACGGCATCTCCCGTGAGTCCGTGCGGCGCATCATGACGTTCGCGGTGCCCTACCGGTCCAAGTTGCTGGTCTTCATCGCCCTCTCCGTCGCGGGAGCGTTCCTCGCAGTCGCGACGCCGGTGCTCGCCGGCCAGGTGGTCGACGTCATCGTCGCCCGGGGCGAGGTGGCCACGATCGTCCGCCTCGCCGTCGTGATCGCCCTCGTGGCCGTGGCCGACGCCGCCGTGTCGCTCGTGACGCGCTGGTATTCGGCGCGGATCGGCGAAGGCGTGATCCTGGACCTCCGCACGGCCGTCTTCAACCATGTGCAGCAGATGCCGATCGCGTTCTTCACCCGCACACGGACGGGCGCGCTCGTGAGCCGCCTCAACAACGACGTGATCGGCGCGCAGCAGGCCTTCAGCGGCACGCTGTCCGGCGTGATCACGAACCTCGTGGCCCTGATCCTCACGCTGATCGTCATGCTCAGCACGTCCTGGCTCGTGACGGTCCTCGCCGTGGTGATGCTCCCCATCTTCCTGGTACCCGCGCGCCGCATGGGTAGCCGTCTCGCCGCGCTGCGTCGCGAAGCCGCCGACCACAACTCGGCCATGAGCACGCAGATGACCGAACGGTTCTCAGCGCCCGGTGCCACGCTCGTCAAGCTGTTCGGTCGACCGGATCAGGAGGCTGAGGAGTTCCGCGTCCGTGCCGCCCGCGTCCGCGACATCGGTGTCCGGACGGCGATGCTGCAGTTCGTCTTCTTCACCGCGCTAATGCTCGTCTCCGCCCTCGCGCTCGCCCTCGTGTACGGCCTCGGCGGCTTCCTCGCACTCGCCGGGCAACTGGACACCGGTGAGGTGGTCACCCTGGCGCTCCTGCTCACCCGCCTCTACGCGCCGCTGACCGGCCTCGCGAACGCCCGGGTGGAGATCATGAGCGCGGTGGTCAGCTTCGAGCGCGTGTTCGAGGTGCTCGACCTCGAACCGCTCATCCGGGAGAAGCCCGACGCCGTCACCGTCCCCGAGGGTCCGGTGTCCGTCGAGTTCGACGACGTCCACTTCGCCTACCCGTCGGCGGACAAGGTGTCCCTCGCCTCTCTGGAAGAGGTCTCGACGCTGGACACCCGAGGCGGCGAGGAGGTGCTGCACGGCGTCTCCTTCCGGATCGAACCGGGGCAGACCGTCGCCCTCGTCGGCTCGTCAGGAGCGGGTAAGTCCACGATCGCGCAGCTGCTGTCGCGGCTGTATGACGTCGACGAGGGCGCCGTGCGTCTCGCGGGGACGGACGTCCGCGATGTCGCCTTCGCCTCCATGCGACACACCCTGGGCATGGTGACGCAGGACGGTCACCTGTTCCATGAGACCATCCGCTCCAATCTGCGCCTGGCGCGTCCGGATGCGTCCGAGGACGAGGTGTGGGACGCCGTCCGCCGCGCGCGGCTCGAACCGCTCATCCGGTCCCTGCCGGACCAGCTGGACACCATGGTGGGCGAGCGTGGCTACCGACTCTCCGGTGGGGAGCGCCAACGGATGACCATCGCACGACTGCTCCTCGCACAGCCGCGCGTCGTCATCCTCGATGAGGCGACAGCGGCACTGGACTCGACCTCGGAGGCGGCGGTGCAGGCGGCGCTCAGCGAGGCCCTCGAAGGCCGGACGGCGATGGTCATCGCGCACCGGCTCTCGACCATCCGCAGTGCGGACCTGATCCTCGTGGTCGAGGACGGCTCGATCGTGGAGCGGGGCACGCACGACGAGCTGCTGGCTTCCGGCGGGCGGTACGAAGAGTTGCATCGCACGCAGTTCGCCGTCCAGAAGAACCTGGCAGCGGATGAGGAGACCCCGAGCGGGACCTGACCGCGGTCTCCCCCTCGCAGCCTCCGGGCCGATGGGTTACCGGAAACGCCTGCGCAGGAGCAGGGCGGCTCCGCCCGCGAGCAGGCCGGCGGCGACGACGCCGGCCCCGCCGAGCTGCCAGCCCGTCAGCGCCAGGGCTCCGTCAGCGGAGGGTCGTGCTGCGGCCGACGGGCTCGGCGACGCGATCGCCCCTGCTCCAGGACCTCCCGAGGGCGGGCCAGCGGTCGGAGTGGCCGTCGGAGGGACCGGCTCGACCTGAGCGCCGGGCACCGACCAGGTTTCCGCGGCGAACGTGACGGGCAGGGTCGCCGCCGTGACCACCGACGACGGGATACCCGACTCGAGGACGAGGCACTCGAGCGCGAGGGTCGCATCTCCCTGTTCGACGCCGCCGTCCACGACCTCATCGAACGAGATGGCCATCGGCACCTCGACCGGCTGCCCGGCGGCCACCGTGACGGTCGGAGACGTGACGACGGTGACCCCTCCCGTCGTCACGGAGAGTCGGGCGGCGTCATCCGCATCGGCTGGGCAGCCCGCGGCGAGCACCGCGGAGCCGAACGACGGGACGGCGCGCGCGTCACCTGACGTGACCGCGGCGCCGGCGGTGTCGCGCAGCGTGAGCGGTACCGGTGCCGAGGCGGCGACGGCAGCACTGGCGCCGACGAGGCAGAGCACCGCGCTGGCGCTGAGCGCTGCAGTAACAAGCAGGGCGCGCCCTACGGCACGAAACGGAGAACGGTGGATGACGCGAACGGTGGAAGACATCGGGACCTTTGGTGGGTGCGGTGGGCCTCCGGGACGGGGATACCCGGCGACGCCAGGACTATCGCCGACGCAGGTGAATGGGTCGTAAACGCGGGGCGTCACTCATGGCACCGGCTGTTGGTCCGAGGTTCACCTCCGCTGCCTACGATCGGCGCGTCCGTCCGATGAAAGTGATGCCATGCCCTTCGATCCCCGCCTCGAGCAGCCCGCGCCAACTGGTGGCTCATCCTCCGTGCCCGAGGTGAAGCGGGGCGCATCGGCCCGGCCCGGCCTCTCCCGCCGGTCCTTCTTGGGGGCTTCCGTCGCTGCGACGGTCGCAGTGGGAGCGACCGCCCAGGGGCTCGGGAGCGCGGCTTCTGCCCAGGCCGCGCCGCTGCCGTCCGCGTCGGCAGTCGTCGACCCGGACGCGCTCTCCTGGCTGGTGTTCGACCACCACGTGCACTCGGTCTACTCGCACGACGCCAAGTACCCGATGACGACGATCCTCGACCAGGCGCAACGTTTCGCGGTCGACGCGATCGCCTTCACCGAGCACAGCAACAAGGGGCACGCCAACGTCGGCGGCGTGTTCAACGCGGCACGCGAGATCGACAGCGCGCGGGCGGCTCGCCCCGACATGCTCGTGCTCCAGGGGCTCGAGTGGTACATCCCAGGAGCCGAGCACGCGACCGTGCTGATCGCGCCCGGGCCCCAGACGACCCTCGTGCTGCGCCGCTTCGAGCTCGACCACGACGGCAAGCTCAACGGATGGGAGAAACCGCGCCCCGGCACCGAAGACGCCGCCGAGTGGCTCGTGCACGCGACCGACGGGATCGCCTGGCTCGGCGCCCAGAAACGTGCAGGCGTCATCGACGACGTGATCGTCCTGGCGAACCACCCGAGCCGCCTCGGCATCGACTCGCCCGGCGAGCTCCGTGCCTGGCAGGACGCCGACCCCGAGGTGTTCGTCGGCATGGAGGGCGCTCCCGGCGCCCAGGCCGGAGCGATCGCAGCGAACGCGACCGAACGCTCACGGCGTGGCGAGTACGAGAACACCCCCAGCGAGTTCTCGTTCCCCGGCTACCCCGCGGAGGCCTATCTGACGCACGGCGGCTTCGACTGGACCACGGCCGTCGTCGGCGGCGTATGGGACTCGCTCCTGAGCGAGGGAAGGCGCTGGTGGATCACCACGAACAGTGATCTGCACCTCAAGGAGTCCGACGCGACACGCGTCGGCGACTTCCCGACGGGGCCGGGCTGGGAAGCCGGGGCGACGCTCGCGAACTTCAACCGCGCCGGCCGTCGGCCCGACCCGATCGCCACGGCCACGCCCCAGAACGGCGCCGACTTCTGGCCGGGCGAGTTCAGTCGGACGCACGTCGGGGCCGTCGACCGGTCGTCCGTCTCCCTGCTCGACGCGATCCGCGCCGGCCGAGTCTGGGTCGACCACGGGCACCTCGTCGCCGGGCTCTCCGTCGTGCTCCGTGCCACCGACCAGCCGGAGACCGGCGTCACCTTGGGTGGGACCCTCACCGTCGAAAGCGGCACAGCCCTCGAGCTCGTGGTCGACGTCACGCCCACGACGACGCCGACCTCGCGGGGCACGACGCCGAGACTCGCACACCTCGACCTGATCCGCGGGCGCGTCACCGGGCCCGTCGCCGACCGTGACGAACAGCGCGCACCAGGCACCCGAGTCGTCGAGATGCTCGACGTCGCCGACCGCAGCGACTCCCCGTTCCGTGTCGTGGTGCCGCTCGAGCCGGCCACTGAGGACGGCTACGTCCGCCTTCGCGGTAGCGATGGCCAAGTGCACGGGGTCGGTCCGCTCGGCGCCGAGGTCGACCCGCGGGCACCCCAGCCGTACCCGGTCTCCCCAGCCGACCCCTGGGCCGACACCTGGCTGTACACGAATCCGATCTTCATCAGCGTGAGCTGAGCCGGGTCGGGCCCGGTCCGTGCCAGCGACCCGGATCCGTCCACACAGGTCGTCAGGTTGTCCTCGCATCAGTACGTCTGGAGTTCGTTTGGGTGGCCGCCCAGCTCGCGAGCAGTGCGAGCGCCTGTTCCGAGGATGAGTCCGGTTCCGCGCCGTAAGCGACGAGTGAGAGGCCATCGTCGGCGGTGAGGTCCATGGCTTCGAAGGTGAGTTCGATGTCGCCGATGACGGGGTGGTGGATGCGTTTCTTACCGGCGCGGTGGGCGTGGACGTCGTGCGCGGCCCAGCGGACCCGGAAGTATTCGCTCCGGGTGGACAGTTCGCCGATCAGATCGGTGAGCCGTTTGTCATAGGGCCGTCGGCCGGCTTCACCGCGAAGTGAGGCGACGAGGTCGGAAGCAAGGCGGTCCCAGTCGGGGTAGAAGTCTTTCGAGCGAGGGTCTAGGAACGTGAACCGCGCGGAGTTCGGCGTCCCGGCCGGGTCGATGAACATCGGTGCGTACAGTGCCCGTCCGAGCGTGTTGGTGGCGAGCATGTCGGATCGTCCGTTCCTGATGACGGCGGGGGCACCCATGCTGTCGAGGAGTCGTTGGATCGTCGGGCGGACCCGGTTCGCAGGTGTTCTTCGGCGTGCGACCGGGGAGGCGTTCGCGGCGTGAGCAAGATCGAGCAGGTGGGCGTGCTCGGCCTCGTCGAGTTGCAGGGCGCGTGACAGCGCTTCGAGGACGCTCTCGGAGACGCCGGCGAGGTTGCCGCGTTCGAGCCGGACGTAGTAGTCGACGCTGACACCGGAGAGCATCGCGACCTCCTCGCGGCGAAGCCCCGCGACGCGCCGCTGGCCGCCCAGGTCCGGGAGCCCAGCGTCGTGCGGCGTGAGTTTCGCACGTCGACTGGTCAGGAACTGCTGCACCTGCGCTGTGATGTCCACCCTGTAACGGTACGTCGCCGCGATCGCTCGTGGGAGGTACCGTCCTTAACTCCCACCCCGCTGGGCCGTGCTCGTAGCGTCGACGTATGGACACTTTCACTCTGAACAACGGCGTCGTCATCCCCGCTCTCGGGCTCGGCGTCTTCCAGACCCCGCCGGATGAGACCACCGCCGCGGTCACCGCCGCCCTGCAAGCCGGCTACCGCCACATCGACACCGCGGCCGCCTACGCGAACGAGCGCGGGGTCGGTGACGCGATCGCCTCATCCGGCCTCGACCGTTCCGAGGTCTTCATCGAGACGAAGATCTGGATCAGCGACTACGGCTACGACGAGACGTTGCACTCCTTCACCAAGAGCGCCGGCAAGTTGGGTGTCGAACAGCTCGACCTGGTCATCCTCCACCAGGCTCTCCCGAGCGAGTTCGAGCAGACCATCGGTGCGTACCGGGCCCTCGAACAGCTCCTCGCCGACGGCAAGGTCCGGGCGATCGGCGTGAGCAACTTCATGGTCGATCACCTGACCCGCCTCCTCGACGCGACGAGCGTCGTGCCCGCGGTCAACCAGATCGAGGTCCACCCGTACTTCCAGCAGCGCGAGGTCCACGCGTTCGGTACTGAGCACGGCATCCTCACCCAGGCGTGGTCACCGATCGGCGGCATCACGTCCTACCGCGACGCTCCGCGACGGAGCTTCGACGAACCCGTCATCCTCGGCATCGGTGAGCGGTACGGCAAGTCGGCCGCTCAGGTGATGCTCCGCTGGCACATCCAGCAGGGCCGCCAGGTCATCCCGAAGTCCACCAAGCCCGAGCGCATCGCGGAGAACCTCGACGTGTTCGACTTCGCCCTCACCGATGACGAGCTCGCGCAGATCGACGCCCTCGAGACCGGCGTCCGCGGCGGCCCCGAGCCCGAAGCAGTCACCCTCGGGGCCTTCGGCCGCGAGATCCCCGAGGCTTGACCCGATCTCGCGGTACCGGGCGAGAAGGCCGCGGTCCCGGGCGTGGGACGGTGGCTCCTTCGCGCTGGACGTCCGAGCCTTCGACCTCTCCGAGTGGGCCAGGGCGGCAGCCGTCATGTCGATCAACCGTGCCCTGTCCCCGGGCGCGGTCGTTGGCCCAGGCGATCAGACACCCTCCCGCAAGACGACGACGGAGCCTGGCGCGAGGACGACGCGACCGGTGTGCGTCATACCGGTCAGCAGATCGCGGCCGGACGTATCCGCCCACCCCTCCTCATCGCGGTGATTGATGAGGAAGAGGTAGGACCCGTCGGGCGATGACCGGCGCACCGCCTCGACACCGCTTGACACCTCGGCGACGGGAGCGATCGGAGTCTCCTCCAGGAGCTGGTCGATCAGTGCCCCCAGGCTCGGCGCATCGAGGTCGGCGGAAAGGTACCATGCCGTTCCGCGCCCCACCCGTCGACGTGTAATAGCAGGAAGTCCAGCGACCGCGCCGTCGGAGTAGCTGGAGACGACCTCGACCCCCGCCTCGGCGGCCGGGGTCTGCAGCACCTCCGTCCACCGGTTCGCCGTCCACCCGTTGTCGAGCGCGACGGTCTGCCCTTCCGCGAGCGGAGCGAACTCCTCCACCACCACACCGAGCAGGGACCGGAACGCGCCGGTGAACCCTCCCGGGCGCACGGTGTTCACCTCATCCACGACCCCGGAGAACCAGGTGACGAGGACGGTCCCTCCGTCCTCGACGAAGGCCTCGACGGCGCGCGCGTTGTCATCGGAGACGAGGAACAGCCCGGGGACGACCACGACCCGGTAGGAGGAGAGGTCCGTCCACGGGGCGACCACATCCGTGGTGATGGCCCGTTCGAAGAAGGCGTTGTGCATGGCACGAGCGGTCTCGGAAGCACCCATCCGATTGATGGGCTTGAGTCCGCTCCGCACCGCCCAGCCGGCTTCGTTGTCGTGCAGGATCGCGACGTCTGCCCGGGTGACGACGGTTCCGCGCACCTCGGCGAGCGCCGCGACGTCCTGGCCGAGCGAGACCACCCGTCTGAACGCCCGGCTGTCGGGGCCGGCATGGGGCAGCATGGCGGAGTGGAATTGTTCCGTCCCCGATTTGGAGGCGCGCCACTGGAAGAACATGACGCTGTCCGAGCCACGCGCCACGTGAGCCAGGGCGTGGCGCGCGAGTTCTCCGGGTTCCTTGGGCTGGTTGATCGAGTGCCAACTCGACCCTCCGGTCGCGTGCTCCATGAGCATCCACGGTCCGCCGCCGGACATGCCCCGCATCCGGTCGCCGCTGAACGCGAGGTCCTGGTGCCGGAGCGGGTCGGGGCCGTAGGTGTAATGGTCGTTCGCGATGACGTCCATCTCCACCGCCCAGCGCGTGTAGTCGACGACGTCCGGACCCAGCCCGACCATGAAGTTCGTGGTGACGGGTAGCTCGGGCGTGTGTCGGAGCAGTACCGCACGCTCGGCGCGATACTGCTCCAGGAGCTCGTCCGACGAGAACCGCTCGTAGTCGAGCAGCTGGCCCGGATTGTGCGCTGTGGCCCCGCTCGGGGTCGTGACCTCTTCGAACGAGGAGTAGCTGTTCCCCCAGAACGCCATGCCCCAGGCGTCGTTGAGCGTTTCGACGGTCGAGTACTTCGTCTCCACCCACTCGCGGAAACGGTTGTTCGACACCGCGCAATGACAACGCGCGTTCCCACCGCCCAGCTCGTTGCTGACGTGCCACATCCGGACCGCCGGGTGACCGGCGACGTGCGCGGCGAGTCGCTCGACGATGCGCACTGCGAACCGCCGGAAGACCTGTGACGACGGGCAGAAGCCGAGGCGGCCGCCGGGCGCGAGCGGGTGCCCGTGTTCGTCCTGCGGCAGGATCTCCGGGTGGAGACGGTGCAGCCACATCGGCACCGCGGCGGTCGGCGTCGCGAGGTCCACCGCGATCCCGTTCTCGTGCAGTAGGTCGAGCATCCGATCGATCCAGGTGAAGTCGAACACACCCTCCCGCGGCTCATGGACGACCCAGGAGAACACCCCGAGCGTCACGAGGTTGACGCCGGCCTCGCGCATCAACTCCATGTCCTCCAGGACGGTCTCCCACGGCCATTGCTCGGGACTGTAGTCGCCACCGAACGAGAGCGTCTCGGTGGGCCAGGCCGCGGTCATCGGTCGGCTGGGCTCGGTCGTCTCGGTGCTACTGGTCATGCCGGGCATCCTTCGTGGTGGTCGGTGATTCGGGTTCAGGGGTGAGGATGAGGACTCGGGCGGTGGGCGCCTTTGTCGAGACGGACACCGTCAGCTCTCCCGACCGTGCATCCCAGCGCCAGGTCCAGCCGTCGGTGTCGCTGGGGAAGAACGGGGCCGCGACGACCTCGCGTCCGCGGTAGTGCGGCACGGGGATCACGACGGTCTCCGGGGCGCTTGGTCGACGCCAGAGGCTGAGGAGTGCGCGCTCGTCGTTCCGAAGGCCCAGCGACACCCACGGGTCCTCCCAGCCGGGCAGCCCGAGCGGCCAGAACGGCGTCGATTGCTCGATGTCGACGAGCACCTCTTTGTGAGCTTCGACGGCCTCGCGTACGAGGGCGACCTCGCTCGGCGCCATCCGGTTGAGGTATCCGGAGAGGTACATGCGGCCGAGGATCCCGTTGACGAGGGCGAACACCATCGCCTCCCGGCCGGATCCGGTGAGCGGATAGGCCCAGTTCCCCGCTTGCTCGGGGAGCATCGACGCGGGCGCGGCAGCTGCGATCGTCGCATACATGACGGGGTCCTGCTGATCGGAGGTCGACTGGAGGTGCAGGCGGGAGAGCATCGCCGAGTCCATCCGCATCGCGCCGGAGGCACAGCTCTCGATGAGCAGCGACGGGTGACGCTCCTGCACGTCGTCGAGCAGACCGAGCAGCGCCCGGTTGTGCTCCAGGAGCCCTGCGCCGGGAGCCAGACCTCCCGCGTCGGTGCCGGGACCGGTCATGGTGTTGGAGTCCATCTTGATGAAGCCGATACCGTAGTCGGCGACGAGGCGGTCGATGACACCGTCCACGTGCGCGCGGGCGGCCGGGTCACGCAGGTCGAGCAGGTGTCGGCCGTGCTCGGCGATGCGGATGCCCCCACGGGAGAAGAAGGCCGACTCCGGGAGTGCGCGTCCCGAGGACGCGAGCGCGAGCGGCGAGCGGACGCCGATCACCTCGGGCTCCAACCAGAGTCCTGCGACCATGCCGCGTGAGCGGATGTGATCGATGACCTCCTCGATGCCGCCGGGGAACCGGCTCGCGGCCGGCAGCCACTCGCCGACCGTGTCCCACCAGTGGCCCTCGGCGTACCAGCCGGCGTCGATGCAGAACAGGTCTGCTCCGGCATCGGCCGCTGCGTCGACGAGTGGCAGGAGCTTCTCGGTGGTCGGATCGCCCATGAGCGTGTTCATGTAGTCGTTGAAGACGATGGGGAGTGCGTGGTCCGCCTCACGCAGGTGGCGCGTCGCGCGTCGTTGCCAGGTCAGCGCGCCGAGCACCTCGTCGACGCCTCCGTCGGCGAAGGCGACCGATGCCGGCACGGAGGCGAACTGCTCCCCCGACGCGAGTCGGACACTCCACTGGTTGTCCTGATCCGTCGGGCCGGTCAGCAGCAGATAGGCACCGTGACGCGTCTCGCCGATCTCGTATCCCCACGGCCCGTTGTGCTCGACCTGCCAGGCGAGTGCATACTCGCCGGCAGTCGCGAGGAGCACCGCGGTCGGCGCTTGCTCGCCAGTCGACCAGGACCCGCGGTTCGCGACGTGGATGCGGCTGCGGGGCGGCTGATGCTGCACATCACGGTCGATGCGGGCGAGTCCGATGTCCCGGAGGGGCTTCGTCGTCCAGCGGCTCTCAGCGACCCAGTCGTTCGCCGCCGCGGCGAGGACGAAGCCGTCGACCTCGGGGGCCGCGGTGAGGAAGGCCCCGGTGACGAACGTGGAGACGAAATCGAGGACGACCGGCTCTCCTGCGGTGACCTCCGTCCACGTGCGGAATGCGCTGACTCCCGGCGACAGCTCGAAGACGCTCGTGACGCTGAGTCCCGTGTCCACGTCCCACTGCTCGATCCGCAGTGTGTGGTCGTCACGCGTGTGCGACCGATATCGCAGGCGTGCCCCGATGACCGTGTCGACGTGTCGGAAACTGCCTGGGAACCGCCCGTGGCCGAAACCGGAGACCTCCACGAGCGGCTGCCGAAGCGCCTTCGCGAGGATCGGGACGGCACGGTCGGCGCCGCCGCGCGACCCGATGCCGACGAGAGCGACCGGTTCGTCAGGACCCAACGCGAACGCCAGTTCCAGCGCCTCGTTCGCCCACCGGAGCAGGTGCTCCTCATCCGTGTCGTGCCGCTCAGACACGCGCCGGCGTCCGGTCCGCGGATTCCCAGGAAGCGGTGTGGTGGTTGTAGCAGACGGAGTTGTCGAGCAGCGCCCGGTCCGGTGCCGTCTCGCTCGACACGACCTTGCCGACCTTCTCGGGGTCGGGTGCCGCGAGCGCGAGCAGCTTCGTGTAGTCATGCTGGGGGTTGAGTATGACGTCGTCCGCCGGACCCCGCTCGACGACCCGTCCGTGGTACAGCACCAGGATTTCGTCCGAGAAGTGCCGTGCGGTCGCGAGGTCGTGCGTGATGTACAGGACGGCGAGGTCGTCCTCGCGCTGGAGTCGCCCCATCAGGTTCAGCACCCCGAGGCGGATCGACACGTCGAGCATCGACACCGGCTCGTCGGCGATGAGCACCTGTGCGCCCGGAGCGAGCGCACGGGCGATGGCCACGCGCTGCCGCTGTCCACCCGAGAGCTCGTGCGGGCGGCGTGCCGCCATGTCCTCGGCCGGAGTCAGGTTCACCCGTTCCAGCATCGTCAGCACCTGCTCGTGCACGGCCCCCGCTCCGGACGCTCGGCGATGGATCCGGATCGGCCGTGCGATGTGGTGCTCGATCGTGTGGAAGGGGTTGAGCGAGGCGAACGGGTCTTGGAACACCATCTGCACGTGACGTCGGTAGAGCGAACGGGGCACCGTCGCGCCGTCGTCGAGCGTCACCTCGATCTTCCCGGATGTCGGGCGTTCCAGACGCGCGAGCATGCGAGCGATGGTCGACTTCCCCGAACCCGACTCCCCCACCAGGGCGACGGTCCGACCGGGCACGAGGTCGAAGGACACCCGGTCGACCGCTCGGAACGCCGTCCGCTTCAGCCCCTGCTTGATGGTGAAGTCCTTCGTGAGGTCCGAGACGCGGATCGTCGTCATGACGCGTCCTCCTGTTCTTCGTCGATACCGGTCCGGATGAAGGCGCCGCGCGAGCCGCTGAGGCTCGGGAAGGATTGGAGGAGCCGACGTGTGTACGGGTGCTCCGGCTCGCGATAGATCTGATCCGCGGTGCCCAGCTCGACGATCTCGCCCTCGAGCATGATCGCGATACGATCGCTGATCTCGAGGAGTAACGGAAGGTCGTGCGTGATGAAGATCACCGCGAAGTCGAGTTCGTCGCGCAACCGCACGATCTCACGCAGGATGTCGCGCTGCACGACCACGTCGAGCGCGGTCGTCGGCTCGTCCATGATCATGACCTGCGGTTCGAGGAGCATCGCCATGGCGATCATGACGCGCTGGCGCATCCCACCCGAGAGCTCGTGCGGGTACGAACTCAGTCGAGCCCGGTCGACGCCGACCCGCTCGAGGACGTCGCCCGCCCGTTGGACGCGTTCCTTCCTCGACAGTTGGGGACGGTGCGTGACCAGGACATCGCACAACTGCGCCCGTACGTTCGTCACCGGGTTCAACGCGTTCATCGCCCCCTGGAACACCATCGACAGCTTCGTCCAGCGGAAGCTCCGCAGCTCCTCGTCCTCAAGGGCGAGGAGGTCGACATCACTGCCGTCGCGGTCGTGGAAGGTGATGCTGCCGGAGGAGATCCGAGCCGGCGGCTTGTGCAGGCGGTTGATGGCATAGGCGAGCGTGGTCTTCCCGCAGCCGGACTCACCCGCGAGTCCGAGGATCTCACCGGGGGCGAGGGACAGGGTCGCGTGCTTGACCGCCGTCACCGGGCGTTCGACCTCGTACACGACCGAGAGGTCGTCGATGGTCACGACAGCCGGTCTGGTCGACCGCTTGGATGGGGCGTCGAGGAGCGTCATGCGCGTGCCTTCCTGTCGGATCCCGAGTCGGCGGCGTCGTGCCTCGCCGTCGCGCGCTCCAGCCGCGCGGCCACCTTGGCGCGCTTCCGGTGCAACCGGACGTTCTTGAGCTTGGGGTTGATGATCTCGTCGATGGAGAAGTTGATGAGCGAGAGTCCCATGCCGAACAGGGCGATGATGAGACCGGGCGGACCGAACCACCACCATGCACCGAGCGGGAGGGCGAACCCGTTCTGCGCGTAGAACAGCATCGTGCCGAGGGTCGAGGAGTTCGACGCACCGAGGCCGAGGAACGACAGCCCGGCCTCACCGAGGATCGCGGCGATGACGGCGAACACGAACTGGGACGCGAGCACCGGCAGCAGGTTCGGCAGGATCTCGACCGCGATGACGCGACCGGCCCGTTCTCCGGCGACTCGGGAGGCCGCGACGTAGTCACGACTTCGGATGGAGAGGGTCTGCGCCCGGAGCACGCGACTGGACGCTGCCCAGCCGGTGATCGCGAGTACAACTGCGATGGTCCAGAGGCCACGCTGCTCCGGTGGGACGAAGCCGGAGATCACGATGACGAGCGGCAGACCCGGGATCACGAGGAACACGTTCGAGAAGAGCGAGAACGCTTCGTCGGTGAAGCCACCGATGTAGGCGCCGAGGATGCCGAAGAACGCGGACAGGATCGTCGCGAGCACGCCGACGATGAGTCCGATCTGCAGCGAGCCGGCTGTCGCATAGGCGAGCTGCGCGAACACGTCCTGCCCGGTCTGCGTCGTCCCCATGAGATGCTCGGCGCTCGGCGGCTGCAGACCGTCGTCGCGGATGATCGTCGGGTCACCGACCAGCAGGGGCCCGACGAGCCCGAAGAGCGCGATGCCTCCGACGAGTACGAGTCCCACGGCGAGCCACGGCGTCATGGTCGGCAACATCATGCGCCAGGCCGATCGCGGCTTCTTCCCTCGCTCGGCGGCGGCGGTCGCGAGGGCCCGTGTCGCGTCGGGCACGTTGGGTTCGGTCCGAGGAGCGAGATTCGTCATCGGTTGGGTCCTTCCAGAACGATCGGCTTCGCCGACGATGAGACGCGGATCGTGCGCCCGGGCATCAGACGCTCACCCGGGTGCGTGGATCGATGAGGCCGTAGAAGAGGTCCACGATGAGGTTCGCCCCGAGGACAGCGAGGGTGATGTAGAGGAAGATGCCCTGCATGAGCGCGTAGTCGTTGTTCGTGACCGCCGAGAGGAGTTTCGACCCGATACCCGGATAGGAGAACACCTGCTCGGTCACGATCGACCCGGACACGACGAACCCGAGCGAGATCGCGAAGCCGGCGACCGACGGCAGGACCGCGTTGCGCGCTGCGTAGTTGCGGAGGATTCGGCCCTGGCTGAGCCCCTTCGCCTGAGCGGTGAGGATGTAGTCCTCGGAGAGCGTCGAGACCATCATGTTGCGCATCCCGAGCAGCCAGCCCCCGAGTGATGCGATGACGATGGTGAGCGCCGGAAGGAACCCGTATTGGACGGCCGAGGCGATGAACTCCCACGAGAAGCCGGGATCGAGGACCACGTCGTAGCCGCCCTGGAAGGGGAAGAGTTTGAGCGTCGTCGCGAACACGTAGACGAGGATGAGCGCCAGCCAGAAGTACGGCACCGCTGCCAGCAGCGTGGTCGCCGGTACGAGCGAGTCGAGCCAGGTGCCCGGCTTCCATCCCACGATCGCGCCGAGGGAGACGCCGATGATCGTCGCGAGCACGGTCGAGATGCCGACCAGCACGATGGTCCACGGGAGCGAGGTGCTGATCACCTCGGTGACCGGCGTCGGGAAGTAACTGACCGAGACGCCGAGGTCGCCTCGGAAGACGTTGACGAGGTAGTTCCAGTACTGGAGGGGCAGCGGGTCGGAGGAATCGCCGCCGAGAAGGAGCTCGTATGCCTTGCGTGTGTCGGGGGTGACGATGCCGCCCCGTTGCTGCAGCTTGGCGAGCAGGATGTCGACCGGGTTGCCGGGCAACAGCCTCGGGATCAGGAAGTTGAGGGTCAGTGCCGCCCAGAGGGCGACGAGGTAGAACCCCAGTTTGCGGACGAAGTAGTTCACGACGTCCCTCCCGTATGCGCCGTTGCGCGCTCCTTCTCAGCGGCGATCATCGTCACTTCCCCGTCGGCTTCAGCGACTTGAAGATCTCCGCATTGTCCGGAGATGCCCAGATCGCGGGGAACGCGTAGAGGTTGTCGAGCGTGGGCCAGCCGGTGAACTTCTCACTGTGGAACTCGCTGGTCGTGCCACCGGTCATGATCGGGATGTACGGCATGTCCGCGACGATCTTCGCCTGGATGATGTCGAACTGCGCCTGACGCGCCGCGGTGTCGGTCGGGTTGGTCGCTTTCAGGACGGCCAGCGCGGCGTCGACCTCGGGGTCGCTGAACCGGGCGATGTTCTGCGGCGCGATGTCACCGACCGGTGCCGTGAACGCGGAGTTGAAGTACTTGTCGTACAGGTAGTACGGGTCGGAAGCGGCGCCCTGGCCGAGGGAGTCGATCGCGAGCTGGTAGTTGCCCTTCCCCTTCTTGTCCGTCCACTCGTTCCACGAGGACTGCGCCACCTTGAGCTCGATGCCGGCCGCCTTGAGCTGCTGCGACATGGTGTCGATGGCGGTGATGTAGTCAGTCCAGCCGGTGACGACCTCGACGGTCAGCGAGAGCTTCGCGCCGTCCTTGGCGTAGATCCCGTCGGAACCCTTCGCCCAGCCCGCGCCCTCCAGGAGACTGGCGGACTTCGCCGTGTCCGGGGTGTTCGGAGCGACGGGCTCTGCGATCGCCGGGGAGATCAGGTCCTGCTGGGTGGTGGTCAGCGCGAAGGTCGGCGAGATGTCGCTCGCGGTGTTCTGGAAGGCGAGCGAGTTCATCTGGTCGCGGTTCAGCGCCGCGTAGATCGCCTGCCTGACAGCCGGATCGGTCTGCGGACCGACGCAGCCGAGCGCGGTGCTCGAGCAGGTGAGCAGTGCCATCTGGTTCTGCGGGATCGTGATCGCCTCGTACCCGGGGTATGTGGTCGACACGTTCTCGATGTCCGGCACCGGGCCGGTCTGCCAGTCGATGGACCCTGCCGCGAGCGCGTCGGCGCCCGCGGTGTTGCCGGACAGCGACAGGTAGCGGACTGCCTTCACGGCCGGCTCACCGTCCCAGTACTTCGGGTTCGCGACGAGGGTGAACGCCTGAGCTTTGAAGTTTCCGAGGGTGTAGGGGCCGGTTCCGACCGGCTTCTCCATGACGTCGGTCGTCGGATCGGTGTCCTTCCAGATGTGCTCCGGAACGATCGGGGTGCGCCCGAGGAGCGTCGGGCCGCTGACGAAGGCCGGGTGGTCCCAGGTGAACACGACGTGCGTGTCGTCGGTCGCCTCGACGGTCCCGTCGAAGCCACCGGTGTTGATCGACGGGGTCTTCAGCAGGAGCTCGAAGGTGAAGGCGACGTCCTTGGCGGTGAACGGCTTGCCGTCGGACCAGGTCACACCGTCGCGCACGGTGACCGAGAGCTGTGTGCCGTCGTCGTTCCAGGTGTACTCGGTGCCGAGGAGCGGCTTGTAGGGATCGGTGTTGACGTTGGTCACGAAGAAGAGCGACTCGTAGATGGTTCCGATGCCGCCGATCTGCGACGGGGAGTACGGGTTGAAGTTGATCTGGTAGTCGCCCGACTGGCCGGTGTATGCGACGAGCGTGTCGGACGCGGAGGCCGAACCGCTTGATCCGCTCGACGGTGAGCAACCGGAGAGGAGGAGCGCTGCCGCGGCGGCCGCGACGGCACCCACGACCCAGGTGCGGCGACGGGGCCGGGAGCCCGTGGTACTGAGGAACATCGTTGATCCTTTCCCAGGGCGTTGACCGCGGGATGCAGTCGACGCCGACTTCGTGATCGGGCTGGATATTTTCACCCGACGCGTCCATTGTTACTTAGGTAAATTATGTGCGTCAAGCACTTCGGGCGAACTCGTCCCGATCCGACGCCGTACCGAAAGGGCCTCATGACAGACCTCCTGGACACGCAGCTTCACGGCGATGACGCCGAAGCTCGACCCGGCTCCGCGCACCCCGTCGTCCTCCGGCGCGACGGCGTCTCCCTCGTCATCGACACCGGCGACAGGGATGCAGGCGCGCTCGGCCGCGCGACCTTGCCGGCCGTCCTGCACTGGGGAGGGGACCTCGGCGATCTCTCCCCCACCGCGGTGCACGACCTCTCCGCAGCCCTCAGCCGACGATCGAGCGCAGGCACGGTGGATGCCGCGTCGCAGGCTTCGATCCTGCCGGCGGAAGGCGATGGGTGGGCTGGGCGGCCAGGCGCGCAGATCAGGCGTGACGGCGTGCCGCTCTATCCCCGCTGGTCGACGGTCGAACCCGTCACCTCCGCCGATGGAACCAGGCTCACGACGGTCGCGCACGACCGGTCGAACGCGCTGCGGTTGACCTCCACCATCACCATCGAGGCAGGAGGCGTGGTCTCGCTCACCCACTCCCTCGAACGGACACACGCGGACGCCCGAGCGTCGAGCACCCTGACCGTGGACTGGCTGGAGGCCACCCTGCCGGTCCCCAAATCCGTCGACCATCTGACCACCTTCGCGGGGCGCTGGACCAGGGAGAAGGTGCCGAGCACCAGCCGGATGCCCCGCGGCTCCACCGTGCGACAGACGCGACGCGGCCGTGGTGGCCACGACGCGCCGACGCTCTCCATCGTCTCGGTCGACGCTCCGCGAGACCGCCTCGGCGAGCTGTGGGCAGTCCACCTCGGTTGGAGCGCCGACTGCACGTACCGCAACGACCGCCTCGCCGAAGCAGTCGACCTCATCGGCGCGGGTGAGTTGCTCCGTGCCGGAGAGATCGAGCTCGCCCCCGGCGCGAGCTACACGACGCCGACCGCCTACTTCGCCTGGTCCGATGCCGGACTGGACGGGCTCTCACAGCGCTTCCATCGGTTCGAGCGGGCACGTCCCGGGCACCCACGCTCTCCCCGGCCGCTCGTCCTGAACACCTGGGAGGCGGTCTACTTCCACCACGATCCGACCTTCCTCCTCGAGCTCGCGGGAATCGCGGCGGAGGTGGGCGTGGAACGCTTCGTCCTCGACGACGGCTGGTTCCTCGGCCGCCGGGACGACACCCGCGGCCTCGGCGACTGGATCGTCGACCGCGACGTCTGGCCGGACGGTCTCGGCCCACTCGCCGCTCGGGTGCACGAGCTCGGGATGGAGTTCGGGCTGTGGTTCGAACCTGAAATGATCAATCTCGATTCCGAGCTGGCGCGAGCCCACCCGGAGTGGCTGCTCCACGCATCGGACCATTTCCCGACACCTGAGGGCATCTCGTGGCGAAGCCAGTTCGTGCTCGACATCGCTCGCGAGGACGCCTACGCGTACATCCTCGACCGCCTGGACAGACTCGTGGGCGAGCTGGGCGTCGATTTCATCAAGTGGGACCACAACCGCGATCTCGTCGAGGCGATGCACGACGGACGCCCGGGTACGCATCTGCAGACACTGGCCCTCTACCGTCTGATGGCCGAGCTGAAGGCGCTGCACCCCGGGCTCGAGATCGAGTCCTGCTCCTCCGGGGGTGCACGCAGCGACCTCGGCATCCTGGAGGTCGCGGATCGCGTGTGGGCCAGTGATTCGAACGATCCGGTCGAACGGCAGGACATCCAGCGGTGGACGCAGCTGCTCCTGGCACCGGAACTCGTCGGAGGCCACGTCGGTCCCACCACGGCGCACTCGTCCGGAAGGACCACGGCCCTGTCGTTCAGGCTCGCGACCAGCCTGATGGGGTCGGCGGGGTTCGAGTGGAACATCGCTGCGTGCACCCCCGAGGAACGGGCTGTGATCACCCGCTGGGCTGCGCTGTACAAGGAACTGCGGCACGTGATCCACACCGGCACAGCCGTCCATGCGGATGTGCGCGATCCGGCGCTCCGCGTCGTCGGAGCCGTGTCCGAGGATCGCTCCGAAGCCGTCTACACCATCGCCAGTGTCGCCACACTAGAGGATTCCCTGCCTGAACGGATCAGGCTCCACGGACTGGACGCGACGGCCGACTACCGGATCCGCGTCCGCGATGAGATCGGAGTGACCAGTCACGGATTCGCCACCCCCGAGTGGATCACCACCGGAGAAGTGACCCTGCCCGGCTCGGTCCTCGACGCGGTCGGCCTGCAGATCCCACCCCTGTGGCCGGCGCAGGCGCTCGTCCTGCACGTCACTCGAGCCTGAACCCGACGTCGGGACCCGTCCTTCTGGCAGGACGGGTCCCGACGTGGCGTCCGAGGTGGGCTCAGCGCCCGGCGTGCAGGCCGTTCGCGTGGCGGAGGACCTCCTCGGCGACGAACGCCGACGGCTCAAGACCCGCCTTCGCCGTCACCCCGAAGATCACCTGCTGACCGGGGAACAGCGTCACGAGTCCCTGATCGACCCGGGCCGAGGCATCGACGCGGTCGACCAGCAGCGCGATGTCCCTCACGTAGCTCGTCGCCGTCACCGTGACGAGATAGCGAGCGGGATCGTCGACGTCCACCCTCGCCTCGGTCGACACCGGGTCAGGATCGAGTGTCTGATCGGCGACCTCCGAAGGGTTGTGGATCGCGGTCGCGAATCCCGTGAGGGACGCGGTGATGACCTCAGTGTTCCTGTCGACGACCGCCTCCACGCCGGCCGGGACGACCACCCGCGCCGACCCACGCGCAGGGACCGACGTCTGCACGGCCGCGGTGGCCAGGACGGCACCGTCGAAGGTCCTCCGGTGCAGGAGCACTTCCCCCGTCCACCCGTCGGCGGTGTCGTTCAGCACCACCAATTCCAGACCTCCCTCGGCGGGCTGGAACGTGGCGAGACGCGGCTCGTAGACCGCCCTGAGGGCGAACCAGAGCGGCTTGCGATGTTCGGCGAAGTCGACGGCGGCCCAGGAGACGACCGGCCAGTTGTCGTTCAGCTGCCAGACGATGACGCCGGTGTTCAGTGGTGCGAGCGAACGGAAGTGCTCGATTCCGAATCGGATCGCCGCCGCCTGGTTGAGCTGGGTGGCCCAGTGCCACTCCGCGATCGTGCGCGGCTCAGGCAGGTGTCCCCGCAGGCCGCGTTCGAGTTTCAGGTTGCCGTCCTCTGCTTTCTGGTGCACCAGCATCTGAGGCCCATACGGGTCGAGCGGTTCGTCGTGGACGGCGTCGACCAGCGTCGACCACGCGGGTGGCCCTTGGAACCCGAACTCCGATGCGAACCGGGGGTGGTGCTGACGGAACTCGGAGTAGTCGAGTCGGTTCCACACGTCCCAGATGTGCATGGTGCCGTTCGCGGCGTCGTTCGGGTGCAGGTACTCGTCGAAGGAGTACGGGCTCGCAGGCGAATAGGGACGAGTCGGGTCGAGTTCGGCGATGAGGGCGGGGAGGAGTTCGCGATAGTAGCCGTTCCCCCAGGTCCGCCCCTTGAGTTCCTGGCGCCAGCCCCACTCGACGTATCCCCAGATGTTCTCGTTGTTGCCGTTCCAGACCACGAGGGATGGGTGGGGGCTGAGCCTGGTGATCGCTTCGCGCGCCTCCGCCTCGACCTCGACCGCCAGCCACTCCTCTTCCGCATAGGCGGCGCAGGCGAACAGGAAGTCCTGCCAGACGAGGATGCCCGCCTCGTCGCAGGCGTCGTAGAAGTCATCGGACTCGTAGATCCCGCCGCCCCACACGCGCAGCAGGTTCATGTTCGCCTCCGCTGCGTCAGTGACACGTCGGCGGTACCGGTCCCGGTCGGTCTCCGTGACGAACGCATGGTCCGGTATCCAGTTGGCACCGCGGATCTGGATGAGCTCGCCGTTGACCACGATGTCGAACGGCGCACCGTGGTCGTCGGGCATCGTGTCGATCCTCACCGTTCGGAAGCCGATGCGTGAGTGCCAGTGCGCCGTCGATGCGTCCGTCCACTCATCACCGAGAACGTCGACCAGGACGTCGTAGAGCGGCTGTCCACCGTGCCCCCTCGGCCACCAGACGTCCACCTTCGGGATGGTGAGGGCGACCCGGACCTCCTGGGCGCCCGGCGTGACGGAGACGGTGTCCTCGACCCCACCGACGGCGACCCGGAGTCGCACACGCTCCTCACTCGTGTCGTGGGATGGCGCCGCCCAGTCCAACCTGATGCGAGCGTCGAGCAACCCGACCACGCCGTCCTCATGGTCCGCGAGGTCGACGAGCGGACGGACGGAGTCGATCCGGACGCCCGACCAGCTCTCGATGCCGATCGGTCGCCAGATTCCGCTGGTCGCGACATCGATCCCCCAGTCCCAACCGAAGTTCGACGCCGCCTTCCGCAGCGCGTTGTACGGATGGTGGTTCACATGCGGTCTGGCTCCATGCGCTGCAGATCTGGCTTCCGCTTCCTCGACAGGAGCCGCGAAGGTGATCGTCAGGCGATTCTCGCCCGCTCGGAGATACGGACCGACGTCGAAGCGGTAGCTCCGGTGCTGGTTCTCGGTCTCACCGACGCAGGTGCCGTTCAGCTCGATCGACGCGACCGTGTCGAGGCCCAGCGCCACCAGCTCGTGCCGGTCGGCCTCCTCGGCACGCCAGTGGAAGACCGTCTCGTACCGCCAGGCAGTACTCCCGATCCACTGCTGCGCCGTCTCATTGTCCCCGTCGAACGGATCGGCGATGAGTCCTCGGGCGTGGAGATCGAGGTGCACGCAACCGGGAACCGACGCGGCGACGGTCAGGTCTCGGACCGGTGTCGGGACCGGGCCTGCGAGAGCGGTGAGCGTCCAATCGGAATGGAGCGGGAGGTAAGCCATGTGCGTCCTTGCATGTCGGGCCTGCTGACGGGTGTCGTCTGCTACTTTATTACCCAACGTGACAAAGTCGGTCAAGGGCCCGTGAGCGATAGGCTCCCGATGCCGATATCGGCACGACCCGGTCCACCACGAAAGGAGCCTGCGCGTGACTGACGCCCGTCAAACCACGACCGCTCCACCCCGGTGGCCGCACCTCGCCGACGCCGAACGCGGCGCGCTTCGCGAACTCCTGATCCATGGCCCGCTCCCCCGCGCCGAGATCGCCAGACGCCTCGATGTGTCCCGCGCGAGCTTGACCCGCGCTACGCGGGTGCTCATGGAGCAGGCGATGATCACGGAAGGCGAGACGGCACTCCGCGGTGCGATGGGTCGGCCAAGCGAGATGCTCGTCGTCCGCGGCGACGCTCACCATTTCCTGGGTGTGAAGCTCACGGGAGACGCTGTGTTCGCCGTCGTGACGGATCTCGGTGCTCGGATCGTCGCAAGCGCGGAGGAACCGCTCGTGTCCACATCGGTCTCCGACACCGTGGAACAGATCGGTCGACTGTACGACCGGTTCGCAGTGGAGTTCGACGACATCCGAGCCGCCGGAATCTCCCTCGCCGGAGACCTCGCCCGGATCGACGGCCGTCAGATCGTCCTCGCCTCGTACTTCCTCAAGTGGCGCGAGGTGCCGCTCGCCGAGCTGCTCGGCGAGCGGTTGGGCATTCCGGTGACCGCTGACAACGACGTCCATGCGCTGACCGCCTCCCAGCACTGGTTCGGTGCGGGAGCAGGATCGGACTCGCTCGCCCTCATCACGATCGGTGCTGGAATCGGCTTCGGACTGATCGTCGACGGCCGCGTGGTCGCCGGCCACCGCGGACGCGCCGGACGCTTCGATCACCTGATCGTGGATTCCACCGGCCCGACCTGCGGGCTCGGCCACCACGGTTGCGCCAGCGTCTACCTCACGAGCGAATCGATCGTGAGGGCTATCGGCCGCGCCGGCGTGGATTACGCAGGGGCCGTCGCCCTCGCCCGCGCGGGTGACGCGATCGCGCTTCAGGCGTTCGAATCGGCCGGCCGAGCCCTGGGCGTCATCATCGGCACCGTCATGAACGGACTCGACCCGGAGCGGGTCGTCCTCACCGGCGATGGTCTCGCCGTCCTGGAGCTCGCGGGCGGCGAGGTGCAGCGGTCACTCGAAGCGGTGCGCCTGCCGTACGACGATTCGGCGCGGTTCGACGTCCTTCCGTTCGAGTTCACCGAGTGGGCGCGCGCGGGCGCGGTCGCGGCTATCCGCACCATCCTGCGATTCTGATCCTGCTGAGGACCGGCACCGTCAGGTTGCACGGGACCCCGCCGAGGTCGGCAGTCGATCCCGGTCGTAGGTCGTATCGGTGTACCCGTGCGGAAGCGGTTGTCCGTCGTCGTCGAGACTCACGAACACGATGCGGTCGATCGTGAGGATGCTTCGTCGGGTGACCATGTTCCTGACCTCTGCCCGCATCGTGAGGGACGTCCGCCCGAAGGCGGTCGCGCGGAGGCCCATCTCGATCAGGTCGCCCTGCAGCGCCGAGGAGACGAAGTCGATCTCCGAGATGTACTTCGTGACAGCCCTGGGGTTGCCGAGTTGCAGGATCGCGTAGATCGCCGCCTCCTCGTCGATCCACCGCAACAGACTGCCCCCGAAGAGCGTGCCGTGTGCGTTGAGATTCTCGGGCCGCACCCAGCGCCTCGACCGGAAGGTGATGCGTTCTCCGTCTGCGACGGCCGAATCCTTCGAGGTGGTCACGCGTCTCTCCTAGATCACCGGGAGGATGATGTCACGAACCAGCGCATCCAGCTGCGCATCAGCTTCAAGGAACTGACGGAGAGTCCGCCGGGTCGCACCGAAATCGTCGAACTCGGCGACCGCCATCCCGTCGACGAGATAGGCCTTCCGGAACTCCGGGACGTGCTCGAGGAGCGCGTCGATGATGTGCTGTGCGACCGGCACGTCGATGCGGTGCGGGTCGACAGGGACCCGGTTCTCGTTGATGCGCAGCTGCCAGTCGAACGGTGGTGAGACGACGAGGTCGCCGCCGACCAGCTCGGACCACTGCAGGTGGTTGCGGAATGCGGCGGAGAGGATCCTCGAACGGAACCCGCGTCGGGTGAAGATGCGGTGCGCCTCCTTCAACGCTGCCACGCCCGCCCATTCGAGGTAGCCAGGATCGATGAGGATACGGTCTTTGGCGACGGACGCCTTGAGCCAGTCGTCCAGGCGCCCGCCCATGATGGTGACGACGGAGCCGAACTCCCAGTCCGGGAGCCCCTCGGCGGCCCGTCGCTCGAGACCGCGCTCGATCGCCTCGCCGACCGCGACGGCCTGGGCCACCGTGAACGACACGGTCGCATTGATACTGACCCCGCGGTAGGTCGCCTCCTCGATCGCGCGGATACCGACAGCGGTTGCAGGAATCTTCACGATGATGTTCTCTGCCAGTGCCGAGAACCGAACGGCCTGCTCGACGAGCGCCTCAGCGTCCCGGTGCAGGCGTGGATCGGTCTGGATCGACAGACGACCGTTCCGGCCGTTGCTCTCCCGGAACGCCGGCTCGAGGAGCACGGCGGCCTGGATCGACAACTCCTCGACCACCTTCCAGCCGAGCTCGGCCTCCCCCGCCGCCGGGAACTCGGCAGCGAGTTCGGCGATCCGCGGCGCCCAGACGTCGAGATTCTGGGAGATGACCGCGAGGGCGATGACCGGGTTGCAGGTCGCGCCGACCGCACCGAACGCGATCGACCTGGCGAGCTCGTCGGGGTCGGCGGAGTCGTTCCACAGGCTTGTGGGCGTCGAGGCCGCCGGGGTTGCGAGCGGAAGCGTGTCGGCAGGGGTGAGAGTGTCGGTCATCGAAGTGCCTCCGGGAGTCGAGTTGGCGATCGCCAGAGCTGCGGCGACGCAGTCCGATCAACATACCCGAAGTTTGACAGCATGTCTTAACAATCTTGCGTGACTCTGGCGAACTGATCGGGTGACCTGACATACCCCCATTTTGGAAAGCCCTGATATTGTCAGGACAAGTTCTCTCTCCCAATCGAAGGAGCCTCATGGCACAGCCCGAGCAGACGCTGCCAGTCGAACTCTTCCTCGACCTCGATCGATCCGGACCGGTGCCGCTGTACTACCAGATCGCAACCAGGCTCGAGCAGGCCATCCATGATGAGACACTGCCAGCCGGATCACGTCTGGAGAACGAGGTAGCGCTGGGCACCCGCCTCGGACTCTCCCGCCCCACGATCCGTCGTGCCATCCAGGAACTCGTGGACAAGGGTCTCCTCGTCCGTCGCCGAGGTATCGGCACACAGGTCGTCCACGGCAAGGTGACGCGTAACGTCGAGCTCACCAGCCTGTTCGAGGACCTGGAGCGTACGGGGCAGAAGCCGGAGACCGACATCCTCTCGGCCGAGGTCACGACGGCGGACGAGAAGGTCGCGGACGCCCTCGGCGTGGCGACCGGGAGCCCGATCGTCCACATCAGGCGGCTGCGCCGGGCCGACGGTGTCCCACTCGCGATTCTCGAGAACTTCCTCCCCGAAGACCTCACCGACCTCGACCTCGGAGCCCTCGAGCACCACGGGCTCTACCAACTCCTCAGGGCACGCGGCGTCACGATGCGTGTCGCCAAGCAACGCATCGGCGCACGGGAGGCGTCAGGCCCGGAGAGCGAGATGCTCGATGTCCGGAAGGGCAGCGCACTCCTGACCATGTCGCGAACAGCCTTCGACAACTCCGGTCGGGCGGTCGAATTCGGCCAGCACGTCTACCGACCCGACCTGTACTCCTTCGAAGTCACCCTCGTCGACCGGTAGCGAGCCGATCGCGCGACCTCAGCGTGCCGGAACGGCGAGCTCCCCAGTGAGGTACTGCGCGCGACCGAAGCCGAAGGACCAGTCCTGCGGACCGTTCTCGACATAACCGATGAAGACATCCGCACCATCGACGCCGACTTCGGAGAGACGGTCGGCCGTCGCCGCATAGAGCGCCTGCTTCGTCTCATCGCTTCGACCGCGCTGCGTGAAGATCTGGATCATGACGACGCCTTCGGAGCGTGCAAAACCGAGCCCCGCATCCTCCGCGATGATCTGGCCAGCCGAGTGTTCCGTGACGATCTGGAAGCGGTCACGAGGCGGAATCCCGTAGACGGAGACGATCGCCTCATGAATGGCGTCTGCGATCTGCCGGATGCCTGCGGCGTCGCGGCCTGCGGCGAGGTCGATCCTGACGAGCGGCATGAGGGTCTCCTGATCGGTTCGAGTTTGTTAGGACATCAGAACGCTACCTCCCAAAGTCCCGTTTGTCATCAGTAAGTCAATATGTCCTGACTTACTATTGCCCTCTTGTCAGTTCTTTACTAGCTTGAGCCCTGCAATGATGCACGGGCCGCCCGAGGCCCGACCCTCGAAAGGACACAACGAAGTGAAAACCTCAGCACGACGCTCGCTCCTCGGCACGATCGCCCTCGTCGGCGTCGCCGCACTCGCCCTCTCCGGCTGCACCGCCACCGCGGGTGCGAGCAGCACCTCGGACGCCGGTCTCGCCTCCGGCTTCGGATCGCGCGCGGACAACCGCGACGCCTACTTCTTCACCTACTACAACCCGGCGAGCGACCCGTTCTGGGCGCAGATCCTGAAGGGCGGCGAGGACGCGGCCGAGCTCGGCCACCTGAATCTGACGCACCAGACGGCCGAAGGTGACCCGGACAAGATGGTCGACCTCGTCGGCACCGCGATCGCGACGAAGCCGTCACTGATCTTCATGCCGTTCAACGAGGGCGAGAAGTGGTCGAAGGTCGCCTGCGACGCCCACGACGCCGGCATCACGGTCATCGCGTACAACGTTCCCGCTCCGGACAGCGCCAAGGACTGCGTCTCGGGCTTCGTCGGTCAGGACTTCACCGAGGTCGGCAAGCTCGTCGGTGAGCGCCTCCTGAAGGAAGTCGACCTCAAGGAGGGCGACAAGGTCATGTTCCCGGCCGAGGAGCCCGAGCAGGACTACGCGATCAAGCGCGGCGGCGGCGTTCAGGACGCGCTGGATTCGGTCGGCGCGACGGGCGAGTACCTCCGTACCTCCGGCGCCGACGAGGAGGCGCTCAACTCCATGACCTCATGGCTGACGGCGAACCCCGACGTCAAGGCGATCGTCCCGCTGGGCGGAACCCCGCACCGCAACGTCGTCGCGGCCATGGAAGCCGCCGGCGTCTCGGTACCGGTTGTCGGCTTCGACACCTCTCCGCAGGTGATCCAGGGGATCAAGGACGGCAAGATCCTCGCCACGGCAGACCAGCAGGGATACGTGCAGGGGTACCAGTCGGTGATGCAGGGCATCCTGTCGATCGACTTCGGCCTCTCCCCCGCCAACATCAACTCCGGCGGCCTTGGGCTGATCGACAAATCCAACGTCTCCTTCCTCGAGGAGAAGGATCTGCAGGGCGTCCGCTACTGACACTCGTCCGTCGTGTGCCGGGGATCGCTCGACGACCCTCGGCGCACGGTCCCCCCTCCCCGAACCGACCGCGATCCGTCGCGCACCGAAGGACCCCCATGTCTCAACCACCCACGCGCGATCCCGCGCCCATCCTGACCGCTCCGCTCTCCACGGAGAGCATCTCGCAGCCTCGCAGACTGTCGGACAACCAGCCGCAGGGCTTCGCCGCCCGCCTCCGGGACACGATCACCTACACCCGCGGACGCGGCGCGCTGGAGATCGGCATCATCTTCGCGATCGTGCTCCTCGGCTTCGTCATCGCCGGCATCGTCGCCCCCGACGCGTTCCCGTTCCTCTCACCGAGCAACCTCTCCGGAGTGATCTCCCAGTCCATACCAGTGCTCGCGATCCTCGGTATCGGAGCAGGGATCCTCATGATCGCGGGCGAGTTCGACCTGTCCCTCGGCGCGAACATCGGCTTCTCCGCGATCATCTTCATCCGCGTCTCAGAGGCGGTGGGCTGGGGATGGGGAGCTCTCGCCGCGATCGCCTGCGGTACAGGCATCGCGCTCATCAACGGTCTCATCGTGGTCGTCACCAAGATCCCGTCGTTCATCGCAACGCTCGGCATGGGCTTCTTCTGGACCGGGGCGAGCCTCTTCGTGAATGGGACGTCACCGGCGATCCTGTCCAGCGCGAAGGACGACACCCTGGTGACGCTCTTCGCCGGCGACTTCGGGCTCTTCCGCTCACAGTTGGTCTGGCTGCTCGTCATCGGCGTCATCGCCTGGCTCTTCCTGCACCGGCACAAGCGCGGCAACCACGTCTACGCCGTCGGCGGCAACGCTGCAGCGGCGAAGGCGATCTCGATCAACCCTTCGGCGGTCCGACTCATGGCCTTCGGCATCTTCGGCGGACTCGTCGGCTTCGCCGCGATCCTGATCGCCGTCCGCACGTCGTCGATGCAGCCGGGGAGCACCGACGACTACACGCTGATGGCCATCGCGGCCGCCGTCGTCGGCGGAACCTCCCTACTCGGTGGCCGAGGGAGCATCGTCGGCATGATCATCGGCGCCGCGCTGATCCGGATCATCGAGAACGGCCTCATCCTGGCCAAGGCCCCCGGCTTCTACATCCAACTCTTCGTCGGACTCATCATCGTCATCGCCGCCATCTTCAACAAGCTCATGGAAGGAAAGGCTTCGTGACCATCGACGCCACCATCGACACCGCGACCCCGCTCTTACGGATCGAGGGCGTCACCAAGCGGTACGGGGCGAACACCGTCCTCAACGACGTCTCCTTCGACATCGGCAACAGCGAGGTGGTCGGACTGCTCGGCGACAACGGAGCGGGCAAGTCCACGCTCGTCAAGATCCTGTCCGGAGTCGTCCAGATGACATCTGGTTCCTACACCTGGCAGGGACAGCACCACGACACGGTCAACCGAGCGCTCACCGAGCAGCTCGGCGTCGAGACGATCTTCCAGGACTCGGCTCTCGTCCCGCAGATGTCGATCACCCGAAACCTGTTCATGGGTCGCGAGATCACCAACCGCCTCGGACTCATGAAGATGAAGCAGATGGACGCGATCACCTCCGAGATCCTTGACACCGTCGTGACGATCGAGGGCATCAAGTCCTCGAAGCAGCTTGTCGCCTCGTTGTCAGGCGGTCAGGCACAAGCGGTCGCCATCGCCCGCGCCGTCCACTTCAAGCGGAGCCTCCTCATCCTCGACGAACCCACCTCGGCCCTCGCGGTGCGCGCGACCGAGGCACTGCTGAACTATCTTCGGCAGTTGAAGTCGGAGGGCGTCAGCTCGGTGCTCGTCACCCACAACCTGCACCACGCCTACCAGGTGTGCGACCGGCATATCGTGATGAACCACGGACGGAAGATCCTCGACGTCCGCCGTGAGGACACGAGCGTGGAGGAACTCACCGCCGCGGTCGTGGAGGGCGCCGTCGGAGTCGAACGGTTCCGCGCCGGTCGCTTCTGAACCGCCCCGCCCGACCGCTGCGGTCGCCCTGCCGTGACGGCGGGGTGGCCGCAGCGGTCGTCCGCCCTG
Organism: Plantibacter sp. CFBP 8798; assembly: GCF_014841195.1. NCBI lineage: Bacteria > Bacillati > Actinomycetota > Actinomycetes > Micrococcales > Microbacteriaceae > Plantibacter > Plantibacter sp. CFBP 8798. Next base: position 492,719 of record NZ_JACYTS010000002.1, read on the forward strand.
GTCACGCCAACGCGTCGGGTCCGAGCAGGGCGCGGATGTGCGATTCGATGAGCGCTCGGATGTCGAACGGCGGGCCCTGCATCCACCGCAGCTGGAGCCCCTCCCACGCGGCGAGCAGGAGCTGCGCCGCCTGATCCGCATCGACCTCCCTCGGCACCTGTCCCGCCTCCTGCAGGCGCTCGATGTCCGTGGCGACCACCTCCACGGACCGCTCCCAACGTCGCTGGAAGTACCCGTTCGCCGGATGCTCGGGATCCGCCGCCGCTCCGGCGAGCTCGTTGTAGAGTCGCCCGAAGTTCGTCCGCTGCACGCCGAGCGCGGCACGGTCACCCATGTCGGCGATCGCTCCGGCCTCGGCCCCTCGCTCGCGGATGTTCTCGTCGTCGTGCTGTTGGAGGGCCGCGATGAGCAGGCTCTCCTTGGTCGGGTAGTGGTAGTAGACCGTCGGCTCACTGGCTCCGGCGAGCGCTGCGATCTCCGAGACGGCGACCGCCCGGTGCCCTCGCTCCTGCACGAGCTGCAGTGCGGCCTCGCTGAGTGCCCTCCGTCGCTGATCGGACTTCGCGTACGGCCCGCGCTTCTCTCGCATCCAGACTCCTCGTCGACTCTTGAACGTCTGCCGGTGCAATGATATGTTCAACGCACCAAAGTGATAGACGACTCAGAATTAGCGTAGAGGATTGGTGGTGACGGCATGGCGATCGATCGACGGAGACTCGTGCGCCGACACAACCCGGTGATCACCTCCGCCCACCCCACCGAGGTGTTCACGGTGGGCAACGGCGACGCCGCCCTCACGGTCGACCTCTCCGGGCTGCAGTCCTTCCCCGAGGTCCACCGGCTCCGCCCAGACCCGCTCCGCGTGCCTCGCGACGGCCTCGACGCCCTCCCCGAGCAGCGACCTCGCGCGTTCGACCGCGACGACTTCCAGATCCCGCTGCAGACCCAGTCCGGTTGGGGCTGGTACGAGACGCGCCCCACCCGGCCGCTCGAACTCGCCGAGGCCGAGACCACCCATGCCACCGAGCGAGGCCCGGTCCCCTACCTGGACCGCATGGGACTGCAGCGCCCGGGAGACCCGATCGCTCCCGAGTTCACCGCCGGGGCCTGGTTCCACTACAACCCGCGCCGCGCCCACCTCGGTCGGCTCGCGCTCGTCCGCCTCGACCACCCCGGGCCACTCGACCCCTCGATCATCGACGACGCCCTGACCACCCTCGACCTCTGGTCGGGTCGGGTCGACGCGGATTACTCGGTGCTCGGGCACCGCGTCCAGGTGACCACCGTCGGCGACCCAGACGCCGATCGGTTCGCGGTCCAGGTGCGCTCCTCCCTCCTGGCCGAGGGCTGGGGCGTCGCGTGGGTGTTCGATCCGCAGCCCGATGATCTGGCCCCGTTCGAACATCCACTGGAGGAGACCACGAGCTGGGAGGCTCGGTCGCCGCAGGACTGGATCGCACGACGGACGGTCGAGGCCACCGCGTATGCCGTCCACGTGACCACGACCGGCGAGCTGCGCGAGCACGGCCCCGACGGCGTCGTGGCCGCGACCGACCGCCCCGAGCTGGACGTCGTGGTGGCGCTCCGACCCGGTCCCGCAGCGTTCGATCGCACGGAGCGCTCCACGTTCACCGACGTCTGCTCCGCCGCCGCCGAATGGTGGTGCCGATACTGGGAGAACGGCTCTGCGGTCGACCTCGGCGACAGCACCGACGAGCGGGCGACCGAACTGGAACGTCGACTCGTCCTCTCCCAGTACCTCCTCGCCGTCAACTGCGCCGGCCGCACACCTCCAGCGGAGACGGGCCTGACGTACAACAGCTGGTCCGGCAAGTTCCACCTCGAGATGCACTGGTGGCACGCCGCGCACTTCGCCCTGTGGAACCGTGGCGCACTGCTCGAACGCAGCCTCGACTTCTACCACCGGTCGCTCGATGCGGCTCGCGAGACGGCTCGCCACCAGGGGTATCGCGGGGCGAGATGGCCGAAGCAGACCGATCCGTCCGCCCGAGAGTCCCCGAGTAACATCGGGGTGTTCCTCGTCTGGCAGCAGCCGCACGTGATCCACCTGCTCGAACTCCTCCACGCGAGCGGCCGGGACGAGGCGTTCCTCCGCCGGCACTATCCGCTCGTCGAGGCGACGGCGACCTTCATGGCCGACGTCGTCGCCGAACGGAACGACTCCTTCACGCTCCCCCCGCCCCTGATCCCCGCCCAGGAGAGCTATCTCGCCGAGCGGGAGACGACGGCCGACCCGACCTTCGAGCTCGCCTACTGGTCCTGGGCCCTCGCTGTCGCCAACACCTGGCGGGAGCGGCTCGGGCTTGTTGAGGACCCCCGGTGGCGTCGGGTCTCCGAGGGGATGCGATCGCCGACCGTGCTCGACGACGGGACCTACGCCGCCGTCGCGACACCACCGTTCCTGGTGCGGAAGGACCACCCGTCGATGTTGATGGCGTACGGTTGGCTGCCTCCGACCGAGCTCATCGATCCGTCGATCATGTCCGCGACACTCGACAGCGTGTGGGAACACTGGGACCTGCAGTCGAGCTGGGGGTGGGACTACCCCGTGATGGCGATGACCGCAGCGCGGTTGGGCGACCTGTCACGTGCGATCGACGGGCTGCTCATGACGTCGCCGAAGAACGTCTACCTGAACAACGGCCACAACCCGCAGATGCCGGGCTTCCTCTCGCTCTACCTGCCGGCGAACGGCGGACTCCTGGCCGCGACGGCCCACCTCGTCGCGGCCCACCGCGACGGCGCGGCACTCCCCCCGGGCTGGTCGATCGTCGCCGAGGGGTTCGAATCGGTGCGCGCCGACTCCCTCGATCGCGGCCTCGCCGGCGCTCCCTGACGCCGATCGCACCGGCTCCACCACCCCACGGCCCCACGACCCCACACACCGACATGAGACGAGGCACAGCTTGGCAACCGGTTGACACACGTCGTCCACGATGACGCACCGCACGACGACACACGCACCACCCGAACGACGGCGACCGAACGGATCGCCGGACTCCGATCACCCGACCGGAGTCATCCCTGGCTTTCAAAGGTGAGGACCATGCACAGTTTCCAGAACACCCCATCCCCGATCGGTGGAGCGCGCAGACGCGCCACGATCGTCGTCGGCGGCTCGATCGCAGCCGTCGCCGCCCTCCTCCTCAGCGGCTGCTCCGCCGCCGAGCCCGCAACCGACGGTGAGGTCGAACTGACCTTCATGAACCAGTCGCGCGGCCAGGAGGCCGCCCTGACCCAGCTCGCCGAGCAGTACACGACGGAGACGGGCGTGAAGATCACGATCGACTCCCCCGGACCGGCCGACTACCTCCCCAAACTGCAGGCGAAGGCGCAGTCGAAGTCCATGCCAGACATCTACTCCTCGTTCAACGCCACCGACATGGCGCCCTTCTACAAGGCCGGGTGGGCGATGGACCTGACCAAGGAACTCGACGGCGGCTGGGCGGACGACTTCAGCCCCGCCGTCATCGAGATGTCGACCTTCGACGAGGGGAACAACCTCGGTGTGCCCGCCGGGATCTACACCGTGCACTGGGAGACCCAGACGTACGGATTCCTGGTCAACCCAGCACTCACCGGCATCAGCCAGGACAACGCCCCGACCACCGGCGCCGAGTTCGTCGACGCGCTCGCGGCCTCGGCCGCCGGCGAGAAGTTCAGCGTCGCCGCGTCGCTCACCCCGCAGCTCATCCAAGGACTGGCCTCGAACTGGCTGACCGACGAGGAGATCGAGGCCACCTTCAACGGCGAGGCGAGCTGGGAGGCCGACGGCTGGCGCAACGCCTTCCAGTTCCTCGTCGACCTCAAGGACGCCGGCGTCATCGCGAACGACGCACTGCCGGGCGGTCAGGACGACAACCCGAACGTGGAGACGTCGTTCTTCACCCAGGCGACCGGCTCCATCTTCGACGCCTCCCCCGGCGTCTCCGTCGGGCTCCGCACCAACCCCGAGTTCGAGGACTACTTCTCGCTCCCCCTGCCGAAGCTCGACGGTGCGACCCTCGACCCACGCTCCCCCGGCATCCCCGGGAAGGGCGCGGTCATCAACCCCAAGGGCTCACACCCCGAGGAGGCACTCGACTTCGTGAAGTGGCTGACCGAACCGGAGCAGCAGAGCGTCTTCGCCGAGGTCGGCCGCATCCTGCCGACGAACCCCGAGTTGCTGGCCGCCGGTGACGTGCCTCAGCAGCTGGCCGGCTACGCCGCCGGTGTCGAGGACGTCCAGGTCATGTCGGCGACCTTCACCACCGACGTCAAGACGGCCGTCGTCGCCGAGGCGCAACGACTCGTCCTGGGCGAGGCGACGGTCGACGAGGTGTTGGCGAACATCCAGGCCGCACAGGACCGCACGCCATGACCTCGCAGCCGATCCTGGCCCCCGCCGCCGTGCGCGTGACCCGCGCGCGCGGCGGGGGCCGCCCCCTGCGCCGGAACCTCACCGGCTGGTTGTTCCTCGCTCCGGCGATCGCCCTGATCGGCGTCTTCACGATCACGCCGTTCGCCCAGGCGATCCTGCTCAGCTTCCAGTCATGGGACGGCGTGAGCCCGGACACCCCCTGGGTCGGCCTCGCCAACTACGAGTTCATCGCCGGCGACGTCGTCTTCTGGGCCTCGATGCGGAATGTCCTCTTCTTCGGCGTCGTGGGGTTCTTCCTCGGTAACGGCATCGCGCTCGGCATGGCACTCGCCGTGAACCGCATCACCCGGGGCAAGACCTTCTTCCGAACGGTGTTCTACCTGCCGGGTGTGCTGTCGGTCGTCGTCGTCGGACTCCTGTTCTCGTTCATCCTCGCCCCGGGGAGCGGGGTCCTGAACCGCGTGCTCGAGACCCTCGGCCTCGGCACCCTCGCCCAGAACTGGTTGGGCGACCCGGCCGTCGCGCTCCCCGCCGTCGCAGCGGTGTTCATCTGGTTCCACTGGGGGTTCGGCTTCCTCCTGTTCCTCGCCGGCCTGCAGGACGTGCCGAAGGAACTCTACGAGGCGGCGGAGCTCGACGGCGCGGGGCCGTGGACCACGTTCCGATCGATCACCTGGCCGCACCTGGCACCCGTGACCTCGATCGTGAGTCTCCTGACCCTCCTCGCGGCGCTCCAGATCTTCGGCACCGTGCAGGTGTTGACGAACGGCGGGCCCGGGTACCACACCATGGTGCCGACGCTCGCGATCTACAACGAGGCGTTCGTCAACTGGCGGTACGGCAGCGCAGCCGCCATGTCCGTCGTCTTCGGCGGCGCCCTGGTGCTGCTCTCCGTGTTCCAACTCGCCATCACCGGATGGAGGTCACGACGGTGACGATCACCACTGGATCCGACCAGCAGAGCACGCGGTCGCTGACGACCGCTCGGCCTTCGGGCGACCGCGGGCCTCGCCCGAAGCCGCCGCACCGGAGACGCAGGATCCGCCCGGACCAGGTCGGCCTCTACGGTCTCCTGGTCGTCGCGGCCCTGACGGCGCTCCTCCCGCTGCTGTGGATGCTCTCCGGGTCGCTGCAGAGCCTCACGGAGTTGCTCTCCAACGACAGCCTCCTCCCGGCGTCCCCGCAGTGGGCCAACTACGTGACCGCGTGGGTGCAGGGCGACCTCGGCACCTACCTGCGGAACAGCGTCGTCTACACCGGCTGCGCGGTCGTCGGCATCCTCGTCGTCTCGAGCCTCGCCGGGTACGCGCTCGCCCGCCTCGACTTCGCCGGGAAGGGCGTCTTCACCGTCGTCATCCTGGCGGTCATGATCATCCCGGCACCCGCGATGTTCCTCGCGCAGTACAAACTCCTCATCTCGCTCGGGCTGACCAACAACCCCGTCGGCTACATCCTCATCCTGATCACCTCCGGCATCCCCATGTCGACGCTCATCATGCGGAGCTTCTTCGTGAGCCAGCCACGCGACCTGGAGGAGGCGGCCGCGCTCGACGGCGCGGGGCCGGTTCGCACCTTCTTCAGCGTCATCCTGCCGCTCGCGCGTCCTGGCCTCGCTGCGGTCGCGGTCATCCAAGGCCTCGGGGCGTGGAACGAGTACCTGATGGCGCTCGTGATCTTCGACGACAACGCGCTCATGCCGATCCAACGGGGCCTCACCGCGTTCACCTCGGCCGACACCCCGCAGCAGCAGATCCTGTTGGCGGCGACGACCATCTCGATCGTCCCCGTGGTCGTGTTCTACCTGCTGGCGCAGCGGCACATCGTCAAGGGCATCGGCGCCGGCGCCATCAAGTAACCCATCACCGGAGCGGGGCGGTCGTGGATCGACCGCCCCACGGAACGAGGATCACGACCCATGCGTTCAGCATTCGCAGCAACCCCCTGGTTCGGCGGGGACTACAACCCGGAGCAGTGGCCGCGCGAGGTCTGGGACGAGGACGTCTCGCTCATGCAGCAGGCCGGCGTCACGCTCGCGACCGTCGGGGTCTTCTCCTGGGCGTTGCTCGAACCGGAGGAAGGCGTCTACGACTTCGCCTGGCTCGACACCGTGCTGGACACACTGCACTCGGGCGGCATCCGAGTGGACCTGGCGACCGCCACGGCATCGCCGCCGATGTGGTTCTCCCACCGGTATCCCGCGTCCCTTCCGGTGACGGCGGACGGCGTTCGACTGCACGCCGGTTCCCGGCAGGCGTACTGCCCGAGTTCGCCCGCTTACCGCGAAGCGGCGGTCCGACTGGTCACCGCCCTCGCCGAGCGGTACGGCGACCACCCCGCCCTCGTGCTCTGGCACGTCAACAACGAGTACGGATGCCATGTGTCGCGCTGCTACTGCGAGGAGTCGGGGAACGCGTTCCGCCGTTGGCTGATCAGGAGGTACGGCACGGTCGACGCCCTGAACGAAGCATGGGGCACGACGTTCTGGTCGCAGCGCTACACCTCCTTCGATCAGGTCGAGCCCCCGCGCACGACACCCGCGTACGGCAACCCGTCGCAACTCCTCGACTTCGACCGCTTCAGCTCGGACGAGTTGCTCGACTGCTTCCTGGCCGAGAAGGACGTCCTCCGGCGGGTCACCCCGGAGATCCCGGTCACCACCAACTTCATGGGCCTGTTCCGCGGTCTGGACTACTGGCGATGGGCGCCACACGTCGACGTCGTCGCCGACGACCTCTACCCGGATCCGGCCGATCCCGACGCGGCCCGGTCCGCGGCCCTGGCGCGTGACCTGATGCGGTCGCTCGGGCGCGGGCGCCCCTGGCTCCTCATGGAACAGGCGGCGGGCGCGGCGAACATGCGACCGAGCAACGCGCCGAAGGCCCCCGGCCAGATGCGCGCACTGTCCTATCAGGCGATCGCCCGCGGAGCCGACGGCATCCTGTTCTTCCAGTGGCGGCAATCCGCCGTCGGCGCCGAGCAGTTCCACTCCGCGATGCTTCCGCATGCGGGGACCGACACCAGGATCTGGCGCGAGATCGAGGCGCTCGGCTCTGAGCTCGGCTCGCTCGACGCGGTGACGGGTGCGCCGGTCCGCGCGCGGGCCGCCATCGTCCTGGACTGGGAGAGTTGGTGGGCGATCGAACACCGAGGGCTCCCGATGCGCTCGAGCTACCCGTCGCTCATCGCGCCGTGGCACGCGGCCTTGTCGGAGGAGGGTGTCGTGGTCGACTTCGTGCGCGGCGACGAAGACCTCTCGGGGTACGCGCTGATCGTCGCGCCGGCGATGTTCGTCGCCGACGATGCGCGGCTCGCCGCGCTCGACGCCGCCGTCCGCGGAGGCTCCGTCCTGCTCGTCACGCCGCAGTCGGCGATCGTGGACACCACGCACCGGGCACGGCTCGGCGGCTACCTGGGGCCGTTGCAGCAGACCCTCGGTGTCTGGATCGAGGAGTTCGTCCCGCTCGCCGGCGCCTGGGACCGACCTGGAGCCATCCCGGTGCGTCCGGAGTCGACCGTCGCCCCGTCCGTCCGGGTCGAGGGTCCGGTCTTCGCCGACGGTGCCGCGATCGGCGTCGAGTGGAGCGAGGCCGTCCGGGTGCACGACGCCGACGTGCAGGCGGTGTTCGCCGACGGACCGCTGAGCGGTCGGCCCGCGCTCACCCGCCGGGTCAGCGGCGACGGGACCGCGTGGTACCTGGCGACGCGCCTGGGTCTCGACGACACCCGTGCACTCATCCGCGCGCTGGTGGCGGAGGCGGGCATCGCGCCACTCCGGGTCCACGACGAGCCGACGCCGTCGTGGGTCGAGGCCGTCCGTCGTGGGGACCTCACCGTCGTGATCAACCACGGTGCAACGCCGATCACCCTGACCCTGTCCGGCATCGACCTGTTGAGCGGCGCCTCGGCGGCCGGCCTCCGTCTGGGGTCCCAGGGCGTCGCGGTCGTGAGGGGCGCCTGAGGGGAAACCCCTCGGCCTGATGTGGAAGCCGGTGCGGCACCGGCCGGTCAGCCGCGCCGGGCTCGCAGCAACTCGTCGACGGCGCGGAGCCCCTGCTCGAGCGCTCGGAGATCCTCGGTGGCGAGGTCCCGCAGGACCTCCGAGCCGAGCTCCGGACGCGACGCCATCATGCGCAGCACCACGGCCCGGCCGAGCTCGGTCGCACGGATCCGCCGGACGCGCTGGTCGTCCGCGTCGAATTCGCGGGTGACGAGCCCCTGCTCCACGAGACGGTCGACGTGCTTCGACGTGGTCGCCATCGAGACGCCGAAGGTCTCCGCGAGTCCCCCGCCGGTCGCGCCGTCCTCGCTCGTGACCACGAGGGAGAGCACCTTGAGCTGCGCGATGGTGAGGTCGGTCTTCAGGAGCGGCTCGAGGCTCATGGGGATCGACCGGATCGAGATGGTGAGCGCCAGCGCCTCGACACTGCGGACGACCGCGTCCCGACCCCGTTCCGCTGCGCTCATGAGACCACGGTAGTGGTGACTCAGCAGATCCCCAGGACTATTTACTTAGTCAAAAGCTAAGCTTTCTCCATGACCACGACAGCCCCGCTCCCCGAGACCGACGACATCGACCTCGACGCCCTCCGCGCAACGTACGCGCGCGAACGCGATCGTCGACTCCGCCCCGACGGCCAGGCCCAGTACCGCCGCGCCGCGGGTGCGTTCGGATACTACGCGAAGGACCCCTACACGGCCTGGCAGGAGCGCGAGCCCCGGACCGACCACGTCGAGGTGCTGATCATCGGCGCCGGATTCGGCGGTCTGCTCACCGCGGCACGCCTCCGCGACGCCGGCGTCGAGTCGATCCGACTCATGGACGAGGCCGGAGGTGTGGGCGGCACCTGGTACTGGAACCGCTACCCCGGCATCCACTGCGACGTCGAGTCCTCGGTCTACCTGCCCCTGCTCGAGGAGATCGGGACCGTCCCGAACTGGCGGTACTCCCCGGGCGAGGAGATCCGGCAGCACGCCGACGCGATCGCCGAGCACTACGGGCTCCTTTCCGACGCCCTGTTCCAGACCCGCGCGACCAGGCTCACCTGGGATGACGACGGCGGCCACTGGATCGTCGAGACGGATCGCGGCGACCGCATGACGGCGCGGTTCGTCATCACCTCCTCCGGCACGCTGACGCAACCGAAGCTCCCCGGCATCCCCGGCATCGAGACGTTCCGCGGCCACACCTTCCACACGAGTCGGTGGGACTACGACTACACGGGCGGGAGCGCGGACGGCGGACTCACCGGTCTCGCGGACAAGCGGGTCGCGGTCGTCGGCACCGGGGCGACGGGCATCCAGGTGATCCCCCACCTCGGCCGCGACGCCCAGGAGCTCATCGTGTTCCAGCGGACGCCTTCGACCGTCGACGTCCGCGACAACCGGCCGACGGACCCGGACTGGGCGGCGTCGCTCCGTCCCGGTTGGCAGCGCGAACGGATGGACAACTTCATCGCTGTGCTCTCCGGCGAACCGGTCGAGGAGTCGCTGATCGACGACGGCTGGACGGCGACGGCGACGCTGCAGCGGAAGGTGCTGTCGGGGCGGGTCGACACCACGATCCCCGACGACGAGCGGGAGCTGCTCGAGGAGCTCCAGGACGCCGCCACGATGAACCGCATCCGAGCGCGGGTGGACGCGGTCGTCGAGGACCCGGCCACGGCCGCCGTCCTGAAGCCGTGGTACCGCTACATGTGCAAGCGTCCGGCCTTCAGCGACCACTACCTGCAGACGTTCAACCGCCCGAACGTGACCCTCGTCGACACCGCCGACCACGGCGGGATCACACGCATGACCGAGCGCTCCGTGGTGGTCGGCGACACCGAGTACGAGGTCGACTGCGTCATCTTCGCCACCGGGTTCGAAGCCGGGGTGTCCGGCGTCGTCTCAGGCACCCTGCCCGTCGTCGGACGCGACGGTCGGAACCTCCTCGAGGCCTGGGGCCGCGGACCGCGGACACTGCACGGGTTCATGACCCACGGTTTCCCGAACCTGTTCCAGCTGGGCCCGATCCAGAACGCGACCTCGGTGAACTTCGCGCACATCCTGCGCGACCAGGCCGAGCACATCGCTGCGGTCGTCGAGCAGGCACGCGCGGCGGACGTCGTCCGTGTCGAGCCGACGGCGGAAGCGGAGGAGGCCTGGGTGCGGACCATCGCCCGGACCGCCCGAGACGTGACCGCCTACCAGGCCGCCTGCACGCCCGGGTACTACAACGGGGAGGGGACGCGGTCGATGACCGGCGCCTCGTACTCGGGCAGCCCACTCCAGTTCCGACGGTTGCTGGCCGAGTGGCGGGCGAACGGGCTGCACGAGGTGCTCGTGACCGCCGAGACCACGACCGCTGGCGCGAGCCGATGAGCGCCGACACCGCCGTGTGGCGACGCCGCGACGTCCGGGTGTTCGGCGGCCTCGTCCTGGCGACGACGCTGGCCGGCTGCACCACCGCCACCACCGCGCCCGCCGCCTCGTCGACGACGGGACCTGCAGGGGCGACCACCATCACCGCCACCGAACTCCTCCAGGTCACCTCACCGCACGAACTCACGGGGATGACACTCCTCGAGGGCCCGACGTTCGGACCCGACGGCGACCTCTACGTGGTGGACGTCACGGCACCTCCCGGCGGACCGAAGGTGCTCCGGATCGACACCGAGTCCCTCGACGTCACGCCCGTCCACACCGATTCGACGAGCGCGTACACCTCCGCGCAGTTCAGCCCCGTGGACGACCGCCTGTACCTCACGGACTTCATCGGTGGCCGGATCGACAGCGTCACGGCGGACGGAGGCGACCTCCGGCAGTTCTTCGCGGGCGACGTCGACGGGGCGCCGATCCACCCGGACGACGTCTCCTTCGACGAGGCGGGGCACCTCTACGTCACGGACTCCGCCGGGTACGACCGGCCGTACTGGGAGGCGTCGGGCCGGCTCATCCGGATCGACGGTTCGACCGCCGAGCCGAGCGTCCTCGCCGACGGGCTCGCCGCCCCCAACGGCGTCGCCTTCACGCCCGGCTTCGACGGCCTCTGGGTGACGCACAACACGGGGAACCAGGTCGACTTCGTCCGGCTGGACGAGACCCGATCGCGGGTGGCGGTGGCGTTCCCGGCGCTTTACATCGACGGCGGGACGACGCAGGTCGACTCGGCCGTGGTGGACGCCGACGGCAACCTCTACCTCGGTCTCCACGGGCGGGCCGCGGTGCTCGTCTACAGCGACACCGGCGAGCACCTCGCCACCGTGGAGATGCCGCACGACGAGGACGGGGTCGGATCGGCCACGAACCTCGCCATCGAACCGGGGACCACCGACGCGTACGTGACGGTCAGCGGCGAAGCCGGCGGGTACGTCTACCGCTTCACCGCGCTCGGCGAGGGCATCCGCCAGTCGAACGGCGGCTGACGGACGCCACTCGACCCACCTACCGGATGCCCTTCACCTTCGTCAGGATGATCGACCCGCCGAGCAGGGCGAACACCCCGCCGACGAGATACAGGAGCGTGTAGTTCTTCACCCCGTCCACCGCACCGATCGCGATGATCGCCGGGGCCAGGAGCGGCGCGATCGCGCTCGGCAGCTTCTGCGCGAACGACACGACCGACATGTAGCGGCCGGCCTCGGAACGGTCGGGAAGGATCGCCAGGACGATGGCCTGGTCGACCGCTCCGAACGCCGCCAGGGCGAGGTTCATGATGACGGCGCCGATGACGAGCTGCGGGAAGGAGAACGCGGTGGCCTCGATCACCGCGCCGACCGCGAAGAGCAGCGCTCCGATGAGGACGAAGAGCTTCCGTCGCCCCAGCTTGTCCGACACCCATCCGCCGCCAAGCGCTCCGACGACGGCGGCGACGACTCCGAGGAGGCCGATGACGGTCACGGCGCCGGCGATCTCGGAGACCGGCAGCCCGAGCCGCTGGGCGTAGAAGAAGGTCGCGAAGCTCGTGTTGAAGTACAGGCCGATGAAGAACGTGAAGCGGCCGAGCCAGTTCCACCCGAAGTCCGGGTACTTCCGCGGATTGAAGGCGTAGCTCGAGAACACCTTCTTCAGGGAGATGCGGTCGTCCGGCAGCGCCATGCCCCGCGAGTCCGGGTCCTTGCCGAGGAGGACGAACGCGAGCACGGTGACCGCTCCGACGACACCCGGCAGCAGGAACACGAGCACGGTGCTGATGTCGACCACGGCGTAGACGATGCCGATGCCGAGGATCGGCGCGACCTGGGCGGTCAGGCCGGTGAGTCCGGAGATCTTGCCGCGTTGCTGTTCCGGCACGAGGTCCGCCTGGAGGAACATGATCGCCGCTCCCACATTGGCCCAGCCGAACATGGCGATGATCCACCCGATGATGAGGACGGGCACGCTCGGGGCCACGGAGATGACGAGCAGACCGACGAGTCCGAAGACGATCCCGCCCAGCATGAACGGGCGACGGCGACCGAGCCGCGATCGGGTGCGGTCACTCCAGATGCCGATGAGCGGTGCCGTGAGGATGAACACCGCCTGCGCGAGTCCCGTCGCGTACCCCAACACCTCCTCATGGCCGGGCACCAGTTCCTGGATCCGGAGGGCCAGCGAGTAGGACAGCGGGACGATGAACGCCATGGACGATCCGAAGTTCGCGAGCATCATCGTCACGATGAAGCGGGCGCTGACTGGACGGGTCGGGCCGTCGGGCGTCGGGAGGTTGGTCGTGGTGGGACCTGCGGCGGTGCCGGAGGTCATGGGACGCGCCGTGGCAGCGGCGATGGTGATGCGTGAGGACTCCTCTGGAGTGAGCTCGTCGTTGATGCCCATGGGTTCCTTCTTCGGTCGGGTGGTGCGGGATGTGGTGCGGGGTCGGGATCACCCGCGGCGGCCCTCACCCCCGAGGGGCCGCGCGCGGATGGACGGGTCAGCGGTCCTCGTCGGCTCCGTCGGCGGCCTGCCCGGGCTTCGACCCGTCGAGTCCCGTCCAGCGACGCCGCAACGAGAACGCGGCGCCCTTCGGTTTGCGGTCGCGGGTGAAGACGCCCTTGCGGTTCCCGTCGACCCGGTGGATGCCGGGTGACGTCTGGAAGTCGGCGAAGTTCCACACGTGCTCGCCGATGAACTCCGGGATGCGGTCGAAGACGCGGTGGTTCATCGCGAGGTAGTCGGTCTGGTACTCCTCGCTCCAGGGCAGGTCCCACACGGAGTGCTGGCCGGGCATCGTGTCGGCGCCGTACTCGGACATCATGATCGGCTTCCCGAACCGCTGCGCCCACCCACGGAGGTCCTGCTCGAGGTAGTGCTCGGCCGTGGCGAGGTCTCCGGTGAACACGTACCAGCCGAAGTAGCGGTTGATGCTGAGGACGTCGAAGAGGTCGGCGATGGTGTCGTTCTGCGCGTTCGCGAACATCACCGCCGCATAGGTGAGCGGCCGCGTCGGGTCGAGCTCGCGGGCGAGCTCGACGAGCGGTTCGAAGTACTCCCGCGCGCCCTCCTCGTTCGACGCCGGCTCGTTCGCGATGCACCACATGACGACGCTCGGGTGGTTCTTGTCCCGGTCGATCAGTTCTCGGAGGTGCTGCGCGTGGATCTCGCGCGTCACCCCGCCGAAGTTCTCCGGCGCGAAGGTCGGGGTGGGCGGGATGCCCGTGAGGCCGCCCTGCACGCCGAGGTTGAGCCCGACCGCGGCGGTCTCGTCGATCACGACGATGCCCTGCCGGTCGGCGAACTCGAGCACCTCCTCGGCGTAGGGGTAGTGCGAGGTGCGGAAGGAGTTCGCGCCGATCCAGTCGAGGAGCTGGAAGTCGTGGACCAGGTAGGCGTTGTCGTGTCCCTTGCCGCGGATGGCGGTGTCCTCGTGTTTGCCGAACCCGGTGAAGTAGAAGGGCTCGCCGTTGATGAGGAGCTGCGCTCCGCGGACCTCGACCGTGCGGACGCCGAACGCCTGCGTGTAGCTGTCGACGAGGGTCTCGTCGTCGAACAGTTCCACGACGAGGTCGTACAGATAGGCCGCGCCGGGCTGCCAGCGGGTGACGCCCGGGATGGTGAGGGTGGTGGACTCCCCCGCGCCAGTGGCGACCTCGGTTCCGGCGGCGTCGAGCACCCGGACGCGGACATCGGCCGGCGCCGTGGTCGCGACGCGGTACGTGACGATCCCGTCCGCGCCGTCGACCTCCGTGACGACGGTCACGTCCTCCACCCGGACCTTGGGTGAGCTGTACAACCAGACCGAGCGCGCCAGCCCCGCGTAGTTGTAGAAGTCGTGGAGCACCGCCTGCTGCTTGCGGCCGTCCGGCGCCTCGCTGATGATGCCCGGCGGGATCGTGTCGTTCGTCAGCTGGTTGTCGACAGCGACCGTCAGGCGGACGCTCGCCCCCGCCTGGACCCGGTCGCTGATGTCGATCTCGAACGGTGTATAGCCACCCTGGTGCTCCCCGACGAAGGCGTCGTCGACGTAGACCCTCGCGGCGTGGGTCGCAGCGTCGAACCGGAGCATGATGCGTTCGCCGTCCCACCCGCGCGGGACGGACACGGGTCGCTGGTAGTAGACCCAGCCCACGTGGTCGCGGATCTCGGCGCACGTGAACTGGTCGTTGTAGCTCGCGGGGACCGCGACCTCGAGCGAGCCGGGGAGTCGCTCGAGCCACGGCTGCTCGCCTGTGGCGGAGTCGAGCGCGAACGACCACAGGCCGTCGAGGTTCGAGAGGTCACGGGTGGGGGTGGACCGGGGTTTCAGCATGAGGTTCCTTCTTCGCGACGATGCGAGGTGGTGACGGCCGGTGGTGCGGATCGGGTCGGGACTGGGCGGGACTGAACGGGGCTGAGCGGGTCGGGGTCAGTGGAGCGCGCTGTAGGAGAACCGGGTGACGGTCGCGTCGCCGCCGAGCGCCTCGATCCCGATCACGCGACCCGTGAACCCGCCGGCGACCTCGGTCGAGCAGTATCGGCCGTCGATGTCGGCGAGCACGTCCGGCTCGCTGCCGACGCCGAGGACGATGCGGTCGGGGCCGGTGCGCGCGCCCGGACGCTGTTGCGGGTTGGCGACGGCGCGGACGGTCAGCGGCTGACGCCGGTCGACGCCGGTCCGTTCGGCGATGACCTGGTCGAGGGGGCCGATGACGACCCGGACCGTCACGCGGTCGCCGACCCGCTGCACCACGGCCTGGTGCGCGTCGTCGATGCGGACGCCGAGCGCGATGTCGCCTTCGGGCGCGACCACCTCCACAGCCCACTGTTCGTCACGCGCTCGTGCCGCCAGCAGGTGCTCGGCGTCGCGGCTGGCCGGGGCCCGCCCGGCCGTCAGGTGCAACCGCCCGTCCCGGACCCGTGCGAAGGATGCCGGGGCCACGCCCGGGGCGATCCACCGCGGGTGCAGGGTCGGTGCGTCGAAGGTGTCCACGAACGAGGTCTCCGGGGTCGGCTCCGGGAAGCGGTCCTCCACGACGACGGGCCAGTCGTCCACCCAGTCGATGCCGACGAGGAAGGTCTCGCGGCCGTTCGTGTGCCATCGCGGGAACGATCCACGCAGCCGGACGCCGAGGTGGACCATCGCCCAACTGCCGTCCTCGGCCTCCACCAGGTCGGCGTGTCCGGTGGACTGGACGGCGTCGGTCGTGCTGCGGTGCGACAGGATCGGGTTCGCGGGGTTCCCCGCGAACGGGCCGTCGATGCTCGCCGACCGCGCGACGGTCACCATGTGGCCGGGACCGGTGCCGCCCTCGGCGACGAGCAGGTACCACCAGTCCCCGCGCTTGAACACGTGCGGGCCTTCGGGATGGGTGTCCCCGGTTCCGATGCCGCGCCAGAGCACCACGGGCTCCGACAGGACCTGGCCGGTCGACGGGTCGACCTCGACCTGGGAGATGCACCCGCGCATGACGTCACCCCAGGTGAGCCGGCAGACGCCGTCGTCCCCCCACGCCAGGTCGGGGTCGATGCCGATCAGGCCTTCCGTGTGGACCGGCTCGCTCCAGGGTCCCTCGGGACGCTCGGCGTGCACGATGAGGTGGCCGCTGGTGATCTCGTCGACGTTCGTGGTCGTGAGCCAGAACCGGCCGTCATGGTGTCGCAGGGTCGGGGCGTAGACGCCACCGCTCGCGCCGTCGACTCCGGTGCGCACCGTCAGCTGGCTCTCGCGGTCGAGGACGTTGCCGAGCTGGTGCCACGAGCGGAGGTCCGTGCTCGTGAACAGGGGGACGCCGGGCGAGTACTCGAAGCTCGAGGTCGCGAGGAAGTAGTCCGAACCGACACGACAGATCGAGGGATCGGGGTGATAGCCGGGGATGACCGGGGTGTTCGTCATGGGTGTCGTTTCCTTCTTCCTCCGCGACGGTGCGAGGGGTTGGTCGTGCTATTTTGACCGAGCAAGACAAAATCTGTCAACCGATTGCCAGAAGTTGTCATCACATTCGCGGTGTCGGCGCTCCGACGCACGACGGACAGAGGACGACATGGACGATCCACAGGGCACCCTCGCCGAGGAGACACCGGCCCGCACCACTGCGTGATGCACCGCGCCGACCATCTACGACGACGCCCGCGAGGCCGGCGTCGACGCGTCGACCATCTCCCGCCTGCGTGACGACGTTGATCATGCGGGAGTCGACCGGGCCCGTGGAGCGGTCCTGATCCGGCGATGACGGGACGGGGCCCACGCGTGTGGACCCCGCACCCGGTCATCAGGCTCCGGCGACGCCGACCGTGTCGAGCGCGTTCTGCTGAGCGACCCCGCCGAGCCACGCCAGGCTCGGCTTCGGCGCCCGGACGAAGGTCTCCCGGTCGATGGCGATGAGACCGAACGTCGGTTCCCAGTGGCCCCACTCGAAGTTGTCGAGCAGCGACCAGTGGAGGTACCCACGCACGTCGACGCCGTCGGCCATCGTTCCGGCGAGACCCTCGAGTGCCTCCCGGGTGTACCGGATCCGCTGCTCGTCGTCGGCGGTCGCGATCCCGTTCTCGGTGATCAGCACCGGAACGCCTCCCGTGACCTCCCAGGCGTGACGGACGGCCATCGCGAGGGCGTCCGGGCGGTAGGCGGTGCCGACGAGCGTGTTGTCCGGGTGGGGCGGGTGCGGCACGAGTCCGCGCGCATCCACCTGCTGACTGGAGTACGCCTGCACCCCGACGAAGTCGTCACCGCGGCTGCCTTCCCAGTAGACGTCCTCCTTGCCATACCGGATCTCGAGCAGCTTCTCCTCGCCGCCCGGGGCCGCGGTGAGCGCGCCGGCCGCGATGGTCCAGCCGACCTTGGCGCTGGTGCGTTCCCGGACGATCTTCCGCGCAGCGTGGTGGATGGCGGTGAAGGTCCGTCCGATCTCCGGATCGGCATAGGTCAGGAAGTCGCTGTGCGTCTGCTGCTCCTGCTCCCCCTCGGCTTCGACGGTCGGGCTCTGCCACTGGCCACCGGCCTGCTGCATGCGTCGCATGGCCGTCATGATCGCGGCCTGCATGTTCGGTTCGTTCATCGTGACGACCCACTCGACGCCGTCGAGGATCGTGGTCGCCTCCGTGACGTACGCCTGGAACCGCTCCGAGGCGTCGGGCGCCAGCCAGCCGCCTCGCTCGGCGAACCACTGGGGGGTCGTGAAGTGCTGCAGGGTGACCACCGGGGTGACGCCGTGCTCGAAGCAGCACTCGATCATGCGCCGGTAGTGGGCGAGCTCCGCCCGCGAGACGTGCCCCTGCACCGGTTCGATCCGTGACCACTCGAGGCTGAACCGGTAGGAGGTGAGCCCGGCGTCGGCGAGGAGGGCGATGTCCTCGCGGTAGCGGTGGTAGCTGTCGCAGGCGTCGCCGGACAGTTCCATGCCCGGCATGGACTGCTCGCGGGCCCACCAGTCGCTGTTCACGTTGTTGCCCTCGATCTGGTGGCCGGCGGTCGCCGCGCCCCAGAGGAATCCGTCGGGGAAGGTCGTCGTCATGGTCGTCGATGCTCTCTCGTTCGTGGTGCGATGGTCAGATGGAGGCGACCGAGGCCTCGGCCGCAGGGGTGCGGAACGGGCGGCGGGCGCTGAAGCGGCCGGGACCGGCGTGGAACTCGGTGCCGTCGGGGAAGCGGATCCGGGCCGTGGTGGCGGCCGGGATCGCAGCGTCGATCAGCAGTTCCCCGCCCTCGTGGCGCCAGTGGACCGCGATCGTCCCGTTCGGCGACTCGTGGGAGCCCTGCGCCCACGACATCCCGGCGCCGGGGACCGGCGCGATGACGATCGAGTCCCAGGCGATCGAGTCCTCGGCCTGCCGGAGTCCGAGCGTGTACTCGTGGAGGAAGCGCGCGAACGTCCCCTTGCTGTAGTGGTTGAGGGACTCGTGGGCGAAGCCGTCCGCGTCGATGCCCTCCCAGGCCTCCCAGATGGTGGTCGCACCACGGTCGACCATGGTGAGCCAGGAGGGCTCCGTGCGCTGCATGAGCAGCTCGTAGGCCACGTCCGCACGGCCACCTTCGACGAGCACGGGGAGCAGGTCCCCCGTCGAGAGGAAGCCGGTGCCGAGGTGGGTGCCGGCCAGCCGGATGAGCTCCACCAGGCGACCCAGCGCAGCGGTTCGGAGGTCCTCCGGGAGCAGGCCGAAGGACAGCGCCCGGACGTACGCAGCCTGTGTGTCGGTCTCGGTGGTGCCGTCGGGCCGGAGGTAGGCGGCCTGCCAGGCCGAACGGACCTGCTCGGCGACCAGCGCGTAGCGGGCCGCGACGTCGTCCTGGCCGAGGATCGCCGCGATCTGCGCGAGCGTGGACGTGGAACGGAAGAGGTAGGCGGTGCCGACCTCACCCTTGTCGGCCATGAACCACGCCATCGGGTCGTCGACGATCGGGTCGATGGCGTTGCCGTCGGCGTCGCGCTCCCTCGGCTCCGTCCACTCACCCCAGTGGAAGGTCCCGTCCCAGAGGAACTCCTCGAACGCCTCGGGCTCCGGCGAGTGCTGCTGGCGTGCGTGGTGGCGCGTCTCCCGCGCGCGGCCGAGCGCCCACTCCACCCACCGGACCATCGCGTCCCAGTTCTCGGCGAGCACCTCGGTGTCACCGTAGCTGCGGTACAGCTCCCAGGGCACCGCGACGATCGCGTCGCCCCAGCCCGCGGAACCGGTCATCATCGCGAACTGGTCGTCGAGTCGCTGCTTGATGCGTCGACCGTCCGGCGAGAAGTTCGTGATGCGACCGTCGTCGAGTTGGTCGTCGCGGACGGAGCGCAGCCACTTCCGGCTGAACCCGCTCACATCGCGGAGCCGGGTCGCCGTGGAGACGAACACCTGGTAGTCCCCGGTCCAGGCGAGGCGTTCCCTGGTCGGGCAGTCGGTGGGGACGTCGACGGCGTTGCCGAGGAAGCTCCACTCGGCGAGACGGTGGAGCTCGTCCAGGTCGGGGTCGCTGCACGCGAACCGGCCGGCCACCGGGAGGTCGGTGTGGACGATCTGCATCGAGAGCGTCGCGGGGTCGAGTGGCGCGCCGTGTCGCACGATCCGCACGTATTGGAACCCGTGGACGGTGTGCCGCGGTTCGAAGACGGCCGGCGTCTCCCCCGCGACCACCTCGTCATGCTGCCGGAAGACCCGTGCTGGTTCGCCGGGTCGATGGGAGTCGAGGTGGGTCGTCGAGAGGTCGCCGTCCGCTCCGACGTACTCGCCGTAGTCGATCCCGGTCCGGGTGCCCGCGGGTCCGAGGTCTCCGAGCCGGAGCCATCCGGAGGCGTTCTGGCCGAAGTCGACGACCCACACGCCCTCGCGCAGCTCGCGAACCCTGCTCGGGGCGAGCGACGCGACCACCGTCACGGCGGGCGCCGGCGACCAGTCGATGGCCGGTGGGTCCACGACGGCGTCGATGAGCACGGACGAGACCGGTACGTCGGCAGCCTCCCCATCGGCCACCGTCAGGTCGACCGTCTGGCCGTCCATGAGGTCGGCCCGGGTGATGGTGGACGGCCGACTCTCCCAGCGGTCGTCCGAACGGACGACGAGGGTGCTCCCGTCGGCGAAGTCGACGTGCAGCTCGGCGCGGAGACCGAGGACGGAGCCCCAGCCCGACGGGATGCGGAACGCCCCCACCTGACCTCGGTACCAGCCGTCGGACAGGTCGACGTCGAGACGGTTGGTGCCGGTCACCAGAGCGTCGGCGACGTCGAAGGCCTGGGCGTACAGGGTTCGGTCGTAGGAGGTCGAGCCCGGGGAGAGCTCGGCTCGGCCGGCGCGCACCCCGTTGACCGCTGCAGTGTACAGACCGAGGGCGGTCGCGTAGAGCCGCGCGGACCGAACCTCGCCCTCCAGCGTGAACTCCACGCCGAGGAGGTGCGCCGGGCGGTTCCCGTAGCCGGGATCATCCGTCTCGACGGGCGAGATCCAAGCCGCCCGCCAGTCCTGGTCGAGCAGGCCGACCTCGAAGGACGCCGGTTCGGACCACTCGGCACCCGCCTCGGCCGAACGCACCCGCCACTCGACCCGCTGGCGGCTGTGCAGCGCGCACCACGGCCAAGCGACGTGGCGGTGCCCGTCCGCGAGCACGACCGGGTGCCGCACCCCGTCGATCACCGCCTCGAGCTCGAAGCCGCAGATCGCGCCGTCTCCCGGCTTCCAGGAGAGCCGCGGCGTCGCCCCGGTGACGACGAACTGGTCGCCGCCGCTGTCGACGGTGAGATCGTGGGGTGTCGCGTGCATGCTCTGGCTCTCTGCTGGGTGGTGCTGGACGGGGTGTCGGCGGCTCGGCGCCACCGGGTCAGCGGACGGCTTTGACCTTGGTGGAGACGATGATCCCGCCGAGGAGCGCGAGGACCGCGCCCGTGAGGTAGAGGATCGTGTAGTTCTTCTCCGCACCGGTCGCGCCGAGGGTGATCACGACCGAGGCGAGCAGCGGCGCGACGGCACTCGGGATCTTCTGCGCGAAGGCGACGACCGCCATGTACCGGCCGGCCTCCTCGCGGTTCGGCAGGATGGCGAAGATGATCGCCTGGTCCACCGTCGCGAAGACCGCGATCGCGGTCTGCATGAGCACCGCACCGATGATCAGCTGCGGCAGCGACCACGCGAACGCCTCGGCCAGGGCACCGGCGACGAAGAGGAGCGAGGCGATGAGCACGAACAGCCGCCGACGCTTGAGCTTGTCGGAGAGGAAGCCGCCGAGCAGCGCCCCACCGGCCGCGGCGACCACACCGAGCATCCCGATCGTGGCGACGACCCCGGCGACCTCGCGGACCGGGAGGTCGAGCCGCTGCGCGTAGAAGAAGGTGCCGAACGTGGTGTTGAAGTAGAGGCCGATGAAGAAGACGAAGCGACCGAGCCAGTTCCAGGCGAAGTCCGGGTACTTGCGCACGTTGAAGCCGTAGCTGCGGACGACGGAGCCGACGGTGACGGTGTCCGTCTTCGCGAGGTGCTTGGAGCTCCCCTCCGGCTTGATGAGCGGGAAGATCGCGAGGAGGACGGCGCCGATGACGCCGGGGACGAGGAACACGAGGAAGGTGCTGGACGACACCGCGTAGGCGACGCCGATGCCGAGGACCGGCGCGATCTGCGTCATGAGCCCGGTCAGTGCCGACACCTTGCCGCGCTGCGACTCCGGGAGCTTGTCCGCCTGCAGCGTCTGGATCGCTGCGCCACAGATGGACCAGCCGGACATGCCGAGCACCCAGCCGGCACCGACGATGAGGAGGTCGGGCGCGAGTCCCATGACGATGAGGCCGATGAGGCCGATCCCGACGCCGAGGAAGATGAACGGCGTGCGGCGGCCGAGGCGTGAGCGGACGCGGTCGCTCCAGATGCCGACCATGGGGCTGATGACGAGGTAGACGAGCTGGGCCGTCCCGGTGATGTAGCCGAGCACCTCCTCGTGACCCGGCGCGAGCTCGGAGATGCGGACGGCGATACCGTACGACAGCGGCACCATCATGGCCATGGACGCGCCGAAGCTGGCGAGCATGAGCCAGAAGATGTAGGAGCGGCTGACCGGGGTCTGCGGTTCCTGCACGGTGGCCGGGGCGGCGTCGAGTCCGTCGGGTTCGGGCTGCGCGCCCGGGGTGGGCTGGGCCGCGGCGAGACCGGCTGCGGCGCGGGCGGTGGGATCGGGTTCGTTCGGGGACACCATGACTCCTTCATCGGGTGTGTCGACCGGCTACGGTGCTGGTCTGCGTCCGGGCGACAGCGGTGTGCGACTCCGGCAAACTGTAACCACCATGGTTACTGTTTGGAAACAGTAACCATCGCGGATACAATTGGCAAGTCCCGGGCAACACCTGTCCGATCGACGCGAGGAAGGCCGAGCATGACGACGAGCACGGCGACGAACATCGCACCGGAGGGGAACCCGACCCGCGGTCGACGTGGCCCCCGCGGCCCCTACGCGACGACACCGGCCCGCCGCGCCGAGATGATCCGGGCGGCGTCGGCGAGCTTCGCCGAGCACGGCTACGAGCGGGCCTCACTGCGGGACATCGCCTCCCGCGCGAGCGTCACGCACGCCGCGCTCCTCCGCCACTTCGCGACGAAGGACGACCTCCTCCTGGCCGCCCTCGCGCAGCGGGACGCCGACGACCTCGAGCTCGCCCAGCGCATCATGCAGTCCAGACTGCCGGCGGACCGCGTTCTGAGCGCGGTGCTCGAGGAGGACTTCGCCCACCCCGAGCAGCAACGCAACTGGCTCGCGATCACCATCGCGGCCACGAACCCCCACCACCCCGCGCACGACTTCTTCATGGCCCGCCGAGCCCGCATGCGCGAGCACTTCACCGACAAGCGGCTCTCGACGGCCGCCGACGGGGAGCAGCTCACCGCCGATGACAAGGTGACGATGACGCTGGCGATGATCGACGGTCTGCGCATCCAGGCGCTCCTGGACCCGGAGCGCGAGACCCTGCCGCTGCTCGAGGCCTTCATGCGCCTGATCGCGTCCCCGGAGGACGGCGCCACCACGACGGCGTGAGGTCAGCGGGCCGGCGAGTCCACACCGCTCGTGCGGATGACGTCGAAGCCGCGGAGCGCCTCCGCGACCGCCTGGGCGGGAGAGGCGTCGCGATCGCCGGCCGCCCACCAGGCCAGCGCCTCGTCGATCGCCGCCTGTACCGCGGCCCCGACGGCTCGCGGCACGATGTCGGAGGACGAGGCGCCGAGACGCCGCGCGACGAACTCGATCGTCTGTTCGCGCCAGCGTCGATAGGTCTCCGGCCTCGTCTCACGCAGCTCCGGGGTCGTCGCGATGAGGCGCATCCGGGCGCGGCCGACGGCGAGGGCGTCGGCGTCCTGATCGAACACGTCGAGGACGACGGAGGTGATGGCCTCGGTGATCGGGAGTGACTCGTCGGCCGTCGCGAAGCCATGGGCCAGCGCGTCGATCGCCCCCTCGATGCCGCCCCAGACGATGTCGGCCTTCGTCGGGAAGTACCGGTGCAGGGTGCGGACGCTCACGCCGACCTCGTCCGCCAGTGCGCCCATGGTCGTGCCCTGATACCCACGGCGGTAGAGCACGTCGAGCGCTCGCGACCGGAGTTCGTCCGGCTCGGAGACGGGCGGGCGGCCTGGGCCCCGTTTGGCGGTCATGCACCCACGCTAGCGCCCGCGCGCAGGTCGTTTTATGACATACTCTGCCAATACCGTTGCCACGACATGGAGGTCGTCATGCCCTACCCCTTCCCCGATGTCTCCGAGACCCCGCTCGCAGACCTCCTCTCCCTCGCCGGGCGACGCGCCGTCGTCACCGGAGGCGCGCAAGGACTGGGCAAGGCCATCGCCGTCCGACTCGCGGAGGCCGGCGCCGACCTCCTCATCGTCGACCTGCATGAGGACGCCGCGCGCACCGCGGCCGACGAGCTCCACGCGCGGTTCGGTGTCACGGCCCTCGGAACCCGCGCCGACGTGAGCGACGCCGCAACCGTCGCGGCCGCCGCAGACCTCGCCGTCACCGAGCTCGGGGGGATCGACGTCTGGGTGAACAACGCCGGCGTCTTCCCCAACGCCCCCGTGCTCGAGATGGACGACGAGACCTGGGACCGGGTCTTCGCCGTCAACGCCCGCGGCGTGTTCCTCGGGGCGCGCGAAGCGGCACGACGCATGACGGCGGACGGGTCCGGCGGCGTCATCGTGAACATCGTCTCGACCGCCGGAGTCCAGGTCGCCTTCCCGGGCATGTCCGCCTACGTGAGCTCGAAGCATGCGGCGCTCGGACTCACGAAGTCGCTCGCGGTCGACCTCGCCCCGCTCGGCGTCCGGGTCCTCGGTGTCGCGCCGAGCTTCGTGCCCACGGAGGGGAACCTCGCCGTCGCGGCCGCCGCCGCCGAGGCCGCCGCTGCAGCCGGCGTCGAGCTCCCGAGACTCGACGTCATGAACCAGAGCCTCATCGGACGCTTCGGCACCCCAGACGACATCGCCCGCGTCGTCCTCTTCGCGGCGAGCGACCTGTCCATGATCATGACGGGGAGCACCCTCCTGGCGGATGCGGGCGAGACACTCTGATCCTGACATCGATGGGGACCGTGCGGTTCAGGCCGCAGCTGGATCGATTCTGAGCGAGCATTCACGTCGAGTTCTCGACGCACTAGCGGTCCGTGGCAGAATGTCCTAACATTAGGACACATTCTCACCCGGTTCAGCGTCGACAACCGGCCCATCGGGGCCGGAGGCGGGAACACGCAAAGGAGCGAACAACGTGTCTCATGGTGGAACGATCACCAATGCCGTGAAGGTGGCCCTGCCGCCACTCGGCAACGGCCCCTACAACCGACGCCTCGGCCTCGTCGCCGTCATCGCGACCTTCGGCGGGCTGCTCTTCGGCTACGACACCGGCGTCCTCAACGGCGCTCTGTCGTTCATGATGGAGTACTTCGGCCTCGACTCCTTCCAAGAAGGACTCATCACCTTCACCCTGCTGATCGGTGCCGCCGTCGGCGCCTTCTTCGGTGGGCGTCTGTCGGACCGCCTCGGTCGCAAGCGCAACATCCTCATCATCGCCGTCCTGTTCTTCATCGGCGCCGGCGGCTGCGTCATCGCCCCGACCTACGAGATCCTGCTCGTCTTCCGCTTCATCCTCGGCCTCGCCGTCGGCGGCGCCTCGGTCACGGTGCCGGTCTACCTCGCCGAGGTCGCGCCGTTCGAGAAGCGCGGCAGCCTCGTGTCGCGGAACGAGCTCATGATCGTCGGCGGGCAGTTCCTCGCCTTCGCGATCAACGCGATCATCGGCAACGTCTGGGGCTCCAACGACCACGTCTGGCGCTACATGCTCGCCATCGCCGTGATCCCGGCGTTCGTCCTGTTCTTCGGCATGCTCCGGATGCCCGAGAGCCCGCGCTGGCTCATCGCCCGCGGACGAGACGACGAGGCCCTCGAGGTGCTCCGGCAGGTGCGCTCCGAGGAGCGCGCGGTCGCCGAGATGGAGGAGGTCCGGCAGCTCTCCGAGATCGAGAAGGACGAGCAGTCGGGCACGTTCCGCGACATCGTCCGCACGCCGTGGATCCGTCGCCTTTTGTTCATCGGCATCGGCATCGCCGCCTACCAGCAACTCACCGGTATCAACTCGATGATGTACTACGGCACCCAGGTGCTCGAGGCGGCCGGGTTCACCCGCAACGCGGCGCTCAGCTTCAACGTGTTGAACGGCGTCATGTCCGTGACCGCGATGCTCGTCGCGCTGTCGATCATCAACCGGTTCAACCGCCGCTCGCTGATGTTGTTCGGGTTCATCGGCACCACGACCATGCACCTGCTCGTCGGCGCCATCGGCCTCGGCCTGCCCGAGGACAACCCCGTCCGCCCGTGGCTGCTCCTCATCGCGATCCTGCTCTTCATCGGGATCATGCAGGGCACCATCGGACCCCTCGCCTGGCTCATGATCGCCGAGATCTTCCCACTCAAGATGCGCGGCGTCATGATCGGCATCACCGTCCTGGTGCTCTGGACCACGAACGCGATCATCTCGCTCGTGTTCCCCTCGCTCGTCGAGTCCCTCGGCTTCGCCACCTTCCTCCTCTTCGCCGCGGTCGGTCTCCTCGCCATCCTCTTCGTCGCGACGAGTGTCCCGGAGACGAAGGGCAAGAGCCTCGAGTCGCTCGAGGACCACTTCAAGGAGCAGTACAAGACCTTCTGATCCTGGTCCGCGCCACACCGTCGAACGGCCCGCCCTCATCGAGAGGACGGGCCGTTCTGCTGTGCCGGGAACACGCACCGAGGAATGTCAGACGGACGAGACGTCCACCCAGGTGCCGAGCTGAGCGCTCCGGCGAGCGGCCTCGAGGATCGCGAATGTGTCGAGGGAGCCCTCGACGGCGACAGGGAGGACGCCGGACCCGGTGTCGATCGCGTCACGCACCCCTGCGTAGAAATCCTGCCAGCGACCGTCTGCGCGTGGATACGGCCGCCGCTCACCGTCCGTCGTCGTGAGCGTGCCCCACCGCTCGTGCGGCTCGACGCCCCAGCCCTCATCGGCGGGCCGAAGGCCGGCTAGCACTTGATCCGTCTGGAGGTCGAGCCCACGTACGGTGACGGTCCCGGTGCGTCCGGTCACCCGCAGGCGTGGGCGCCCGTCGGGTTGCAGGACGTCGGAAGCGACGATCGACCGGATACCATCCTCGTGCTCGAGAAGCAGGTCGAAGGCGTACTCGTACTCGTCACCCGGCCGGCGGTCGATCGTTGCGAACACCCGCTGGACAGGTCCGAGCGCGTCACGAACCTGGTCCACGATGTGACTGCCCAGATCCAAGAGCTGACCGCCGCCGGATCCGTCTCCGGTCGCGTGAGGTTCCCACCGGTCGAGGACGTTCTCGACGAGGCGGATGTCACCGACGGCGCCCGAGCGCACGATCGCCCGCAGCGTGCGGGCCTCGGAGTCCCAACGCCGGTTCTGGAAGACGCTGAGCAGGACGCCTCGGTCAGCCGCGTAGGCGACGAGTTCTCGCGCCTCGGCAAGACTGCTCGCCATCGGCTTGTCGACGATCACCGGTACTCCGGCGTCGATCACGCGCTTGGCGATGTCGAGCCGACCCGACGGCGGCGTCGAGATCGTCACGATGTCCACACCCGATGCGAGCAGATCTCCGACGGTGTCGTACACGGGCACCCCGGGATGGTCGACGGCGAGCTCCGCCCGGCGGACCGGCGAACGGGTCATGACCCCGGCGAGGACCCCGTCACCGAGAGCAGCGACGAACGGGGCGTGGAACGTGCGTCCGCCGAATCCGTACCCGACGAGGCCGAGTCTCACGCGCCGGCTCCCGCTCCCTCACCCGAAGCGGCCGCGCGGCCGGCGTCGACGAGCGCGCGCAGGCGCTCGAGCTGGGACCGCGAGACCTCGTCGGCGCGCTCGTCCTCTGCGAAGACATTGGAGACGACGATCGCGTCCTCGCGATCGAGGAAGCCCGTGCCTCCGAGCGTCGCGAACAGTCCCGCCCAGTCGACGTCGCCGTCGCCGATCGCGAGGTGCTGGTGCACCCGTGCCGCGTTGCCCGGCGGGTTGCTGATGTACCGGAGTCCGTGCGAACGGTGGTGGTCGAAGGTGTCGGCCGCGTAGACCGCGCCGAGACGCGCGCCGATCTCGGGCAGCAGGGTGGCTGCGCGGTCGCCGTAGTGGAAGGTGTGCGAGGCGACGTAGACGAAGCCGACGGATGACGAGTTCAAGCCCCGGATGATCCGCCAGGCCTCGAGCCCGTCCTCGACGAAGTCGTCGGGGTGCGGATCGAAGTTGATGCGGACGCCCTCGCGCTCGGCGAGCGGCAACAGGGTCTCCATCGAGCGGTAGAAGGCGGCCTCCGAGTCCTCGCTGCGCTCCGGGCGTCCGCTGAACTCGGTGTTGAGGGTGTCGACGCCGAGTTCCACGGCGAGGTGGATGATGCGCGAGAAGTTGCGGACGGCAGCCTCCCGCTGCGGCTCCTCGGGCGAGGAGACACGTTGCACCGGCAGGAGCGCAGGGATGGTGATCCCGGCGTCCGCGACGCGCTTGCGCAGGGCGGCGACGAGGGCGTCGTCGGCCTTGGGGTAGCGGAAGAACGGCCCGAAGTCGGCGTGCGGCGTCAGCTGCAGGTGGTCGTACCCGAGCCGTGCGGCTCTGTCTGGGAAGTCGAGCAGCCCGTGGTCGTGGTGGTACGGGGTCGGGTCGAGAGCGATGCGGACCATCGGGGAACTCCTTCGTCAGTGCGGCCGGCCGGTGCCGCGTGGGACCCCGGCCGGACGCGGATCAAGCGTAGAACGCGGGGCGCTCGGGAACGGCGACCGGCACCGGGCCGTCGGTGGTGAGGGCCGCGACTCCCGCCTCACACGCGAGTGCCACCTTGTAGCCGTCCCAGGCGTTCGGCCCGTCGACGAGCGTGCCCGCGCGGACCGCGTTCACCCAGCGCTGGACCTGCTCGTCGTAGGCCGCGGCGAACCGCGTCACGAAGCTCGTGTGGTCGGCGACGCTGAAGCGGCCGTCCTTCCACTGCTGGAGACCGGAGGGCTGACCGATCCTCGCGATGCTCTCGGCGAAGACCGCCTCAGTCGCGACCTGATAGCCGAACTGGACGCTCACGTTCATCTCGACGTCGACGAGGACTCCGTTCGCGAGCTCGATGATGACGAGGATCGGCTCGCGCAGGTGGTCAGGGCTCAGCCGGTTGCGACGCGGGTACTTCACCTCGACGCTCGCGACGGTCGAGCCGGCCACCCACGGCAGCACGTCGAACTCGTGCACGACCGAATCGGTGATGAGCATCGTCTGCGTGTAGGTGTCAGGGACGACCGCGTTGCGGTGGACGCCGCGGAGCATGAGGAGCTCGCCGGCGTCGCCCGACTCGACGAGGGCGCGCAGCTGCTGGTACTCGGCGTCGAAGCGACGCATGAACCCGACCTGGATGTGCGGACGGTCGAGCTGCTGTTCTGCCTCGAGCACCCGCCACGACGACGTGGAGTCGGGCGTCAGCGGCTTCTCGCAGAGGATCGGGAGTCCGGCGGCGAGTGCCGGCAGGAGTACCGGCTCGTGGAACTGGCCGGGGGTCGCGATGAGGACCGCGTCCACGGCCCCGGCCGCGATCGCGTCCTCGATCCGGGTGAACGCCTGGGCACCGGGCGCATTGGCAGCCGCGGCTGCGGCACGTCCGGCGTCGGGTTCGATGATCGCAGCGACGACCGCACCACTCACCCGCTCGGTGATCCGTCCGACGTGGTCGGCTCCCATCAGGCCGGCTCCGACGATGCCGACCCGGAGGTCGCCCGTCCGGGCGTCGGTCCCGGTGGGACGGTCGGTGGTCTGGGTGGTGGTGCTCATGGCGTCGGTGCCTTCCGTGGAGTCTGACTGGTCGAAGTGGGTTCAGCTGACGCGTGCAGCGGCGGTCTCGCCGAAGATGTGCTCGCGTGTGCGCTTGGCGATGGGGAACGGGCGATCGATCGAGCAGCCGTACATGTCCTGCTCGACGATCCCGAAGATCTGCGGGTCGAGTGCCGCGACGCGCTCGATGATCGGGCCGAGCTCCGGTACGCCGAACGGCGGCTCGACCATGATGTCCTGGGTGACGGCCTCGGCGAACGGCACGTCGTTCTTCAGGACGTCGAACAGCAGGCTTGTATCGACCTGCTTCAGATGCAGGTAGCCGATCCGCGACGGGTGGTCGTCGATGAGCTTGAGGTTGTCGCCGCCGTAGTAGGAGAAGTGGCCGGTGTCGAGGCAGAGGTTCGTGTACCGCTCGTCGGTCTCGGCGAGGAAGCGCTCGACCTCCCTGGTCGTCCCGACGTGGCTGTCGGCGTGCGAGTGGAACTGCTGCTTGATCCCGAACTCCTCGAGGAGGGCCTTGCCGAGGCGATCGTGACCAGCGGCGAGCTTCGCCCACTGCTCGTCGTCCAGTGTGCGCGCCTCGAGGACCTCACTCGTCGCGTCGCTCCGCCACAGGTCCGGGATCACGACGAGGTGCTCGGCCCCGAGCTTCGAGACGAGGCCGGCGATGTCGAGCGCCTGGTCCCAGGCCCGCTTCCACTGGTCGTCGCCCTTGTGGAAGCCGGTGAAGACCGTTCCGGCCGACAGCTTGAGACCACGGGAGCCGAGTTCATCGGCGAGCTGGTTCGGGTCCGTGGGGAGGTAGCCGTACGGACCGAGTTCGATCCACTCGTATCCGGAGGCGACGACCTCATCCAGGAATCGCTCCCACGGGACCTGCTTCGGGTCGTCGGGGAACCAGACGCCCCAGGAGTCGGGAGCGGTGCCGATGCGGATCGACGGAGTGGTGGTGGGTTCTGACATCGGGTTCCTTCGATACTCGTTCGTGTGTCTGTCCGGCGCTCAGCCGAGCAGCGGCTTCTGGGTGGCTTTGATCTCGGCGTACTCCTCGTAGGCACGCTGCGTGCTCGGCAACTCCGAGACCGCCGGCACGGGGACGTCCCACCAGCCCTCGCCGTCGGGCGCGTACAGCAGCGGGTCGCTGTTGATGTGGATGAGCGTCGTCCGGTCGGACGCCTTCGCGGTCGCCATGGCCACCCTGAGGTCGTCGATCGACGAGGCGCCGGGCTCGACCTCGATCACGTCGACGCCGTAGCTGCGGGCGTTGGCGGCGAGGTCGACGGGCAGGATCTGCTCACCCTGGAAGTTACGGGCCTCGGGGTCGAGGCTGCGGTACCAGGTGCCGAAGCGTTCGGAACCGACCGTCTCCGACAGGTGTCCGATCGAGGCGTAGCCGTGGTTCTGGATGAGGACGACGATGAGCTTGATGCCCTCGGCGACCGCGGTCACGAGCTCCGTGTGGAGCATGAGGTACGACCCGTCGCCCACCATGACGACCACGTCGCGGTCGGATCCACTCGCCTCGGCACCGCGCTTCACGCCGAGCCCACCGGCGATCTCGTACCCCATGCAGGAGAAGGCGTACTCGACGTGGTACCCGAGGGCGTCCCGCACGCGCCACAACTTGTGGAGGTCACCGGGGAGTGATCCCGCCGCCTGGACGATGACGTCCTCCGGGTCGGTGCTCGACTGCACGGCGCCGATGATCTCGGCCTGGCCGGGGAGGGCGAGTCCGGACGGCTCGAAAGCGGTGTCGACCGTCGCGTCCCACGCCGTCTTCTCGCGGCGGACGGTCTCGGCGTAGTCGGCAGCGACTCGGAAGCGAGCGAGCTCATCGTGGAGCGCTTCGACCGTCTCCCGCGCGTCCGCGACGACGGCGATCTGCGTGCCGTGCTTGTACGCGTCGAAGCTCGCGACGTTGATGTTGACGAAGGTCACGCCTTCGGCCCGGAACGCCGTGCGGCTCGCCGTGGTGAAGTCGCTGTAGCGCGTCCCGACACCGATCACGACGTCCGCTTCCGCGGCGAGACGGTTGGCCGCCGTCGTGCCGGTGGCGCCGATCGCGCCGACATTCTGCGGGTGGTCCCAGACGAGCGAACCGCCTCCGGCCTGCGAAGTACCGACGGGGATGCCGGTCGCCTCGACGAGCAGACGCAGCGCCTCCTCCGCGTTCGAATAGATCACTCCCCCGCCGGCGATGATGATCGGACGCTTCGCCCCGCGGATCGCCGCGACGGCGCGGGCAAGCGCAGCTCGTTCCGGCAGCGGACGGCGCAGGTGCCATTCACGGTTCTGCAGGAATTCGAGGGGGACGTCGACGGTCTCCGCCTGCACATCCTCCGGCAGGGCGATCGTGACCGCACCCGTCTCGGCGGGGTCGGTGAGCACACGCATGGCGGCGAGGGCGATCGAGAACAGCTGCTCGGGCCGCTGCACCCGGTCGAAGAACCGGGACAGCGGACGGAACGCGTCGTTGACGGTGATGCCGATGTCGTGGGGCAGTTCGAGTTGCTGGAGGACCGGGTCGGTGACGCGCGTCGCGAAGGTGTCGCTGGGCAACAGGAGCGCCGGAAGCCGGTTGGTGGTGGCGAGGGCGGCACCCGTCAGCATGTTGGCGGCGCCAGGCCCGACCGAGGCCGCACTCGCGAAGGTGCCGAGGCGTCGGTGCATGCGGGCGTAGCCGACGGACTGGTGCACCATCGCCTGCTCGTTGCGCGCCTGGAAGTAGGGCATGAGGTCGGGGTCGAGCGCGTTCGCCTGCTTGAGCGCCTGCCCGAGACCCGCGACGTTGCCATGCCCGAAGATGCCGAACATACCGGGGATGGTCCGCTCACGGTGGTCGCCGTCCACGGTCCACTGGTGACCGAGGAATTCGACAAGCGCCTGGCTCACCGTCATCCGCTTCGTCCTGGAGTTCGTTGCCATCACTGCTGTCCTTCGCCATCGGTGCGGGTGTTCGTTTGAGATGCTGTGGGGCTGACATAGGGCAGCCGCGGGTCGATGTCCTGGCCCTCCCAGCTCTGCCGGATCCACGCGTGTGCGGGGTCGTCGCTGATGCTCCAGACCCGTTCGTGGTCGGGTCCGGCCATGACGTTCAGGTAGTAGAGGTCGTACCCGGGCGCGGCGACGGCAGGACCGTGGTAGCCGAACGGGACGAGCGCGATGTCGCCGGTGCGGACCATCGCGTTGATGTCGATCTCCCCGGCGGGTGAGGAGTAGGTCGCGAACATCCCGAAAGGATCCGCGGCCGTCGGTGCTTCCAGACCCTTTGAGACGGCGGACTCGAAGTAGTAGATCTCCTCGAGGCGCGATTCCGCCCCAGGCAGGTGCTCGTCGTGCTTGTGGGCGGGGTAGGACGACCAGTTCTCTGCGGGCGTCACGACCTCGCACACGATGAGCTTCGCGGCGTCGAGCGCGTCAGGCGTGCCGAAGTTGTGGACCTGACGACTCGACCGGCCCGCGCCGCGCAGTTCGACGGGGATCTCCTCCGCAGCGACATGACGCGTCGGGTGGACCGCCGTCGTCGGGGCCTCGGCCACAGCGACTCGACCGCCTCCGCGGAGGACGCCTGCTGTCCCCGCACCCATGTAGAGGACGTCGGTCGGTCCGTCGAAGACGGATCGACGGCCGGAGAGAGCCGTGGTGCCGTCCCGCTGCTCAGCGTCCGTCCAGCTGATGCTGAAGGAACCGGCGAGCGGCACGACGATGCGTTCCACATCGCCCGCCGGGAGGTCGATGGCATCACCGTCGACGAGGACCGCGACGCGGAGACCCGTGTGCGCCCACCCGTCGATCGAGCCGTCGACGACACTCTCCCAGCCGTCTCGGGCGAGGTCACCTCGCTCGTACATCCACTGCATGTTGGTCACTCCGTCGTGTGTGTGATTCGATCATGCCCTTCGACAGGAGTGCGGAACGATGTCGGCTCGGGCACCGCGCCATTCCCTGGGCCTGTCGAAGGGCCGTCCGTGAGAACTCAGTTCTGGGGGAAGCCGAGGTTGATGCCGCCGTGGGAGGGGTCGAGCCAGCGGGAGGTGATGGCCTTCTGCTGGGTGAAGAACCGGACGCCCTCGGCGCCGTGGGCCTTGGTGTCGCCGAACAGGGAGTCCTTCCACCCGCCGAAGGAGAACGTCGCGACCGGCACGGGGATCGGCACGTTGATGCCGATCATCCCGACCTGGATCTCGTTCTGGAACCGTCGGGCGGCACCGCCGTCGTTGGTGAAGATCGCGGTCCCGTTCCCGAACGCACCACCGTTGATCAGCGCGACACCCTCTTCGTAGGACTGCACGCGGACGACGGCGAGGACGGGGCCGAAGATCTCCTCCGTGTACACCTTCGACGTCGTCGGGACGTTGTCGATGAGGGTCGGGCCGAGCCAGAACCCGTTCGGGTCGCCGTCGATGGGCGTGTTGCGGCCGTCGACGACGATCGTCGCGCCGTCGGCTTCGGCGATGTCGAGGTAGGACGCGACCTTGTCGCGGTGCACCTTCGTGACCAGCGGGCCCATGTCGCAGTTCCGGCGTCCGTCACCGATCCGCAGGGTCGCTGCGCGTTCGGCGATCTTGGCGATGAGCTCGTCCGCGACGGGCTCGACCGCGACGACCACGCTGATCGCCATGCAGCGCTCACCGGCGGAGCCGAAGCCGGCGTTGATGGCGGAGTCGGCGACGAGGTCGAGGTCGGCGTCGGGCAGCACGAGCATGTGGTTCTTCGCCCCGCCGAGCGCCTGGACGCGCTTGCCGTGTGCGGTGCCGGTCTCGTACACGTACTTCGCGATCGGGGTGGAACCCACGAAGGAGATCGCGCGGACGTCGGGGTGGGTGAGGAGCCCGTCGACGGCCTCCTTGTCACCGTTCAGCACCGTGAACACCCCGTCGGGGAGCCCTGCTTCCTTCCAGAGCTTCGCGAGCCAGATCGCCGCGGACGGGTCCTTCTCGCTCGGCTTCAGCACGACCGTGTTCCCGGCGGCGATCGCGATCGGGAAGAACCACATCGGCACCATCGCGGGGAAGTTGAACGGCGAGATGATGCCCACGACCCCGAGGGGCTGCTTCGTGGAGTACACGTCGACACCGGTGGAGACCTGCTCGGAGAACTCACCCTTGAGGTGGTGCGCGAGACCGGTCGCGAACTCCACGACCTCCTGCCCGCGCGTGATCTCGCCCAGCGCGTCGGAGACGACCTTGCCGTGCTCCGCCGTGATGATCTCCGCCAACTCACCCTTCTTCGCGTCCAGCAGCTCACGGAACTTGAACACGACCTGCTGACGCTTCGCCAGGGACAAGTCGCGCCAGGCGGGGAAGGCCTTGGCAGCCGATGCGACAGCTGCGGCGATCTCGTCCTGATCGGCGAGCGCGACGTGCTTCGTCGCGACACCGAGCGCGGGGTCGTAGACCGGGGCGGTCCGACCGGAACTGGAGGGGGCTTCGGCTCCGTCGATCCAGTGCGGGACGACGGGGAGGGAGTCAGTGCTCATGATGCGGGTGGTTCCAATCTGTGAAGGATCAGCGATCGCGGCGGATCGGGAGGCTCAGGAGGGGAGGTCGGCGTGGACGAGCCCCGCCGCGGTGTCGACTGCAGCGGAGACGTCGCCGTCGGCGGGGTAGATCAAGGTGCGTCCGACGACCAGCCCGCGGACACCGGGCAATTCGAGGGCTCGTTCCCAGGACGAGTAGACGTCGTCCTGATGGCCGTTCGGCTCGCCACCGAGCAGGAGTGTCGGCATCGAGGTGGCAGCCATGACGCGTTCCATGTCCTCGACGACCGGCAGTTTCATCCAGGTGTAGGCCGAACTCGATCCGAGGCCGGACGCGATGGCGATCGAGGTGATGACCGCCTCGACTGAGAGGTCGTTGACGATCCGTCCCTCGCGCCACTCGCTCATGAACGGTTCGAGCATGATCGGCACGCGAGCTTCGACCGCCTGATCGACGGCACGGGCGTTCGCTTCAATGGTCGCGACCGATCCGGCATCGCCGAGGTTCACTCGGAGGAGTGTCTTGGCGAAGTCGAGACCGTCTCGGACGATCCCGGGAATGTCGTAGCCGGTGAACCGGTCGTCCATCTCGAACGCGGCGCCGCGCAGCCCACCCCGGTTCATCGATCCGACCACGACCTTGTCGTCGAGCAGACCGAGGAGGGCGAGGTCGTCGATGATGTCCGGGGTGCCCAGCACGCCGTCGACACCCGGACGCGAGAGCGCGAGCGCAAGGCGGTCCAGGAGTTCGTACCGGTCGGCCATGGCCATCGACTCGTCGCGCACACCGAGGGCTCCGCGCGCCGGGTGGTCGGCAGCGACGATGAAGAGTCGGCCGTCGCCGCGGATCAGCTCGCGCCGACGTCGGCCGGCATGGGCGCGGGCGATGGCGGCCGGGTCGGATGCGCGGACCTCGCGCAGGCGCTCGAATTCACTTTCGCGGAGGAACCGCGATGTCCTGGCGTTGTTCACGATGGTCATCGGGCACCTCCGAGGTCTGCTGCACCGACGGCGCTGATGGTGTCGAGGATCTCGAGCACCTCGGCGGAGTTCGGCATGGCCGTCGAGCACTCACGCCGCGACGCGACGATCGCCCCGGCGATGTTGGCGAACCGCAGGATCTTCTCAAGACCCCACCCTTCGATGAGTCCGTGGCAGAGGGCGCCACCGAAGCTGTCCCCCGCGCCGAGTCCGTTCACGACGTCCACGAAGTACGGCGGGACCTCCACGGTCTCGTCGCGCGTCTTGGCGAGGACCCCCTTCGGACCCTGTTTGACGATGGCGAGTTCGACGCCGCGTTCCAGCAAGGCGTCTGCAGCGCGGTGTGGATCCGTCTCGCCGACAGCCACCTCGCATTCCTCACGGTTGCCGACCGCGACCGTGACGTGTTCGAGCGCTCGCCCGACCTGGGCGGAAGCCTGCTCGGCCGAGTTCCAGAACATCGGACGGTAGTCGAGGTCGAGGATCGTCAGCGGCCGGCGGGCGCGGGCTTCCCACGCGGTGAAGTGGGCCGAGCGGCTCGGTTCCTCACTGAGCCCCGTCACCGTCGCCCAGAACACCTTGGCGCGGTAGATCGCGTCGAGGTCGAGGGATTTCGACGTGATCGTCAGGTCGGGGGCCTTCGGCTTCCGGTAGAAGTACAACGGGAAGTCGTCCGGCGGGAAGATCTCGCAGAAGGTGACCGGTGTCTGCAAGTCCGTCTCCCAACCGACGAACTCGTCAGCGACGCCGAGGCGTCCAAGTTCGCGGTGGACGTATCGACCGAAGGGGTCGTCACCCGTCCTGCTGATGAGCGCCGTCGGGTGCCCGTGCTGGGCGGCGGCGACAGCGACGTTGGCGGCGCTCCCCCCGAGGTACTTGCCGAAAGTGTCGACGTCCTCGAGGCCGATGCCGTCCTGCAATGGGTAGATGTCGACGCCGACGCGTCCCATGGTGACGACGTCGTACGTGATGGCTGATGGAGCGGTCATACGTCTCTGTACAACTTTCTGTGAGCTGTTCGATGCGGCCAGAACCAGCATACACAGAATGTCTTAACAAATGAACATGACTCGAGGATCTTGATCACACGCCCGTCAAACCGCGGGGACGCCATGGGAACCGGCCGACAGGGGGAGCCAAGCCCTGCCGGCGGTCCGTGGATACGAAGAAGCCCCGAGATCCGCATGATCTCGGGGCTTCTTGTCCGGTGGGCCCTGCCGGGATCGAACCGACGACATCCACGGTGTAAACGTGGCGCTCTACCAGCTGAGCTAAAGGCCCGCGATCGGATGGAACCATCCGATGCGACTCGTCGAGTCTAGCCGGAGTCCCCGTCGGAGCCGGAACGCTCCACAACCCTGGTCCGCGCGCATCCGTCGCGACACCGGACGATCGGTCGGGCGCGGTGACGGTCGCTGGCCGTACGATCGAGGGGATGGATACGACGATCCCCACCCCGTACGAAGACCTCCTGCGCGACACGCTCGAGCATGGCGCCACCAAAGGCGACCGCACCGGAACCGGCACGCGCAGTGTGTTCGGCCGCCAGCTCCGTTTCGACCTCTCCGAGGGCTTCCCGCTCATCACCACCAAGCGGGTGCACTGGAAGTCCATCGCCTACGAACTCCTCTGGTTCCTCCGCGGCGACGGCAACGTCCGCTGGCTGCAGGAGCACGGCGTCTCCATCTGGGACGAATGGGCCGACGACCAGGGCGAACTCGGTCCCGTGTACGGCGTGCAGTGGCGGTCCTGGCCGACCCCCGACGGCTCGCACATCGACCAGATCTCGCAGGTCATCGACCAGCTGCGCACCGATCCGAACTCGCGCCGCATCATCGTCTCCGCCTGGAACGTCGCCGACATCCCCAACATGGCGCTCGCCCCGTGCCACGCCTTCTTCCAGTTCTACGTCGCCGACGGCAAGCTCTCCTGCCAGCTCTACCAGCGCAGCGCAGACCTCTTCCTCGGCGTTCCGTTCAACATCGCCAGCTATGCGCTCCTCACCCACCTCGTCGCCGAGCAGGTCGGCCTCGAGGTCGGCGACTTCGTGTGGACGGGCGGCGACTGCCACATCTACGACAACCACGTCGAGCAGGTGACGGAGCAGCTCACGCGCGCACCGTTCCCCTACCCGAAGCTGCGCATCAACACGAAGCGCGACAGCATCTTCGACGTGGAGTACGACGACCTCGAGATCGTCGACTACCAGCACCACCCCGCCATCCGCGCGGCCGTCGCCGTATGAGCCTGGCACTCATCTGGGCCCAGGCCCACGACGGCGTCATCGGCGCCGACGGCGACATGCCCTGGCACGTCCCCGAAGACCTGGCGCATTTCAAGGCGCTCACCGGATCCGACGCGGTGATCATGGGACGCCGCACCTGGGATTCACTCCCCCCGCGGTTCCGTCCGCTCCCAGGACGCCCGAACATCGTCGTCACCCGCGATCACGCGTGGTCCGCCGACGGCGCGATCGTCGCGCACTCCCTGGAGGACGCGTTCGAAGCGGCACAGCTCGCCGGCAACGGCCAGGCCTGGGTCACCGGCGGCGCGGGTCTCTTCACCGAGGCGCTCGCGCTCGCGGACCGGCTCGAGGTGACCGAACTCGACCTCGACGTCGCCGGCGACACCTTCGCGCCGACCATCGGCGAGGAGTGGGTGCCGGTCACGATCGATCCGGCGCACGGCTGGTCGGAATCCCGCACGGGTGTCCCCTACCGGTTCATCCGCTACGAGCGCGCACCCGAGGTCACGATCACCGGCTGAGACGCCCGGCGATCCGGATCGACCAGAGCGAGCCGCGGCTCAGGCCGGCTGACGCAGCTCTTCGAGCGCGGCGCGGTAGGCGGCGAGCGAGCGGGCCTCGCCCGGTGCCGTGATGAAGCTCTCACGGATGATGCCCTGCTGGTCGATGAGGAAGGTCGCACGGTTCGCGAACCCCTTCTCCTGCAGGAACACCCCGTACTCCTTGGCGACCTGGCCGTGCGGCCAGAAGTCGGCGAGCAGCTGGAAGCCGTACTGCTCCTGCTCCGCCCACGCGCGCAGTGTGTGCTTCGAGTCGACGGAGATGCCGACGAGCGTGACCTGGTCGTCCGTGAACAGGCTGAGGTTGTCGCGCAACTCGCACAGCTCCCCCGTGCAGGTGCCGGAGAACGCCAGCGGGAAGAAGACGAGGGCGACAGCCGAACTGCCGCGGAACTGACTCAACCTGACGAGTTCACCGAACTGGTTCGCCAGTTCGAAGTCGGGTGCCAGGGTGTCGTTCTCGAGTGCCATGAGGGTCCTTTCAGGCGGGTTCGCCTGCTCCGGATCGCCCGAGCGGTGGACGGGTCCGATCCGGTCACACATCCTAACCCCGCACCGCAGCTGCACAAACCCGGAGGGGTGCGCCGCTCGGTCACCGTTCCCTGGGGTGACCGGATAGGGTGAAAGGTGGCGCCCGCGTCCATACCCATCAGGACGCATGGAGTTCACCATCACAACCCAGGCACGATCTGCCACGAGAGAAAGGTCGACGGTGACTGTTCACGACCAGGATCCATACTCGTCCAACCACGTAGACGCCGATCCTGAGGAGACGTCCGAGTGGAATGAGTCCCTCGACGCCCTCGTCGACGAACGTGGCCGCGGTCGCGGCCGCGACATCATGCTGAGCCTCCTCAAGCGCTCGAAGGAGCTGCACCTCGGCGTGCCGATGGTGCCGACCACCGACTACATCAACACCATCGCCTCGGAGAACGAGCCCGACTTCCCGGGCGACGAGGACATCGAACGCCGCTACCGCGCCTGGATCCGCTGGAACGCGGCCATGACCGTGCACCGCGCGCAGCGCCCCGGCATCGGTGTCGGCGGACACATCTCCACCTACGCGTCGTCGGCCGCGCTCTACGAGGTCGGCTTCAACCACTTCTTCCGCGGCCAGGACGCCCCGGGCGGTGGAGACCAGATCTACATCCAGGGCCACGCCTCCCCCGGCACCTACGCCCGCGCCTTCCTCGAGGGCCGCCTCAGCACCGACCAGCTCGACGGCTTCCGCCAGGAGAAGTCGCACGCGCCGCACGGGCTCTCCTCATACCCCCACCCGCGCCTGATGCCGGACTTCTGGCAGTTCCCGACGGTCTCCATGGGTCTCGGCCCGATCAACGCGATCTACCAGGCGCACCTCGCCAAGTACGTCACGAACCGTGGCATCAAGGACGCCAGCGACCAGCAGGTCTGGGCGTTCCTCGGCGACGGCGAGATGGACGAGGTCGAGAGCCGCGGTCAGCTCCAGGTCGCCGCGAACGAGGGCCTCGACAACCTCAACTTCGTGATCAACTGCAACCTGCAGCGCCTCGACGGCCCCGTCCGCGGCAACGGCAAGATCATCCAGGAGCTCGAGAGCTTCTTCCGCGGCGCCGGCTGGAACGTCATCAAGGTCATCTGGGGCCGCGAGTGGGACGACCTCCTCAACCGCGACACCGACGGCGCGCTCCTCAACCTCATGAACGTCACGCCCGACGGCGACTTCCAGACGTACAAGACGGAGGACGGCGCCTACGTCCGCGAGAACTTCTTCGGCCGCGACGAGCGCGCCCTGAAGCTCGTCGAGGGCTACACCGACGACGAGGTCTGGAACCTCAAGCGCGGCGGCCACGACTACCGCAAGGTCTACGCGGCGTTCAAGGCGGCCAGCGAGCACAAGGGCCAGCCGACGGTCATCCTCGCGCACACGATCAAGGGCTACGGCCTCGGCCCGAGCTTCGAGGGCCGCAACGCGACCCACCAGATGAAGAAGATGACGCTCGACAACCTGAAGACCTTCAGGGACACGATGCGCATCCCGATCACCGACTCGCAGCTCGAAGAGAACCCCTACCTCCCGCCGTACTACCACCCGGGCGAGGACGACGAGGCGATCCAGTACCTGCACGAGCGTCGCCGCGCGCTCGGCGGCTACGTCCCCGAGCGTCGCAGCAAGTACACGCAGCTGAACCTGCCCGACGACTCCGCGTACGCGGCAGCGAAGAAGGGCTCCGGCACGCAGGAGATCGCCACAACCATGGCGTTCGTCCGACTGCTGAAGGACCTCCTCCGCGCCAAGGACTTCGGTAACCGGATCGTCCCGATCATCCCCGACGAGGCACGCACCTTCGGTATGGACGCGTTCTTCCCGAGCGCGAAGATCTACAACCCGAACGGTCAGCACTACACCTCGGTGGACCGCGAACTGCTGCTCGCCTACAAGGAGAGCCCGCAGGGTCAGATCGTGCACGTGGGCATCAACGAGGCGGGCGCCGTCGCGGCCTTCTCCGCGATCGGAACCTCGTACTCGGTGCAGGGCGAGCCACTCATCCCGGTCTACGTCTTCTACTCGATGTTCGGCTTCCAGCGCACCGCCGACGCCATCTGGGCGGCCGGAGACCAGATGACCCGTGGTTTCATGATCGGCGCCACGGCCGGTCGCACGACGCTCACGGGTGAGGGCCTCCAGCACGCCGACGGCCACTCGCTGCTGCTCTCGTCGTCGAACCCCGCGGTCGTCAGCTACGACCCGGCCTACGGCTACGAGATCGCGCACATCGTGCGCAGCGGTATCCAGCGCATGTACGGCGGCGAGCACGAGGACCCGAACGTCATGTACTACCTCACGGTGTACAACGAGCCGATGGTCATGCCCGTCGAGCCCGAGGGCGTGGACGTCGACGGCATCGTGCGTGGTATCCACCGCATCAGCACGAGCGACAAGCAGGGCCCGAAGGCTCAGCTCATGGCCTCCGGTGTCGCGGTCCCGTGGGCGATCGAGGCGCAGCAGCTGCTCGCCGACGACTGGGGCGTCTCCGCAGACGTCTGGAGCGTCACGAGCTGGACCGAGCTCCGTCGCGACGGTCTCGCCGCCGACCAGCACAACTTCCTGTACCCGCAGGAGGAGCGTCGTGTGCCTTACGTCACGGAGAAGCTGAGCGGTGCCGCAGGCCCGTTCGTCGCCGTGACCGACCACATGCACGCCGTGCCGGACCAGATCCGTCAGTTCGTGCCGGGCGACTTCGCGACGTTGGGGGCCGACGACTTCGGCTTCTCCGACACGCGCGCCGCTGCCCGTCGCTTCTTCAAGATCGACGGCCCGTCGCTCGTCGTCCGCACCCTCCAGCAGCTCGCTGCTCGGGGTGAGGTCGATGCGAGCCTCCCGCAGCAGGCGATCGACCGCTACCGCCTCCACGACGTGAACGCCGGCAACACCGGTAACGCGGGTGGCGAGAGCTGATTCCATCGCTACCACGGTGACGAAGACCAAGACGAAGGCCGAGACACTCGACTGGCTCCGCCGGATCTCGGGTGAGCTCGCGACCGCGACGCTCAAACGCCTCGAGGACACCCTTCCCTGGTACGCCGAGATGCCACCAGGCCGCCGCTCAGCGGTCGGCCTGGTGGCCCAGGCGGGCATCAGTTCGTTCATCTCGTGGTTCGACGATCCCCGGTCGACGCCGTGGATCGCCGCCGACGTGTTCGGGGCGGCTCCTCGCGAGCTGCTCCGTTCCGTCAGCCTGCAGCAGACGCTGCAACTCATCAAGGTCACCGTCGAGGTCGTCGAGGAACGCGTCGCGTCCGGAAGCGTCGACCTCCGCGAGGCGATCCTCCTCTACTCACGCGACATCGCGTTCGCGTCAGCCGACGTGTACGCACGTGCGGCCGAAGCCCGCGGACTCTGGGACGCCCGCCTCGAGGCCCTCGTCGTCGACTCGATCCTCAGTGGCGAGGCCGACGACGAGCTACCGAGCCGGATCGCCGCCCTCGGGTGGCACGGTCACGGCGAGGCCTGCGTCCTGGTCGGTACGACCCCACGGGTGCTCGATGTCGACATGCTCCGCCGGACCGCCCGACACCTCGACGCCGACGTCCTCATCGGCGTCCAGGGCAACCGGCTCGTGCTCGTCCTGGGTCGCGCCGAGCTGCCCAGCACCGAGCCCGGAGACGGTGAGCCCGTCGACGAGGCCGAACAGGCCGCCGCGGACTCCCGCACCAGCTCGCAACTCACCTTCCTCGACATCGCCGCCAAGCTCGAGCACGGCTTCGGGCCGGGACACCTGGTACTCGGTCACGCCGTGCCATCCCTCATCGAGGCGTCGCGCAGCGCGAAGGCCGCACTGGCCGGCTTCGCCGTGGCGAAGTCCTGGCGACACGCGCCACGACCGGTCGCCGCGGACGACCTCCTTCCGGAACGCGCCCTCGCCGGCGACAACCTGGCGAAGACCACGCTCATCGAGCGGGTCTACCGCCCGCTCAAGGACTACTCCGGCGAGCTCGTGACGACGCTCTGGTGCTACCTCGACAACGGCCGCTCGCTCGAAGCGACCGCGCGCGAGCTCTTCGTGCACCCCAACACGGTCCGGTACCGCCTCAAGCGGGTCTCCGAGGTCATCGGCTGGGACGCGACCGGTGCCCGCGAGTCGCTCATCCTGCAGGCGGCCCTCATCCTCGGTGCCATCGCTGAGCCCGAGCCGTCCCGACGTCGGCTGACCTCCTGACGCTCGCAGGGCCGTCCGACCGGTCGGTTTTGTGGACTCCACACAACACATTTTCCAAAGGTTCGTGGTGTTGCTCCACTGCTGGGCGTCCTCCGGTTGGCAGACTAGAGCGGTGATCGTCATCGCCTGCCCTGGACAGGGCTCCCAAACCCCCGGCTTCCTCGACCCCTGGTTGCAGGACGCCTCCGCGAAGGACGCGCTCGCGCGCTTCTCCGACGAAGCCGGACTCGACCTCGTCAAGCACGGCACCGTCTCCGACGCGGACACCATCCGCGACACCGCGGTGGCCCAGCCGCTCATCGTCGCGGCCGGCCTCGTCGCCTTGGACGCCCTGCGGAAGGCCCTCCCCGCCGACGCCGCGCCGTTCGGCGGCATCGCCGGACACTCCGTCGGCGAGATCACCGCGGCCTACGGCGCCGGCATCCTCTCGGACAGCGACGCGATGAGCTTCGTGAGCGAACGCGCCGTGGCAATGGCCGAAGCCGCAGCCACCACCCCGACGGGTATGAGTGCCGTCCTCGGTGGCGACCAGGAGGCCGTCGTCGCGCACGTCCGTTCCTTCGGGCTGGAGCCCGCCAACTACAACGGCGGCGGCCAGATCGTCGTCGCCGGCGCGCATGACGCCCTCGCCCGCCTCGCTGACGAGCCGCTCAAGGGCACGCGGGTGATCCCGCTGCAGGTCGCAGGCGCCTTCCACACGAGCTACATGCAGTCGGCCCGCGACTGGCTGGCCGGGGCGAGCCGCACGGTCGAGCCCCAGGACCCGACGCTCCGCATCTGGACGAACCACGACGGCACCGAGGTCACCTCGGGTACGGCGTTCTTCGACCTCCTCATCGGTCAGGTCGCCTCCCCGGTACGCTGGGACCTGTGCATGGACGCGTTCAGCGCCGCAGGGATCACCGGACTCATCGAGCTCGCCCCCGCCGGGGCGCTCACCGGACTCGCACGTCGCGGCCTGAAGGGCGTGCCGACGGTCGCCATCAAGACCCCCGACGACCTGCCGGCAGCCCTCGACCTCATCGCCCAGCAGTAGCGCAGACGGAGAACCAGTCAATGACCACCCCCACCCTCAAGCAGTCGCGCGGTCCCGAGTTCACCCGCATCCTCGGCCTCGGCGCAGCTCGCGGAGACCTCAGCGTCCCGAACGACGACCTCGTCGGTCCGATCAACTCGTCCGACGAGTGGATCCAGCAGCGCACCGGAATCGTCACCCGCACGCGGGCGTCGGCCGACGTCAGCGCCGTCGACCTCGCAGCCGAAGC
Organism: Plantibacter sp. CFBP 8798; assembly: GCF_014841195.1. Lineage (NCBI taxonomy): Bacteria > Bacillati > Actinomycetota > Actinomycetes > Micrococcales > Microbacteriaceae > Plantibacter > Plantibacter sp. CFBP 8798. Next base: position 537,492 of record NZ_JACYTS010000002.1, read on the forward strand.
CGGCGCCGAGGCCATCGCGGCCGCGGGCATCTCGCCCGAACAGGTCGACCTCGTCCTCATCGCGACGATCAGCAACGTCCAGCAGTCCCCGTCGATGGCGGCCGTCGTGGCCGACCGCGTCGGAGCGAACCCCGCTGCCGCCTACGACCTCAACGCCGCATGTGCCGGATACGCCTACGCGATCGCCCAGGCCGATGCCCTCATCCGATCGGGCGCGGCCCACTACGCGCTCGTCATCGGCGCCGAGAAGCTGTCCGACATCGTCGACCCGACCGACCGGTCGATCTCGTTCCTCCTCGGCGACGGTGCAGGCGCGGCCGTCGTCGGTCCGAGCGACTTCCCCGGCATCTCCCCCACCGTGTGGGGATCCGACGGCTCGAAGGCCGACGCCGTCGGCATGAGCGGCACGCTCACCGAGTTCCGCGACGGCACCGCCGCCTGGCCGACCCTGCGCCAGGAGGGCCAGACGGTCTTCCGGTGGGCGGTCTGGGAGATGGCCAAGGTCGCCAAGCAGGCCCTGGAGGAAGCGGGCGTCGAAGCCTCCGACCTCGCGGCCTTCATCCCCCACCAGGCGAACATGCGCATCGTCGACGAGTTCGCCAAGCAGCTCAAGCTGCCGGAGACCGTCGTCATCGCGCGCGACATCGAGACCACCGGCAACACCTCGGCGGCGTCCATCCCGCTCGCCACCCACCGGCTCCTCCAGGGGCACCCCGAGCTCAGCGGCGGCCTCGCCCTGCAGATCGGGTTCGGTGCCGGACTGGTCTTCGGCGCTCAGGTCGTCGTCCTGCCGTAGCAGGACGCCCGACGCGACTACACTCGACTACGGTCAAACCTCACCCAAGGAGTAGAACAATGGCACTGTCCACCGAAGAAGTCCTCGCCGGCCTGGCCGAGCTGATCAACGACGAGACCGGCATCGCGACCGACACCGTCGAGCTGGACAAGTCGTTCACCGACGACCTCGACATCGACTCGATCTCCATGATGACCATCGTCGTCAACGCGGAGGAGAAGTTCGACGTGAAGATCCCGGACGAAGAAGTCAAGAACCTGAAGACCGTCGGCGACGCCGTCGACTTCATCGTCAAGGCTCAGGGCTAGTCCCAGCGCAGTGCTGAAGGGTCGGCCGGCAGTTGGCCGACCGGCCCTTCAGCGTTCGAGGCGGCTCGTCCGTCCGGACACGGGCTCGACCGCCGCAGGGCTCGGACCCCCTCGTCGTCTCCACAGAAGGTTTGACTGAATGACCACCAAACGCATCGTCATCACCGGCATCGGTGCCACCACTCCCCTCGGCGGCAACGCCACCGACTCCTGGGACAACCTCCTCGCCGGCAAGAGCGGTGCGAGCCGTCTCGAGCAGCCATGGGCTGAAGAACTCGAGCTGCCCGTACGCTTCGCCGCGCAGGCCGCCGTCCCCACCGCGGACATCCTCGACCGTCGTGAGGTCAAGCGCCTGGACCCGTCGAGCCAGTTCGCCCTGATCGCCGCGCGCGAGGCCTGGCAGGACGCCGGCGCCCCCGAGGTCGACCCGGAGCGACTCCTCGTCGACTGGGCCACCGGCATCGGCGGCGTGTGGACGCTCCTCGACGCCTGGGACACCCTGCGCGAGAAGGGCCCCCGCCGCGTCCTCCCCATGACCGTCCCGATGCTCATGCCGAACGGCCCGGCAGCGGCGATCGGCATGGACCTCGGTGCCCGAGGCGGAGAGCGCACCGTCGTCTCCGCTTGTGCGTCAAGCACCGAGTCGCTCGCCAACGCCTACGACCACCTCCAGGCCGGCCTCGCCGACATCGTCGTGGCCGGTGGCTCCGAAGCCGCCATCCACCCGCTCCCGCTCGCGTCCTTCGCAGCGATGCAGGCGTTGTCCAAGCGCAACGACGACCCCGCCATCGCCTCGCGTCCCTACGACGTCGACCGCGACGGATTCGTCCTCGGTGAGGGCGCGGCAGCGCTCATCGTCGAGACCGAGGAGCACGCCAAGGCCCGTGGCGCCCGCATCTACGCCGAGCTCCTCGGTGGTGCGGTGACGAGCGACGCGTACCACATCACGGCTCCCGATCCCGAGGGTTCGGCAGCTGCCCGCGCCATGCGTGCAGCCGTCGAGAACGGTGGCGCGTCGCTCGACGACGTCGTGCACGTCAACGCACACGCCACGAGCACGCCCGTCGGCGACATCGCGGAGTACAACGCGCTGCGTCGGGTCTTCGGCGCCCACCTCGACGACATCGCCGTGACGGCCACGAAGGCGTCGACCGGCCACCTCCTCGGCGGCGCGGGTGCCATCGAAGCGGCCTACACGGCGCTCGCCCTGCACCACCGGATCATCCCGCCGACCATCAACCTCGACAACCAGGACCCGGAGATCCCGCTCGACGTCGTCACGACGCCGCGCGAGCTCGGGTCCGGCGACCTGCTCGCCATCAGCAACTCGTTCGGGTTCGGCGGCCACAACGCGGTCGTCGCGTTCCGGAGCTACTGAGCCCCTCGCGACGGAGACGACGACGGGTCGTGGTGCATGCACCACGACCCGTCGTCGTCTACTGACCAGGGTGCCGCCGTTTCGTCACCTCGTGTCTGCCGGGAGTGTCACCGACCTCGCACGGTCCACGCCACGTGGGCACCCTGTCGTCTGTGAAGTTGTCTCGCGTGCGCGGTGCCGCCGCGCCGGCGGGGCCGGATCAGCCCACGTTGTGCAGCCAGATGACGGAGGACCCGTCGCCGGCGTGACGGAACGGCTCGAGTTCGTCGTCCCACGGCTGTCCGAGCGCGACGCGGAGTTCGCGCTGGAGTTCGGCGGCGTTCCCGGCGCCGACCTCCATGGCGTAGCGGATGCGATCCTCCGGGACGACGACGTTGCCGATGCTGTCGGTCTGTGCGTAGAAGATCCCGAGGTCGGGCGTGTGCATCCATCGGGCACCGTCGACGCCCTGGGCCGGGTCTTCACTCACCTCGTAGCGGAGGTGCTCCCAGCCGCGCAGGGCTGAGGCGAGTGCGGCTCCGGTGCCGTGCGGGCCTTCCCAGAAGACCTCGGCGCGCTGCGCACCGCGGAGGATCGGCTGATCTTCCCAGTCGAAACTGATGGCACGACCAAGAGCGCGACCTGCCGCCCATTCGAGGTGCGGGCAGAGCGCGCGAGGCGACGAGTGCACGAACAGCACACCCTTCGTCATCGGTGTCGACATGATTCCTCCACTGCGTCCGGGTGCGTCTTCCCCAACGACCCATGCAGTGTGATCCGTGTCGGTGTCCGGCTGACCGGACCTCCGTGTATGCAGTTGTTCGACTCGCGCCGATAGGAGCATTATGCCCCATGACCTGGAGGAATGACAACCGTGTCGTTCCCAGTACGCTGGATCGGGAGCCGTCCCGGACTGACGGCCCTCCAGGATGGAGCGGTGATGCACGAGGCCCTCGCGATCGACATCGGCGGCACGAAGGTCGAAGCGGCCGTCGTCGACGCTGAGGGACGGATCCTGCCCGGCACCCGGTTCCGCGGTCCGACGGGCGCCGCGGCCACCCGCGAGGAGCTCGTGGCGTCGATCCTCCAGACCGCCGAACGGAGCGTCGCGGCCCATGGCGGGCCGGTGTCCGGTGTCGGAATCGGTTCGGCGGGCCCCATCGGCAGGGCCGACGGCACCGTCTCGCCGATCAACCTCCCCCGACTCGCCGACTTCCCCGTCGTGGCGGAGCTCCGGCGCTTCACGTCCGGTCCGGTGGAACTCCGTCTCGACGGCACCTGCATCGCCCTGGCCGAACACTGGCAGGGCGCGCTCCGCGGAACCGAGAACAGCATGGGCATCGTCGTCTCGACCGGGATCGGTGGCGGGATCATTCTCGGATCCCGACTCGTCCCGGGCACCTCGGGCAACGCCGGCCACCTCGGACAGATGCAGCTCCGCCGACGCGAACCGGATGCCGTCGGCACACCCTGGACATTGGAGGGCATCGCGTCGGGAACCGCGACGGTCGCCTGGGCCCGCACGCAAGGATGGACCGGCACGACGGGCGAACAGCTCGGGGCCGACTACGCAGCCGGAACGGAGATCGCGATCCGCGCCGTCCGACGTTCCGCCGAGGCCGTCGGCGAAGCCCTCTGCAGCATCACGACCCTGCTCGACCTGGAACGCGTCGCGATCGGAGGCGGCTTCTCGCGGGTCTCCCCCGACTACCTCGACCTCGTCCAGAAGGCTGCGACCGCGGCTGCACTGCACGCCTACGCCCGTGAGCTGCGCGTGGTCCCGGCCGGCCTCGACGCCGACGGCCCGCTCATCGGTGCTGCCGCCCTCGTCCTCGCGGACTGACCGGTCCCTGAGCAACCCTGCACCCCTGAGCCCCACCCCATCCCGGTCCCTGAGCCGCCCCGTCCCGGTCCCTGAGCCTATCGAAGGGCGCCCTTCGACAAGCTCAGGGACCGGAACCAAGGCTCATGGGCCGGATCTCGGTAGGGCGGGTGGGACTTGAACCCACGCATCGTTCGGTTATGAGCCGAATGCCTTCACCAGCTTGGCTACCGCCCCGTGCGGAACCCAGTGTACCGAGTGGCCCGCCGGGCGGGAGTCAGTCGCGGGATTCCTGGCGGTCTGCGGTCGCCGTGTGACGCTCGGTCGTCGGGTCGACGACCTGCTCGCCGCGGTAGAGCGCTTCGAAGGTGTCGAGCGTGCGCTCGATGTCGTGTGCGGAGACGAGCTCCAACGAGGCGTCCTGCATCCGGCGGTACTCCTCGGGCGAGGCGCTGAGTACCGTCGCGAGCCGCTCGGCCAGGGCGTCGACGTTGCCCGGCTCGAACAGGTATCCGTTGACCTGATCGTGCACGAGGTGGGGCAGCGCCATGGCGTCGGCCGCGACCACCGGGAGACCGGAGGCCATGGCCTCCATCGTCGCGATGCTCTGCAGCTCCGCGATGGACGGCATCGCGAAGACGGTGGCGTTCGTGTAGGCCTGCTTCACCTCATCGTCGGACACCTTGCCGAGGAATCGGACGCGGTCGCCGATGTCGAGCTGCTGGGTCAGCTGCTCGAGGTTCTTCGCCTGGTCGCCGCCACCGATGACGTCGACGTGGGCGTCGAGTTCCTTCGGGAGTTTCGTGAGCGCGCGCAGGAGCACGTCGATCTGCTTCTCGCTCGTGATGCGACCCACGAAGAGGATGGTGTTGCGCCTCCGCGGTTCGAACGACGGCGTGTACTGTCCGGCCTCGATCCCGCAGGAGATCGCGTGCACACCGGTCAGGCCCGTGAACTGCTCCAGGAAGTCGGCGGCCTTGCGCGTCGGGGTCGTCACGGCGAAGGCACGATCGAAGACGCGACGGGCGGCAGCCCACTGCGTCCGGACGAGCCACTCCTGGGTGCGCTTGGGGATGACGGTGAAGTCGAGGATGTTGTCGGGCATGATGTGGTTCGTCGCCACCATGCGGATGCCGCGTCGCTCGGCCTCGATCGAGAGACCACGGCCCACCACGATGTGCGACTGCAGATGCACGACGTCGGGCTTCACGCGGTCGAGGATCTTCCGGGCGTTCCGTCGCATCGACCACGGCATCGCGAAGCGCAGCCAGTCGTGCGGGTACCACCGGAGGCTGAAGAGGCGGTGCGCCGTCATCGTCTGACCCTCGTGGGTCTCCTTCCACGTGCCGAACTTGCGCGAGCCGGCGGGCGCCACGATGTGGACGTCGTGGCCTCGGCGGACGAGTCCGGCCGCGAGGCGTTCGGCGAAGCGTGCGGCGCCGTTCACGTCGGGCGAGAAGGTGTCGGCACCGATCACCACCCGCAGCGGCTTGTGGGTGTCGGCGCTCGGCGTCGTGCTGGACGCCTTCGCGAGGTGCTGGTCGTCGGGAGAAGTCAAGGTATCGGTGATTCCTCTGTGCTTGGCCAGTGATGTGAGGGGGTGCGGGCGGTCGCTCACGACCCTGATGCGGCGCGGAACGCCATGCTCAAGCATACCTGCAGCCCGTTCGGGCTCCAGGGCTCAGGCGGGCGCGTCGCCGGTCGCGAGGGCCTTCGCGGCTGCCGCGGCCGCCGGCGTCTGGCTCACCTGCGGGTGATGGCGGGCGAGCTGGAAGACACCCCAGACGGCGATCGCGCCGGCCACGACGAAGCCGAAGCCCGCCCAGAACGGGGCGTTGCTCGCCTCCCCCAGCACGATGATGCCGATGCCGACCGCGATCATCGGATCGATGACGGTGAGGCCCGCGATGACCAGGTCGGGAGGCCCCGAGGAGTAGGCGGTCTGCACGAAGTAGCCGCCGAGCGCACTCGCGGCGGCGAGGCCGAGCCCGCAGAGGACCGTGAGCCAGTCGAACTCGCCCTGCTGCAGCCGTCCGATGATGACCTTGGCGAGCGTCGCGACGAAGCCGTAGAGCACCCCGGTCCCGACGATGTAGAAGATGGCCGTGAAGCGTGACCGGAACACCATGAAGCCGAGCCCGAACACGACGAGCACGACACCGAGCATCACCAGGATCGTGACGAGTTCGGCCTCGGTGATCCGGTGCTCGCCCGTGAAGACCGCGGCGATCGTCACGAACAGGCCGACGCCGCCGACGCAGGCGACGATCGCGACGACCGATCGACGGTTCAACCGGACGCCGCTGATCCTGCTGTTCACCACCGCCGTGATGACGAGCGCGACCGCGCCCAACGGCTGGACGAGGGTGATCGGTGCGAGGGACAGGCTGCCGAGCTGGAGCACGATCGCGAGCCCGAGCATGACGGTTCCGGTCACCCAGGAGGGCCGACTGAGCAAGGCCAGCAGCTGGGCGACGTTGAGCCCCGAGGTCGCGTCGGTGCCGCTCGACGACTCGACCTTCGCCACACCCCGGTGCTGCAGCTGCGCGCCGAGCGAGAGGAAGACGGCGCCGAGGAGTGCGAACGGGATGCCGAGCAGCTGCGAGGGGTTGCGGGTGAAGTCGTCCGCGAGGTCGGCGATGTCGATGGCGGAGGGGATCACCCGTCGAGGCTACCCCGCCGCCCCGCCGATCCCTGCGCGCCAGGCCGAGCCCAGCGGATAGGCTCGAGCAATGGCAATTCTCGAGATCCACGTGACCGGTGACCCGGTGCTCCACTCCGTCGCCCGGCCGGTCGCCACCGTGGACGACGACCTCCGACGACTTGTCGCCGACATGTACGAGACCATGGATCTGGCTCCCGGCGTCGGGCTCGCGGCTCCGCAGGTCGGCGTGCCGCTCCGCCTCTTCGTCTACAGCTACGAGGACGACGACGGCCAGCCATGGCGCGGCGTCGCGATCAACCCGGTGCTGTGGATCAGTCCCCCGCCGGTGGGCGAGCTCGACGAGGAGGCCGAATCGGAGGGCTGCCTCTCCGTCCCAGGCGAGCGGCACCCGCTCCGTCGAGCGGAAGCGGCCATGCTCATCGGGACCGACCTCGAGGGCGCCCCAGTCGAGCTGCGGGTCGTCGGCTGGCGCGCACGCATCCTGCAGCACGAGTTCGACCACCTCAACGGCGTGCTCTACGTGGACCGCCTCGAACTGCCGCACTCGCGCCGAGCGGCGAAGGCGATCCGCAAGGCGGGCTGGGGCGTCCCCGGGATCTCCTGGCTCCCGGGTCGCGACGACCTCGAGGGCTGAACCACCTCGACGGACAGGACGCCGGCATGATCGACACGGCATCACCTCGACAGGCGCAGGGTGTCCGGACATGCAACGAGGCCCGAAGAGTGGAGTCTTCGGGCCTCGTGGTCCAGTCTACGGCGTCCCTGCCGGTTTCGTGAAACCGGCCTCAAACGACGAATCCCCCGGTCCGTATGGACCGAGGGATTCTGTGCAGCTCCTCGAGTTGGACTCGAACCAACAACCTATCGATTAACAGTCGATTGCTCTGCCAATTGAGCTATCGAGGAATACGTGCTTCGACCGGCCGGACGAATCCTGCCTCTGCGTTGCAGCGCGTATCTACTGTAGCAAAGGATTCGCAGACTCCAAATCGACACGCGATCAATCGATGCCGACGGCCTCGGGCGTCTCGTACTGGGTCTCGGTGCCGCCCGACTGAGCGAGCGCCGCGAGGAACTCGTGCGGCGGATCGGCGAGCATCGCGTCGATCGGGCCGTAGCCCACGACCCGTGACTGGTGGAGCGCCAGGACGTCGTCGGTCACCTCGCGGAGCATCGCGAGGTCGTGTGTCACGACGATGACCGTGCCGCCGTCGCGTCGGAACCCGTCGAGCAACTCGGTCACCGTGTGCCGGACCGTGATGTCGATGCCGGCCGTCGGTTCGTCGGCGATGAACACCTTCGGGCCGAGGACGAGGGCGCGCGCGATGGCGATGCGCTGTCGCTGACCGCCGCTCAGTTCATAGGGGTACTTGTCGAGGCTGGAGAGGGGCATCTGCACGGCGTCCAGCAGTGTGGCGACCCGGACGCCGAGCGCCTGCTCGCTGAACTTCTTGTCGCGAGCGAGGACGGGTTCGGAGATGAGCTCCGTAACGGTGAGTTCGGGCTTCAGGTGCGCACCGGCCTCCTGCTCGAGCAGCGACACCTCGAACGTGAGTTTCGTGAGTTCTTTGCGACCCACCTTGCGCATGGAGCGACCGAGCGTGCTCGCGTCGCCGCCGGACACGAACGGACGGGAGTCCGCTCCGGTCAGGTGGCGTCCGGACAACACCCGCAGGAGCGTGCTCTTCCCCGAGCCCGAGCTGCCGATGACCCCGAGCGAGCCACCGACGGGCAGCTCGAAGCTGATGCCGTCCAGCGCTCGATTGCTCGGACTCACGCCGTGCGCGGCGTAGTCGACGCTCAGATCACTCGCCCGGACCGCCGGTCCGTCCTGCTCTGGGTGCTTCATGAGACCTCTCCTTCCGGTGCACGGGGAGCCACCGGATCGCCATCGAGTGTATCCGGCGATCCCGGCGGGGCCACGTGCCACGCTCGGAGGAGGCCGACCGCGTCAGGCCTCGGCGCGGAGCGCACGCCGTTCCGCCTCGACGTCCGCGAGCTGCCGGGTGATCTCCCGGTGGGACTCGTCGCGGGGGTCGGTGCGACGCAACGACCCGAGCAACGCCGCCTTACGACCGAGGAGGTCGCGGTCGATCAGCGCCCGCGCGATGTCTCGGACGTAGCTCGGCAGCTTCTCCTCGTTCGTCTCGGGCAGTGGGGAGACTCCGAGTTCGCGGACGAGTCCGTCGAAGCCGGGTGGGACCTGCGCGATGACGGTCTCGAGCCAGGCGTTCGTCCCGAGGTGGTCCAAGCTCACACTCATGGCGTCGCGCACCACGGCGAGGGAGCTGTTGGCGACCGAGCTCTGGACCGCGCGCTCCAACATGGGGCGTTCGAGGTGCTGGGGCAGCTGCAGGATCGCACGGAGGGCGTCTTGCTCGAGGCGCGTCGACGGATCCTTGGGCAGGTCGTTGAGCGAGGCCTGCCGCTCGCGCGGCGGCTCGGCAGCGGGTGCGCCAGGGCCCTGCTGGCGGGCGTCTCGTGCGGCGTTCTGCGAGCCTCCTGCGGCGGCACCGCCAGCGGCCCGCACTGCGCGGGCCACCTCGTCGAGTTCCATGCCGAGCTGCTTCGCGAGCACCCGGGTGTACCCGGGACGGAGCGAGGGGTCGCGGATCTCGGCGACGACCGGCGCGGCCGCGCGGAGTGCGCCGACGCGGCCCTCGACCGTCTCGAGATCGAAGCCCGCCAGCGTCCGCCGGATGATGAACTCGAACATCGGCTCGCGGCCGTCGACGAGTTTCCGGATGGCGCCGTCGCCGCGGTTGAGGCGGAGGTCGCAGGGGTCGAGGCCGTCAGAGGACACGGCGACGTACGTCTGGGCCGAGAAGCGCTTCTCCTCGCCGAACGCACGCGTCGCGGCCTTCTGCCCGGCCTCATCAGGGTCGAACGTGAAGATGACCTCGCCGGTGGCGGAGTCGTCGCCCATGACGCGGCGGATCATCTTGATGTGATCGACCCCGAACGAGGTCCCGCAGGTCGCCACCGCGGTGGTCTCCCCCGCCAGATGGCAGGCCATGACGTCGGTGTACCCCTCGACGACGACGACGCGCTTGCCGCGCGAGATGTCGCGTTTGGCGAGGTCGAGCCCATAGAGGACCTGTGCCTTGTGGTAGATCGCCGTCTCGGGGGTGTTGAGGTACTTCGGCCCCTTGTCGTCGTCGCGGAGGCGCCGGGCGCCGAAACCGAGCACCTGCCCGGTCGTGTCGCGGATGGGCCAGATGAGGCGTCCGCGGAACCGGTCGTAGACCCCGCGGTCGCCGCTCGACACGAGCCCGGCCGCGAGCATCTCCTCGTCGGAGAATCCGCGAGACCGCAGCGCCTTCATGAGGTGGTCCCAGCCGGCAGGCGCGAACCCGATCCCGAAGTGGTCGGCAGCGGCGGCATCGAAGCCGCGTTCGCCGAGGAACCGCCGCCCGAGGTCGGCGTCGCCGTCATGGAGCTGCTGCTGGAAGTACTCGGCGGCAGCCTGGTTGGCGGCGAAGAGGCGAGCCCGGTTGCCGTGGTCGACCTTGCCGCCACCCTCCTCGTAGCTGAGCGGGTACCCGATGCGCTGCGCGAGACGTTCCACCGACTCCGCGAACGTCACGTGGTCCATCTTCTGCAGGAAGCTGTAGACGTCGCCGCTCTCGCCACAGCCGAAGCAGTGGTACAGCCCGACCGTGGGGCGCACGTGGAAGCTCGGGCTGCGTTCGTCGTGGAAGGGGCACAAGCCCTTCAGCGAGCCGACGCCGGCGGACTTCAGCGAGACGTAGTCGCCGACGACGTCGCCGATGTTGGTGCGTGCCTTGACCTCTTCAACATCGCTCTGTCGAATCCGTCCGGCCATGCTTCGATCCTAGTCTCGTGCGTCCATCGTCCATCCCTGAGGGCCTCCGCGCAGCGGAGTCGGAGGCCCGCTCCCGTGTGGAGGAGCGTCAGGCGCCGACGTGCCGTTCGTGCCAGGAGAGGGCGCTCTGATCGGTCAGGCTCGCGATCTGGTCGACGACGACGCGACGGCGTTCCGCGTCGGACCCGGCTGCCCGCCAGTCCGCCGCGAAGCCGACGTCGAGGGCCGACTCGCCGAGCGCGAACACCGCGTCCGACAGTTCGATGAGGATCTCCCGCTGCCGGACGTACAGCGGCTGGCGGGAGTCGCTGTACATCACGAACGCGGCCACGATCCCCTTGAGAAGCGCGATCTCGGCCTGGATGCCGTGGGGCACCACGACGTCAGCCCCGAAACGCACGAGGCTGGCCTGTGGGAAGGCCTCCCGGGTCGCCGCGGTCGCCGCACCGGCGAACCGACCGATCATCTGGCTCGTGAAGTTCTTGAGCCGACCGAGGTCGCGCCGGGAGCCGTCCCAGGCGGTGATCCAGGTGTGCGAGGACTGCAGCCGGTCGAAGGCGGCGGCGAGGTCGTCGTGGGTGAAGTCGTCGCCGGCCCAGGACAGCGCGGTGTCGATGAGGCGGTCGTGTCCTGCGCGCGCATTCAGGAACGCCGGGTCGATGTACTCCCCGACGACGGCGTCCTCGAAGTCGTGCACGGAGTAGGCGATGTCGTCCGCGAGGTCCATGACCTGCGCCTCGACGCAGCGGACGCGCTCGGGAGCGCCGGCTCGCAACCAGCGGAAGGCCGCAGAGTCCTCGTCGAAGAACCCGAACTTGGCCCGGCCACCGGGATCCGGCACCGACTGCGCCGCCGGCCACGGGTACTTGCAGCTGGCGTCGAGGCTCGCGCGGGTGAGGTTCAGACCGTACGGCTCGCCGTCGGGGCCGAAGACCTTGGATTCGAGGCGCGTGAGGATCCGCAGGGTCTGGGCGTTGCCCTCGAACCCGCCGATCGCGGCGGACCAGTCGTTGAGCGCTCGTTCGCCGTTGTGACCGAACGGCGGATGACCGAGGTCGTGCGCGAGGCACGCCGTGTCGACGACGTCCGGAGCGAGGTCCAGGCTGGCAGCCAGCTCGCGACCGACCTGCGCCACCTCGAGGGAGTGCGTCAGTCGGTTCCGGGCGAAGTCGACACCGCTCGTCGGGCTGAGCACCTGGGTCTTGGCGGCGAGTCGCCGCAGGGCGCTGGAGTGCAACAGCCGTGCACGATCGCGCGCGAAGTCGGAGCGTCGCGTCGAGTGGTGCTCGGGCATCCAGCGTTCTTCGTCGTGCAGGGTGTAGCCGTCCCGGTCCATGGAGACGCTCCCCTGCTCGATGATGCTATCCGCCACTGTGGTCCAGTTCCGCTCCCGCGATCTCGGTCTGCTCGTCGGCACCCAGCGACTGCGAGTCGAGCCAGCCGTACGGCAGTGCCGGTCGTTTCGGCGTACCGGCGCGCCCGCGCTGCCCTTCCGCTGCGGCACCCGGGTAGGGGGCCGTCCAGTCGAGGGTCGCGAGCAGCTCGTCGAGCTGGTCGAGCGACTCCACGGTCGCAAGGCTCGCGCGGAGGTCACCGCCGACGGGGTACCCCTTGAAGTACCAGGCGACGTGCTTCCGGATGTCGCGGCAGCCGCGCTCCTCGCTCTCGAAGAACTCGGCCAGGAGCTCGGCGTGACGCCGGAACGCGGCCGCGACGTCGCCCAGGGACGGCTCCGCCTTGCCGCCCTCGCCGGCGAACGCCGAGCTGAGGTCGCCGAAGAGCCAAGGGCGACCGAGGCAACCGCGGCCCACGACGACGCCGTCGCAGCCCGTCTCGTCGACCATCCGGAGGGCGTCCTCGCCCGACCAGATGTCGCCGTTCCCGAGGACCGGCACCGAGGTGACCGTCTCCTTGAGCTTCGTGATCGCCGACCAGTCCGCGTGACCGGAGTAGAACTCGGCAGCGGTCCTGGCGTGCAGCGCGATCGACGCCACGCCGGCGCCCTCGGCGATCCGGCCGGCCTCGAGGTAGGTGAGGTGGTCGGAGTCGATGCCCTTGCGCATCTTGATCGTGAGCGGGACGTCGCCGGCGGCACGGACCGCGCCCTCGACGATGTCGCGGAAGAGCCCGGTCTTCCAGGGCAGCGCCGCTCCCCCGCCCTTGCGGGTGACCTTGGGCACCGGGCAGCCGAAGTTGAGGTCGATGTGGTCGGCGCGATCCTCGGCGACGAGCATGGTGACGGCCTCGGCGACCGTCTTCGGGTCGACGCCGTAGAGCTGGATGGAGCGGAGCGTCTCGCTCTCGTGGTGCTGGATGAGCCGCATGGTCTCCGGCGTGCGTTCGACGAGCGCGCGGGAGGTGATCATCTCGCTGACGTACAGTCCGGCACCGTATTCGCGGCACAGTCGACGGAACGCCGTGTTGGTGATCCCGGCCATGGGGGCGAGCACGACCGGCGAGTCGAGCACGATGGGCCCGATCGCGAGGCTCGGGCGCTGCGAGAGCGTGGTAGGAAGAGACATCACCCTCGATTCTCCCAGATGATCGGCGCTCCCGCGCCCAGTGAGGACCACATGTCAGACGCCGTCCCGCCCGCCGACCTCCAGCCGTCCGGCCGCGAGCGCGTCCGAGCAGCGGCCGCCGCACTCGGTCTCGACGTGGAGCTGGTCGAGCGACCGCCCGCGCGCAGTCTCCACGAGGCGGCGGAGCTGCTCGGCATCGAGCCCGCGGACATCGTCAAGACGATCGTCGTGAAGCGTCGCAGCGGCGACTACCTCTTCGCCCTCGTGCCGGGCGGCCGCAAGATCGCCTGGCCGCCGTTCCGCACGCTGCTCGGGGTGAATAAGCTCGCGATGCCGGACGCGGCGACCGCGTTCCAGGCGACCGGCTACGAGCGCGGCACCATCACCGTCCTCGGTGCGAGCGCTCCACTCCCCGTCTACGCGGACGAGCGCATCCTCGAGCGCGGTGGGCGCATCTCGATCGGCGCCGGCGAGCACGGGTGGAGCGCCTTCGTCGACGCGGCGGAGTACCTCACCGCCATCGGCGCCGTCACCGCGGACCTCACCGAGCCGGAGGACCCTCAGTCCTGAGCCGGCTCCGGCGGGAGCACGAGGCAACTGTCGCCCTCGCAGACGACGGCGTCGCCCCCGAGGAGTCGGAGCGCCGGCCGGACCGTCGCCGGCTGCTGATCATCGACGCTGCGCTCAGGCGACGTCGTCTCCGTGCTCACGCCTGCACCGGCTCGGTGCTCGCGCGTTCCGTCCAGACCTGCTCGAGGACCTGCGTGAACGCGGCCGCCTCCTGCGCGCCGGACACCCCGTAGGCGCCGTCGATGACGAAGAACGGGACGCCCTGGATGCCGTACCCCTGTGCCGTCGCCTGGTCCTCGCGGACCGCTTGCGTGTACTGGCCGGATTCCAGCGCCGAGACCACGGCGGACCGGTCGAGCCCCACCTCGACGGCGAGGTCGGCGAGGTCCTCGATGCGCCCGACATGGCGGCCCTCGGTGAAGTAGGCCCGCAGGAGGCGCTCGGTCATCTCGAGCTGCTTCCCCTCCACCTTGGCGAAGTGCAGCAGTTCGTGCGCCTTCACCGTGTTCGTGTGCTGGAGGATGCCGAAGTCGTACTCGAGACCGGCGTCCGAGGCGATCCCCGTCACCCGATCGAGCATCTGCTGCACCTGGTCGGCCGGCATGCCCTTGTGCTTCACGAGGAAGTCGATCTCGGTGCCGTCGAAGTCGACCGGGGTGTCGGGTGCCAGCTCGAAGGAGTGGTACTCGACCTCGACCTCGCGTCCGTCGCCGAGCTGCGCGAACTCCGCCGCACCCCGCTCGAACTTGCGCTTGCCGATGTAGCACCACGGGCAGGCGATGTCGGACCAGATGTCGATCTTGATGGGTTCACTCATGTCAGGGCCAACCACCGACACCCGTCGGTCATTCCCCCGAGGGCGCCGGGGCGTCTGGCACGTCGCGCGCCCCGCCGAAACGACGGTCGCGTCCGGCGTACCGTTCGACGGCCTCCCAGAGCTGACGCCGCCCGAAGTCGGGCCAGAGGGTGTCGAGAAAGACCATCTCCGCGTAGGCCGACTGCCACAGCTGGAAGTTGCTGGTGCGCTGCTCTCCGGAGCTCCGGACGAAGAGGTCGACGTCCGGGAGGTCGGGCAGGTAGAGCCGGCTCTGGACGAGACGCTCCGAGACGGCCGACGGCTTGATGCGGCCGGCGGCGACGTCGTCGGCGATGCTGCGCACCGCGTCGACGATCTCGTTGCGACCGCCGTAGTTGACGCACATGGTGAGCGTCAGGCGGTCGTTGTCGCGCGTCAGCTCCTCCGCCGTCTGGAGCTCCTTGATGACCGAGGTCCACAACCGCGGCCGACGCCCCGACCAGCGCACGCGCACGCCCCACTCGTTCAGTTGGTCGCGGCGTCGATGGAGCACCTCGCGGTTGAACCCCATGAGGAAGCGGACCTCATCGGGTGAGCGCTTCCAGTTCTCCGTCGAGAACGCGTACACCGACAGGTGCTTGATCCCGAGTTGCAGGGCACCGGCCACGACGTCGAGGAGTGCGGCCTCGCCCGCCTTGTGCCCTTCGACACGCGTGAGTCCGCGCCGGTTCGCCCACCGGCCGTTGCCGTCCATGACGATCGCGACGTGCGACGGCACCTCACCCTTCGCGAACTCGGGCGGGACCTCACCTGTCCAGTCGATCGGTTTGAACGGCACCGCGTCGCGGTGGGTGTAGGGCTTCGGGGTCACCCGCGGCTCCGATCCTGTTCGAGGTGCGCGAGCGACCGCAGGCCGCGCTCCAGATGCCATTGCGCATAGGCGGCGGTGAATCCGCTCGCCCGTGAGGCCGTCTGCTCGGCGGCGGCCTCCGCGTACTCCCAGTCGCCGGAGAGCAGTGCTCCGAGGAGCGAGAGGGTGTCGGCGTCGAGCCGAGGGCTCCCCGAGGGCGCGCAGTCGTCGCACACGACCCCGCCGAGCTGCACGACCACGTGCGAGTACTCACCCTCCGTGCCGCACCTCGAGCAGGCGCCGAAGCTCGGTGCCCAACCGGCGAGCGAGAACGCCCGGAGCAGGTAGGAGTCGAGGGTGAGCCGCGGACCGTGCTCATGCTTCGAGAGCGACCGCAGGGCGCCGACGAGCAGCAGGTACTGCTGGAGGGAGCCCTCGGACTCCGTCAGCCGATCGGCCGCCTCGACCATCGCGCTCGCGGCCGTGTAGCTCCCGTAGTCGGCGCTGATCTCGGCGCCGTACGAGCCGAGCGACTCGGCCTGGGTGATGGTGTCGAGGCTGCGGCCCTCGTAGAACTGGACGTCGGCGACCATGAACGGCTCGAGCCGGGACCCGAACTTCGAGCCCGTGCGACGGACACCCTTCGCGACCGCCCGGATCTTGCCCCTGCTGCGTGAGAGCATGGTGACGATGCGATCGGCCTCGCCGAGCTTGTGGGTCCGCAACACCACCACTTCGTCTCGATATACCGGCACGCATCGATTATCCCGCCTCGCACCGACAACGTGACCCGGGAACCGCCGTCGGGGATCGAAGGAGCGCCTGGAGAGATGAAGCCGTGAACGAGGTCCTCTTCGTCGTTCCGCTGTGGGTCGACCTCTCGGCGGTCGCGATCGGCGCCGTCCAGGGCGCGATGTTCGCGGCCAGATTCCAGGATCGTCAACTCGACTGGCTCGGCGTCGCCATCATCGGCGTCGTCGTCGGACTCGGTGGCGGTCTCATCCGCGACATCCTCCTCGGACAGGTGCCGGCGTCCCTCCAGAACAACTGGTACCTCCCCGTCGCCTCGGGAGCCGCCCTGCTCGGGATGCTCCTCCTGCGCACCATCACGAGGCTCGGGCCGGTCATCATCGGTCTCGACGCCCTGACGATCGGCATGTTCGGAGCGATCGGCTCCACCAAGGCCCTGGCGGCCGGCCTGCCGGTCATCCCGGCGATCTTCGTCGGAACCGTCTCAGCCGTCGGCGGATCGGTGCTCCGCGACGTCATGCTCGGTGTCCCCGTCGCCCTCATGCACGTCGGCTCGCTCTACGCCGTGGCGGCCGCGGTCGGGACCGCCCTCCTCGTCCTCGCCGTGACCTTCGGGGCACCGCTCGGGATCGCGGCCATCGTCGGCGTCTCCTCGACCGCGGTGATCCGCCTCCTGGCCGTCCGGTTCGGGTGGACGTTGCCGGAGCAGCGCCAGATCGGCGGGTGGCGGATCTGGCGCCGCTCGACCCGCGGCTGAGTCGTCTCAGTCGACCGCGAGTGCCGCGACGGGCGCGATCCGGGTCGCCCGACGGGACGGTGCCACCGAGGCCGCAGCCGTGAGGAGTGCGGCGAGCACGACGATCACGGCGACGATGGCCCACGGGATGACCGGGAAGATGAGCCCGGGCGAACCGTTGATCGCGCCGAGCATCGACTGGGCACCGGCCCAGCCGTAGAACGTCCCGAGGACGAGGCCGACGACGACGGCCGCGATGGTGAGCTGCGCCGCCTCGATCACGATCATGCGACGGATCTGCGCCGCCGAGAATCCGAGTGCGCGGAGCAGTCCGAGTTCGCGGGTGCGTTGCAGGACGCTGAGCGAGAGGTTGTTGACCATCCCGACCGCGGCGATGAGCGCGCTCAGCCCGATGAGGGCGGAGAAGACGCCGACGGTCGTCGCGACCACGGCCTGCGTGCCCTCGTAGACCTCCGGATTCGCAGCCTGTGCGTTCAGCACGAACTCCTGGAAGTTGGCCGCGGCGACCGCGAACATCGTCACGAGGGTCACGCCGATCACCAGTCCGATCGTCGTGCGAGAACTGCGCTCCGGGTAGCGGACGGCGTTCTCGGCGGCGAGTCGAGCCGTCGCGGAGGTGCCGAACAGTCGGCCGACCAGCCGCAGCGCCGGCGGCATCACGAGGTGCGCACCGAGCACGAGGCCGGAGAAGGAGACGATCCCGCCGACGATGCCGATGAGCACGCCGAGCGGCGACACGAGCCCGACGCCGACACCGGCGAGCAGGAGCAGGACACCGACCGCGAAGAGACCGATCGCAACAGCGTTCCGGGCGGGCCGCGCGGTGGCCTCCTCCCGGCTCAACTCCTGCGATCCTCCGATCGCCTGCATCGGAGTGACCGTCAGGACGCGACGCGCGCCGATCCAGGACGCGAGCCACGTGGTCAGGACGACCGCGACGACCGGCAGGAGCACGGCCGGTTCGACGATCGCGTACGGCAGCTCGGGCAGCACACCGGTCGCGACCCCGATCCGCACGAGCGCGAAGGTCGCGAGGAGTCCGACGAGCAACCCTGCTCCCCCGCCGAGCAGGCCGACGACGACACCCTCCTTCGCGACGGCGCGACGCTGCGATCGCGCCGTCGAACCGATCAGGCGGAGCAGCGCGATCGTCCTCGTCCGCCCGGCGACGATCGTCGCGAACGTGTTCGCCGTGACGATTGCACCGACGTACACCGCCAACGAGACGAACACGGCGGCCGCGAGGATGAGCATGATGACCACGGTGCCGCTGGACCCCGTGACGTCGTCGGCCAGGATGAAGGTGGAGAGCACACTTGTGACCATGAGCAACAGGACGCCGAACGAGGCGCTGAGCGTCGCGACGAGGAGGCTCGCGCGATGCTCGCGGGCCCGGGGCCCGAGATCCGCCCGGCTCATGCCGCACGCTCCATGCCGAGCATGAGCGCTGAGATCTGCTCGGCGGTCGATCGGGGACGGTCCTCGACCACCCGCCCATCCGCGAGGAACACGATCCGGTCCGCGTAGCTCGCGGCGATCGGGTCGTGCGTCACCATCGCGATGCTCTGCCCGTACTCGGTGCTGGCCGCCGCCAGTAGGGCCAGGACGCTCCGCCCGGTGCGGGAGTCGAGGTTGCCGGTCGGTTCGTCCGCGAAGAGGAGCTCGGGTCGCGTCGCGAGGGCACGCGCGATCGCGACGCGCTGCTGCTGTCCGCCCGAGAGTTCGTGCGGGCGGTGCCCGAGTCGGGAGGCGAGTCCGAGCGTGCTCACGAGCACGTCGATCCAGCTCTGCTCCTCACCGGTCGGACGGCGGGCGTCGAGTTCGAAGGGCAGCCGGATGTTGGCCGCGACGTCGAGCGTCGGGACCAGGTTGAAGGCCTGGAACACGAAGCCGACACGACGCCGACGGAGGATCGTGAGCTGCCCGTCGTCGAGGTCCGTGATGTCCTGGTCACCGAGGCGCACCCGCCCCGCGGTGGCCTGGTCGAGGCCGGCCATGATGTGCATGAGCGTCGACTTGCCCGAGCCGCTCGGGCCCATGATGGCGGTGAACCGGCCCCGCTCGATCTCAAGGTCGACGCCGTCGAGGGCGACGACCTGGTTGTCGGCGGGTCCGTAGCTCTTCCGGAGTCCGTGGACGCTGGCGACGACGGACGGCTGTGCTGAAGTGGTCATGCTCCGAAGCTACGGAGTGCGGTGCCGGGTGCGCGTCGGGCGCACGAGCGACCCGGGTACATCCTGGGGATGATCCTCGATCACTCCGCGGGTGCGTGCTGGACCGCGGTCAGACCAAGCCGTGCTCGAAGGCGAACACGACGAGCTGGACCCGGTCGCGCACCTCGAGCTTGGCGAAGATCCGGCTGATGTGCGTCTTCACGGTCGCCTCGCTGAGGAACTCGGCGGCAGCGATCTCGGAGTTGCTCAGCCCGCGCGCCGCGAGGAGGAAGATCTCGCGCTCTCGCGCCGTGAGCTCGGCATAGCGCTGCGGTGCGGCCGGAGCTGCCGGAGCCTGCTGGAAGTGCTCGAACAGCTCGCGGGTGGCCGACGCGGCGATGACCGCGTTCCCTGCATGGACCGTGCGGATCGCTGCGAGCAGGAACTCGGGCTCCGCGTCCTTGAGCAGGAACCCGCTGGCCCCGGCTCGGATGGCCGTCGCGGCCGCCTCGTCGAGGTCGAAGGTGGTCAGCACGACGATCCGAGGCCGCTCGCCCCCGCGCGCGTCCGCCTCCGCCAGGATCGTCTTCGTCGCCTCGATCCCGTCCATGACCGGCATCCGGACGTCCATGAGGATGACCTGCGGACGTGTCCGTGCGGCCAGCTCGACCGCTTGACGCCCGTCGGAGGCCTCGCCGACGACGCGGAGGTCCGGCTGCGAACCGATGAGCATGCGGATCCCGCCTCGGAACAGCGCCTGGTCGTCGACCAGCGCGATCGTGATCGCCCCCGCTGCCGTCGCGTCGCTCGGATCGGTCATCTCGTCACTCCCACCGTCGCGTACGGGATCGATGCGTAGACGGTGAAGAGACCGTCCACCAGGGTCGTCCCGAACCTGCCGCCTGCCAGCGTAGCGCGCTCGTTCATCCCGGCGAGTCCGTGCCCCGTGCCGGCCTTCGGCGGTTCGACCTTAGCCCGGTTGACGACCCAGAGCTGCAGCTCGGGTCCGGTCCAGTCGAGATGGACGTCGATCGGCCCACGATGGTCGCCGTGTCGGAGCGCGTTCGTGAGCGCCTCCTGGATGATCCGGTACACGGCCAGCTGCGAACCGGTCGCGACCGGTCGTTCCTGGCCGTGGCGCTGGACCACCACGTCCAACCCGGCTCCTCGCAGCTGCTCGTAGAGCCGGTCGAGGTCGGCCATGACCGGCTGCGGGCCCTCGGTCTGTTGGAACCGTAATTGCGCGAGCAACACCCGGACATCGGCGAGGGCCTCGCGGGAGATGCTCGAGATCGTCCGCAACGCCTGGTCGGCCGAGTCCGGGTCCGCGGCCAGCGCATATCGGGCACCGTCGGCCTGCGCGATGACGACGGCGAGGGAGTGCGCGACCACGTCGTGCATGTCGCGCGCGATCCGGTTGCGCTCCTGCTCGACGGCGACGTCGCGCTCGGCCAGGAGCTGCGCCTGTCGGCTCTCACGGGCGAGCCGCCAGGTGCGCATCAGGACACCTGCGGTCCAAGCGAGGCCGAAGAAGGCGGCGAACGCGAGGAACATGAACAGCCCGACCGTCACCTGCGCTACCGGTGTCATGTCGTTCGCGAGGCCGAAGGTACTGATCTCCGCGCCGATGGCCGTGGTCCAACTCGGGACGACGATCACGTAGAACGCGATGAGCGCGGCACCGACGAACGCGGAAGCGAAGGAGACCCATCGCACCACCCGGCCGCCGTAACTCGCCGCAGCGTAGAGCACGACCGGGATCGCGAAGTTCGCGGGATCCGGCGCGAGCAGGAGGATGAGCTGCAGCAGCGCCGCGGCCCAGGCCACGGACAGCGCGAGCGCCGGAGCGAGTCGGCGGAGCGCCAGTGCACCGCACATGCCGAGCAGGACGATGGTGTATCCGGCTGGACGCGTCATGTACGCAGCTGCGGTGAGGATGAACAGCACCGACGGCAGCGCGATGTCGAGGGCCAGCTGGCCGGGCCGGAGCGTGCGGAACATCCTCCAACCGTACGACCTGGCGGCCGGTCACTCCGTCCTCGCGCGGGAAGATCATCCTCCGGGTGTACGCCGGAGGACAGCGCTGCGCCGGGTCGACCCGAAGGCCGGCCCGGCGCAGCGGGATCGTCAGATGGAGGCCAGTTCCCGCGCCCCGACCTGCGTGCGCACGGCCCGGTTGACCGCCGAGACCACTGCCTTGAGCGAGGCTGTCGCGATGTCGCCGTCGATGCCGACGCCCCAGAGGCGCTGGTCGTTCACCTGGAGCTCGACGTAGGCGGCCGCCTCGGCGTCGCCTCCGGCGCTCAGCGTGTGCTCGACGTAGTCGTACAGCGTGACCTCGATGCCGCGCCCGGAGAGCAGGTTGAGGAAGGCCGCGATCGGGCCGTTGCCGGTCGAGGTGCGCTCCTCGACCTGCTCGCCGTCGCGAAGGGCGACCTCGAGGACCACGGTGCCGGCGAGATCGCTCGACGTCTTCGTGGACTGGAGTTCGAACCGACCCCACTTGGCGTCCGCGACCGCGGCCGGAAGGTACTCGTCCTGGAAGATCGACCAGATCTGACCGCTCGTCACCTCGCCGCCCTCGGCGTCGGTCTTCGCCTGGACGACGCCGGAGAACTCGATCTGCAGGCGACGCGGCAGGTCGATCGCGTGGTCGGTCTTGAGCAGGTATGCGACGCCGCCCTTGCCCGACTGCGAGTTCACGCGGATGACCGCCTCGTAGCTGCGCCCCAGGTCCTGCGGATCGACCGGCAGGTACGGCACGGCCCATTCGAGGTCGGCGACGTCCTTTCCCTGGGAGACGGCGTCGACGGACATCGCCTCGAAGCCCTTCTTGATCGCGTCCTGGTGCGAACCGCTGAAGGCCGTGAAGACGAGGTCGCCCGCCCACGGGCTCCGCTCGTGCACCGGCAGCTGGTTGCAGTGCTCGGCCGTCCGCTTGACCTCGTCGATGTCGCTGAAGTCGATCTGCGGGTCGACACCCTGCGTGAACATGTTGATTCCGAGCGCGACGAGGTCGACGTTGCCGGTGCGCTCACCGTTCCCGAAGAGGCACCCTTCGATCCGGTCGGCACCGGCCAGGTAGCCGAGCTCGGCTGCCGCGATCGCGGTCCCGCGGTCGTTGTGCGGGTGCAGCGAGATGATGATGTTCTCGCGGTTGGACAGGTTGCGGCTCATCCACTCGATCGAGTCCGCGTAGACGTTCGGCGAGGCCATCTCGACCGTCGACGGCAGGTTGATGATGACCTTGCGGTCGGGCGTCGCCTCGAGGACCTCGACCACCTGGTTGCAGATGTCGACGGCGAACTCGAGCTCGGTACCGGTGTAGCTCTCCGGCGAGTACTCGTAGTAGATCTGCGTCCCGGGGACCGTCGACTCCATCTCGCGACACTTCCGGGCGCCGTGGAGGGCGAGGTCGATGATGCCCTGCTTGTCGCTGCGGAACACGACGTCGCGCTGCAGGATGCTCGTCGAGTTGTACAGGTGCACGATCGCCTGCTTCGCCCCGCGCAGCGACTCGTAGGTGCGTTCGATGAGGTGGTCGCGTGCCTGGGTCAGCACCTGGATGGTGACGTCCTCGGGGATCGCACCCTCGTCGATGAGGCTGCGGACGAAGTCGAAGTCGGTCTGGCTCGCGCTCGGGAACCCGACCTCGATCTCCTTGTAGCCCATCTTCACGAGCAGGTCGAACATGATGCGCTTGCGCTCCGGGCTCATCGGGTCGATGAGGGCCTGGTTGCCGTCGCGGAGGTCGACGGCGCACCAGCGCGGGGCCTCGGTGATCCGACGGTCAGGCCACGTGCGATCGGGCAGCGAGACGTCGAACTGGTCCTGGTATGCGCGGTAGCGGTGGACCGGCATGCCTGATGGGGTCTGGGTGTTCTTCATGATCCTGGGATCTCCTCGTGGGATTGGGGGTGAGCCAATGACGAACTCCGCGACGAGGGAGGCCTGGAACTAGGACTCGTCGCGGCAGCTAAGGAGGAGCAGACCGGAGAACACGTCGTCAGCATAGCACTCCCCCGCGCGGCCGATCAGGTGACCAATGAGGCGAGGTCCCGCACGGACACGTCCGGGAGGTACGCGCGCCCGACCGCGATGCCGATCGCCGGCAGGGTCAGCGGGTCCGCGTAGCCGAGGACGAGCGGACGCTCCTCCGGCTGGAACTTCCCCTTGAAGGCGAGGAGCGAGCGGAACCCGTAGACAGGTTCGAGCACGTTCCCGAGGTAGGTCAGGACCCGGTCGATCCCGTCCGTCTCCGGCTGCTCGGTGCTCTTCGAGCGCGCGAGTGGAGCCCCTGAGAGGCTCATCTCCTCGATGCCGTCCTCCTTGAACCGCGCGGCGGCCTCGGCGATGAGGAACTCCATGACGCCGTTCATACCGTCCGTCCGACGTCGCATGAAGTCGAGGGTCCAACCCACCAGCTCACCATCGCGCCGCACCGGCAGCCAGCTCGTGACGCCGTGCAGCCGTCCTTGCTCGTCGACCGCGAGCAGGAGCCGGACCTCCTCGTCGACGAGCTCGTCGATCCCGCCGAGGGTGAACCCCATCTCGGGCAGCTTCCGTTCGGCGACCCACTCCTCGGAGATCTCGGCGATCTGCGCCGCCAGCCCGACGCCGAGCGCCCCGTAGGTGGACCAGACGGCGGTGATCCCCGCACGGTCGGCCCGGTTGACGGAGGATCTGATGTCCTGCCAGCGCTTGCCGACCATGCTCCAGCCCTGCGGGTGCAGGACCGTCTCCTCGGCGACCTGGACGGTGCGCCAACCGATCCGGTGGAGCGCTCCTGCGGTCTCCTCGTCCACGCTGTACAACGCCACCGTCAGGCCGGAGTCCTCGCAGTGCTCGATGAACCGCTCGAGGACCCCCTGCTCGTGCCGGTCCCTCCCGAAGAAGCCGCCCGCCGTGACCGCGACCCCGGCGACGATCCGGTAGGCGATGCCGGCGCTGCGCTCCGGGTCGAACCAGGTGAGGTTGCCCGGCCAGGTGGCCATGTGCCCGATGGAGTCGCTGCCCTCGGCCAGGAGCTCGCGCAGGCGGCGCTCGTCTGCCGGCGCGATGGCGTTCGCGACCCGGCTCAGCGGCCAGACCGCGCCGAGCAGGATGATGCTCCACCAGACGGGTCCGACGGCGTGGAACACCACGCCGGTGAGCGGGGCGACCGGCACGAAGCCCGGGAGGATGTTCCGCAGGTACGCGGCGGGGACGAAACGCTCCGGCGCCGCACGGAGGACCTCCCACACGTCGGGCCTCGGCGAGAATCCTCCGGGCTGCAGCAGTGCGACCACCACGAAGAGCGCGGCGAGCACGACCCACGACGTGCCGACCAGGGCGAGGTACCCCCAGGCACTGCGCCGGGTGGCCCGCACGGGGAACCCACGACGGAGCACGACCAGGAGCGCCGCCACGACGAGCGGGAGCAGGATCGCCGCCCACAGCGCGATCGCGATCTCGACGGACCGCTGCTGCGCGCCGTGTCCCGTCCCGAGCAACGACGAGGGGTGTCCCGTCGGGTGGAGTCGCACCCCAGCCCCGAGCGACAGCGCACTCAAGACGGCGAAGGACACCATGATCGCCGTGGCGAACCAGACCGCGAAGCGTCTGCCGCGGAGCAGGCCCCACGCTGCGAAGAGCAGGGCGATCATGGGGACCACCGACAGGAGCACCGCTCCGAAGCCGTCGACGCGCACCAGCGTGAGGTCGCGCAGGCACTGCGCTGACACGCCGACCGTGCGGCATTGCCCGATGACCCGTCCGGCGTCCGGGATGTTCTGTTCGAGCAGGAGCACGAGCGGCGCGAGCGGACCGAGGTGCCGACCGGACAGGAAGGTGATGAGCGGCCCGACGCCCATCATCGCGACGACTGATGCCAGGAGCACCCGGGTCTCGTGGTGCGAGCTCCGCACGCGTCGCACCGACGGGGTGACCCCGGCGAGCACGATCCCGAGCAGGACGCCGACCAGCGCTGCGAACAGTCGTGCGAGATCCTGCGGAAGGCCCGAGTACAGCAGCACGATCAAGGCACCGACGACGACGAACGCGCGGATCCGTCGACGCCAGAGCGGCCCGTGGAACGCACTCGACGCGGCGAGGGCGCCGAGCGCGCCTGCCACCGGGTCGAATGCCACGATGCGGGCGACCTCGCCGCTCCAGAACTCGCCGCCGAGCGTGCCGAGGAGTTGGAGCCCGATGGCGAGCGCGTTCCCGACGACCGCGGTCACCAGTACCGCCAGGAGCGTCTTGGCTGCGCCGAACCGTCGCTCGGCGAGCACCAGTGCGGGGACACCGATCAGCAGGAATGCGAGGAGCCCGAGCACCCCGTCGGTTCCCAGAGCACCGGTCAGGAGCGCCCACCAGTGTCCGTCGACCACGACCTGCTCGTACCCCACGCCGGCCACCTCACGGATCGCCGTCCGCCAGCCGGGGGTCGCCGCCGGCGGTGTGCGCCAGACGAACGCACTGACCACGAGCACCAGCGCCGTGATCCCGATGCTCATCGGCACCGACCGGAGCACGCCGGTCACGAGTCGACCGAAGGGCGTCGCCCTCCCCGCGCGCATCAGGCGAGCCCGAATCGTGCGGCGATCACGGGGAGCGCACGCTCGAACACCGTGTGGACGGTGTGCCAGTCGTGCGCCGTCCCATCGGAGACGAAGGTCGTCGTCCGCATGCCGGCTGCCGAAGCCATCGCGGCGACACGCCGGACGCCGGGACCGTAGCGGCTGTCGTCGCTGCCGTAGCCGAAGACGCCGACGGTGTCCGCGTACGGGGTGTGTGCGGCGAGGATCGCGGAGGGGGCCGCCGCCTCGTACGCCGTCGCCGACCCGCCGAAGCCCTGTGCGATCGTCGTCGGTCCGATGGACGGGACGACCTCCCCCGAGATGTCGAGGATGCCGCCGTAGCGTTCGGGGTGCGCGGCGCCGAGCTGGATGGAACAGGTCCCGCCCTGCGAGAACCCGGCGATGAACCAGTCCGTCCGCGATGCGGAAACCGGGAGGTGCGCCGAGATCCACGCGGGGACGTCGACCGTGAGGTACGTCGCCGAGTTGCCGAGCGGCCCGTCGACGCACATCGGGTTGTGGTCCGGAGCGCCGAGCTGATCAGGCACGACCACGATGGGAGCGAGACCCGCATGCGAGGCGGCGAAGCGGTCGAGGATCCCCGCGATGCCCGCCGAGGCGAACAGGTCGGCCGGCTCTCCCGGCTGACCGCTGAACGCTTCGATGACCGGCAGTGCCGGCGGGTGTGCGGTCAGGGCGGCCGGTGGCAGGTAGACGAGCGCGTCCCGGTGAGCGAACCCGGAGGTCGTCGCCGGGATGTCCACGTGTTCGACCCGCCCGCCGCTCGGCAGGTCGGCGGGTCGCTGCCACGACGTGGTCGTCCCCCGGGCGGCAGGCAGGGCCGAGAACGACTGGTACGGACTGATCCCCAACGCCGCCCGCACCGTCGCGAACTCACCGAAGTCCTGGTTCACGCCGATCGCCCCGATGAGCAGGAAGGCGGGAATGGCGAGGCTCGCCACGACGACCCGCCACGCCCGGGTCCGCACGATCGCCGCGATCGCGAGGGCGGCACCGGCGAACCCGACCGCCGCCCACGCACGGGTGACCGGCGTCAGTTCGATCCCGAAGACGTCGAGCACGTCACCGAGCAACCAGGCCGTGGCATAGGCGAGGAGCGCCCCACCGCTCGCCACGAGCAGCATCGTCAGCCAGCCGCGAACCGTTCGGCGCCCGGTCAACAGGATGATCGCCAGGAGGACGGCGGCACCGCCGACCCAGACGAGGAGCTCCGGACGATCCAGCCTGATGGCCAGCAACCAGTCGAACACTCGGACTCCTTCTCGCGACCCCGAGGACCAGTATGTCCGCGCGCTCGCGAGCCTGTCGGCCAGATGACGGGTTCCACAGCGGGCCCAAAGCAGACATGCAAGTCACGTTCAGGTAACGGAGACCACCCGCCCGGATCCGCGCGGGCCCACGGCGCCGACGGTCGACCGGATCCGGGTCAGAATCCCAGGCGACCGAGCAGTTTCGGGTCGCGCTGCCAATCCTTCGCGACCTTGACGCGGATGGAGAGGAAGACCCTCGATCCGACGAGTGGCTCGATCCCGGCGCGGGCCCGGGCCCCGACGTCGCGGAGCCTGGAGCCGCCCTTCCCGATGATGATCGCCTTCTGGCTGTCGCGCTCCACGAACACGTTCGCGTAGATGTCGAGCAGGTCGGTCCCCTCGCGCGGGATCATGTCGTCGATGGTCACGGCGAGCGAGTGGGGCAGCTCGTCCTGCACGCCCTCGAGTGCGGCTTCACGGATGAGCTCCGACACGCGGTCGACGACCGTCTCGTCCGTGGTGGCCTCGGCCGGGTAGAGGCGTTCCGAGAGCGGCATGAGCTTCGTCACCTCGGTGACGAGGATGTCGAGCTGGTCGTCGGTCACCGCGGACAGCGGGATGACGGCGTCCCAGTCCCGGAGCTCCGAGATCGCGAGCAGCTGCTCGGCGATCGTCGTCCGGCTGGCGGTGTCGGTCTTCGTGACGATCGCCACCTTCTTGGCGCGCGGAAAGCCGTCGAGCGACTCGTTGATGAAGCGGTCGCCGGGCCCGAGCTTCTCGTTGGCGGGGATGCAGAACCCGATGACGTCGACGTCGGAGAGGGTTGACTGCACGAGATCGTTCAGCCGCTGGCCGAGCAGGGTGCGCGGCCGGTGGATGCCGGGGGTGTCGACGACGATGAGTTGGCCGTGGTCGCGATGCACGACTCCGCGGATCGCGCGACGCGTGGTCTGCGGCTTCGAGCTCGTGATCGCGACCTTCTCACCGACGAGGGCGTTCGTCAGCGTGGACTTGCCGACGTTCGGACGCCCGACGAAGGACACGAACCCCGCTCGGAAGTCGGACGGAGGGGTGGTGTCGTTCATGGGTGCTCCCGGTGGTCGTTGGACGCCTGCTGGGCGTCCTGCAGCTGGTCGTCGCGCTGGGCGATGACGGTGAGGATGCGTCCCCGCCGCCCCTCGACGCGCTCGGCGGTGAGTTCGAGGCCGTTGGTCGACACCGTCGATCCGACGACGGGCAGCCGACCGAGGGCTTTCGCGAGGAGGCCGCCGACGGAGTCGACGTCGTCGTCGTCGAGTTCGAGGCCGAACAACTCCCCCAGCTCGTCGACCGGCAGCCGGGCGTCGACCCGGAACCGTCCGTCGTGCAGGTCGGTGATCTCGGGGGT
Source organism: Plantibacter sp. CFBP 8798 (assembly GCF_014841195.1). Taxonomy (NCBI): domain Bacteria; kingdom Bacillati; phylum Actinomycetota; class Actinomycetes; order Micrococcales; family Microbacteriaceae; genus Plantibacter; species Plantibacter sp. CFBP 8798. The sequence continues at coordinate 565,882 of NZ_JACYTS010000002.1, forward strand.
GTCTGTGTCGTACTCGTCGGAGATGTCGCCGACGAGTTCCTCGATGAGGTCCTCGAGGGTGACGAGACCGGAGATGCCGCCGTACTCGTCGACGACCATCGCGATGTGGTTGGACTCCTTCTGCATCTGCTGCAGGAGCGAATCGGCCTTCTTGGACTCGGGTACGAAGCTCGCCGGTCGCAGGAGCGGCTCGATCGAGCCCACCTCGGTGACGCCGTCGCCACCGAACATCGCTCGCACCAGGTCCTTCAGGTACAGGATGCCGACCAGGTCGTCGATGTCGCCGTCGCTGACGGGCGCCCGCGAGATCCCCGTCTCCAGGAACACCTCGAGCGCCTCGCGGACGCTGAGATCGCGCTGCAGACTCACGAGGTCGGTGCGCGGGATCATCACCTCGCGGACGAGCGTCTCGTTGAACTCGAAGATCGAGTGGATGAGCTCGCGGTCGTCCTCTTCGAGGACCGAGTGCGCGGCGGCCTCGTCGACCATGCTCAGCAGTTGCTCCTCCGAGGTGAAGGAGACCGAACGGGGCAGCCCCGGGGTCACCCGGTTGCCCAGGGAGACGAGGACGTTCGCGACCGGGCCGAGGACCACGCGTGCGGCACGGATGGCGGGAGCACTGAAGCGCAGCACGCCGCTCGCGTGGGTCCGGCCGACGCCTCGCGGGCTCGCACCGACGAGCACGAAGGAGGTGCCGGTCATGATGACGACCGCGAGGACGAGGACGAGCCACAACTCGTCGATCGACGAGGCCAGTGCGAGGGTGACGAGGACGGCGGCCGTGGTCTCGGCCAGGATCCGGATGAAGTTGATCGCGTTGACGTGCGCACCCGGGTCGGCTGCGATGGCGCGGAGCGCGGATCCCGAGCGGGCGCCCTCTGCCAGGTCGAGGATGTCCGCGCCCGACTGGACGCCGATCGCGGCGTCGGCTGCGGCCATCAGACCCGCGAACGCGACGAGCAGGAACGCGACGATGACGAAGACGGCGACGAGGGACATCAGCTGGTGCGTCGTCTCTCCTGGAGCGCGAAGGCGAGGAGGATGTCCCGCTGGATGCCGAACATCTCCTTCTCCTCGTCGGGCTCCGCGTGGTCGTACCCGAGCAGGTGGAGCACACCGTGGCAGGTGAGGAGCTGGAGTTCATCCATCGTCGAGTGCTTCGCGGCGGCCGCCTGCGTCTCGGCGACCTGCGGGCAGAGCACGATGTCGCCGAGCAGCCCGGGCGGCGTCGGGTTCTCCTCGGTGCCGGGACGGAGCTCGTCCATGGGGAAGCTCAGGACGTCGGTCGGTCCCGGCTCGTCCATCCACTGGACGTGCAACTGCTCCATGGCGCCCTCGTCGACCAGGACGATGGCGAGCTCGGCATCGGGGCTCACGTGCATCGCGTCGAGCGCGAACGACGCCAGGGCGAGGATGCGCGATTCGTCGACGGCGACGCCTGACTCGTTGTTGATCTCGATGGTCATGAGCGTCCTCGCTTCGGCTGGTGGTCTCTGGCTGCGCCGCGACGCTCGGCACGGTTGGCGAACTCGGCGGCCTGCTCGCGCTCGAACCGCTGCGCCTGTCGGACGGCGTCGTACTCGCCGTAGGCGTCGACGATCCGACCGACGAGGGTGTGGCGGACGACGTCCTCGCTCGTGAGGTGGGCGAAGTGGATGTCGTCGACGTCCTTGAGCACGCGGGTGACGAGTCGCAGACCGGACGCACCGGTCGGCAGGTCGATCTGCGTGACGTCGCCGGTCACGACGATCTTGGACCCGAACCCGAGCCGGGTGAGGAACATCTTCATCTGCTCGGGCGTGGTGTTCTGCGCCTCGTCGAGGACGATGAACGAGTCGTTGAGGGTGCGGCCACGCATGTAGGCGAGCGGTGCGACCTCGATCGTGCCGGCCGCGAGCAGCTTCGGGACGATCTCGGGGTCCATCATCTCGTTGAGCGCGTCGTAGAGCGGACGCAGGTACGGATCGATCTTGTCCGTCAGCGTGCCCGGGAGGTACCCGAGTCGCTCGCCGGCCTCGACGGCCGGGCGCGTCAGGATGATCCGGTTGACCTCCTTGCGCTGCAGAGCCTGCACGGCCTTCGCCATCGCGAGGTAGGTCTTGCCGGTACCGGCCGGGCCGATACCGAACACGATCGTGTTCTCGTCGATCGCGTCGACGTACGCCCGCTGCCCGACGGTCTTCGCCTTGATCGTCTTCCCACGCGAGGTGAGGATGACCTGCCCGAGCACCTCCGACGGGGAGGCCGAGCCGTCCTGCCCGAGCATGCGGGCGGAGGTGCTGACCTCCGCCGGCCCCGGGTCGTGTCCTTCTCGGACCATGGTGATGAGTTCCTCTACGAGTCGTCTGGCGGCGTCGGCCTGCGGCGCCGGGCCGGTGATGGTGATCTCATTGCCGCGCACGTGCACCGAGACACCGGGGTGTTCGCGCTCGACGGTCGTCAGGAGGCGGTCCTGTGGGCCGAGGAGACGGACCATGGCGAGCCCGTCCACCAGGAGGACGTGCTCGACCTCCTCCGTCCGCGCAGCGACGGAGCGGTCGGGGTTCGAGGACTCAGGCTCCGCCAAGGGTGCCCTCCTGCAGGGAACCGCCGAGGACATGCGCGTGCACGTGGAAGACCGTCTGCCCGGCGGACTCGCCGGTGTTGAAGACGAGTCGGAACTCGCCACCCGTGTGCTCCTTCGCAAGCGACGACGCCACCTCGACCATCTCAGCGAGCAAGGAGGGGTCGCCAGCGGCCAACTCCACGACGTCGCGGTACTCGGCGGTCTTCGGGACGACGAGGAGGTGCACGGGCGCCTGCGGTGCGATGTCGGCGAACGCGATCACCCGATCGGTCTCGGCGAGGAGGGTCGTCGGGATCTCCCCCGACACGATGCGGCTGAATACCGACGGTGCTTCACTCATGTCCACCAGTCTAAGGTTCGTGGCGGCCTCATGCGCGGGCTGGTGGATCGTCACCACCGACCGAGCAGCAGGTTGAGCGCGGCGATCGCCGCCGGTCCTGCCGTCGAGGTGCGCAGGACGCCCGAGCCGATCCGGACCTCGACGGCGCCGGCCGCTTCGAGCCGTTCGCGCTCCGCCGGCGAGATGCCGCCCTCCGGACCGACGACGAGCACGAGTTCCTCGGCGAGCAGGGCCGACGGGTCGAGCTCCGAGAGAGCGAGTGCCGCGCTGGGTTCGAGCACGAGGACGGTCCGGCCGGCGACGATCGACGCGAGTCCGCGGGTGTCGACGACCTCGGCCACCTCGGGGACCCGTGCGCGGATCGACTGCTTCGACGCCTCCCGCACGATGAGCTGCCAGCGCGCACGGCCCTTGACCGCTTTGTCGCCCTGCCATCTCGAGATGCTGCGCTCGGCGCCCCACGGGACGATCCGGTCGACACCCAGCTCGGTCGCCGCCTGGATGGCGAGTTCGTCGCGATCACCCTTGGCCAGCGCCTGCACGAGGACGAGCCCGGGACGGTTCTCCGGATGCACCACGACCGATTCGACGCGGATCTCCAACTCCCCCGGCTCGCTGCGCACGACCGGTCCGGTCGCGATCAGGCCCCGGCCGTTGCCGATCGACGTCGTCTCGCCGACCCGCAGCCGACTCACGGCGACGGCGTGCTTCGCCTCGGGCCCGCGGAGGGTCACCGAGTCGCCGACACCGGTCGATTCGAGATCCTCACGGAGGTACAGCGAACTCATCTCAACCGACGCCGTGGAAGCGGTCGCGGATCTTCGCGAACAGGCCCTGCTGGAACTGCGCGAGCGCCGGAGCACCCTGGCGTCGTCCCGAGGCGAAGCTCTTGATCAGCTCGCGTTCGCGGTGGTCGAGTTTCGTCGGCGTGACGACCTGGACGCCGATCTTGAGGTCGCCCCGGCTGTTCCCGCGGAGACGGGTGACACCGCGGTCCTTGACCGTGATGACCTCGGAGCTCTGCACGCCCGGCCGCAGCTCGACCTCGACGTCGCCGTCGAGCGCGTGGACGGTGACCTGGCGGCCGAGGATGGCGTCGGTCATCGGGACTTCGAGCGTGCACAACAGGTCGTCGCCGTCGCGGCTGAAGACGTCGTGGTGCTTGACCTTCATCTCGAGGTAGAGGTCGCCGTTCGGGCCGCCGGCCGGGCCGACCTCGCCGCTCCCCGGCATCTGCAGACGCAGACCGGTGTCGACGCCGGCCGGGATGTCGACCGAGACGGTGCGGCGGGCACGGAGCCGACCCTGACCCTGGCAGGTGACGCACGGGGTCGCGATGATCGTGCCGTAGCCGCGGCAGGTGCCGCAGGGCGCCGACGTCATGACGTTGCCGAGCAGCGAGCGGACGGCCCGCTGGATGGAGCCGGTGCCGTGACAGATGTCGCAGGTCACCGGTGAGGTGCCGGGCTGGCAGCAGGAGCCGTTGCAGGTGCTGCAGAGCACGGCGGTGTCGACCTCGAGGTCGCGGTGGGTGCCGAAGATGACCTCGTCGAGGTCGAGCTCGACGCGCAACAGGGCGTCCTCCCCGCGTGCGCGACGGGACTTGGGTCCGCGCTGCTGGCCGCCACCGCCGAAGAAGGTGTCGAAGATGTCGCCGAAGCCGCCGAACCCGGCGTCGCCGCCACCGAACCCACCAGCCTGCGGACCGAGGTCGTACTGCTGGCGCTGCTTGGGGTCGCTCAGCACGTCGTAGGCGTGCGTGACCTCCTTGAACCGTTCCGAGGCGTCGGAACCCGGGTTCACGTCGGGGTGCAGTTCGCGTGCGAGGCGGCGGTACGCCTTCTTGATCTCTTCGGGCGTCGCCTCCTTGGCGACACCGAGTGCTGCGTAGTGGTCGGGGTAGTCAGCCACTGAGGGCCTTTCGTTCGAGGTGCGGAAGGTGTTGGGGGACGCGACGAGGATGCGTCACTCGGCGTCGAGGATGCGCGAGAGGTACCTGGCGACGGCGCGGACCGCAGCCATGTTGCTCGCGTAGTCCATTCTCGTGGGGCCGAGGACGCCGAGCCGGGCGATTTCGCCACCAGAGGAACGGTAGTTCCCGGCGAGGACACTCGTGGTCTCGAGGCCGAACGACGCGTTCTCCCGCCCGATGCTGGCGACCACGCCGTCGCGCTCGGACTCCATCTCGCCGAAGAGCCGGAGCAGCACGACCTGCTGCTCGATGGCGTCCAGGACCGGATAGATGCTGCCGGGGAAGTCGTCCTCGGTGCGGGCGAGGTTGGCGGCGCCGGCCATGACGAGGCGGTCCTGGCGCTGCGCCGAGAGTTGCTCGCGCACCGCGTCGACGATGCGGACGGCCGCCGCGCGATCGAGGTCGGCGATGTCGGCTGGGACGTCGCCGATCGCGTCGTGGGCGTCGAGGAGTGGACGGCCCGCGACCGCCTCGTTGCACAGCGAGCGGAGCCGCGAGATGAGATCGTCGTCGACCGGGCTCTCCGTCTCGATGAGCCGCTGCTCGACGCGGCCGTTGTCGAGGATGATGACCGCGAGCACTCGGTTCGAGGTGACGCTCACCAACTCGAGATGCCGGACGCGTGCCCGGGAGAACATCGGGTACTGGACGAGCGCGACCTGGTTCGTCAGCTGCGAGAGCAGCCGCACCGTGCGGTGCAGGACCTCGTCGAGGTCGCCGGACGCGCCGAGGAAGGTCTCGATCGCCGTCCGTTGGGCGTTGTTCAGCGGACGGCGGTCGGCCAGGTGGTCGACGAACATCCGGTAACCCTTGTCGGTGGGCACCCGGCCGGAAGAGGTGTGGGGAGCTGCGATGAGCTCTTCGTCCTCGAGCTGCGCCATGTCGTTGCGGATGGTGGCTGCGGAGACCCCGAAGGAGTGGCGGTCGACGATCGTCTTGGAACCGACGGGCTCGCGCGAGGCGACGTAGTCCTGCACGATGACGCGGAGCACTTCGAGACCGCGATCCGACACCATCTCGATCTCCTCCCGTCATCCACCTCGGAGCGCCGACCATCAGCACTCGAAGACCCTGACTGCCAATCATATCGTGGCCTCCGCGCGGCCGTCCCTTGCGCGGCCCCGTGCCGCGGGAATACCGTTGGCCGCAGGCGTGGGTCCCTGATGAGCAACACCTGGTGCGATACGCTCAGCTGGACCAATTGAATATCACTCTCCGTGAAAGGTGCGAAGATGTCCGATCCGAACGCTCAGCCGCCCGTCGACCCAGCGAAGGGCGGGTCGGTTCCGCCTGCAGGAGACGGCGCGACGCCCCCTCCCGCAGCTCCGCAGCAGCCGCCCGCAGGCGCCTACCCGCCCCCGCCCGCCGGTGGCTACGCGCCGCCGCCGCCCGCTGCCGGCTCCTACCCGCCGCCGCCCGCAGGCGCCCCGCAGTACCAGCAGCCGTACGCCGCCGCTCAGCCCATGAGCCCGTCGGACGAGAAGCTCTGGTCGACGCTCATCCACATCGGTGGGATCTTCTTCGGATTCATCCCGCCGCTGATCGGCTACCTGGTCCTCAAGGACCGCGGCCCGTTCATCAAGGCGCACACGCTCACCGCGCTGAACTTCCAGCTGACGATGCTGATCGCGCTCGTGGTCGGCTCGATCCTGACGATCGTCGTCGTGGGTCTGTTCATCATCATCGCCGTCTACGTCGTGGTGATCGTGTTCAGCATCATCGCCGCGATCAAGGCGAACAAGGGCGAGCTGTACAGCTACCCGCTCACGATCCAGTTCATCAAGGCCTGATCCGTCGAGCCGCACGAGAACAGCCCCGTCCGGTCCGCCGGGCGGGGCTGTTCTGCGCCTCGGGCAGGGTCAGTCGCCGACCAGACGGCGGACGACCGCGTCGGCGAGGAGCCGTCCGCGGCGCGTGAGCTCCAGCCGTCCGAGCAGGGCCTGCCGTGCGTCGACCAGTTCCTCGGCGATGAGCCCGGCGACGGCCGTGCGAGCCTCGGGGGCGAGCGTCCGGATCGGGATGCCGTCCCGCGTGCGGGTGAGCAGCAGGATGCGTTCGAGTTCCCGCGTCTCGTCGTCCAGGGTCTCCCGGCCGGCGGCCGGCGACTCCCCCGCCGCGATCCGCTGGGCGTACGCCGCCGGGTGCTTGACGTTCCACCAGCGCACCCCGCCGACGTGACTGTGCGAGCCCGGGCCGACACCCCACCAGTCCTCGCCGGTCCAGTAGGAGAGGTTGTGCCGGGAGCGGTGCGTGTCGTCCGTCGCCCAGTTGCTGACCTCGTACCAGCCGTAGCCGGCCTCGGTGAGGAGATCGTCGGCGAGCTCGTACATATCGGCCTGCAGGTCTTCGTCGGGGGTCCCCACCACGCCCGAGCGGATCTGGCGCGCGAGTTTCGTTCCGGGTTCGACGATGAGCGAATAAGCCGACACGTGGTCCGGAGCGCAGGCGATCGCCGTCTCGAGTGAGACGCGCCAGTCGGCCAGGGTCTCCCCCGGCGTCCCGTAGATGAGGTCCAGGCTGACGCCGAGGCCGGCCTCGCGAGCCCACTGCACGACGAGCGGCACCCGAGCCGGATCGTGCGTGCGCTCGAGGGTGGCGAGCACGCTCGGCACGGCGGACTGCATCCCGAAGGACACCCGGGTGAATCCGGCTTCGGCGAGCGTGCGGAGGTAGGTGGCGTCGACGGAGTCGGGGTTGGCCTCGGTCGTCACTTCAGCGCCGGGAGCGAGGTCGAAGTTGTCCGTCACGCCTCGGAGCATGCGGACCAGGTCGTCAGCGGGGAGGAGGGTCGGCGTCCCGCCACCGAAGAACACGGTCGAGACCGGACGATCGGGGACGGTCGATGACGCCAGGACGGACTTGCCGAAGCGGAGTTCCGCGACCGCCTCGTCGGCGTAGTCAGACTGCTTCGCGCCGCGGAGCTCGGTCGCCGTGTAGGTGTTGAAGTCGCAGTAGCCGCATCGGACCCGGCAGAACGGGACGTGCAGGTAGACCCCGAAGTTGCGTTCGTGGGCACCGACGGCCGCCGTCTCCGGGAGGAGTCCGTCGGACGGGGCCGGATCGGCGAGTGGGAGGGCGCTCGGCACGGTCCGTCGCTCAGACGCCGCGCGACGGCAGGAGTGCGCGGAGGTAGGCGTCGTTCATGGTCTTGCGGCGGCGCTTGGAGCCGACGAGCTTCGCTGCACCCTTCGTCGGGCGGAAGAACGAGCGCACGACGATCCAGACGGAGTCGTCCTCGCGCTGCTCGATCGTGAAGGACTGCTCGCCGCTCTCCGGATCGCCCTCCATCGTGCCGATGGCCAGGCTCACGTGACCCGGCTCCTCGGTGACGGAGATGACGCGATGCGGCCCGACGAGCGGTTCCCCGCCGACGGTGCCGGCGAAGACGACCGTCGTGCCCGGCGTGATGAACGGCGTGCCGTCCTCGGCGAAGCGTTGCTCCTCGTGCGTCTCGATGGGTTCCAGCGGCGTACCGTCCTCGGCGAAGGCGATGCCGCCGTACTGCACGCCCGTGCCGGGGTGCACCTCGGAGATCTCCACGCCACTCGAGCGATGCAGCCCCCAGGTGAGGAGGGCGCTGCTCGCGAGGGCGAACCGCTCCTCGCCGCTCCCGAGGCGGAACTCGTCCTCCGACGGCACGTAACCCTCCGGCGGGTACTGCAGGAGGTCGGTCCGCTGGGTGGCACCGACGGCCGCGTAGTCGACCGCCTCGTCCTCGAACGAACTGCGTCGTGCGTTCACTTCTTGTCCTTCGTCTCCACGTCCCCGGAGAGCGCTGCGATGAACGCTTCCTGAGGCACCTCGACCTTGCCGACCATCTTCATCCGCTTCTTGCCCTCCTTCTGCTTCTCGAGGAGCTTGCGCTTGCGGGTGATGTCACCGCCGTAGCACTTGGCCAGGACGTCCTTGCGCATGGCACGGACCGACTCGCGGGCGATGATCCGCGCACCGATGGCGGCCTGGATCGGCACCTCGAACTGCTGGCGCGGGATGAGCTTCTTCAGGCGCTCGGTCATGAGCACGCCGTAGGCGTACGCCTTCTCGCGGTGGACGATGGCGCTGAACGCGTCGACCTGGTCGCCCTGCAGCAGGATGTCGACCTTCACGAGATCGGCGGCCTGCTGACCGGAGGGCTCGTAGTCGAGCGACGCGTACCCCTGCGTGCGGCTCTTCAGGTGGTCGAAGAAGTCGAAGACGATCTCACCGAGCGGCATCGTGTACCGCAGCTCGACGCGGTCCTCGCCGAGGTACTCCATGCCGAGCAGCGCACCTCGACGGCTCTGGCAGAGCTCCATGATGGTGCCCACGTAGTCCTTGGGGGCGAGGATGCCCACCTTGACCATCGGCTCCGACACCTCGAGGATCTTGCCGGAGGGGAACTCGCTGGGGTTCGTGACGGTGACGACCTGCTTGTCCTCCGTCTTCACCTCGTAGGTGACCGACGGCGCGGTGGCGATGAGGTCGAGGTCGAACTCGCGCTGCAACCGCTCGGTCACGATCTCGAGGTGGAGCAGGCCGAGGAAGCCGACGCGGAAGCCGAATCCGAGGGCGACGGAGGTCTCCGGCTCGTAGTTGAGCGAGGCGTCGGAGAGCTTCAGCTTGTCGAGCGCGTCGCGGAGGATCGGGTAGTCGCTGCCGTCGATCGGGTACAGACCGGAGAAGACCATCGGCTTCGGGTCGGTGTAGCCCGGGAGGGCGTCGGTCGCCGGCTTCACCGCGGTCGTGACGGTGTCGCCGACCTTCGACTGCCGGACGTCCTTCACGCCCGTGATGAGGTAGCCCACCTCACCGACGCCGAGGCCCTTCGTGGGCGTCGGTTCCGGCGAGCTGACGCCGATCTCGAGGAGGTCGTGCACCGCGCGCGTCGACATCATCTGGATGCGCTCGCGCGGACTCAGCTGGCCGTCGATCATGCGGACGTAGGTGACGACGCCACGGTAGGTGTCGTAGACGGAGTCGAAGATCATGGCGCGCGTGGGTGCGTCCGGGTCGCCCACGGGGTTCGGGATGCGCCCCACGACGCGGTCGAGGAGTTCCTCGACGCCCATACCGGTCTTGCCGGACACCCGCAGGACGTCTTCGGGCTTGCCGCCGATGAGGCTCGCGAGCTCCTTCGCGTACTTGTCGGGGTCTGCCGCCGGGAGGTCGATCTTGTTGAGCACCGGGATGATCTCGAGGTCGTTCTCGAGGGCGAGGTAGAGGTTCGCGAGCGTCTGCGCCTCGATACCCTGTGCCGCGTCGACGAGGAGGATCGCGCCCTCGCAGGCGGCGAGCGACCGCGAGACCTCGTAGGTGAAGTCGACGTGCCCGGGGGTGTCGATCATGTTGAGCGCGAAGGTCTCGCCATTGAGCGACCACGGCATGCGCACGGCCTGGCTCTTGATGGTGATGCCGCGCTCGCGCTCGATGTCCATGCGGTCGAGGTACTGCGCCCTCATGTCGCGGTCCGAGACGACGCCGGTGATCTGCAACATGCGGTCCGCCAGGGTCGACTTGCCGTGGTCGATGTGGGCGATGATGCAGAAGTTCCGGATGAACGCCGGGTCGGTCGATGCCGGCTCGAGGGCCTTCACTGCTTGGGGGCTCACGCGTTCCTCGGGGTCAGGGGTGGAATCGGGCAACCCTCATTGTCCCACGGCGGGGAGCACCCGTGCTGCGGTACCCTGGATTGCCAGAACTCAGCCCGACTGGTAATGTTGCCTGTTGGCTTGCGTGTGAGTTGAGACCACACGAGAACTCGCTCGAAGACGCCCTCTTCCGTCCGACGGCACCGAACATCATTTCCTCGAACCGAAAGTTGACCCAACGTGGCAAACATCAAGTCGCAGATCAAGCGCATCGGCACCAACAAGAAGGCCAACGAGCGCAACAAGGCCGTCAAGAGCCAGCTGAAGACCGCCATCCGCGCAACCCGTGAGGCCGTCGTCGCCGGCGACAAGGCTCAGGCTGAGTCCGCACTCAAGCTCGCCTCGAAGAAGCTCGACAAGGCCGTGAGCAAGGGCGTCATCCACGAGAACCAGGCAGCGAACCGCAAGTCGGCCATCGCCAAGCAGGTCAACGCGCTCTAAGCGACACCAGCTGCAAGGCCCCGGCGTTCCTCGGAACGTGCGGGGCCTTTCGCGTTCCCGGGGCATTCCGTTCCCTGAGCGCACACGGGTCCCTGAGCGCACACGGGTCCCTGAGCGCAAACGGGTCCCTGAGCTTGTCGAAGGGCATCCCGCCCGCCGCCACGGCCAGCTCGACGGGCTACCGCTCCGACAGATCGACCCCGCGTGCCGCGATGACGCCGACGAGCCGCTCGAGTGCGAACACCGGGTCGCGGCTCGCGCCCTTCACGCCGGCGTCGGTCTCTGCGAGCATCTGCACCACGCGGCCGATGCCGGCGTCCGTCCAACCGGACAGGTCCCGACGGGCGCGGTCGACCTGCCACGGTGCGAGGCCGAACTGCTGAGCGATCTGCCCGGACCCGCCGCGTGCCGACGACACCTTGGCCATCGTGCGGATCTTCATGGCGAACGCGGCGACGATCGGCACGGGGTCGGCACCCGAGTCGAGCGCCTGCCGCAGGGCGAGCAGCGCTTCCCCGTGTCGTCCGGCGATCGCGGCGTCGGCGACGTCGAACGCGCTCGTCTCGAGTCGACCGCCGTAGTACTTGTTGACCGTCTGCTCGGTGATCTCGTCGGACGCGTCGGCCATGAGCTGACTGCACGCGGCTGCGAGCTCGGCGAGGTCGTCGGAGAAGGCGCCGACGAGTGCACGGAGCGCCTGGGGCGTGATGCGACGACCCGCCGTCTTGAACTCCGCCGCGGCGAAGTCGGCCTTGTCGCTGTCCCGCTTGAGTTCGGTGCAGACGATCTCGACACCGCCACCGGTGCCTGAGCGGATGGCGTCGAGCAGCTTCTTGCCGCGCACGCCTCCGTTGTGCCGCAGCACGAGGTAGGCGCCCTCCGGCGGTGCTTCGAGATACCGGATGGCTTCGGTGAGGAACTGATCGGAGCACTTCTCGACCTGGCTGACGCGGACGAGCCGGGGCTCACCGAAGAGCGACGGGCTCGCGACCGTGAGCAGCTCGCCCGGGGCGTAGCTGTCGGCTGCGACGTCGTTGACCTCGAGCGAGGGGTCTTCGGAGACGAGGAAGTCGCGCAGCCGGCGGATCGCCCGATCGGCGAGGAAGGACTCCGTGCCGGACACCAACACGATCGGAGCCGGGCGGATCTCGGACCAGCCGAGCTGCGGGATCGCCGCCGAGGCCTTGGCCGCCGTCTTGGCCTTGCCGCGACCGGCGGAACGTGGTGCAGCCACAGCGGCTCCTCTCGACCGTCCGAGTCTACCGGCGACCGCCGACGCTAGGCGGGGCGGTCCGCGGCTCACCCGCCGCGCTCCGACCACACGCGGAACCCGCCGTCGTCGCCCGGGCCGAGGACGATGATGCCCGACTCGTCCGTGCGGAGGACCTCGGCCCCGGTGGCCTCGTACAGCTCGAGCGCCGAGCGCGTCGGATGCCCGTAGCCGTTGTCGGCCCCGACGGAGACGAGCGCAACGGTCGCACCGACCCGGCGCGCCAGGCGGTCACTCTGATCGGCGGAACCGTGATGCGACACCTTGACGATGTCGACCGCGTCCCCGAGCGCGTGCCGGCGGAGCAGCCCGTCCTGCGCTTCCTCACCGAGGTCGCCGAGCAGCAGCACCGATGCGGCGAGGAGGTCGAACCGGACCACCACGCTCGCGTCGTTCCCCGGTTCGACGCCACCTGCCGCGGGGTCCGGCCACAGGACGCGCCACGGCGCCGCGCTCTCCGGGACCCCCAGCACCCCCTGGTCCCCGGCGCTGGCCTGTCGCACCTCCGCACCGGCCGCTCGGAGCACTCGTGCGATGCGCTCGTCCTCCGGGTCGTCGACCGGCCCGAGCAGCACCTCGTCGACCCTGCCGACGACCGCGTCGAGGCCTCCGACGTGGTCGAGGTCGTAATGGGTGAGGACGAGCAGTTCGATGCGGGACACCCCGAGTTCGTCCAAGCACGCGCGGAGCGGTTCGGGGTCAGGCCCGACGTCGACCAGGGCGGTGGCGCCGCCCTGTCGCAGGAGGACCGCGTCTCCCTGACCGACGTCGCAGGCGGCGACGATCCAGTCGCCCGGCCGGTGCAGGGCCGGCCCGAGTCCGTCCCCGACCGCCCGACCGCACAGTGCCACGAGCGCCACGACAACCGCCACCCCGATCGTCCTCGACCACCTCGGGGGCAGGTCCCGACGGAACAGCAGGAGCGTGGCGATCAAGACGGTCGGCACGGTGACGAGCACGACGCCCAGCGGCCCCTCCGGCCACGGCACCCGCGCAGCAGGGACGCCCTCGAACCACCGGGCCACCGCTGCGATCCAGGTCGCCGGCACCCACCCGAGCCACGCGACGAGCCATGCGAGTGGTGGTGCGAACGGGACCAGCAGGCAGGCGAGCAGCCCGAGCATGGTCGCGGGCGCTGCGGCCGGGCCCGCGAGCAGGTTCGCGGGGACACCGCCGAGCTGGATCGCGGGGTCGAGGAGGACGAGCATCGGCTGGCAGGCGAGCTGGGCGGCTGCCGGGATCGCGATGAGGGCCGCGATCCCTCGCGGCAGCCACCTGCCCAGCAGGTCCGTGAGGGGTCCGCTCAGGAGCAGCAGACCACTGGTGGCGAGCACCGAGAGCCCGAACCCGTACTGCCCGGCCAGCCAAGGGTCGGCGACGAGGAGGACGACCACCGCCAACGACAGCGCGGCGAGGCCCCTGATCGGCCGCCCGAAGCCGCCCATCACCAGGACGAAGGCAGCCATGAGAGCCGCCCGCTGCACGCTCGGTTGGGGCGTCACGAGGACCACGAAGGCGACGAGGCACAGCAGGGCACACGAGATCCTGAGCTTCCGCCCGCCGCCGAGTGCCGCGACCGCGGTGCTGACGAGCCACACGATGACCGCACAGTTCGCTCCGGACACGGCCGTCAGATGCGAGAGTGAACTGCGCTGCATCGACTCCGTGACCGCGTCACTCACCTGACTCACATCGCCGATCGCGAGGCCGGGCAGCAGTTCCCCACCCGGGCCGGGCAAGGTGGACGCGAGCCCGACGAGGCCGGAACGGAACGACGCCGACCAGTCGAGGATCGCCGGCGGCTCCCCCAGCAGCTCGGGTTCCTCCCGTGCGAAGAGCAGCGCTGCCCGCGCATCACCCGGCGCGTTCCATCGGAGCGAGCCGTCGACGCGCCAGCGCTCGCCGATCCTCGGCGCCCGATCCGCCGGCACCGGCGCGAAGACGAGGACCGGGACCGAGAGACGCTCCAGGATCCTTTGGTCTCCACTGGCCGTCATGAGGTCGGCCGCGAAGCGGATGCCGGACCCCGTCGTGACCGAACCGGTGGGCACGGCGTCGCCGGTCACCGCGACCTCGGCATCCACTGGAGCGTTTCCGAGCGCTTGCAGCGCCTCCGGCTGCCGGTCGGGCGCGCGTGCGGCGATCGAGGCCGCGACCATGCCGAACAGTGCCGCGGCGCACGCGCAGAGCAGGAGTGTCGTGATGACGACAGACGCTGTCCGACGCTCCCCCGGGCGATACTCCGCATGGCGACACCGGACGACCGTGCTGCACCCGAGGCAGGCGGAGGCGACGAGGAACGCGACCAGTACCCCACCCCAGGCCAGCGTTGGAGCCGCACTGCAGACGGCCGCACCGACCCAGGAGACCGCCGCCGGGATGAGCAGGCGCGGGAACCGCATCGCGCTCTCACCTCGCCCGGATGTCGGTCCGGTGGCCGCGTCTGCGGTCACACCGTCGCCGCCGCGCGAAGCCCCTCGAGGGTCTTCGCGCCGATGCCTTCGACCGCGCTCAGGTCGTCGAGGGTGGCGAACGGTCCGTTCGCCTCCCGCCAGGCGACGATGCGTGCGGCCAGGGCCTCTCCGATCCGCGGGAGTGCGGTGAGTTCGGCCGCGGATGCCGTGTTCACGTTGACGAGCTGCGAGCCGGACGGACTCCCGGCAGCCGACCCGTTCGCGCCTCCGCCGGGTGGCACCTCGCCGACCACTGGGACGTACAGTTGCTCGCCGTCGTTCACGAACCGTGCGAGGTTCACGGCACCGGTGTCCGCTTCCGGTAGGAGGCCGCCGGCGGACGCTACCGCATCGAACGCACGTGATCCGTCCGGCAGCCGGTAGACACCAGGGGCCGCGACCGCTCCGAGGACATGGATGAACAGCTCCCCCGTCGCCGAGCCGGCGGGCGCGGTCGCTCCGGGAGTCGCTCCGGGAACGGGGCTCGCATCCGCCGACAGCTCCGCCCCACCGATCGTCCTGACCGCCCCGCCTGAGGTGAACAACGAGACGAGGATGGCGACGACGAGGGCCACGATCACCAGCACGACGACCGCCCCGGCACGGAACTCTGGGCGCGGTAGCTCACGCAGCAGGCGGCGTGTAGCCGAACGACTGGACGGCACCGGGTGGGACATGGGTTCCGGTTCGATGGTCATCCTCGAACGCTACGAGCCCGGACGCCCCGAACCACACGCTCACCGCCGCCGCGGGCACCGAACGCACCGCGACCACCCCTGTGGAGCGCGTTCGCCTGAGATGCAGGATTCAGCCAGCTCGCCGACCGCCTCGGCGTCGACCGGTCGTCTTCCGACCGAGGCGATCAGGCCGCTCTGGCCGCGTCGGCACGCTCTCGTGTCGAAGATCGCCCGAACCAGATCCACAGGGGCCGAGCCGTGGCGAGGATGAGCACCGCGAACAGGCTCTGATTGATGACGCCGAACCACGAGAGTCCGCCGAGCAGAACGAAGACGGTCCAGTTCACGGCGATGTCGGCGACGATCACCGTGATTCCGAGCACGATTCCGGCGCGCCGTCGAAGGATGATCAGCACAGCGGTGATGGGGTCCAAGACCGTGAGCGTCACCCAGAACAGCCGGACGCCGGGCGGGAAGCCGCCGTAGACGTCCAACCCGCCGAGGATCAGATCCGCGGTGTGCGTGGTCGTTCCGATCAGGAAGCCGATCACCCACAGGATCTGGAAGACGCGGAGCGTTCGTACTGATGGGGCGAGAGCGGGCACCCGGTCATGCTACCGAGGAAGCACAGGCAACCGGGCGGGACGCGATCCGAGAACACCCTGCCGTCGGATGGGACACGGAGTCCGACTCGATGATCGTGCCCGAGCGCTACGCGCGTGTTCGGGACGGGCCGCGGGGCCCGCCCCGAACCGCATCAGCCCTTCGTGGCGATGCTCACCACGCGCGGGGCACGCACCACGACGTTAACGATCTCGCGGTCGCCCACGGAACGCTGCACAGCCGCACTCGCGCGTGCGAGCTGCTCGAGTTCCTCGCCGGAGATCTTCGGCGACACCTCGAGCCGGTCGCGGACCTTGCCGTCGACCTGCACCACCGCGGTCACCTGGTCCTCGACCAACAGCGACCGGTCGGCCTTCCGCCACGGCACCAGCGAGATCGACGGCTGGTAGCCGAGCTTGGCCCACATGTCCTCGGCGGTGAACGGCGCGAAGAGGTCGAGCGCCATGGCCGTCACCTCGGCGGACTCACGCACGGCGGGGTCGCCCGCGCCGGGCCCGGCGTCGATCGCCTTCCGCGTCGCGTTGACGAGCTCCATGAGCCGTGCCACGACGACGTTGAACTTGCCCGCCTCGATGAGCCCGGGAGCTTCCGCGAGGAAGTGATGCGTGACCTTCCGCAGCTTCTCGTCGCCGTCCTTCCAGGCGACGTCGGGCGAGCTGGTGACGTCGTGCGCGACCCGCCAGGCGCGTGCCAGGAACTTGGCCGACCCGGCCGGCGAGACGTCCGCCCAGTCGATGTCGTCCTCCGGAGGACCGGCGAATGCCATCGTGACGCGCAGGGCGTCGGCGCCGTACGACCGCAGCTCCTGGGCGAACTCCACCAGGTTGCCCTTGCTCTTGCTCATCTTCGAACCGTCGAGGATGACCATGCCCTGGTTGAGGAGTGCGCTGAAGGGCTCGGTGAAGCCGACCTTGCCGAGGTCGAACAGGACCTTCGTGATGAACCGCGAGTAGAGCAGGTGCAGGATCGCGTGCTCGACACCGCCGACGTACTGGTCGACCGGCGCCCACTTGTCGGCCTCCTTCGGGTCGAACGCGATCTCGTCGGAGGTCGGGTTCAGGAACCGGAGGAAATACCACGAGCTGTCGACGAAGGTGTCCATCGTGTCGGAGTCGCGCTTCGCAGGCTTCCCGCACGACGGGCAGTCCACGTTGATCCAGTCCTCTGCCGCAGCGAGCGGGCTCATGCCCTTCGGACGCAGGTCGAGACCCGCGGCGTCCGGCAGCCGCACGGGGAGCTGGTCCTCGGGGACCGGCACCTCGCCACAGGCGTCGCAGTGGATGATCGGGATCGGCGTGCCCCAGTAGCGCTGTCGCGAGATGAGCCAGTCGCGGAGGCGGTAGTTCTTCGTCTTCGCGCCGAGGCCGCTCGACGCGAGTGCAGCCGTGACCTTCGGGATCGCGTTCGCCTTGCTCAGGCCGTCGAAGGGGCCGGAGTTCGTCAGGCGACCGTCGCCAGTCAGCGCGACACCCGTCTTGGCGGGATCGATCGACGGGAGGTCCTCCGGCAGCTCACCGTCGACGATGATCGGGATGGCACCGGTGACGGGCTGGGTGGTGTCCACCACGACGCGCACGGGCAGGTCGAACGCCCGCGCGAAGTCGAGGTCGCGCTGGTCGTGCGCAGGGACCGCCATGATCGCCCCGTGACCGTAGTCGGCCAGGACGTAGTCGGCCGCCCAGATCGGCAGGCGCTCGCCACTCAGCGGGTTGATCGCGTAGCGCTCGAGGAAGACGCCGGTCTTCTGGCGGTCGGTCGCGAGCCGCGCGATCTCGCTCTCACCCTTGACGCTGTCGAGGTAGGCCTGGAAGCGCCCCTTGACCTCGTCGGAGGTGTCGGCGACGAGCTCGGCTGCGAGCTCCGAGTCGGGCGCCACGACCATGAACGTCACGCCGTACAGCGTGTCGGGGCGGGTCGTGTACACGGAGACCGGCTCGGCACGACCCTCTATCGAGAACGAGACGTCCGCACCGTTGGATCGACCGATCCAGTTCCGCTGCATGCTGAGGACCTTGGCCGGCCAGGTGCCCTCGAGCTGGTTGAGGTCGTCGATCAGGCGGTCGGCGTAGTCGGTGATGCGGAAGTACCACTGGGTGAGCTTCTTCTTCGTCACCTCGGCGCCGCAGCGCTCGCAGTGTCCGTCGACGACCTGCTCGTTCGCGAGCACGGTCTGGTCGTTCGGGCACCAGTTGACGGGGCTCGCCTTACGGTACGCGAGGCCCTTCTCGAACAGCTGGAGGAACAGCCACTGGTTCCACCGGTAGTACTCGGGGTCGCTCGTGTGGAGCTCGCGGTCCCAGTCGAACGAGGGACCGTACTGGCGGAAGCTGGCCTTCTGCTGCGCGATGTTCGCGTAGGTCCACTCGCGCGGGTCGACGCCGCGCTGGATGGCAGCGTTCTCGGCGGGGAGACCGAACGAGTCCCAGCCGATCGGGTGCAGGACGTTGAAACCCTGGTGACGCCAGTACCGCGCGACGATGTCGCCGAAGCCGAACGCCTCGGCGTGACCCATGTGCAGGTCGCCCGAGGGGTACGGGAACATGTCGAGCACGTACTTGCGCGGACGTTTGTCGGCAGGGTCGCCTGCTGCGAAGGGCTTCAGCTCGTCCCAGACGGGAAGCCACTTCTCCTGGATCGCCTGGAAGTCGTACCGCTCGCCGTCTCGGCGGTCGTCGGTGTTGCGCTCGTCTGACACGTCACTCTCAATCACTGCAGGTGCTGGGGGTGGAAGCCCGTGGGCTGCTCGCACGGCGCTCGGCCGCAGGATGGACGGGCTGGAGCGCACGACGGCGCTCCGTCCAACGGTCAAGCCTACCGGGATTCGGCAGGCGGACGTCCGACGCCGAGTGCCGCCAGCGGGGCCGCCGCCTTGGTCCACGTCTCCTCGAGCTCCTCCCGGGCGTCGGACAGCGCCGTGATGCCACCACCCGTGCCGATCGACGCACCGTGCGGATCGATCACGATCGAGCGGATGACCATGGCGAGGTCCATCGATCCGTCCGCGGACAGCAGGCCGAAGGCGCCGGCGTACACCCCGCGCGGGCCCGCTTCGAGGTCGTACAGCAGTTCCATCGCCCGACGTTTCGGGGCCCCGGTCATCGATCCGGCCGGGAATGCGACCTCGACGACGTCGAGCGCGCCCAGCCCTGCGCGCAACCGTCCTTCGACGGTGCTGACGAGTTGGTGCACCTGCGGGTAGCTCTCGACGTGATGGAGAGCCGTGACCGCCACGGAACCCAGCTCGCAGACTCTGGAGAGGTCGTTCCGCATCAGATCGACGATCATGAGGTTCTCCGCGCGCTCCTTGGGACTCGCCAGCAGATCGGCGCGCCGGCGGGCGTCCTCCTCGGGATCGGCACCTCTCGGCCGGGTCCCCTTGATCGGCTTCGTCCGGACGCGGCCGTCGGGCCAGACCTCGAGGAACTGCTCCGGTGACGCGCTCGCGACACTGATCGAACCGAACCGGAGGAAGCCGCCGTGGTGCGTGGGGCTCGTCCTGCGCAGCCGCAGATAGGTCGCGAACGGGTCGTGGACCCCGTCGACGCGCAGGTGGTTCGTCAGGCACAGCTGGTAGGCGTCCCCACGGGTGATGTGCTCCTGGCACCGCTCGACGAGCCGCACGTATGCGGCATCGCTGTGACGGGGCGCGCAGACCCCGCCGGCCGCCTCGGCCACGGGAGGAGGCTCGGTCGCCCTACTCAATCGCTCGACGGTCGTCGCGATCCAGTCGGGATCGTCCGACGAGATCGTCACCGTCCGCGCCGCATGGTCGAACCGCACCTGGTCGTCGAGGCGCAGGAAGAGCGCGTCCGGGGAGGCCGCCGCGTGCGACGGAACCCCGACGAGCCCTGCCCCCGACTCGTAGCCGAACCACCCGACCCAATCGCCCGGGTCGCCCTCCGCACGCACGGTACGGAGGGCGTCGAGGATCGTCGTCCGGTCGACCGAGGCGGACACCGGGGTGATGCGCTCCACCGTGCCGAGCCGGACGTCCGCGACGAGGCGTTCGGTCCCGCGTCCGATGAGACTGACGCCGGTCCGGGAGCCCTGGCCCGAATCCAACCAGGCCGCCCAGGGTTCGTCAGCGAACACGCGTCGGTAGACGTCCTCGGGCTCGGACCAGGCCGGGAGGACGACCTGCCGGCGTGCTCCGGTGGATCGCATCAGCCGACGGCCGCGATCGGCGGCGCGACGATCCGGAGGCGACCGGTCACGAGGCTGTCGGGAACCGGCGTGTGGGAGATCACGATGACCGCACGACCCTCGGATCCCGCGACACCGAGCAGGTCCTCGAGCAGGGCGGTCGCGCGCTCGGGATCGACGTTGGCGGTCGGCTCGTCGAGCACGAGCACGGGGAACTCGCGGAGGAGCGCACGGGCGAGGGCGATGCGTTGCGCCTGCCCTCCGGAGACGAGCGCGCCGTGCTCCCCCACCGGGCGGTCGAGTCCGCCGCGCTCAGCGAGCCAGGACGAGAGCCCGACCCGCTCCAGCACGGCCTCGAGTTCAGCGTCGTCGGCCGTGTCCCTGGCGAAGAGGAGGTTCTGGCGGATGTCGGCGTCGAAGAGGAACGGACGCTGCTCGACGAGCCCGACCGACTCGCGCAGCGTGTCCGGGCGGAGGTCGCGTGCCTCGACGCCGCCGACGCGGTACCCACCCTCGTACTCGAGGAAGCGGACGAGGGCGTGCGCAAGGGTGGTCTTTCCGGCTCCGCTGTCGCCTTCGACGAGCAGCCGGTCGCCGGCCGACAGCCGGAAGCTGATCGGTGCGAGCGCCGCCGTCGTACTCCCGGGCCACCGCGCGCTGAGGTGCTCCGCCTCGAGCATGACGCCGTCGAAGGTCGGCGTGAGGATGCTGCCGGTGTCCTCGTCCGGGATCTCGTCGGGTCGATCGCTCGGGACCGCGTCCGCCACGCGCTCGGCGCTCGCGACCGCCTCCCGCCAAGCCCCGAACGCGAGGGGCACCATCGCGCAGACCTCGAACACGGCGAGCGGGACGAGGACGATCACGGTGAGCGCGGGGCCGCCGATCGTTCCCAGCGCCGGCATGCCTGCCCACAGCGCCGCGACGACGGACGCCCCGGAAGCCAGGGAGAGGACGGCGCCGGCAACCCCGGCGCCCGCGGCCCGCCGCACCATCGCACGTGTGAGTGCCGCGTCGGCATGTTCGATCCGTGCCCGTGCGGCGCCGACCGCGCCGTAAGCGGTCAGCACGTCGAGCCCGGTCACGAGTTCGAGCAGGGCTTCCGACAGCGCACCGCGCAGCGGCGCGAGTTCGCGTTCGGCGCGCGCCGCCACCCGACTCACGAGCAACCACGAGACGAGGAACGCCGCGACGAGGCAGACCGCGAGCGCGATCCCGGCGGCCGGGAGCAGCGCGGTCGTGAGGATGACGGAGGCTCCGGCGACGACACCCGACACCACCAGTGGTTGGACGACCCGCAACGGCACGTTCTGCAGCTCGTCCACATCGGTCACCAGGCGGGTGAGGAGGTCGCCCCGGCCGGTCAGCTGCAGTCCGTCGGGAGCCACCGGGATGACGCGTTCGATCATGCCGGCGCGCAGCTGCGCCAATTGACGGAATGCAGCATCGTGGCTGAGGATGCGTTCGAGGTACCGGAAGGACGCCCGGGCCAGCGCGAACGCGCGCACCCCGACGACGGCGACACCCAGCTCGACGATCGAGGGCTGCTCGGCGGCCTTCGTGATGAGGAACGCGCTCGAAGCGAGGAGGGCGACGGCGGCCCCCGCGGAGAGGATCCCGGCCAGGAGTCCAGGGACGAAGCGGCGCGCCGGCGGCTGCGCCAGTCGGATGATCAGTCGGACGCGCTCATCCATGGAGCATCACCTCGTCGTCCTGGACGCGTTCCGACCGCACGCGGATCTCGAGCACGGCATCCGCGTGTTCGACGATCGACGGTCGATGGGTGATGACGATGACGGCCGCCCCGGCCCGAGCGGCGTCGCGCGCGGCGTCGATGACGAGCGCCTCGGACGCGGCGTCGAGCGCCGAACTCGGTTCGTCGAGCAGCAGCACCGGCGTTCCGGCATCCGCCGGGGTGCGCCGCAGCCGGTAGAGGGCCCTCGCGATCGCGATCCGTTGCGCCTGCCCACCGCTCACGCCGTCGCCGACCGCGCCGATGGGGTGTCCGAGTGGCAGCGCGGACAGCCCGAGTGCCGACAACGCCTCGACGATGAGCACCTCGTCGGGTGCGTCATCGCCCAGCGCGACGTTGCTGCCGACCGTCCCCGCGATGAGGACCGGACGCTGCGGCGCCCACGACAGCCAGCGTCGTCCACCAGGCGTGGGCGACATGCGTCCTCCGTCGTGCAGGATCGATCCGGTGGCGTCCACGAATCCGAGGATCGCCGACGCCATGCTCGTCTTCCCGGCTCCGCTGGCGCCGACGACAGCCGTCACCACGCCGGCCGGGAACGTCGCGTCGAGGTCGTCCAACACCCGCAGCTCGTCGTATTGCACCCCGAGACCGTCGAGCACCAGGCCAGACGTCCGGCGAACGGAGTCGCCTGCTGTCGCCGGTGCGCCGAGCTGATCAGGAACGGACGGGGATTCGCGGACGGCCTTCGCCTCATCGAGGATCTCGAAGACCTCGTCGGCGGCGGTGACCCCCTCCGCGGCAGCGTGGTAGTTCGCGCCGACGTTCCGCAGTGGCAGGAAGGCCTCCGGGGCCAGGATCAGGACGAAGAGCCCCGTTCCGAGGAGGAGCGAGCCGTCGAGGAGCCGGAGGCCGATGCCGACCGCGACCACGGCGACGGCGAGACTCGACAGCAGTTCGAGGGCGAAGCCGCTCACGAACGAGAACCGCAGGACCTTCATGGTCTCGACGCGGTACTCCTCGGTGACGGTTCGGACCCGCTGTACCTGCCGGTGCTGCCGACCGAACAGCTTGAGGGTCGCCATGCCCGCGACGAGCTCGAGGAACCCGCGCGACAGATGGGCCAGGGTCTCCCACTGGCGCCGCTGCACCGCCTGGGTCGCGAATCCGATGAGGATCATGAAGACGGGGATCAGCGGGAGTGTCACGATCACCGTGATGCCGCTGAGCGGGTCCTGGATGAAGATCACCGCAGCGATGATCGGCATGGCGATCGCCGTGAGGATGAGCTGCGGGACATAGCGACCGAAGTACGCGTCCAGGGCGTCGAGCCCGCGGCCAGCCACGGTCGTCAGGGCGGCAGAGCTCCGACGCGAGACCCAACCCGGCCCGAGCGTCTCGAACGCGCCCGCGAGGGCCCGCCGCAACTGACTGCGGACGATCGCGGAGCCACGGGCGTTCACCGAGTCGGATGCCAGGACGGTCCCGGCACGCAGCACCACGATGCCGATCAGCAGCCAGAGCGACGGCAGGAGTTCCTCGACCGGATCCCCCGCGATCGACCGGGACACGAGCTGGGCCACGAACCAGGCGAACCCGAGCGTGCAGGCGGTCTGGACGAGCGCGATGACCGCGCCGAGTCCGAGGACCGACCGGGCTCCGCGGGCATAGCGGAGCAGTCGCGGATCGAGGGGGCGCACGATGACAGGTTAGTGCGCGGCGGCTTCGATGTGCTTCCGCGTGATGCGCTTGCGGAACACCCAGTACGTCCATCCCTGGTAGGCGAGGATCAGCGGCAGGAAGATCAGGGCGGTCCACGACATCACCGTGAGGGTGTACTCCGTCGAGGAGGCGTTCGCGATCGTCAGGCTGTTCGCCGGGTCGTTGCTCGCCGGCATCACCGCTGGGAAGAGCGCGGTGAACAGGGTGAGCACGGCCGCCGCGACGGTCACGGCCATGAGCGCGAACGCACGGCCTTCCAGCCCACGGCTGTTCGCGAACCAGGCGCTGATGAGCGAGACCGCTGCGATGGCCGCGAGGATCAACACCGGGAGCGAGAAGTGCGCCAGGACGGTCCACCCGAGGAACGACGCGGCGAGCAGGATGGCGACGAGCCCGGCGCGGCTCGCGAGGCGGCGGGCACGCTCGCGGATGTCGCCCTCGGTCTTCAGCGAGGCGAACACGGCTCCGTGGGCGAAGAAGAGCACGAGCGTCGTGAGACCGCCGAGGATGCCGTACGGGTTGAGCAGGGTGAAGAGCGTGCCGGTGAAGTTGTGGTCGGCATCGAGCGGGACGCCCTGGACGATGTTCGCGAAGGCGACGCCCCAGAGGAAGGCCGGCAGGGCGGAGCCCACGATGATCATGAGGTCGAAGCGCCGTTTCCAGGAGGCTTCCGGCCGCTGGTGCCGGTACTCGAACGACACCCCTCTGATGATGAGCGCGAGGAGGATGAACAACAGCGGGAGGTAGAAGCCGCTGAACAGGGTCGCGTACCACTCGGGGAAGGCGGCGAAGAGGCTCGCACCGGCGACGATCAGCCAGGTCTCGTTGAGGTCCCAGACCGGCCCGATGGTGTTGATGAGCATCCGGCGGTCGGTCTCGTCCTTCCCGAGGAAGGGGATCGTCATGCCGACGCCGAAGTCGAAGCCGTCCAGGACGAAGTAGCCGACGAACAGTGCGGCGATGATCCAGAACCAGAGAATCGTGAGGTCCATGATGTGCTCCTAGTAGACCGTGGTCGCGGGGGCGGCGGGCTTCTGCACGCCGTCCTCGTCGGGTTCGGACAGCTCGATCGGGTCGGGCCCGGCCTTGATCGTCTTCTTCAGGAGACCGAACTCGACGACGAGCAGCGATCCGTAGACGACGGTGAAGGCGATCAACGAGATCAGGACATCGAGGCCGGTGGTGTTCGGCGAGACCGCGTCCTCCGTCTTCAACAGGCTGAAGACGATCCACGGCTGGCGGCCCATCTCGGTGAAGACCCAGCCCATGGTCATGGCGAGGAACGGCATCGGGACGGCCCAGACCGCGACGCGCCACATCCAGCGCTTCGGCTCGCGGCCCTTGCGGGTGAACCAGAGACCGGCTGCCGCGACGAGCATCGAGGCGAGGCCGAGGCCGATCATCCAGCGGAACGCCCAGTAGGTGACCCAGATGACGGGCGAGTAGTCGCCCGGACCGTAGAGCTGGGTGTACTGCGCCTGCAGGTCGTTGATGCCCTCCACCGTGCCGTCGAAGGTGTGGGTCGAGAGGAACGACAGGAGGTACGGGATGCGGATCGAGAAGAGCTCGTGGACACCGTCGGGTGTGCCGAGGGTGAAGATCGAGAACGAGGCGTCGGCACCGCTCGCCGTGTTGTACATCGCCTCCGCAGCCGCCATCTTCATCGGCTGGGTCTCGACCATGGCGAGGCTGAGCTGGTCGCCGGCGAGCATCGTGGCACCACCCGCGAGGAGCATGCTCCACGCACCGACCTTGAGCGCCGGGCGCATCGCCTCGACGTGCTGGCCCCGGGCGAGGTGCCAGGCCGCAGCGGTGATGATGACGGCTGCGGAGACCATGAAGCACGCGAAGATCGTGTGCGGGAAGGCGGCCAGGGCGACCTTGTTGGTCAGCAGCTCCCAGATGTTCGTGAGCTCGGCGCGGCCTCGCTCCTCGTTGATCCGGAAGGCGACCGGGTTCTGCATGAAGGCGTTCGCCGCGATGATGAAGTAGGCCGACAGCACGGTGCCGAGTGCCACGATCCAGATGGTGGCGAGGTGCAGCTTCGGTGACAGCTTGTCCCAGCCGAAGATCCAGAGTCCGATGAACGTCGCCTCGAGGAAGAACGCGAGCAGGCCTTCGAGTGCGAGCGGCGCGCCGAAGACGTCGCCGACGAACCTGGAGTAGGTGGACCAGTTCATGCCGAACTGGAACTCCTGGACGATGCCCGTCACGACGCCCATGGCGAAGTTGATGAGGAAGATCTTCCCGAAGAACCGCGTGAGCTGCAGGTAGTGCAGCTTGCCGGTCCGGACCCAGGCGGTCTGGAACCCGGCGACCGTCACGGCCATGCCGATGGTCAGCGGCACGAAGATGAAGTGGTAGACGGTGGTGAGGCCGAACTGCCAGCGGGACAGCAGTAGCGGGTCGAGTAGGTCGTTCACGATGAACACTCCATTTTTCGCGGCATCCAGGGAAGGCGGCGCAGGTGCGGCCCGATCGGGGTGGTCATCCCCGTGGCTTCGATCCATGTCGTCGACACCAATCGTACCCGAATTCGCGCCTGTGGTCAGACCACACATCCAAGGGTGTCCTAACAGGGGTATCGGAGCCCGTCCCACACCTGCCGCACTAGGCTTCGATCCGTGAACGACGTGCTCGGCTGGCTCCTCGACCTGGTGCAGAGTGTCGACCCCGTGACGCGCACGATCCTCGCCGGCGTCGGCATCATGCTCGAGACCTCGGTCCTCGTCGGCCTCGTCGTCCCGGGCGACACGGTCGTCATCGTCGCCAGCACCGCCGTCGTCGGACCCGTCCAGTGGATCTCGATGATCCTCGTCGTCATCACCGGAGCGCTCATCGGCGAGTCCGTCGGGTTCGCGCTCGGCCGCTGGTTCGGCCCGCGCATCCGTGCCAGCAGACTCGGCCGCCGCATCGGCGAGCGGCACTGGGCCCGTGCTGAGCGCTATCTCGACCGGCGGGGCGGCATCGCCGTCTTCATCTCGCGGTTCCTCCCGATCCTGCACTCACTCATCCCCCTCACGGTCGGGATGAGCACGATGAGCTACCGACGCTTCATCTCCTGGACGCTGCCCGCCTGCGTCATCTGGTCCTCGGCCTACGTCTCCGTCGGAGCACTGGCCGCGGGCAGCTATCGCGAGCTGTCGGACCGCCTCCACTGGGCGGGCTACGTCTTCGTCGGCATCATCGTCGTCTTCGCCGTCGTGGTCCTCGTCGTGAAGCGACTCCTCCAGCGGAGCGAGGAGCGACACATGCTGGCCCAGGAGGACGCGACACCACCCGACGACGGCTCGACGCCCCAGTAGCACACGACCGTCATCGACGCGAGACGGCGGGCCGGACGCACCGGCATGACAGACTGAACGCGTGAAGGCATCCGACGATCGTCCAACGGCCTCCTCCGACGCCGCCGAGCAGATCCGGCACTTCGCCGCACGGATGGAGGACGCCGTCCAGTTGCGCCGCCAGCGTCGTGCGAGGCGGCACGGACGCGAGGCGGCGGTCATCCCCTTCACCGGCTACGGATCGACGTCCTGGATCCGTGTCCTGGCCAGGGTCGTCCTGGCGGAACCGGGCAAGACCACCGTCCAACCGCAGCAGAAGGTGCGCGGCTGGAAGAGCTTCTTCGCGCTGAGCATCGCCGACCCGACGGTCGAGGTGGAGGTCGACGGGCAGCGTCACACGGTCACGGGCGACCGGGGTGGCGTGGTCGACGCGGTGGTCCAGGTCTCGCTCACCCCCGGCTGGCACACCCTCCGACTGAGCTCGGAGGGCAGCGACCCGGTCGAAGCCCCGGTCTTCATCGTCGCCGACGACATCGAGTTCGGCATCGTGTCCGACATCGACGACACGGTGATGGTGACGGCGCTCCCCCGCCCACTCGTCGCGGCCTGGAACACCTTCGTCCTCGACGAGCACGCCAGGACACCGGTGCCCGGCATGGCGGTCTTCCTCGAGCGCACGGCGCGCGAGCACCCCGGTTCGCCGATCATCTACCTCTCCACCGGCGCCTGGAACGTCGCGCCGACGCTCACCCGGTTCCTCTCCCGCAACCTCTACCCCGCCGGCGCCCTCCTCCTCACCGACTGGGGTCCGACGCACGACCGGTTCTTCCGCAGCGGTCGCGAGCACAAGCGCAACAACCTCGACCGGTTCGCCGAGGACTTCCCGCGTCTGCGGTGGCTGCTCGTCGGCGACGACGGACAGCACGACGAAGCCCTCTACCGGAGCTTCGAGGAACGCCACCCCGACCGCGTCGCCGCCGTGGCGATCCGTCAGCTCTCCCCCGGTGAGGCGGTCCTCGCCGGTGGGCGCTCGAAGGTCGGTGCCCAGCACGAGGGCGCCCCCTGGGTCTACGCGGGGAACGGCGCAGAACTGCTCGACCAGCTCCACGACAAGCTCTGACGGCACCGATGTCCGTCGTCCCCGTCCTGCGCATCAGATCGCGGCTGCCCCTGCTCCAGGTGCTGAAGACGGCGCTGGCCGCCGTCGCGTCCTGGATCGTCGCGATCACGATCATCCCGGGCCAGCTCCCGGTCTTCGCCGCCATCGCGGCGATCCTCGTGGTGCAGCCGAGCGTCAACCAGTCGTTCGGGAAGGCGCTCGAGCGCAGCCTCGGGGTCATCACGGGCGTCATCCTCGCGACGGCCATTGGGATCATCTTCGGACACTCCGCCTGGATCGTGCTCCTGGCCATCGTCATCTCCATCCTGCTCGGATGGGTCCTCCGCCTCGGGCCCGGATCCGCCAACCAGATCCCGATCAGCGCGATGCTGGTGCTGTCGATCGGCGCTGCGACCCCGGACTACGCGGTCGCGCGGATCGTCGAGACCGTGCTCGGCGCGGGCATCGGACTCCTCGTCAACGTCGTCCTCGTCGCACCGGTCCTCCTCGCTCCCGCGAAGGAGGCGGTGACCACCCTCGCGCTCGCGTGCGCCGACACCCTGGACCATCTCGCCACCTCACTCACGCGTGCGAACTCGGACGCGGAGCTGGTGGCGCTGCTCCAGGAGGCCCGGGCGTTGAAGCCCCTGCGAGACCGGGCGATCGCCGCGGTGAAGGAAGGCGATGACAGCCTGCTGCTCAACCCTCGTCGATCGAGGCACCGTGACGAGCTCGACCGTCAGCGCCTGCTGCTGCGTCGACTGGAGCCGGTCGTCACGAGGACGCTGGGCATGGCGCGCTCGGTGCACGATCACGACGACCCGACCCTGCATGAGGAGCCGACGGTGGCGGACATCGCCGTCGAACTGACCCGGGCGGCCCACGATCTCAGGCTGCTGGTGAACGGGCGTTCCGCGTCCGACGAGCCGCCGACCGAGACCGCGGAGATCCCGGCGCTGACCGCTCCCCTCGTGATCGCCCGCCCGCACCCCCAGCACTGGATCCTCATCGGATCACTCATGGAGGACCTCCGTCGCGTGCGCGACGAGATCGTCGGCGAGCCGACCTGAGCCGGCCGGATACACGAAGGGCCGGTGGAGCGATGCTCCACCGGCCCTTCGACGTCCTGGGCTACGCCTGGTGCGCGGCCTGCAGTTCGATGGTGATCGTGACGTCGTTGCCGAGCAGCACGCCGCCGGTCTCGAGTGCCGCGTTGTAGGTGAGGCCGAAGTCCTCGCGGTTGATCTTGGTGGTCGCCGTGGCGCCGAACTTGTAGTTGCCGTAGGGGTCGGTCGCGAAGCCGCCGAACTCGACGGTGAAGGTGACGGGCTTGGTCACGCCCTTGATCGTGAGGTCGCCGTCCACCAGGAAGTCGTCGCCCTTGGCGCGGGCGCCGGTCGAGACGAAGTCGATCGTCGGGTAGGTCTCGGCGTCGAAGAAGTCGCCGGTGCGGAGGTGACCGTCGCGGTCGGCCTGGTTCGTGTTGATCGATGCGACCTCGGCGGACGCGGTGATCTTCGTCTCGAGGGGGTTCTCCGGCGTGACGAACGTCGCGTTGAAGCGCTCGAACTTGCCCTTGACCTTCGAGACCATGATGTGGCGGATGCTGAAGCCGACCTCGCTGTGCGTGGCGTCGACCTCCCAGGTGCCAACCTTGTAGCCGGGAATCGTCAGGGTGTCGGTCATGCGGTACTCCTTGCGTCGATGTGCGGCGCGCTCGCGCCACGTTCTATTCAAACGCACGGACCTGGGAGCTATTCCCGCATCCCCGAGAAATTCTCCTCACCGACATCAGCGCGACATCGGCCGGAGCGACGGCAGGCCGAGCCGGACGCGCAGCAGTCGGTGCGCCGCGTCGGCGACCGTCGACTCCGGAATCCTCCCGGACCTGACCGCGGCGGCGATGTCGGCGACGAGCACGGCCGGATCGACACCGGTCGACGACGGCTCCGCCCCGAGGACGTAGAGCAGCATCGTGTTGCCGGCGGCCACGGCGCGGATCGCGTTCTCCGAGGGGTTCTGGTACTCCGGCAGACCCGTGTGCTGCAGCATGAGCATGTCGTCGGTGATCGTGACACCGGTGAAGCCGAGGTCGTTCCGGAGGCGCTCGTGCCAGGCCGCCGACAGCGTCGCCGGTACGGCGTCGACCGCCGAGTAGATCAGATGGCCGAACATCACGACCTCGGCCCCGGCGTCGATACCGGCGACGAACGGCAGGGCATCGGTCGCAGCCCAGTCCGCGGCACCGATGGCGGTCGTCGGGACCGTCGAGTGCGAGTCTCCCGGCGCCTGGCCATGGCCGGGGAAGTGTTTCAGCGTGCTGAGCACCGCACCCCGCTCACCACGGACGGCCGCGGCAACCCGCTCCGCCGAGGCGTCCGGCGTCGTCCCGAGGGCACGGTCGTAGATGAAGGAGCTCGGATCGGCGGTCTCGTCCGCGACGATGCCGAAGTTCACGGTGCAGCCGGCACCGGCGAGCATCACAGCG
Source organism: Plantibacter sp. CFBP 8798 (assembly GCF_014841195.1). Lineage (NCBI taxonomy): Bacteria > Bacillati > Actinomycetota > Actinomycetes > Micrococcales > Microbacteriaceae > Plantibacter > Plantibacter sp. CFBP 8798. The sequence continues at coordinate 596,278 of NZ_JACYTS010000002.1, forward strand.
CGTTGGCGGAACGCCTCCTCGCTCGCAGCGGCCGGTTGCGACTTCAGGGTGTCGGCAGCGGCGAAGACGTCCTCGTCGATGCGCCGGACATCGCCGCCCTCCTGGTCGATGCCGATGAGCAGCGGCATGGTCGGGTCGGGGCTGAGGGCGCTCGTCACCGCGGGCAGCCCCGCGAGACCCGGCACGTTGTCGCCCATGATGATGAACCCGCCCGGCTGATACCGCTCGACGAACGCCCGGAGCGTGCCCGGGTCGGTGCCCGGGGCATGGAGCATCAACATGGATGCGATCCGCTGCTCGAGGGTCATCGCGGCGAGTTCAGCGGCCGCACGCTGGTCGGCGACAGCCGGAGTCGTGCTGGTGGGACGGCTCGACGGCTTCGGGGATCCGGGCTCCGTGCACCCGGACAGGCCGAGGACGGCACCCGCCGCCATCGAGGCGCCGATTGCGAGAAACCCTCGTCGTCCCAGCTGCACCGGCCCACTCTAGGCTCGGATCTTCCACGCAGGCTGGGCGTCGCTCCCGGTGTGGCAGGAGTGACGAATGTGACATCGGCGGCTACACTTGCGTGGGTGACCGCCAGGATGGACGCATGCGCAAGCCGCTGACAGCCCTCTCGCCCCGCTCGAGGGGCGTCTCGCGAGCCGCCGCCCTCGGCGCCGCGCTCGTCATCGCGGTGTCGGTCGCAAGCCCGGCGGCCGCCGTGACCCCCACCTCGTTCCGGACCGCCGACTACCCGAGCTGGGACGACGTCCAGGCGGCCAAGGCGAACGAATCGACCGCGCAGGCAGAAGCCGACCGGATCGTGTCCCTCCTCGACGGACTGCGCGACGAATCCGCCCGGCTCGGCGATGAAGCCGTCCGCCAGGGTGCGGCGGCAGGTGAGGCCAAGGCGGCGTTCGACGCGCAGGCCGCCGTCGCCGACACGATCAGTGCGCAGGCGACCGCAGCAGCTTCGGCAGCGGCATCGAGCAAGCGTCAGGCCGGAGCGGTCATCGCCCAGATGACCCGCACCGGCGGTGTCGACCCGACGCTCTCCCTCGTCCTCTCCGGCGCGGCCGACGACGACCTCCTCTCCAAGCTCAGCGCGATCAGCAAGCTGAGCGAGACCTCGGCTCAAGACCTCGCGTCCGCGACCGCCGCGAGCAACACGGCGACCGCGCTCGCCGAGCAGGCGACTGCGGCCGAGACCGAACGTCAGCGACTCTCGGAGGCGGCGGACGCCAGCTACGAGACGGCGCAGTCCGCGAGCGACGCCGCCGATGCGGCGGTCGCCGAGCAGCAGGCCAACCGCGACCGGTTGTACCAGCAGCTCGCCGTCCTCAAGAACACCACCGCGGCGGTCGAACAGGCCTACGCGCAGAGCCAGGAGGCGATCGCCGCAGAAGAGCAGCGACGCAACGAGGCGTCCGGTGGCGAGGGATCCACGAGCGCCCCGCCGCCGGACCTCGCAGCCGACCCGGCTGGCGCGAAGGCGTACGCGCAGTCCGCGATCGGCGCCTACGGCTGGGGCAGCGGAGAATTCCAGTGCCTGCTGCAGCTCTGGACCCGGGAGTCGAGCTGGCGCGTCAACGCCTACAACGAGTCCAGCGGCGCCTACGGCATCCCGCAGTCCCTGCCCGGGAGCAAGATGGCCAGCTCCGGCGACGACTGGCGCACCAATGCGGCGACGCAGATCAACTGGGGCCTGAACTACATCGACAGCCGGTACGGCTCCCCCTGCGGCGCGTGGGCGCACTCGGAAGCGACCAACTGGTACTGACGCCCCGTCTCAACCGGCCTCGGCCGCACCGAGATTCGTCCCGGCCACCGCCAGCACCACGGTGACGAGCAGGGCGGCCCCGATGATGAGCCGGAACAGCAGACGGTCCGGCGCTCGGGTTCCGACGAGCACGAGCCCCCATACGACGAGCGCGAGGACACCGACGGCGCCCAGCACCCCGACGATCGGCGGTGCGGTCGGCCTGCCGACGAAGATCCCGCTCTGTCCGAGGACGGCGACCACGCCTGAGACGCCGAGGGCGACGAAGGCCGTCCGACCGGCGGTCCGCGCGCCGAGACGGTGCGGCAGACCACGGACGCCGGTCCGCAGGTCGTCCTCGAGATCGGGCAGGGCGTTCGTGAAGTGGATCGCCACACCGAACAGACCACCGACGGCGAGCGTCCACACGGCCGGCACGATCGGCGGGACGGCAGCGAAGGTGACCACGGCGGGCAGTGCGCCGAACCCCACGATGAACGGGACGACCGACCAGGCCGTCGCCTTGAGACCCAGGTTGTAGGCCCATCCGCAGACGAGGAACAGCAGGTGCGAGGCCGCCGACGCCCAGCCGAGTGATGCCGAGAGCGGAATGCTCGCCGCACCGGCCAGCAGCGCCGCCGCCCGGACTGCCGAGACGCTGAGGTCGCCGCGCGCGACCGGCTTGTCCTGTCGTCCCGAGCGACGATCCCGCCTGGCGTCGAGCCAGTCGTTGGACCAGCCGATCGAGAGTTGCCCGACGAACACCACCACGCCGAGCAGGGCCGTCCGGAGGGGTGGCAGGCCGACGGCCGATCCGAGCACGACCGCGAGAACGGTCACCGCGACGGTCGGCCCGGGATGCGAGGACGCGAACAGACGACGGACCATGGAGAACACCGCCTCAGCTTAGGGTGACACCTGGGCCACGGCGGTACACTGGAGCATGACCGTCTCCGTGAGGGCGATCGGCGTGGCCGTTCCTCAGACCATCCTCCATCAAGACGAGATCAGGGATGTGTTCCGCGACCAACCCGGGCGGACCCGGCTCGCCCAGCGTCTCATCGGCGCCGCCTTCGACGCGTCCGCGATCGACACCAGGCACACCGTCATCGACGCCTTCGACCATGAGGTCGAGACGACCACGGCCGCCTTCTACGACGCGGCGCAGCGGCAGGTGCTCTCCCCACCCACCGGCGTGCGGAACGACGCCTACATCGAGCACGCTCCCCCGCTGCTCCTCGAGGCCGCACGGCGGGCATTGGACGCCGCCCCCGGCCTGTCGGCGGCGGACGTCACCCACGTCGTGACCGCGTCCTGCACCGGGTTCTTCGCGCCCGGCCCGGAATACCTCCTCGTGCGCGACCTCGGGCTGGACCCGGGCACGGAGCGCTACCACCTGGGGTTCCAGGGGTGTTTCGCCGCGTTCCCCGCCCTTCGCGCCGCAGAGGCGTTCTGTACAGCCGACCGCGACGCCGTCGTCCTCGTGGTCTGCATCGAGCTCTGCTCCATCCACCTCCGTTCCTCCGACGACCCCGATGTGATCCTCGGTTCCTCGGTGTTCGCCGACGGTGCTGCGGCCGCCGTCGTGACCGGTCGGGACACCGGATCCTCCGCGCCCGCGCTCGAGTTCGACGGCTGGTCCACCGCGCTCGTGCCGGACGGCGAGACGGAGATGGCCTGGACGATCGGCGATCACGGGTTCGAGATGGTCCTGAGCGGCGCGGTGCCCAAGCTGATCGGCGAGCACCTCGAGATCGCCCTCCGCCCACTCCTCGCCGCAGCCGACGACGCCCCGGTCTCATCGATCGACCGGTGGGCGATCCATCCCGGTGGCCGGAGCATCCTCGACCGGGTCCAGCGCGGATTCGGGCTCGACGACGAACTGCTGGCTCCGTCGCGCACGGTGCTCCGCGAGTACGGCAACATGTCGAGCGCGACCGTGCTCTTCATCCTCCAGCGCCTGCTCGACGGCGCGCCGACCGATGCCGATGAACGGGTGTGCGCCCTCGCCTTCGGTCCGGGACTGACGATCGAGAGCGCGCTGCTCCGGCTCCGGGCCGGCCGAGCCTGATGCTGCCCGACCTCGGCCGCCGTGCGACGGATCTCCTCGAACTGATGGACGATCCCGACTGCGATCCCGCGCTGCTGGACGCCACCTACGCCAGGTTCGCGACGGTGAACCGGCTTGTCTCGGGCTGGCGTGGTCTGTACCGGTCGCGCATCCGTCCACTCCTCCACCCGTCCCGGACCACGACGATCCTCGACATCGGCTTCGGTGGTGGCGATGTCGCCGTGGCCATCGCCGACTGGGCGCACGCCGACCACCTCCCCGTGCAGGTGGTCGGGATCGATCCCGACGAGCGGTCCGTGGCCTTCGCCCGTCGCCGGTACCCGGATGGCCCCGTCGCCTTCCGTCCGGCGCACAGCAGTGACCTCGTCGCCGCTGGCGAGGAGGCCGACATCGTCCTGTCCAACCACGTGCTCCACCACCTCGATCCCGCGGGCCTGTCGAGCCTGCTCGCCGACAGTTCACGGATCGCCAGACGACTCGTCCTGCACAGCGACCTCGAGCGCAACCGTCTCGCGTACGCGGTCTACGGAGTCGCCACCCGTGCAGGACGAAGGCGTTCCTTCCTGCACGTCGACGGGCTCCGCTCGATCCGTCGCAGCTATCGCCAGGAGGAGCTGCAGCGCGTCGTGCCCGACGACTGGACCGTCGAGCGCAGCTTCCCCATGCGACTCCTGCTCTCGCAGACCGTCTCGTCGGCAGCGGACGGCCCACGATGACCGAGGTGCTCGTCATCGGTGGCGGACCGGTCGGCCTCGTGTCGGCGATCCTGCTCGCTCAGGCCGGCGTCGACGTGACCGTCTGGGAGCGACGGCCGGGCTCCCCCTCCGGCACCCGGGCGATCGGGATCCACCCGCCGTCGCTCGACCTGTTCGAGCATCTCGGTGTCCTCGACGAGATCCGCCGCGACGCGGTCCGGATCGACCAGGGCGAAGCCTGGAACGCCGGACGACGCCTCGGGGCGGTCGTGTTCCGTGATCGGCCCGTCCCGCACCCCTACGTCGCCGCGCTCGAGCAATGGCGGACCGAACGGATCCTCCGTGCTCGACTCGAAGCCGTCGCGCCGGGATCGCTCCGGACGGGGACGAGCTGTACGCGGTTGACGCCGGCCGAGGACGGCGTCCTCGTGTCCGGCAGTGACGCCGATGGAACGGTGAGCACCCGCGCAGCCGTCGTGGTCGTCGCAGCAGGAGGACGCGCCACCGTCGACGGGATGCAGGCTCCAGGCCCCCTGCATCGATACCGGGACCGGTACCTCATGGGCGACGTCGCGGATCGGAGTGGGGCAGGTTCCATCGCCAGGGTGCACCTGCACCACCGAGGGGTCGTGGAGTCCTTCCCGCTCCCCCATGGCATGCGACGATACGTCGTGCACACCGGGTACTCGGACGATCAGGACGCCGCCCGCCCGGAACCCACCGCGTCCGACCTCGAGGCCCTCGTCGCCGACCGGACCGGCGACGACGTCGATCCGGCGACGAACACCATGCTCAGCGCGTTCGGCGTGCTTCGTCGACGACGAAAGCGCGTCGTCGACGGTCGGGTCGTCTATCTGGGCGACGCCGCCCACGAGATCAGCCCGATCGGCGGCCAGGGCATGAACCTCGGCTGGTCCGACGCACGGGTCTTCGCGCCACTGATCGCCCGCATGACCACCGGGCATCTCTCGACACAGCACGACGTGGCCGCGGCCGTCTCCCGCCAACAGCGCGCGATCCGTCGGGCCTCATGGCAGGCGGAGCTCAACATGCGCTTGGGGCGTCCGTTGCCGGGCCCGCTCGTCGGGATCCGGGACCTCGCGCTGCGAACCGCGCTCAACGGTCCCGCGATGCCGATCCTCGCCGACGCCTACACGATGCGCTGGCTGCGCTGACGCCGTCCGAGGCCGTGCGTCTCAGTGACCGACGTGCACGCCCACCGCAGCCTGGTCCGTCCGCCGGATGAGGAACGACGCACCGATCGCGAGCAGCGAGAGCACGGCGCCGCACATGAACGCAGCCTGCACGCCGACTGCCGTCGCGTCGACCGCGGAACTCCCGACCGCCGCACGAGCCGCCGCGGTGGTCGACATCATGGTGATGAACAACGCCGTCCCCGCTGCACCGGCCAGTTGCTGGACCGTGCCGACGATGGCGCTGCCGTGCGGGTAGAGCTCGGGCCGCAGTGAACCGAGCGCCGAGGTGAGGAGCGGTGTGAACATGAACGCGAGACCGGCGCTCAGCAGCACGTGCACGGCGATGATCATGATGATGGCGCTGTCGACGCCGAGCATCGTCAGCAGCCAGAGCGCAGCACTCACGGCGAAGGCCCCGGGGATCACCAGCGGACGCGGACCGAACCGGTCGAACAGCGACCCGACCAGCGGCGCCAGAGCGGCCATCGTCAGGCCGCCCGGCAGCAGCATGAGGCCCGTGGTCAGGGTGTCGACCTGGAGGACGGTCTGCAGGTAGATCGGCAGGATGATCAGCGAGCCGAACAACGCCATCATCACGATGGCCACGAGGATGATCGAGACGGTGAACGAACGGTTCGCGAACGTGCGCAGGTCCATGAACGCTCGATCGTCGCGCGCCAGCCCGCGCTGCCGGAGGACGAACCCCAGGAGGGCGAGGACGCCCACCGCGAGCGGGATCCAGACGGGCATGAGCGCGTGTCCCTCGGCGGACTCGCCGATGCTGCTGAGACCGAAGATGAGGCCACCGAACGCGAAGGCGGAGAGGACGAGCGACAGCACGTCGAAGCGGACCCGACGCGGCTCCGTCACGTTCCGCACGAGGATGGCGCCGAGGACCAGCGAGGCGACGGCGATGGGGAGGACGATCCAGAACATCCAGCGCCAGTCGAGCACGCTGAGGATGAGCCCGGAGACGGTCGGCCCGACGGCCGGCGCGACCGAGATGACGATCGAGATCGCACCCATCGTCCGGCCACGTGCTGAGACCGGCACGACGTTGAGCACGGTCGTCATGAGCAGCGGCATCATGATGGCGGTGCCGCTGGCCTGGACGACACGACCGAGCAGGAGGGTGCCGAACCCCGGGGACAGCGCGGCGATGAGCGTGCCGAGGCTGAACAGCACCATCGCGGTGATGAACATCGTCCGGAGGGAGAACCGCTCCAGGAGGAACCCGGTTGCGGGGATCACGACGGCCATGGTGAGCATGAAACCGGTGGTCAGCCACTGCGCGGAACTCGCCGTGATGTCGAGGTCCTCCATGAGCCGCGGTAGGGCGACGCTCATGATCGTCTCGTTGAGGATGACGACGAACGCCGACACGAGGAGCAGCCCGATCAGGAGCTTGGACCCGGGTGGAAGGCGGTCGTCCGAGGGCTTCCCGGTCGTCGGGACGGAACCGGTCGGATTCGGCACGGTTTCAGTCGTCATAGCGGTGTCATCCTTCTCAGGCCTCGGCCGTCGTACGGGCAAACGCCTGCCCTCTCGAAAGACAAGCGCCGTGTCGCCGCGGGTATTCCCATGCGTGTCGACCGGTTACGCGCAGGGCGAAGACCCGTTCCGGACGGACGGTTCCGGTGCCAGCATGAGGACATGACAGTTCCCACCATCACCCTGAACGACGGCCACACCATCCCTCAGCTCGGCTTCGGCGTCTTCCTCGTCGACCCGCAGGAGGCTGAGCGCATCGTCTCGGACGCGCTCGAGGTCGGCTACCGCCACATCGACACCGCTGCCATCTACAAGAACGAGGAGGGCGTCGGCGCCGCCATCGCGAAGTCGGGCATCCCCCGCGACGAACTCTTCATCACCACGAAGCTCTGGAACGACCGCCACCAGAAGGCGTCCGCGCACACCGCCATCGACGAGAGCCTCGACAAGCTTGGGCTCGACCACGTCGACCTGTACCTGACCCACTGGCCGACCCCGGCCAAGGACGACTACCTCGAAGCGTGGCTCGCCCTCGAGGAGATCAAGGCGGCCGGCAAGGCGCGTTCGATCGGCGTGTCGAACCACCAGGTCGAGCACCTCGAGAAGCTGATCGCGGGTTCCGAGACGGTCCCTGCGGTCAACCAGATCGAACTCCACCCGGCGTTCGCCCAGCGCGAGCTGCGCGCCTTCGGTGCCGAGCACGGCATCCACATCGAGTCCTGGGGCCCGCTCGGTCAGGGCAAGTACGACCTCTTCGGCGAGCAGGCCGTCTCCGCTGCAGCCGAGGCGCACGGCGTCACTCCGGCGCAGGTCGTCATCCGGTGGCACCTGCAGAACGGGCTCATCGTCTTCCCGAAGTCGAACTCGCGCGAGCGCATCGCCCAGAACTTCGACGTCTTCGGCTTCGAGCTGTCCGCCGACGAGATCGCGTCCATCGACGCCCTCGACTCGGGCAAGCGCGTCGGCAGCCACCCCGACGAGGTGAACTGACCTCACGGCCTCGCCCAACCTAGAGTCTCAACAACGCAGAAGTCCCCGTCAGCTGTTCGGCTGACGGGGACTTCTCGGTGTTCGGGTGGATCTGAGGGGACTCGAACCCCTGACCCCCTGCATGCCATGCAGGTGCGCTACCAGCTGCGCCACAGACCCGTATTCAACTTGCTTGCCCCTGCTGTTTCAGCGGAAGCAACTTGAATAGGTTACTACATCTTGAGAGCGGTTGTGACCACTTTCGGTGCTCGGCACCGACGGGATGGTCAGTTCGCGGGCTGCGGTGCGGACGAGACCAGCGGAATCACCGGGCAGTCCTTCCACAGACGCTCCAGCGAGTAGTACATCCGCTCCTCCTCGTGGAAGACGTGGACGACGACCTCGCCGAAGTCGAGCAGGATCCACCGCCCCTCGGACTTGCCTTCGCGTCGCAGCGTCTTCACGCCGCTCGCGTTCAGGCGGTCTTCGACCTCGCCGGCGATGGCGACGACGTTGCGCTCACTCCGACCGGTGACGAGGAGGAAGGCGTCGACGAACGGCAACGGACCGGAGACATCGAGCGCGACGAGATCCTCGCCGCCTTTGGACTCGGCTGCGGTCGCTGCGAGCTGGACGGCGTCCAGTGTGGTGTCGGACAGGGTCATGTGGTGTACTCCTCTGGCGATCGCATGGTGCGCGATCGGATGAATGCCGGCAGGGCTAGAACGCTCCGCCGAAGAAACCGATGATGAGCACCGCGATCACGCCGGCGGCGAGTACCGCGGCGGCGATCGCGAGCGTCATCAGCAGCTTGTTGCTCTGGTTGGTGGTGGCCGGGACGACGTCGCGGGTGGAACCGTGGCTGCTGACCGCGCGGCTGGCCGCGACCGGGGACGCTGCGGTGACCGAGGCCGGCAGCTCGTCGCCCTCGATGAGTCGGTCGATCCCTGCACCGTCGAAGTGGTTCGGGTCTTGACCGGCGGAGCCCAGTCCGCGGGGCAGATCGATGGTTCCGGTGATGAGGATCTCGCCCGTGGAGTTGGACGTGGCGCCCGCCTCGGCCTGCGCCGGAGCGACGGGGATGATGAGCGAGCTCGTGGTGATCTGCCCCGTGCTCGTCATGCCGCTTCCGAGGAGGTCTTCGAACGCGACCTCGTTGTCGGCCTGCGAAGCCTTCTCCGCTTCGAGTGCCGCGACGAGCATGGAGTCGCGCCCGAACCCCTTCGACAGGGTCGACGCGGGGTCCTCGGAGATGTCGTCGCGGTCCGAGACGTCGAAGAGTGAACCAGTGGCCACCGGTGTCGTGGCGGCGGGGGTCGCGGGAGGCGTCGGCGCCTCGGCGGACCGGGCCTTGGCTGCGCGCTCGTCGGCGGCGGCCCGCTCAGCGGCCTTGCGTTCGGCTGCCTTGCGTTCTGCGGCCTGCTGTTCTTCGGCCTTGCGTTCAGCGGCCTTGCGCTCGGCGGCCTGGCGCTGCTCGGCCTGCTTGGTGGCCTCGGCTTCGCGACGTTCCTGCTCAGCTGCAGCGGCAGCCTTGGCGTTCGCTTCCTGCTGCGCGAGCTTCGCGGCCTGCTGACGGGCCGCCTTGTTCTGCTTCTGGGGCGGAGCGACCACCTGGTCTGGCGTCCGCGGCGGCAGGGCGACCGAAGGGACCGGCTGCTCGACCGGAGGAGCGACCGGCGCTGCCGGGGAGCCCACCTGCTCGATCGAGCCGGTGCGCTCGAGTTCTCGCAACTGACGGCGCGTGAGTCCACCGGTCGGAGCCGGAGCAGGTGCACCGGATGCCTGAGCGCTCGACGACGGCGCTGGTGACGTGGACGAAGGCGTTGGAACACTCTCGTCGCGCGACGTGGCCTGCTCGGGAATCGCTCCCCCGGCGACGGGTTCGGATGTCGACGCGCGTCGTGTCCGTGGCGCAGCAGCGTCGGGCGTCGTTTCGTCAGCGGACGTCGACGGCTGCTGGCTCGCTCGAGCCTGTCGCCTGGTCAGGGGCGCATCCTCTGGCAACGCGGTCATGTGGCTTCACTCCGATACAGGTGGTGCTTGGTGATGTACTGCACGACACCGTCGGGAACCAGATACCAGACCGGAAAGCCTTTGCTCACCCGGCTCCGGCAATCCGTCGACGATATCGCTAGGGCCGGAACTTCCAACAAGCTTACGTCGTGCTGTGGTAATCCGGAAACGTTCAAATCGTGTCCCGGTCTACTCACAGCGACGAAGTGAGCGAGGTCCCAGACCTCTCTGACGTCTTTCCAACTGAGGATCTGGGCGATCGCGTCGGCACCCGTGATGAAGAACAGCTCGGCATCGGGACGTTTGCGGCGCAGATCGCGCAGCGTGTCGATCGTGTACGTCGGTCCGGCTCGGTCGATGTCGACCCGGCTGACGGTGAAGCGGGGGTTCGCTGCGGTGGCGATCACGGTCATGAGATAGCGGTGCTCGCTGTCGCTCACGCCCGACTTCCGGTACGGCATGCCGGTCGGGACGAAGACGACCTCATCGAGATCGAAGTGCTGCGCGACCTCCGAGGCGGCGACGAGGTGCCCGTGGTGGATCGGGTCGAACGTCCCGCCCATGACCCCGATCCGAGGACGACGGGTGGTCGTCTCGGTGACGGGCGCGCTCACGCCGGACAGCTTAGTGGCCGTGCTCGCCGTGAGCGGCGGCCGACTCGCCCTTGTCGGCATGGCGGTTGGCGACGTCGCGGTAGCTGAAGGTCACGGCGCCGAGGATGGCGAACAGCACGAGGGCGACCGCGCCGAACACCCAGGTCGGTGCGGCGAGTTCGACGGCGTGCTCCGATTCAGCCAGGACGGCGGTGGCCAAGACGGACGCGGCAATCGACATGATCTCTCCTTCTATGCGACGCCTCGTGACGCCCGTACCAGTCTAGCGACTACCGACGGGTGTGGCCCGAACCACGCACGAGCCACTTCGTACTCGTGAGTTCCGGCAGTCCCATCGGTCCCCGGGCATGGAGCTTCTGCGTCGAGATGCCGACCTCGGCGCCGAATCCGAACTCGGCGCCGTCGGTGAAGCGGGTCGAGGCGTTGACCATGACGACGGCCGAATCGACCTCGGCGAGGAACCGGTCGGCGTTCACCACGTCGTTCGTGATGATCGCGTCGGTGTGTCCGGTGGAGTATCGGTCGATGTGCTCGAGCGCGGCGTCGAGGTCGTCGACCACGCGCACCGAGAGCTCGAGCGACATGTGTTCGGTGGACCAGTCCTCTTCCACGGCGGGCACGACGTCGGCGAAGAACTCGCTGGCACGTGCGTCGGCGTGGATGAGCACCCCGTGCTCGCGCAGGTCGCCGAGCACGGCGGGCAGCAGGCGCGCGGCCGCAGCGCGGTGGACGAGGATCGTCTCCAGCGCGTTGCAGACCGATGGGCGCTGCACCTTGGCGTTGCGCACGATGTCGACGGCCCAGTCGAGTTCGGCACTCTCGTCGAGGAACACGTGGACGACGCCTGCGCCGGTCTCGATCACGGGGACCGTCGACTCCCGGACGACCGTCTCGATGAGTGACGCGCTCCCCCTCGGGATGAGGACGTCGATCAGGCCTCTGGCGTTCATGAGCTGCTTCGCACCGTCGCGACCGAACTCGTCGATGGTCTGTACCGCGTCCCCGGGAAGACCGACGGACTCGAGTGCCGATCGCAGCAGCCCCACGAGGACCGCGTTCGAGTGTTCCGCCGCGGACCCGCCGCGGAGCACCACGGCGTTGCCGCTCTTGATCGCGAGGGCGGCGATGTCGACAGTCACGTTCGGGCGCGCCTCGTAGATCGCGCCGACCACGCCGAACGGGACGCGTACCTGCTCGAGCTTCACCCCGTCCGGAGTGTTGCTCCCGCGGACCACCTGGCCGACCGGGTCGACGATCGCGACGACGTCGCGGACCGCCACCGCGAGCCCGTCGATGCGGCCCCGGTCGAGGCGAAGACGATCTTGCAGGCCGACACTGATGCCCTGCTCGCGTCCCGCGACGAGGTCGCGCTCGTTGGCGGCGATGACTGCATCCGCGCCCTCGACGATCGCGACGGCGATGGCCTCGAGGGCCCGGTTCTTCTGCGCGGTGGTCGCCTGGGCGAGGACCCGGGAGGCACGCTTCGCAGCGGTGAGACGATCCGCGAGTGGCAGCACGGTGGTGATTGGCGACGACATGCGTCGATTCTACTCAGCGGCGTCTGGTGGACGCTCTCCGCGTCACGCTGGTTGGAACCAGGTGCCGAGGTGCTCACCGCGGAGGGCGGACGCGACGTTCGTGGTCGACGTCACGAGGACGGACGTCCCCGCCTCGGCGGCCAACCGGGCGGCCGACACCTTCGTGCCCGCTCCCCCGGTGCCGACGCCCGCGGAGCCGATGTCGCCGAAGGTGACGCCCGAGAGGGTGTCTCCGAACGGGACCTCCTCGATCCGCTCGGCACCCGCTTCGTGCGGAGGGCGGGTGTACAGCGCATCGACGTCACTCAGCAGGACGAGGACGTCGGCCGCGACGAGGACCGACACGAGGGCGGCAAGGCGGTCGTTGTCGCCGAACCGGATCTCGTGCGTCGCGACGGTGTCGTTCTCGTTCACGATCGGCAGGATGCGCAACCCGAGGAGGCGTTCCATCGCCCGCTGGGCATTGCTCCGGTGACTGGGGTTCTCGAGGTCGCCGGCGGTGAGCAGTACCTGGCCCGCGACGATGCCGAACCGGTCGAGGCTGTCCTGGTACCGGTAGATCAGCACGTTCTGCCCGACGGCGGCAGCCGCCTGCTGCGTCGCCAAGTCGCTCGGACGGGCGTCGAGGCGGAGGTAGGGCATCCCGGTCGCGATGGCGCCCGAGGAAACGAGGATGACCTCGGTGCCTCGGGCGTGCGCCTCGGCCAGAGCCTCGACCAGCGCAGTGATCTGCCCGGCATTGTCGCCACTGATCGAGGAGGACCCGACCTTCACGACGATGCGTCGCGCCGACGGGATGCCACTGCGCTGGTGGATGGTCACCGGTCGTCGTCCTCCGTCGTGACGCCCTCGTCCGGCTGTGCGTCGGCCGGCACGGAGCCGACCTCGAAGCCCTCGTCGTCGTTCCAGAGACCGGCCGCACGTTCGCGGAGCAGCTCGGCACGGGCCTCGGCCTTGGCATCCATGCGCTCGAAGTACTCGTCGCGACGCTGGTTGCGCGTCGGGCGGTGGCTTGCGTCGAGACGCGGGTCCGTCCCACGCGGCTGCGTCAGCAGTTCCGCGGTGCTCGTGAGTGTGGGCTCCCAGTCGAAGACCACACCGCCACCCGCGCCGATCATCACGGTCGCGCCGGCGACGGCACCGGCCTTGAAGAGCGCCTCTTCGACGCCGAGCTTCGCCAGGCGGTCCGCGAGGAACCCGACGGCCTCCTCGTTGTTGAAGTCCGTCTGCTGCACCCAGCGTTCCGGCTTCGCGCCGAGGATGCGGTAGAGGTTGCCGTAGGTGCCACCCTCGACCGTGACGGTGAACTTGGAGTCGTCGACCGGCTTCGGGCGCAGCACGATCCGGGGCTTGGCGGCCTCGAGGGCTGCGCGGGCGCGGCTCTCCTCGACGAGCTCGCTCAACGCGAACGAGAGCTGTCGGAGGCCTTCGCGCGAAACCGTCGAGATCTCGAAGACCTTGTAGCCGCGCGCCTCGAGGTCGGGACGCAGGAACTCGGCGAGCTCCCTCGCCTCCGGGACGTCGATCTTGTTGAGCGCGATGAGCTGCGGACGCTCGACCAGCGGCGTCTGCCCTTCCGGCACCGGGTAGGCGGCGAGCTCGGCCAGGATGATGTCGAGGTCGCTGATCGGGTCGCGTCCCGGTTCGAGCGTCGCGCAGTCCAGCACGTGCAGGAGCGCGGAGCAGCGCTCGACGTGACGCAGGAACTCGAGACCGAGGCCCTTGCCCTCACTGGCGCCCTCGATGAGCCCGGGGACGTCCGCCATGGTGTAGCGGACCTCGCCGGCCTCGACGACGCCGAGGTTCGGGTGGAGCGTGGTGAACGGGTAGTCCGCGATCTTGGGCTTCGCCGCGGACATCGCCGCGATGAGGCTGGACTTGCCGGCGGAGGGGTACCCGACGAGCGCGACGTCGGCGACGGTCTTCAGCTCGAGGAGGACGTCGCCTTCCCAGCCGGGTGTGCCGAGCAGCGCGAACCCGGGGGCCTTGCGCTTGGTCGAGGAGAGTGCCGCGTTCCCGAGGCCGCCCTGGCCGCCGGGGGCGACGACGAACTCCATGCCGGGCTCGACGAAGTCGACGAGTTCGACGCCGTCGACGTCCTTGACGACCGTCCCGACGGGCACGGGCAGGATGAGCGTCTCGCCCTGGAACCCGTTGCGGTGGTCGCCCATGCCGAAGCCGCCGGTGTCGGAGCTCCGGTGCGGTGACCGGTGGTATCCGAGCAGCGTCGTGATCTGAGGATCGGACACGAGCACGATGTCACCACCGTGTCCGCCGTTGCCGCCATCGGGGCCGGCCAGCGGCTTGAACTTCTCGCGCTTCACGGAGACGCAGCCGTTGCCGCCGCCGCCCGCTCGCAGGTGCAGTGTGACCCGGTCGACGAATGTGACCATGGACGCTCAGCCCCTCTCTGGATCATGGAACTCGGTTGTACGACAGCAGGGGGCGGGCCGAAGCCCGCCCCCTGCTGGAAAGACGTTGTTGCTACTCTGCAGCAGCGACGATGTTGACGACCTTGCGGCCGCCCTTGTTGCCGAACTGCACGGAGCCGGCCTCGAGGGCGAACAGCGTGTCGTCGCCGCCACGACCGACGTTTGCGCCGGGGTGGAAGTGCGTGCCGCGCTGACGGACGAGGATCTCGCCCGCGAGGACGACCTGGCCGCCGAAGCGCTTCACACCGAGACGCTGTGCGTTGGAGTCACGACCGTTGCGAGTGGAACTCGCACCCTTCTTGTGTGCCATCTCTTCTTCTCCTCGATGCCTTACTTGATGCCGGTGATCTTGACGCGCGTGAGCTCCTGACGGTGCCCCTGACGCTTCTTGTAACCGGTCTTGTTCTTGAACTTCTGGATGATGATCTTCGGACCGCGGAGGTTCTCGAGCACCTCGGCCGTCACCGTGATCTTCGCGAGCGACTTCGCGTCGGAGATGATCTTCTCACCGTCGACGTGGAGCACCGCGGGAAGCTCGATGTTGCCATCCTTGTCGGCCTTGACCCGGTCCATCGTGACGATGGTTCCGATCTCGACCTTCTCCTGCCGTCCTCCGGCGCGCACAACTGCGTAAACCACTACGTACCCGTTCTTTGGGGAGCGAAACGCTCCGACTGACTGTTGCTGGAAGTTACTGCTCGGAAAGGCTCGAACACGTGGGACACCTTGATGGCAGAAAACCGTTGGGCGTGGCATTGAAAACTCAATGCACACCAACGGTCGAGTTTACTTCATCGTGCAGTCCAGGTCAAACCAGTGGGCACAGAACCTCGTGACCGAGGCTGTTCCTCACGGCTCCCACACCGGACGCACTCGACCAGTGTACCCCGGGGGCTCCTGAACGCCGGCCGGGTGCCCGGCGCGTCCGACCACGGACGGGAATCGCGCGAGATGCTCGATGGTTGGATGGAGGCATGACGGTGCTCATCGATCCCCCGCTGTGGCCGGCGCACGGCACGCTCTGGTCCCACGTGGTGAGCGACAGCTCCCTGGAGGAGTTGCACGCCTTCGCCGGACGCACTGGGCTTCCGCCGCGATCGTTCGACCTCGACCATTACGACGTCCCCGCCGAACGCCATGCGTCGCTCGTGGCGGCCGGCGCCGTCGCGGTGAGCGGCGGCGAACTCGTCCGTCGACTCATCGCCAGCGGCTTGCGCATCACCGCACGCGAACGGCGCGCCTCCCGAGGAGACGCGCCGTCCTGATGCGACCGGACTATTCGGCCTGACGCTGCGCGCCGTCCGAACCGACGGCCTGTCCGCCCGCGAGTGAAGCTGTCGACACCCGGCGGCTGCGGCCGCGACCCTGACCCGGCTGCTTCGGCTCGGGGAGCGCGTCGAGGACGGACTCGAGCAGGTGCTCGGGGTCCGCGACGGCTGCGCGACGTGGCTTGTCGGCGACCGGTGCGATCGGCAGGTCGAGCAAGGCCAGCGCCGGGGAGGCGGATTCGCTCGGCGCCTCGGAGGGGCGTTCCTCCGAAGCACCCCGGCGGGACCCGTCACCGCCGCGACGGCGCGGTTCTCGTTTCTCGCGCCGGCTCCGACGACCGTCGTGCGACCCGGACTGATCCTCCGGTGACGTCGTGGACTCGTCCGAGACCGACTCCTCGGAACCCTGCGCCTCGGTGTGCTGCGACTGCGTGTGCTGCGCCTCGGCCACGACGGCGTCGGCCACGGCCTCGGCGGCGGCGAGCTCCTCGTGGTGCAGCGTGCGCGCCGCGATCAGGGCGAGCGCGTTCTTCGCGTCGTCGGTGATCCCGTGCGTCTGTCCGGCCGGCTTCTGCTGGGCGCTCTGGCCGTTCGAGGACGGCTGCCCGCCCTGGGACCCGCCCTTGCCGCGCCGGCGCTGCTGCTCCGGCTGCGGCGTCTGGCGGTGCTTCACGACGGGGTCGTGGTGCACGACGACGCCGCGTCCGGCGCAGACCTCGCAGGGCTCGCTGAACGTCTCGAGCAGGCCGAGACCGAGCTTCTTGCGCGTCATCTGCACGAGACCGAGCGAGGTGACCTCGGCGACCTGGTGCTTCGTGCGGTCGCGGCTGAGGCACTCCACGAGGCGGCGCAGCACGAGGTCGCGGTTCGACTCGAGCACCATGTCGATGAAGTCGACGACGATGATCCCGCCGATGTCGCGCAGCCGCAGCTGACGCACGACCTCCTCGGCGGCCTCGAGGTTGTTCTTGGTGACCGTCTCCTCGAGGTTGCCGCCGGAACCGACGAACTTCCCCGTGTTGACGTCGACGACCGTCATGGCCTCGGTGCGGTCGATCACGAGGGATCCGCCGGACGGCAGCCAGACCTTGCGGTCGAGCGCCTTCTCGATCTGCTCGGCGATGCGGTAGTCCACGAAGGAGTCGCCCGTACCGTCGTACGGCTCGACCCGCTCGAGCAGGTCGGGGGCGACGCCGCGCAGGTAGCTCTGGATGTCCTGCAGCGCATCCGAGCCCTGGATGACGAGCTTGTGGAAGTCCTCGTTGAAGACGTCGCGGATGATCTTGATGAGCAGGTCGGGCTCGCTGTGCAGCAGTGCCGGCGACTGGACCGTCTCGATCTGACGGGAGATCTCCGACCACTGCGACTTCAGCCGCGTGACATCGAGCGTGAGCTGCTCCTCGGTCGCGCCCTCGGCGGCCGTGCGGACGATGACGCCGACGTTCTCCGGGAGGACCTCCTTGAGGATCTTCTTCAGGCGGGCGCGCTCCGTGTCGGGCAGCTTGCGCGAGATGCCGTTCATCGAGCCGTTCGGCACGTAGACGAGGTACCGACCGGGGAGCGAGACCTGACTCGTCAGGCGCGCACCCTTGTGCCCGACCGGGTCCTTCGTGACCTGGACGAGGACCTTGTCGCCACCCTTGAGCGCGAGCTCGATCCGGCGAGGCTGGTTGCCCGTCTCCACGGAGTCCCAGTCGACCTCGCCGGAGTAGAGCACCGCGTTGCGTCCGCGACCGATGTCGACAAACGCCGCCTCCATGCTGGGCAGGACGTTCTGCACGCGGCCGAGGTAGACGTTGCCGATGAGCGACGCCTCCTGGCTCCTGGCGACGTAGTGCTCCACGAGCACGCCGTCCTCCAGCACGCCGATCTGCGTCTTACCGTTCTTGGAGCGGACGACCATGACACGGTCGACCGATTCGCGGCGGGCGAGGAACTCGGCCTCGGTGACGACCGGACGACGACGACCGGCGTCGCGTCCGTCACGGCGACGCTGCTTCTTGGCCTCGAGCCTCGTCGAGCCGCGCACCTTCTGCGGTTCGGTGATGAGTTCCGGCTCACGCGGCGTGCGGACCTTGACCACGTTGCGGGTGTCGGGGCGCGAGTCGCCACCCCGCTCGCCCTGCTCCGGTCCGTCCTCGCCGGCACGACGACGCGTGCGACGCCTCGACGAGCTGAGCTCCGCCTCGAGCGGTTCGTCATCGCGGTGGACGATCGGCGGCAGGTCGGGCGCCTGGAACAGCAGCATGGTGGTCGGTGGACGCACCGGTGCGGCAGGTGCCGACTGCTCGTCGGGCCCGGCCGCCTGGGCGTCCGTCTCGGTGCTGGTCGACTCGTCCGCCGTCTCGGGCGTCGTGAGGTGCTGGTCGGTCGGTTCGTGCTCGGTCCCCGGCGTGGCCGGATCCTCGGTGTGCTCTTTCACCATTCCTGGTGTACTCCCCTATGCCGGGTCGGTGGCCGCGCCACCCTCCGGTTCTTCGTCTCGTGCGTGCGGCCGCGGGTGCAGCCGTTCGCAAATCCTGTGTGATCGCTGGCTCTCGGAGCTCTCACGATCGTGCCGGCACGTGCCGGCGGGTCCTGGGCTCTCATTGCCCAACAAGCCTGTTGTGTCGTGCGGTCGAGCGCGGCTCGGGCACCACCCCACGATTATCGCACGAACAGGGCCGACGGTCCTGAGTACGGACCACCCGGGCATGTCCCGCCGCCGTTCAGGCGGGCGTGCGAGAATCAGGGCGTGTCAACTCCGGTCATCGACGCGCGCCCCAAGGGCCTCGCCATCTTCCTCATCGTCGCAGGTGTCATCGGGTGGATCGCGGCGTTCGCGCTCACCCTCGACAAGTTCCAGCTCCTGCAGGACCCGAACGCCCAGCTCGGCTGCAATCTGAGCATCCTCGTGCAGTGCGGGGTCAACCTGAACTCCTGGCAGGGTGCCATCCTCGGGTTCCCGAACCCGATCATCGGTCTCGCCGCCTGGATCGCCCCGATCGCCGTCGGCGTCGCGGTCCTCGCCGGTGCGCAGTTCGCGCGGTGGTTCTGGATTGCCTTCAACATCGGGTTCCTCGGTGCGCTGGGATTCGTCATCTGGCTGATCTCGCAGAGCATCTTCGTCCTCGGCACGCTGTGCCCGTGGTGCATGGTCACCTGGTCGGTGACGATCCCCTCGTTCATCGCGGTGACCTCGTTCACCCTGCGGAACGGCATCATCCCGGCGTCCCCCGCCGTCCGCCGCGTCGCCGGGGTCGTGTCCTCGTGGATCGTGGTGGTGACGCTCGGGTGCTACCTCGTGGTGGCGGTCATCGCCCAGCTCCGCCTCGACGTCCTGTCCTACCTGTAGCCGGTGGCGGCCCGAAGGGCCGCCTGACGCGTACGACGAAGCCCGCCCCCGGAATCGGAGGCGGGCTTCGTCGTGCGGAGTCGGGGCGTCAGGCGAACCAGAGCGCGAGCTCACGGGAGGCGGACTCGGCGCTGTCCGAGCCGTGGACGAGGTTCTGCTGGACCTTGAGACCCCAGTCGCGGCCGAAGTCGCCGCGGATGGTTCCGGGCGCAGCGGTGGTCGGGTCGGTCGTGCCGGCGAGCGAGCGGAAGCCCTCGATGACGCGGTTGCCGGCGACGCGGATCGCGACGACGGGACCGCTCAGCATGAACTCGACGAGGGGCTCGTAGAACGGCTTGCCCTCGTGCTCGGCGTAGTGCGCGGCAAGGAGCTCGCGGTCCGGCTCGACCATGCGCAGGTCCACGAGCGAATAGCCCTTCGCCTCGATCCGACGGAGGATCTCGCCGGTCAGGTTGCGTGCGACGCCGTCAGGCTTCACGAGTACCAGGGTTTCTTCAACAGCCACGGTCAATCCTTCGCTTCTCGGTAGAGCGCCTGCTGACGCTCGATCTTGTCGCCTTGGACCATCGCATAGGTCCAGACGGCTGCGGCCATCCCGCCGACGAGGAACATCATCGGCACGAGCAGGCCGGTAGCCACGATAGCGGCTTGCACCGCCCAGCCCAGCCAATACCCCCAGCGGAATCGCAGGAGCGGGATCGTCGCGACGATGATCAGACACAGCACCGCTCCGCCGATCAACGCGACCGGGGCCGGGAGGGCCTTCAGCCCGAAGATGACGAGCGCGCCGAGGAACATGACGATCATCTCGAAGCCGAGGATGATCGATCCGAGGGTCTGCTTGATGCTCCGTGGAGCCCGACTCCGTGCCATGCCGCTCATGCGGTCGCCTTCCATTCCCGGTCGTCGGCGACCTCGATCGCCTCGCCCACGAGGGTGATCGAGCCGGTGATCACCACCAACCGGCGCGGCGCCTCCTCGGCCCAGCGCCGTGCGTCCTCAGCGGCCTCGTCGAGCGTGTCGGCGAAGGTCGACGCCGGCAGGTCGAGCGACGCGGCGAGGCGCGAGAGCTCCTCGGCGGGGATCGCCCGCTCCGACTCCGACTGGGTGAAGAAGAAGCCGGATGCGGCGGGCGCCAGGGTCGTCAGGATACCGGCGGCGTCCTTGTCCTGGAGGATGCCGACCACGAAGGCGATCTCGTCGACGTCGAAGTAGCTGCCGAGTGCGGCGACCAAGGACGCGGCACCGTGCGGGTTGTGCGCAGCGTCGACGAGCACGGTCGGCTCGGTGCCGATGAGCTGCAGACGCCCCGGGGAGGCGACCTCGGTGAGGCCCTCCGCGAGGACGTCCTCCGCGATCGGCTGGGTCGCTCCGCCGAGGAACGCCTCGACCGCGGCGATCGCGAGCGTCGCGTTCCGTCCCTGGTGGTCCCCGTAGAGCGGGAGGTACAGCTCCGGGTAGGTGCCGGCGCGCCCTCGGACGGTGATGAGCTGTCCGCCCACCGCCACGGCGCCCTGCACGAGGGCGAACTCCTCACCTTCGAACACGGCCGGGTCGTCGACCGCCGCGGCGGCGTCGACGATCGCCTGACGCGCGTCGGGGTGCTGCGCGGCCGAGACCACCTGCGCCCCGGGCTTGATGATCCCGGCCTTGGTGCGCGCGATCTCGGCGATCGTCTTGCCGAGACGCTGCACGTGGTCGAGGTCGATGGGCGTGAAGACGGCGACCTCGGCATCAGCGGCGTTCGTCGAGTCCCAGGCACCGCCCATCCCCACCTCGACGACGGCGACGTCGACGGGGGCGTCGCCGAAGCAGGCGAATCCCAGGACGGTGAGCGCCTCGAAGAAGGTCAGCGCGGGCTCACCGGCCGCCGTGAGCTCGGCGTCGACCATCGCCAGATACGGCTTGATGTCGTCCCAGTTCCTGGCGACGGCCTCGTCCGAGATCCGCTCGCCGTCGATCCCGATGCGCTCGGTGAACCGGACGAGGTGCGGACTCGTGAAGAGACCGGTGCGGAGCCCGTGGGCGCGGAGGATGCTCTCGATCATGCGCGCCGTGCTCGTCTTGCCGTTCGTTCCGGCGATCTGGATGATCGCGAAGGACGACTCCGGGTTGCCGAGGAGCTCGAGCGCCCGCTTGGTGGCACCGAGACGCGGCTGCGGCTGGGCCTCCCCCAGCCGTTCCAGGAGCTCGCGGTACACGGCGTCGGCGGCATCGGCCGCGGACAACTCGTCTCCGGGGATCAGGTCATCGGACATCGGCGGTCTCCTCTGCACGCGCGACGGTCACGGTGAAGGCTCCGGCGTTGCCGAACTTCCCGGCCGCGAACGACTGGGCGAAGCCCGACGCTCCAGCCTGGGCCTCGTCGTTGGACCAGGTCAGGGACGTCGCCAGGGTGTCGCCGGCGAGGTCGACCACGTCGAGAGCACTGCGCACCGAGCGTTCGTCGGCGTCGTCCTCGAATCGGAGCTGCAGCCGGATCCGGTCGCTCACCTGCAGGTCCGCCGCCTTCCGGGTGTCCTGCACAGCACGGATGACGTCGCGGGCGAGTCCCTCCGCTTCGAGCTCGGGCGTCAGCGTGGTCTCGAGCAGGGCGAAGCCACCCGAGGGCAGGAGCGCGAGCGCAACGCCACCGGCGGCGCCCGAGGACGCCTCCATGACGAGCTCGTACTCGCCGTCGACGAGCTCGATGCCGCCGGCCGTGACCGTGCCGTCGACCTCGGACCAGTCGCCGCTCCGAGCGCCCTTGATCGCCTGCTGCACCGTCTTGCCGAGGCGCGGGCCCGCCGCGCGGGCGTTGATCGAGAGGCGCGAGGTGACGCCGAACTCGGTGCCGCTGGTGTCGGTCAACTCGGCGAAGGAGACGGTCTTGAGGTTGAGCTCCTCGCGGAGGATCGCCTCGAACGGTGCGAGCGACGCGGGGTCGGGCGTGACCACGGTGAGCGATGCGAGCGGCAACCGGACACGGAGACCGGCCTGCTTGCGGAGGGCGAGGGTGACACCGGAGACCTCGCGGACCCGGTCCATCGCCTCGACGAGTGCTGAGTCCTCCGGGAACGCCTCGGGCTCAGGCCAGTCGGTGAGGTGCACGCTGCGCTCGCCCGTCAGGCCGGTCCAGATCTGCTCCGTGATGAGCGGCAGGAGTGGAGCGGCGACCCGGCAGTACGTCTCGAGGACGGTGTAGAGCGTGTCGAAGGCGTCGCGGTCGAAGACGCCACCGTCGGTCGACCAGAAGCGGTCGCGGGAGCGACGCACGTACCAGTTGGTCAAGACGTCCGCGAAGTCCCGCAGCGAGGCCGCTGCGAGGGTCGCGTCGAACGCCTCGAGGTGGTCGGTCACCGTGACGACGAGCTCACGCGTCTTGGCGAGGATGTAGCGGTCGAGGACGTCGGTGGAGTCCGTGCGCCACTCGGCGTCGTAGCCACCAGGCACCGCCGTGTTGGCGTACAGCGAGAAGAAGTACCAGGTGTTCCACAGCGGCAGCATCACCTGACGGACGCCCTCACGGATGCCCTCCTCGGTCACGACGAGGTTGCCGCCGCGCAGCACCGAGCTCGACATGAGGAACCAGCGCATGGCGTCGGAACCGTCGCGGTCGAAGACCTCGTTGACGTCGGGGTAGTTGCGCAGCGACTTCGACATCTTCTGGCCGTCGCTGCCGAGGACGATGCCGTGGCTCACGACGCTCGTGAACGCCGGGCGGTCGAACAGCGCGGTCGACAGCACGTGCAGGAGGTAGAACCACCCACGCGTCTGGCCGATGTACTCGACGATGAAGTCCGCGGGGCTGTGCGAGTCGAACCACTCGCGGTTCTCGAACGGGTAGTGCACCTGGGCGAACGGCATCGATCCGGAGTCGAACCAGACGTCGAGGACGTCGGTGATGCGGCGCATCGTCGACCGGCCGGTCGGGTCGTCGGGGTTCGGCCGCGTGAGCTCGTCGATGTACGGGCGGTGCAGATCGGTCGGGCGCACACCGAAGTCGGCCTCGAGCTCGTCCAGCGAGCCGTACACGTCGATGCGCGGGTAGGCCGGGTCGTCGCTCTTCCACACGGGGATCGGTGAACCCCAGTACCGGTTGCGGCTGATCGACCAGTCGCGCGCACCTGCGAGCCACTTGCCGAACTGTCCGTCCTTCACGTTCTCCGGCACCCAGGTGATCTCCTGGTTGAGCTCCTCCATGCGGTCGCGGAACTCGGGCACGCGGACGAACCAGCTCGACACCGCCTTGTAGATGAGCGGCTGCTTGCAGCGCCAGCAGTGCGGGTAGGAGTGCTCGTAGCTCGCCTGACGCAGGAGGCGTCCCTGTGCCTTCAACAGCTGGGTGAGCGGCTTGTTGGCGTCGAAGACCTGGAGACCGGCGACGTCGGACACCTCGGGGAGGAACTTCCCGCCGTCGTCGACGGAGACGATCACCGGGATGCCGGCGGCCTCGCACACCTTCTGGTCCTCTTCACCGTAGGCGGGGGCCTGGTGCACGATGCCGGTGCCGTCCTCGGTCGACACGTAGTCGGCGACGAGGATGCGCCAGGCCTGCTCCATGCCCCACTCGGCGTCGGCGTAGTAGTCCCAGAGGCGGTCGTAGGAGACGCCTTCGAGCTCGCGCCCGACGATCGTCCGGGAGACGGCGGCCTGCGCCTCGGCCGCGGAGTCGTAGCCGAGGTCCTTCGCGTAGTTGCCGAGCAGCGCCGAGGCGATGAGGTACTCGCCGCCGAGGACCTCGGTGTCGGCGTGGGAGGAGCCCTCCTCGCGGAGCACCGTGGCGTCGGGGGTGCCGTTCGGACCGGCCGGGACGACCGCGTACTCGATGTCGGGCCCGACGGCGAGCGCGGCGTTCGTCGGCAGGGTCCAGGGCGTGGTCGTCCAGGCGAGCGCGCGGACGGCGGTGAGCCCGAGGCTCTCGGCCTTCGGACCGACCAGCGGGAAGGTGACCGTGACGGTCTGGTCCTGGCGGGAGCGGTAGACGTCGTCGTCCATCCGCAGCTCGTGGTTGGAGAGCGGCGTCTGGTCGCGCCAGCAGTAGGGCAGCACCCGGTAGCCCTCGTAGGCGAGGCCCTTGTCGTGGAGCTGCTTGAAGGCCCAGATGACCGACTCCATGTAGGTCACGTCGAGGGTCTTGTAGTCGTGCTCGAAGTCGACCCAGCGCGCCTG
Organism: Plantibacter sp. CFBP 8798; assembly: GCF_014841195.1. Classification (NCBI taxonomy): domain Bacteria; kingdom Bacillati; phylum Actinomycetota; class Actinomycetes; order Micrococcales; family Microbacteriaceae; genus Plantibacter; species Plantibacter sp. CFBP 8798. Next base: position 620,791 of record NZ_JACYTS010000002.1, read on the forward strand.
GCGCGTCACGTAGTCCTGCCACTCCTCCGTGTAGCGGAGGACGGAGTCACGTGCGACCTGGTTGAACGCGGCGAGCCCCATCTCGTCGATCTGGCGCTTGTCGGTGATGCCGAGCTGGCGCTCCGCCTCAAGCTCGGCGGGGAGGCCGTGGGTGTCCCAGCCGAACCGGCGGTGCACCTGCTTGCCGCGCATCGTCTGGAACCGGGGGAAGAGGTCCTTGGCGTAGCCCGTGAGGAGGTGGCCGTAGTGCGGGAGTCCGTTCGCGAAGGGTGGGCCGTCGTAGAACACCCACTCCGGAGCGCCCTCGCGCTGATCGATGGAGGCCTGGAAGGTGCCGTCGGCGGCCCATCGGGCGAGCACCCCCTCCTCGATCGAGGGGAAGCTGGGCGACGGCGTCACGCCGAACGCCGCGCCGTTCGACGCCGACTCGGCTGGGGTCGGTTCCTGGGACTTCGGGTAGCTCATCGTTCTCCTGGCAGGTCTCGTGGGTCCTGCGAGGACGCCGGCGTTGCCGACGCGGTACCACCCCGCTTGCCGCTCCACTGGAACGGCCGCTCTGCATCGGCTGTGACGGGCCTGACCCGCTCGGTTCTACTGGGCTCCCGCTGAGCGGTCGCTGTTCTGCCGAGGACTCCCCGGTGATGGCCGGATCGATGTCGATGGTCCCATCGTACAGCCTGCGGAGCGGCTCCGAGGAGGGTCGGCTACGAGGAACTCGGCCCGTCGATCCGGGCGAGCGCGCGGCCGTACCCGTCCACCACCGGAGCGATCGCGCGGCGGAGGTAGTCGCCGAGCTCGCCCCGGCCGACACCTGCGGCCGCCCAGGCCCCGGCGCCGGCGACGATCGCGCCGGCGAGCGCCGCTGCGGCGGACCGGATGGTCAGCTCGTCGGCGCGGACGGCGAGGCGCGCGAGCGAGACCCGGAGCACGGCTTGGAGACGCAGCAGACGTTCGAGGCCGGACGCCTGCAGCTCCCACGCGGTGTCCATCAACTCGATCTGCGTGAGCGCCCAGGGCACGGCGCCGTTCGAGCGCTCCTCGGCGATGCCCAGGAGCGCGGCTTGCAGTGACGGCATGGCGTCGGCGACATCCGTCGCGGGGGCGTCCCCGGCTGCGGCGAGCGCCCGTTCGAGTCCGGCGAGCGCAGCGTCGACGTCGACCCAGAGGACGTCGCTCTTGGAGCCGAAGTAGTTGAAGAAGGTGTTGCGGCTGACGCCGGCGCGGCTCGCGATCTGATCGACGGTGGTGCCGGGGTATCCCTGTTCGAGGAAGAGTTCGGCGGCCGCCTCCTCGAGGACGCGTCGGGAGGATCGTCGGGGTCTGCCGACGGCGTTCCGTGCCGGTGGTCTCGCCATGGGGGCTCCTTCCGCCGCCTGTGAGCCTAGCCGTCGTGCGAGGGGTCGGGGCGTGGTGCCGAGGCTCTATGCTGGTTCCGAGACGGCGTCCAATAATTCGTCCGACGCCGCCACCGGGCCCTCAGCACCCGGTCGATCGCCTTCTGGAGTCCCTGTGCCCGCATCCCCCTCCCCTGCCCGTCGACGCCCTGCGTCCTCGCGTCGTCCGTTGCGCGTCGCCGCGGCGCTCGTTCCGCTCGCGGTCCTGCTCGCAGCGTGTGCACCGGGGACGCCGGCCGCGTCGAGCACGCCGAAGGCCGGTGGGACCCTCGTCTACGCCAGCGGGGACGCCGAGCCCACGTGTCTCGATCCGCACGTCGGCGGCAACTACCCACAGGCCCTGTTGAGTGCACAGTTCCTCGAGCCGCTCGTCTCCCGAGACGCGAAGGGTGAGATCATCCCGTGGCTCGCCGAGTCCTGGACGACGTCGGAGGACGGTCTGACCTGGGAGTTCACGCTGCGGTCGGACGTGACGTTCACCGACGGCACCCCCTTCGACGCGGCGGCGGTCAAGGCGAACATCGAGCACCTGCAGGACCCGGCGACGAAGTCGTCCACGGGCTACCTCGCGGTGGGCAAGGTCGCGTCGGTCGAGGCGGTCGACGCCACGACGGCCCGGTTCATCCTCTCCGCTCCCGACAGCGCGCTCCTGGAGTCGTTGTCGCAGCCGTGGACGGCGATGGAGTCCCCGACGGGGATCGCCCGCGGTGAAGCGGCGAACTGCGATGCGCCGGTCGGTACCGGACCGTTCGTCGTCGACGAGTGGGTGAAGCAGGATCACGTCTCGCTCGTCCGGAACGATGCGTACGACTCGGCACCCGGCGACGCCGCGAACGACGGGCCGGCGTACCTCGACGGCATCACGTGGCGCTTCATCCCCGACTCCGCGTCGCGCTTCGCGGCACTCCAGAGCGGCGACGTCGACATCATCGACAACGCGCAGCCCGACACGATCGCGCAGGCGAAGGACTCGAAGACGATCGTCGACCTGGACGCACCGCGCCCCGGTGCCTCGAACCGGATCGAGCTGAACGCAGGACAGGCGCCGTTCGACGACCAGCGCGTGCGTGAGGCCTTCGTGCGGTCGACGGACGTGAACGCCGGCATCGAGTCACTGTTCTTCGGCACGGCGAAGCGTTCCTACTCGCCGCTGTCGAGTGCCGAGGCCACCGCCTACTCGGACGAGAGCCTGTTCGGCTACGACCTCGATGCGGCGAACACGCTGCTGGACGAGGCGGGCTGGACCGAGAAGGACGAGGACGGCGTGCGGACGAAGGACGGCGTCCGGCTGACCGTCCGGTTCCCCGTCAGCACGAACCAGTCGATCCCGGCCGAGCAGTCGCTCTTCGAGCAGATCCAGGCCGGAGCCGGCGACGCCGGCTTCGACGTGCAGCTCGAGCTGCTCGACCTCTCGAGCTGGTACGAGGCGCTCGGATCCAACGCCTACGAGGCCGTCAGCGCCCCGTACACGAAGGTGGGACCGGACGTGCTCCGCGTGCTCTACGACTCCTCGGGCATCGTCCCGGCGCCGAGCGGCTACTTCGCGAACCACGCCCAGCTGGACGACCCCGCACTCGACGAGATCCTGAAGCAGGCGAGCGACACCCTCGATCCCGAGGAGCGGGCGTTCCTCTACGAGCAGGCGCAGCAGATCATCCTCGACGGCTACTACATCCTGCCGCTCTACGACCAGCAGAACCACTTCCTGCTGAGCACCTCCCTGCAGGGCGTCCGCGCGCTGCCGACGGTGTCGACGCCGGTCTTCGGGGACGCCTGGCTCGTGGAGTGACGTCCGTCGGCAGCTCGGGACGCGACCTCCGCCGCCTGGCCGGGCGGATCGGGGCGCGTCTGGCCGGTGCGGTGTTCGTGCTCTGGGCGGTCGCGACGGTCACCTTCTTCGCCGTCCGGCTGATCCCCGGCGATCCGGCGCAGGCCTATCTCGGCGGCCCCGGCTCCCAGGCGTCGGCTGAAGCGCTCGAGCGGGTGCGCGATCAGTACGGCCTGGACCAGCCGCTCCTCGTGCAGTACCTCGCGCAACTGGTCCGACTGGTCCAGGGGGATCTCGGCGAGTCGGCGTCCCTCCGCACGCCGGTGGCCCAGGTGCTCGCCGAACAGCTCGGCGGGACGCTGGTACTGGCGACGGCGTCGCTCGCCGTCGCCTGGCTCCTCGCGCTCGGCCTCGCGGTCTGGTCGACCCGTGGTGGGCGGGTGTCCGCGGCCCTCGGATCGGCCGTCGAGCTCGTGGCGGCGTCGCTCCCCCAGTTCTGGCTCGCGACCGTCCTCATCACGCTCTTCAGCACCTGGCTCGGATGGCTCCCTCCGGTGAGCACGGGTGATGCGGTCGGTCTCATCCTCCCGGTGCTGACCCTGGCCATCCCGGTCGCCGGGTTCCTGGCCCAGGTGATGCGGGAACCGTTGCTCGACGCTGGGAGCGCGCCGTTCGCCGTCTCCGCGGCCGCCCGCGGTGAATCGACGACCGGCCTGCTGCTCAGACACGGCCTACGCCACGCCGCCGTGCCCGCGGTGAACCTGTCGGGATGGGCCTTCGGGTACCTCATCAGCGGTGCGGTGGTGGTGGAGACCATCTTCGCCCGGCCCGGTCTCGGACGGACACTGCTCCAAGCGGTGACCGTGCGCGACGTCCCGGTGGTCACCGGCGTGGTGTTGAGCTCGGCGGTGGCCTACGTCGTCGTCATGTTCCTCGCGGACCTCGCGGCGGAACTGCTCGATCCACGCGACCGGATCCGGCGGTCCGGTTCATGAGCGGGCTCGCGATCACCCCGGCATCCGGAAGCCCCGACGCCCGGATCCGCCGCGGATGGCGCCGGTCGTCGGGATTCGGCGCACCCGAGATCGTCGCGGCCGCGGTGGTGCTGTTCCTGCTCGGCTGTGCGCTCGTCCCCCAGCTGTTCGCGACAGCATCACCGACGGCGGTCGACCCGCGGGCCGCGTTCTCGCCGCCCTCCCTCACCCATTGGTTCGGCACGGACGAGTCCGGCCGCGACGTCTGGAGCCGGGTCGTGCACGGTGCGGGGACCTCGCTCCTCATCGGCGTCGCCGCGACGGCCATCGGACTGATCCTCGGAGCGGTCCTCGCGACGATCGCCGCAGTCGGCGGCCGGATCGCGGACTTCGCCGTGGGACGCGTCCTCGAGGTGCTCTTCGCGTTCCCCGGCCTGCTGCTCGCGCTCCTCGTGATCGTCATCGCGGGGCCCGGTCCCGTCACGGCGACGATCGCGGTCGGCCTGTCGACGGCGCCGGGCTACGCGCGCCTCATCCGCGGTCAACTGCTCCAGGTCCGCTCCTCCGACTTCGTCGAGGCCGCGCGAGTGCTCGGGCACGGGCCGGCCCGGATCCTGTTCCGACACATCCTCCCGAACGCCGTCGCCCCGCTGTTCGTCCTCGCGACCCTGGGCATCGGACAGGCGGTCGTCTGGGCGTCCGCCCTGAGCTACCTCGGGCTCGGGGCGCAACCACCCGCGCCGGAGTGGGGTGCCATGCTCGCCGCAGCACGCACGTATCTCGCGACGGCGTGGTGGCTCACGGCGTTCCCCGGTCTGATGATCGTCGCGACCGCCCTGTCCACCACGGTCCTCGGCCGGGGTCTCCAGCGCCGATCTCGGGAGGACGGCCGATGAGCGACTCCACTCCACTGCTCCAGGTGGAAGCACTGACGGTCGGATTCGGCAGTGGGGACGCCGTCGTCTCCGGCGTCTCCTTCCACGTCGAGCGCGGCACCTGCGTCGCGATCGTCGGCGAGTCGGGCTCCGGCAAGAGCGTGACCGCCAGATCGCTCCTCGGCCTCGCCGGCGCATCGGCGCGGGTGACGGCCGCTCGACTCGACTTCGACGGCATCGACCTCCGCGGACTCGGAGCATCGGCCTGGCGACGCCTGCGCGGGCGTCGCATCGGACTCGTCCTCCAGGACGCCCTCGTGTCACTCGACCCCCTGCGACCGATCGGGCGCGAGATCGACGACGCACTCCGACTCGGCACCGACCTCGACCGGACCGCCCGCACCCGGCGGGTGCTCGAACTCCTCGAATCCGTCGGCATGCCCGACCCGGCTTCCCGCATCGGCCAACGTTCCGGTGAACTCTCCGGCGGGCTCCGCCAGCGCGCGCTCATCGCGTCGGCGATCGCACTGGACCCCGACCTCCTCATCGCCGACGAACCGACGACCGCGCTCGACGTCACCGTCCAAGCTCGCATCATCGGCCTCCTCGACGACGTCAAGCGGCGCGGCGCGGGCCTCCTCCTGATCAGCCACGACCTCGCCGTCGTCTCGTCGATCGCCGACCACCTCGTCGTGATGCAGCACGGTGTCGTCGTCGAGCAGGGGCCGGCCGAGCAGGTGCTGACCGGGCCGACACACCCGTACACCCGAGCCCTCATCGCCGCGGTCCCCACCGACCGCGCTCGAGGGACGCGCCTCAGCGCGGACCCGGCGGTCGACTCGGCCCCGATGGCAGAACAGCCGGCGACGGGCACCCGCCCGACGACGCAGGACCGATCGGACGCACCCGCGCTCGAGTTCCGATCCGTCACCCGGAGCTTCGAACGCGGCCGCGGCGCCTCGGCGATCCTCGCGGTCGACGACGTCTCGCTCCGCCTGGACCCGGGGACGACCCTGGGCGTGGTCGGCGAGTCCGGTTCGGGCAAGACCACCCTCGCCCGCATCGCACTCGGCCTCACGGCGCCGCAGTCGGGAGCCGTGCTCTTCGAGGGCGAACCGTGGTCGGAGCTCCCCGAGCAAGCGCGTCGTCCACGACGGAACCGTCTGGGCTGGGTCTCGCAGGATCCGCTGAGCTCGTTCGACCCACGCTGGCGCGTCGAGGCCATCCTCGCCGACGCCGTTCGTGGACGCGAAGCCGCACCTCGCGACATCACCCGTCTCCTCGCGGACGTCGGCCTCGATCCCTCGCTGGCTCGCGCGCGCCCGCGGACGCTCTCTGGCGGGCAGCGGCAACGCGTGGCGATCGCCCGGGCACTCGCGAGTCGACCGTCGACGCTTATCCTCGACGAACCCGTCTCCGCGCTCGACGTCACCGTCCAGGCCAGGATCCTGGACCTCCTCGACGAGCTGCAGCGACGCCACGGCCTGAGCTACCTGCTGATCTCCCACGACCTCGGCGTCATCCGGCACATGAGCGACCGGGTCGCCGTGATGCAGCACGGACGGGTGGTCGAGCATGGCGACGCCGAGCAGGTGTTCACCGCCCCGGCCCACCCCTACACCGCCCGACTCGCAGCCGACGCTCCGCGCCTCATCGCGCCCGGTGCGGCGTCAGGGCGCGACGCCGTCTGACTCCGGCGTCGGGATCCGATCCAGCACCGCCTGGACGACGGGCGCGAGGGTCTCGGCGTACACCCAGCTCAGGTGGTGGTGGTCGCGGTACGCGAGGACACCGCCGATCACCGGCGAGCACCGATCGGACGCGCACAGGGCGTCCGAGAGGTCGACGGGTCGGACCCGTGGGTCGGTGCTCGCGAGGGCGGCCTCGTACTGCGGATCCTCCGTGAGCGCGTCGCTCCGGTTCCGGGCGCACCCATCCTCCGGGTCAGCGTCGTCGCGGACGCACTCCAGAACGTCGTCCGACATCGTCGGGGTGTCGCGCAGCACGACGATCTGCTCGATCGTCGCGGGCACGAGCGCCCAGCGCTCCGCATAGGCTTCCGCGGCCACCTCCCGCCAGTCGCGGTCCCCCTCGGCGACGACCGGGTTCCGAGCGCGCGCCGAGACGACGAGCGTGTCGATCTCCGGTTCGTCCTGCAGCAGCTCGAGGGCGTCGCGGTTCCAGCTCAGGCACCCGGCGCGCATCTCGGCGAGCACCGCCGCGCTGGTCCCGGGCTCGGTGCGCTCGGCGTCGCTGAACGGGCAGGAACTCTTCGCCGCGACGAGGAGCCGCCACCCGTTCGTCTCGGCAGCAGTCGCGAACGCCGGCAACCACTGCTCGGCGTGGGAGTCCCCGATGAGCGCGACCGTCCTCGTCGCCCGCTCCGCGCTGGCGCCGTAAGCGCAGACCTCGAACGCTGCAGCCCGGATGTCGGTGATGCAGCGGTCCGGCGGGAGGTCGGCGAGCGACGCGTCGGGAATGACGACCCCGCGGGTCTCGTCCCCGGGCGACGCCGAGGAACCGTCGCGCGAGGTCTCGCCACCAGAACCGTCCGTACCGTCCGATGGCGCTCCGCCGCTTCGCGGGCACGCCGCAGCATCGACGAGCTCCGCGGCACCGAGGCAGTTCGACGGGGTCGCGACCAGGGTCTCGATGCGCTGCTGTTCGGCCGCGATGCGCGCCTCGGCACCGGGGAGTACCCCGATCGAGGCGGCCAACAGGACGCTCATCGCGAGGGCGGTCGCGCCGATGACCCGTCGGGGCCGCCAACCGGCGATGTGCCCGAACCGGATCGGGCGCTCCACGAACCGCGTCGTCACCTCCGCCAGGACGCCGGTGATGACGAGGAGGACGAGCTGCTCGGGGACGGTGGCCGACCGAGCGAGCACGATCCCGCCGAACACGATGAGGGGCCAGTGCCAGAGGTAGACCGCGTAGGAGCGGTCGCCGAGCCACTGGATCGGCGCCCGGGCGAGCAGCGCGGTCGGCGACCACCGGACGTCCGGGGCCCAGGCCGCCATCACGGCGATCGTCCCGCCCACCGGCAGCGCCGCGGTCAACGCCGGGAAGGGCGTCTCCCCCGAATACCAGACGGCAGCCGCCCCGATCGCGGCGAACCCGAGCCAGGCGATGACCGTGCGCGCACCCGCCCGCAGCGCCCACCCGCGCCGGGCTCCCTCGGCCACCAGGATCGCCGTCAGTCCCCCGGCGGCGAACTCCCAGGCCCTCGTCGTCGTCGCGAAGTAGGCCGGAGACGGGTCCTGCGCGGTGAAGACGACCGACCACGCGGCCGACGCGATGCAGACGAGTCCGATCGCGATCGCGACGCCCCGACGCCGTACCGTCGGCGGAGCCGAGCGTCGGGCGAACCGCACGGCGAGCCAGCCGGCGACGAGGACCAGGATCGGCCAGATGAGGTAGAACTGCTCCTCGACCGACAGCGACCAGAAGTGCTGCACGGGCGACGGAGCATCCGCCGCCGCGAGGTAGTCGACCGCGGATCCGGCCAGCGCCCAGTTCTCGATGTACAGGCCCGACCACGCGATCTCGCGCAGGAACCGGGGCAGGTCCCCGAGTGGCGCGAGGTACCAGCTCGCGACGAGGGTCGCGGTGAGGACGGTGAGCGCAGCGGGGAGCAGCCGTCGTGCGCGCCGCGCCCAGAACCGCCCGAGTCGGACCGAACCGGACCGCTCGACCTCGGCGAGGAGGTGCGCCGTGATGAGGAACCCGGAGATCGCGAAGAACACGTCGACGCCGACGAACCCGCCCGGCACGAGCCCCGGCCAGAGATGGAACACCACGACGAGCGAGACCGCCACGGCGCGAAGGCCTTGGAGGTCGGCTCTCACGGGGCCGGAGGCGGCTCTGGTCGACACGGTCCGATGCTATCGGCGGAGGATGACGGCCTGCGGTCCGGCGTCCTCCCGCTCCCCTGCGATAGCATGGGATGTTCCCACACACTCAGGCACGCAGACACGGTGCCGCACATATCAGCAGGAGATCGCCTCATGACCGCTGCCAGCATCCCGGACAAGCCGGCCCTCGAAGGTCTCGAGCAGAAGTGGGGCTCCTCCTGGGAGTCCGCGGGGACATACCGGTTCGAGCGCGACGGCGCGACGCGTGAGTGCATCTACTCGATCGACACCCCGCCGCCGACCGCATCCGGCTCCCTGCACATCGGTCACGTCTTCAGCTACACGCACACCGACGTCATCGCCCGCTACCAGCGGATGACCGGCAAGCGCGTCTTCTACCCCATGGGCTGGGACGACAACGGTCTCCCGACCGAACGCCGCGTCCAGAACTACTACGGCGTCCGGTGCGACCCGACGCTCCCCTACGACGCCGACTTCACCCCGCCGTTCGAGGGTGGCGACAACAAGAGCACCAAGGCCGCCGACCAGATCCCGATCTCGCGTCGCAACTTCATCGAGCTGTGCGAGCGCCTCACCGTCGAGGACGAGCAGCAGTTCGAGGCCGTCTGGCGTGCGCTCGGCCTCTCCGTGGACTGGACGCAGAGCTACCGCACCATCGGCGACGAGTCGATCACGGCGAGCCAGCTCGCGTTCCTGCGCAACCTGGACCGCGGTGAGGCCTACCAGGCCATGGCGCCGACCCTCTGGGACATCACCTTCCGCACGGCGGTCGCCCAGGCGGAGCTCGAGGACAAGGAGCAGCCGGGCACCTACCGTCGGCTCTCCTTCCACCGCCCAGACGGCGGCACCATCGAGATCGAGACCACACGGCCGGAGCTCCTCCCCGCCTGCGTCGCCCTCGTCGCCCACCCCGACGACGAGCGCTTCAAGCCGCTGTTCGGCACGACCGTGACCACGCCGGTGTTCGGCGTCGAGGTGCCCGTGCTCGCCCACCACCTCGCCCAGCCCGACAAGGGTGCCGGCATCGCGATGGTGTGCACCTTCGGCGACATCACCGACATCGTGTGGTGGCGCGAACTCGACCTCCCCAACCGCGCGATCCTCGGCTTCGACGGCCGCGTCATCTCGGAGGCCCCTGAGGCGATCACCTCCGAAGCCGGCCTCGAGGCGTACGCGCAGCTCGCCGGGAAGACCGTCTTCAGCGCCAAGCAGACCGTCGTCGACCTCCTCGCCGCCTCGGGCGACCTGATCGGCGAGCCGAAGCAGATCACCCACCCGGTGAAGTTCTTCGAGAAGGGCGACAAGCCGCTCGAGATCGTCTCGACCCGCCAGTGGTACATCCGCAACGGCGCCCGCGACGAACAGCTCCGCAGCCGCCTCCTCGAACTCGGCTCGGAGCTCGAGTGGCACCCCGACTTCATGCGCGTGCGCTACGAGAACTGGGTCGGTGGCCTGTCCGGCGACTGGCTGATCTCCCGCCAGCGCTTCTTCGGTGTGCCGATCCCCCTCTGGTACCCGCTCGACGCCGACGGCACCCCGGTCTACGACCAGCCGATCGCGCCAGACCACGCCACCCTGCCCGTCGACCCGTCCAGCGATGCCGCACCCGGCTACGACGAGTCGCAGCGCGGCGTGCCCGGCGGGTTCATGGGCGAGGTCGACGTCATGGACACCTGGGCCACGTCGAGCCTCACCCCGCAGCTCGCCGGCGGCTGGGAGCGCGACCCCGAGCTCTGGGACCTGGTGTTCCCGTACTCGCTGCGCCCGCAGGGTCAGGACATCATCCGCACCTGGCTGTTCTCCACCATGCTCCGCAGCGTCCTCGAGTACGACCAGAAGCCGTGGGAGCACGCCTCCGTGTCCGGCTTCATCGTCGACCCCGACCGCAAGAAGATGTCGAAGTCGAAGGGCAACGTCGTCACGCCGGCAGCCATGCTCGAACAGCACGGTTCGGACGCCGTCCGGTACTGGGCGGCCTCGAGCCGTCTCGGCACCGACGCCGCCTTCGACCCGCAGAACCCGACGCAGATCAAGATCGGCCGGCGCCTGGCGATCAAGGTGCTCAACGCCTCGAAGTTCATCCTCGGGTTCACCGGTCGTGAAGACGCCCCGGTGACCGAGGCCGTCGACCTCGCCATGCTGAGCGTCCTCCGCAAGACCGTCGCCGACGCCAGTGGTGCGCTGGCGGGTTACGACCACGCGCGCGCGCTCGAGCTCACCGAGGCGTTCTTCTGGACGTTCTGCGACGACTACCTCGAGCTCGTCAAGGAACGGGCCTACGGCGAGGAGAGCCCTGAGCAGGCTTCGGCGGTGGCCGCGCTGCGGATCGCGCTCTCGACCCTGCTCCGCCTGTTCGCCCCGTTCATCCCGTTCGCGGCCGAGGAAGCCTGGTCCTGGACGCACGACGGCTCCGTGCACCGTGCCAGCTGGCCGACCGACGAGGAGTTCGCAGGACTCGCAGCGGGCGAACCGCAGGTGCTGCAGCTCGCGAGCGAGGCGCTCACGGGCATCCGGCGCGCGAAGACCGACGCCAAGGCCTCCCAGAAGACCCCAGTGGACTCCGCGGTCATCGCCGGACCCGCCGCATCGATCGAGCTGCTCGCGCTCGTCGCAGACGACCTCCGCGCCGTCGGACGCATCGAGTCCCTCGAGTTCCGCACCGCCGACGTCCTGTCGGTCGGCGACATCGTCTTCACGCCGGCGGCCGACGCCGAGGAGGCACGCGCATGAGCGTCACCATCCGTCCCGCCGTCGAGAGCGACCTGTTCGCCTGGCACGCGCTGTACTCCGGCTACGGGGAGTTCTACGGCAACCCCCTGACCGACGAGAAGGCCGTCCTCGTGTGGCGCTGGCTCAGCGACCCGACCCACCCGTTGACCGCGCTCGTCGCGGAGGACGCACAGGGCGCCCTCGTCGGGCTCGCCCACTATCGCGTGTTCCCCCGTGCCCTCGCCGGCGGGACCGGGCTCTACCTCGACGACCTCTTCGTCGCCGAGGACGCCCGCACCGGCGGGGTCGGGACCGCGCTGATCGAGCACGTCCGCGACCTCGCGAAGGCGGACGGCCACAGCGTCGTCCGGTGGATCACCGCCGCCGACAACGAGCGCGCCCAGGCCGTGTACGACAAGCTGGCGACCCGCACGAGCTGGGTCACCTACGACCTGGAGCCGTGATGCAACTCGGAACCCGCTGGGCCGTCGGCGCCAAGCCACCGGAGAACGTGCCGACGCCGGTGCAGACGGCCATCGCCGCTGAGGAGCAGGAGTTGCTCGCGCAGGGTGTCGACACGTCCTCGTGGCGCTGGACCCTCACCTGGCTCGAACGCCGACCCGTCGTCGAGCTCGACGACGGTACGATCATCCGTCAACACGCGGACGGATCCGTCAGCCTCACCCGGCCGGACGACGACCACGACGACGACGAGGACTGAGCCTCCTCCCCGGCATGCTGGATAGGGTGAGGTATGGAATCACACACGAATCCGTTCCTCCAGCCGAGCACGCTCCCCTATCAGCTGCCGCCGTTCGGCGAGATCCGCGAGGAGCACTTCCGCCCCGCCTTCACCGCCGGGTTCGCGCAGCAACTCGACGAGATCGCGGCGATCACCGCGCAGGACCACGCGCCGACCTTCGAGAACACGCTGATCCCACTCGAACGGAGCGGCGCGATCCTCCGGCGGGTCGCAGCGGTCTTCTTCAATCAGAGTTCGGCGGACAGCTCCGCGTTCACCAATGAACTCGAGGAGGAGCTCGCTCCGCAGCTGGCCGCCCACGAGGACGCGATCAGGCTCGACCCCGCGCTGTACGCGCGGATCGCGGCGGTCCACGCGAATCTCGACGACCTCCAGCTGACGGACGAGGCGGCTTACCTCGTCCGACGCGTGTACAGCGAACACACGCTCGCGGGCGCCGGTCTCGACGCCGAGGAGAAGCAGCGGCTCTCCGACCTCAATCTCCGCCTCTCGACACTGACCACCCGGTTCGAGAAGCAGCTCCTGGCCGACACCAACGAGCTCGCCGTCCACCTCACCGATGCCGCAGAGCTCGACGGCCTGAGTGCGGGCGAGATCTCCGCCGCGGCCCAGGCGGCCGCCGAGCGAGGCCTCGACGGTTGGCTCGTCACCCTCGTCCTCCCGACCGGCCATCCGGCGCTGTCGTCGTTGACGCACCGTGGCGTCCGCGAGCGGATCATGACGGCCTCCCGTGCCCGAGGCACACACGGCGGGCCGAACGACAACCGCGACCTCGTCCTCGAGATCACCCGCCTCCGAGCCGAGCGCGCCGCGCTCCTGGGGTTCCCGTCGCACGCGGCAGTGGTCACCGCGGACCAGACCGCGGGGACCCCGGAGGCCGTCGCAGCGCTCCTCTCCCGTCTGGCGATCCCCGCCGCCCGCAACGCGGATCGGGAACAGCGCGAGCTCGAGCGGGTCACTGGTCTCGAGACCGTCGAGGCCTGGGATTGGCCGTTCGCGACCGAACAGGTCAGGATCGACCGGTTCGATGTCGACACCAGCGTGATGCGCCCGTACTTCGAAGCGGAGCGAGTCCTGTTCGACGGGGTGCTCGCCGCAGCGACCAAGCTCTACGGCCTCACCTTCGCCGAACGGACCGATCTCCAGGGCTACCACCCCGACGTCCGTGTCTTCGAGGTCTGGAACGAGGACGGCTCCGGCCTCGGCCTGTACCTCCTCGACCTGTACACCCGCGACAGCAAGCGCGGCGGCGCCTGGATGAACGCGCTCATCTCCCAGAACCGCCTGCTCGACCAGCCCACCGTCGTGGTCAACAATCTGAACGTCCCGAAGCCTGCCGAGGGTGAGCCGACCCTGCTGAGCCTCGACGAGGTCACGACCTTCTTCCACGAGTTCGGCCACGCGCTGCACGGTCTCTTCGCGGAGGTCGAGTACCCGCGGTTCTCCGGTACGAACGTCTTCCGGGACTTCGTCGAGTTCCCGAGCCAGGTGAACGAGATGTGGATGCTGTGGCCCGAGGTGCTCGCCGGCTACGCCAGGCACGTCGAGACCGGTGAGCCGATGCCGCAGGAACTGGTGGCGAAGCTCCAGGCGTCCGAGGGGTTCAACGAGGGCTTCTCGACGAGCGAGTACCTTGCAGCGGCGATGCTCGACCAGGCGTGGCACAGCATCGGTGCAGAAGACCGGGTCGACGATGTGGAGGCGTTCGAGGCGGCGGCACTCCGGTCCGCCGGACTCGACAATCCGGCCGTCCCGCCCCGCTACGCGAGCACGTACTTCGCCCACACCTTCTCGGGTGGATACGACGCCGGCTACTACTCCTACATCTGGAGCGAGGTGCTCGACGCGGACACCGTCGACTGGTTCACGGAGAACGGCGGACTGACGAGGGAGAACGGCGACCGCTTCCGCACCAAGCTCCTCGGGGTCGGCGGTTCGAAGGATCCTCTGGAGGCCTACCGCGACTTCCGTGGACGCGACGCGGTCATCGAGCCGCTCCTCCGACGCCGCGGGCTCGAGGACTGAACGACGAAGCCCGCCGCAGCTGCTCCGGAGGTTCCGGGGCGCTGCGGCGGGCTGTTCACCGCTGGATGTCGTCTAGGCCGACTTCTCCTGGCGGCGAGCCGCACGAGGGACGATCGTCGGGGCCGCGTTCTCGACGACGGACTCCCGGGTGATGACCACGCGAGCGACCTCGTCGGTGGAGGGCACCTCGAACATGATCGGCCCGAGCACCTCTTCCATGATGGCTCGGAGCCCTCGGGCACCGGTCTTCCGGAGGACGGCGAGGTCGGCGATCGCTTCGAGTGCCGCCTGGTCGAACTCCAGCTCGACGCCGTCGATCTCGAACATGCGCTGGTACTGACGAACGAGTGCGTTCTTCGGGACCGTGAGGATCTCCATGAGCGCATGCTGGTCGAGCGGGGTGACCGTCGTGACGACCGGCAGGCGACCGATGAACTCGGGGATGAGACCGAACTTGTGGAGGTCTTCCGGCAGGACCTCGCCGAAGAGGTTCACGTCGTCGCCCTTGCTGTGCAGGGGGGCTCCGAAGCCGATGCCCTTCTTGCCCGCGCGGGAGGAGATGATCTCCTCCAGCCCGGCGAAGGCGCCGGCCACGATGAACAGGACGTTCGTCGTGTCGATCTGGATGAACTCCTGGTGCGGGTGCTTCCTGCCGCCCTGCGGGGGTACCGAGGCGACGGTGCCCTCGAGGATCTTGAGGAGCGCCTGCTGGACGCCCTCGCCGGAGACGTCGCGCGTGATGGAAGGGTTCTCCGCCTTACGGGCGATCTTGTCGACCTCGTCGATGTAGATGATGCCGGTCTCCGCGCGCTTGACGTCGTAGTCGGCGGCCTGGATGAGCTTGAGGAGGATGTTCTCGACGTCCTCGCCGACGTAGCCGGCCTCGGTCAGTGCGGTCGCATCGGCGACGGCGAAGGGCACGTTGAGTCGTTTCGCGAGGGTCTGCGCGAGATACGTCTTGCCGCAGCCCGTCGGGCCGATGAGGAGGATGTTGCTCTTCGCGATCTCGATGTCGTCGTGCACCGTCTCGGCGGGAGCGAGCGTGGCGCGGGAGCGGACGCGCTTGTAGTGGTTGTACACCGCGACCGAGAGCGCCTTCTTCGCGGCCTCCTGGCCGATGACGTACTCCTCGAGGAAGGCGAAGATCTCCTTCGGCTTCGGGAGGTCGAACTCGCTCACCGTCTCCTCGCTCGCTTCAGCGAGTCGCTCGGCGATGATCTCGTTGCACAACTCGACGCACTCGTCGCAGATGTACACGCCGGGACCAGCGATCAGCTGCTGGACCTGCTTCTGGCTCTTGCCGCAGAACGAGCACTTGAGCAGATCGGCGCTTTCGCCTATCCGTGCCATGTCTTTCCCTCTCCCTGGAGATTCGGTGCTCCGAGCCTAACCTGTCCCTGCGACAACTCGGCGCGCCACCCCGCTGGGATGACGCGCCGAGTCGTGAGCACGGGAACCGGGTCAGGCCGTGACGGCCGCGATCGGGTTCTTCCGTGAGGTGAGCACCTGGTCGATGAGACCGTACTCGAGCGCCTCGGCGGCCGAGAGGATCTTGTCGCGGTCGATGTCCTTGTTGACCTGCTCCACCGAACGGTTGGAGTGGTGTGCCAGGGTCGACTCGAGCCAGCCGCGCATGCGGAGGATCTCGGCCGCCTGGATCTCGATGTCCGAAGCCTGTCCGTGGCCGGCCTCGCCGACGGCGGGCTGGTGGATCAGGATGCGGGCGTTCGGGAGCGCCAGGCGCTTGCCCGGCGTACCGGCGGCGGTGAGCACGGCAGCGGCGGAGGCCGCCTGTCCGAGGACCACCGTCATGACGTGCGGACGGATGTACTGCATCGTGTCGTAGATCGCCGTCATCGCGGTGAACGAGCCACCGGGTGAGTTGATGTACATGACGATGTCGCGGTCGGGGTCCATGCTCTCGAGCACGAGCAGCTGGGCCATGATGTCGTCGGCCGATGCGTCGTCGACCTGCACGCCGAGGAAGATGATGCGGTCCTCGAAGAGCTTCGCGTACGGGTCCTGGCGCTTGTAGCCGTAGGCCGTGCGCTCTTCGAAGCTCGGGAGGATGTAGCGAGCACCCGGCATCTGCAGCGAGCGGCCCGCCGCACTGAACGTTGGAGTCTCCATGTGTTGCATTCCTGTCTGGTCGAAGCCGGGTTACTTGTCGCTGTCGACGGTTCCGCCGCCGCCGGCCACGTCGAGCGCGGATTCACGGAGGTGGTCGACGAAACCGTATTCGAGCGCCTCTTCGGCGTTGAACCAGCGGTCGCGGTCGCCATCGGCGTTGATCTGCTCGACGCTCTTGCCGGTCTGCGCCGCGGTGATCTCGGCGAGACGGCGCTTCATGTCGAGGATGAGCTGCGCCTGGGTCTGGATGTCGCTCGACGTCCCGCCGAATCCGCCGTGCGGCTGGTGGAGGAGCACGCGGGCGTTCGGGGTGATGTAGCGCTTGCCCTTGGTGCCGGCCGTGAGGAGGAGCTGACCCATCGACGCAGCCATGCCGATACCGACCGTGACGATGTCGTTCGGCACGAACTGCATGGTGTCGTAGATGGCCATGCCGGCCGTGATGGAGCCACCGGGCGAGTTGATGTAGAGGTAGATGTCGCGCTTCGGGTCGTCCGCGGCGAGGAGCAGCAGCTTGGCCGCGATCTCGTTCGCGTTCTCGTCGCGGACCTCGGCGCCCAGCCAGATGATCCGGTCCTTCAGCAGGCGGTCAAAGACACTGGGCGAGAACTGTGGTTCGGCCATTATCGCTCCGTTTCGGTTGTGCAGTGGTTCGAATCTATCGGAGGCGACGCGCGACCAACGCCCTGTTCGCCCTCGGCAGACTCCCGGGCGGCGGGGTTCGCCGGAGGCGGACGGCGAGCGGACGGACCGCGCGACCGTCGGGGCTCAGCGGAGCTGATCCGTCTCGAGTTCGTCGGCGTAGGCGCGGACGGACCGGTGGTATCGCGGCAGGTGCGGCACGAGAGCGCGGAGCGCGACGGCGGTCGCTCGACGCGGGTCCCCCGAGCTGGCGAGCGCCAGGGCCAGGAAGGCCGCGGTCGCGTCCGCGTACGGACCGGTCGGATCGTCCGCGAGCTGCTGTTCGAGCAGGACGACGCTCTCAGCGGTCCGGCCGAGGTTGCGGAGGGTGCTCGCCAGTTGGATGATCGCCTGCGGACGGTGCTCCTCGTCGAGCCCGGCCTCGAGGGCGGCCCGGTAGAGCACCTCGGCCTCGACCTCGTGGCCGGCGGAGTCGCGCGCGCCGGCCGCCTCGAACGCGGCGCGGGCGTCACCCGCCGGACGCTCGGCGGCCAGGGCGTCGATCGCCGCGATGCGCTGCTCGTCGTCGATGGTCTCGTCGGCCCAGACGGCTGCGACGCGGTCGTCCCAGCCGGTTGCGTCGGTCGTCGTCATGATGGCTCCCATTCGGCTGACGTGTCCGGAGACGACGACAGGGGCGGAATCGCTTCCGCCCCTGTCGCCACTGCTGGTGCTGTCCTACTCGGCAGCGGCCTCGTCGGCAGCGGCCTTCTTGGCCGGTGCCTTCTTGGCGGGCGCCTTCTTCGCAGGTGCCTTCTTGGCGGCGGTCTTCTTCGGCTCTGCCTCGGCCGGAGCCACGTCGGCGGCGTCCTCGGCCGGAGCCTCGGTCGTCTCGTCGGCCGCGGTCTCGGTGGCGGCATCCTCGTCCTCGACCACGGCGACGAAGTCGCTCAGGTCGACGGGCTTGCCGTTGGAGTCGACGACCTCGGCCTTGCCGAGCGCGATGGCGATGGCCTTGTTGCGGGCGACCTCGCCGACCATGGCGGGGATCTGGCCCTGCTGGCCGAGTGCCTCGATGAACTCACCAGGCTCCATGCCGTACTGCGACGCGCTCTGGATGAGGTACTCGGTGAGCTCGTTCTGGTTCACCTGGACGTTGAGCGACTCCGCCAGTGCGTCGAGGAGGAGCTGCGTGCGCAGTGCCTTCTCGCTGGACTCGGTGACCTCGGCGCGGTGCTCGTCGTCCTCGAGGCGGTTCTCGCCCTCGAGGTGACGGTGCACCTCGTCCTCGATGACGCTCTCGGGCACGGGGATCTGCGCGGCCTCGAGCATGGCGTCGACGAGCGCGGTGCGTGCGTCGCGGCCCTGGGTGATGACCTGCTGGCGCTCGACGACCTCGCGCAGCTGCGCCTTGAACTCGTCGATGGTGTCGAACTCGCTCGCGATCTGAGCGAAGTCGTCGTCGGCCTCGGGAAGCTCGCGCTCCTTGACGGCGGTCAGGGTGACGGTGACCTCGGCGTCCTCGCCCTCGTGCTCGCCACCGAGCAGCGGCGAGGTGAAGGTGGTGGTCTCACCGGCGGTGAGGGAGTCGAGTGCCTCGTCGATGCCGGTGAGCAGCTCGCCCGAACCGATCTCGTAGGAGACGCCGCTCGCGCGGTCGACCTCGGCGTCGTTGATCTTGGCGACCAGGTCGAGCTGGGCGAAGTCGCCCGTCTTGGCCGGGCGGTCGACGGTCACGAGCGTGCCGAAGCGTGCACGGATGCGGTCGAGCTCGTCCTGGACGTCGGCTTCGCCGGCTTCCTGAGCGTCGACGGTGAGCTTGAGGCCCTCGTAGGCGGGAAGCGTGATCTCGGGACGGACGTCGACCTCGATGTTCACGAGCAGGTCGCCGGAGAAGTCCTTCTCGTTCGGCCACTCGACGATGTCGGCCTGCGGGCGACCGAGCGGACGGAGTTCGTTCTCCTCGAGTGCCTTGCGGAAGAAGCCGTCGAGGCCTTCGTTGACGGCGTGCTCGATCACGGCGCCCTTGCCGACGCGCTGGTCGATGATCGCCGGTGGCACCTTGCCCTTACGGAAGCCGGGGACGTTGATGTCCTCGGCGATGTGTCCGTAGGCGTGGGTGATGCTCGGCTTGAGCTCCTCGGGCGTCACCGCGATGGCGAGCTTGACGCGAGTGGGGCTCAGCTTCTCGACCGTGGTCTTCACGTGATTACTTCTCCTGTGTCGGGGATTCTGCCTCAGTTGAGGACGCAAAACGGAGTCGGGGCGACAGGATTCGAACCTGCGACCTCCCGGTCCCAAACCGGGCGCTCTACCAAGCTGAGCTACGCCCCGGATCGGCGACAATCCGGCCAGCCGGCCCGACCGACGAGCGGTGGGCGAAATGGCCTCGGTCAGTCTAGCCCAGAATCTGTGCGGCCCCTGTGCGGTTTCCGGGGCGGAACCGGCCTCGGGACACGGAGCTGCACGGATGGGCGCTCGGGATGCAGTAGCATTGCCGGGTGAGTTCGTCGCACTGCGACGCCTCGGGGATGTAGCTCAATGGTAGAGCCTCAGTCTTCCAAACTGATTACGCGGGTTCGATTCCCGTCATCCCCTCTCCATTCGTCAGAACCAGGCAGCGCCGCGAAGGTCCGGTTATCGCGCAGGGACTTCCTGACGCCGCGTCTCTCGACAGGCTCAGGGTCCGAAACTTCCCGGGCGAACCTCTCCCGGTCGCTGAGCTTGTCGAAGTGCCCACGAGCCACCCTTCGACACGCTGAGACACCGAAGCGTCCCAGGCAAACTTCTCCCGGTCGCTGAGCCTGTCGAAGTGCCCACAAGGACGCCTCATCGTTCCGGGCACACCTGTCCCGGTCACTGAGCTTGTCGAAGTGCCCACGAGTCACCCGTTGACACACTGAGACACCGAAGCGTTCCGGGCACACCTCTCCCGGTCACCGAGCTTGTCGAAGTGCCCACGAGCCACCCTTAGACATACTGAGACACCGAGACATTCCGGGCACACTTCTCCCGGTCACTGAGCCTGTCGAAGTGCCCACGAGGACGCCTTGTCGTTCGGAGGTCAGAACGGTGCAGGATCGGGTTCGGTGCGGTGGTGTTTCCCGTCGGGTGTCGTCCAGTCGAGCACCCCGCCCGGCCGATGCTCGAGGTCCCATCCGGGGAGGTGTTTCATCCGGTGGTGATGTCGACACAGGCAGGCGAGATTCCCGACATCTGTCGTCCCGCCGTCCTGCCACGCGACCGAATGATCGAGGTCGCAAGCCCGGGCCCTTCTCCCGCAGCCCGGTGCGCGACAGGTGCCGTCCCGGAGGCGGACCGCCCGTTGCAGATCAGCGGGAACGCGGTACTGATTCCGCCCCACTGAGAGGACGGCGCCGGTTTCCGGCTGCACGAGGATCCGGGTGAAGCTGGGCGCGTTCACCGCGATACGTGCGGCGGTCTCCGGGTCGATCGGGCCGTAGCCGTCGAGGGTGGCCGGGGCATCGGAGACACCGGCCATGCTCAGCGCCGGCACCGTGATCTGCACGGTGGGCTTGATGTGCTCCTGCACTTCGATCGGGTGCGGGAGGACCGGGCTCGACATGACGTCGTCCGGGGTCACTCCGGTCAGTGCGAGGGCCGCGAGGGCGTCCGCCTGCAGTTGTCCGCACGTGCGAGTGTCGCCGGCGGCTCGGGACTCCGCGGCAGCCGCCTCGATCCGCTCGAGGATGCCCTGCGCGATCGGTGCCGTGGTGAACAGGTGCACCCACGCCATGCCGTCCGCTGCCGGCTCGAACTCGACCCGACGGTCAGCCTCGGAGCGGACGGCGCGGGCGCTGATGGATTCCGGGTGGAGACGCTCCCGCAGGACGCGGGCTCGGTTCTTGAGGCCTGCGGCGGTAATGCGCTCCGCCTCTGGCAGGACCTGGTCGAGAAACGCTGCCCGGCCCGCGGTCGGGACGTCACAGAGCTGGTCGGTGATCACCTGCGCATGCCGCGCCGAGATCCGCCCCGCCTCCAGCGACGCCAGCACAGCCGGTGCGTCATTCACCAGACGTTCGGCGTCGTTCGTCGCAAGCTGGACCGTCCGCTCCGGCATCCGGGTCGCCATCGCGAGGGCCGCACACGTCGACCGGCGTGAGAGCGCCTGACGTTCAGCCGGCGGGAAGATCGCCGGGACCGTGGCGTCCGCGAACGCGTCGGCGTAGGCGGCGGAGCGGGCCAGGAGGCGCGCCTTCCGCGCGTCCAGGACGGCCTGCTGCCGGTGGATCTCAGTCCACTCGTCCGAGAATTCAGCCAGCTGCGCGGCGTACTCGTCACCAGCGCGTATCGCGGCGGCGGGGGTGATCTCGGTCATGGAACAAGTTCACCATGGACCACTGACATTCCAGATGGTGAGTGAGGTCGGTTGTGGAAGTCCCTCGTGTGCCCTTCGACAAGCTCAGGGAGCGGAGGAGGTTACTCAGGGACCGGGAGAAGGCCACCGGAGCGGGAGGTCCCTCCTGAGCGCTTCGACAGGTCAGGGCGGGGGCGGAGCACAGGATGCCCGACGCCCTAGGCTGAGCGCATGCGACTCGACGCGATCTGGCCCCACATCTGGACGGTGGCCGGCGCGCTCGTCTTCTTCGTCGGGGTGTACGCACTCGCGACCGGGCGACTCGGCGTCGGACTCATCTGCATGATCGGCTGCGTCGTCTGCCTCTCCGGCTCGCTCGCCGCGCAGCGTCGCCTCAGGAAGCGCGACGCACGCCGCCGCTAATCCTCGTCGACGGCTGCGGCGTGGACCGCTCTGAGGGCGACGTAGTGTGCGGCGTTCTGCTTGATCGCCTCCTGCTCGTCGGCCGTCAGCTCCCGCCGCACCTTGGCCGGGACCCCCGCGACGAGCGACCCGGGCGGCACGATCATGCCCTCGAGGACCACCGCTCCGCCGGCGACGAGCGACCCGGCACCGATCACTGCTCCGCTCAGGACCACGGAACCCATACCGATGAGGCAGTCGTCCTCGACGGTGCAGCCGTGCACGACCGCGTTGTGTCCGACGGAGACGTTGCGCCCGATGACCGTCGGGTGGCCGCTGTCCGTGTGCACGGCGACGCCGTCCTGGATGTTGGACCCTGCGCCGAGCGTGATCGAGTCGGAGTCCGCGCGGAGGACGGCGTTGTACCAGACGCTCGAATCCGCGGCGAGCATGACGGCGCCCACCAGCACGGAGCCCGGTGCCGTGTAGGCACTCGGGTCGACCTGGGGCGAGCGTCCGTCTGAGAGTTTCCTGACCGTACCGTGCAGCGTCATACCGGCCACGCTATCGCAGGCGGCCCCGGCCGACGGGAACCCGCGTCGTTCCGGGGTGAATCGCCGGTACGGTCAGGCTTTCCTTGCTGAGTGCACCCTTCGTAAGCCCAGCCTCGACTTCCTTGCGGAATGTCTGCGGCTGAGTACCGTTGCATTCAAGTAGACCGACGAATCCGCCCGACCAGGGCCTCACTCGTCAACGAAGGGGAAACACCATGACCGACATCACCACCTCCATTCCGCAGGCCGTCGCCAACCCGGACGTCGCAGCAGGCACCGCTCAGTTCCTCAGCCCCGTCGTCGTCGACCTCACCGCCATCGTCGTCAACGGCAAGCAGGCCCACTGGCACGTGCGTGGCGCGAACTTCATCGGCGTCCACGAGCTGCTCGACGACATCGTCGACCACGCCCAGGAGTGGGCCGACCTCGCCGCAGAGCGCATCGTCGCCCTCGGCCTCCCGGTCGACGCACGCCTCAGCACCGTCGCCGCGAAGACCAGCACGCCCGAGCTGAGCGAGGGCTTCCAGCAGTCCGACCGCACCATCGCCGAGGTCATCGCCCTCATCGACGCCGCCTCCGCCTCGGTCAACACCGCGGTCGACGAGCTCGACGAGCTCGACCAGACCAGCCAGGACATCGCGATCGAGATCGCCCGCGGCCTCGACAAGGACCGCTGGTTCCTCTTCGCCCACCTGAGCCGGTAGTACTCCGGCGGGGTGACCCGCTCGCATCACCCACGAAGGGGCAGTCATCCGTGACTGCCCCTTCGTCGCGCGTGTCACCCTTCAGCCGTTGCGCTGGAGCAGGGCGAGGACCGCGAGGACGCGTCGGTGGTCGCTCCCGGAGTCCTCGAGACCGAGCTTCTGGAAGATGGCCGAGATGTGCTTCTCGACCGCACCGACACCGACCCGCAGGCGTTCGGCGATCGCCGTGTTCGTGCGCCCCTCCGCCATGGCGGAGAGCACCTCCGTCTCACGCGGGGTCAGGCCGGCCAACGGGTCGAGCTGTGCTGCGAACAGGGTGCGGACCACGTCGGGGTCGAGGACGGTCCCTCCCTCGACCAACCGGTGGATGGCGTCCTGCACCTCCTCCAACGAGGCGACCCGGTCCTTGAGCAGGTAGCCGATCCCACGCCCGCCGTCCGCGAGCAGCTCCCGGGCGTAGACGGTCTCGACGTACTGGCTGAGCAGCAGGACGGGGAGGTCGGGATGCTCGGCACGCAGCGCTATCGCTGCGCGGACCCCTTCGTCCCGGAACGTGGGCGGCATGCGGACGTCCATGACGATGAGGTCCGGTCGGTCCGCCGCGAGTCCGCGCTGGAGCGCCTCCGCATCGGCGTACGCGGCGACCGTGACGAAGCCGGCCTCGTCGAACAGCCGCATCAAGCCCTCGCGGAGCAGTGTCGAATCCTCGGCGATCACGATGCGGAGCGGTCCACCACCGGCACGGTCAGGGCTGATCACGCGTTCAGCCTACGGGGAGCGAGATCGACACGGCGCTGCCACGTACGACGCCTTCCCACACCGGGGCCGGCTCGATCACCAGTCTCCCGCCGAGGCCCTGCGCCCGTTCGGTCAAGCCTTCGAGACCGTGGCCCGGTTCCAGGTGCGCGCCGCCCCGACCGTCATCGGTCACGCGGAGGGTGAGCCGCGAACCCAGCTGCTGGTCCACTGTCACGTGGGCCTCGACGCCGGCGCGCCGCGCATCCGCATGCTTCGACACGTTGGTCAGGAGTTCGGCGACGATGAAGTAGATCCCACGTTCCGTCTCACGAGGCAGCGTCACCGATGAGACGACCGCCAGCTCCGTCCTCGTCGGCACCGGACACCGCGCGGCGAGGTCGTCGAGTGCGGCGACGAGGCCGCGGTCCTGCAGCAGTGGCGGCATCAGGCCCTTCGAGAGCGCGCGGAGTTCGTCGAGCGTCTCGGCGGCCTGGGCGCGCGCCTCACCCAGGAGCGAGCGTGCGGAGGCGGGGTCCGTGTCGAGGCGTCGTTCGGCGGCCGCGAGATCCATCTGCAGCCGGACGAGTCGCTGCTGCGGACCATCGTGGATGTCCCGTTCGAGCCGCCGCACCGCGCCCGCCTCAGCCGAGACGGCGGCACCGCGTGCACGCCGCTCCGCCAGGAGCTCGGCTCGCAGCTCCTCCTGTGGCCGCGCACCGAACAGCCCGGAGGCGATGGCGTGGTGCAGCAGCACCAGCACCCGGAGGACCAGCGGGAGCGTCACGAGGAACACGACACCGAGCGCGAGATTCCAGAGCTTGTCGGCGAGCAACGCGTCCGACGGGTCCAGCGTGGGAGCCAGCAGCTCCGCGAAGCCCGAGGAGGAACCAGCCGAGAGCCGGTCCGCCCAGATCCAGTAGGTCGTGCCGGCGACGGCACCCACGGTCCAGGTGATGGTCAGCCCCCAGGTGACGCCCCCGACGATCGGGTTCACGATGACCGTGTGCAGGGCCGCGAGCCACCAACGCGGTCCGGCGAGTGGAGCGAGCACGGCACCCAGTGTCGTCTCGGTCCCGATGGACGACCGCCAGGCTCCTCCTCGGATCGGCGGGAGACCCGTCGTGCGGAGACGCGCGACCTCGAGCTCCACGAACGCCCGCGAGACCCAGAGGCCGCCGACGATGATCAGGAGACCGACCCCCAGGATCGTGAGCCCGAAGCCGAGGGAGAGGATCACCACGGCCACGATGCTTCCGGCGATGACGATCGGCAGGTTGGGCAGCAGGAACAGGAGCGATCCGGGGACGTCCCGCCAGAGCCGACCGTATCGCCACGCGCCTCGGGTGGAGGGATCGGGCTTCGCCGACGCGTCGAGCTGTCGGCCGATGGCGGTGGTCATGAAGGAGGTCCTTTCGACGGAGCGGTCCCGGCTCTCGCACCGGGCTCGCCTCAGTCTGTTCGGCTCCGCCGACGAACGGCATCCGGTGGACGCCCCGTTCCGATCGGGGGTTATCCCCCGGCCGGGCGGACGGATGGAGCGGCCGTCAGGCGCCCACCCAGCATCGTCGCACGGACCGGCATGGTGCGCAGCGCCTCCGGCGCGCAGGAGAACGGGTCGAACCCCACGACGACGAGGTCGGCGGGGCGGCCGACGGCCACCACGTCGTCGTCTCCTCTGGTCGACGCCGCCAGTGCCTCCTCGACCGTGATGGCCTGCTCGCCGTGCCAGGCCTCGCGTCCATCGCGGCTGCGCGTCACGGCGGCGGCGATGGAGACCCACGGGTCGAGCGGAGCGACCGGGGCGTCGGAACCGAGTCGGAGTGTGGCGCCGGCGTCGAGGAGGCTGCGGAGCACGAAAGCACGGTCGGTGCGCCCGGCCCAGTGGACCTCGGCGATGTCCCGATCGTCCATCGCGTGTTCCGGCTGGACACTCGCAGCCGTTCCGGTGCGGGCGAACCGCTCCAGGTCCGACGCCCGGAGCAGCTGCGCGTGCTCGATCGTGCCCCTCGCACCCGTCGTCTCGATGGCGTCGAGGGCGAGGGTGTTGGCGCGGTCGCCGATGGCGTGCACCGCGCAGTGGAGGCCGTTGGCGGTCGCCAGGGTGAGCAATGCGGTGAGTCGCTCCGGCGGGACGTTGAGCATCCCGTGCGCGTCGGTTCCGGGAGCCGAACCCGGATAGGGCGCTTCGCAGCAGGCCGTCCGGGTGTTGAGGGATCCGTCGGTGATGACCTTGAACGGGCCGACCTGCACCAGGCCGTCCGTTCCGGCGAGCACTCCCCCGGTCACGAGCCCGGCGTCGATCGCGCGCTCGAGG
The DNA here is from genome assembly GCF_014841195.1 of Plantibacter sp. CFBP 8798. Taxonomy (NCBI): domain Bacteria; kingdom Bacillati; phylum Actinomycetota; class Actinomycetes; order Micrococcales; family Microbacteriaceae; genus Plantibacter; species Plantibacter sp. CFBP 8798. The sequence continues at coordinate 646,955 of NZ_JACYTS010000002.1, forward strand.
TGCTCGGCGTACACACCGAAGGAGATGCGGAGCGCGCGAGTCCCGTTCCCGACCCGACGGATCCAGTCCGCGGCGTTCCAGCGCATCTCCAGGTCGACGACACCGACGACGCCTCGGGATGCCGCCTGATCGGCGGCGGCGTCGACCCAGCGGTCGGAGAGCTCGTCGGCGACCTGGTCGAGCTGTTTGAGGACGGCGAACGACTCCTCCTCCCGCAACAGGCCGGTGGGATGGTCGGCGAAGCCCGTGGCCCGGAGCGCTGCGCTGTTCAGCCAGCAGCAGTGGAGGTCGGCGCTGACCAGCACGACCTCGCGGTCCGGTGCGATCGCGTCGAGCAGCGCGAACGTCGGCGTGTCCGGCCAGAGGGCGTCGCGGAACCTCGCGCCCTCGACCCAGCCGTCGCCGTCGGCCTCCTGGGCAATCCGCTCAGCGACCAACTCGACCGCCTCGGCGGCGGATGCGGCCGAGGACAGGTCGACGCGCCTCGCCGTGCGTGCCCACTGGGTGAAGTGCACGTGGTGGTCCCACAGCCCGGTCAGGAGGTACCCACCACCGCCGTCCAACACCCCGGGGTCAGAGCGAAGCAGGACCTCGGGGTCGGCGGGTCGGATCGCCACGATCGAGCCGTCCTCCAGCAGGACGTCGACCCGTTGGGCGTCGGACGAGCCTCCGCGGCGCGGTCCGGACAGGTGGACGTCGGCGATCGTCGTGACGAGGTCGTCGGGTCCAGGGCGGTGCTCGGTCATCACATCGGTCCTCGTCGGTTCGGCAGGCGGGTTCGGTTCAGCGCTGACAGTTCGGGCACCAGTACAGTTTGCGGGCGCCCATCTCCTCGAGGAGGATGTTCGTCCCGCAGACCCGGCAGGGCAGTCCCTCCCGCTTGTAGACCCAGTGGCGATCGGCGCGGTTGGCCATCGCAAGGCGGTAGTCGGCCGCCGACAGGTCGTCCATCGTCATCATCTGGCCGGTTTCGACCCCGATCGCGAGCAACCGCGTCCAGTCGAGCCAGATCTCGCGAAGCGTCTCGACGGGGACCGTCTTCCCAGTGCGGTGCGGATCGAGACGGGCGCGGAACAGCAGTTCGGCGCGGTAGACATTGCCGATCCCGCTGATGATCTGCTGATCCATCAGGAGCAGACCGATCGGGGAACCCTTGCGGTGCGCACGCGACACGAACCGCTCCCCTGCCTCCGCACTCGGGTCGAGCAGTGGATCCGGTCCGAGCCGATCGATGACGGCCCGCACCCCGGCGGCGTCGATCACCTCGCAGGCGGTCGGCCCGCGGAGGTCCGCCACGGTCGTCTCGGTCAACAGCCGCACGCGCACCTGACCCACCGGTTCGGGTGGGAACCGCTCGTCGATCTCGGCGAGTGGGCTCGACTGCTCGGACATCCGGACCCTGGCCCGGCGCGGTGCACCGATGCTGTGCAGGGAGTTCTCGCCGTCGGCATCGTGGATCGGCGCATCGTCGTCGTCGAGCACCGTGCCGCGCTGGTTCGTCTGCCCCATGCGGCCGTTCGAGGCGGCGATGGTCGGGTCCGACCGGATCTCACCGGCGAAGTCCCACGCGCCGTACAGACCGAGGTGCACGCGCAACCACAGTCCGTCGTCGAACTCGAGGAACATCTGCTTGCCCACGGCCTTGGCGTCGGTGACCGTCCGTCCGTCGAGCACGGCGGCACCCTCGGCGAAGCGCCCCTGGGGAGACGACACGGCGACCCGGTGTCCGACGAAGTTCTGAGCGAACTGTCGGGCGATGCGATGGACGGAGTGCCCCTCGGGCATGGTGACTCCTCACTCGGTGGGGGCGCGATCCGGCGCGCCGCGCGGTGGCGGTGGAGGACGCGTCAGGCGTCGACGTGCTTGCCGGCGATGGTGCCGGTCGCCTCGAACTCGGCGAGCTGGGCGATCCGGCGGGCGTGACGTTCCTCGAGGCTGAACGGCTCGGCGATGAACGCGTCGATGAAGGACACCGCCTCGTCGATGCTGTGCTGACGCGCACCGATCGAGATGACGTTGGCGTCGTTGTGCTGCCGAGCCAGCTGCGCCGTGCTGAGGTTCCAGACGAGCGCCGCGCGGACACCGACGACCTTGTTCGCGGCGATCTGCTCGCCGTTACCCGAGCCGCCGAACACCACGCCGAGGGCGTCCACACCGGCCTGCTGGTCGCGCACGACGGCCTTCGCCGCGTTGATGCAGAACGCCGGGTAGTCGTCCAACGCGTCGTACTCGGCCGGGCCGTGGTCGACGACGTCGTGACCGGCTGCGCGCAGGTGGTCCTGCAGGAACTGACTGAGCTCGAGACCGGCGTGATCGGTGGCGATGTGGATGCGCATGTGGAAAGTCTAGGGTTCCGGGCGCCGGCGTCGCGTCAGTCGAAGATCGGGTCCGCCGTACGGCTGCGCTTCAGCTCGAAGAAGCCCGGGTAGGCGGCAGCGGCGACGACACCGTCCCACAGTGCGAGCGCCTGCTCGCCCTTCGGCGCCGGCGAGATGACGGGTCCGAAGAACGCGACGTCGTCGATCGCGATGACGGGGGTGCCGACGTCCTGACCGACCCGTCCGATGCCGTCGAAGTGGCTCTCGCGCATGGGCCCGTCGTAGGCGTCCGTCGTCGACGCTTCGGCGAGCGCCGCGGGGAGCCCGGTCTCGGCGAGGGCTTCGGCGATCACGGCGTCGACGTCCTCCGCGCGTCCGCCGGGGTGGATCCGCGTCCCGAGCGCGTCGTAGAGCGGCTTGACGACCGCGTGTCCGTGTTCGGCTGCCGCAGCGGCGACGAGCCGCGTGTATCGGAGCGCCCGGGGGAAGAAGGCCCGGTAGTCGTCGCTGACGTCCTGGTCCTCGTTGAGGACGGCGAGGCTCATGATGTGCCAGTGGACGTCGAGGTTCCGGGCTTCGGTGACCTCGTCGACCCAACGTGAGGTCATCCAGGCCCACGGGCAGGAGGGGTCGAACCAGAAGTCGACGCGGGTGTTGTCTGCAGCGGAAGTCGTCATGTCGTCACCCTACGCGCCGATCCCCGTCGACTCCCCCGAAACGGACGGACGGCGGGTCTAGGCTGGTTGACCGTGCCGCGGTCGTCACGAGCGACCACGTGCAGTTCACACGTCACGTGTCCATCAACACCAGGGAGCAGTTGTGCCAGGAGAGAACCTCACCCGAGTCGAAGCCCAGGAGCGCAGGGCGCTCGTCGACACGTCGAGCTACGAGGTCGTGCTCGACCTCACGACCGGTCCCGAGGTGTTCCGCAGCACCACGACGGTCCGCTTCACCGGTGAACCGGGTGCCTCGACCTTCATCGACGCCATGACGCGCACCGTCCACTCCGTCACGCTGAACGGCGTCGAGCTCGACCCGACGACCGTCTCCGACGGCGTGCGCATCCAGCTCGACGGCCTCGCTGCGGAGAACGTGCTCGTCGTCGACGCGGACGCCGAGTACACCAACACCGGTGAGGGCCTCCACCGCTTCGTCGACCCCGTCGACGGCGAGGTGTACCTGTACAGCCAGTTCGAGGTGCCGGACTCCCGTCGGGTGTTCGCGGTCTTCGAGCAGCCCGATCTGAAGGCGACGTTCACCTTCACGATCACGGCGCCCGCGGCCTGGCAGGTCGTCAGCAACTCCCCGACGCCTGAGCCGGTACCGGCTCACGACGGCGCGGCGACCTGGAGCTTCGCACCCACGCAGCGCATGTCCTCCTACATCACCGCGATCGTGGCCGGCCCGTACGACGTGGTGCGCAGCGAGCTCACCTCGAGCGACGGCCGGACCATCCCGCTCGGCGTCTTCGCTCGCAAGAGCCTCGCGGAGTACCTCGACGCCGACTACATCTTCGAGAAGACACGTCAGGGCTTCGCGTACTACGAGGAGAAGTTCGCGTACCCGTACCCGTTCGAGAAGTACGACCAGCTCTTCGTCCCGGAGTTCAACGCGGGCGCGATGGAGAACGCCGGCGCGGTGACCTTCACCGAGACCTACGTGTTCCGCTCGAAGGTCACCGACGCGATCAAGGAGCGCCGGGTCGTCACGATCCTGCACGAGCTCGCCCACATGTGGTTCGGCGACCTCGTCACCATGAAGTGGTGGAACGACCTGTGGTTGAACGAGTCGTTCGCCGAATGGGCTTCGACGATCGCCACCGCTGAGGCCACCGAGTGGACCGAGGCGTGGACGACGTTCAACGCGATGGAGAAGACCTGGGCCTACCGCCAGGACCAGCTGCCGTCGACGCACCCCATCGTCGCGACGATCAACGACCTCGAGGACGTCCAGGTCAACTTCGACGGCATCACCTACGCCAAGGGCGGCTCCGTCCTGAAGCAGCTCGCCGCCTGGGTGGGCATCGAGGCGTTCTTCGCCGGAGTCGGCAACTACTTCCGCAAGCACGAGTTCGGCAACACCGTGCTCGACGACCTGCTCGTCGAGCTCGAGGCGACGAGCGGACGCGACCTCCGCGAGTGGTCCAAGCTGTGGCTCGAGACCGCCGGGGTCGGGACGCTGAGCCCGGAGTTCACGGTCGACGCCGACGGCGCGTTCACCGCGTTCGCCGTCCGTCAGACGGTCCCCGCGGACTACGACACGCTGCGTCCGCACCGCCTCGCCATCGGCCTGTACCGACTGCAGGACGGCAAGCTCGTCCGCACCCAACGCGTCGAACTCGATGTCGACGGGGCGCTCACCGAGGTGCCGGAGCTCGTCGGTGAGACGCAGCCCGACCTGGTGCTGCTGAATGACGACGACCTCGCCTACGCGAAGATCCGCCTCGACGAGCGGTCGCTCGCGACGGCGATCGGCCACCTCGCCTCGATCGAGGACCCGCTCGCACGCTCGCTGGTCTGGGGCGCCGCCTGGGACGCGACCCGCGACGCCGAGTCGAGCGCCTCCGACTACGTGGAGCTCGTCCTCGGGAACATCGCCACGGAGACCGAGTCGACGACCCTGCGCACCACGCTCGGCCAGCTCGGTCTGGCCGCGCGCAACTACGTCGCTCCGGAACGCCGCCTGGCGACCATCTCCCGGGTAGGCGACGCGCTCCGGACGCTCGCCCAGGAGGCGGAGGCCGGCTCCGATGCGCAGTTCCAGTTCGTGAAGTTCTTCGCCGCCCTCGCCTCGACCCCCGAGCACGGCGAGCACCTGCGTGCACTGCGCGACGGCTCCGCGGCACTCCCGGGCCTGGAGATCGACACCGACCTCCGCTGGGAGCTCCTCGAGGGACTGGTCCTCCTCGGTCTCGCGGACGGTTCGGACATCGACGCGGCGCTCGCCGAGGACAACACGGCCAACGGTGCGCAGGCGGCCGCTCGCGCACGGGCGACGATCCCCACCGTCGAGGGCAAGCGCGCAGCGTTCGACTCGGTCGTCGAGCACGACGACCAGCCGAATGCGATCGTCCGGAACGTCGGTCTCGGGTTCGGGCATGTCATCGACCCGGCCGTCCTGCAGCCGCTCGTCGAGCCGTACTTCGCCGCGCTCACCTCGGTCTGGGAGTCGCGCAGCTACAAGATCGCCGAGTACATCGTCGAGGGGCTCTACCCGGCGGCGCTCGCCTCCACCGAGCTCCGCGACCGCACCCGCGCGTGGTTGGAAGCCAACGCCGATGTCCCGGCACTCCGACGCATGCTCGTCGAAGCCCTCGCCGGGGTCGAGCGGGCGCTCGCGGCACAGGCACGGGACGCCGCGTGATCCACTCGGCCGGATAGCACTCCGGTACCAGGATCCTCTGGCGAGAACCCCTCCACGGCACGACCCGCTGTGGAGGGGTTCTCCGTATCCTGGAGGGATGCGCCGACCAGTGAACGACGACCGACCCTCAGGGTCGTCCTCGTCGTGACCGCTCGGAAGCCGTCCTCCGACCGGGACCGGGCCGCGACGGAGGCCGCACTGATGCTCCCGCGCCCACCCGGGGTCGTCCGACGCTGGTGGTCGAGGCATCCGTGGACCGCCGACTCGCTCATCGCCGCCGGGTACCTCCTCGTCGCGCTCTCGGTCAGCACCGTCGAGTGGTTCGACGTCGACCTGGCCGCCCAGCCCGGCCGCATCGCGCTCGCCGTCGCGATCGTGGGCATCACGACACTCGCCGTCCTGCTCAGGCGACGGCGCCCGCTCGCGATGACCGTGCTCGTCATCGCCGTCGGGCTCGTCTCGGTCGCACAGACGGTGGGCGTCGACGCGTTCGCCGTGCCGATCCTGCTCTACTCGGTGGCCGTGTACCGGACCGTCGCACTCGGCTGGCAGGCCTTCGCCGCCGCCGCGGTCGTCGCCGTCCTCGCCCCGTTCCTGCCCTGGGCCGCACCACATGAGCCGGGAGAGCCGCAGCAGACCATCATCTCGGTCGTCCTCTTCGCGCTCTTCGGGCTGCTGATCGGGATCAACGTCGGCAATCGCAAGCGGTACGTCGAAGCACTCGTCGATCGGGCGGCGCAGCTGGCCCGCGAGCGCGACCAGCAGGCCCAGCTCGCCGCCGTCGCCGAGCGGACCCGCATCGCCCGCGAGATGCACGACATCGTCTCCCACAGTCTCACCGTCATCGTCGCGCTCAGCGAGGGGGCCCTGGCGACGAAGGACCCGACGGCGTCCCGGTCCGCCATGACCGCCGTCACCGACGCCGCCCGCGGCTCCCTCGTCGACATGCGACGCATGCTGGGCGTCCTCCGCGAGACCGGCAGCGCACCCCTCGCTCCGCAACCCGACGCCGCGTCGATCCCCGCGCTCGTCGAGACCTTCCGCGGGCTCGGCCTGCCGGTCGCACTCACCGTCTCGGGGCCGTCGACGGACGACCCGTCGATCCTGCTCGCCGTGCACCGGATCACGCAGGAGGCACTCACGAACGCCCTGCGGTACTCGGAACGGCCGAAGCGCGTCGACGTCGTCATCACCACCGACGACGAGCACCTCGAGCTCATCGTCGAGAACGACGGGTCCATTCCGGACGCGCCGTCGCTCGGCGCCGGCCAGGGGTTGCTTGGCCTCCGCGAACGCGTCGCGTTCCAAGGAGGTCGGGTCACCGCCGGAGCCGTCGGCGATCGGCTGTGGCGCGTCCATGCCGTCCTCCCCCTGGAACCACGCCCGTCGAGAACGTCCCCGCCGACCACCGAACCACGAGGAACCACACCATGACCGACCCCGTCCGCATCCTGCTCGTCGACGACCAGCAGCTCATCCGGCTCGGATTCGGTCTCGTGCTCGGCGCTGAGGACGATCTGGACGTGGTCGGTGAGGCTTCGAACGGCGCCGAGGCGATCGACCTCGCCGCCAGCCTGCGGCCGGACGTGATCCTCATGGACGTCCGGATGCCGGGACTCGACGGGATCGAGGCGACCAGGAGGATCGTCGCCGCGAACCCCGACAGCCGCATCATCATCCTGACGACCTTCGACCTCGACGAGTACGCCTTCGGAGCGCTGCGGGCCGGCGCGAGCGGCTTCCTCCTGAAGGACGCCCTGCCGAACGAGCTGACGTCCGCGATCCGCGCGGTCCACGCCGGCGACGCCGCCGTCTCGACCCGCATCACGAAGCGGATGCTCGAACTCTTCGCGACGGCCCTCCCCGGCACGCCCGCGGCCGCCGAGGACGGCTCGGCAGCAGAACTCGCCGAGCTGACACCGCGGGAGCACGACATCCTCGTCGCCATGGCGGAGGGGCTGAGCAACGCGGAGATCGCCGCCCACTTCGTCCTCTCCGAGTCGACGGTGAAGACGCACGTCGGTCGTGTGCTCATGAAGCTGCAGTTGCGCGACCGCGTCCAGGCGGTCATCTTCGCCTACAAGCACGGACTCGTGCGTCCATGACCGTTCACGCAGGCACCGTCCGGCTCGCACTCGGGCGGCTCACACGGTTCACTCCGGGTCGCTCGATACACTGAGGCCCATATGAACTGGGATGAGATCTGGCCTGACGTGACCGCCTTCCTCTGGACGGCGGGGTGGAAGATCATCGGCGTGGTGGTCGTGATCGGCCTGGCGTTCGCCGCCGCATGGGTGCTCCGATTCGTCATCCGACGCGTCGTCGGCCGCATCGTGAGTGGCGTCAAGAAGAGTGCCGACGTCACCGACACGCAATCGCTGCTCGCCTCGCCGCTCGCCGCCGTCCGACTCGTCCAACGCACGCGGACCCTCGGCACCGTGCTCAGCAACATCGTCAACGTCACCATCGTCATCGTCGCGGCCATTCTCGTCGTCAACGTCATCGACTCGAGCATCATCGGCTCCTTCGCCCTGCTGACGGCCGCGGTCGGTGCCGGTCTCGGTTTCGGCGCGCAGAACATCGTCAAGGACATCCTCAACGGCCTGTTCATGGTGGTCGAGGACCAACTGGGCGTGGGCGACGTGGTCGACCTCGGGCCCGCCACCGGCGTCGTCGAGACCGTCGGCATCCGGATCACCCAGGTACGCGACGTCAACGGCACGCTCTGGTTCGTCCGCAATGGCGAGATCCTGCGGGTCGGCAACATGTCGCAGGGCTGGTCGCGGGTCATCATCGACCTGGCGATCCCGTACGACACCGACGTCGAGGCCGTCCAGGAGCGCATGCTCGACACGGCGAACGAACTCGCCCACGACCCCAAGTGGCGCTCCCGCATCCTCGAGAAGCCCGAGCTGTGGGGCCTCGAGTCGATCTCGGGCGACGCCCTCGTCATCCGCCTCGTGATCAAGACGCGCACGAGTGCCAAGGACGACGTGGCTCGCGAACTGCGGATGCGGTTGAAGCGGGCCGTCGACGAGATGGACGTCAAGCTGCCGTCGCTCAACAGCATCGTCCTCTCGGGCTTCGAAGGTGCCGCGAGCGTGACCGGTTCGCGTCCCCCGCGCACCCACCCGACCACGGTGGTCCCGCCGCGGGCGCCGAAGACCAAGCGACCCCCGAGAGGGCAGCAGTGACCGACTCCCAGGCACCAGGCATGTCCTTCTACGAGCAGGTCGGCGGACACGCCACCTTCAAGGCCCTCGTGGACGAGTTCTACCGCGGCGTGGCCGGCGACCCCGTCCTGAAACCGATGTACCCCGAGGAGGACCTCGGTCCGGCGGCCGACCGGCTGATGCTCTTCCTCGAGCAGTACTGGGGTGGGCCGGGCACCTACAGCGCCGAACGCGGCCACCCGCGTCTCCGGCTGCGGCACCAGCCCTTCCACGTGAACCCCGACGCTCGCGACCGCTGGCTGCTGCACATGCGCGCCGCCGTCGACAGCCTCGACCTCGCGCCGGTGCACGAGGCGACGCTCTGGGACTACCTCGAGCGGGCAGCCCACGCCATGGTCAACACCTTCGACGAGGATCCAGGGGCTCCGCGCCGCAGTCTCCTCTGATTCCGGCCGCACGGTCGTAGGATCGGACGCACGTCCGTGCCGAAGGAGTCAGCAGATGCCAGCAGCCGTCCCGCCCAACCCCTCCGCCGATCGAACCGAGGCCGACGCGATCGTGATCGGCAGCGGGCTGGCCGGGCTCGTCGCCGCCGCAGAGCTCATCGACGCCGGCAAGCGGGTCATCCTGCTCGAACAGGAGCCGGAGTCGAACCTCGGTGGCCAGGCGCACTGGTCGTTCGGCGGCCTGTTCCTGGTCGACTCCCCCGAGCAGCGCCACCTCGGCGTCCGTGATTCGCTCGAGCTCGCGACCCAGGACTGGTTCGGCGCCGCGGCGTTCGACCGCCCCGAGGACCACTGGCCGAGGCGCTGGGCAGAGGCGTACCTCGACTTCGCCGCTGGCGAGAAGCGCGCCTGGCTCCACGAGCAGGGCATGCGGTTCTTCCCGGTCGTCGGCTGGGCGGAACGGGGCGGCTACGGCGCCATCGGCCACGGCAACTCCGTTCCCCGCTTCCACATCACCTGGGGCACCGGACCCGGGGTCGTCGCGCCCTTCGTCCGACGGGTGAACGCCGGCGTCGAGGACGGCTCGGTGTCGGCTCACTTCCGGCATCGTGTGGACGAGCTGCTCACCGAGGACGGTGCGGTCGTCGGCGTACGCGGGTCCGTGCTCGCCCCGTCGCATGCCGAGCGCGGAGCTCCGAGCTCGCGCGAGGTCGTCGGCGAGTTCTCGTGCAGGGCGCCTGCGGTGCTCGTCGCCAGCGGTGGCATCGGAGGGAACCACGACCTCGTCCGCGAACAGTGGCCGGCCCGGCTCGGGACGCCGCCGACGACCATGCTCTCCGGTGTCCCGGCGCACGTCGACGGACGCATGCTGGCGATCAGCGAACGCGCGGGCGGGCATCTCATCAACGGCGACCGGATGTGGCACTACGTCGAAGGCATCACCAACTGGGATCCGATCTGGCCGCAGCACGGCATCAGGATCCTGCCGGGGCCGTCGTCGCTCTGGTTCGACGCGACCGGGAAGCGGCTCCCGGTGCCGCTCTTCCCGGGCTTCGACACGCTCGGTACCCTCGCGCACCTGCGTGCCACCGGCCACGACCACAGCTGGTTCGTGCTGACCCAGCGGATCATCGAGAAGGAGTTCGCGCTGTCGGGGAGCGAGCAGAACCCTGACCTCACCGGGAAGGACCTCGGGCTGCTCGCGAAGCGCATCGGCCCGGGAGCGCCCGGGCCGGTCGAGGCGTTCAAGGAGCACGGCGCGGACTTCGTCGTCGCCGACACGCTCACCGAGCTGGTCGCAGGGATGCAGGAGCTCAGCCCGGAGACGCCCATCGACGCGGCGAACGTCATCGCTGAGGTGGAGGCCCGCGATCGCGAGATCGACAACCCGTTCACGAAGGACCTGCAGATCACGGCGCTCCGCGGTGCCCGCTCCTACCGGGGCGACAAACTCATCCGCGTCGCCGCACCGCACCGGCTCCTCGATCCGAAGGCCGGACCGCTCATCGCGGTGAAGCTGCACGTCCTGACCCGCAAGAGCCTCGGTGGGCTCGAGACCGACCTCGCGAGTCGGGTCCTCGGCCCGGACGGGAACCCGGTGCCCGGCCTCTACGCCGCCGGTGAGGCGGCTGGCTTCGGCGGTGGAGGGATCCACGGCTACCGCGCGCTCGAGGGGACCTTCCTCGGCGGCTGTCTGTTCAGCGGTCGGACCGCCGGCCGCGCGATGGCAGGCGCCTGAGGATCAGGACACAGCACCCGCGAGCACATGCCCGCGTCGGGTGCTCAAGCGCACCCATCCGCCTGAGCGGAAGACGGCCGCGCGCTCCGGCTCGGCGATGAAGCCGAGGCCGACCGCCGCGAATGCGGCACCGGTCGGGAGCCCGTGGCCGTCGCCGAGGGGCCGGGACCAGACCTGCGACCGTACCTTCTGGACGATCTGATCGCCGACGGCCGTGGGGAGCGTCTCGGCGATCTCCGCGGCCCCCGTCCTGGCGACGAGTTCCAGCTCGATGGTGTCCACGTCGCCCGCGCGCTCCCAGCCGCCACGCGGCGGCGCCTGTCCGACCCACGGGGCCGTCCTCGTGGACGGTGGCAGCTCGAGCGGCACGGTCTCGCGGGCGTCCGCGACCAGGTCCTCGGCAGCGACGCCGCCGAGCGTGCGGACGATGCGGTCGATGAGTTCACGCGGGGTCGCGAGCACGTCGGCCGTCGCGGGTTCGGCGAGTGCGAAGGTACGCATCCCGATGATCGTCGGACTCCGGTCGAGCAGACCCTGCGGGTGCAGCACCGGGGCGGAGACCGCCAGGACGTCCCCGATAGCCAGGAGTCGCACGCCGGAGTCGTCGATCCGGGCGGCGCGTGCGAGGAAGGTGCGGAGGTCGGCGAGCGAGGTGGCGTCGAGGAGCTGCAAGGTGGTGGACATCTCCTCTCAATCTACGCCACCGCCGCGTGCGCTCCGGCACCGCGTCGCCAGGGCCTGGATAGACTCGGCGGGTCGGGTCGGGCATCGACGACCGAGCCTCGACCCCCGGATGAAAGGCGTGTTCGCGTGAAGGAACCGATCCACTCCCTGCTCACCGCACTCGACCTCAGTGCTCCCGGTGTCCGGACCGACGAGGACATCTTCACCGGTCCGTCCCAATGGATGCCACAGGGGCGGGTCTTCGGTGGTCAGGTGCTCGCCCAGTCCGTCGTCGCCGCGACCCGGACCGTCGACGCCGAGCGCATCATCCACTCGATGCACGGGTACTTCCTCCGACCGGGCGACGTCGACCTGCCGATCACCTTCGCGGTCGACCGCATCCACGACGGACGCTCGTTCGCCACCCGGCGCACCCAGGCGTACCAGAACGGAGTGCCGATCCTCTCGATGATCGCGTCCTTCCAGACCCAGGACGAGGGCCCGGAGCATCAGATCGAGCTGCCCGACGGGATCCCGGACCCGGAGACGCTCCCGTCGGCCGCCGAGCTCCTCAGCGGGATCGACCACCCGGCGGCCGAGGCGTGGGCGACGGGACGCCCCTTCGACCTCCGACACGTCGGCTCCCCCGTCTACCTCCGGGTGGAGGGCGAGCGGACCACCCGGCAAGCGGTGTGGTTCAAGACGATCGAGGACCTGCCCGACGACCCGGCGCTGCACCGTGCCGCGCTCGCCTACGCGAGTGACTACACGATCCTGGAGCCGGTGCTCCGTCGTCACGGCGTCCCGTGGGCCACCCCGGGCATCAAGATCGCCAGTCTCGACCATGCCATGTGGTGGCACCGACCCGCCCGCGTCGACGAGTGGCTGCTCTATCTGCAGGATTCCCCGAGCGCCACCGGCGGACGAGGTCTGTCCCTCGGGCGCATCTACGATCGGGCGGGTCGCCTCGTCGCGAGCGTCGCCCAGGAGGGCATGGTGCGGTTCCCGACGCCTCGGTGACCGGCGTCGCTCAGCGCCGCGAGAACTCGATCGGATCCTCGAGGAACGGCTCCCATGCGGCACGTTCGACGTCCGAGATCCGGCGCGGCTTGAGCGTCTTGGCGTCCACCATGACGACCGTCGTGGAGGCTCGGGCGTACAGCGTCTGCGATGCCCCGCCCAGCGGCGAGTAGACCTCGTACGCGACCTGCAGGCTGGCACCGCCGATCTTGCCCATCCAGAGCTGGACGTCGAGCGGATCGCGCTGGTACGGGATCGGGGCCAGGTACTCGATCTCCTGGTGCGCCACGAGCGTCAGCGTCTCGGCCTCGAGGCTCGCATCGATGACCGCGGTCGGAGGGGCCTCCTCCGACGCCAGCGTCGGGATCCAGAAGACGCGGACGCGCGCCTCCTCCAGCAGCTTGAGCATCGAGGCGTTGTTGACGTGGTTGAAGGCGTCGAGGTCGCCCCACCGCAGTGGGATCGGCACGTGGAGTCTGGTCATTGCTGGGCCCTCCGTGGGTCGGGGACGTACGGGTCGTGAACGGACGACGGCCCACCGGCAGAAGCCGATGGGCCGTTCGCACGAGTCCTAGTCTCGCGTGAGCTTGCGGTAGGCGGAGCGGTGCGGCTTTGCCGCATCCGGTCCGAGGCGCTTGATCTTGTCCTCTTCGTAGGACTCGAAGTTTCCCTCGAACCAGTGCCAGTTCGACGGGTTCTCCTCGGTGCCCTCGTACGACAGGATGTGCGTCGCGATGCGGTCGAGGAACCACCGGTCGTGGGTGATGACCACAGCGCAACCCGGGAACTCGAGGAGCGCGTTCTCGAGGCTCGAGAGCGTCTCGACGTCGAGGTCGTTGGTCGGTTCGTCGAGCAGCAGGAGGTTACCGCCCTGCTTGAGCGTCAGCGCGAGGTTCAGTCGGTTGCGCTCACCACCCGAGAGGACGCCGGCCTTCTTCTGCTGGTCCGGGCCCTTGAACCCGAAGGTCGACACGTAGGCGCGGGACGGGATCTCCTGGTTGCCGACCTGGATGTAGTCGAGCCCTTCGGATACGACCTCCCAGAGCGTCTTGTTGGGGTCGATGCCCCCACGGGACTGGTCGACGTAGGAGAGCTTCACGGTCTCGCCGACCTTGAGCTCACCGGCGTCGAGCGGCTCGATGCCGACGATGGTCTTGAACAGCGTGGTCTTACCGACACCGTTCGGGCCGATGATGCCGACGATGCCGTTACGCGGGAGGCTGAAGGAGAGGTCGTCGATGAGGACGCGTCCGTCGAAGCCCTTCTCGAGCTTCTTGGCCTCGAGGACCGTCGAGCCGAGTCGCGGACCGGCGGGGATCTGGATCTCCTCGAAGTCGAGCTTCCTGGTGCGCTCGGCCTCCGTCGCCATCTCCTCGTAGCGAGCGAGACGAGCCTTCGACTTCGCCTGGCGGCCCTTCGCGTTGCTGCGGACCCACTCGAGTTCGCTCGCGAGTCGCTTGGCGAGCTTCGCGTCCTTCTTGCCCTGGACGTTGAGACGCTCGCCCTTCTTCTCGAGGTAGGTCGAGTAGTTGCCCTCGTATGGGTAGAGGCGACCGCGGTCGACCTCACAGATCCACTCTGCGACGTGGTCGAGGAAGTACCGGTCGTGGGTGACGGCGAGCACGGCGCCCGCGTACTGAGCGAGGTGCTGCTCGAGCCAGAGCACGCTCTCGGCGTCGAGGTGGTTGGTGGGCTCGTCGAGGAGCAGGAGGTCGGGCTTCTGCAGGAGGAGCTTGCAGAGCGCGACGCGACGCTTCTCACCACCGGAGAGGTGGGCGACCGTGGCGTCGGACGGCGGGCAGCGCAGGGCGTCCATCGCCTGCTCCAGCTGCGAGTCGAGGTCCCAAGCGTCAGCGGCGTCGATCGCCTCCTGCAGCACGCCCATCTCGGCGAGCAGGGCGTCGAAGTCGGCGTCGGGCTCGGCCATCGCGAGCGAGATCTCGTTGAAGCGGTCGATCTTGCCCTTGATCTCGCCGACGCCCTCCTGGACGTTCTCGAGCACCGTCTTGTCCTCGTCGAGTTCCGGCTCCTGCATGAGGATGCCGACGCTGAAGCCCGGCGTGAGCTTCGCCTCGCCGTTCGAGGGGGTGTCGATCCCCGCCATGATCTTCAGGATCGTGGACTTACCGGCACCGTTCGGGCCGACGACGCCGATCTTCGCTCCGGGCAGGAACGCCATCGTCACGTCGTCGAGGATGAGCTTGTCGCCGACCGCCTTGCGGGCGCGGACCATCGAGTAAATGTATTCAGCCATGTCGCCGTCCAGTCTACGGGCGGACCCTCCGTTTGCGCTGCACGACGACGCCCGCGACGACGGCCGCCGCCGCGATCGCGCAACTCGTCGTCACCTCGAGGAGCCGCGCGGGTCCGCCGAAGAACATCGACACCAGCAGCGCGACGAGCGCGACGACGACCACGACCGTGAGCCACGGGTGTCCCCACATGCGGATCCCGCCGGCGCGGTCGCCGCTCTCCGACGCCCAGACCTGGTCGAACCGTCGACTGCGCAATTGAGCGACGGCGATCACGATCCACACGAAGATCGCGATCGCGCCGGTGGAGTTGACGAGGAACGTGAAGACCTCGTCCGGTGCGAGGTAGTTCAACAGGACGCACACGAGCCCGACGACGGCCGAGCACAGGATCGCGACCGCCGGCGTGCCGCGTCGCGTCGTCGCGCGGACCGCTCGCGGGGCCAACCCGCGGCCGCCGAGTGAGAACAGCATGCGCGACGCCGTGTACAGCGAGGCGTTGAGCGTCGACAGCAGGGCCGTGAAGACGATGATGTCCATCGCCACGCCGGCGCCGGGGATCCCGGCGGCGTGCAGCATGGTGACGAAGGGACTGATCCCCGGCGTGATCTCCGTCCACGGCACCACGATGAGGACGACCAGGATCGAACCGATGTAGAACAGCAGGATCCGCCAGACGACCGAGTTCACCGCTCGCCGGACGGCACCCTTCGGGTCCACCGATTCTCCTGCCGCGATCGTGGCGACCTCGGCACCGAACATCGAGAAGATGATCGGCAGCAGCGCCGCCAGGACGCCGCCGATACCGAACGGCAGGAAGCCCCCGTCCGTTGGAGCGAGGTTGGTGACGGTCGCCGTCTCGGTCGGGATGACGCCGACGATGATGAGCGAACCGAGCGCGATGAACAGGATCACGGCCGTGATCTTGATCGAGGAGAACCAGAACTCGAACTCACCGAACGACCTCACTGAGACGAGGTTGGCGGCGAGGAACGCGACGGTGATTACGAGCGCCGGGATCCACTGCGGGAGACCGGGCACCCACTGGCTGACGATCTGCGCTGCGGCCGTCGCCTCGATGCCGACGACCACGACCCAGAACCACCAGTACAGCCACCCGATCGCGAGACCGGCCCAGGGGCCGATGAAGCGCGAGGCGTAGGCGGAGAACGACCCGGTCTCGGGCGATGCGGAGGCCATCTCCCCCAGCATGCGCATGACGAGCACCACGACCACGCCGGCCAGGGCGTACGCGAGGATCACGCCGGGTCCCGCTGCGAGGATCGCCGTGCTCGACGCCACGAGGAGCCCGGCGCCGATCATGCCGCCGAGGGCGATCAGCGCCAGATGACGAGGCTTGAGTGTATGCGCCAACGCCGTCGGCGCCACGGCCAGACGTTCGTCGGCCAGGAAGACGGCCTCGGTGGCAGGTTCCCCGCCAGGTGATGGGTTGGCGGTCATGCGGGCCCTCTATTCCGGATCGAGCCACCTAGGAGGAAGCGATATCTGAAATGTCAGGTTATGGCATGCCCACGGCTTGCACCAGCCCGTGAGTGGTCGGCGGCGCTACCAGTCGATCGCGCGCGTGACCCCGATGAGGCATCGCCCGGTGTCGAGCTGCGACACCACCGACGAGTGATACCCCGTCGCCGGCCCGTTCTGCCCGAGGATGCACTGCCCTTGCCACCGGATGGCGAACTGGATCGAGTCGGCCGGCTCGCCGATGCTCGTCGTGTCCGAGGAGACCTCCATCTCCGCCTTCGGGAAGCCGGCGGCGACGAGACCGTCGATGATCGCCTGCCCGCCAGCGGCGGGGTTCGCGGCGAGCGTGGCTGCGTTCACGGCGTCGAAGAACGGCAGGTTGTCGGTGGCGGTGCCCTCGGGGAGCAGCACGGGCGCCGCCGGAGCCGTCTCAGTGGCGGTCGGCGTCTGGCTCGGCGTGGCCGTCGGCTCGGGAGCGGGCTGGGAGCAGCCGGTCACGGCGATGCCGAGCAGGCCGAGCACCACGCCGACCCGGACGCCGGCGATCGACGTGCGGCGACGGATCGAGGTGACGGCTGAGACGGGGCGGTCGCGGAGGCTCTTCTGCACGTCGAGCAGTCTACGCGGCGCGTCAGAACGGCGTGTCCTGCGGCGGTGCCGACGCCCACTCCCCGGTTCCGGTTCCGGAACCGGTCGACTCGGATGCGGCGGGCGCCGGAGACACCCCCGCTCCGACCGGCGACTCACCGGACCCCTTCGGTTGCCAGCCGATGTCGGGCCCGATGTGATCGGCTTCGATGTCGACCGACGTCCCTCGTCGCTCACCCTGCTCCCAGTCGCGGATCCGCAACCGGCCGAGCACGATCACGCGTTGTCCTTTGACGAGCGATGTGGCGGAGGCGGTCGCCAATCCACGGAAGGCGCTCACCGTGTACCAGTTCGTCTCCTGCGCCACCCAGGAACCCTGCTTCTGGTCGTACCGACGTTGCTGCGACGCCAGGCGGAAACTGGTGATGTCCAGCCCGGACGTCGTGCGATGGTGCTTGGGGTCTGTCGCGACGTGTCCGCAGACGGTGATCTGGTCGTTCATGGGTTCCTCTCCTGTCGGTCCGACGATCCTGGCGGTGGATCGCGGAAGCGTCCGGGGCGGGTCCGTGCCGATCGCCACCCCGGACGCGCTGCCAGCCTCACCGATCCTGTGGGCCCCGTGTCGAGCCGGGCGACCCTCGTCGATGTCCACAACCGCGCACCTCGCTGTGGAGGACCCTCGCTCCGCTCTGACCAGGGCCGATGTCGGTGGCCCCGCATACGCTGACGAGTACCAGCCGGCAGTCCCAGTCCGGCATCGCCCCACCAGCGCACGAGGAGTCCCATGCCCAACGCCCTGAGCATCCGTCCCGGCTACTGGCGCGTGACGACCCCCGACGGCCGCGTGCTCGGCAACATCGAGGCCGTCGGAGCGGACGGCGTCCCGGAGTACCGGGCCAACCGGTTCCGACCGGCAGTCCTCGGGTACGCCCCACTGGGCAGCTTCAGCGATCTCGCGATCGCCATCGACGCATTCCGCAACTGAGCGACGACCCTCCCGCCGTTCCGTCGAACCCGGTGCGTCGCCCGTGTTCACGCCCGAACGAGGGGTAGTCTGCGGCCCATGCAGTGGTGGAATGACTTCGTAGAGTGGGTGACCTCAGCTGAGGTCCGCCCCATGCTGTTCGCTGCGGCCCTCTTCATCGTGGCCGTCGTGGTGTCCTCTCTCGTCGCCGCCGGCGCAAGCCGTCGTGCGCTGCGAGCCATCGTGGACCAACGCGATCGAGAGCAGAAGAACGTCGCGATCCTGGCGCTCGTCGACGCCGCCACCGAGGCCAGCGTCTGGAACTCGCTCACCCCGCAGGAGCAGGTGCTCAGCGATCGGGCCGTCGCCCAGGCCGACACCCTCGTGCGACTCAGCCCGATCAAGGGTGCGGCCGTCGCCGCAGACTGGGCGAACCACCAGCTCCATGAGATGAAGCGCAACTCCGCGACGTTCGGGTACGAGTTGGACCCGGTGGTCGAGGACTTCCGCGACCGCCTCGTCGAGTGGTCGAAGAAGCCGGCACGGGCCCGAAAGGACTTCGACGGGGACCTCCGTCGCTGGCGTGCCGAGTCCACAGGATCGGAACAGGCGCTCGTCGCGGAGCAGGAGTCGTGGGTCGCCAAGCAGCACCACGAGCAGTACGCCGCTGTGAAGCCCGCGTCCACCGCCCCGGCTGCACGGCCCGGCGACATCACTCGCTCGACGGGCGGCACGATCAACACCAGCACGACGCAGCGCATCATCGACGACGTCGCGGTCCTGGAAGCCGAACGCAAGCAGCCCAGCGTCAGCTGACCACCGCGACTGACAGACGGCGGCCCGATCATCCGATCGGGCCGCCGTCTTCGTGTCAGGGGTGCGTGGTCAGCGCCACCAGGTGTCGAACTTGCTGACCGGGACCTGCCGCTTGTGCTCCGTCGCCGCGTACCGGGCCTCGATCGCTTCGGCGGCCACCGGATCGATCTCGCTCCCCTCGAGGAAGTCGTCGATCTGCTGGTAGCTGAGTCCGAGGTTCTCCTCGTCGGTCTGGCCGGGGGTGCCGTCGAGGAGATCGGCGGTCGGGGCCTTCAGGTAGAGGCGTTCCGGAGCGTCGAGCGACTCGAGGAGCGCACGCCCCTGACGCTTCGTCAGGCCACTGAGCGGGAGCACGTCGGCCCCGCCGTCGCCGAACTTCGTGAAGAAGCCGGTGACCGCCTCGGCCGCGTGGTCCGTCCCGACCACCAGGAGCCCCTGCTGACCGGCGATAGCGTACTGCGCGACCATCCGTGCGCGCGCCTTCGCGTTGCCCTTGACGAAGTCACTGAGGGGTTCGCCGGTTGCATCCGCGTACTCGGCTTCGAACCCGTCGACCGCACGTTGGATGTTGAACACGACGGAGTCGTCCGGGCGGATGAACGACAGCGCCAACTGGGCGTCGTCCTCGTCGTGCTGCACGGCGTACGGCAGACGGACGGCGACGAACCGGGCCTCGCCACCCTCGGCTCGGACCTCTTCCGCCGCGAGCTGGCACAGGCGCCCGGCGAGCGACGAGTCCTGTCCCCCGCTGATCCCGAGCACGAACCCCTTCGTGTGCGTCGCCCGCAGGTACGACTTCAGGAAGTCGATCCGGGAACGGACCTCGGCCGACGGGTCGATCGTGGGGCTGACATGGAGTTCCGCAATGATGCGGGCCTGGATCTCGCGCATGTCCCCAGGCTACTCGCTCACCGGAGGCGCACCCGGAACTCCGAGACACTTGCAACACACCGGAAACACGGCTCGGTGGGCGAGGCGGGTCTCAGGCCCAGCCGAGCTCGTGCAGCCGCTCGTCGTCGATGCCGTAGAAGTGCGCGATCTCGTGGACCAGGGTGGTGTGGATCTCGTCGGCGAGCTCGTCGAGTGTTTCGCACGCCGCCAGATGCGGCTCGCGGTAGACGATGATCCGGTCGGGCATCTCGCCGAAGCCGTAGCGGTCGCGCTCCGTCAGGGCGACGCCGTCGTACAGCCCGAGCGTGTCGAGCGTGCCGTTCTCAGGCCGGTCCTCGACGACGAAGACGAGGTTGTCGAGACCGTCGACCATCTCGTCGGGCAAGCGGTCGAGTTCGTCCACCACGAGGGCTTCGAACGCCTCGGTGTCCAGCTCCAACATGCCCGCTCCCCGGATACGACAGAAGCCGGAGGGATCCTCCGGCTTCTGTACGACATGGGGTGAGTAACGGGGCTTGAACCCGCGACCTCCTGGACCACAACCAGGCGCTCTGCCAACTGAGCTATACCCACCATGCGACCTGCTCCGCGGAGACCGCGTCACAAGCGACTGGACGAGTCTATTACATGTTTGGGGCGTACCGTGACACGACCGCTTCCGAAACCTGCTTCGCGTCGTCGGAGGACGGGCCGGGGAGGTCGACGAACAACGCTCCGCGGTAGTAGGCGAGCTCACGGATCGACTCGAGGATGTCCGCCAGCGCGCGGTGTCCGCCGTGCTTCGACGGGGCGTTGAAGTACACCCGCGGGTACCACCGACGGGCCAGTTCCTTGATGGAGGAGACGTCGACGTTGCGGTAGTGCAGGTGGGCGTCGAGCCGCGGCATGTACCGCGCGAGGAATCCTCGGTCGGTCCCGATGGTGTTCCCGGCCAGCGGCGCCTTCGACTCATCGGGGACGAAGCGCTGGATGTACTCGATGACCTGGAACTCGGCGTCCGCGACGCTCACGCCGTTCGGGATCTCCTCGAGCAGCCCCGAGGTGCGGTGCATGTTCGTCACGAACTCACCCATGTTGTCGAGTGCCGACTGGTCGGGCTTGATCACGACGGAGTAACCCGGGTCGAGGATGTTCAGTTCGAAGTCGGTGA
The DNA here is from genome assembly GCF_014841195.1 of Plantibacter sp. CFBP 8798. Lineage (NCBI taxonomy): Bacteria > Bacillati > Actinomycetota > Actinomycetes > Micrococcales > Microbacteriaceae > Plantibacter > Plantibacter sp. CFBP 8798. Next base: position 667,819 of record NZ_JACYTS010000002.1, read on the forward strand.
TCACGACGGCGATCTCGACGAGTTCGTCGACCTCCAGCTCGAGTCCGGTCATCTCGCAGTCGATCCAGACCAGACGGTCCCCAGCTGTACTCATAGGTCGAGTCTACTCAGCACGACCGACGCCGCCGGTTCCGTAGACTCGAGCGGTGATCATCGCCATCTCCGTCCTGCTGCTCGTCAACGGTGTCTACAACGTCGTCGTCTGGCCCCGCTTCCTCAAGCGCATCGTCGCCGACCCGCGCGCCCGCGACGATCAGGGACGTGCGACGACGTTCCTGCGCGTCCACGTCATCCTCATCAGCATCGCCCTCGTCCTCGCAGCCCTGTCGCTCGTCTTCGGAGTCCTCGGCCTCCTCGGCGTCGGCGCCTGAGACACCGCTGCGGTATCCTGGACGACGCCCGCCTCCGTAGCTCAGGGGATAGAGCAGGAGCCTTCTAATCTCTTGGTCGCAGGTTCGAATCCTGCCGGGGGCACCTCACACGACATCGCGGACCCTTCTCATCTCTTGGTCGCAGGTTCGAATCCTGCCGGGGGCACACCACCCTTCGACAAGCTCAGGGACCGATGACCGGAACCTGACCCTCAGACCGGCTCAAGGACCGAGAACCCGGACCGTGGGTCTCAGGAACGGAGCCAGGGGCTCCAGCGTTTCGCTTCGTCGCGCGCAAGGACATCAAGGACGAGGGATGAGACCTGGTCCGCGGCGCCGGTCGCCTCGATGCGGAGACCCGCATCGAGGTCGGGCCGCTCCCGCTCGATGAAGGCGTCCTCCTGGAGGGTCCACTCGGCGAGCCAGTCGACGCCGTCACCGCGCCCGATGAGGCGGTCGGTGCGCTGGACCACCGGCGCGTCGAGCCACAGCACCGTGTCGGCGAGTATTCGCGACGCCCGCGACGACGACCCGCAACCCTCGACGATGAGTGGACGGTCACTCGGCACGAGGTGCGTCTCCGCACGGGCGGACCGTTCCCAGTCCCAGCGCCGCCACTCCCCCGCGCGCCGCTCGGAGAACGGTGTGAGGATCCACTCGACGAGGAGTCGAGCACCCTCGTCGAGCCCCTCCCACCCCGGATACAGGTCGTCCATGTGGACGACCGTGCTGGCCGTCAATGCGGACGCCACCGAGGAGGCGAGCGTCGTCTTCCCCGTGCCCGACCGTCCGTCGATGAGCAGGACCGGCGGAACCGCGCTCACTGGCCCACGACCCGGAACGTGCCGGCGAGGACCGCCGTGGACAGCGCGAAAGCCATGATCACGATCGTCACCAGGACGGCGACGAGGTCAGCCCGGCCCAGGCGGGACGGTCTGGCCCAGGTGCGTTCGTTCGGTGCCCCGAACCCCCGCGCCTCCATCGCCGTCGCGAGTTTGCTCCCGCGGCGGATGGCGAACACCAGCAGCACGAACGCCATGGACGCGAACCGCCGGACCACTCCCCGGTCCCCCAGCCCACGGGCACGACGGGCGAGCGCCAGACTGCGCCAGTCGTCGATGAAGAGTCCGAGCATCCGCGCGCCAGCAAGGATCCCGAGCACGAACCGCGACGGCAGCTTCGTGATCTGGGACAAGCCGTCGGCCAGATCGGTCGGATCCACCCGCGCGAAGAGCAGGATCGTCGGGAGACCGAGCGCCAACACGCGGATCGTCACGGCGACCGCCAGCTCGATCGAGTTGTCCGTCACCCTGACGAACCCGAACGACAGGTACTCAGTCCCTCCCGGCTTCGCGTACAACAGCATGCTGATCCCGCCGATGGGCGCGAAGACGAGCACCGGCAGTGCCCGCTTCAGCAGCGCGGTGAACCGCAGGCCGGAGAGCGGGAACAGCATCACTTCGAGCAGCACCGCCGTGCTCGCACTCACCCAGTCGATCGTCAACAGCAACGGGACGGACAGGATGAGAACGGCCAGCACCTTCGTCACCGGATTCACGCGGTCGAGTGGCGGTCGATGGTGCAACACCGTCGAGCGGTCCGCTGCCGTGAGGCTCGTCATGCGGCCCGCCTCCCGAGTTCCAGCGGTTCGAGGAGGATGCGATGGTCGCCCAGATGTTCGACGACCCCCGCGTCATGCGTGACGGAGAGGATCGTCGCGCCGCGCTCGAGCTCGTGCTGCAGCAGGCGGACGAGTGACAACCACGTGCGTCGATCCTGCCCGAACGTCGGTTCGTCGAGGACCATGACCGCCGGCCGGGCGGCGAGGACGGTGGCCACCGACAACCGGCGCTTCTGACCGCCCGAGAGGCTGAACGGGTTCGCCTCGGCAAGACGACCGAGACCGAGCGCCTCGAGGATCTCGGAGACCCGCTCGTCGATGGCGGTCCGGGACCAGCGGAGGGCCTGCAGGCCGACACCGAGCTCGTTCCGCACGGTCGATGAGACGAACTGGTGCTCGGGATCCTGAAAGACCGTCCCGATGCGTGTGAGCAACTCGGTGGACTTCCAGCGGATCGGCCGGGATCCCAGCCTGCCGGCGAGCTGCGGAGCGGCGGTCACCGTCCCCGTGATCTCCGGCAGCAGTCCCGCCAGCGTGAGCGCGAGCGTGGACTTCCCCGCGCCGTTGGGGCCGACGATGACGGTCGCCGCGCCCTCGGGCACCGCGAGCCCCAGGTGCTCCTGCACCGGCTGCTTCCGCGTTCGACCGATCGCCAGGTCGTCGGTCGTGATGACCGCCGCTGATGGGCCGGACACCGGACGAGGGGCCAACCCCAGCGGGATGCCCGGCACCCAGACACCCGCATCGGCCAGGCGCTGCCCGACGTCGTCGAGGACGAGGTCGGGTGGCCCGTCGGCGAGGACACCGCCGTCGGCGTCGAGCACGACGACCCTGGTCATCAGCTCGCGCCAGACGTCGACGCGGTGTTCGATGACGACCAGGGTGGACGAACCGTCATCGACCAGCCGAGCGACGGCGTCCCGCACCTCGGCCACCCCGGCCGGGTCGAGGTTCGCGGTCGGTTCGTCGAGCAGGAGGAGCGAGGGGTGCATGGCGAGTACGCCGGCGAGGGCCAGCCGCTGTTTCTGACCCCCGGACAGCGCCGAGGTCGAGTGGTCCAGCGGCAGGTCCAGTCCGACGGCCTCCAGCGAGGCGTCGACGCGGCGCCAGATCTCCTCGCGCTCGACGCCGAGGTTCTCGCAGCCGAAGGCGACGTCGTCGCCGACCTTGGACAGGATCACCTGCGAATCGGGATCCTGCAGCACGAGCCCGATGCGACCCCTCGCTCGTTCAGGCGGAACGCCGTCCACGAGGAGCGAGCCGTGGGACTCCCCCTCGTCCGCACCGCCGAGGACGCCGGCCAGTGCGTGGATCAGCGTCGACTTGCCGGCACCGGACGCCCCCAGGAGGAGGACCCGCTCGCCCGGTTCGATCACGAGGTCGAGGTCGCGCACCGCCCAGGCCTTCCGACCGGCATGACGCCACCCCCAGTCCCGCGCGACGACGCGCGCCGGACCGGTCCCAGCCGCTCCCGGCACGATCAGACCTCGCGCCGAGCGTCCCGCCCCGACGCGAACCGACTGAGCGCTCCGGTCGACGCGAGTGCCCTGACGAGTGCCCAGCCGACGACACCGGCGAGGATCGCGCCCGAGACGAGCAGCGAACCGAGGTAGATCGCGTTGAACTCGACACCCTTCTCGAGGTTGCCCGACATCACGAGCTCGAGGAGCCACGCGCCGGCCCCGGCGCCGGCGCCGGCGAGGATCGCCGGAACGAGGCCGAAGCGCTTGTACGCGAGCGCCGCGAACACCAGCTCAGCACCGAGGCCCTGAGCGAGGCCGGAGTACACCGTCGTGACGCCCCATGCGTTGCCGATGAGGGCGGAGACGATCGCACCGATGGTCTCGACGAGGAGTGCTGCGCCGGGCTTCCGGATGATGAGTCCGCCGAGCACCCCGCCGAGGAGCCAGATCCCGACGGCGATCCCGCCGAAACCGGGCGTGACGGCGCTGGCACCCGCGTACCAGAGTGATCCGAGCGTGTTCCACGCCCAGAAGATGAGGCCGGTCGCGACGCCGAGCACGGCGACCACGACGATGTCGACGACCCTCCAGCGCAAGGTCCGCGACGCAGCGCGTTCAGAGGGTGAGATCTTGGTCGATGCTGACACGATACGTGCCCTTCCTGTAGACGGAAAAGAGCACGGGATAGCGAGAAATGGTCTCCCTGCGCTGGCATGATCCAGATCAGGTTCGACGGTCGAAGGCGAATACCTTCCTCTCAGCCCGGTTCACCGGACTCCCGTGGTGGCACGAGTCTAACCCCTGCCGTACGCAGTCGCACGACAGGGGTTCGACGGGGAGGGCTACTTCTTGAGGGCCTTGATGAGGCCGGCCAGTGCCTTGCCGCTCACCCAGATGAACGGGATCGCGACGGCGATGAGCGAGATGAGGTTCGGGTCGAAACGGAGACCCTCGTCGGTCTTGATGTAGGCACCGACCGGGATCGAGACGCCGCCACCGCCACCGCCGCTCGGGGCGTCGTCGCCGTCGCCCTCGGAGCCGCCGCCGAAGCCGTAGTACGTCAGCGCGACGGGCACGAGCTTCGTGCCGTCGACGTCCTGCTGCTCCCCGTAGGCTGCGGACACGCCGAGCCCCTTCGCCTGTTCTGCCAGCTTCTCCACGAGATTCGTCATACCGCGAGGCTACCGCTCGGTATCCACCGGTCCAAGGGGTTGATCCGTGCTCCCAGCACCCTGCGAGTCTCCGCGACTGCCGAGTCCGCGACGCCTCGGCTTGCCGAGGAGGGAGGCGGGAGCGATCGCGAGATCGCCGAACCGGCTCGCGACCCGGTCGATCGTCTGCTCGGCTTCACGCCACTCCTCGTCCGGGTCCCAGAGCCCGGCACCGGCCTCATCGGCGGGGACGAGCTGGTCCACCTTCACCCCGACGAGGCGCACGAGGCGTCCGCCGCGATCGAGGTCGTCGAACAGCGACGCCGCCTCGTCGTAGACCCGACGCCCGACGTTCGTGGCCTCGCCGATGGTGCGCGACCGGGTGATGACGCTGAAGTCCGCATAGCGGACACGGATGCTGATCGTCCGGCCGGCGTAGCCGCCCTTCCGGAGCCGGATCGCGACGAGACCGGCGAGGTTCAGCAGCTCGCGCTTGAGGATGGTCGGGTCGGAGACGTCCGTCGGGAAGGTCACCTCGTGGCTGACGCTCTTCTCGCGTCGTGCCAGCTCGATGCCGCGCGGATCGATCCCGTTCGCGAGCTCGAGGAGTCGGCGACCGGAGGCCTCACCGACCGCGCGCTGGAGCATCGACAGCGGGGTGGAGGCGAGCTGACCGATGGTCCGGATGCCCCGGTTCGTCAGCTGCTCCTCCGTCCGACCACCGACACCCCACAGCGCGCCGACCGGCAACGGGTGGAGGAACGCCAGGGTCTCGTCGGCGGGCACGACCAGCAGGCCGTCGGGCTTCGACAGGCCGGAGGCGAGCTTCGCGACGTACTTCGTCGATGCCAAGCCGACCGAGCACGGCAGACCGGTCGCGTCGAGGACCCGTTGCTTCACGAGCGCGGCGATCGTCCGTGGGCTCCCGAGCAACCGGACCGCGCCGGACACGTCGAGGAAGGCCTCGTCGATGCTCAGCGGCTCGACGAGCGGCGTGACCGACTCGAAGACCTCCATCACCCGGTCGGAGTACTCGCGGTACCTGCCGTGGTGGGGTGGCAACACGACGGCGCTCGGACAGAGGCGCATCGCCTGGGACACCGGCATCGCCGCTCGCACGCCGTACCGGCGAGCCTCGTAACTGGCGGAGGTGACGACCGACCGCCCCTCCTTGTTCCCCACGATGATCGGCAGACCGCGCAGCTCGGGCCGTTCCAAGAGCTCGACCGAGACAAAGAACGCGTCCATGTCGACGTGGAGGATGGGGGTACCGCTGTCGTCGGCATCGTGCGCCGAGACGCGACGCGACGCTCCATCCTGCCGACTCATGCCTCCATTGTCTCAGTCGCCTCCGACACGCTCTCCACAAGGGCCGAGGCGGGAGGGCCCGGCGACGCTAGGCTGTCCGGCGATGAGCACGCGAACGCGGACCGGGTCGGCCCCGGCGGTCCCAGACCTCTCCGGGCGGGACCTCGCCCTCGACCTCGTGCGCGTCGCGTGCGTCGTGACGGTCGTCATCGTCCACCTCCTGATGGTCGCGGTGGCCGTCGAGCCGGACGGCACGATCGGCATCTCCCGAGCGCTCGAGCAGCAGTCGTGGTTCGACACGGGTACCTGGTTCGGCCAGATCATGCCGCTGTTCTTCATCGTTGGCGGCTTCGCGACGATCACCGGCTGGCGCAGCACCGTCCGACGTGGTGGCGGGACCAGCGACTTCCTCCGGTCCCGGGTGTTCCGACTCGCCCTGCCGACGATCCCGGTCCTGCTCTTCCTCGCCGCGGGGCTGTGGCTCGCCGGGGCGCTCGGTGTCGACCCGGCCATCATCGAGGCCGTCGCCGCAGGCGTCGGCTCCCCGCTCTGGTTCCTGGCCGCCTACCTGCTGTGCCAGGCGGTCGCCCCGTTCCTCGCCACCTGCCACGACCGCCACCCCTTCCTGACCTGTGCGGCACTGCTGGCCGGCGTGATCCTCGTCGACGTCGTCCGTTACTCGACCGGTCTCCTGGGCATCGGTCTCGTCAACCTGGTGTTCGTCTGGCCGCTGCTGCAGCAGTTCGGGTTCTTCCTGGCCGACGGACGTCTCCGCTCCGTTCCGCGCCTCGTCCTCGTGGCCGTGGTGCTCGTCTCCTACGGTGCGCTCGTGCCGATCACGACCTGGCTGCCGTACTCGACCAGCATGCTCGGCAACCTCAACCCACCGACCCTCCCCCTCGTCGTCCTCGGCGTCGGGCAGCTCGCCCTGCTCGCCCTGGCGCACCCGCTGCTCACGGCGATCATGCGGACCCGCGCCGCGCGAGCGGTCGTCTTCCTCATCGGGTCCCGGCTGATGACGGTGTACCTCTGGCATCTCCCCCTGATCATCGCGGTCGCCGGTCTCCAGCTCGCCCTCGGCATCCCCTTCGCGGAACCGCTGAGTGCGGCATGGTGGTGGACCCGACCGGTCGTACTGCTCGTCGTCGCGGTTCTGCTCGCGGGCGTCGGCACACTCCTCGGCCGTGTCGAGCACCCCCGCAAGCTGCGCCTCGACCCGGAGCGCAAGCCTGCACACGTCGCCGTGTGGATCGCGCTCGCGAGCGCCTTCATCATGCCCTTCGCGGAGATCTCCCACCCGCTCACCGCCGCGATGGCGGCTGCCGGCGCCGTCGGCTCGATCATCGCGGTCGTGCTCCTGAACCCGACCCGTCGGCCGGTCGAGCGCGTCGCGAGCGGATCAGACCAGGCCGTGGACCAGCGGCCGTAGCCATTCACGGAAGGCCTCCCGGTCGTCCCGGAGCGACTCACTGACCACGATCGTGTCGGGCGCGACCACCCAGGCCCCCGGTCGGCCGATCGGGAGCACCTCGAGGTCCAACCGGAACGAGCTGGATTGCCGGCGCAACTCGAACTGGCGCTCGCGGATGAGTTCGTAGACGTCGGTGAGGCGGCTCGGCGACCGGCCTGCGAGCGCACGCTCGTACTCCCGGATGCGAGCCGCCGCCCACCGGTGCGCCTCGTCGTACGCCCGGTAGGCGAGCTCCTGCAGGTCGAGGGCTCGATCGAACACCTCGAAGTGTGGTGGGCGGACCTCGGCCATGAAGAGGCGCGTGTCGCGACGGGCGATCCCGGTCCACCAGCCGTCGAACTGGACCGCGAGCGCGTCGAGGTCGAGGCCGGCGACGTCGACCCGCTCCAGCCCCGGCGTGACTGCCGGAAGCTGCGCGACGCATCGATCGCCGAGCCCCGCCATGTCGCGGAACGCGAGCGCCAGCATGAGGGCCATCGGAGCGTCTTCCGTGACCTGCCACCGCATGGTGCCTTCGACCAGCATGGCGGAAGTGTATGCCGGGCCAGCAGTCGGCACCAGGGCTTCCCCTGGCCGACGACATCGGGCCCGAGCCGCCGTCATCGACGGTGGCGCGGGCCCGAGGGTGCAGCGGCGACCGCTACTGCGAGGCGCGCTCCAGGACGAGTTCGCGCACACGCGCCGCATCGGCCTGTCCGCGCATCGCCTTCATCACGGCGCCGATCACGGCGCCGGCGGCCTGGACCTTGCCGTCGCGGATCTTGGCGAGGACGTCCGGCTGAGCGGCCAGTGCCTCGTCGATGGCGGCGATCAGCGGACCGTCGTCGGACACGAGTGCGAGACCGCGAGCGTCGATGACCTCCTGAGGAGTGCCCTCCCCGTCGATGACGCCCTCGAGCACCTGGCGTGCGAGCTTGTCGTTGAGCGTTCCGGCCTCGACGAGCGCCGCGAGTGCCGCGACGTGCTCGGGTGACACGAGGCTCGTCGCCTCGACATCGCGCTGGTTCGCGATCCGCGAGATCTCGCCCGTCCACCACTTCCGTGCGGCGGCCGGAGCGGCGCCGGCCTCGACGGTGGCCGTGATCTCGTTCAGCAGACCACCGTTCACGACGTCCTGGAACTCCAGGTCGGTGAAGCCCCATTCGCTCTTCAGCCGACGACGACGGACGGCCGGCTGCTCGGGCAGTGCCGCTCGGAGTTCCTCGATGAGTTCGGGCGACGGCACGACCGGGAGCAGATCGGGCTCCGGGAAGTACCGGTAGTCGTCGGCGTCGCTCTTCGGCCGGCCGGCGGACGTCGCACCGGTGTCCTCGTGCCAGTGCCGCGTCTCCTGGATGATGGATCCGCCGTCCTTGAGGATCGCGGCCTGCCGCTGGATCTCGTAGCGGACGGCGCGCTCGACGGAACGCAGGGAGTTGACGTTCTTCGTCTCGGTTCGCGTGCCGAGCTTCTCCTGGCCGCGCGGGCGCAGCGAGATGTTGGCGTCGCAGCGGAGGTTCCCGCGCTCCATCTTCGCGTCGGAGATGCCGAGTGCCACGACGATGTCGCGGATCGCGGAGACGTAGGCCTTCGCGATCTCGGGTGCCCGGTGCTCGGTGCCGTAGATCGGCTTGGTGACGATCTCGACGAGCGGCACACCCGCGCGGTTGTAGTCGACGAGCGAGTACTCGGCACCCTGGATACGGCCGGTGGAACCGCCGATGTGCGTGAGCTTGCCGGCGTCCTCCTCCATGTGCGCGCGCTCGATCGGCACCGTCACGATGGTGCCGTCCGCCAGCTCGACGTCGACCGAGCCCTCGAAGGCGATCGGCTCGTCGAACTGCGAGATCTGGTAGTTCTTCGCGAGGTCGGGGTAGAAGTAGTTCTTCCGCGCGAAACGGCTCGAGGGTGCGATCGAGCAGCCGAGGGCGAGCCCGAGGCTGATCGAGTACCGCACCGCCTGCTCGTTCACGACCGGGAGCGACCCGGGCAGACCGAGGCAGACCGGCGAGATGTTCGTGTTCGGAGCGTCGCCGAAGCCGTTCGGCGCCGAGGAGAACATCTTCGTCTTGGTGTTCAGCTCGACGTGCACCTCGAAGCCGAGCACCGGCTCGTACAGTTCGAGGGCTTCTTCGTAGGAGAGGAGCTTGTCCTTGGCCATGGGTTACCGACCTCCGAGAGCGGGTGCCTGCGAGATGAGGGTGTGCCCCCACGTCGATTCGAGAAGCGCCTCGAGAGCGGCGCCGACCCGGTAGAGCCTGGCGTCCTCCCGTGCTGGCGCCATGAACTGGATGCCGACGGGCAGACCGTCTTCCGGGGCGAGCCCGATCGGCACGCTGATGCCGGGCACGCCGGCGAGGTTCGCCGGGATGGTGGTGACGTCGTTCAGGTACATCGCCAGTGGGTCGTCGATACGCTCGCCCAGCTTGAACGCCGTCGTCGGGGCACTCGGGCTCACGAGGACGTCGACCTGGTCGAACGCCGCCGCGAAGTCGCGCTGGATGAGCGTCCGGACCTTCTGGGCACTGCCGTAGTAGGCGTCGTAGTAGCCCGCGCTGAGCGCGTACGTGCCGAGGATGATCCGTCGCTTCACCTCGGGACCGAAACCGGCCTCGCGCGTTGCGGACATGACCTGCTCGACCGTGCCGCCGCCCTCGGGCGTGACCCGCATGCCGAAGCGCACCGAGTCGAACTTCGCGAGGTTGCTCGACGCTTCTGCGGGGAGGATGAGGTAGTAGGCGGCGACGGCGTACTCGAAGTTCGGAGCGGAGACCTCGACGATCTCAGCACCGTTCGCCTCGAGTACCGCGAGCGCCTCCTGGAAGCGGCTCTTCACGCCGGCTTGGAAGCCCTCACCGTTGAGCTCGGTGACGACGCCGACCCGGAGGCCGCGCAGCACGTCGCCGCGCGCGCCCTCGCGGGCCGCAGCGGCCATCGACGGCCAGGCGTCGCGGAGCGAGGTGGAGTCGAGGGCGTCGTGCCCGGCGATGACGTCGTGGAGGAGGCCCGAGTCGAGGACCGTGCGGCTGACCGGCCCGACCTGGTCGAGCGAGGAGGCGAGCGCGATCGCCCCGTAGCGGCTGACCGCGCCGTAGGTCGGCTTCACGCCGACCGTGCCGGTCACGTGCGCCGGCTGGCGGATGGACCCGCCGGTGTCGCTGCCGAGGGCGATGGGCGCCTCGAACGCGGCGACCGCGGCAGCGGAGCCACCGCCGGAACCGCCGGGGATGCGGTCGAGGTCCCACGGGTTGTGGGTCGGGCCGTACGCGGAGTGCTCCGTGCTCGAGCCCATGGCGAACTCGTCCATGTTCGTCTTGCCGAGCGGCACGAGACCGGCGGCACGCGACCGGGCTACGACGGTCGCGTCGAACGGTGACAGGTACCCCTCGAGGATCTTGCTCCCCGAGGTGGACGGCATGTCCGTCGTGACCAGCACGTCCTTGATGGCGAGCGGGACGCCCGCCAGCTCGCCGAGGTCCTCGCCCGCGGCACGGCGTGCGTCGATGTCGGCGGCGACGTCGAGTGCGTGGTCCGACACGTGGAGGAAGGCGTGGACGTCGCCGTCGACCTGCGCGATGCGGTCGAGGTGCGCCTGGGTGGCTTCGACGCTGGAGACCTCGCCAGCGCGCAGCTTGCTCGACAGCTCGGCTGCCGTGAGACCGATCAACCCGCTCACTGCTCCTCCCCCAGGATCGCCGAGACCTTGAAGCGACCGTCGGCCGATTCCGGCGCGTTCTGCAGCGCCTGCTCCCGCGTGAGCGTGTTGCCGACGACGTCGTCGCGGTACACGTTCTCGAGTGGGATCGGGTGGCTCGTCGCCGGGACGTCAGGCGTGGCCACCTGCTGCACCTTCTGGATGTTGTCCACGATGGAGTCGAGCTCCGTCGTGAGGTGGGCGATCTCGTCCTGGCTCAGGGCGATTCGAGCGAGGTTCGCGAGATGCGCGACCTGCTCGGTAGTGATTTCCGACATGCGTCTCCCGTACGTGTAGCGGTGGCGGTCGCTCCAGTCTATTCGCCAGGGACGTGGTCGTCCGTCGGGCTCCGCCCCTACAGTGGGACGGTGACCCAGAACGACTCGAGCAGCCGTCCCCGTCCCCCGCACGAGCGTCCCTGGCTCGCGAGCTACGCCGCCGACGTGCCGGACGACATCCCTGAGCAGACCGGCAGCCTCGGCGATCTCGTCGAAGCCTCCGCCGCGAGCTACCCGGACGCCGTCGCGCTGGAGTTCTTCGGGTCGACCACCACCTACACGGAGCTCGAGACGCTCATCGCCCGTGCCGCCGCCGGCCTGCGCGCACTCGGTGTCCGGGCGGGAGACCCCGTCGCCCTCATGCTCCCGAACTGCCCGCAGCACATCGTCGCGTTCTACGCGGTCCTCAGGCTGGGCGCCGTCGTCATCGAGCACAACCCGCTCTACACCCCCCAAGAACTCCGCCACCAGTTCGAGGACCACCGCGCGACGTTCGCGATCGTCTGGGACAAGGTCGCCGAGCACCTGCAGGACTTCCCGGCCGACCTGGCGGTGCACTCGCTCGTGACGATCGACGTGACCCGGGCGATGCCGCTCCACATGCGCGCCGCTCTCCGTCTGCCCATCCCGAAGGCGAGAGCCTCACGGGCTCAGCTCACCGCGCCGGTCTCGGGCACCGTGCGGTGGGAGCAGCTCCTGACCTCGGGGCCGCTGCCGGCGAGCCACCCGAAGCCCGCGACCGACGCCCTCGCACTCATCCAGTACACGAGCGGGACGACGGGCTCGCCCAAAGGTGCTGCACTCACCCACGGCAACCTGCTCGCGAACGCGGCGCAGTCCCGTGCCTGGGTGCCCACGGTGAAGCGCGGGGAGGCCGTCGTCTACGCGGTGCTCCCGATGTTCCACGCCTACGGCCTGACGCTCTGCCTGACCTTCGCCATGAGCATGGGCTCGCGCCTCGTCCTCTTCCCGAAGTTCGACCCGGCACTCGTCCTCAAAGTCATGAAGAAGCGACCGCCGACCTTCCTGCCCGCCGTCCCGCCCATCGCCGACCGACTCCTGACCGCGGCGACCGAGCAGGGCGTGTCGCTGCAGGGCACCGAGATCGCCATCTCGGGCGCGATGCCGCTGCCGCACGACCTCGTCGTCCCGTTCGAAGCCGCGTCCGGCGGCTTCCTCGTCGAGGGCTACGGGCTCTCCGAGTGCTCACCGGTCATCTCCGCGAACCCGGTCTCGACCGCGCGGAAGCCCGGGACCATCGGCCTCCCGCTGCCGAGCACCGAGGTGCGCGTCGTGGATCCCGACGACCCGGAGACCGATCGTCCGGCCGGCGAGGCGGGCGAGTTGCTCGTCCGCGGCCCGCAGGTCTTCAACGGCTACTACAACAAGCCCGAGGAGACCGCCGCCGTCCTGCTCCCAGGCGGTTGGTTCCGCACCGGTGACATCGTGTCCATCGACGAGGAGGGGTTCATGACCGTCGTCGACCGGATCAAGGAGCTCATCATCACCAGCGGGTTCAACGTGTCGCCGAGCGAAGTCGAGCAGGTGCTCCGCGGGCACGCGTCGGTCGCTGACGCCGCCGTCGTCGGGCTCCCCGATCCCCACTCCGGCGAGCAGGTCGTCGCGGCCGTCGTCGCGGCTCCCGGTGCCACCGTGGATCCGGATGCCCTCCGAGCCTGGGCGCGGGAGATCCTCACCCCGTACAAGGTGCCGAAGCGGGTCGTCGTCGTCGACGAACTCCCCAAGTCGCTCATCGGCAAGGTGCTGCGGCGCCAGGTCCGCGACGAGCTGCTGCAGGCCGACCAGGACTGAGGTCAGTCCGTCGGCACCTCGTCGGCGGACGCCGCACCCTCGGCCTCATCCGCGGCCGGGGCCTCCGGCTCGCCGAGCGCCGCCGGACCCTCGGAGACGAGCAGGGCGAACTGCTCGGCGTCGATGATCCGCAGACCGAGTGCTTCGGCCTTCGCGAGCTTCGACCCGGCACCCGGGCCGGCGGCGACGAAGTCGGTCTTCTTCGAGACGCTCGACGCAGCCTTCCCGCCCGCCTGCACGATCGCTTCCAGCGCGCCCTCCCGGGTGAAGCCGTCGAGCGAACCGGTGGCGACGACGGTGACACCGGACAGCACACCACCGGCCGCGACCGCCGCGCCCGGCCCCGGGTGTCCGGGTGTCGCCCACTGCACGCCCGCCGCAGTCCACTCCTCGACGATCTCGCGATGCCAGTCGACCTCGAACCAGGCGATGAGGGCGTCGGCGATGATCCCGCCCACGCCGTCGACCTCTGCGAGCTCGTCGCGGGTGGCCGCACGGATGGCATCAAGTGAACCGAAGTACTCCGCGAGTGACCGGGCGGCGACCGGGCCGACGTGGCGGATGTTCAGTGCCACGAGCAACCGGGCGAGCGGGCGGGTCTTCGCGCCGTCGAGGTTGGCGAGGAGTTCGATCGCGTTCTTGGACGGCACCGAGGACTCGTCGCCGTCGAACTCGGCCGCGGCCGGATCGTGCACGCCGTCCCTCTTGGCGCGTCGGCGGCGGAAGGGCGTGACGCGCTTCTCGGATCCGTCCTCGTTGAGCTTGGGCAGCCCGGTCTCGTTGTCGCGGACGATCACCGTGACCGGGAAGATGTCGGCCATCGTGAGCGAGAAGAGTCCGGCCTCAGTCGTCAGCGGTGGTTCCGCGGGCTCCACCGGCTGGGTGAGCGCCGCTGCCGCCACCTCGCCGAGCGCCTCGACGTCGAGCGCGCCACGGGAGCCGATGTGCTCGACGCGTCCGCGCACCTGCGCCGGGCAGCTCCGCGCGTTCGGGCAGCGCAGGTCGATGTCGCCCTCCTTCGCGGGGGCGAGGGGGGTACCGCACTCGGGGCAGCGCTCGGGCATGACGAACTCCCGCTCCGAGCCGTCGCGGAGCTCGACGACCGGGCCGAGGACCTCGGGGATGACGTCGCCGGCCTTCCGGAGGACGACGGTGTCGCCGATGAGCACGCCCTTCGCCTTCACGACGTCCTGGTTGTGCAGGGTCGCCTGACGCACCTCGCTGCCGGCGACGAGCACCTTCTCCATGACGGCGAACGGGGTAGCGCGGCCGGTGCGCCCGACGCTCACGACGATGTCGAGGAGCTTCGTGTTCACCTGCTCGGGCGGGTACTTGTAGGCGATGGCCCATCGCGGAGCACGACTCGTCGCGCCGAGCTCGCCGTGGAGCGCGAGATCGTCGACCTTGACGACGACGCCGTCGATCTCGTGCTCGACGCTGTCGCGGTGGGCGCCGAAGTACTCGATGAAGTCCGCCGCGCCGGTCGCCTCGTCGTGGACCCGGTAGTGCGAGGAGGTCGGGAGCCCCCAGCTGTGCAGCAACTCGTAGACCTGCGACTGCCGGGCGACGGGCGGCTGTTCCCAGGCGCCGATGCCGTGGACGAGCATCTGCAGTCGGCCGAGCCGGTCGTGCATGAGTGCGAGCTGGGCCGGGTTCTTGCTCTCCGCCTTCTGGCGCAGGGAACCGCTCGCCGCGTTGCGCGGGTTGGCGAAGACCCGTTCACCGGCGGCCGCCTGGTTGGCGTTCAGTTCGCGGAAGGCCTCGACCGGGAAGAAGATCTCGCCCCGGACTTCGACGACCTCCGGGAACTCGACCTCGGGGTCGGACGACGTCAGGCGTTCGGGGATGGAACGGATGTACCGCACGTTCTCCGTGACGTCCTCGCCGACGACGCCGTCGCCGCGCGTGGCCGCGCTCACGAGGCGGCCGCGCTCGTACCGGAGGTTGATGGCGAGGCCGTCGATCTTCAGTTCGCAGAGGTACTGGACGGACCCTCCGGCGTCGCGCTCGACCTTGGCGGCCCAGGCGAGGAACTCCTCGATCGAGAAGACGTTGTCGAGGCTGAGCATGCGCTCGAGGTGGGTGACCGGGGCGAACAGCGTGGTCTCGGCACGCCCACCGACGGTCTGGGTGGGGCTGTCCTGGCTCTGCAGCTCGGGGAAGAGACGCTCGAGCTCCTCGAGCCGACGGAGCATCGCGTCGTACTCCTCGTCGGAGGCGAGCGACTCGTCGCGCTCGTAGTACGCGTCGCGAAGCTCGAGGATGCGCGAGGTGAGTTCCTCGGCCTCGGTCGATGCCTGCTGGAGGGTCTGTCCGGTGCTGTTCGCCACGGCGTCCAGTCTACGAGCGGCGTCCGACACCGGCGGGCGCTTGACACCCGGCACGTCCTCCCAGATGTGCGCAACCGGGTCGGGGCGGGTCTCATCGAGGAGTAGGGTGTCGCAGTGCCGCAGGAACCATGCGCGCGGAATCGGAGGAACCATGTCCCAGTCCAGCAGTCCGGGAACGGGGGCGGCTCCTACCAGCAAGCAGCTGACCGCGCGCGTCATCGGCATCTCCGTCTCGGCCGCGGTCGGTGGCTTCCTCTTCGGATTCGACTCCTCCGTGGTGAACGGCGCGGTCGACGCGATGCAGGACCACTTCGCGCTCAGTGAGGCGCTCATCGGCTTCGCGGTCGCGTCAGCGCTGCTCGGTTGCGCGCTCGGCGCCTACCTCGCGGGCCGGATCGCCGACAGCCGCGGCCGCATCTTCACGATGCTGCTCGGTGCAGGCCTGTTCTTCATCTCCTCCTTCGGAGCCGGCTTCGCCTTCTCCCCCTGGGACCTCGTGATCTGGCGCATCGTCGGCGGGCTCGGTATCGGCATCGCCTCGGTCGTGGCTCCGGCGTACATCGCCGAGATCGCCCCGAGCGCCATCCGCGGCCGTCTCGCCTCGCTGCAGCAGCTCGCCATCACGCTCGGCATCTTCGCCGCGCTCCTGTCCGACTCCGTCCTGGCGGGCGCCGCCGGCGGCGCCTCGAACCCGCTGTGGTTCGGCGTCGAGGCCTGGCGCTGGATGTTCATCGCCTGCGCGCTCCCGGCCGTGGTCTACGGCGTGCTCGCGATGCGGCTCCCCGAGTCGCCCCGGTTCCTCGTCCGCAAGGGCAAGTCGGACGAGGCCCGTCGGATCTTCGCGACCGTCTGGCCGCAGGAGGAGGTGGATCGCGCCGTCAAGCTCGCCGAGCAGGCGGTGAAGGACGATGAGCAGCAGAAGAAGGCGACCCTCTGGGGCGGACGCTTCGGGCTCCTGCCGATCGTCTGGATCGGCATCATCCTGTCGATCTTCCAGCAGTTCGTCGGCATCAACGTGATCTTCTACTACTCGACGACGCTGTGGAAGGCCGTCGGGTTCCAGGAGTCCGACTCGCTCCTCATCTCGGTCATCACCTCAGTGACGAACGTCGCGGTCACCGTCGTCGCCATCCTGCTCGTGGACCGCATCGGTCGACGGCCGATCCTCCTCGCGGGTTCCATCGGTATGACGGTCTCGCTCGGCGCGATGGCGATCGCGTTCACGCAGTCGGTCACCGACAGCGCCGGCGAGGTCTCGCTGCCCCAGCCCTGGGGCACGATCGCCCTCGTGGCCGCCAACGTGTTCGTCGTCGCGTTCGGCGCGTCGTGGGGACCGCTCGTCTGGGTGCTCCTCGGCGAGATCTTCCCGAACCGCCTGCGCGCGAAGGCGCTCGGTGTCGCGGCGATGGCGCAGTGGATCGCGAACTTCCTCATCACAGTCAGCTTCCCGGCCCTCGCCGCGTTCTCCCTGCCGGTGACCTACGGCATGTACGCGCTGTTCGCGCTCCTCTCGTTCGTCTTCGTCCTCGCGAAGATCCCCGAGACGAACGGCCTGACGCTCGAGGAGGCGGAGACCCTCTTCGTCAAGAAGCCCAAGAAGTCCAAGGCGGGCGCACAGACCCGATCCTGACGACCGACGCAGAACGCCCGACGAGCCTGGCTCGTCGGGCGTTCCGTCGTTCCTGGGGTCCTCAGGCGGAGGCGGCGGCTCCGACGGGCACCGCACTGACGGTGCGGTCGATCGTGAACTGGCCGAGGACGCGCGTCCCGCTGTACAGCACGGCGGTCTGTCCGGGAGCGACGCCGTCGAGTGGCGTCTCCGGGTGGACGACGAGCTCGCCGTCGACGAGCGTCAGTGCGGCGGGAACCGGATCGGCGTGCGCTCGGATCTGGACGTCGCACGGGATCGGTGCGACACCGACCTCCGGAGCCCTCCCCGCCCAGGTGAAGCGCGAACCGGCGATCTCGCCGATGGCGAGCGCCTCCTTCGGCCCGACGACGACCGTGTTGTCCTTCGGACGCACCTCGAGGACGAAGCGCGGACGTCCATCCGGCGCGGGCACGCCGAGGTGCAGGCCCTTGCGCTGGCCGACGGTGAAGGCGTGGGCACCCTCGTGCGAACCGACGACGGCTCCGTCTCGGTCGAGGACCTGGCCGGTCTCGGTGCCGACCCGCTCCCCCAGCCAGCCCTTCGTATCGCCGTCGGGGATGAAGCAGATGTCGTGGCTGTCGGGCTTGTTCGCCACCGTGAAGCCGCGCTCCGCGGCCTCGGCTCGGACCTCGGCTTTCGACGGTGTCGCGCCGAGCGGGAACATCGAGTGCGCGAGCTGTTCGGCGGTGAGCACGCCCAGGACGTACGACTGGTCCTTGGCCCAGGCACTCGCGCGGTGCAGCTCACGATCACCCTCGGGGCTCGTGACGATCGTGGCGTAGTGACCGGTCACGACCGCGTCGAACCCGAGGTCGAGCGCCTTCTCGAGCAACGCCGCGAACTTGATCTTCTCGTTGCAACGCATGCACGGGTTCGGGGTCCGGCCGGCGCGGTACTCGGCGATGAAGTCGTCCACCACGTCGAGCTTGAAGCGCTCCGAGAAGTCCCACACGTAGTACGGGATGCCGATCAGGTTCGCCGCACGCTGGGCGTCCATCGAGTCCTCGATGGTGCAGCACCCGCGACTGCCGGTCCGGAGCGTGCCCGGCATCCGGCTGAGCGCCAGGTGGACGCCGACCACCTCATGGCCTGCGTCGACGGCGCGTGCCGCTGCCACGGCGGAGTCGACTCCGCCACTCATCGCTGCCAGAACTTTCACCGGGCAAGTCTACGCGCCAGCCGCTGGACGGCCACCTGCAAGCGGTGACGAGACGGCTGCTCAGGGACGAGCGCCCAGCGCCGTGTCGCGGTCGGCGGAACCGGCCCGACTCGCCTGTGCGTACGCGCGCGGCAGGGCCTGGAGGAAGTCGTCCACGTCCGTCTCGGTCGTCGTCCGACCCAGCGTGATCCGGAGGACCGATCGGGCCTCCGTCTCCGGGCGTCCCATCGCGAGCAGGACATGCGACGGTTCCGGGACGCCGGCCTGGCAGGCGGAACCCGTCGAGACCGCCACCCCTGCGAGGTCGAGGAGGAAGAGCATCGAGTCTCCCTGTGCGCCGGGGAACACGAAGTTCGCGTTCGACGCGAGTCGCTCGCTGGGATCGCCCGTCAGCTCGGCCTCCGGAACGGTCGCCCGCACGCCGGCCACGAGTCGGTCGCGCAAGGTGCCGAGACGCTCCTGCTCCGCGGTCCGCTCGAGCGCCATGAGCTCCGCGGCGACGGCGAATCCGACGGCTGCCGCGACGTCCTGCGTGCCGGAGCGGAGTCCGCGCTGCTGTCCGCCACCGTGCTGCAACGGCTCCACCACGGCTGCGCGGCTCACGACCAGCGCTCCGATCCCCACGGGACCACCGATCTTGTGCGCGGAGACGCTGAGCGCGACGAGACCACTGGCACCGACCGATCCGGATGCGGCGCGAAGGTCGGCGAGGTCGATGGGGAGGTGTCCGTAGGCCGAGACCGCGTCCAGGTGGAACGGCACCGCGGCCGCTGCGGCGAGCGCCGCCAGCCGGACGACGGGCTGGATGGTGCCGACCTCGTTGTTCGCCCAAAGCGCCGTCGCCACGGCGATGTCGGGGCCGTGGTCGGCGAAGCGCTCGGCCGCCGTGTCGAGTGAGACCCGGCCGAGGTCATCGAGCGGGATCCAGAGCGGGGATGCACCCTCGTGGCGCTCGAGCCATTCGACGGTGTCGAGCGTGGCGTGGTGCTCCCCCGCGGGTGCGAGCACGGCGGCGCGGCGTCGATCCTGCTGGCGGTGCCAGTAGAGCCCCTTGAGGGCGAGGTTGATGGATTCGGTGCCGCCGGAGGTGAAGACGAGTTCGATGGGGTCGCACCCGAGGGTCGCAGCGACCCGCTCACGTGCCTCTTCGAGGAGGCGGCGGGCCTGTTGCCCGGGGCCGTGGATGGAGGCCGGGTTGCCGACGGTCGCCATCGCGGACGCGTAGGCCTCGATCACCTCGGATCGCACCGGGGTCGTCGCGGCGTGGTCCAGGTACACCACCATGCCGCTCCTCCCCTCGCCGCGGTGTCCGCGGATCTTCGCGCACTCCCGCACTCACTACTGTAGAACCCATGAACGCTGGTGACCCCTTCCACGATCTCGGCGTCCGCCTCGGCCCGTCCGGTGGTGAGCTCCGTGTGTGGTCCGAGCATGCGGATGCCCTCGAACTCGTGATCTTCGACGACAAGGATCTGAACTGGATCACCCACTCGGTCGAGATGACCCGCGGCGACGACGGGGTCTGGAGTGGGAGTTCCGAGGAGCTGGTGCTCGGCCGACGCTATGCGGTCCGCGCCTCCGGGCCGTCCTCGCCGAACAACGCCTTCGACCCGAGCCTCCTGCTGCTCGACCCCTACGCCCGCGGCCTCGCCCGGGTGTCGGCCGAGCAGTGGCGTTCCGTCGTCGTCGACGACGCGTTCGACTGGGGCGGTGTGCAGAAACCCCGTGTCCCGCTCGACCGGACCGTCGTGTACGAGGCGCACGTCAAGGGGCTGAGCAAGCTGCACCCCGACGTGCCGGAGGAGCTGCGGGGCACGTACGCGGGCCTCGCCCACCCCGCGATGATCGCGCATCTGCGCGATCTCGGGGTGACGAGCGTCGAACTGCTGCCGGTGCACGCGTTCACCTCTGAGCAGCGTCTCATCAAGCAGGGCCTCGTCAACTACTGGGGCTACAACACCCTGAACTTCTTCAGTCCACAGGCCTCCTACGCGACGAAGACGGCTCAGGCGGGTGGCGCGGACGAAGTTCTCCGCGAGTTCAAGGGCATGGTGAAGCTGCTGCACGAGGCCGGCCTCGAGGTCATCCTCGACGTCGTCTACAACCACACCGCCGAGGAGGGGCCCGGCGGCCCCCGCACGAGCTTCCGCGGCATCGACAACGCGACCTACTACCGTCAGGACGCCACCGGCGCCTACATCGACGTGACGGGCTGCGGCAACACCGTGGACTTCGGCCACCCGGTCCCCCAACAGCTCGTGCTCGACTCGTTGCGGTACTGGGCTGACGAGGTGCAGATCGACGGCTTCCGGTTCGACCTCGCTGCGACGCTCGGTCGGAACGAGGCGGTCGAGTTCACGCCCGACCACCCCCTGCTCGAGGCGATCGTCCACGAGCCGTCGCTCGTCGACGCGAAGATGATCGCCGAGCCCTGGGACGTCGGGATGGGCGGCTGGCAGACGGGGAACTTCCCCGCCGGTTGGCACGAGTGGAACGACCGGTACCGGGATCGCGTCCGCAACTTCTGGCTCTCCGACATCGACTACGCGAGACGGGCGGACGCCCCGGTCGGGATCGGTGGGTTCGCGACCCGTCTGGCCGGATCGAGCAACACCTTCTCCGCTGAGCGCGGTCCGCTGGCCTCCGTCAACTTCATCACGGCCCACGACGGGTTCACCCTGGCCGACCTCGTCTCGTACGACGTCAAGCACAACGTCGGGAACGGCGAGTCCAACCGCGACGGCACGGACAACAACCGTTCCTTCAACCACGGTGCCGAGGGCCCGACGGACGACCCCGCGATCCGCGCCGCTCGTCGCAAGGCGATGCGGAACCTGCTCGGCACGCTCCTGCTGTCGGCGGGTGTCCCGATGCTCACGGCGGGCGACGAGTTCGGGCGGAGTCAGCGCGGCAACAACAACGCCTACTGTCACGACTCCGAGCTGACGTGGGTCGGATGGACGAGGGAGCCCTGGCAGGACCAGTTGCTCGCGCACAGCCGCCGGCTCCTCGAACTCCGGCGCGAACACCCCGCCCTCCGACCGGAGCACTTCGCCGCCGCCGGGACGACGGTGCCCGGCGCGAGCGTCATGGACTGGTTCGACGCCTCGGGCGCGACCATGAGCACCGAGGACTGGACGAGTCCCCGGAACCGGACACTGCAGTTCTTCTCGACCAGCACGCCGGAGTCCGAGGAGCTCGACCGCGTGCTGCTCATCGTGCACGGCGTCGAGCAGCCGGTCGACGTCACCCTGCCCGAGCACGAGGGCGTGACCGCGTTCGTGCGCATCTGGAACTCCGCGGACGATGCACCGACGTCCGAGGAGGAGCAGTTCGTCCCCGGCCAGACGGTCCCGGTCTCGGCGACGTCGATGCAGCTCTTCCGAGCCGTCTGACGATGGCGAAACGCAGGGCCGAGGGAGGCGTCACCCCGGCGACGGTGACGTTGACCTCGCTGGGCATCCCCTTCACCCCGCGCTCCTACCGTCACGACCCGTCGGTGACGGCCTTCGGTCTCGAAGCCGCCGCGGCGCTCGGAGTCGACCCGCCCAGGGTGTTCAAGACCCTGCTGGCGGAGGTGGACGGGTCGCTCGTCGTCGCGATCGTCCCGGTCGCCGACCAACTCGACCTCAAGGCGCTCGCGGCGGCCCTCGACGGGAAGCGGGCGACGATGGCGGACCCTGCCGTCGCCGAGCGGAAGACGGGCTACGTGGTCGGCGGCATCAGCCCGATCGGGCAGCGCACCACGCTCCCGACGGTGCTCGACGAGAGCGCCTTCGAGCACGAGACGGTGTTGGTCTCGGGTGGTCGGCGCGGGTTCGACCTCGAACTCGCCCCGTCCGACCTCGGATCGGCCGTCGCCGCCGTCGTCGCGCGGATCGCCAGATAGTCGGATCCCTCGACGCACCGGTCTCAGGGTCGCACCGGCGCGTCGGAGGAGATCGCCCTACTGGTCCGCCACGGCGACGAGCCCGAGTTCCGCGGGGGTGAGGAGCAGCTCGTGTCTCGGCACGATGCGCACCGTGTACCCGAACCCGCCGGCCCGATCGAGGGGAAGCGTCCCGGCGTACTCGAGCGTGTGCTCCGGCCGACTCGTCGACGGGGACTGCTGCTGCTCGAGCGGCTGCGTCCGGATGTCGAGCAGTTCACCTCCGGCACCGGGAACCCCGCAGACCACCTCGACGGTCACGTCCTCGGGTGACAGCGATCCCAGCTGGACGTAGGCGCGCAGCCGCAGCACGTCACCGACCTGCGGGACCGCGTCGACACCGCCGCTCTCGACATGGGCGACCGCCAGCTGCGGCCAGGCCTCGCGCACCCGCTGCTTGTAGGCCGCCAGCTCGCGCGCCCGCTGCTGATCGGACGCGTTCAGCTCGCGCTCCATCGCCGCCGCCGGGAGGTACATGCGCTCCGTGTACTCGCGGACCATGCGGTCGGCGCTGAGCGGTTCGGACAGCGTCGAGATCGTGTGTCGCACCATCTGCATCCAGCGCTGCGGCAGCCCGTCGTCCTCGCGCTCGTAGAACCGCGGTACCAGCTGGTGCTCGAGGATCTCGTACAGCGCGGTGGCCTCGAGGGCGTCGCGTTCCTCGTCGTCCGCCGCCCCGTCCGCCGACGGGATGACCCAACCGTTCTCGCCGTCCGCGTACTCGTTCCACCATCCGTCGAGGATCGACAGGTTCAGTGCTCCGTTGAGTGCGACCTTCATGCCGGACGTCCCGCAGGCCTCGAGCGGACGCAACGGGTTGTTCAACCACACGTCACAGCCGGGGTAGAGCGTCTTGGCCATCCCGATGCCGTAGTCCGGCAGGAAGACGATGCGCGATCGGAGCTCGGGATCCTGGGCGAACTGCACGAGGCGCTGGATGAGCCGCTTGCCGTCGTCGTCCGCCGGGTGTGCCTTGCCCGCGACGACGATCTGGACGGGCCGTTCGGGGTGGAGCAGGATCGCGCGCAGTCGGTCGGGATCGCGCAGCATGAGGGTGAGCCGCTTGTAGCTCGGCACACGCCGGGCGAACCCGATCGTCAACACCTCGGGGTCGAGCAGTTCGTCGATCCAGGACGGGAGCACCGCTTGCGGGTTCTGGGTCCGATACCCATCGGCGATCCGGCGCCGCACGTCGGCGACGAGGCGCTCCCGCATACCGTGCTTCCGCGACCAGAGCTCGGCGTCCGAGAGCGAGGGATCGGACCAGTCCGCCCGACTCGTGTCGGTCGTCCCCCACCGGTCCACGGCGAGGTCGACGAGCGACGGATCCGTCCAGCTCGGGGCGTGGACACCGTTCGTGATCGACGTGATCGGCACGTCCGAGACGTCGAAGCCGGGCCAGAGCCCTCGGAACATCGCCCGGCTCACCTCGCCGTGCAGCCGACTGACGCCGTTCGCGCGCTGCGCCAGACGCAGGCCCATGATCGCCAGGTTGAACACGTCGGCCGAGCCGCCGTTCGCCGTCTCGTCGCCGAGTGCGAGGACGTCCGGTGCGGCGACGCCCGGGAGCAGGTCACCGCTGAAGTAGCGCGTGATCACCTCGCGGTCGAACCGGTCGATCCCGGCTGGAACGGGGGTGTGCGTCGTGAAGACGGTCCCGCCGCGCACGAGCTGCAGCGCCTCGTCGAAGGAGAGTCCGTTCCCGACGAGGTCGCTGATCCGCTCGAGCCCCAGGAAACCGGCGTGGCCTTCGTTGGAGTGGTAGACCTGCGGCAGCGCGTGGTCCGTGAGCTCGCTCCACTGCTTGATCGCTCGGACGCCGCCGATGCCGAGGAGGAGTTCCTGCAGGAGTCGATGCTCGCCACCCCCGCCGTACAACCGGTCCGTCACGCCGCGCAGGTCGGCGACGTTCTCCGGGATGTCCGTGTCGAGCAGCAGCAGTGGCACCCGACCGACCTCGGCGATCCAGACCCGTGCCGACAGGCTCCGGTCGTCGGGGAGCGCCAGGGTGACGGTGACCGGTGTCCCGTCCGGTTCCCGGAGCACGGTGACCGGGAGTCCGTCGGGGTCCTGCACGGGATAGGACTCCTGCTGCCAGCCGTCGTTCGTGATCGACTGCGCGAAGTATCCGGAGCGGTACAGGAGACCCACGCCGACGAGCGGCACCCCCAGGTCGGAGGCGCTCTTGAGGTGGTCGCCGGCGAGGATGCCGAGTCCGCCCGAGTACTGCGGCAGGGCCGCGGCGATTCCGAATTCGGGCGAGAAATAGGCGATCGTCTGTGGCTTCGGGTCCGGGAGGCCCTGGTACCACCGCGGCTCCTGCAGGTACCGGCGGAGGTCGGCGTGCAAGGCGTCGGCCCGGCCGACGAAGTCCGCATCGGCGGCGAGTTCCGCCAGTCGCTCCGGTGTCACGAGTCCGAGGCCGCTGATCGGATCGTGGTCGGACTCGCGCCAGACGTCCGGTGCGATCTCGTCGAACAGGCGCTGCGTCGGCTCGTGCCACGACCACCGCAGGTTCGCAGCGAGGGCGGTGAGCGAGGTCAGGGACTCGGGGATGAGCGCGCGGACGGTAAACCTGCGGATAGCCTTCACGCGCTCACTCTATGGCAACCGCGGAACGCACCCGAACGCTCATCGGGCGGCCACCCGGGACACGGCAGCGCCCAAGGCCTTAGCATGACGCGCGACACCCCGCGCGCCCCTTCATCGGTGGTCGTTTCGCGGTACGGTCGGACCAGTGGCACCGAAGGAGATGGAACGCACTATGCCGAAGTCAGTACCGCAGTCCTCCACCGTCGACGACGCCGTTCCGGTGTCGCTCACGCTGTCCCCGAGCATCGGGCGCATCCCGATCCTGGATCCGACCCCCTCGGTCGAAGGTGGCCGCTGGCCGGCCAAGGCGTTCGCGGGCGAGGTGGTGCCGTTCGGTGCGACCGCGTTCCGCGAGGGACACGACCTCATCGGGGTCGAGCTCCTGCTCACCGATCCGCGCGGGAAGACGGTCGCGCATCGGATGGCTCCGGGCGCCCCGGGCACGGACCGCTTCGAGGTCGAGGTCCAACTCGCGACGGAGGGTACCTGGCGGTACCAGGTCCGCGCCTTCGCCGACGAGTTCTCGACCTGGGAGCACAACGCCCGGGTCAAGATCGAGGCCGGCGTCGACGTCGAGCTCATGTACCTCATCGGCGCGGAACTCCTCGAGCGCGCCGCGACGGACAAGCTCCGCCCGGCGAAGGACCGCCGCTTCCTCACCGCCGCCGCCAAGCTCCTCCGCGACACCGACGCCGAGCCGGCAGCGCGGTTCGCGGTGCTCGACGACCCCGAACTCCTGGCCATCGCCGACCGCCGGCCGTTCGCCGGTCTCGCGAGCACGAGCGACGAGCGCGTGGTCCGCGTCGAGCGAACCCGGGCCGGCGTCGGTTCCTGGTATGAGTTCTTCCCTCGGTCGGAGGGTGCCGAGCGGAACCCGGACGGCTCCTGGACGTCGGGCACCTTCCGCAGCGCAGCCGGTCGGTTGCCGGCCGTCGCCGCGATGGGGTTCGACGTCCTCTACCTGCCGCCCATCCACCCCATCGGCGTGACGTTCCGCAAGGGGCCGAACAACACCCTCACGCCCGGCGAGCACGACCCGGGTTCCCCCTGGGCGATCGGTGGTGCCGCGGGCGGTCATGACGCGATCCATCCCGACCTCGGCACGGAGAAGGACTTCGTCGCCTTCGTCCGCCAGGCGAAGAAGGTCGGCCTGGAGGTCGCCCTCGATCTCGCGCTGCAAGCGTCGCCGGACCATCCCTGGGTGACCGAGCACCCCGAGTGGTTCACGACCCTCCCCGACGGCACGATCGCATACGCCGAGAACCCGCCGAAGAAGTACCAGGACATCTATCCGGTCAACTTCGACAACGACCCCGAGGGCATCCGGGCCGAGGTGCTGCGCATCGTCCGGCACTGGATCTCGCTCGGTGTCCGCATCTTCCGCGTCGACAACCCCCACACCAAGCCGCTCGACTTCTGGGAGTGGTTGCTCGCGACCGTCAACCGGACGGACCCCGACGTCGTGTTCCTCGCGGAGGCCTTCACCCGTCCGGCCCTGCTGCAGGGTCTGGCGAAGGTCGGGTTCCAGCAGAGCTACACCTACTTCACGTGGCGCAACACGAAGGAGGAGCTCGAGGAGTTCCTCGGCGCGGCAGCGACCGAGACCGCGGACTTCCTCCGGCCCAACCTGTTCGTGAACACCCCCGACATCCTCACCGAGTACCTCCAGTTCGGTGGCCGGGCGGCGTACAAGGTGCGTGCGGCGATCGCTGCGACCGCCGCGCCGACGTGGGGGGTCTACGCCGGGTACGAGCTCATCGAGAACGTCGCCCGTCCCGGTGCCGAGGAGAACATCGACAGCGAGAAGTTCGAGTATCGTCCGCGGGACTGGGCCGCTGCGGAAGCCGCCGGCACCTCGCTGTCGCCGTACCTCACCCTGCTCAACCAGATCCGGCGTGCGCATCCCGCCCTCCGGCAGTTGCGCAACATCAGCTTCCACTGGAGCGACGACGACCAGATCCTCGTCTTCAGCAAGCATCTCGACCAGCGGTTCACCGGCACCGGTGAGCACGACACCCTGCTCGTCGTCGCCAACCTCGATCCGCACTCGGTCCGACAGACCATGGTGCACCTCGACCAGACCGTGTTCGGCGGCGTCCCGGGCGGCAGCTTCGACGTCACGGACCTCGTCACGGGAGCCGAGTGGATCTGGTCCGACAGCAACTTCGTGCGCCTCGACGCCTTCACCGAGCCCGTGCACATCCTGAGCGTGAGGATCCGACCATGACCACCAGCCCTGTGACCCCAGACGGAGCCGCTGCACCGAAGCGCTCCGGCCGTCGAGCCGCACCGATGCCTGTCGACGCCACACCGGCGCCCCGGGAGCTCCCGCTCCCCTCCGTCGAGGACTGGATCCTCGACGCCGTCGCGGAGGGCCGCTATCACGATCCGCACCAGATCCTCGGCCAGCACCTCGTCGACCTCGGCGGGGTGAGCGACCCTCTCGTGGTCGTCCGCGCCAGACGCCCGCTGGCCGAGCAGGTGACGGCGGTGCTCGCCAACGGTGCGCGCGTGGAGCTCGCGCACGTCCGCGCCGGCATCTGGCAGGGCTTCCACGTCGACGGAATCATCGACTACACGCTCGACGCCCGCTACGGCGACGGATCGATCTGGAACGCCGACGACCCGTACCGGTTCGCGCCGTCGATCGGCGAACTCGACCTGCACCTCATCGGCGAGGGTCGTCACGAACGGCTCTGGGACGCCCTGGGCGCACACGTCACCGAGCTGCGTGGGGTCACCGAGTCGGTCGCCGGCACCGCGTTCGCAGTCTGGGCACCCCACGCGCGCGCGGTCCGGGTCATCGGCGACCTCAACTCCTGGGACGGCACGGCGCACGCTATGCGCAACATGGGTGCGACGGGTGTCTGGGAGCTGTTCATCCCCACCATCGGCGCCGGCGAGCTGTACCGCTTCGAGATCCTGACCCAGCACGGCGACTGGGTCCGCCGGTCCGACCCGATGGCCCGGTTCACCGAGCGCTCCCCCGCCACCGCATCCGTGACCGGTGTCAGCGACTACCGCTGGACCGACGAGGCGTGGCTCGATCGGCGGGCCGCGAGCGATCCCCACAACGGACCCATGAGCGTCTACGAGCTGCACGTCGGCTCCTGGCGTCCCGGGCTCGGCTACCGGGACCTCGCGGACCAGCTCATCGAGTACATCGCTGAGCTCGGCTACACGCACGTGGAGTTCATGCCGCTCGCCGAGCACCCCTTCGGCGGGTCCTGGGGCTACCAGGTCACCGGCTACTACGCGCCGACCAGCCGCTTCGGTTCGAGCGACGACCTCAAGTACCTGATCGACCGTCTCCACGGCGCGGGGATCGGCGTCCTCATGGACTGGGTGCCCGGCCACTTCCCCAAGGACGAGTGGGCCCTCGCGAACTTCGACGGTCAGCCGCTCTACGAGCACCCCGACCCGCGACGTGGCGAACAGCCGGACTGGGGCACCCTCGTCTTCGACTTCGGCCAGCCCCAGGTCAAGAACTTCCTGGTGGCCAACGCCCTCTACTGGCTCGAGGAGTTCCACGTCGACGGCCTGCGGGTCGACGCCGTCGCCTCGATGCTGTACCTCGACTACTCGCGGAAGGACGGCGAGTGGCTGCCGAACGTCCACGGCGGGCGCGAGAACCTCGAAGCGATCAGTCTCCTCCAGGAGGCGAACGCGACGGCCTATCGACGGAACCCCGGCATCGTGATGATCGCCGAGGAGTCGACGAGTTGGCCCGGCGTCACCGCGCCGACGAGCGAGGGCGGACTCGGTTTCGGCCTGAAGTGGAACATGGGCTGGATGCACGATTCGCTCCAGTACATCGAGCACGACCCGCTCTACCGGTCACACCATCACGGCGAGATCACCTTCTCGATGGTCTACGCCTTCAGCGAGAGCTTCCTCCTGCCGATCAGCCACGACGAGGTCGTCCACGGCAAGGGATCCCTCCTCGCGAAGATGCCCGGTGACCACTGGCAGCAACTCGCGAACATGCGGGCCTACCTCGCCTTCATGTGGGCCCACCCCGGCAAGCAGTTGCTCTTCATGGGCCAGGAGTTCGGTCAGCCCTCCGAATGGTCGGAGGAACGCGGTCTGGACTGGTGGATCCTGGACCAGCCGAGCCACCGGGCACTGCTCGGCCTCGTGTCCCGACTCAACGCCGTGTACACGGAGCACCCGGCTCTCTGGGCCCTCGACCACGACGCCGCCGGCTTCGAATGGCTCGACGCCGGGGACGCGCAGAACAGCGTGCTCTCCTTCCTGCGCTGGGACGACGACGGCAACGTGATCGCCGCGCTCGTGAACTTCTCCGGTGCCCCCGTCGGGCCGTACCGGGTCGGTCTGCCTCGCGCGGGTCGGTGGGAGGAACTCCTCAACACCGACGCCGTGGAGTACGGCGGATCCGGCGTGGGCAACTACGGATCGATCGAGGCGTCGGCGTCACCGTGGGCGGGACGCCCGGCTTCCGCCGAGCTCACGCTCCCTCCGCTCGGCATGATCTGGCTCAAGCACGTCGGCTGACCAGGCTTCCGCAGCACCCGGATGCACCACGAAGGCCCGCCTCCTGAGGGAGGCGGGCCTTCGTCGTGCAGCGGTCGGTCAGTACAGGAGACCGGTCAACCGGGCCCTGGCCTTCATGACGCGCGGATCGGTGACGCCGGCGACCTGGAACAGCTCGAGCAGGCGCGTCCGGACGGTGTCCTTGCCCGACTGGTCGAGGTCGGGGAACAGCGTCAGCAGCCGGTCGAAGGCGTCCTCGAGGTGCCCTCCGGAGAGGTCGAGGTCGGCGACGGTCAGCTGGGCGTCGAGATCGTCGGGAGCGGCGGCCGCTCGTCCGCGGATCTCATCGAGGGTCTTCCCCGTGAGGCGGTGCAGCAGACGGACCTGGGCGAGGCCGGCCACAGCCATGTCGTCCTTCGGGTTCTGCGCGATGGCCTTCTCATACGCGGCGATGGCCGTCGGGTAGTCGGCGCGCTCGATGGCCTCGTACGCCTCGGCGTGGAGGGGCGGCAGCGGCTCTTCCACGGGCTCGGCGGGGGCTGCAGCGTCGCCATCGGCGACGACAGCCCGACCGGAGACCCCGTTCTGCTCGGCCAGCTGCAGCAACTGCTCGATCACGTCACGCACCTGCGACTCCGGGATCGCGCCGTTGAACATCGGCACCGGGCGTCCACCCACGACGGCGACGACCATGGGGATCGACTGCGCCTGGAAGGCCTGGGAGAGCTGCGGGTTCGCGTCGACGTCCACCTTGGCGAGCACGAAGCGACCGGCGTATTCCGCGGCGAGGCGCTCGAGCACCGGCGAGAGCTGCTTGCACGGTCCGCACCATTCGGCCCAGAGGTCGATGACGACGGGGACCACGGAGGACAGCTCGACGACCTGTCCGAACCCGTCGTCCGTCGCGTCGAAGACGAGGGACGGGACCTGGACGGTCTGGTCGGTCGTCGCGCCGGGCGCTTCTGCAGGCGCGCCTGCTTGCGTCGGCGCGCCGGCGGGCGGCGTCTGGTGGCGACGCGCGAGGCCGGAGAGGTCGACGGCGCCGCGCAGGTGTGCCGCGCTCGGCTCCGCGGCACTCACGGGAGCTCCGATGCGGCGATGAGGGTCTGGGTGAATCCGAGCAAGGTGATCTTCTCTCCGGAGTTGACGGCTGGCACGTAGAACAGGAGCTGGTCGCCGTAGGTGGCCTGCGTCCCCTTTGCGCTCTCGGTGATCCCGGAGAGCGCGGCTACCGCACCCGAAGGTTTCACGGTAGCACCGGCTGTGACGACGGAGACCACCTCGCCCTCCTGCACGTTGACGGCGACGATCGCGCCGGAGTCGTTGGTCGCCAGCGCGACGTTCGGGCCGGTACCGGCGGCCGCCGAGAAGGCGATGCTCGCCGTCGTCGGCAGGTTGGCGGCCTTCGTCGCGCGGTCCGCGGCGACCTGCGTGCGGAAGACGTCGCCATCGGCGTTGAACAAGCCGGCGAAGGTGCTCGCGTCGCCGTTCGTGATGATGTCGGCGTAGGCCGCGGCGATCTCCTCCGGCGGCATGACGAGCAGCTTCGAGTCCGGCGGGACGCTCGCGGCACCGATGGTCGCGGGCGCGACGTTCTCGAGTCGGGCGCCCTCGAGGAGTTTCTCCGCGTAGACGACCTGGTAGTTCGACCGCGGGTCCTGCTGGGTCATCACGAGGACCGTCGGTGACACCGTCTCGTCGGCCTTGTCCTGAATCGCGGTCATGACCGTCCGTGGCCAGGCGTCCGTCGCCTGAGGCAGGGTGAGCGTGACGGGCGAGGCGGGGATGGGGGTCGCTCCGGCGGCGTCGGCCACCTTCGAGCGGAGGGCGTAGTTCGCGGTGCGCTCCTCGAGCGCCGGCCCGGAGAACCGGACGGCCGCAGCGGTGCCGTCGAGCGCAGCATCGGCCTCGGACGCCGCCGTGGAGATCCGCGACACGATCCGTTCGACCTGTGGCACGGTGACGACGGGCGCCGCGAAGTCCTGGTCCTGGCTGTCGGCCGGCAGGTCCGTCGCGGTGACGGTGGGCGTCGGTGACGGCGCTCCGATGGTCGGCCAGTAGTCCTGGGAGCAACCGCTCAGGCCGAGCGTGCCGATGAGGACGAGCGGTACGCCCACGACGAGGGAGCGGCGGAGCGGGGAGCGCTTCGTCTTGCCGGCTCCGAGTTCACGGGGGCGGCGCGGCTTCGGTTGTCTCGACATCTTGGTGATGCCCTTCTGTCCTTGTCCCGGACCCTTGCGACGCGGGCCTCGCGAGCGACGCATGCGCTGGATCCCCGAGAGGTAGAGCACGATGCCGGCGAGGAGCACGAGGATGCCACCGGCGATCAGCGGGCCGGCCCACGGGGTGGCGTTGTCGAGTGGCCAGGAGAGGCGGAGGGAATCCGGAGCGGCGGCCGTACCGTCGGTCGCGATGAGCACGTCGATGTCCTTCGGCAGGTTCATCGTCGCGATGACCGCGCCCGCCTCGTCGTACTCGCCGAGCCAGAGGTCGGATCCGCGCGGGTCCGGGCCCTTCTCGGAGGTGGTGGTGTCGTCGGTGGCCTCGGGGGCCGGCGTCGCCGACGGCTCCGGACTCGGGGTCGCCCCGTCGTCGGTCGCGTCCGCCTCGGCGGTGACGGTGGTGGTCGTCAGGGCGGTGCCGGCACTGTTGACGCCGACGCGGCTGTAGGGCTCGTCGCCGAGCCAGGCCGTGATGTCGTCGGATCGCCCGTAGCTCATGAACACCTGGGTGTCGCCGCCCGCGCCCGCCACGATGGACTGCGCTCCCGGCTGCGACTGCAGCACGCTCCCGGGGATGACGATGAACCGATCACCGCTGTCGACCGTCGTGGACAGGCTGAAGGTGCCGGGCGAGAGGAACACGGTCCGTTGCGCGATTCCCGTCACGATCATGACGGCTGCCACGACGAACGCGGCGATGGCGAGAACGAAACGCACGGATTACTCTCCTCTGGCGTCGGAGCGACGCGGGTGATCCTGCGTCCGACGGGATCCGGCGGGTCGGGCCGGCAGGAGACGCAGGTGGTTCAGGCTATCGGAAATGACTGGGAGGCGGCTAGACGGCCGCTGAGAGGCCGGGGGCCGGCCAGTGCGTCGGGAGCGGCAGCGCCTCGGGACGCACTGCAGCGACGATCTCGGTGAGCACGCGTCGGGTCTGGCTCTCCCCCACCCACAGGTGCTTGGCACCGTCCACCGGGACGAGGGTGGCCCCGGGGAGGACGCCGAACCGTTCCGCCGCTTCCGCTGGTCGGAGGTAGTCGTCGAACTCGGGCACGAGGACGACCATCGGCCGATCGTCGCCGGCCCAGGCCCGGAGCTCGTCCTCCGTCGTGCGGTGCAGCGGCGGAGAAAGGAGGATCACGCCGTCGACGGCCGGGTCGCGACCGTACTTCAAGGCCAGCTCGGTCCCGAACGACCACCCGACGATCCACGGATGCGGAAGCCCGCGCTCGACCACGAACGCCAGCGCAGCCTCGACATCGGCCCGCTCGCCGACGCCGCCGTCGAACGCGCCGTCGCTCGTCCCTCGCGGAGACGAGGTGCCGCGGGTGTTGAAGCGGAGCACCGCGATCCCCGCGAGCGCAGGCAGGCGCGCCGCGGCCTTCCGGAGCACATGGGAGTCCATGAACCCGCCGGCGGTCGGCAGCGGGTGCAGCGTCACCAGGGTCGCGACGATCTCGCCGTCGGCAGGCACCGCGAGCTCGCCGACGAGGGTCAGGCCGTCGGCCGTGTGCAGCTCGATCTCCTCGCGGACGGCGGGGAGCTCGGCGCCACCACGGATCTCGATGGTGTCGGTCATGAGTGGGTCCTCCGGGGCAGTGTGGTCGGGTCGATACGCGGCGTGTGGGCGTTCACCGGATCCGCCAGCAGTGGGAGTGCCAGTGCCGTCGGGCAGCGATGTCGGCCTGGTCGCCCAGGACCCCGTCAGCGCGCCACGTCACCACATGGGCGGTGCCGGGCGGGATGGACTGTCCGCATCCAGGACACACATAGGTCTTCTGCGCACTGGAACCGCTGACGGGCTGGACGAACCAGGATCCGTCTCGATGGTCCTCGGTGCGTTTCCACCCCGCCATCAGCCGTTCGAGACCGTTACCCTCGTCGTCGCCGGGCCGTGGCCGGTGGCGGTGGTGTCGGGGCATGGGTCAAGTCTAGGCTCAGCCTCCACGACCGTGTCGGGAGGCGGTTCCGGTCAGTACCAGCCGTTGGACTCCGAGTGGGCCCACGCACCACACGGCGTGCTGTACCGACTCGTGATGTATCCGAGACCCCAGGTGATCTGCGTCGCGGGGTTGGTCGCCCAGTCGGCTCCGGCCGAGGCCATCTTGGAGCCGGGAAGCGCCTGCGGGATGCCCGTGGCGCCGGAGCTGGCGTTGTAGGCGTACACGTTCCAACCCGACTCGCGGTTCCACAGGGAGACGAGACAGCTGTACTCGCCCTCGCCCCAGCCGTTGGCCATGACCATGTCGTAGGCGATGGCCTGAGCCGTACCCGGGTCAGGCGTGCCTGCCGCGGGAGCGCTGCCCGTAGACGAGGAACCGCCGCCGGTCGCGGCGGGCGTCGCCACGGGAGGCGGCGGGGGCGGAGCGACGACCTCGTAGCTGTCGCGGGCGAAGGTGTACTGGTAGTTCGAGCTTGCGACGACCGACTGCGCGGCGTTGCCACCGAACTGCGCCTGCTTCTCCGCATAGGAGGACGCCACGACGCTCGAGGTCGGGTCGACCATCGTCACGGCGACGAAGCCGAACGCAGCCGTCGCCGCGAAGATCCCGAGGACCTTCTTGCCGCGAGAGCGCGGCCGACGGTAGGGCTGAACCGCCTTACCGGTGTTCGGCTGGGCTGATGGTTTCCACGGGGTCACGTCAGTTGAGTCTTGAGGCACGATGCATCGATGGTAGCCGAGAATGCCTGATCAGGCCACCTGGTCGGCCGACGCTCAGCGAACCGCCAGCATGACGTCCACGACGCTGTCGAGCAGTGCGTCGACCTGGGACTCGCGGTAACCGGCCCATTCGTTGCGGAACACGGCCGTGCGGACGCGGTCGACGTTGAGCGGTGTGCCGTCGTGGAAGTAGGCGACGAGGCGATCCGCGAGGGCGTCCACGTCCTTCCGGCTGTAGCCGCGGGCGAGCAGGCTCACCCGCTGGAACCGCTGGCCCTCCGGCCTCGTCAGCCGGTTGAGGATGACCTGCGCGGTGCCGCGGGCGTCGCGCAGCCACTCCTTGGCGCCGCGCTCCTCGACCGACCGCTCCCGCTCGCGGAGCGAGAAGGCATCCTCGAGTCGCTCGAGCGCCGCGTCGACGTGCTCGGTGCTGTAGCCACCCCGCACGAGCCGGAACGCCACGTGCCGGATGTCCTCCGCGCTCAGGATCGCATCGGCGTCGGCGTCGGTGTCCTGCCCGTAGGCGGCGCGAGCGCGGTCGAGGAACTCGTCGACCTCGGCCGGATCGTAGCCACGCTTCGAACGTTTTGCGGTGGGGAAGATCGTGCTCACCGGACCATTCTCCCCCATGAGGGGCTGATCGGGCGAAATCGGACCGAGCCGGGACTCAGACCGCGAGTCCGCCGAACAGGAGGTAGACCACGTAGGCGACGACCGCCGACGGCAGGATCGAGTCCAGGCGGTCGAGGAATCCCCCGTGCCCGGGAAGCCACGAGCTCATGTCCTTCACGCCGATGTCGCGCTTGATGAGCGACTCCGCGAGGTCGCCGACCGTGGCACTGCCGAGGAGCAGCAGACCGAGCAGGACACCGACCCACCACGGAACACCGAGCATGAGGATCGCGAGCAGCACGCCGGCCACGACCGAGACGACCCCCGCCCCGGCGAAGCCCTCCCAGGTCTTGTTCGGGCTGATCACCGGCGCCATCTTGTGCTTGCCGAACGACAGGCCGCTCACATAAGCGCCGACGTCGACGCAGATGACCAGGATCAGGAACGCCAGCGTCCACCATTCGCCCTCGGGCTGGGCGACCAGGAACACGGCGAAGGAGGCGAGGAAGGGGACGTAGACCTGGATGAACGTCCCGGACGCGAGGTCGCGGACGAGCGTGGGAAGGTCGGTCCGCTTCGAAGCGATGGTCTGCTCGGCCACGCGCCAGACGATGACGAGCAGGATGCCGAGCAGGACGACGGACCAACGCCAGACGTCGTGGAGGAAGAACGCCGCCGGCTGCATCGCGACGGCCGAGATGACGGTCGGGATCGCCGGCACCCGGCGCCCGGTCTGCTCGAGGGCCTTCCGCAGCTCCAGCGTGGCGAAGGCCACCACAGTCGAGGCCAGGACGACGAAGATCACCTTGAAGATGATCAGGCTCACGAGCATGATGCCGCCCGCGGCCACCCCGATGAGGATGGCGTTCACCAGGTTGCGGCCGACGCGCGCCTCGATGCGTTCGTTCGTCGCATCGAACTGCGCCTTCGTCGCCTGGACCTGCCGTTCGATATCGGCGCGTTTGGCGTCGACCTGCCGCTCGAACTTCGCACGGCGGTCCTTCAGCTGAGAACGCAATTCCTGCGAACCCGACTTGCCGGACCGGCCGGGTTCGGGCTTCGACGGATCGCCCGATCGCCCGGGAGCGACATCGTCTTCCACAGGTACCTCCAGCGGGCGTGCCGTCGGTCGAGGGGACCGGTCGGCGAACGGAATCAGCGGTGGGACAGCGGCTCAGATGGAGAGCAGCTCGGTCTCCTTGGCCTTCAGCGCGGCGTCGACGGCGTCGATGTGGGACTTCGTGACGGCCTCGAGCTCCTTCTCGCCGCGTGCGACGTCGTCATCGCCGACCTCGCTCTTGAGCGCCTCGAGGTCGTCCTTGCCCTTGCGACGGATGTTGCGGATCGACACCTTCGCGTCTTCACCCTTGCCGCGGACGATCTTGACGTATTCCTTGCGACGCTCAGCGGTCAGTTCGGGCATGGTGACCCGGATGACGGTGCCGTCGTTCGTCGGGTTGGCGCCGAGGTTCGGGATGTCGCGGATCGCCTGCTCGATGTCGCGCAGTGCGGACTTGTCGTAGGGCGTCACGACGATCGTGCGAGCTTCCTGGTTCTGCAGGGAGGCGAGCTGCGCCAGCGGCGTCGGCGTGCCGTAGTAGCTCACCAGGACCTTCTGGAACAGCTGGGGGTTGGCGCGACCCGTACGCACCGTGGCGAAGTCATCCTTCGCGGCCTCGACGGCCTTCGACATCCGGGTACCAACATCCGAGAGGACATCCGCGATCACGAGCACTCCTTTGATTGCATTACTGGGTTCAGTCTAGTCGGGCGGCGGGCCTCGGCCTGGCCGCCCTGCCGCCTAGGCGGAGGTGACGAGGGTGCCGATCGCGGCACCGCGGATGGCCGCCGTGACGTTGCCGGCCGGCTCCATGCCGAAGACGCGCATCGGCATGCCGTTGTCCATGCAGAGGCTGAAGGCCGTCGAGTCGACGACCTTGAGGCCGCGCTGGAGCGCCTCCTGATAGGAGATGGTGTCGATCTTCGTCGCCGTCGGGTCGACGCGGGGGTCGGCGGTGTAGACGCCGTCGACGCCGTTCTTGGCAACGAGGACCTCGACGGCTCCGATCTCGAGCGCGCGCTGTGCCGAGACGGTGTCGGTCGAGAAGTACGGGAGTCCGGCGCCCGCTCCGAAGATGACGACGCGGCCCTTCTCGAGGTGTCGCTCGGCACGGAGCGGGATGTACGGCTCGGCGACCTGCGTCATGGCGATGGCCGACTGCACGCGCGTGGCGGCACCCGCCTGTTCCAGGAAGTCCTGGAGCGCCAGGGCGTTCATGACCGTTCCGAGCATGCCCATGTAGTCGGCTCGGCCGCGGTCCATGCCGCGCTGGCTGAGCTCGGCTCCGCGGAAGAAGTTGCCGCCTCCGACGACCACTGCGACCTCGACCTCGGCGGTCGCTTCAGCGATCTCGCGGGCGATCGACCCGACCACGTCGGGATTGACGCCCAACTGGCCGCCTCCGAACGCCTCACCTGACAGCTTGAGCAGTACCCTGCGCTTCTTCTCCGGCATCCGCCTGTCCTTCCTCGTCCCTCACACAACTTAGCGTCAGGAGCCGCCCGCTGTCCGCGACAGCCGTCGACTCGCTGGCTGGATCGTCACCGATCCCACGTGCGCGGGTATGCCCGCGCACGCAAAGGGGTCCGGATCGCCAATGGCGATCCGGACCCCGTCACAACTGCTACGCGCCGACCTTGAAGCGGGCGAACCCGGTCACGGTGAGGCCCGCGTCAGCGAGCACCTTCTGCACGGACAGCTTGTTGTCCTTGGCGTAGTCCTGCTCGAGGAGCGCGACCTGCTTGAAGTACGAGGTCACGCGGCCCTCGACGATCTTCGGCAGTGCAGCCTCGGGCTTGCCCTCGTTCTTCGAGATCTCGGTGACGATCTCGCGCTCCTTCTCGACCTCGTCGGCCGGGACGTCGTCGCGGCTGAGGTAGGACGGGTTGGCGAACGAGATGTGCTGCGCGATGCTGCGAGCCGTCTCCGCGTCGTCGCCCGTGTAGCCGACGACCACGCCGACCTGCGCGGGCAGGTCCTTGTTGGTCTTGTGGAGGTAGACGGCGAAGTGCTCACCGTGCACCACCGCGAGGCGGCGGAGCTCGAACTTCTCACCGATGATCGCAGCGGAGTCCGCGATGACCTCGGCGACGGTCTTGCCGTCGGCCGGAGCCGCGTTCCCCTCTTCGACGGTGGTCGCGCCGGCGGCGACGACCGCGTCGAGGACGAGGTCGGCCAGAGCGAGGAACTTCTCGCCCTTCGCGACGAAGTCGGTCTCGCAGGCGAGCTCGATGAGCGTGGCGGTGTCGCCGTTCTCCTTCGCGGCGACGAGGCCCTCGCTCGTGGAGCGGTCGGCACGCTTCGCGTTACCCTTCGCACCCTTGAGACGCAGGATCTCGGTCGCCTTCTCGACGTCGCCATCGGCTTCGACGAGTGCGTTCTTGGTGTCGACCATGCCGGTGCCGAGCTGCTCGCGCAGCACCTTCAGGTCAGCGAGAGAAAAGTTGGCCATTGCTGGTGTCCTCCTTGATTACTTCTCGTCGGCGACGACGGCGGCAGCTGCGCCCTCGGCGTCGGCGGCGGACTCGGTTGCAGCGACCTCGACGTCTTCGACAGCCGGAGCTGCCTCGACGGCGTCGGTTGCGGCGATCGCCTCATCGGCGACCTTCTCGGTCTCGGCGGAACCCTGCTCGCCGCCCTGGAGCAGCTCCTGCTCCCACTCGGCGAGCGGCTCGGCCGGGGCGTCGCCCTCGGTCGGCTTCTGGTGGCGCTGGATGAGACCCTCGGCGGCGGCGTCGGCGATGATGCGCGTCAGCAGGCCGACGGAACGGATCGCGTCGTCGTTACCCGGGATCGGGTAGGTGACCTCGTCGGGGTCGCAGTTGGTGTCGAGGATGCCGATGACCGGGATGCCGAGCTTGCGCGCCTCGTCGATCGCGAGGTGCTCCTTCTTGGTGTCGACGACCCAGAGCGCCGACGGCGTCTTCGAGAGGTTGCGGATACCACCGAGCGACTTGTGGAGCTTGTCCAGCTCGCGCTTCTTGATGAGGAGTTCCTTCTTGGTGAAGCCGCTCTTGGAGGCGTCTTCGAAGTCGAGCTCCTCGAGCTCCTTCATGCGGGCGAGTCGCTTCGACACCGTCTGGAAGTTGGTGAGGAGGCCACCGAGCCAACGCTGGTTGACGTAGGGCTGGCCGACGCGCGTCGCCTGCTCGGCGATGACTTCCTGCGCCTGCTTCTTCGTGCCGACGAAGAGGATGGTGCCACCGTGGGCGACCGTCTCCTTGACGAAGTCGAAGGCCTGGTCGATGTAGCCGAGCGACTGCTGCAGGTCGATGATGTAGATGCCGGAACGCTCGGTGAAGATGAAGCGCTTCATCTTCGGGTTCCAACGGCGGGTCTGGTGCCCGAAGTGCACGCCGCTGTCGAGCAGCTGGCGGATGGTTACGACGGCCATGAGCCGTTCTCCTGTTCTGCGCTCGCCACCGCACCGCTGACGCGGACGGGTGGGAGTGCCTCGGTTGCCTGACGGACCGGATGGCCTCGTCCCTGGTGCCCGGCGCACGTCCGCCACGCTCCGGAGAGCGAGGACCGATTGGAAGTGGTGGCCGAAATGGCACGCGTAGTCACCCCGACGAGCGAGGTGCTCCGTTCAGCATAGCATCAGGCCACCGTGATGACGGCGCTCCACAGGCCGTCCGACGAGCTCCGTCTCCCCGCTCCGAGGTGCCCACCCGCCCTCGCTTTCCCGAGCCCGTCAGGCTCGGATCATGATGACCTCGATCGC
This sequence comes from Plantibacter sp. CFBP 8798, assembly GCF_014841195.1. Classification (NCBI taxonomy): domain Bacteria; kingdom Bacillati; phylum Actinomycetota; class Actinomycetes; order Micrococcales; family Microbacteriaceae; genus Plantibacter; species Plantibacter sp. CFBP 8798. The sequence continues at coordinate 707,401 of NZ_JACYTS010000002.1, forward strand.
CAGTTGGTTCCTCGTCTCATGCCTGGTGCTCCTCGCACCCGTGAGCACGTCTGCGGCGGCGCCGGCCTGGAACTGGCCGATCGCTCCCCCGCACGTCGTCACCGAGCCGTTCGTCGCGCCGCCCGACCCCTACAGCGCCGGCCACCGCGGTGTCGACATCGCGGCATCGCCCGGTCAGCCGGTGGCCGCAGCAGCCGCCGGCGTCGTGACGTTCAGCGGGACGGTGGTCGACCGCCCACTCGTCGTGATCCGGCACGACGACGGACACGTCTCGAGCATCGAGCCGGTGGTGGGTTCGGTCGACGTCGGTAGCCGCGTGACCCGCGGGGCACCGATCGGCACGGTCGGCGTCGGTGGACACTGCGCCGACGGCTGCGTGCACTTCGGGGTGCGGCTCGACGGCGTCTACGTCAATCCGATGCTGCTGCTCGGCGAGGTGCCTCCGGCCGTCCTGCTCCCACTGACCGCGACCGCGGAGGCTCAGGCCCGCGGGTGGGCGTTGCGGTAGCTCTCCTTGATGCGTTCGACGGAGACGTGCGTGTAGATCTGCGTCGTCGCGAGACTCGCGTGGCCGAGGAGTTCCTGGACCGCGCGGAGGTCCGCTCCCCCGTCGAGCAGATGCGTCGCGGCGGTGTGCCGCAGGGCGTGCGGCCCTGCCGGACCACCACCGGGCACGGCGTCGAGGAGCCGGGCGACGAGCGTGTAGACGGAGCGTGGGCCGAGCCGTCCTCCGCGTGCGCCGAGGAAGAGGGCTGCTCCGGGCGTCGGTCCGCGGTCGTTCGCGGCTGCACGGACGACCAGCTGCGGGCGGGCGCTCGTGAGGTAGTCGACGATCGCCGACTGAGCGGGGACGCCGAACGGCACGACCCGCTCTTTGTCGCCCTTGCCCGTGACACGGACGGTGAGTCGATCGAGGTCGAGGTCGTCCCGGTCGAGTCCGCACAGCTCGGATACGCGAAGGGCCGAGGCGTAGAGCAGTTCGACGACGGCGAGGTCGCGGAGGGCGTTCGGCTCCCCCGATGCGGCGCGGTCCTCGAGCCCAGCGAGGAGGTCGTCGAACGGGCCCCGACCGACGACGCGTGGCAGGGTCCGACCCGTCTTCGGACTCCGGAGACGTGCCGCGACGTCCGAATCGACCCTGCCGGTGCGCAGGAGCCAGGCGCTCCAGGCCTTGGCCGTGGCGGTGCGTCGCGCGAGCGTCGCCTTGGACGAGCCTGCCTCGGAAGCTGCCCAGAGCCAGTCGCGGAGGAGGTCCAGCGTCACGCCGTCGACGCCCTCGACATCGCGTCCGGTGGCGAAGTCGGCGAGCTGCCGGAGATCGGAGGCGTAGGCGCGAACGGTCTGCGGCGACAGCCGACGCTCGGAAGCGAGGTGCTCCGAGAACCCGTCGATGCTGCTCCAGATGTCCACGTGGACAGCATGCCCCACGCATCCGACGCCGTGGCCTTCCCCCGCCGACTGATCACCTCACGCCCGTCCGCCGACGAGCACCCACCCTCGTTCGCGTTCCTCGACAGCCCCGGCGAGATCGAGCGCACCGAGCACACCGGTGACCTCTCGAGGACTCAGACCACTCGCTTTCGCAAGCGCCTCGACGGTGCGTGGCGAGCGCGCACTCATCACATCACGGACCCGGCGTTCCTCTGGCGAGGCGAACGCCTGCGCGTCCGCGTCGACCGCGGTCCACCCGGCGAGCTCCGCCATCTGTGCGGCGTTCGTCACGCAGGTGGCGGCGTACTCACGGATCAGGCGGTGACAGCCCGCCGACGACGGACTCGTGACCGGGCCGGGCACGGCTCCGAGCGGACGCCCGAGGGATGCAGCGTGACCCGCCGTGTTGATCGACCCGGAGCGGTCGCCGGCCTCCACGACCACCGTCGCAGCCGAGGCTGCGGCGATGAGTCGGTTCCGCTGCAGAAATCGCCATTTGGACGGTGTAGACCCGCATGGTGATTCGCTGATGACGGCCCCACCGGCCTCGCGGATCCGACGGATGAGCGCGTCGTGACCGGCAGGGTACGGCCGATCGACCCCACCTGCGAGGTAGGCCACGGTCACGCCTCCGCTCCCGAGGGCGGCTCGGTGCGCCGCGCCGTCGATGCCGTACGCGGCACCCGACACGATCGCGAAGCCCCGGTCGACGAGCCCGGCCGCCGCCTCGAGGGTGACGTGCTCGCCGTACCCGGACGCGGCCCGGGCCCCGACCAACGCGATGGCGCGTTCCCCCGCAGGCACGTCGGGAGAACCGCGTAGCCAGAGGGCGTGCGGCGCGTGCACACCGAGGTGGTCGAACCCCGCTTGCCAGCCCGGATCGCCTGGCAGGAGTAGTCGTACGCCGACCTCGATCGCGGTCTCGCACGCGGCGACGAGGTCAGCCGAGACGAGACGGGGGCGCCAGCGTTCCAGCGCACTTCCGAGCACGCGGGAGGCGGGAATCGCGGCGGGATCCTCGGACTCGGCATCGGCATCGGCCGACGTCGAGCCCGAGCCACTAAACCACTCGCTGCCGAGGATGCGGCGCTGCAGTTCGGTCGGCCCCACCCGGTCCAGAACCGCTGACAGTGCGCCCGCAGGGCCGAGCGCACCGACCACGAGCCCGGCCACGCCGTCGCCCGGTTCGGCGATCATCGTCCAGGCCGCCCGAGCGAACGCCGCCCGAATCCCGGCGGGGCCGACGTTCTCATCGGCCACCGAGACGTGCTCGGCACCTCCATCCGCGCGAGGACTACCCACGGCCTCGGCCGGCTCCAGGCCGCCGAGTCCGCGGACGAGGCGTTCGACCAACTCGCGGTCCAAGCCGAACCATGCGCTCATGAGATGCCCTTCCGCAGGAAGAGGGCGCGCCCCAAGTGCTCGGCTGTGGGGCTACCGGCCCCGTCGAGGTCGGCGAGCGTCCAGCTCAGTCGGAGGATGCGGTCGTAGCCACGCATGGTGATGCCTCCCCGCTCGAGGGAGCGGTCCAACGCGCTCGTGACGGATCTGGGCAGCCGCATCCGCGGGCTCCTGAGCCAGGTGCCGCTCGCCTGCGCGTTCGTGGTCCAGCCGGTGCCGGCCAGCCGTTCGGCGCTCGCGGCCCGCACCGCTTCGACGCGGGAACGAGCCTCAGCGGTGGAGACCCCACGCTCCTGCGAGAGACTCGTCAGTGCCGAGGTGATCCGGTGCACCCGCACGCGGATGTCGATCCGGTCGAGGAGCGGCCCCGAGATCCGCCCGAGATAGCGTCGACGGGTCTGCGGAGGGCAGGTGCAGACGCCGTCCGCCGTGCCGTACTGGCCACAGGGGCAGGGGTTCGCGGCGAGGACGAGTTGGAAGGCGGCCGGGAACGTCGCGCTGCCGTGCGCACGATGCACGGTGATCACGCCGGCTTCGAGTGGCTGCCGCAGCGAGTCGAGGACGTCGGCGCGGAACTCCGGTGCTTCGTCGAGGAAGAGCACGCCGTGCGCCGCGCGCGCGGCTGCTCCGGGCCGGATCTGGCGCGAACCGCCACCGATGATCGCCGCTGCCGATGACGAGTGGTGCGGGCTCTCCCACGGTGGTCGTCGTGCGAGCGCGCCGTCCGGCGGCAGACCGATGAGCGAGCGGAGGCAGCTGACCTCGACCGCGGCCTCGGGCTCGAGGTCGGGAAGGATCTCAGGGAGGCGGGCAGCCAGCATGGTCTTGCCGGCACCGGGAGGTCCGACCATCATGACGTGGTGCCCGCCGGCCGCCGCAGCGACCATCGCGTCGACCGCGTCCGGCTGTCCGACCACGTCCGCGAGATCGAGTGGGTCGGGCGTGGGCAACCGATCGACCCGCTGTCGGACGGGTTCGAGGTCGATCGCAGAGAGTTCTGCACCGTGCCAGATGGCCGCATCGCGCAGCGAGGTCGCCCCGATCACCGTGACGCCGGGCACGAGCTGCGCCTCCTCGACGTTTGCGGTCGGCACCATCACCGCGTCGTAGCCGGCACGGGCGACGGCGAGGACGGCCGGCAGCACGCCGACGAGCGGACGGAGCCGACCGTCGAGCCCGAGCTCACCGAGGTGGACGACCCGCTCGGCGGACTCCCGGCGGACGAGGCCGCCCACGGCGAGGCAGGCGATCGCCATGGAGAGGTCGAATGCGCTCCCCTGCTTGGGCAGCGACGCGGGAGACAGGTTGATCGTGAGCTTGCCACCGGGCAGCTCGCAGCCGGAGTTCGCCGTCGCACTCTTGATGCGGTGCGCGGCCTCACCGAGCGACTTGTCGGGAAGGCCGACGATCGCCATGCCCGGTACGGTCGCGGCGGCTGACGCCTCGATCTCCACGATCGCGCCCGTGAGGCCGGCGAGCGCGACCGACCAGGTGCGTGCGACGGCCATCAGGAGACTCCCCGCAGGTGCTGGAGTCGCATGTCCCCTTCGGACGGCAGCACGATGCCGACGACGTCGACGCGCATCCGCCGCGAGCGCGGTCGGTGCTCAGCGCACCAAGCCCCGGCGAGACGACCGATCCGGGCCAGCTTGCTCGGCGTGACCGCCTCCGCGGGATCGCCGAAGCCGACGCCGGAACGGGTCTTCACCTCGACGAAGACCAGCGTGCCGTCGTCGTCCGCGACGAGGTCGAGTTCGCCCTGTGGGCATCGCCAATTGCGGTCGAGGATGCGGTATCCGCACGCCTTGAGATGATCCGCCGCCACCTGCTCGCCGCGTCGGCCGAGCTCGTCCTTCCGTGCCATGTGCACCTCCTGGCATCCAGCCAAGCGTGCAGACGAGGCTCGTTACCCGGAGGTGGGTCTGTCGTCGACGATCGCGCGGCGAGGCGTGCCTGTGGAGCGCTGTCGGTCGCGGGAACCGAGCCCTACTCGTCGAGCGTGAGTTCCTTCGGGAGCTCGAAGTCACGCGAGGACAACTGCTCGACGTTGACGTCCTTGAACGTGAGCACCCGGACGCTCTTGACGAACCGGTCGGAACGGTAGACGTCCCACACCCACACGTCGGTCATGGAGAGCTCGAAGTAGAAGTCGTTCGCCGTGTCGCGTCGCACGAGGTCGACCTCGTTGGCGAGGTAGAACCGGCGCTCGGTCTCGATCACGTACTTGAACTGCCCCACGACATCGCGATACTCGCGGTAGAGGGCCAGTTCGACCTCGCGGTCGTAGTCTTCGAACTCGTCTTCGTCCATGGTCTCTCCAGTCTACGTGTAGGCGGGCAGCCAGCTGCTCCGGTGGTGGAGGGTCAGACCGTGCTCGGAGAGGGCCGACAGATGCTGCGCCGAGCCGTATCCCTTGTTGCCCTCCCACCCGTACTCCGGCAGTGCCTCGTGCAACTCGATCATCAGTCGGTCACGGTGCACCTTGGCGAGTACGGACGCCGCGGCGACCGACGCGCAGTCCCGATCCGCTTTGACCCTCGTGGCGATGGTGAGCGGTCGCTGGAGCGCCCGGCTCAGCCAGTCGCTGTTGCCGTCGAGCAGGACGGTCGATCCCGTGACGTCCGCGCCGACGGCGTGCAGTTCGAGCAGTGCCCGACGGCCGGCGAGTCCGAGGCACGCGGTGATGCCGAGCTCGTCGACCTCCGCCGGGCTCGCGAGTCCGACGGCCCCGTACAACAACCACTCGCGAGCCAGCGGTTCCAGGCGGGTCCTCGCTCGCTCGCTCAACAGCTTCGAGTCGCGGAGTCCCTCAGGGAACGGCCCGCAGGCCGGGACGACCACCGCGGCGCCGACGGCCACCGGGCCGGCGATGGCTCCGCGACCCACCTCGTCCATGCCGATGACCGACGGGACACCCGCAGCGAACAGTTCGTGCTCGACCTCGAGGGTCGGTTCGCTGACGGCCATCACTCCTCTTCTGGGGCGGGGATGCCCTGGAAGACGGTCGGGTAGTTGTCGAGCCAGGCCCAGTTGCTGGACGGCCAGGTGATGACGAACGCGCGCCCCACGACGTTGTCGATCGGGACGAAGCCACCACCGGGTGTGTCGCCGTTGTACCGGGAGTCCTTCGAGTTGTACCGGTTGTCGCCCATGACCCAGAGCGAGCCCTCCGGGACGACGATGTCGAACGGGTCTCCGGACACCTTCTCGGTGCCGGCCGGAAGCTTCACGTACGGTTCGTTCAGCGGAACCCCGTTGACCGTCATCTGCCCGAGCGGGTTGCAGCACGACACGTGGTCGCCCGGCAAGCCGATGACGCGTTTGATGAGGTGGTCGTCGCTGTCGGGAGCGACGAGGCCGAAGATCGACAGCACCCATTCGACGGCTGCGGTGACGGGAGGCTGCGGAGCCTCGACCGTCTGCGGGAGCCAGCCGCCCGGATCCTGGAAGACGACCACGTCGCCTCGATTCAGCGAGACCACGTCGGGGACGAGCTCGTTCACCAGGATGCGGTCCTGGATCTGCAGCGTGTTCTCCATCGAACCGGACGGGATGTAGAACGACCGCACGAGGAAGGTCTTGATGAGGAAGGAGACCAGCAGCGCGACCACGAAGATGATGAGGAGGTCGCGAAGGAAGAGCAGCGCTCCGCGTTTGCCGCGGGGGCGCTGCTGGTGGTCGGGCGACGCGTCTGCCGCCAGGGAATTGTCTGTCATTTAACCGCCTGAGCTCCCCACCAGCTTATCCGGTGGGGAGCTCAGGAATGATCGCGGAGGGCGACCGGGAGGACGACTAGTTGTCGCGCTTCTCCTTGATCTTCGCCTTCTTGCCACGGAGCTCGCGGAGGTAGTACAGCTTCGCGCGACGGACGTCACCGCGGGTGACGACCTCGATGTGGTCGATGTTCGGGGAGTGGACCGGGAAGGTGCGCTCGACGCCGACCTGGTAGCTCACCTTGCGGACCGTGAAGGTCTCGCGGACACCCTCGTTGGAGCGGCCGATGACGACACCCTGGAAGACCTGGATACGGGACTTGTTGCCCTCGATGATGTTCACGTGCACCTTGACGTTGTCGCCGGCGCGGAAGTCGGGGATGTCCGACTTGAGGGATGCTGCATCGACTGAGTCGAGAATGTGCATGATGATTCCATCTCTGCGACCGCCACAGGTCGACCGCTGAATACGTTCGGAAGGAAGGGTGTGCCCGATGCCGGCGTTCCCCTGTGGCAGAACTGCGGAGGCACAAACAGCAATTGTGTCATGAAAGGGCCTCGGATGGGAAACCGGGCCCCGATACGGCGCAGGCGACAGCGGCGGATACGGCCGCTCAGCGACGCTCGTCGGGCTTGGACTCCTCGATCACGATGAACTCGCCGCCGTCGATCGGACCGGGATCGAACCGCGGCTGCGGCGGGATCGCCGATCCGGGGACCGTGCCTGGCCCGGCGGCAGCAGCCATGCGCTCGAATTCGGCCATCGTCTCCCGGGCGCGGCGTGCCGTCTCGGAGATGAGTTGCGCGATGACGCCCCAGAAGGCGGCAAGGCCTGCGACGACGCCGAGGACCGCCCAGAGGGCGACGCCCGAGCTGAACGAGCCGAAGCAGATGATCGTGACGTGCCAGAGCGTGAGCAGGCCGACGTCCGTCCACGACACGAGCTTCGTCGTCCGGACGCTGGCCCTGGCGGAGATGAGGAACGCGATCGCGGCGAGCGCGATGGCGAGGATCGGCATGGCGATGAAGAGCCCGAACAGGCTCCAGCCGCTCTCACCGAAGAGTCCCCATCCGACGAACGGCCAGGCGGGCAGCACGAAGATCGCGGCGAATCGCCAGTAGTAGAACGCCCGACGGATGATCATGCCTCTCAGGCTACCGCCGGGCTCCTGGGCGCGCACTGGTCGTTCGCTGTCGGCCGATGTCGGTCCGGGCCCGAGGGGTCAGAGGAGCTTGCGCTGCAGCGCCCAGGCGGCGAGTTCGTGGCGCGAGGACAGCTGCAGCTTGCGCAGCACGCTCGACACATGGGTCTCCACGGTCTTCACAGAGATGTACAGCTCCGTGGCGACCTCCTTGTAGGCGTAACCGCGGGCGATGAGGCGCATGACCTCCTGCTCACGGGCGGACAGCCGGTCGAGCTCGTCGACGGACTCCGCCGTCTCCCCCGTCACGGCACCGAAGGCGTCCAGGACGAAGCCCGCGAGCCGGGGCGAGAAGACCGCGTCGCCGTCGTCGACCCGCCGTGCGGCCTCCGCGACCTCGGCCCCCGAGGAGCTCTTCGTGATGTACCCGCGCGCGCCGGCCCTGATCACCCGGACCACGTCCTCGGCGGCGTCCGAGACGCTCAGCGCGAGGAACCGGGTGGCGGGCGCGGTCGACACCGACCCGGCGATCACGTCCGCACCACCGCCACCAGTGCCGCCCGGCAGGTGGACGTCGAGCAGCACGACCTGCGGACGCGTCTCCCCGATCACCCGGATCGCCTCCTCCACGTCCCCGGCCTCCCCCAGCACCTCGATGCCGGGATCGAGTTCGCTGCGCAGGCCGGAGCGGAAGATCGAATGGTCGTCGACGATCACGACGGTCAGTGGTCGGTCGCTCATGGTCGGCTCCTCGGAACGGTCGGGACGGTCTCGGGCTGCGGCGCAGTCGGCGCGGCGTCGTGGACGGGCAGGACGAGACGGACCTCGGTACCTCGTCCGCCGGGCCCCGATCGGATGCTCGCCTCGCCACCGATGCGCTGCATGCGGCCGATGATCGACTCCCGCACCCCGAGGCGGTCCCGCGGGACCTGTTCCAGGTCGAAGCCGGGGCCGCGGTCGGAGATCGACACCTCGATCCGCTGCGGTGCCGTCTCCAGATAGACGGAGACGTCGCCGCCGGCGTGACGTGCCGCGTTGAGCACGGCCTCCCGTGCGGCGGCGAGGAGCGGCTCCGGGGCGTCGTCGATCGCACGCCCGACCGCGACGACGTCGACGCGCACCGCGTGGTCGGCCTCCACCGCGGCCGCGATGGTCCGCAGCTCGGTCGCGAGGTCGCCCGTCGGTGCGGTCCCGCCGGAGAAGAGCCAGTTCCGCAGCTCGCGCTCCTGCGCCCGCGCGAGACGGGACGCCTCACTCCCCGGACCGGCCTGCTGCTGGATGAGCGCGAGTGTCTGGAGCACGGAGTCGTGCAGGTGCGCGGCGATCTCGGCGCGGTCGGCCTCGCGCATCCGCGCGGCACGCTCGTCGGCGAGGTCGCGATTGAGCTGGAGCGCCCAGGGGGCGATGACCACGGCGACCCCGAGCAGCACGGCGATCGCTGCGACGATGACCGTCCACATGTTCGGGCGGTCACCGGTGACGAAGAACAGGAGGATGCCGAGGACGACGAGGACGAGCGCTCCGAGCACGCGGATCAAGAGGGCACGTGAGCCCTCACCGCGACCACGCTCGCCGAACTGCCGCCAGGCGAGTGCGGCTCCCGCGAGGACGACGATGACGGGGATGACGGCCTCGAGTGGGATGTCCAGCCCGGTCCGGGTCGCGATCAGCGCGGTTCCGGCCGCGAGCAGGGCGATCCCGAGCAACACCTCCGTGATCGGCGCGCGACGGGGGCCGTCGAGGTCGCCTCCGCCTTCGGTCGAGGCCGGCCGGAGCAGGTGCTCCCGAGGATCGAGTGGTGCGTCCGCGCCCTGGGTCGGCGTCATGACCCACAGCCACACATAGAGGAGCAGGCCCGCTCCGCCGCAGCACGCGAGGATGACCGTCGCCGTCCGCACCGCGGCGACGGGGAGACCGGTGTGCTCGGCGAAGCCGGCGCAGACACCGCCGAGCAGGCGGCGCCTCGGACGGATCATCACCTCGGTTCCCATGGAGCCATCCAAGCAGTTCGGGGTGCGGTCGGCACCCTGGGACGGCAGGATCAGGGTGCACTCAGGGTCATGCCGGATGGGCCCGACCCGGACGCTTCGCCAGAATCGGATCATGACGAACCACAGCACGCCGCCCACCGGAGCAGAACCGGGGGCACCCGCCCCGCAGGATCCGACAACCCGCTTCTTCGACTGGTGGCGGTCCACCGGTCTCCGTCGCTCGAGCGACTCGTGGCTCGGCGGTGTCGCCGGGGGTGTCGCGGTCCGGCTCGGCCTCGATCCGATGATCGTGCGCGGAGCCCTCATCGTCATCGCGATCCTGGGCGGGCCGGTCCTCTTCGTCTACGCCGCGGGCTGGGCGCTCATACCCGACCAGCAGGGTCGGATCCACCTCGAGCGTGCGATCCGGGGCGTCTTCGACCCGGCGATCGTCGCGATCGGTATCCTCGCGGTCCTCACCGCTGTGCCGTTCATGCGCGGCCTCTGGTGGGACGGCGTGCCGCATGCGTGGAACCTGCCCGGGTGGCTGGAGTCGACCATGACCGCCGGTTGGGTGATCGCCTTGGTCGCCGCGGCGGTCTGGCTGATCGTGATGTTCTCCCGCCGCGACCCTGGGCGGGAGACTCCGCCTGAGACACCGCCGCAGCGCGACCCGTGGACCAGCGACGCCTCGATCCCGAAGCCGACGGCACCATCGCCCACGGCCTCCCCCTCGGGCCCTGCCGGCTCGGCCCCGGCCTCCCCCGGTGCCGCGAACCCGGTTTCGCTCACGAAGGTCGACGGTTCGCCCGGTGATGCGGGCGCGACCGTCCCGCTCCCTGGAGCCACCACCACCACCGCGTGGGACGGGGCTCCGAGCCAGCAGCGCGGCTGGACGAGTCAGGAGTTCCGGGACGAGATGAGCCGCCAGCGAGCCGAGCAGCAGGCCGAGCGCGAGACGAAGGCTCGAGAGCGTCGTGCGCAGCACCCGGGAGCGGCCTTCGTGGCGATCACCCTCGGACTGGCGCTACTCGCCGGTGCCGGCGCGGCCGTCATCGCGGCGAGCGCCGGGTTCTCGGTCCCGGTCGTCGTGGTCATCGGGCTCGCCGCAGCGCTCGGTGCGCTCGCCGTCGCGACGATCATCGCGGGCATCAGCGGACGGGAGAGCGGCTGGCTCGGGCTCTTCACGTGGGCCGCTGTGATCTCCTTGCTCGCCACCGGCGTGTTCCCACTCGGCTCCTCCTTCCTGCCGGTCGGACGCACGACCTGGACCGTGACGTCGACGGATGCGGACGACCGACGCGGCTACGTGATGATCGCCGGCCAACCCACGCTCGACCTCGGTGAACTCGCCGACGACGACGCGTTGCGCGGTGGCACGATCGACGTGTGGATCCTCGCAGGCGAGGTCGACGTGCTCATCCCCGAGGACGTGCCGGTGATCGTCGAGTTCTCAGCGATCGCGGGCACCCTGGAGACGGGACGCGACGGTCGGGACCGGACGGACCGACGCGGCGGAGCCCTCTTCCAGGATGAGGCACGGTACGGACGAACGGCGTCAGGAGACACGACGCGGGTACGGGTGTGGACGGTCGCCGGCAGCGCTGTGGTGACCGAGCAAGCGGAGGCGGGACGATGAGCGAGCACGACGACCGGACCGGAGCGGCGGACATGTCGTCCCCAACCGACGCGGAGACGGGATCGGCTCCGTCGGAGACCGATCAGACGGCCACCACGGAGTCGGACGCCACGCGGCCGACCACTGCGCAGCCGGCCACAGGCCAGACGGCCGATGAGCCGAGGACCGATGTCGGCCCGAAGGATCGAGGCGGTCGACCACCGCGCTTCGGCACGATCCTCTGGGGCGTGCTCCTGCTCGTCTTCGCCGGCGCCATGCTCGTCACCAACCTCACCGAGGTGCGCATCGACCCCCTGGGGTGGATCACCGGGGCGATCATCGCGACCGGGGCCGTCCTCGTCATCGCCGGCATCGCCGCCGCCGTGCGACGTCGGCCCTGACAGCTGTCACGCACAGGACCCCGGCGCGCTCAGGCGTCCGGCTCGTCGGCGGGCAGCAGATCCGGGCGGACCTCGCGGGTCCGCTCGATCTGCTGCTGCCGACGCCAGGTGGCGATCGCACCGTGATTGCCGCTCAGCAGCACCGGCGGCACCGGGAGTCCTCGCCACTCGGCAGGCTTCGTGTAGCTCGGGTACTCGAGGAGCCCGTCTTCGTGCGACTCCTCGACGAGACTCTCGGGGTTGCCGACAACGCCCGGGACGAGCCGACCGATCGCCTCGATCATCGCCATCACGGCCACCTCTCCCCCGTTGAGGACGTAGTCGCCGAGGCTCACCAGGCGGACCCGTGCTCGGCTGGCGGTGTGGTCGAAGACGCGGTGGTCGATGCCCTCGTACCGGCCGCAGCCGAAGACGAGGTGCGGCTCGGCCGCGAGCTCGCGGGCCATGGCCTGCGTGAACACCTCACCCGCAGGAGACGGGAAGATGACCAGCGGCTCCTCCTCGGTGTCGTCACCCAGGATGCCGTCGAGCGCCTCACCCCAAGGCTCCGGCTTCATGACCATGCCGGCTCCCCCGCCGTACGGGGTGTCGTCGACGGTGCGGTGACGGTCGTGCGTCGAATCCCGCAGGTCGTGGACGTCCAGTTCGATGAGCCCGCTCTGCTTCGCCTTGCCGAGCAGCGAGAGGTCCAGGGCATCGAAGAAGGTCGGGAAGATCGTGACGATGTCGATGCGCATGAGGAGCAGTCTATTCGCGCGACGGTCGTCGTCCCGGTCGCGCCGGTCAGCCCGACAGTCCGGCCGAGGCCTCCTCGTAGCGGTCGACCACGAGGTCGACGATGCCCGGATCGGGAACCTCGCCGATGTGGAGGAGCGGCGGCGTCACGAGGTCCGCTCCCGCCTCCTCGAGCAGCCGCGCGAAGTAGCCGGGCGCCAGCAGGTAGGTGGCGATGATGACCCGCCCTCGCGGTCGACTCGTTCGAGCCGCAACCACCGCATCGGGCACCGACGGCTGAGCCGCGGAGACGAACGCCGTCTCGACCGGCACCCGCAGTCGCGACTCCAGTCGACGTCCCATGTCGACGCAGTCGGCGACGGCCCTGGCGTCGGTGGACCCGGCCGCTCCGAGCACGATCCGATCGTCGGGCGTCACGTGCAGCGCCTCCAGTCGCCTGGCGAGGACCGCTACGAGGCGGTCGTCCGGTCCCATCGCCCGTCCGAGTGCCGTCGGCCGATCCGTCGCCTCGAGGTCCTCGACGAGGTCGACGTGGACGTGGAACCCCGCGGACAGGAGCAACGGCACGACCACCGCGGGCCGCTCGGGCTCGATCGAACCGAGGGTGGCCGGGACGTCGGGCTGCTGGACGTCGACGAAGCCACCGGCGACGTGGAGGTCGGCACGCGATCGTCCGACGGCGTCGACGAGCGCGGCGACGGAGGCCTGTCCGATCGGGCAACTCGTCCCGTGGGACACGGCCAGGAGCGCCGGACTCGTCCGCGGACGCGTCTGCGGGCGGCGCACCGCGGTCTCGAGCAAGGTCATGCGTCCTCCCCCAGCTCGATCTCCACGAACCCGCCCACGATGCGGGTGCGGAACGTCTGGAGGAAGAGGCTCGGGTCGGTGAAGCACTCACCCGTGCCGAGGTCGTACACCTGCTTGTGCAACGGTGACGCGATCGTCGGTCGCTCCCCTCGAGAACCGACGATGCCGCGAGCCATCACCGGCGCGGCGGTGTGCGGGTCCCGATGGTCGACGGCGTAGACCTCATCTGCGCCGATGCGGAACACCGCGATCTGCCGGGCGCGGAGCAACGCCACCTCGCCCCAGGAGAGTTCGAGGTCGTCGATGGCGCAGACGCGTCGCCACTCGGCGAGCGCCGTCCGCCCGGTGTGCTCCTGCATCGTGATGCTCATCGTCGGCCTCCTGGTCGTGCGTCGGAGCACCGACGCTACGGGCGAGGTGTTTCGTCGGATCACCCGTGACGTTTCGGTGAGGTGAAACCGACCTCACATCCGCCCGGGCGTCGTGTGCGGTCCTGGACGCGTTCGGGACACATGCGGGCAACGGTCCGGAAACGCCGCGTCAGTACGCTCGCTGGAACACGAGCCGAGGGGGCCCATGATGATCGATCCCACCGCAGGAGATCTGCCGCGTCGCGTCGTCGTGGTCGGCGGCGGCCCGGCCGCACACCGTCTGGTCGATGCCCTGCACAGTCGCGACGCCGGGCGCACCATGCACATCACGGTCGTCTGTGAGGAGCTCCACCGTCCCTACGATCGTGTGGCACTGAGCAAGCGTCTCGACGATGCGGCGATCGACCTCACGCTCGCGCCGACGGGCGTCTGGGACGAGCAGCACGTGTCGCTCCTGCTGGGCGAACGCGCCGAACGGATCGACCGCGAGGCCCGGACGGTGCACACCTCCCTGGGGAGGGTCGTCTCATACGACGAGCTGGTCCTGGCGACCGGCTCCTCGGCCCCGGTGCCCGAGATCGACGGTTCGGAACACGCCCTCGTCTACCGGACGATCGACGACGTGGACCTGCTGGTGTCGGAGATCGCGCGCATCGGCTCCCTGCGAGGTCGTCCCGCCCGGGTGATCGTCGCCGGCGGCGGGTTGCTCGGGCTCGAGGCCGCCGGTGGTGCGGCACGGCTCGGTGCTGAGGCGAGCGTCGTGCACTCCGGGTCGTGGCTCATGTCCGCCCAGCTGGACGAGGGAGCCGGTCGAGCCCTCGGGCGCATCATCGGCGGCCAGGGCATCGGTCTGCACCTGGGGACGAGGCCCCGGTCGATCCTCGTGGACGAGCAGGGCGGTGTCTCGGGCGTGAAGTTCTCGAGCGGCCAGCAGGTCGACGTCGACATCGTGGTGTTCGCCATCGGGATCCGCGCCAGGGACGAGCTGGCCCGCGATGCCGGGATCGAGCTCGGTGACCGCGGCGGTGTCGTGATCGGGACGGACTGCAGGACGTCTGCGCCGGGTGTCTGGGCCATCGGCGAGGTCGCCTGCTTCGACGGTCGATGCACCGGTCTCGTCGCACCGGCGAACGCGATGGCCGAGGTCGTCGCGGATCGGCTGCTCGGTGGCGAGGCGGAGTTCACGACCGTCGACGACGCCACGAAACTCAAGCTGTCCGGTGTCGACGTCGCGAGTTTCGGCGACGCGCTCGCGCGCACCGAGCACAGTCTCGAGATCGTGTACGCGGACCCGGCACGCGGGCTGTACCAGAAGCTCGTCATGACGGACGACGCCAAGACCCTCCTGGGCGGGGTCTTCGTCGGCGACGCCTCGCCCTACGCCTCGCTGCGCCCGCTCCTCGGCGCCGAGCTGTCGAGTGAGCCGGCCGCCTACCTGTCGGCGTCAGGGATCGAGGCACCGGCCGGGGACGAGCTCCCCGACGCAGCGCTCGTCTGCGCATGCAACGCCGTCACCGCGGGGACCGTCCGCGACGCGATCGCGGGCGTGCACGGCGAGGCGTGCACCGAGTTGGGGGCGCTCAAGACCTGCTCCCGCGCCGGTACCCAGTGCGGCTCCTGCGTCCCGCTCGTGAAGAAGATCCTCGAGACGGAGCTGACCAAGTCCGGCATCGCCGTCTCGCGCGCACTCTGCGAACACTTCGAGCTGTCCCGGCAGGAGCTGTTCGAGACCATCCGGGTGCTCGGTCTCACCTCCTTCGACGAGATCCTCGCTCGCTACGGCACCGGACGCGGCTGCGACGTGTGCAAGCCGGTGATCGGTTCCATCCTGGCCAGCCAGCAGGGTGGGTACATCCTCGACGGCGGCCGGGGGACGCTGCAGGACACGAACGACCGGGCGCTCGCGAACATGCAGAAGGACGGCACCTACTCCGTGGTCCCCCGGATCCCCGGTGGCGAGATCACACCGCAGAAGCTCGCGGTGATCGCACAGGTCGCCACCGACTACGGGCTCTACACGAAGATCACGGGCGGTCAACGGATCGACCTGTTCGGCGCCCGCCTCGAACAGCTGCCCGACATCTGGCGCATCCTCGTCGACGCCGGCTTCGAGTCCGGACAGGCGTACGGGAAGTCGCTCCGCAACGTGAAGAGCTGCGTCGGGTCCAGCTGGTGCCGCTTCGGTGTGCAGGACTCCGTGGGCATGGCGGTCCACCTCGAACTCCGGTACCGCGGCCTCCGGGCACCGCACAAGTTCAAGTTCGGGGTGTCGGGGTGCGCGCGCGAGTGCGCTGAAGCACGTGGCAAGGACGTGGGGATCATCGCCACCGAGCAGGGCTGGAACCTGTATGTGGGCGGCAACGGAGGGTTCCAGCCGACCCACGCGCAGCTCCTCGCCGGAGACCTCGACGACGAGACGCTCATCCGGTACATCGACCGTTACCTCATGTACTACATCCGGACGGCGGACCGACTGCAGCGCACCGCCAGGTGGATGGAGGACCTCGACGGCGGACTCGACCACGTGCGGGAGGTCGTCGTCGAGGACTCGCTCGGACTCGCCGCCGAACTCGAACAGGCCATGGCCGCACATGTGGACGGGTATGAGGACGAGTGGGCGGCGACCCTCGCCGACCCGGAGCGCCTCCGCCGGTTCCGTTCCTTCGTCAACGAGCCGGGCGATGCCGAACCGCGACTCGCGCGGGTCGCGGAGCGAGGCCAGTACCGGCCCGCGACGACGGAGGAGATCGAGCGCGGCGAGGCCGTCTATCTCGCAGGGCCTACCATTCCAGTGAGGGAAGGGGCATAGATGTCGGGTCCAGGCAGGGTCACGCTCGTCGGCGGCGGACCGGGCGATCCCGCGCTGCTGACCGTCGCCGCCATCGAGGCCCTCCGAGACGCGGACGTGGTCCTCTACGACCGGCTCGCACCCCACGACACCCTCCCCGAGCTCGCCCCGAACGCGCTCCTCGTCGACGTCGGCAAGCGCCCCGGCCATCACCCGATCGGACAGGACGGTATCGAGACCGTCATGGTGCAACACGCGCTCGACGGCGCGGCGGTCGTCCGCCTCAAGGGAGGCGACCCGTACGTCTTCGGGCGCGGCAGCGAGGAAGTCCTGGCCTGCCACCGCGCGGGCGTCCCCGTCCGCGTGATCCCGGGCGTCTCGAGTTCCGTCGCCGTGCCCGCGGCTGCCGGGATCCCCCTCACGCACCGGAACCTGAGTCATCTCTTCACCGTGGTCAGCGGTCATGCGCCGCTCTCCGACGAGGAACATCGTCACCTCGCCGGCCTCGGTGGGACGATCGTCGTCCTCATGGGTGTCGGCACGCTGCCCTCCATCTCCCACGGGCTCCTCACCTCGGGGCTCGCCGCCGACACACCCGTCGCGATCATCGAGCGCGGCTACAGCGAGACCCAGCGCACCACCGTGGCCGACCTCGGGACGATCCTCCACGTCGCCGCGGCCGCCGGCGTGCGGTCACCGGCCGTCATCGTGATCGGCCACGTCGTCGCCTTCGCCTTCGACGGTGACGCCGAGGCCTCGGAACTGCTGGCGCGGGCCGAACGTCTGGGGGCATCGGCGTGACCGACACCACCCCGCCGGCCGCTGACGCCGGCCCGGACGTCACGACCCCGGTCCCGGGATTCCGGGCGGACCAGCTCGAGGGCTTCCGGATCGGCGTGACGAGCGACCGTCGATCGCAGGACCTCATCGACGCCTTCGAGCGGCGCGGCGCCACCGTCGTGCACGCACCGACGCTGCGGATCGCACACGCACAGCACGACGAACCGCTCATCGACGACACGCGCGACATCATCGCCGCACGCCCCGACGTCCTGCTCGCCACGACCTCGTACGGCATCCGACGGTGGTTCGAGGTCGCCGACGCCGCTGGACTCGGCGACGAACTCCTCGAGGCGCTCGCCGAGACGGCCATCCTCGTCCGTGGTCCCAAGGCACGCGGTGCCATCCGAGCAGCCGGTCTGAACGACGTGGGCATGAGCGACCGCGAGACCACCGCCTCCCTCGTCGACAAGGTCGTCGCCGACTACCCGGCCGGTCTCCGCGTCGCCGTCCAGCTCCACGGGTACACCGACGAGCGCCAGCTCGAACGGCTCCGTGCCGTCCACCAGGAGGTGCACACGGTCGCCCCCTACCGGTGGACGGACCCCGATGCGACCGACGAGCGCGTGCGGCGACTCGTCGAGGCGATCGTCAGTGGCTCGCTCGACGCGGTCACCTTCACGAGCGCCCCGTCGGTCGTCGCCCTGTTCACGGCCGCGGAGGCACTCGGTCAGGAGGACGCCGTCGTCGACGCCTTCCGTCGCGACGTGCTGTGCGCGGCCGTCGGCCCGGTCACGGCGGCGCCACTGCTCGCCCAGGACATCGAGCCCATCGTCCCCGAGCGGTTCCGCATGGGGGCACTCATCCGGCTGCTGTGCGAGCATCTCGAACAGCACGCGATCCTCCGAGCCGAGACGCTGCACGGCCCGATCGCCATCCGTGGCGCCATCGTGGAGCTGCCCGGCTCGCGGGTCCGGCTCCCCCCGAACTCCCTCGCGCTCCTCCGCGCCCTCGTCCGTGCGAACGGAGCCGTCCTCTCGCGCTCCGCGCTGGGCGACGCGCTGCCCGCAGCCGCGGACCACCACGCGCTCGAAGTACAGATGAGCCGCCTCCGCCAGACGCTCGGCGTCCCCGGACTCATCAACACGATCGTCAAGCGCGGCTATCGCCTCGACGTCTGACGGCGGCTGGTCCGGCTCCTGGACCGCGGGCGGTCATCCGCCTCACCGGGGTGATGAGTGCCTGTGAGCAGGCGGTGATCCAGGTGTTACCTCGCGGGTGGGGCCCCGAAACACGGCGTCGGTAGCTTCGGAGACAGCACACGTCCCGTCCCGCTTCACCGAACGCTCGGAGCAGCCATGACCACGAACCTCGAAGCAGTCGACGCCCCACCGACCACGGCGACACCGACCGTCACCCCGGTCGCACTGACCCACCGTCCCGGTCGTTGGATCGACGGGTGGAACCCCGAGGACAGCGCGTTCTGGGACCGGGAGGGCCGCGGCATCGCCGGGCGGAACCTCCGGTGGTCGATCTTCGCGGAGTTCCTCGGCTTCGTGGTCTGGCAGCTCTGGAGCATCGTCGTCGTCATGCTCCCGACGGCCGGGTTCTCGTTCTCCACGGCCGAGACCTTCTGGCTCATCTCGATGCCGAGCCTCGTCGGTGCGACCCTCAGGTTCCCGTACTCGTTCATGGTCCCGCGCTTCGGCGGGCGGAACTGGACGATCATCTCGGCGGGGCTGCTCCTCATCCCGTCCATCGCGCTCGCGCTGTGTGTGGGCAATCCGGACACCCCGTTCGGCGTCATGCTCGTCGTCGCCGGACTCGCCGGGTTCGGCGGTGGCAACTTCGCCAGCTCCATGTCGAACATCACCTACTTCTACCCGCAGCGGGAGAAGGGCTGGGCGCTCGGGCTGAACGCGGCGGGCGGCAACCTCGGAGCAGCGGTCGCACAGTTCGTCGTCCCCATCGCGGTCACCGTCGGAGCCGCCGCCACCCTCAACCTGAGTCTCGCCGGATGGATCTGGGTCCCCTTCATCCTCCTCGCGATGTTCGGTGCCTACCGCTACATGGACAACCTGTCGTCAGCGAAGGCGGACCTCCGCGGATCCGCCGCCGCGCTGCGGGAACCGCACCTCTGGCTCCTCGCACTCCTGTACATCGGCACCTTCGGCTCGTTCATCGGCTTCGCGAGTGTGTTCCCCAAGCTCATCGCGGACCAGTTCCCCGACTTCTCCTCCTTCGCCGTCGGTTCCGCGTCGATCTCGCTCGCGTTCCTCGGAGCCCTGATCGGTTCGCTGGCACGCCCCTTCGGTGGGCGTCTCGCCGACCGCTTCGGTGGGGCCGTCGTCACGATGAGTGCGTTCGCCGTCATGGCCCTGGGAGCGCTCGCGGTGCTGTGGACCCTGCCGCTGGCGAACTTCTGGCTGTTCCTCGGCTGCTTCCTGCTCCTGTTCGTCGCCGCCGGTGTCGGGAACGGCTCGACGTACCGCATGATCCCGAGCGTCTTCGCGGCGCGATCCGGCCTGCGCGACGCCCACCACCGCAGCGGCGACGTCGGGACGCAGCGCAAGGCCGCCGCCGCGCTCGGGCTCATCTCCGCGATCGGTGCCTACGGCGGCTTCGTCATCCCACAGATCCTCGGGCTCTCGCACGGCGCGACCGGTAGCTACTCGGCCGCGTTCATCGGCTTCATCGGCGCGTATGTCGTCCTGTTCGCGGTCACCTTCCTCGTCTACTTCCGCAAGAACGCGTCACTCGCCGGCCAACGACTGTGAGCCGTCGCTCCACCCGCTCCTGACCGAAGGACCACGCATGCCTCGTCCCACCGCCCCGGTGACCGACACCCACTGCCCGTACTGCGCGTTGCAGTGCGCGATGTCCCTCACCCGAACGACGGCGGTGGACGGGGTCGCTCCGAGGCTCCCGGTCGACGTCGCCGGGCGGGACTTCCCGACGAACCGGGGCGGCCTCTGCAAGAAGGGGTGGACGTCGGCCGAGCTCCTCGCGCGGGGCGATCGCCTCACGACCCCCTTGGTGCGCGACGCCACCGGTGAGCTGGTCGAGACGAGCTGGGATGCGGCCCTCGACCTCGTCGCATCGACCATCCTCCGCATCCGTGGTGAGCGCGGGGCGGACGCGATCGGAGTCTTCGGAGGCGGTGGCCTCACGAACGAGAAGGCCTACCAGCTGGGCAAGTTCGCCAGGATCGCGATCGGGACGAGCCGGATCGACTACAACGGCCGGTTCTGCATGTCCTCCGCCGCTGCAGCGGGCAACCGTGCGTTCGGGATCGACCGGGGGCTGCCGTTCCCACTGGAGGACCTCGACGGTGCGTCGACCGTCCTCCTCCTCGGATCCAACGTCGCGGAGACGATGCCCCCGTTCATCGGTCATCTCGTCGGTGCTCAGGCCTCCGGTGGCCTCATCGTGGTCGATCCGCGCCGCTCGGCCACCGCGCGACTCACCGAGACCGGTCGTGGACTCCACGTGCAGCCCGCGCCCGGGACGGATCTGGTCCTGCTCCTGGGGCTCACACACATCGTCCTCGCCGAAGGGCTCGCAGACGAGGCCTACCTGGCCGAGCGCACGACCGGGCTGGACGGCCTGCGCCGCAGCGTGAGCGCGTGGTGGCCGGAACGCGTCCAATCCGTGACCGGCGTGCCGGCGCCGGTCCTCCGAGACGTGGCTCGTCGGCTCGCCGCCTCGGACGGCACCTACATCCTCACCGGTCGCGGCGTCGAGCAGCATGTCGACGGCACCGACACGGCCACCGCCGCCATCAACCTCGCACTCGTGCTCGGACTACCGGGCCGGCCGGGATCGGGCTACGGCACGCTCACCGGCCAGGGCAACGGCCAGGGCGGTCGCGAACACGGTCAGAAGTGCGACCAACTGCCCGGGTACCGCAAGATCACCGATCCGGAAGCCCGCCGTCACGTCGCCGAAGTATGGGGTGTACCGGTCGAGTCGATCCCGGGTCCCGGGCTGCCGGCCGTCGCCCTCCTCAACCGCCTCGGTGAACCAGACGGTGTGCACGCCCTCCTGGTCCACGGCTCGAACGTCGTCGTATCCGCTCCGAACGTGCAGACGGTCCGGGACGGACTCGGCCGCCTCGAGCTGCTCGTCGTCTGCGACTTCTTCCTGTCTGAGACCGCCGCGCTCGCAGACGTCGTCCTCCCGACGACGCAGTGGGCGGAGGAGGAGGGCACCATGACCTCGCTGGAGGGGCGCGTGATCCGCCGCCGGCGGGCGCTCGATGCTCCGGTCGGCGTCCGCAGCGAGCTCTGGATCATGCACGAACTCGCCCGTCGTCTCGATGCTCCGGGCCGATTCGAGCTGGACCCGTCGATCGTGTTCGACGAGTTGGCGGCCGCATCCACCGGAGGCCTCGCCGACTACTCGGGACTGAGCCACGCCCTCCTCGACACCGGGCTCGCCGCGTACTGGCCGTTCCCCGTCGGCAGCGGCGGCACGCCCCGGCTGTTCACGGAACGGTTCGCACACGACGACGGTCTCGCCCGGATCATCCCGGTCCGCCCCGCGACGGTCTCGGAGTCACCGGAGACCGGGGAGGAACTCACCCTGACGACCGGACGCCTCCTCGAGCACTACCAGTCGGGCACCCAGACCCGCCGCGTCCCCGAGCTCGACGACGCCCGTCCCGAAGTCTTCGTCCAGGTCCACCCCGCGACGGCGGCACGACTCGGGATCGTCGAAGGCGGACTGGTCGAGGTCTCGAACCGTCGGGGCACGCTGACGGCTCGAGCCAGTGTCGACGGCGACATCCGTCACGACACCGTCTTCCTGCCGTTCCACTACCCGGGCGACGCGTCGGCGAACCTCCTGACGCAGGACGCGGTCGATCCGATCTCGGGGATGCCGGACTTCAAGCGCGCGGCGGTGCGGCTGCGCCCGGCCGCTGGCACACCGCTGCCGGAAGCCACAGCGACCGGAGCCTTCCGATGAGTCCGCGACCAGGTCGCGCACTCCGCATCGTCGTGGTCGGATTCGGCCCGGTCGGTGCGCGGTTCGCCGAGGAGGTCGCCCCTGGCGTGCGGAACGGCTCGATCGACGTGACCGTGGTCGGGCAGGAACCGGTCGACGCGTACAACCGGGTGCTGGTCGCCGATCACGCGGTCGGCTCGACCGGACTCGCCGACATGACGCTCGTCAGTGCCGAGGACCTCGCCCTGGACGGTATCCGTGTCCTGCGCGGCACGACCGCGATGCAGATCGATCGCGAGACGCGGACCGTCGAACTCGACACCGGGGAGACGCTCCCCTACGACCGCCTCGTCTTGGCGACGGGTGCGCGCGCGAACGTTCCGACACTCGACGGCGTCGATCGACGGAAGCGGGACCTCCCGGCGCTCGAGAAGTATGGACGGTCGTTGCTGATGTCCGACCACGACCTCCCCCGCGGCGTCTGCACCCTGCGTGACCTCGCGGACGCCGACACCGTCGCCGGGGTCGTCCGATCCGGCGGCCGGATCGTCGTCCTGGGTGCCGGTGTCCTGGGACTGGAGCTCGCGCTCTCCGCCGCGCGCGCCGGCGCCGACGTGGTCGTCGTCCACCACGGCCCCACCCCGATGCCGCGGAACCTCGACCGCGGCGGCGGCTCCGTGCTCGCCGCGGCGCTGCGGGCAGCAGGCGTGGAGGTCATCGCACACAGCCGCGCCGAGGCGATCGGTCATCGGGACGACCCCGCGGGCGGGAGGCACTTCGATGCGCTGATCACCGCTGACGGGAAACGGATCACCGGCGATCTGCTCGTCCTGTCGTGCGGGGTGAGCGCACGCGCCGATCTGGCGATCCTCGCCGGGGTCCGTGTCGGCGCCGGCGTGCTCGTCGGCGAAGACCTCAGCAGCTGGTCGGACGAACGGATCTTCGCCATCGGCGACTGCGCGCACGTGCTGGCGCCGACACCGGAGCTGCGCAGCGAGCGCATCGTCCCCGGCGGCCCGCCGGGGCTCATCGGCCCAGGATGGCGGCAGGCCGAGTGGCTCGCCGCTCGATTCCTGATCGAGGCCGCGGCCGGCGGACCACCGCTCGAGCTGGGTCCACCACCGGTCGAGCGGGCGAGCACCGTCGCACTCAAGGCCGAGCGGGTCGACGTCGTCGCGGTCGGCGACGTCCAGGCCGAGCCCTGGGACGTCGAGTCGACGACCGCTGACGGGTGCAGCGTGCATCCGGCCGCTCCGCGCAGCGTCTCGGTGTGGGCGGACCCCGACCACGGCCGCTACGTCAAGATGATCACCCGCGCCGGGGTCCTGACCGCCTTCGTCTGCATCGGTATGCCGCGAACTGCGGCCGAGCTGACGCTCCTGTACGACGGGGGCGGCGAACTGCCGGCGGATCGCTCGGTCCTCCTCCGGCTCGACGGGCCGGACGCGATCGGTGGTGCCTCCGCCGATGCGTTCGCCCCCTCGACAACCGTCTGCACGTGCAACGGCGTGACGGTCGGCAGGATCATGGATGCCGCGCAATCGGGCAGTACCACGGTCGCCTGCATTGGCAAGGCAACCCGCGCCGGCACCGGCTGCGGTGGGTGCACCGGCCGGATCGCCGCGGTCCTCGAGCGGGTCGCAGACGGTGATCGTCAGAGCGAGCCGGTACCGGCGTGATCTGCCGGAGACGACGACGGAGGCGCCGGTTGCACGCAACCGACGCCTCCGTCGTGGGTGTTCCGAGCCGGGAGAACCGACTCGGAACGCGATCTACTGCTCCGGCTGCGACGCTCCGGTGTCGTCCTGAGCCTCGTCGGAGGCCTCGGACTCGACGGGGCCGGCCGTCGTCGTCTCGGGGGCGTCGTCGGCCTCCGGGAGTTCCTCGAACAAACCGGTTGGCGGCGTGACCGTGACGATCCCGGCAGCGATGTCGACCGTGGGGACGATCGCCTTCACGAACGGGACCATGACCTCGCCGTCGCCGGTCTTCACGATCAGGAGGTCCTGAGCCGGGAAGTGGTCGACGCGAGCGACGGTACCGACGGCGACGCCGTCGCGGTGCACGGCCAACCCGACGAGCTGGTGGTCGTACCACGCGTCGTCGTCGACCGGTAGCTCGGTGGGGTCCTGCTCGACCCAGAGGATCGCCTTCACGAGGGTCTCCGCCTCACTGCGATCGGAGATGCCGACGAAGAAGGCGACCGGCTGGCTGTTGTACCAGCGCAGCTCGATGAGCTCGAGCGTCTTGCCGCGCCACTTCGATCCTGCGGGGACCTGGAGCGTGAACGTCGCGCCCGGGGTGAACCGGTGCTCCGGCTCATCCGTGTAGAGCTCGACCTTCAGGGCGCCCTTCAGGCCATGGGCTTTCGTGAGCCGACCGACCCGCAACTGGGTCTTCGGCTCCGTCTCGTCCGCCACCTACGCGCTGGCGCCGGAGGCGTCCGTGTCGACCACGTCGACCCGGACCCGCCGACCGTCTGCCAGCGCTGCCACGAGGGTGCGCAGGGCTTTGGCCGTCCGGCCGGCACGACCGATGACCCGGCCGAGGTCCTCGGGGTTCACACGAACCTCGAGGACCTCGCCACGGGCGGAGTTCTGTGCCGTGACGCGAACGTCATCCGGGTGATCGACGATCCCCTTGACGAGATGTTCGAGCGCGGGAGCGAGCAAGACTACGCCTGCTCTGCTTCAGCGGCGTCGGCAGCGGGCGCCTCGGCCTCGGCCGGAGCAGCCTTGGCCGCGGGGGCCTCAGCCTTCGGCTTGAGGACGGGCTTCTTCTTCTCGTCGGCGACGAAGGCGGCCTTCGGCTCCTTGACGCGGACGGTGCTCACGGCGTCCTTGTCGCCCTTGAACTTGCCCCAGTCACCGGTGAGCTTGAGGAGTGCTGCGACCTGCTCGGTCGGCTGGGCGCCGACGCTGAGCCAGTACTGCGCACGCTCGGAGTCGACCTCGATGAACGAGGGCTCCTCGGTGGGGTGGTACTTGCCGATCTCCTCGATGACACGACCGTCGCGCTTCGTGCGCGAGTCTGCGACGACGATGCGGTAGTACGGCGCACGGATCTTGCCGAGACGCTTGAGACGGATTTTGACAGCCACGATTCTCCTGAATGATGTGATGTTTGATGTGCTCGCTGCCGAAAGGTGGGGCCACACGCTCGACGCGAAAACTGTGGTTGCTGCGGGCGTCGGATAGAGGGTCGAACTCCGCGCAGACTCAACTCTCTATTCTGCCAGACATCGGGCGATCTGGGTAATCCGGCGACACCGATACCGGATGACCCCTCCACCCCGTGTGAAGATGGGCTGGCGCGCGGCATCCGGCCGCGCCCTGCGGGAGGTCGACGCCAATGCCCATCGAGTTCGCCAGATCCGAGCGTTCGACCGTCGGCCTCGAATGGGAGGTCGCCCTCGTCGACCGCGACACCGGCGATCTCGTCGGCGCAGCGGACACCGTCCTGTCGGAACTCCGCCCGAGCGACGGTTCCGATCATCCGCAGATCACCAACGAGCTGCTGCTCAACACCGTCGAACTCGTCTCGGGTGTGCACCACACGGTCCCCGAGGCGATCGCGGACCTCGAAGGCCAGCTGGCCGAGGTGCGGGCGATCACGGATCCGATGGGCGTCGAACTCATCTGCAGCGGTTCGCACCCGTTCGGCCAGTGGTACGACCAGCAGGTCACCGACAAGCCCCGCTACCACAAGCTCATCGACCGCACCCAGTGGTGGGGTCGCAACATGATGATCTGGGGCGTGCACGCGCACGTCGGCGTCGAGACGGTCGACAAGGTCCTCCCGATCATGAACGGGCTGCTGACCTATCTGCCCCACCTCCAGGCGCTGTCGGCGTCCAGCCCCTACTGGGGCGGGGTCGACACCGGGTACGCGTCGAACCGCGCGCTCATGTTCCAGCAGCTCCCGACGGCGGGCCTCCCCTACCAGCTCTCGGACTGGGAGCAGTTCGAGGCCTACGTCGACGACATGACGGTGACCGGCATCATCGAGGACCACACCGAGGTCCGCTGGGACGTTCGACCGTCGCCGCAGTGGGGCACGGTGGAGATGCGCGCGTGCGACGGAGCGTCGACCGTCGCGGAGTTCGGCGCCCTCGCCTCGCTCATCCACTGCCTCACCGAACACCTGTCCGACCGCCTCGACGCCGGAGAGCGCCTGCAGACCCTGCAGCCGTGGTACGTCCGCGAGAACAAGTGGCGTGCGGCACGGTACGGCCTGGACGCCGAGATCATCCTCGACTCCGCGGGCCACGAGCGCCTCGTGACCGACGACCTGCACGACCTGCTCGACACCCTCGCGCCGGTCGCTCGCCGGCTCGGCTGTGCGGACGAACTGGCGAGCATCGCCACGATCATCGAGCACGGCGCGAGCTACCAGCGACAGCTCGCCGTCGCCCACGCGAACGGCGGCAGCCTGCAGGCGGTCGTGAGCTCGCTCGCGAAGGAGCTGCGACACGGGGTCCAGCCCTCCGCCTGACGAGGCGGCGTCACTCAGCGCGGTCGAGCGTCCCGATCCGCGTGCCGGCGTCGTCGGTCACGGTCAGGCGCCCGCCGTCATCCGAGAGCGTCGCCTGTGCGATCCCCCGTAGCCAGGTGTCGACGCCCGGACACGCCATCAGGGTGCTCGCGACGTCGGAGACGACGACCGCGTCGTCCTCGGCGCGCCAGGAGCCGGAGAGGCTGTTGCAGCCGTCCGAACCACTCACGCGACCGTCGTCGGTGAACACCAGGTGCGGGTCGGCCGCGCCGGTCCCCTCACCCCAGGTGCCCAGGACGCGTTCGCCCGGAGACGGAGCGGAGCACCCGGCGAGCATGCCCGCGGCCAGGACGACTGCGACGACCGAAGCCGCTGTCCTCAGCGCGCGCATACCACCTCCGCTCGACTCAGCGACCCAGGAACTTCTGCAGCTCGGCGAGCTCCGCCTCGGTCGGGGCTGCCGATCCCGACGACGAACCGCCGCCGAGGCCGAATCCAGCGCCCGTAGCGGCAGCCTGCGTCTCGACGGCACCGGCGTTCTCCGCCGCGCGCTTGGCCGGGTTGCCTGAGCGGGAACCCTTCTTCTTGGCCTGCGGCTTCGGTCGGTTCGTCCGTGCACCGGGGACCGGACCCATCCCGGGGATGTTCGGCACGCCACCCTTGGCGACGGTCTTCATCATCTTGGCCGCCTGCTCGAAGCGGTTGACGAGGGCGTTGACCTCGGTGACGGTCATGCCGGAACCCTTGGCGATGCGCAGGCGCCGGGATCCGTTGAGGATCTTCGGGTTCGTGCGCTCGGCCGTGGTCATCGACTGGATGATGGCCTCGGTGCGGACGATCTCGCGCTCGTCGAAGTTCTGGAGCTGCTCCTTCATCTGCCCCATGCCGGGGAGCATGCCCATCATCTTCTTGATGGAACCCATGCCGCGCAGCTGCTGCATCTGCTTGAGGAAGTCGTCGAGCGTGAAGGAGTCGGTCGCGAACTTCTCCGCGACCTTGCGCGCCTCCTCCTCGTCGAAGTTCTGCTGCGCCTGCTCGATGAGGGTGAGGATGTCACCGAGGTCGAGGATCCGGCTCGCCATGCGGTCGGGGTGGAACGGCTCGAAGTCGTCGAGACCCTCACCGGTCGACGCGAACATGATGGGGCGTCCGGTGACCGAGGCGATCGAGAGTGCCGCACCACCGCGGGCGTCGCCGTCGAGCTTCGAGAGCACCACGCCGGTGAAGTCGACGCCGTCGAGGAAGGCCTTGGCCGTCGCGACCGCGTCCTGACCGATCATCGCGTCGATGACGAAGAGGACCTCGTCGGGATCGACCGCCTTGCGGATGTTCGACGCCTGCTTCATGAGCTCGGCGTCGACGCCGAGTCGTCCGGCGGTGTCGACGATGACGGTGTCGTAGAGCTTCTGCTCGGCGAACCGGACGCCGTCGCGGGCGACCTTGACCGGGTCGCCGACCCCGTTGCCGGGCTCGGGAGCGTAGACGGGGACGCCCGCCTGCTCTCCGACGACCTGGAGCTGGTTGACGGCGTTGGGGCGCTGGAGGTCGGACGCGACGAGGAGCGGCGTGTGGCCGTCCTTTTTGAGCCACTTGGCGAGCTTGCCGGCGAGCGTCGTCTTTCCGGCACCCTGGAGCCCGGCGAGCATGATGACGGTCGGCGGCTTCTTCGCGAACTCGAGACGCCGCTGCTGTCCGCCGAGGATCGTGACGAGCTCGTCGTTGACGATCTGGACGACCTGCTGCGCCGGGTTCAGCGCCTTGCTCACCTCGTCGCCGAGGGCGCGTTCGCGCACGCGACCCGTGAAGTCCTTGACGACGTCGAGTGCGACGTCCGCGTCGAGGAGGGCGCGACGGATCTCGCGGACGGTGCCGTCGACATCGGCCGCGGAGAGCTTGCCCTTGGTGCGGAGGTTCTTGAACGTATCCGCGAGGCGGTCAGAGAGTGTGCCGAACGTTGCCATGATCCCTCCAGTTTAGGGCAGACCGCGGCGCGAGCCGGTCGAACGTCGCCATGGTCCGAAGATGAGTATTTGGACGCCGTCCAACAATGCTATCGTGGCGGCCATGACACAGCTCCTCATCGCCGGGCTCGCGCCCGCGTTCGTCCCGTACCGCGAGGGTTGGGCGCTGCAGCGTCGGGTCCATGAGGCGGTCGTCAGCGGGGAGGGGCCCGAGCACCTCATCCTGTGCGAACACGAGCCCGTGTACACGGCGGGCAAGCTGACCCGCCCACACGAGCGTCCCGACGACGGCACACCGGTCGTCGAGGTCGACCGCGGCGGCCGCATCACCTGGCACGGACCCGGACAGCTCACCGGCTACCCGATCGTCCGCCTCCCGGAGCCGGTCGACGTCGTCGCCCACGTCCGACTGCTCGAGGAGGTCATGCTGCAGACGATCACGGAACTCGGCGTCATCGGCCGCCGCATCGACGGACGGTCCGGTGTCTGGGTCGACCCGGTCGCCGGCGGACCTGCCGCGAAGATCGGCGCCGTCGGTGTCCGGGTGCAGGCCGGGGTCACGCTGCACGGCTTCGCGCTCAACTGCGACAACTCCCTCGAGCCCTTCGGCCACATCGTCGCGTGCGGCATCGCCGATGCCGGGGTCACCACGATCAGCGCCGAGCTCGGTCGACGGGTCACGCCCAGCGACGTCGCGGAGCGCGTCTCCGAGATCTTCGAAGCACTCCGGCCCGGCTGGACGGCCGCGTCCGTGACCACGATCGGAGCGGCCGCATGAGCGGCTGCGGCGCTCCGGCACCCGCTCCCGCGGCGGACACCGGCGGACGGAAGCTCCTGCGGCTCGAGGTCCGGAACGCCCAGACCCCCATCGAGCGGAAGCCCGACTGGATCAAGACCCGCGCGACGATGGGACCCGAGTACCGACAGCTCCAGGCGCTCGTGCAGGAGGAGGGCCTGCACACGGTCTGCCAGGAAGCCGGCTGCCCGAACATCTTCGAGTGCTGGGAGGACCGCGAGGCGACCTTCCTCATCGGCGGGTCGCAGTGCACGAGGCGCTGTGACTTCTGCCAGATCGACACCGGCAAGCCGGCTGACTACGACCGCGACGAGCCACGGCGGGTGGCCGACTCGGTGCAGCGGATGCGGCTGCGCTACGCGACCGTCACCGGTGTGGCGCGCGACGACCTCCCCGACGAGGGAGCGTGGCTGCACGCCGAGACCGTCCGGCGCATCCACGAGACGAACCCGGGGACGGGGGTCGAGATCCTCGCGACCGACTTCTCCGGCAACCCCGACCTCCTCGGCGAGGTGTTCGCCTCACGACCGGAGGTGTTCGCGCACAACGTCGAGACGGTCCCACGCATCTTCAAGCGGATCAGGCCCGCCTTCCGCTACGAGCGCTCCCTCGACGTCCTGACCCAGGCGCGTGCCGCCGGCCTCATCACGAAGTCCAACCTCATCCTCGGGATGGGCGAGGACCGGAGCGAGATCAGTCAGGCGCTCGAGGATCTGCACGAGGCCGGCACCGACATCATCACCGTCACCCAGTACCTCCGGCCGACGCCTCGACACCTCCCGGTCGACCGCTGGGTCAAGCCGCAGGAGTTCCTCGAGATCAAGGAGGAGGCCGAGGAGATCGGGTTCCTCGGTGTGCTCGCGGGACCACTCGTCAGATCGTCCTATCGCGCCGGACGCCTCTGGGCGCAGTCGATGACCGCGAAGGGCCGCGAGGTCCCCGAGGGACTGCAGCACCTCGCAGACGCCTCACTCGGCTTCGCCCAGGCGGTATGAGGCCGACGCCTCGACCTGCCGGGCTCAGTCCTCGCTCGTGACCCCGGTGACCTCGCCGTCGGAGCTGTACGCGACCATGAGCACGCCGTCGAGCTGGTCCGCGTCGAGCGAGTACTCGAAGATCGCGAACGCCTCGTCGCCGTTGTGCTGATGCGGCGCGAACCCGACGCTCAGCAGCGTCATCGACCGGATGACGTCGACGTCGCGGTCTCCGGACTCGTCGACCAGGACGTCCGGCAGGGACTCCCCCAGCTCCTCGACGGCCTGGATGATGTACTCGGTCACCTCGGAGGTGCGGTCGTCGACCTCGCTCAGCATCGCCTCACGCGAGCGCAGGTCGAAGCCCTCCAGGGCGAGGATCATGGCGGCCGCCAGGTCGAGAGCATCGGCCGGGATGTCGTCCTCGTCGGGGGCGCTCAACGAGATGGAGACGGACTGCTCCCCGACGTCGATGTTGTCGGACCAGTAGACGCCACCACCGGGCTCAGTCGCGATGATGCCGAAGTAGTCGTGTTCGATCGCCATCAGCTGCCCACCAGGTTCTGTGCGAAGACGTGCGGCGTGAAGCCGGTGAGGTCGCCGATGCCCTCACCCTGGCCGACGAGCTTGATCGGGATGCCGGTCTTCTCCTGCACGGCGAGGACGAACCCGCCCTTCGCGGAGCCGTCGAGCTTCGTCAGGACGAGCCCGGTCACCCCGGCGTGCTCGATGAACGCCTGCGCCTGCGACAGACCGTTCTGACCGGTCGTCGCGTCGAGGACGAGGAGGACCTCGGCGATGGGCGCCTGCTTCTCGACGACGCGACGGATCTTGGACAGCTCGTCCATGAGCCCGCCCTTCGTCTGCAGCCGACCAGCGGTGTCGATGATGACGATCTCGGTGCCGGTCTGCTTGGCGTACTCGATCGTCTGGAAGGCGACGGAGGCCGGGTCCTGCCCCTGCTGCTGGGGGCGGACGATCTGTGCGCCCGCCCGCTCGGCCCAGGTCGCCAGCTGCTCCACGGCAGCGGCGCGGAAGGTGTCCGCTGCCCCCACGACGACGGTGCGATCGTAGTTGCGGAGGAACTTCGCGAACTTGCCGATGGTGGTCGTCTTGCCGACCCCGTTGACGCCGACGACGAGGACGACCGCCGGACGCTCGCTGAGCTTCAGCGTCGTGTCGAACTTCGACAGCCGCTCCTCGACCTCCTCGCGCAGCATGCGCTGGAGGTCGCGCGGGTCGGTGGTCCGGTAGCGGTCCACGGAGGCGTGCAGGCCCGTGACGATCGACTCGGTGACGTCGGGGCCGAAGTCGGCGCCGATGAGCGCGTCCTCGAGGTCCTCCCAGGTGGTCTCGTCGATCGTCGGACGTTGGAACATGCCTTTGAGGGCACCGGAGAGTGACCAGGGTGTGCGTGCAGCCATGGTCTCAGCGTAGCCGTCGGCGACGCGGTCCCGTCGCGTGGGGACGAGACCGGATCAGCTCGCGCGTTCCGCAGCCACGCGCTGACCGACGACGGCCGACACCCCGTCCTGGCGCATCGAGACGCCGTAAAGGGCATCGGCGATCTCCATGGTGCGCTTCTGGTGCGTGATGACGATGAGCTGGCTCGTCTGACGGAGGTCCTCGAAGATGGTGAGGAGCCGCCCGAGGTTGGCGTCGTCCAGGGCCGCCTCCACCTCGTCCATGATGTAGAACGGGCTCGGTCGGGCTTTGAAGATGGCGATGAGCAGGGCGACCGCGGCGAGCGAGCGCTCCCCGCCCGACAGGAGCGACAGGCGTTCGATCTTCTTGCCGGCGGGCTTGACCGACACCTCGATGCCCGTGGTGAGCATGTGTTCGGGGTCGGTGAGCGAGATGCTGCCCGTGCCGCCCGGGAACAGGATCGGGAACACCTCGGTGAAGGCGGCTTCGGTGTCGGCGAACGCCGAGGCGAAGATGACCTCCATCTTCCCGTCGATGTCCTCGATGATCGACAGCAGGTCGGCCCGGGTGCTGGTGAGATCGGCGAGCTGTTCCGTCAGGAAGCGGTGGCGCTGTTCGAGTGCCGCGAACTCCTCGAGCGCGAGCGGGTTGACCCGCCCGAGTTGGGCGTAGGTGCGCTCCGCTGCTGCGAGACGCTTCTGCTGCTCGGCGCGGACGTAGGGCGTCGTCGGTACGTCGTCCGACTCCTCGGTAGGTTCCTCCTCCGGCTCGGCGTCCGGCGTCGCGGGTCCGTCGGCAAGTGCCTCGGGCGCCTCGTCCGAGTCGGGCGTCGTCGTCTCGGGCGAGACCTCCGGACCGGTGTCGTCGGCCGTTCGCACAGCCGAGCGGGCGGTCGCGCGGGGTGTCGGAGGGTCGACGGGCACCGGAACCTCAGGCCCGTACTCCGCGACGAGCACGTCCTCGACGAGTCCCAGCTCCGACCCGGCGCGCTCGAGCAGACCGGACAAGTGGAGCTTCTTCTCGTAGATCTGGAGTTCGAGGCCGTGGACGCTCTCGGTGACGACCTGCAGCCGCTGCCGGAGCGTGTGCTCCTCGCCGCGCAGTCGCACGAGTTCGGCGTTCCGGCTGGACCGCGTCGCCTCGGCTGCCGCGAGGGCGACGCGGGCCTCGGTGACCGACCGGTCGGCCGAGTCGAGGACGGGCGGGAGCGCCTCCGTCACCGCGGTGGCGGCCGCGGCCTGGCGCGCACGGATGACGGCACGCCGAGCCGCTTCCTCAGCTGCCGCCTGGTCGGCCTGCCGCTGCCGCTCGAGGTTCGCGACCGCGAGCTCCTCCGCCCGCACGCGTTCGCGCGCGGTCTCGAGGAGGAGGCGGTGCTGCACTTCGGCCTCGCGCGCCGCGTCAAGTTCGGCGGAGAGCCCGTCGCGTGCCGACACGTCGAGGAGCGGTCGTGGACGCGCGCGAGCGGTGTCGTGGTCCAGCTTGGCCCGCTCCACGGCGGCAGCGGCGTCGGCGACGGCCGCCTCCGCCGTCCCGGCAGCGGCGAGCAGGCGGTCGTGTTCGGCCTGGGCGGATTCGTATCGGACCGTGACCCGGTTCACGCGCTCGGCCTGTGAGGCACGGGTGGCGTCGAACTCGCGGAGGGCGCTGAGCGCAGCCTGCGCAGTCTGCTTCGCCTCCTGCAGGATCGTGCGCTGCTCGGCCAGTGCGAAGCGCGCCCGTTCGATGAGCGACTCGACCTCGCCGTGTCGATCGGCTGCCGCATCGCGTTCGGCCAGCAGTTCGATGCGGCTCTGCGCTCCGCCGCTCCCCCCGCGGACGATGCTGTCCGTGACGACCGCGCCGTCACGGGTCACGAGGGTGAACGCGCTGAGTGACGAGCCGAGTCGGTCGTACGCCGCGATCGCGTCGTCGAGCGAGTCGACGACGAGGACCGAGGCGAGGATCCCCAGCACGCCAGGAGGGGCCTCCACCAGCTCGGCAGCCGAGGTGAACCCGGCGGGCGCGTCCGGGACGTCTCGCGCACCGTCGGCGATGACGATCTCGACCCGGCCGAGATCCTGATCGGCCGCGTGATCGAGCGCCCGACGGGCAGCGTGCCGGTCGACGGCGACGGCGGCCTCCGCGAGCGTGCCGAGTGCTGCGGCCACAGCCGACTCGTGGCCGGGTCGGACCTGCACCCGGTCCGCGACGATCCCGTCGATCCCGTCGAGACCGCTCGATGCGAGTTCGGCCGAGCCGGTCTTGAGGTCGAGGGCGCGCGAGAGTGCACTGGTCTTGGCGCCGAGCGAATCACGTTCACGTTCGAGGGTGTGGAGCTGCTCGCGCAGGCCCTCAATCTCCCCCTCGGCCTCCGCCGCGCCGCGTTGGGCCGCCTCGTAGGCGTCGTCGAGGCCGGAGTCGGCGGCGTCCGCCAGGGTCGGGTCGTCCTCGAGCGCCTCGTACTCCAGCCGCGCGGCGTCCAGACGGAGGGCGGCGGCGTCGATCGCGTTCTGCTGGCGCAACGCCTCGCCACGGACCGCGGCGAGTTTGGACCCGGCGGCGTCGACGGCTCCAGCGAGCTTGGAAAGCTCCAGGTCGTGTCGTGACACGAGCGCGCTCTGCGCTGCGATCTCGACGTCCACCGCGTCGAGTGCGGCACGCTTCGCGCGGGTGTCCGCCTGCGCCTCCTGCAACGCGCGCTCCGCGTCGGCGACCGCCACCCGCAGTCCGTCGATCTCCGCGGTCGCGTCGGCGACCATCTGCTTCGTGATCCGGGGTTCGGCGGCCGTCGTGTCCGTCGATGATCCGAGGAGCGCGAGCCGCTGGTTGGCGAGCGTGTACAGGTTCCGGAGCCGCTCCTGCACACTCTCGAGCTCGAAGGTGATCCGGCGGGCGTCGTCGACCGCGTCGCCGAGTTGCGCCTGCTCGATCCGGTTGATCCGCAGTTCCGCCTGTTCCAACTGCTCCTGGAGGACGAGGCGCTCGCTGTGGCGCTCGCTCTCCGAGCGGTTGTGCTCATCAAGGGAACGCCGGAGGCCCACGACGTCGTCTGCGAGGATCCGAGCGCGGGCGTCGCGGACGACCGCGGCGATCGTCTGCGCCTCCCGGGCGATCTCCGCCTGACGACCGAGCGGCTTCAGCTGCCGGCGGATCTCGCCGGCGAGGTCGCTCAACCGCGTGAGGTTGGTCTGCATCGCTTCGAGCTTCCGGAGCGTCTTCTCCTTGCGTCGGCGGTGCTTCAGGATGCCGGCCGCCTCCTCGATGAAGCCGCGGCGCTCCTCGGGCGTCGCCCGCAGCACCGCGTCGAGCTGTCCTTGCCCGACGATGACGTGCATCTCGCGGCCCAGCCCGGAGTCGCTCAGGAGCTCCTGGACGTCGAGCAACCGGCACGTGTCGCCGTTGATGGCGTACTCGCTCCCGCCGTTGCGGAACAGGGTGCGGCTGATCGTC
Organism: Plantibacter sp. CFBP 8798; assembly: GCF_014841195.1. NCBI lineage: Bacteria > Bacillati > Actinomycetota > Actinomycetes > Micrococcales > Microbacteriaceae > Plantibacter > Plantibacter sp. CFBP 8798. The sequence goes on from NZ_JACYTS010000002.1 coordinate 742,587, forward strand.
ACCTCGGTGTACTCGATGGGCAGTGCGCCGTCGCTGTTGTCGATGGTGAGCGTGACCTCGGCTCGACCGAGCGGGCCCCTGGTCGACGTGCCGGCGAAGATGACGTCCTCCATCTTGCCGCCGCGGAGGGTCTTCGCCCCCTGCTCGCCCATCACCCAGGCGAGCGCGTCGACGACGTTCGACTTGCCGGAACCGTTGGGACCCACGACGCAGGTGACGCCCTGCTCGAACGCGAAGGTGGTGGGGTGCGCGAAGGACTTGAACCCTTTGAGCGTCAGGCTCTTCAGGTACACGCGCACCTCCTCTCCCGCGTCGCGGATGCTGTGCACTACGGTAGCGAATCCGCGGACGGACGAGGGACACCACGCTGTGCCGGCCCGCCGGGGCGGTCGTACCATGGACCGCATCACCCAGGACGGTCTGGTGTGGGAGGGAGCCGACGATGCGCGTCACGATCGACGAGGTCGAGATCCCGGCGTCCGGGAGCTCAGCCGTGTTCGACACGGTCCAGGAGGTCGCGAACACGCTCGAAGCGGAGATCTGGTCCACCGACGACTTCGCTCTGACCTCCGCCATGACCCTGCCCGAGTACCGCGACCAGCGGTTCCAGCGACGCGTCCTGCTCGCCGCCGTCCTCGACGGCCGTGTGGTCGGTCGCGGCTGGCTCGGGTACGGCACCGAAGCCGACGCGGCGACGGCCTCCCTGGACGTCGGCGTCCTCCCCGACGCGCGTCGTCAAGGGATCGGCACAGCGCTCCTGTCGGAGCTGGAGCGACGGGCCCTCGCGGCCGGTCGCCCGACGGTGACCGCCTTCACCCAGCACGCCGTCGACGACATCCCGGCCGGCGAACCGCTCCTCGGTGCGAGCGTCGGCGATCGGGCGATCCCCGCGAACGCCGCGGCCAGCCGGTTCATGCTCGATCGTGGATACGCCCTCGCGCAGGTCGAGCGGACCAACCGCTGCGACCTCGCCACGACGCTCGGGGAGCTGCCGGACATCGTCGCGACATCGACCGCCCGAGCCGGACACGAGTACCGCCTCGTGCACTGGGTGGACCGCACCCCCGACGAGCTGCTCGGATCACTCGCCACGGCCCGCGAACACATGGCGACGGACATCCCGGCCGCCGATCTGGAACTCGACCCCGAGGTCTGGACGCCCGAGCGGGTCCGCGCCCGCGAGGCACAGCTGGCGGCGTCTGGCGACCACGCGATCGTCGTCGCCGCCGTCCACCGCGACAGCGGCGCGGTCGCCGGGTACAGCGAGCTCGTCCTCGGGGAGGGCAAGGAACACGCGGAGCAGTGGGACACGCTCGTGCTCGCCGACCACCGGGGACACGGCCTCGGACTCTGGATGAAGGCGGCGAACCTCCTCGCACTCGCCGATCAGGCACCCGAGCGGTCCCGGATCTACACCTGGAACGCCGACGAGAACGCGCACATGCTCGCGATCAACGACCGACTCGGTTTCCGCATCGTCGGCTACTCGGGTGAATGGCAGCGCCGACTCCCCCGCGATGACTGATCGTCAGGTGCGGCGCTGGCACACGGGACAGCGGTGCGAGCCCCGGTTCATGAACTGCTCGCGGACGATGAGCGTGCCGCAGCGCGCGCACGGCTTGCCCTGCCGTCCGTAGGCGTTCAGGCTGTGGGCGAAGTACCCCGCCTGACCGTTGACGTTCACGTACTGGGCGTCGAAGCTCGTCCCGCCCTCGGCCAGGGCCTTGGCGAGCACGGCACGGACCTCCTCGAGCAGCCGGCCGGCGCGTCCGAGCCCGAGACGGGCGGTCTCCTGTTCGGGATGGATGCGCGCCGCCCAGAGCGACTCGTCCGCGTAGATGTTGCCGATCCCGCTCACCAGGGTCTGATCGAGGAGCGCCCGCTTCACGCCGGTGCGTTTCTCGCGCAGTCGTCGGAGGAAGACGGCGTCGTCGAACGCCGGGTCCATCGGGTCGCGGGCGATGTGCGCGACCTGGTCGGGCACCATCGCGACCTCGTCGCCGAACCCACCTGCGGCTCCGTCCGTCGTCGGGACGAGCGCGGTCACCGCCATGGAGCCGAAGATCCGCTGGTCCACGAAGTGCAGCCAGAGCTCGCCGTGCTCGGGATGCTCCAACTGCAAGCGGATGCGCAGGAGTCGGTCGGCGTCGTCGCCGGGCGACCGGAGCAGCATCTGCCCGCTCATGCCCAGGTGACCGACGATCGCCTCATCGTCGTCGAGGGGGAACCAGAGGAACTTCCCGCGTCGGACGGCAGATCGGATGGTCCGCCCCGTCAGCCGTGCCGTGAAGTCGGCGACACCACTCGCGTGGCGGCGCAGGGAGCGTTCGTCGAAGACCTCGACGCCGGCGATCGTCGCCCCGCTGACGGCGGGCTCCAAGCCGGCGCGGACGACCTCGACCTCAGGGAGTTCCGGCACTGATCCTCGACCAGGCTTCCAGGGCCGCCGCCATCTCGGCGTGCTTCTTGCTCGTGCCGGAGCCCGTCGCCGTGACCGCGGTGCCCACGGTGACCGTCGCGACGAACCGTCGGTTGTGGTCGGGGCCGGAGCTGGCGATCTCGTAGACGGGCGCCGGCGCACCGATGGCCGCGGCGGCCTCCTGGAGGCTCGTCTTCGGGTCCATCGCCGCGCCGAAGCGCTCAGGGTTCTCGAGGAGGGGGTTCACCAGGCGCAGGACGAGTGCCGTCGCGGCGTCGGGTCCGGCCGACAGGTACGTCGCGCCGATGACGGCCTCCATCGTGTCGGCCAGGATGGACGCCTTGTCGCGGCCACCGGTCTGGTCCTCGCCCTTGCCGAGCTTGATCCGCTCGCCCAGACCGATCGAGCGTGCGACCTCAGCGAGCGCGATCGTCGAGACGAGGCTCGCACGTCGCTTCGCCAGCTGCCCTTCGTCGAGGTGCGGGAAGTCGCGGTAGAGCATGACGGTGACGGCCTGCCCGAGGATCGAGTCGCCGAGGAACTCGAGGCGCTCGTTGTGCGGGAGTCCACCGTGCTCGTACGCGTACGAGCGGTGCGTCAGCGCCAGGTCGAGCAGCTCGTACGAGACGTCGACACCCAGTTGCCGTGCGAAAACGACCACACCGGGATCGGTCTCCGATACGGAGCCGATTCCGGTGTGGTCGGAATGATTCGTGTTCACGCTGTTCGAACGCGGACGTTCAACGCGCGGATCAGACGTCTGCGACCTTGCGGCCCTTGTACTCGAGGTACAGGGCGGTGCCCTGCGAGTCCTCGACGACCTTGGCGCGGTGCGGCAGGCTGTACGTGACGCGGCCGTTCTCCACCGTCTTCACGAGCGTCGGCACGGCGGCCTTCCACTGCGAGCGACGCGAGCGGGTGTTCGAGCGCGAGACCTTCCGCTTCGGGGGGTTTCCAGCCATGATCTATCTCTCTTCTGTGTCTGCAGCGGCGCGCTGGGCGCTACTGGCGTCTGTGTCAAGTACGGAGTCTGAGGACAAGCCCGCGAGCGCAGACCAGCGAGGATCTGCGACGTCGTGAGGGTGTCGTTCCGGACGTTCGGCCAGCCGCTCACCGGTCTCGGGGTCGAGTCCGGGGCAATCCGGCTGGCACACCGGCTGAAACGGTAATGCGAGAACTACCGCATCTCTGACCAGAGGTTCAAGATCCACGTGGTCGTCGTGAACCTCGAAGTCAGACGCTTCCGAATCAGGATACGCGAAAAGTTCCTGAATCTCGACTTCGACAGGCAGTTCGATGTCGCGGAGGCAACGGCCGCACTCGCCGGTCGCCAGTGCGTCGACGTCGACGGTCACGAGGATCCCCTCGTGCACGGACTCGAGACGCACCTGCTCGGAGAGCGTCGTGCCCTCCTGGACGGCGACCAGACCCTCGCCCCAGCGCTCGGCGAGCACCACCTCGAGGTCGTGCTCGCGCATCTCCCCGGGACGGTTCACCAGATCGCGCACATTGACGCTGAACGGCGAATTGTTCGTTCTCTTCCTAGTCACGATCGACGATTCTACGCCGAACCCGACCGGGAGAACGCCCTAGCCCTCTTGGAGGAAGGTCGCCACCACCTGCGGGACGTACGGGCTGACATCGCCACCGAGCGCGGCCACCTGCCGGACGAGTGAACTGGAGACGTGCGCGTGCGCGGGATCAGGCAGGAGGAAGACCGTCTCCACGCCGGCGAGGCTGCGGTTCATGATGGCCATGGGCGTCTCGTACGCGACGTCGACCTGCGAGCGGATGCCCTTCACGAGCACGCTCGCGCCGACGTCCGTGCAGTAGTCGACGAGCAGGCCGACGTTCCACTGCGCGACGACGATGTTGTCGGGCAATCCGCCGTCGGCGATGGAGCGCTCGAGCAAGGACACCCGCTGCGGCATCGGCAGCAGCGCGGACTTGTCGGGGTTGTGCACGACCAGCACGTGCAGTTCGTCGAAGATGCGCGCCGCCCGCTCGATGACATCCAGGTGACCGAGGGTGACTGGGTCGAACGATCCGGGGACGACGGCGATCCGCTTCATGTCGCCAGCCTATCGGTGCTCAGTTCTTGGCGAGCGCGGCGCGGTCGGATTCGTCGAGGCGTCGGCGGAGCGCTTCGGCCAGCACCGGGTGGTCGGCGAGGTCGGGATCGGTGTCGAGGAGCTCGGCGGCATCCGCCCGCGCCTCGATGATGACCTCGCTGTCGTGCACGACCCGGAGCAGCTTGAGCGAGGACCGCCCGCCCGACTGCATGCTGCCGAGGACGTCGCCCTCGCGCCGCAGCTCGAGGTCGACCTGCGCGAGGTCGAAGCCGTCGAGCGTCGCGGCGACCGCGTCGACGCGCTCGCGTGCGGTGCTCTCCGCCTCCGCCGCGGTGACGAGCAGACACAGCCCCGGGACGCCGCCTCGACCGACGCGTCCGCGGAGCTGGTGGAGCTGCGACACCCCGAAGCGCTCCGCGTCGAGCACGACCATCGTCGAGGCGTTGGGGACGTCGACGCCCACCTCGATGACCGTCGTCGCCACGAGCACGTCGATCTCACCGGCGGCGAAGGCCCGCATCGTCCGGTCCTTCTCCTCCGCGCTCATCCGGCCGTGAAGGACGTCGATGCGTCGCGACGCGAGCAGCGGGTGGGTACGCAGCTGCTCCACCGTGGTGAGCACGGACGCGATCGGGCGCGCCGGGTCGGCGTCCTCCTCGAGTTCCTCACCGGGCTCGACCTCCTTGGCGTCGATCGCCGGGCACACCACGAACCCCTGCCGCCCCTGCGCGAGTTCCTCGGCGAGGCGCTCCCAGACGCGGGAGATCCACCGCGGGTGATCGGCCAGGGCGACCACGAAGCTCTCGATCCCCTGCCGCCCGCGTGGCAGCTCCTTGATGATGCTGACGTCGAGGTCGCCGAAGACGGTCATGGCCACGGTCCGTGGGATCGGCGTCGCGGTCAGCACGAGGACGTGCGGCGGTGTGCGTCCCTTCTGGCGGAGCTGGTCGCGCTGCTCCACGCCGAAGCGGTGCTGTTCGTCGACGACGACCATCCCCAGATCGGCGAAGGTCACGGCGTCACCCAGCAGAGCGTGCGTCCCGATCACGATCCGGGCCTGGCCGGCGACGATCCGCAGCAGCGCCCGTTTGCGATCGGACGTCGGCAGCTGGCCGGTGAGCAGCGTCGGCATGAGTTCGGCCGAGAGGTCGGGGCCGAGCGAACGGACGATCGACCGCAGGTGCTGCGCCGCGAGGACCTCGGTGGGCGCCAGCAGCACCGACTGTCCCCCGCTGTCGGCGACGGCCGCCATGGCCCGGAGGGCGACGAGCGTCTTGCCCGAGCCGACCTCGCCCTGGACGAGCCGGTTCATCGGATTGGGCTGCGCGAGATCGGCCGCGATCTCCGTGCCGACCGTCTGCTGGTCGCCGGTCAGCTCGAACGGGAGCGCGGCATCGAGGCGCTCGAGGTAGCCGCCGGCTTTCGGCACGCGGGGTTCGGCCGCCAGCGCACGGGTGGCGGCGCGCTGCTGGAGCAGGGCCGTCTGGAGGAGGTACGCCTCCTGGTACCGCAGGCTGCGGCGACCGCGCTGCCAGTCACGATCGACCGTCGGGCGGTGGACGGCACGGATAGCGGCGTCGAAGGAGAGCTCACCCCTCGCCGCCCGGACCGACCGCGGGACGGGGTCCTCCTGCGGCGGCAGGGCGTCCAGAACCAGCTCGACGGATTGTCTGAGGTTCCAGCTCGTGATCGTGCTCGTCGCCGGGTAGATCGGGATGGGGGCCTCCGACCACGCCTTCGCCTGGGCGTCGGCGAGCGCCGGGGCTTCAGCGTCGTCGGGGAAGATCTGGTACTGCGGGTGGGCGAGCTGATAACTGCCGCGGTAGTCGCCGACCTTGCCTGCGAAGATGCCGCGGAGTCCCGGCCGGAGTTCGTTCGCGCGCCAGGGCTGGTTGAAGAAGGTCAGGTTGAGCCGACCCTGACCGTCGGAGATGACGACCTCGAGGATGGAACCCTTGCGTTGCTTCATCTGGCGGTCGCGGACCTCGAGGACGTCGGCGACGATCGTCACGTCCTCGCCGAGCGGCAGCAGGCCGATGACCGTCAGCTCGCCGCGCTTCGCGTAGCGACGCGGGTAGTGCTCGAGGAGGTCGCCGACGGTCTCGACGCCGAACGCCTTCTGGAGTGCCGTCGCGGTTCGGCCGCCGAGGACACCGCCGAGCTTCGTGCCCAGCTCGATCCCCGTCATGCCGTCGATTCTATTCCGGACCTCGGACACCGCGGTTCGCTCGGCTTCGCGCAGCCTGCGAGGATGGGACCATGGCCGGCATCAGGATCATCTCGGGTTTCGCCGGATCACGCACGATCCGGGTCCCGGGCAGCGGGACACGACCGACGAGCGATCGCGTCCGCGAGGCACTCTTCTCCGCGCTGGAGGCCCGCGATGTCATCGCCGGCGCCGAGGTGCTCGACCTGTACGCAGGGTCGGGGTCGCTGGGACTCGAGTGCGCCAGCCGGGGTGCCGCGGTCGTCACCCTCGTCGACCGAGGGTCGGAGGCGGCGAAGCTGTGTCGCGACAACGCGAAGATCGTGACCTCGGCAGCACCTCGCGGTGCGGCACCACGCATCACGGTGCACGCCAAGTCGGTCGGCGCCTACCTGTCCGGGGCGACGGTCCCGTCCGACCTCGTCTTCATCGATCCCCCGTACGACCTCCCCGAGGCGGAGCTCACGGCCAACCTCGCCGCGCTCGTCGGTCTGGTCACCGACGACGGGCTCGTGCTCGTCGAGCGGAGCTCCCGCTCGCCCGAACCGACCCTTCCCCCAGCGCTCGAGGTCCTGCGGAAGAGCACCTACGGCGAGACCGTCGTCTGGTGGATCACGCCGGTCTGAGCCACCGCTTCACCGTCACCGCGTCTCCGCAGGGTCTTCGCGCCACGGCGGCCGGCCACACCGCTCAACCGGACGCGTCGTCCCAGTCGCGGTAGGGGTCCCAACCGGCGCGACCGTCGTAGGCCACACCGTCGACGAGGACCCCGGCACCGGTCCGGGCCGTGCCGATGGTCCGGAAGCCGGCGGGGATCGTGGTGGCGGCCGGGAACGTCGCCAGGAGGGAGTGGTCCTCGCCGCCGGCGAGGGCGAGCGCCATGTCGGCACCCAGGTCCTCGGCCCGGAGGTCGATCGCGACCCCACTCGCCCGCGCGAGGCGACCGGCGTCGAGCGCGAGCCCGTCCGACAGGTCGAGCATCGCCGTGGCACCGGCGACGGCGGCGACGACACCGGCGGCGATCGGTGGCCGTGGTGCGAGTTGTGCCTCCACCTCGACCCGGTGATCGCGTCGCAGGCCGGCCGCTGCCTCGGCCGAGGGCACGCCGTCGGCGTCGACCCCACGTGAGAAGAGGAGTCGCAGGCCTGCCGCAGCCGAACCCAACTCCCCCGCGACCGCGACCACGTCGCCGGGTCGCGCTCCGTCACGTCGGATGGGGGCACGACCCTCCAGGTCGCCGAACGCCGTCACCGCGATCATGAAGACGTCGGACACGGCCAGATCGCCGCCGACGACACCGCAGCCGGGCGCGAGCTCGGCACAGGCGTCGCGCAGTCCGTCGGCGAACCCGTCGAGGACGGCAACCGGCAGGTGCTTGGGCATGGCGAGTGCGACGACGAGTGCCGTCGGACGCGCCCCCATCGCCGCCACGTCCGCCAGGTTGCTGGCCGCAGCCTTCCACCCCAGGTCGTGGGCGCTCGACCATGCCAGCCGGAAGTCCGGCCCGTGGATCATCGTGTCCGTCGTGACGACGAACCGACCGTCCGGCGCCAGGACGACGGCGGCATCGTCACCCGGCCCGAGGAGTTCGGCGTCGGCGTGCGGCAGGCGAGGGAAGATGCGCTCGAGCAGCTCCCCCTCGGCGAGGTCCCCGACACAGGGCCCGACCGTTCCGTGATCGTCGGACGCGCTCCCAGACTCGTTCATGGGATCAACGGTAGCCTGGTGGGCGATGTCCCCGATTCGTGCGCTCCTCGCCACCGCCCTCGCCGCAGCCGCAACCCTGGCCCTGGCGGGCTGCGCGCCCGCCGTCGCGCTCGAACCCGCCGCCGATGCGAACAACCCGCAGTGCGCGGAGGTCACGGTGCGTCTGCCCGACGTCGTCGCCGAGCTGCCCGAGCGAGGCACCGACGCCCAGGCCACCGGCGCCTGGGGCGATCCCGCGACGGTCCTCCTGCACTGCGGGGTCGCGATCCCCGGCCCGACCACGCAGCAGTGCCAGTCGGTGAACGGCGTCGACTGGATCATCGACGACGCCGACGCGCCGAACTACCGGTTCACCACCTTCGGGCGCACGCCCGCGGTCGAGATCGTGCTCGACGGCGACGCCGTCGCCAGCAGCACCGTCCTGGCTGATCTGGCGCCTGCCGTGTCCGTGCTCCCCGTCACCGGGAAGTGCACCGCCCTCGGCGACGCCGAGCTCCCGATCCCCACCGACGGCTGACCGTTCCGGCGCCGCTGCATTCAGGAGCGGGCGCGCGCGACCTCGATCAGCTCGGTGATGAGCTCGGGGTAGCTGAGCCCCGAGGCCAACCAGCAGCTCGGGAACATCGAGATCGGGGTGAACCCCGGCATGGTGTTGACCTCGTTGACGACGAAGCCGTCCGCGGTCAGGAAGAAGTCGACCCGGGCGAGCCCCGCGCAGCCCAACGCCTCGAACGCCCGACGCGAGAGGTCCTGCATCTCCGACAACTGCTCGGGACGAAGGTCGGCGGGGCAGACGAGCTCGATACCGGGTGCGTCGAGGTATTTCGCCTCGAAATCGTAGAAGTCGCGTCCGGTCACGACGACCTCGCCGGCCACCGAGACACGAGGTGCCTCGCCGGGGAGGGACTCGAGGACCGCACATTCGACCTCTCGGCCCACCAGACCGGTCTCGACGAGCACGGTCGAGTCCTCGGCGAGGGCTAGTTCGATCGCTGCACGGAACGCGTCCGGCGTCGACACCTTCGACACGCCGACGCTCGAACCGGCTCGCGCCGGCTTCACGAACGCCGGTGACCCGAGCGATCCGAGCGATGCGAGCACCTCCTCGGGTGCCGTGGCCCACTCGTGGGCGGTGAACCGCACCCACGGCGCGACGGCGATCCCGGCGGCCTGGAGCACCGTCTTCGTGAAGTGCTTGTCCATGCCGAGCGAGGACGCGAGGACGCCGGAGCCGACGTACGGGAGGTCGACGAGCTCGAGCATGCCCTGCACGGTGCCGTCCTCGCCGAACCGACCGTGGAGGATCGGGAAGACGATGTCGATGGGACCGAGGGTGAACGGGACGCCGTCCTCCCCGACCACGGTCAGCTCACGGCTGCCGACGCGCTCAGGCCAGCGCACGGCCGGCCGCGAGGGGTCGACCTCCGGCAAGTGCGCGGGGTCGAGCGCGTACCGGCTCGGGTCGTCGACCTCGAGGACGTACGAGCCGTCGTGGGCGATCCCGACCGGGTAGACGTCGTACCGTTCGCGGTCAATCGCGGCGAGGACGCCGCCCGCCGTTGCGCAGCTGATCGAGTGCTCGCTTGAACGGCCTCCAAAGAGCACCACCACTCCGGTCTTGTGCGTCATCGTTGCTTCTCTCCCCCTGGGGTTCGTCGTCGTCGGTCGTGAGGTGCGGTGCGATGTCCTTCGGGTCGAGCGTGCCGTCGAGCACCTGCTTGACCTGTTCGACGATGGGCATCGCGACCCCCTTCGCCTTGGCCAGCTCGAGCACCGGTGCAACGGACGCGAGCCCCTCCGCGGTCTGCTGCATCTGTTTGACGACGTCGTCGAACTGATACCCCTGGCCGAGCAGACGCCCCGCCGTGTTGTTCCGGGACAGCGGCGACTGGCACGTCGCGATGAGGTCGCCGAGCCCGGCCAGGCCTGAGAGGGTCTCCGGTTGCGCGCCGTGGGCCACCGCGAAGTCGGTCATCTCGACCAGCCCGCGGGTGATGATGGAGGCCTTCGTGTTCTCACCGTAGCCGACGCCGTCGACGATGCCGATCGCGACGGCGATGAGGTTCTTGAGCACACCACCGAACTCGGTACCGATGACGTCGGTGTTCACGAAGCTGCGGAAGTACCGGTTGCGCGCGAGGAGCGCGACCGTCTGCGCCGTCTCGAGGCTCTCCGAGGAGATCACGGCGGCCGTCGGCTGCTCGCGGGCGATCTCGAGCGCGAGGTTGGGGCCGGAGGCGACGGCGATGCGTGACGGGTCGATGTCGAGGGTCTCGCGGATGACCTCGCTCATCCGGGATCCGCTGCGACGCTCGACGCCCTTCATGAGCGAGACGACGATGGTGCCGTCCTCGAGGTGCGGGCGGAGCGCGATGAGGTTGTCGCGCAACGACTGGCTCGGGACCGACAGGAACACGACCGAGGCACCGCGCACGGCGTCGACCATGCTCGCGGTCGCCGTCATCCGCATCGGCAGATTGATGCCGGGCAGGTAGTCACTGTTGCGCTTGGCCTCGGTGATCTCGCGAGCGAGCTCGGGTCGTCTGGCCCACATGACCACGTCGGAGCCACCGTCCGCGAGGATCTTGCCGAACGTCGTGCCCCAGCTGCCCGCTCCGAGCACGGCGACCCTCGTGGCGGCCGGTGGTTGCGGAACGTTCCTAGGACTCAAAGCGGCCTGTCTCCTTCTGCTGGTGTTTCGAGGGATCCCAACGCTCAGAGGGAGCTTGGGCACCGCGCAGTTCCTCGCAGAGGGCGGTGATGGCCTGCATGACGACCTCGGTCGCCTCGTTCAGCGTCTTCGAGTCTAGCTGCCGCCCGGCGAAGGCCGAGAGGTCCACCGGCTCGCCGATGGCGACCTCGACGCGCTTCCGCAACGGGAACACCCGCAGTTTGCCGTACCGCGGCATGACCTCCTGCGTGCCCCAGTGCGCGGCGGGGATGATCGGCAGGCCGTGCGTGAGGGCGATCCGGACCGCGCCGGTTCGCCCGCGCATCGGCCACAGGCCCGGGTCGCGGGTGAGCGAGCCCTCCGGGTACACGACGACACCCTGCCCGCGTTCGGTCAGGTGTGCTGCGGCGCTGACGGGGTCCATCCCACGGGCGGAGCCCTCGCGCTCGACGGGGATCTGTCCGGACTTCCGCAACAACCACCCGACCACCGGGACCTTGAAGAGACTGCCCTTCGCCATGAAGCGAGGCTGTCGCCCGAGCCGCCAGACGGCCACGCCCATGATCAGCGGGTCGAACTCGCTGTCGTGGTTGGGCGACAGGATGAACGGCCCCTCCTGCGGCAGGCGTTCGCCGTGCCGGACGCGGAGCTTGACGAGAGCACTGAACGGCGGGATCGCGATCGACGACAGCAACCAGTAGATCGACGGCCTCGACCGTTCCACCCCCACGGCGGACTACTTCGTTTCGAGGACGAAGTCAGCACCGAGCTGCTGGAGCTTCACGATGAAGTTCTCGTACCCACGGCTGATGATGCCGACGTTGCTGACCGTCGACTTGCCCTCGGCGGTGAGCGCCGCGATGAGGTGGCTGAAGCCACCGCGGAGGTCGGGGACCTCGATGTCGGCACCGTGCAGCGGCGTCGGGCCGTTGATCACGGCGGCCTGCTCGAGGTTGCGCCGCGGCACGCGACGAGGCGTACCCGACAGCCCGTTGGGGTGCACGACGATGTTCGCGCCCATGGTGTTGAGCGCGTCCGTGAATCCGAACCGGTTCTCGTAGACCGTCTCGTGGACGATCGACTCGCCCGTCGCCTGCGTCAGCGCGACGATGAGGGGCTGCTGCCAGTCCGTCATGAAGCCGGGGTGGACGTCGGTCTCGATGACCACGGGCTTCAGCTCCTCCTTGCGGTAGAACCGGATGCCGTCGTCGGTGATGTCGAACCCGCCACCGGCCTTGCGGAAGATGTTGAGGAACGTCATCATGTCCTGCTGCTTCGCGCCGCCGACGAAGACGTCGCCGTCGGTCGCGAGCGCGGCCGACGCCCAGCTCGCTGCCTCGTTGCGGTCGCCGATGGCCGTGTGGTCGTACCCCTCGAGCTTGTCCACGCCCTCGATGAGGATCACGCGGTTGGGCTCGTAGGAGATGATCGCGCCCATCTTCTGGAGGACGGCGATGAGATCCATGATCTCCGGCTCGATCGCCGCACCCTTGAGCTCCGTGGTGCCCTTGGCACGGACCGCCGTGAGCAGGACCTGCTCCGTGGCGCCGACGCTCGGGTACGGAAGGTGCACCGTCGTCCCGTGCAGACCGTTCGGGGCCGAGAGACGGATGCCCTGCGGGAGCTTCTCCACGACCGCGCCGAACTTGCGGAGCGCGTCGAGGTGGAAGTCAATGGGGCGGTCGCCGATGCGGCAGCCTCCGAGGTCGGGGATGAACGCCGCCCCGAGGCGGTGGAGTAGCGGCCCGCAGAACAGGATCGGGATCCGGGAGAAGCCGGCGTGTGCGTCGATCTCCTCCATGTGGGCGGACTCGACGTTGGTCGGGTCGAGGCGGAGCTCGTTCGGGTTCTCGCCCTCCGTCACGTCCACGCCGTGGATCTCGAGCAGGGAGCGGACGACCCGGACGTCGCTGATGTTCGGCACGTTGCGCAGGACGCTGACGTTCTCGCCGAGTAGCGACGCAACCATCGCCTTGGTCACGAGGTTCTTGGCACCCTTGACCTCGATGCGGCCTCTGAGCGGGATACCGCCGTTGATCGTGATGCGGTCGACATCGAGTCCGACCGACGAGCCTGCCGCCTGTGACGCCTGGACGAGTGAATTCAAACCGGTACCTACTGCCTTGCTACTTGACGGGAATGGTGCGGGGCAGCCAGTTCGGCCGCCGGGCCTCGAACGCGGTGATCTGCTCTTCGCTACGGAGCGTCAGCCCGATGTCATCGAGTCCTTCGATGAGCCGCCACCGAGTGTAATCGTCGACCTGGAACGAAACCGTGAGATCGCCGACCGTGATGGTGCGGGCGATGAGGTCGACGACGGAATCGGCGCCGGGAGCGGCCTCGATCGCAGCCCAGAGCTGCTCGAGCTCCTCCTCGCTGACCTGGGCGGCGAGGAGACCCTGCTTCCCGGAGTTCCCGCGGAAGATGTCGCCGAAGCGGGACGACACGACGACCTTGAACCCGAAGTCGCGCAAGGCCCACACGGCGTGCTCACGCGACGAGCCGGTGCCGAAGTCGTGCCCCGCGACGAGGATGCTGGCACCCTGGTAGACGGGCTGGTTCAGGACGAAATCGGGGTCCTGACGCCACCCCGCGAAGAGCGCGTCCTCGAAGCCGGTCTTCGTGACCCGCTTCAGATAGACGGCGGGGATGATCTGGTCGGTGTCGACGTTGGAACGCCGCATCGGAGCGGCGACGCCGGTGACGGTCGTGAACTTGTCCATCAGGCGTGCACGCCTTCCTGCTCGGTGGCGGCGTGTCTGCCGGGCTCGACCTCGAGATCGGCAGGGCTGGAGAGTGTTCCGCGGATGGCGGTCGCCGCGGCGACGAGCGGCGAGACGAGGTGCGTGCGGCCGCCCTTGCCCTGGCGACCCTCGAAGTTGCGGTTCGACGTCGAGGCGCAGCGCTCCCCCGGAGCGAGCTGATCGGGGTTCATCCCGAGGCACATGGAGCATCCGGCGAACCGCCACTCCGCACCGAAGTCGGTGATGATCTTGTCGAGCCCCTCGGCCTCAGCCTCGATCCGAACCCGGGCGGAACCCGGGACGACCATGACCCGCACACCCTCGGCCTTCGTGCGGCCCTCGATGACGGATGCGAACGCCCGCAGGTCTTCGATGCGGCTGTTCGTGCAGGAGCCCATGAAGACCGCGTCCACCGGGATCTCCTTCATCGGGGTGCCGGCTTCGAGCGCCATGTACTCCAGGGCGCGCTCGGCGGCGGACCGCTCGTTCGGGTCGGCGATGGCCGCGGGGTCGGGCACGTTCTCGCTGAGCGAGACGCCCTGGCCCGGGTTGGTGCCCCAGGTGACGAAGGGTTCCAGCGTGTCGGCGTCGAGGAAGACCTCGGCGTCGAAGGCGGCGCCTTCATCGGTCGCGAGGGTGTCCCAGTAGGCGACGGCCTCGTCCCAGTCGGCTCCGGTCGGAGCGTGCGGGCGGCCCTGCAGGTAGTCGTAGGTGATCTGGTCCGGGGCGACCATGCCGGCCCGGGCCCCGGCCTCGATCGACATGTTGCAGATCGTCATGCGGCCCTCCATGGAGAGCGCACGGATCGCCGAGCCGCGGTATTCGAGGACGTAGCCCTGCCCACCGCCGGTGCCGATCTTCGCGATGACGGCGAGGATGATGTCCTTCGCGGTCACGCCCGGCCGCAACGTGCCCTCGACGGTGATCGCCATGGTCTTGAACGGCTTCAACGGCAGCGTCTGCGTGGCCATGACGTGCTCGACCTCGCTGGTGCCGATGCCGAAGGCCATGGCCCCGAAGGCGCCGTGGGTCGAGGTGTGCGAGTCGCCGCAGACGACCGTGATCCCGGGCATCGTGAGGCCGAGCTGCGGACCGACGACGTGGACGATCCCCTGGTCGAGGTCGCCGAGGGAGTGGATCCGCACCCCGAACTCCGCGGCGTTGCGACGGAGGGTCTCGATCTGTGTGCGGCTCGTGAGGTCGGCGATCGGCTTGTCGATCGCGAGCGTCGGGGTGTTGTGGTCCTCGGTCGCGATCGTCAGGTCGACGCGACGCAGCGGCCGGTCGGCCAGGCGCAGACCGTCGAAGGCCTGCGGGCTCGTCACCTCGTGGACGAGGTGCAGGTCGATGTAGATGAGGTCGGGCGTGCCGTCCTCGCCCTTGACGACGAGGTGGTCGTCCCAGACCTTCTCGGCGAGCGTGCGCGGGTGCTCGGGAATGCTCGGGACGGACGGATCGGCGTTCAGCTGCGACATGTCGTGGAATTCCTTCAAACGATGAGTGGTCAGGCGTCAGCGACCTCCGCGACGAGGGAGCCTGGAACTAGGCCTCGTCGCGGCTGGGAAGGAGGAGCAGCCCGGACAACATTCGCCCAGCGTACCACCCGGCCGTGACGAAGCCGTCGGCACCGTCGTCGCTCGAGGGGACGCCGGTGCCGACACCGTGCTACTTCGGCGCGTCGATCCCGACGCGGTACTGCCCCTGGTCGTTGATGACCTCGACGGCCACCGGGTAGCTCTTCGCGTTGTACGAGAACGTGCACTCGAACTGTGTCCCGGTCGTGGCCGGCTGATCGCTCGGGCACTCGACCTTCTCGACGTCTGCGAGGCCGAAGTCCTGCTTGAGCACCTCGGCCACACCGGTCTGCACCGAGCCGCGGTCGAGCATCGGCGTGAACAGGCGACCGACCGAGAGGAGGGTGAGCGGGACGGCGATGAGCGATGCGGCGACCGCACCGATGAGCACGCCGATCCAGAGTTTGCGCCCGAGCGGCTTGCGGGCGGCCTTCGGCCCCGAAGCCGGCTGCTGGCCGGTCGCCCCGTACTCGGGGCCTGGACGGAACGGACCGGTCTGCTGTGGGCCGGCCTGCGATCCCTGCTGCTGTGGACCTGGCTGGAACGGGCCGTTCGGGTGCTGCGCCTGTCCCGGACCGAAGGGCTGTGGCCCGGTCGGGCGTGTCTGACCGTAGGGCGGCTGGCCCTGCGGCCCCTGAGGCTGGCTCTGCGGCCGGCCCTGCGGCGCGCCGAGCGGACGTCCCTGTGGAGCCTGGCCGGGGGCCTGACCCAGCTGAAGACCCCTGGGCGCGTGACCGGGCTGACCGTTCGATGTCGGGGGCCGGAACCCGTCCGGACCGCCTGGCCGCCCCTGCTGCTGCGGCTGCTGGTTCGGGCCTGCGTTCGAGGGCCGCTGCTGCTGCACCCACGGCTGCCCACCGGGCGCGCCGGCGAACGGCGCACCGGGCTGGGTGGGCGGCTGCTGGGCTGGACCGTTGGACTGCTGCCCTGGGGCGCCTCCCTGCGGGCGGGGCCCTCCACCGGTCTGACCAGGCGCGGACGGCTGAGACGGGCCGTTCTGCGACGGGACGCCCTGCGGTGGTCCGTTCTGACCCTGCGGCGCGCCGTTCTGGGGTGCACCGTTCTGCGGCGGCGTCTGACGCTGCGGGCTGCCCGGTCCGAACTCCAGGCGGGGTGCGTTCGGGTCGGGGAATCCCGGCGGCTGCTGGTCGGGGCGCAGGGGGCCGCCGACCGGGGGCTTTCCGAGGTCCTCGGGTTTCTGGTCGTCGGTCATTTCCTCAACTCCTCGATCCGATCCCAGAACGCGGCCTGATCGGCCGCCGGGATCACCGTCACGTCGAATCCTGATGGTGCGGTCGGCAGGTCTTCGAGCGTCGACGTACCCGACACCTCGAAGCCGGCCTGCAACTGCAGCTTGGTCTCGCTCTCGACCGTCCCGCTCAACTCCATCTTCACGAGGCCACCCTCGGCGTTCTGGAAGATCGTCACCGGCAGGAGGGTCGCCAGGTCGTCCTCGCTGAACGACGACACGAGGTCGTCCGGGAGGTCGAAGAGCGTCCCGACGGCCAGCACGCTCTCGAGGCTCGCGCTCGTCGAGATCTGTGAGGAGCCGTCGTTCCGCATCGAGACCACGACGCTGCTGAGCGCGCCGTCCCCCGAGCTGCGGGTCGTTTCGACCGCGGAGTAGATGTCGCAGGCGATGGAGATGCCCGGGTAGACACAGGCGGGTCCGAGTGACCCCTCCGCGTCCTCCTCGGCCACGTACTGCGTCTGGACGGCCACCCACTCAGTCGGCGCGAGCTCCTTGAGTTCACCGCCGAGCAGCAGGAGGTCGTAGTCGACTCCCGCCTGGTGATAGATGTCGACGGTGTCGCCGTCGGCGGAGCCCTTGTCCTGGCTGAACGAGGCGGTCGGGTCGCCGAAGAGGACCACCGAGTCGTTCTCGTGCGACTCGAGGTCTCCCGAGACGGCATGGACGTATGCCGACCCGATCACGTCCGGAGCCTGGCCGATCTGGGCTGACAGCAGCTCGAACCTCGCCTCGGCGAGATCCTGCATGTACCTCTGCTGGGCGGCGGCGTCGGGGAACGCCGATCCGGGCGTCGTGCAGGCGCTCAAGGCGAGTGCGGCGCTCCCGGCCAAAGCCAGGACACCGATCCGCCGACGGCGTCGCGTCATGCTCGTGCGGGCGGTCATGACCCCTCCGCCAGAGCGTCGTTGTACAGGGTGAGCGCCCGCTGTCCGAGGACGGGGCCCTCGAGCCAGGAACCGTCGCCGCGCGAGGTGACCGAGGTGACGTACCCGGCGCCGGTGGCTGGATCCAGCCGGGTGAGCCAGCCGCCGCCCGAGCAACCCGGGGTCATGAGGCAGTCGACCCGGTATCCGGCGTATCCCTTCGTGGCGGCCTGGCTCGCGCAGTAGCGCTGCGACTGTCCGTCGAACGGTGCGGCCGACGGGTAACCGATCACGGTGATGCCCTCTGGCGGGGTACCGAAGGAGATGCCCTGACCGCCGGTCACCTCCTGGATCTTCTGACCCGACGCGTTCGGGGCGAGTCGGATGAAGGCGAAGTCGTAGGCCCAGCCGTTGCCGCTCGTCGCACCACTGGCGTCCGACGTCGCCTCACTGGTGAACTCGTCGGGGACGTAGGTGCTGACCCCGGCCCACTGCCCGTAGGGCTGGGTCTGGCCGTTGGCCGCGTCGGCCGGGATGAAGATGATGTTCTCGGCGAGCTGTTTGCCGTACGTGTCCCAGACGCAGTGGCCCGCGGTCAGGACGAGGTCCATGGTCGGGGCGTTGACGACGCTCGCGGAACAGACGTAGGTGGCGCCACCGATGGAGAAGTAGAGACGTCCCTGCGTGGCCGCCGCCAGTCCGGTCGCCGGGTACGGGTCGCCGGCTGCTGTCGGGGTGATGGCCTTGACGTCGACGTCGGGACCGACCCCGGTACTCGGGTGCACGACCACGCCGGTGGCCTGGTCGCCCGTGAGCGTGTCCTCCCCCGGCTTCAGATCCGGTGCCGTCGCTCCGCCGAACTTGTCGTCGGTCCAGTAGTCGTTGACCTCCTGGGGACTCGCGTCGAAGTCCTTGCGCAGCGTGTCGTCGGTGCCGCCGGCGACGTCGACGACGGGGCCGGCACCGCCGGCCACGGGCTCCCCCGTCACCGGGATGGAGCACCCCGTCAGCAGGGCGGCGAGGATCAGGACTGCGGCTGTCGCCGGAGCGCGGCGCTTCTGCTTCACGGTCACCCGGCCAAGCTAGCACGCAGCGGCACTCGGCGAGATCGGTGCGGGCCCTGCCTTCGGAGCGTCCCGGAAGGCCCGCGTGGCCATCCCGAGGCGCACTCGAGCCGCCAAATGAACGAAGCCCCGCTTCCTGATGACTCAGGAAAGCGAGGCTTCGTTCGGTGTTGTGACCCCAACGGGATTTGAACCCGTGCTGCCGCCGTGAGAGGGCGGTGTCCTAGGCCGCTAAACGATGGGGCCGTAAGCAACGGATATGAGTATGCCATACGATTTCGAGCCGTACAAATCGAGGCCACCAGCGGCATCCGACGGGCGTGTCGCGCGGTGGTCGTGCTCGGGCGGACGCGGTCACGCGAGCACTCGGAGGGCGCCGGGGACCACGTCGATCGTGACCGGCAGCGGACCGATGCGCTCCCCGTCGGCGTAGGCCGTGATGCCGTCCGCGGCGATCGAGACCGAACGGACCCGCGACAGTCGCACGATGTCGAGATCCGTGTGGGCACCCGAGAAGACCTTGGGGAACAGCCGGAGGAACCGGAACCGTGACACGGGTGCGACGACGAAGAGGTCGAATCGGCCGTCGGCGAGGTCCGCCTGTGGCGCGATGAGCATGCCGCCACCGATCGAGGTGTTGTTCGCGACGGCGAGGAGGACGGCGTCGACCGTCTCCGGCGCCCCGTCCACGGTCAGCTCGTACCGGCGGGGTCGCAGGGCCAGGAGCTCACGGAGGATCGCGATCGTGTACCGACTGCGCCCGCGCGGCCGTCGCATGCGGTTCGCCCGTTCGTTGACGAGGGCGTCGAAGCCTGCGGACACCGCACCGACGAACCAGGTCGTCCGCTCGCCGTCGGCCACCGTGCCGGCGTCGATCACCCGCGGCTCACCCTCGAGCGCACGGAGCAGGGACGCGATCGCGGCTGTGGGATCACCCAACGGGATCCCGAGGCCCCTGGCGATGTCGTTGCCCGTACCGGACGGGACCACGCCGAACGGCAGGCCCGAGTCACGTACCGCCTCGACGGCCAGACTCACCATGCCGTCGCCACCGACGACGACGAGCGCGTCCAACCCGGTCTCGATCGCAGTCTGCACCGCACTCCGGAGCTGTCCGACGGTCCGCTCCTGCAGGCGGACGGCGCGATGCCCGGCTTGCTCGAGGGCGTCGAGCACCATCGGGCCCACGGCTCGGGTCGAGCCGAACGACGCGGTCGGGTTGATGGCGACGCCGATGCGTCGGGGCTGCGTGGTCACCTGCCGATTCTGACAGGCCCACGGCGGGTGGATACCCGGACGACCGGGTTGCCCCCGGCGCTCCCACGGTATTCACTCGTCCTATGAGACTCACGAAGTTCGAACATGCAGCATTCCTCCTCGAGACGGACGGCGCCAAGCTGATCGTCGACCCGGGCGCGTTCACGTCCCCGATCGCCGATGTGGAGCACACCGCGGCGGTCCTGATCACGCACCTGCACCCCGACCACTGGACCGCGGAGCACCTCGACCGCATCCTCGCCGCGAGCCCGGAGGCCGTCCTCTACGGACCGGCCGGTGTGGCCGCCGCCGCGGACGGGTACGACATCACCGTCGTCGCCCCGGGAGACGTGGTCGAAGCGGGGCCCTTCACGCTCCGCTTCTTCGGCGGGACCCACGCGGTCATCCATTCGTCGATCCCGGTGATCGACAACGTGGGCGTCCTCATCAACGACCTCGTGTACTACCCCGGCGATTCCTTCGCCGTCCCCGAGGGCGTCGAGGTCGACGTCCTGGCCGCCCCGGCGGGTGCACCGTGGATGAAGATCTCCGAGGGCATGGACTTCGTCACCGCCGTCGCGCCGAAGCGCGCGTTCGGTACGCACGAGATGGTGCTCTCGGGGCCGGGACAGAGCATGTCGCACGACCGCCTGCAGTGGGCGACCGAACAGGGCGGCGGGACCTACTACCCGCTCGCCCCGCTCGACACGCTCGAGGTCTGAGACCGGTCGACTACCGGCGGCGGAAGTTCGCCGCCGCCGGGCAGTCGAACGGGTCGCGGGCCGAGAGGCCGACCCGGTTGAGGTACTCGATGACGATGGCGTAGGACTGCAGCAGGGTCGTCTCGGTGTACGGCACCTGCTGGGTCTCGCAGTGCTCCCGCACGATGACGCGAGCACGAGCCAGAGCCGGGCGAGGCATGCTCGGGAACAGGTGGTGCTCGATCTGGTAGTTCAGGCCGCCCATGAAGGTGGCCATGCCGAAGCCGCGGACGTTGCGCGAGGTCAGCACCTGCTTGCGGAGGAAGTCGAGCTTCATGTCGGCCGGGATGATCGGCATGCCCTTGTGGTTCGGCGCGAAGGACGCACCCATGTAGACGCCGAAGACCGCGAGCTGGACGCCGAGGAACGCGAACGCCATGCCGACGGGCAGGAAGAGGAAGATCGCGGCCAGGTACAGACCGACGCGGGCGACGATCATGCTGATCTCGGCGGCGCGGCCGTCGACCTTGCCCGGACCGAAGAGGGTCTTGAAGGACAGCGCGTGGAGGTTGATGCCCTCCAACATGAGGAGGGGGAAGAAGAGGTAGCCCTGCTTGCGGGTGATGAGGGCCTGCAGGCCCTTGGCCTTGGCAGCGTCCTCCTCGATGAAGGAGATCGTGTCGATCTCGATGTCGGGGTCCTTCGTGACCTGGTTCGGGTTCGCGTGGTGGCGCGTGTGCTTCGTCATCCACCACGAGTAGCTGATGCCGACGATGCCCGCCGCGAGGAACCGGCCGGCGCGGTCGTTCGCGCGGCCCGACTCGAAGACCTGGCGGTGCGAGGCCTCGTGGGCGAGGAAGGCGAACTGGGTGAGGATGATGCCGAGCGCGCCGGCGATGAGCAGCTGGAACCAGGACTCGCGGAGCAGGACGAACCCGGTGACGCAGCCGAGGAGCGCGATGACGAGGAACGAGAACGTGAGGATGTAGAACGTGCGGTGGCGGCGGAGGAGTCCCGCTTCGCGAACCGTCTTCAACAGCGACGAGTAGGAGCTGGTGACGTTCGCAGCGCCGGGCTTGCGGGGGCTCGTGGCACGAACCGGGCCGAGGATGGCTTCAGTTGACATGGGCACTCCGGAGGAATCGTGTCGACTTCCCAGCCGGGGCGATGAGCGGATGCTCGGACGAGCGCGAGCTCTGCAGATGGCCACAGCCTACGGTCGGTGTCTGAAGAATCACCCCACATCACGACATCCGACCCCAGATCAGGCCACTCACCCGCCAGTTGTCGAGAAAAGACGCAGAATTGGCCAATCCGTTACGTGTTCGGCTGCCGTTTCGAGCCGAGATGGGCTAACGTGGATCGAAGTTGTTGTGTTGCGCAGGTATTTCAAGCCGCGTTTCCACCGATGGATACGCTGCTTTTCTGAGGAGCGAGCAAAGAACACCGCGACGAACGGGCCCGAAAGTCGGGAACGGTCACTCATGAAAGAGGAAATACATGTCAACTGGAACTGTGAAGTGGTTCAACGCCGAAAAGGGCTTCGGATTCATCACTCCTGACGACGGCAGCGCCGACGTCTTCGCACACTTCTCCGCCATCGCGACGAGCGGCTACCGCTCGCTCGAGGAGAACCAGAAGGTCGAGTTCGAGACCAACCAGGGCCCTAAGGGCCTGCAGGCCGAGAACATCCGCCCCCTCTGATTCTCTGATCAGTCGGAGCTGACGATCCGAGCGGCCGGTCATTCCAGCCCTCGCGTCTGAGACACCGAGAACCGCCCCTGACGTTCGCGTCAGGGGCGGTTCTGTGTGTCCGGGGCGGGTTTCGTGTTTCCTGGGCGGTTCCGCGCCTCCGGGCGACTCTCCTGCGGCTACTCCTGGACGGGGAGGATGAGCTCAGGTCCATCGCCCTGCAACGGCGCCACCCGGTGGAAGACGAGCTGCTCCGCGACGTCGGTCGCTGCGGACACCATCTCGTCGACCTCGTCCTGGTCGGCCTCGTGGTGCGGATCGAGCCAGGCGTCCCAGCATTCCGGAGGCAGCGTCACGGGCGTCCGTGGGTGCAGCTCCTGCAAGGGACCGACCGCCGGCCGCGTGAGGATGGTCGCGCTCAGCACCCAACGCCGTGGGTCGTCGTCCGGTAGCGAGCGGTCGCGCCACCACGAGTAGAGGGCCGCGAAGACGATCGGTTCACCACCAGCGGTCTGCACGTAGTACGGGGTCTTCGTCGCACCCTCGGTGTGCCACTCGTAGTACCCGGCGGCAGGGACCAACGCGCGCTTCTGCTTGACCGATGGCGCGAACGTGGGCTTGGTGGTGACCTCCTCCGCGCGAGCGTTGAAGGTCGGGTACTGACTCTTCAACTCGGTGGCGAACGACGGCACGAGTGACCACCGCGCCGATTCGAGCCGGCGGACCACCGGCCCCGTCTTCACCGAGTCGAGGATGATCGGGATCTGCTCGGTCGGGCGCACGTTGTACGAGGGCCCGGGCAACTCGGCAGCCGCGTGGTCGATGTCGAAGAGCTCGATGAGTTCCTCGGTGGATTCGGTCACGACGAAACGTCCGCACATGGGCCCAGCGTACCGGGCGCTGCTGACACCGCGGACCGCGTGTCGGTGGGATGCAGGACCATGGTCGAGTCATCCGTCAGTCGTCGTCGAGACCGGATCGAGCCGGTTGACTTATTCGAAGATATGTTCGAATATTGAGCCATGGCCCTCCGCGCACTCGTCGACTCCCCCGTCAGGGCGGACACCGCGACCGAGCTGCACGAACTCCAGGGGCGCATCAAGCGGATGCAGGGGACGCGCCTCGACACCCGATCCCTGCCGACCGCTCCTGAGCTCTCCCGGCTCCTGCCCGGTGGCGCCCTCCAGTCCGGAGGCAGCTACTCCGTGCTCGGCTCCACGGCACTCGCCATGTCGCTCATGGCCGGACCGTCCGCAGCCGGGACCTGGTGCGCCGTCATCGGTCTCCCGTCGTTCGGCGTGGAGGCGGCGGCCTCCATGGGCATCGACCTCGAACGACTCGTCCTCGTCCCCCAGCCCGGTCCGGACTGGCTCACGGTCACCGCGGCCATGGCCGACGTCGCCGGCGTGCTCATCACAGCGCCTCCCGGACGGATCGCCCCGAGCGACGCCGCCAGACTCGCGGCTCGCCTCCGGCAGCGCGAGGCCGCACTGATCGTCCTCGGTTCCTGGCCGCAGAGCGATGCGACATTGCGCGTGACCGAGAGCTCCTGGAGCGGCCTCGGGGCGGGGCACGGACATCTCCGGCATCGGCGGCTCACCGTCAGCTCGATGCTCGGCCAGGGGGCTGCGGGCCGGCCCAGGACCGCACACCTGACGCTGCCCCTGGGATCGACCGAGGGTCGCACCGCGCCGCTCGCCGGCTCCGGCCTCCTCGACGACGACACGGTCGTCCGGCTCCCGATGGTCGTGAACCGATGACGACCGAACCGCCTGCGGGACCGGTCGAGCGCACCATGGTCCTCTGGTGCCCCGACTGGCCGATCGTGGCGGCACGACTCTCCGGGACGCTGTCCGAGGACACGACCGACGCTCCGCTGGCCCTGATCGAGCATGGTGAGGTCCTGGCCTGCGACGCCACCGCACGTCGAGCAGGAGTGCGGCGAGGACTCCGTGTCCGCGAGGCTGAGGCCCGCTGTCCGGAACTGGCGACCGCCGACTACGACCCGGTCGTCGACGCCCGCGCCTTCGAGCCGATCCTCCTCGGCATCGAGGAGCTCATGCCGGGCGTCCAGCCCTTCCGGGCCGGGCTCTGCGCCATCCGATCCCGAGGACCGAGCAGATACTACGGCGGCGAGTCGGCTGCGGCGGAGGTCCTCCTGGCCCGCCTCGACGAGCTCGGTGTCCCCGATGCACGGATCGGCATCGCCGACGGCCCCTTCGCCGCGGAGCAGGCCGCGAGGTCCACCGCGTTCCAGCAGGACGGTTCCCGGATCATCGTCATCCCCTCCGGAGCCTCTCCCGCCTTCCTGGCCCCACTCCCCCTGTCCACACTCGGGCGCCCCGAACTCAGCTCACTGCTGCACCGGCTCGGGATCAGCACCCTGGGGGCGTTCGGCGCACTGCCCGCGACCGAGGTCCGCGACCGCTTCGGCCCCGACGGCGCCCGAGCGCACCGCCTCGCGGCCGGCGCGGACGCCCGAAGCGTCGTCCCTCGCGTGCCGCCGACGGAGCTGGCCGTGTCGATCGCCTTCGAGCCCCCGCTCGACCGCATCGATCAGCTGACCTTCGGGTTCCGGCAGTCCGCGGAACGGTTCATCACCGGCCTGGCCGAGGCCGGCCTCGTGACCACCGCGATCACGATCAGCATGCGGAGCGAGCGCGGGGAGCGCTCCACCCGCACCTGGCTCCACCCACGCTGGTTCACCGCCGGCGACGTCCTCGATCGCGTGCGCTGGCAGTTGCAGGGCGCGTCCAACATCGATCACGGACTCGCCTCCCCCGTCGAACTCGTCGAGGTCGTCCCGGAGACCCTCGACGACGCCGCGGAACACGAGGAAGGGCTCTGGGGCAGCGGACCGGATGAACGCATCCACAGCGGACTCGCCCGCGTCCAGAGCATGCTCGGTCACGACGGCGTCGTGACCGCGGTGCCGTCCGGCGGACGCCTCCTCCTCGACCGCCGCATCCTGGTCCCCTGGGGCAGTGTTCCACCGGGTGGTGAGGCGGCCGTGGCCGAACGCAGGAACCGGCCCTGGCCCGGGACCATCCCGGGAGCGGCTCCGTCGACCGTCTTCGACACCGCCGTGCCGGTCGAGGTCGTCGACGCGACGGGACTGGCCGTGGCGGTCGACGAGCGCAGCACCGTGAGTGCAGCGCCCGCACGGTTCTTCGCCCTCTCGGACTGGCACGTCATCGACGGCTGGGCCGGCCCCTGGAGCATCGACGAACGCTGGTGGGACGACGACGGCCACCATCGCGTCCACCGCCTCCAAGTCCTCGACGACTCGGGTGAGGCCTGGCTCCTCCTGCTGGAGGAGCAGCACTGGAGGGCCGAGGCCCGCTACGACTGAACCACATCACGTCCGCACCGCACCGCATGACGAAGGAGCCCAGCATGGGATGGAACAACCCCCCGGTCTCATGGTCAGAGTTCGAGCGCCGTCTGTCCGACGCGAGCCGACCGGCCACCCTGCCGCTGGGAGCCGACGGCGGGGACAGCCCGGCCTGGTCGCGGAAGCGTCAACCGTACGTCCCCGAACCACCGGAGCAGCGCCCGACGACGACGCGGGTCCCCTATGCGGAACTCCACGCGCACTCGAGCTTCAGCTTCCTCGACGGCGCGAGCCCGCCGGAGCGGCTCGTCGAAGAGGCTGCGGCACTCGGCCTGCACGCGCTCGCGCTCACCGACCACGACGGTTTCTACGGCGTCGTACGGATGGCCGAGGCGGCGGAACGGTTCCCCGACCTCCGGACGGTCTACGGTGCCGAACTGTCCATCGGCTTGGACCGGCCGCAGAACGGCGTCCCCGACCCCGTCGGGCATCATCTACTCCTGCTCGCCCGTCGAGCAGAGGGGTATCACCGCCTGGCCGGCGCGATCACGGACGCACAACTCGCCGACGGAGCTGAGAAGGGCCACCCGATCTACGACCTCGAGCGGCTCGCCGCTTCCGTCGCCGGCCACGTGACCGTGCTCACCGGGTGCCGCAAGGGGTTCGTCCGCACCGCGCTCCGTGAGCACGGCCTGGAGGCCGCCGCCGCCGCGGTCGACCGACTCGTCGCCCTGTTCGGTCCGGAGCACGTCGTCGTCGAGTTGAGCGACCACGGCCACCCGGAGGACTCGGCGGAGAACGATGCACTCGCCGAGATCGCGGCGTTGCTCGACCTCACCGTCGTCGCCACGGGCAACGTCCATTACGCCACGCCCGAGCAGCATCGACTCCAGACCGCGCTGGCGGCCGTCCGAGCACGACGCAGCCTCGACGAGCTCGACGGATGGCTTCCCGCGGCCGGAACCGCGCACCTGCGGAGCGGAGCCGAGATGGCGGACCGGTTCGCCAGATATCCCGGAGCGGTGGCACGGAGCGTCGAGCTGGCCGACGAACTCGCCTTCAGCCTGCGGGCGGTCCGCCCGAAGCTCCCGCGACAGCGCGTCCCGGAGGGCCATACGCCCATGAGCTGGCTTCGGCACCTCGTGCTCGAAGCCGTCCCCGTCAAGTACCCCGACGCCACTCCCGAACACCTCCGACGCATCGAACGGGAGCTCGAGGTCATCGAGCAGAAGGACTTCCCCGGGTACTTCCTGATCGTGCACGACATCGTCAGTTTCGCCCGCGGCCGGGGCATCCTCTGCCAGGGACGCGGTTCCGCCGCGAACTCGGCCGTCTGCTACCTGCTCGGGATCACCGCCGTCGACTCGATCTTCTACGAGCTGCCGTTCGAACGGTTCCTCTCCAGCATGCGGGAGGAGGAGCCCGACATCGACGTCGACTTCGACTCCGACCGGCGCGAGGAGGCCATCCAGTACGTCTACGAGACCTACGGGCGCCGCAACGCCGCTCAGGTCGCGAACATCATCAGCTATCGGCCGAAGTTCGCCGTCCGCGACACCGCCAAGGCGCTCGGGTACAGCCCCGGTCAGCAGGACGCCTGGTCGAAACAGGTCGAGCGTTGGGGCGGGGTCATGTCGAGCGCCGACCACGACATCCCCGAGCGCGTCGTCGGTCTTGCGCAGCAGATGCTCACCCTGCCTCGGCACCTGGGCATCCACTCGGGTGGCATGGTGCTGACCGATCGGCCGGTCGGCGAGGTCTGCCCGATCGAGCACGGGCGCATGGACGGTCGCACGGTCCTCCAGTGGGACAAGGACGACTGCGCCTGGATGGGTCTCGTCAAGTTCGACCTCCTGGGTCTCGGCATGCTCTCGGCCATCCAGTACTGCTTCGACCTCGTGGCCGAGCACACCGGGGAACGCTGGACCCTGGAGACCATCCCGAAGGACGAAGCAGGGGTCTACGACCAGCTCTGCCGGGCCGACACCATCGGGGTCTTCCAGGTGGAGAGCCGCGCGCAGATGGGCATGCTGCCACGCTTGCTCCCCCGCCGGTTCTACGATCTCGTCATCGAGGTCGCCATGATCCGTCCTGGGCCCATCCAGGGCGGCGCGGTGCACCCCTACCTGCGCCGGAAGACCGGCCAGGAGCCCATCACCTACCTCCACCCGAGCCTCGAACCGGTCCTCGAACGCACGCTCGGCGTGCCGTTGTTCCAGGAGCAGCTCATGCAGATGGCGATGGCCGTCGGTGGGTGCTCGGCCGAGGACGCTGACCTCCTGCGCCGGGCGATGGGATCGAAGCGCGGCGAGGAGAAGATCGAGAGCCTCAAGGACACGCTGTACCTCGGCATGGCCGGTAACGGCATCGTCGGTGCGGACGCCGATGCCGTGTACGCCAAGATCCAGGCCTTCGCCAACTTCGGCTTCGCCGAGAGCCACTCCCTGAGCTTCGCCCTCCTCGTCTACGTGAGCGCCTGGCTGCGCCTGCACTACCCGGGGGCCTTCCTCGCGGCCCTGCTCCGCGCGCAGCCCATGGGGTTCTACTCGCCGATGACCCTCGTCGCCGACGCCCGCCGACACGGCGTCTCCGTCCTGCGTCCCGATCTGCATCGCTCCGGCGCACAGGCCGGCCTCGAAGCGCTCGACCCGGAGGCCACCCCCGGCGCCCCGGTCGCTCCCGGCGGGCGCACGCGCTGCCTCGAACACGAACAGGGGCCGACCGGGCTCTTCGATCCGCTCCTTCCCGACGATTCGGCAGGACACCGGCGCGACGGCGCACTCGCCGTCCGGCTGGGACTCTCCTCCGTCCAGGGGATCGGTGAGGAGCTCGCGAAGCGGATCGTCGCCGAACGGGAGTCCGGAGGGCTGTTCACCAGCCAGGCCGACTTGGCCAGGCGCATCGGCCTGAGCTCCTCGCAGTTGGAGTCGCTGTCGGCGGCAGGCGCCTTCGACGGATTCGGCCTCACCCGTCGTGAGGCGATGTGGGGCGCAGCGCAGGCCAGTCGGCATCGTCCCGACCAGCTCGAGGGGACATTCACGACCGTGCAGCCGCCGTTGCTCCCGGTTCCGACGGCCGCCGAACAACTCATCTCCGACATCTGGTCGACCGGGATGTCGACCGACGACCACCCCATCCGCCACGTCCGAGCCGAGCTCATGCGACGAGGGGCGCTGCGGTCCGACGAACTCCTGACGGCGCAGACGGACCGTCGCGTGGAGGTCGGGGGCGTCGTGACGCATCGGCAACGGCCGGCGACGGCGAGCGGCATCACCTTCATGAACCTCGAGGACGAAGCGGGACTCGTCAACGTGATCTGCAGTGTCGGCGTCTGGAACCGGTATCGCCGCGTGGCCAGGGAAGCCCCGGCGATGGTGGTCCGCGGCATGCTGGAGCGATCACCGGAAGGCATCGTCAATCTGGTGGCGGATCGGTTGGAAGCGCTCCGGATCGGGGCGAACACCCGTTCGCGCGACTTCCAATGACCCGTCACGACCAAACCGCGGCGGGCTCCTCCTCCGAACACCCTCTACAGCACAGCACGAGACTCATGGGATTCCCAGGCAGGCCCCGGGAAGGAATGACCGGGAGCCACCCGGCGTTGTCCCCAGTGTTGAGTAGACCAGAAGGGGGTCACCCATGGCGAGAGTGTACGAAGAGATCGAAGGCCGGACCGGCGAGGTGGAACGGTACCGTCACCACCCGAACGGCAAGGGCATGGTCGCAGCTCGTGCACTGATCGATCCGTCGGCGTTCATCGAACGCACTACCTTCGTGGAGGCTGACGCGGACATCCGTGCCAACGCCTGGATCGGTGCCGGAACCTGGATCGACCGGTCCGCAGTGATCGGCGAAGGCGCCTTCATCGGCGCGAACGTCCACATCGGGGAGCGCTGTGTCATCGGACGCGGAGCGCGGGTCGGAAGCGACGCCCGTCTCGGCGCCGACGTCCAGGTCGCCCACGGCGCGAGCGTCGATCGGGATGCCAGGGTCGCAGACCGCACCGTGGTCGGCAGTGAACGACCGGTCATGACCGAACCGACGGTCCGTCAGACGAACCGCGCCCCGCGCCGACCTCGTGCGAACGGCACCGACCGGTTCGGGAAGGCCGCCTGACCGGCAGACCGCTCCACCACCGTCATGCAGGGCCCGGACTCGTGAGTCCGGGCCCTGCGTCGTCTCCGCCGGACGCGACACACATGTCAGACAACTAACATATCAGGATGGACCTGAAGGACTACCTGCGCATCCTCCGCCATCGCTGGCTGCTCATCGTCGCGATCACCATGGGAGCAGCGGCGCTCGCCCACGGGTACACCCTCATCACCCAACCCGTGTACCAGTCGACGGGCCAGCTGTTCGTCGCCGTCACCGGCGGCGACTCCGTCGGCGACCTCAATCAGGGCAACGCCTTCGCCCAGAGCCGCGTCGCCTCGTACGTGATCCTCGCCACCGGTTCGACCGTCCGGTCCACGGTGGCCGATCGCCTCGACCTCGACCCCGCGTCGCTCATCGGGACGATCTCAGCGTCCAATCCCGCCCAGTCGGTCCTGATCGACATCTCCGCCGTCGACAGCGATCCGGTTGCGGCAGCCCGCATCGCGAACACCGCAGCCCAGGTGCTCGTCGACCTCGTCGACGACGTCGAGAGCGCCAACGAGGTGGACTCCGCCGGTGCGCTGGGCGATCCGACCCCGGTCGGGCTGACGATCGTGGAAGAGGCGTCTCCACCCCGGTCCCCCGTCGCGCCGAACGTGCTGCAGAACCTCGCGGTGGGCATCCTCGCCGGCCTCGCCCTGGGCGTCGGGATCACGCTGCTGATCGAGGTCCTCGACACCCGACTCCGCGGTCGCGCGGCGATCGAGAAGCTCACGGACACGAGCATCCTCGGCGCCTTCCACACGGAACCCACCGACGCGGCCCAACTCATCCTCGGATCGACGGAGAGCTACAGCCGGCGCGCCGAGAGCTTCCGGCAGCTTCGGACACACCTCCAGTTCGCCTCCATCGACGGCGGACTCCGCAGTGTGATGGTCACGTCCTCGGTCCCGGGCGAGGGGAAGAGCACCACCGCGGCGAACCTCGCGCTCGTCCTCGCAGAGGCGGGGAACTCCGTCCTCCTCGTCGATGCGGACCTGCGCCGACCCCGCCAGCACGAGATGTTCGGTCTCGAGGGTGCGGTCGGGCTCACGACCGTGCTCACCGGCAGGATCAGCCTCGGCGATGCCTCGCAAGCGGTCGACGGGGCGGGGCGTCTCGCTGTCCTCACCTCCGGCGAGCTGCCGCCGAATCCGAGCGAACTCCTCGGATCAGCAGCGATGGAGCGTGCGCTCTCCGAGATGGAACGCGCGTACGACGTGGTGGTCATCGACACGCCCCCGCTCATCAACGTCTCGGACCCGACAGCACTGTCGACCCTTGCGAGCGGCGTCCTGCTCGTGGCGTCGGCCGACGGCCGACTGCACCGCGACCAGCTCCGGCAGTCACTCGAGAACCTCAGCTTCGTCCAGGCGAAGCTCCTCGGGGTCGTCCTCAACCGCATCGAGGTGGCTCGAGGAGAGCAGTCGTCGTCCTACGCGTACTACCACCGGACCGCCCCGACGCGTCGACCACGGCGGACCACGGCATGAACACCCCGCTCGATCCGCCTCCGACCCGGATCCTGATCGTCTGCACCGGCAACATCTGTCGATCCCCGTATGCCCATTTTCTCCTCGGCGGCGGGCTGGCGGAGGTCGACGCGTCCGGCTTCGAGGTGCGGAGCGCCGGGACGGGCGCGCTGCGCGGCCACCCGATCGACGCCTCGAGCGCGGCGTTGCTCGGTCCACTCGCCGCGACGGCAGCCGGCTTCACCGCGACGCAGCTCACCGCGGGCCTCGTCACTCGACAGGACGTCGTCCTGACCATGACGCGGGAGCATCGCAGCGCCGTCCTCAGACTGTGCCCGGAGGCGCTGCGTCGGACCTTCTCCTTGCGTGAGTTCGCCCGGCTCCTCGACACCGTCGACTCGGGACGACTCCCCCGCGCGCGAGCAGCGCGCTGGATGCGTCTTGCCCCCGAGCTGGCGGCCAACCGGACGAGCGCACGACTCCCGGATCCGGCCCAGGACGACGTCGTCGACCCGTTCGGTCAGGGCCCGGAGGTCTTCCATCGGATGGCGTCGCAGATCGCCCCGGCGGTCGAGCGCATCGTCGCGTTCGAGCGCACTGCCGTCGAGGAGGATTCGGGGCTGCGGTAAGGACGTCGGTGTGCCTCTGCGTCCACCGGCCCATGGACGGGCCGAGCACGCCGGAAACGACGAAGGCCCGCGATGATCGCGGGCCTTCGTCGTGATGTTGCCGTCTGGCTGGGGTACCTGGACTCGAACCAAGAACAACTGAACCAGAATCAGTCGTGTTGCCAATTACACCATACCCCACTGTCAGAACCGAAGCCCCGACCGAAGAACAACACTAGCCTACGGAGGCGGCCGTCTCAAATCGAAGCGTCCCGGGCGCGTCGCGGGTCACTCAGCTAGGGATGCCCGCGAGGTCCCGGTTGAGTGCCCTGGACACGCGAGCGCCGTTCCCGGCCGCGACGATGAGCTGCTGCGGGCCGGGAGGCGTGATGTCCCCGGCGGCGTACACGCCCGGCACGGACGTGCGACCCCAGGCGTCGACCACGACGTACCCGTCGGTGTCGCGATCGAGTGAGAGCTGTTCCAGATATCCGAGGGGCGCGGCCCACTGCGGCCGCACGAAGCCCCCGGAGCGCGGGATGAGCGTACCGTCGGCGAGGCGGACACCGGTGAAGCCGTCGCGACCGCCGTCGAGCTCCGCGATCGCTCCGCGCTCGACCCGGATACCCGCGGAGGCGAGCGCAGCCTCCTCGGGGCCGGTGACGGTGTCGGTACCGTTCGTGAAGACGATAAGGTCCGACGACCACTGCGCGATGAGGATCGCCCATTCCGCCAGGTCCGTCGTTTCGCCGATGAGCGCGAGCGGCGCGTCGGCCTTCTCGTACCCGTCGCACTCGACGCAGCTGTGCAGATCCGTTCCGTAGAAGGCCCGCAGGTTCGCGACTTTCGGCAGCGTCTCCGTGAGACCGCTCGCGACGACGACCGTCCGGGTCACGACGTCGCGATCCGGTTCGCCGCGGACCCCCTGGGCGACGACGTGGAAGCCGTCAGCAGTCGCCTCGATCGACTGCACGGACGCGAACTGGACCTCCGCGTTCGTGTACGCGGCGACCTCCTCGCGCCCCATTCGCCGGAGATCCAGCGGAGCGATGCCGTCGCGGGTGAGGAAGCCGTGCGAGCGCAGCGTCGCAGCGTGCCGTGGGCGATTGCCGTCGAGCACGAGGATGCGCCGACGCGCGCGCGCCAGGTTCAGCGCGGCCGAGAGTCCCGCGGGTCCCGCGCCGACGACGACGACGTCGTACGAGTCGCTCATGACGCGAGGTGCGCGGAGAGCCGATCGAGTCGCGTGATCGATTCCGTCTTCCCGAGGATCTCGAGCGACTCGAACAGCGGCGGGGAGATCCGACGCC
This sequence comes from Plantibacter sp. CFBP 8798, assembly GCF_014841195.1. NCBI lineage: Bacteria > Bacillati > Actinomycetota > Actinomycetes > Micrococcales > Microbacteriaceae > Plantibacter > Plantibacter sp. CFBP 8798. Next base: position 775,670 of record NZ_JACYTS010000002.1, read on the forward strand.
CGGACGCGGCGACGCGGAGCGGGCCGTAGGCGATACGGGGCTTCAGTCCGAGGCCCTCGATGAGCGCGCCGGCGAGCGCGTCCTGGATCGATCCGGCCGTCCACTCCGACTCGGGGACGAGCTCGAGGGCGCCGATGGACGCGGCGAGCACCTCGCCGGCGTTCGCCGGAAGCCCCTTGAGCGCGTCCTCCTGGTACTCGAGCTCCGCGGCACCGCGGAACAGGAAGCCGAGGAGCGCGGGGACCTCGCCGAGCAACGCGATGCGCTCCTGGACGAGCGGGGCGGCCTGCTCGAGCACGGCCTGCTGCGCCTCGGTGACGGGCTCGCCCACCACACCGGCCTCGACGAGGTACGGCGTGATGCGGCCGAGGAAGTCGGCCGGCTCCAGCAGTCGGATGTGGTCGCCGTTGATGGACTCCGCCTTCTTGAGGTCGAAGCGCGCCGGGTTCGGGTTGACGTCGACGACGTCGAACGCGGCGATCATCTCGTCGATCGAGAAGACGTCGCGGTCGCCGCTCAGCGACCATCCGAGCAGTGCGAGGTAGTTGATGAGCCCCTCCGGCACGAAGCCACGGTCGCGGTGGTGGAAGAGGTTCGCCTCCGGGTCGCGCTTGGAGAGCTTCTTGTTGCCCTCGCCCATGACGTACGGCAGGTGACCGAACCGTGGGACGAAGGTCGTGAGGCCGATGTCGATGAGCGCGTGGTACAGGGCGATCTGCCGCGGCGTCGACGGCAGCAGGTCCTCGCCGCGGAGGACGTGGGTGATCTGCATGATGGCGTCGTCGACGGGGTTCACGAGCGTGTAGAGCGGCTTGCCGTTCGGGCGCACGAGGACGAAGTCCGTGAACGACCCGGCCGGGAAGGTGATCTCACCGCGCACGAGGTCGTCGAAGCTGAGGTCGTCGTCCGGGACCCGCAGACGGAGTGCCGGCTCGCGGCCCTCGGCTCGGAACGCGGCGCGCTGCTCGTCGGTGAGGTCGCGGTCGAAGTTGTCGTACCCGAACTGCTTCGGCCGGCCGGCCGCCTCGTTGCGGGCGTCGATCTCGTCGGCGTTCGAGAAGCTCTCGTAGAGGTGCCCGGCAGCCGTCAGCCGTGCGATCACGTCGGCGTAGATGTCGCTCCGCTCGGACTGCCGGTACGGCGCGTGGGGTCCGCCGACGCCGACGCCCTCGTCCCAGTCGAGCCGCAGCCACGTGAGCGCGTCGACGAGCTGCTCGTAGCTCTCCTCGCTGTCGCGAGCGGCATCGGTGTCCTCGATCCGGAAGACGAGCTTGCCCCCCGTGTGCCGGGCGTACGCCCAGTTGAACAGCGCCGTGCGGACGAGACCGACGTGGGGCGTGCCGGTCGGCGACGGGCAGAACCGGACGCGGACGTCGGTGCCGGAAGCCGTGGAGAAGGGGTGCGTAATCGTGTCAGACATCGCCTGTCATCTTAGTCGCGCCGCCCACGGACGCGGCGATCCGCAGGAGTGCAGCGACGGCGGGGATACGGTCCGCGTGCTCGGCGCTGACGAGGTGGAGCGCCCGGTCGTCGTCGTTGCGTGTCGGCAGCACGACCACCTCGGTCGGCAGCTGTGCGGCCGCGAGCGCGAGGGTGGGTAGCAGGGCGACGCCGAGCCCGGCCGCCACCAGGGCGGTGACCGCGATCGCATTGTCGGTCTCGTGCGCGATGACGGGCTCGAAGCCGCTCGACCTGCAGAGACCGAGGAGATGACCTCGGCAACGCGGACAACCCGCGATCCAACGCTCACCGGCGAGGGCCGCGAGGTCGACCTGCCGATCACCGGCTCGAGCGTGGCCGACCGGGAGCACGAGGCGCATCGGGTCGGTGCCGAACCGGCGCACGCGGAGTCCGGCCGCGCTCTCCCGATGCGGGTCGTCCGGATCGCCCGGGTAGCTGAAGGTGATCGCGACGTCGGCTTCACCGGCACGGACCGCGGCGACGGCCTCCGGCGGTTCGGCCTCGACGAAGGAGACCCCGATCCCCGGATGCTCGTCGGCCAGGCGAGCGAGGAGCTGCGGCACGAGCATCGACGACGCCGAAGGGAAGGCGACGAGGCGCACCCGCCCACTCCGCAGCCCCGCGAGTGCCGCGACCTCCTCGGACGCCGCGCGCACCGCTCGGTCCACCGCAACCGCGTGTCCGGCGAGGATCGCACCGGCCTCGGTGAGGCGGACGCCCCGACCGACGCGCTCGACGACCGGCATGCCGAGCCGACGCTCGAGCCGGCGGAGATGCTGGCTCACCGCCGGTTGACTCGAGCCGAGCGCGTGCGCGGCGGCCGTGATCGACCCGGTCGAGGCAATGGCGCCGACGACGAGGAGGGAACCGGCGTCGAGGGCCGATGACGAGGGCTGCGGTGAGAGGGTGGACACCCTCGAAGCATAATTCCTCGTTATGGTTCTCATCGAGAGTCGGTCCTTGTCGTATGGATACCCGGCGAAGAGACTGGATGCATGAGCACCCTCAGCTGCCAGGAAGCCAGCGGATCCTTCCCATCCGCACCCGGCTACCTGGCCGCCTGCACGCTGGGACTGCCGACCATCGGCACGACGGACGCCATCATGGCCGACCTCTCCGCCTGGCAGGCGGCTCGAACCGATGCAGCCGCCTACGGCGCCGTCGTCGAGCGGGTGCGCGGCTCCTTCGCCGAGCTGGTCCACGTACCGGTCCGCTCGGTCGCGATCGGATCCCAGACCTCCGCCATGGTCGCCATGGTCGCGGCGTCCGTGCCGGACGGCGCCGAGGTCCTGTGCGTCGAGGGCGACTTCAGCTCGCTCGTCGCCCCGTTCCTCATGCAGGCGCACCGCGGTGTCCGTGTCCACCACGCGCCGCTCACCGAACTCGCCCCCCATATCGACGCCTCGACCTGGCTCGTCGCCTACTCCGCAGTGCAGTCCGCGACCGGCGCGGTCGCCGACGTGGTCGCGATCCGGGAGGCGGCGGCCGTCTACGGCGCGCTGACGCTCAACGACCTCACCCAGGCGGCCGGGTGGCTCCCCGTCGACGCCTCGGCCGACGACATCACCGTGTGCCACGCCTACAAGTGGCTCTGCGCGCCACGAGGCGTGGCGTTCATGACGGTGCGCGACGAGGTGATGGACCGCCTCCGCCCGAGCCAGGCCGGTTGGTACTCGGGTGACGACGTCTGGTCGTCCTGTTACGGCCCGTCGTTGCATCTCGCCGAGAGCGCACGACGGTTCGACGTCTCCCCCGCCTGGCAGGCCTGGGTCGGCGCCGAGCCCGCCATCGCCCTCTTCGCGGCGGTCGACGCCGTCGCCGTGTACGAGCACGACACCCGGCTCGCCGCGGCACTCCGGGCGGGCATCGGCGAGAGCCGGTCGCTCCTCACCGGGACGGCCTCGGCCATCGTGACGTGGACGGATCCCGATGGACGCGACCTCCGAGCGCTGCAGTCGGCCGGGATCACGGCATCGGGTCGCGCCGGCCGGGCGAGGGTCGCGTTCCACCTCTGGAACACCGACGACGACGTCGCAGCTGCGCTGACCGCTCTCGGCCGGCGCAGCTGACGCGGGTCAGGGTCGGCGGCCGGTGTTCCGGAGGATGCCGATGCCCGAGACCTCGACCTCGACGACCTGGCCGTCGGTGAAGGCTCCGACGCCGGCCGGCGTCCCGGTCAGGATGACGTCGCCCGGGAGGAGCGTCCAGACGGCGGACGCGTACTCGACGATCGCGCCGATGGAGTGCACCATGTCGGAGAGCGGGGCGTGCTGGCGGACCTCACCGTCGACGCGGGTCTCGATCGTCGCGCCGTCGAAGGAGAACTCCGTCTCGATGTAGGGGCCGAGCGGGCAGAACGTGTCGAAGCCCTTCGCGCGGGCCCACTGGCCGTCGGACTCCTGGAGGTCGCGGGCCGTGACGTCGTTCGCGATCGTGTAGCCGAAGATGACCTCGTCGGCACGCTCCGCGCTGACGTTCTTGGCGACGCCGCCGATCACGATGGCGAGCTCACCCTCGAAGTCTATGCGCTCGGACTGCTTCGGGAAGACGACGGCGTCCCCCGGCCCGACCACGGAGGTGTTGGGCTTCAGGAAGAGCAGCGGCTCGGTGGGAGCCTCCCCGCCCATCTCGGCGGCGTGGTCGCGGTAGTTCTTGCCGACGGCGACGACCTTGGAGCGAGGGATGACCGGCGCGAGCAGGACCGCATCCGCGAGCGGGACGCGCTCCCCCGTCGGTTCGAAGCCCGAGTAGAGCGGATCGCCGTCGAGGACGACGAGATCCGCATCGTCGATGATGCCGTAGCGGATGGCCTGATCGTGACTGAAGCGAGCGATTTTCACCAGGCCAGCCTATCCCGAGGTGCGGCGGCGACACGGAAGCCCCGCACGAGGTGCGGGGCTTCCCAGGCTGCTCGGAGGCTACTCGGCGTCGAGACGCGTCATCCACCCGTGACGGTCGGGCAGACGACCGTACTGGATGTCGGTCAGTTCCTGACGCAGCGACATCGTCAGTTCGCCCGCCGGAGCGTCGGCGTCGCCCACGGTGAAGTCCTTGGCTTTCAGCTGCGCGATCGGCGTGACGACCGCAGCCGTCCCGCAGGCGAACACCTCGACGATGTCGCCGCTCTCGACGCCCTCGCGCCACTCGTCGATCGTGACCCGGCGGCGCTCCACCCGGTGTCCGCGGTCCTCCGCGAGCTGCAGGATGCTGTCGCGGGTGATGCCCTCGAGGATCGAGTCCGATTCCGGCGTGACGAGCGTGCCGTCGCGCTTGACGAGGACGACGTTCATCCCGCCGAGCTCTTCGATGTAGGTCGCCTCCTGTGCGTCCAGGAAGAGCACCTGGGCGCACCCGTGCTCGTACGCCTCGGCCTGCGGGAGCAGGGAGGACGCGTAGTTGCCGCCGGTCTTCGCCGCCCCGGTGCCGCCCTTGCCCGCACGGCTGTAGTCGGTGGACAGCCAGATGGACACGGGGGTGACGCCGCCGGTGAAGTAGGCGCCGGCCGGGCTGGCGATGACGTAGTAGTTGACCTTCTTCGCCGGGCGGACGCCGAGGAAGGCCTCCTTGGCGAACATGAAGGGCCGCAGGTACAGGCTGGTCTCCGGTGCGGACGGCACCCAGGAGCCGTCGACGGCGATGAGCTGCTTGATCGACTCGACGAAGTACTCGACCGGGAGCTCCGGCAGCGCGAGACGCTTGGCCGAGCGCTGCAAGCGGCGGCCGTTGGCGTCGGGGCGGAACGACCAGATGGAGCCGTCGGCGTGACGGTACGCCTTCAGGCCCTCGAAGATCTCCTGGGCGTAGTGGAGGACGGCGGCAGCCGGGTCGAGCGAGATCGGACCGTAGGCCTGGACCCGTGGGCGGTGCCATCCACCGCGCTCGGACCAGCAGATGTCGACCATGTGGTCGGTGAAGTGCTGCCCGAAGCCCGGGTCGGCGAGGATCGCGTCGCGCTCTGCGGCGGGGACGGGCTGCTCGTTGGGGGTCACGGTGAAGGCGAGTTCGCGCTGCGCCATGGGGAGGTTGATCGTCATGATGGTGTCTTCCGTCGTGATCTGCGTGTCTGGTGGGCGTCTACCGGTTCGCCGCGAGGGCCGCGATCGCATCGCCGACCTCGGTCGTCGTGCGTGCTGCGCCGGTGCGGGCGGCGATGTCGGCGGTGACGGCAGTGGCGACTCGCGCCGCCTCCGTCTCGAGGCCGAGATGCGACAGCATCAGGGAGACGGAGAGGATGGCGGCGGTCGGGTCGGCCAGCTGCTTCCCGGCGATGTCGGGCGCCGATCCGTGGACGGGCTCGAACATGCTCGGGTACGTGCCGTCCGGGTTGATGTTTCCCGAGGCCGCGAGTCCGATGCCGCCGCTGATCGCGCCGGCCAGATCGGTGAGGATGTCGCCGAAGAGGTTGTCCGTGACGATGACGTCAAATCTAGCAGGATCCGTGACGAGGAAGATGGTGGCCGCGTCGACGTGCAGGTAGTCGACCGCGACGTCGGGGAACTCCACGGACACCGCGTCGACGACGCGTTTCCAGAGCGACCCGGCGAAGACGAGGACGTTGGTCTTGTGGACGAGGGTCAGCTTCCCCCGACGTGCGGCCGCAGCGGCGAACGCGTAGCGCACCACCCGTTCCACCCCGTAGGCGGTGTTGACCGAGACCTCGTTCGCGATCTCGTGCGGCGTGCCCTGGCGGATCGCTCCGCCGTTGCCGACGTACGGCCCCTCAGTGCCCTCACGGACCACGACGAAGTCCACGTCGCCGGGCTCGCTCAGCGGGCTCGGGACACCCGGGTACACCACGGTCGGGCGCAGGTTGACGTAGTGGTCGAGGCTGAACCGGAGCTTGAGGAGCAGTCCACGCTCGATGTTCGCGTTCGCGAGCCGGGGGTCGCCGGGCACGCCGCCGACCGCTCCGAGGAGGATGGCGTCGTGCGAGGCGATCGCGGCGAGGTCCGCGTCGGTCAGCACGTCACCGGTCTCGAGGAACCGCGCGGCGCCGAGCGAGAAGGGCGTCTGCTCGAACCGGACGTCGCCACCCTGCACCGCCGCATCGAGGACCTTGAGCGCCTCGCCGACGACCTCGGGACCGATCCCGTCGCCGGGGATGACTGCGAGCTTGACGGTGCGGGACATGCGACTCCTGAGGATGCGACGACGGTGTGCGCCCAGCTTAACGCCTCCGACCTCGGGCGGATCGTGCCACCCGTCTCCGGGTGGCACGATCGACGGAGCCCTACCGGACCCGGCGAAGACCGATCGCCGCGACGAGCATGGCGGCCACGATGAGGCCGACGCCGATCCACGCTGCGACACCGACACCGCTGTCGAAGGCGTGCCGCGCGGAGTCCATGAGTGCACCCGCGAGGTCGCCGGGCAGCTGCTCGGCGACGTTCGCCGCACCACCCAGGGTCTCCCCCGCCGCCTGCTGCTGAGCAGCGGTCAGTCCGTCCGGCAGGACGACCGTGGAACGGTAGGACGCGGTGAGCACCGTACCGAGCGTCGCCGTGCCGAGCACCGCGCCCAGCTCGTAGGCGGTCTCGGAGACACCGGACGCCGCACCGGCCTTCTCCGGCGGCGCACTCGCGATCACGAGCTCGTTCGACACCGTCTCGGCGGAGCCGATGCCGAGCCCGAGCGCGACGAACGCGAGGCCGATCCCGAGGGCCGACACGTCTCCCCCGGTGATCGCGATGGAGGCGTAGCCGACGGCGGACACGACGAGTGCGATCGGGACCACGATGCCCGGACGGACCCGCTTGGAGATGGGCACGATCACGAGGCCGGCGATGATCATCACGATGAGGCCGGGGAGTAGGACGAGCCCGGCGTCGAGCGGCTGCAGGCCCAGCACCAGCTGCAGGTGCTGCGACACGAAGAACAGCCCACCGACGAGCGCCGTCACGCTCAGCAGGTTGATGACCACGGCGCCGCTGAACGAGGCCCTCCGGAACAGGCTCAGATCGAGCAGCGGATGCTCGAGGCGGAGCTGACGGCGGATGAACAGGACACCACTGACCACGCCGACGACCATCGAGACGACCGTGAGCAGGTCGAAGCCGGCTTCCGCCAGGTGCTTGATGCTGAACACGAGTGGCGTCATCGTCAGGAGGATGAGCAGGATGCTCGGCACGTCGATGCGTCCAGGGTTCGGGTCCTTCGACTCCGGGATGAGGAAGGGCGCGAGGACGACGAGCGGCAGGAGCACCGGGACGGCGAGCAGGAACACCGCGCCCCAGGCGAAGTGCTCGAGGATGATCCCACCGACGATCGGCCCGAGCGCGCTGCCGGCGGCGAACCCGCTGGCCCAGACGGCGATGGCGAACCGTCGCTGGTCGCGGTCGAGGAAGATGTTCCGCAGCAGCGAGAGCGTCGACGGCATGAGCATCGCACCGAAGAACCCGAGCGCCGCCCGAGCCGCGATCAGGAGCTCGGCGCTGGGCGCGAACGCCGCGGCGACGGAGACGACACCGAATCCGATGGAGCCGATGAGCAGGAGACGACGACGACCGATGCGGTCGCCGAGGCTGCCCATCGACACGAGCAGGCCGGCGAGGACCAGCGGGTAGATGTCGACGATCCAGAGCAGCTGCGTCCCGGTCGGGGTGAGCGCGCTCGAGATCGCGGGCAGCGCGAAGTTGAGGACCGTGTTGTCGACCGACACCAGCAGGACGGGGAGCATGAGGACGGCGAGCGCGAACCAGGCTCGCCGACCGGCACGGGGAGCGGCGACGGCGGTGGGTTCGGTGGCGGTGGACACGGTGACCTCTTTCAAAGCGTGGAGAACGGCGCCGGTCGGGCGCCGCCCGCTCGACTATACCGTCCAGCCGGTATAGTATCAATCCGAATCCGACGAGCCGAATACGATGGAGCCATGGCGAAGCAGACCGCAGCCCGAGAACGCGTCCTCGACGCCTTCGCCGAACTCCTCATCGAGCAGGGCGAACGCGCCGCCACCCTCGACGCCGTCGCCGCGGCGGCCGGCGTCTCCAAGGGCGGACTGCTCTACCACTTCGGCAGCAAGGAGGCCCTCGTCGACGGCCTCATCGAGCGGCTCTCGGACATGAGCGAGGCCGACACGGCGCGGATGCTCGCGGCCCCGGAGGGCGTCGTCGAGTACTTCGTGCGCACCTCCGTCGACTGCGGCACCCCGTTCGACCGGACGATCATCGCCGTCGCGCGGCTGGCGCAGGGACAGCACGCCCAGGCGAGCGACGCGATGGCGGACATCCGCCGGAGCTGGTTGCGCACGGTGGAGGACGCCGTCGGCGACCCCGACACCGCTCGTGCCATCGTGTTGATGTCCGACGGCCTCTACGCCAACACGGCGCAGCTCGGCATGGGTGTCAGCGACCCCGACGAGGGCAGCGACGAGTCGATCGAGCGGCTCCTGGCCGTCATCGCGCGGCTGCTTCCCGCCGGCGGGCGCTGAGCCGCGACCCCTGCCGGGCGCACCGGAACGGCGTCGGCGCCTCGGCCTGCGGACGACGATGCCCCGCACCGGTCGGCGCGGGGCATCGGGTCGGAGCAGCGGTCGGGCTACTGCTCGGTGATGTCGATCTCGCGGAGCAGCGTCGCGTCGATCGTCTCGCGGATGACCTCGAGGACGTCGTCGGCGACCGGCGAGTCGACCGTCAGGACGCTGAGCGCCGGGCCACCGGCCTCGTGACGGGCGATCTGCATGCCCGCGATGTTGATGCCCGCCTCGCCGAACCGCTGGCCGTAGACGGCAACGATGCCGGGTCGGTCGGTGTAGACCATCACGATGTGGTGCTTCGCGAACGGCACCTCGACGTCGTAGCCGTTGATCTCGACGATCTTCTCGGTCTGCTTCGTGCCCGTCAGCGTGCCCGACACCGAGATCTGCGATCCGTCGCTGAGGGCTCCGCGCAGCGTGATGACGTTGCGGTACTCCTCGCTCACCTCGTCGGTGAGCAGGCGCGTGACGACACCGCGCTGTTCGGCGAGCAGCGGGGCGTTCACGTACGAGACCGTCTCGCTGACGATGTTCGTGAAGATCCCCTTGAGCGCGGCCAGCTTCAAGACGCTGACGTCGTACCCGCTCAGCTCGCCGTGGACCTCGACGTCGACGCTCGTGAGCGACGAGGTCGACAGCGCGGCGAACACCTGCCCGAGCTTCTCGACGAGCGGGATGCCGGGACGGACGTAGGGGTCGATCACGCCGCCGGCGACGTTGACCGCGTCCGGGACGAGTTCGCCGCCGAGCGCGAGGCGCACGGACTTGGCGACCGAGACGCCGGCCTTCTCCTGTGCCTCATCCGTGGACGCACCGAGGTGCGGCGTCACGATGACGTTCTCGAGCCCGAGCAGCTTCGTGTCGGTGGGCGGCTCGCTGACGAAGACGTCGAGGCCGGCACCGGCGATGACGTTGTTGGACAGCGCCTCGTACAGCGCGTCCTCGTCGATCAGGCCGCCACGGGCGACGTTGACGACGTAGGCCGTCGGCTTCATGAGCGCGAACTGCGGGCCGGCGATCATGCCCGTCGTCTCCGGCGTCTTCGGCATGTGGATGGTGATGAAGTCGGACTGCGCCAGCAGCTCGTCGAGCGTGACCAGCTGCACCCCGAGCTGCTGCGCACGAGCGGACGTGATGTAGGGGTCGTACGCGATGACGTTCGTGCCGAACGCCTGCAGACGGGCCGTGATGAGGGCACCGATACGGCCGAGGCCGATGATGCCGATGGTCTTCTCATAGAGCTCGGTACCGGTGTACTTGGACCGCTTCCACTGCCCCTGGGCGAGCGCGGCGTGCGCGGCCGGGATGTGGCGGGCGAGGCTCAGGATGTGGCCGACGGTGAGCTCGGCCGCGGAGATGATGTTCGACGTGGGTGCGTTGACGACCATGACCCCGGCCGTCGTGGCGGCCTTGATGTCGACGTTGTCGAGACCGACACCCGCGCGCGCGACGACCTTCAACCGGGTGGCCGCCTGGATGGCCTCCTCGTCGACCTTGGTCGCGGATCGGACCAGGATGGCGTCGGCGTCGGCGATCGCCGCGAGCAGAGCCGGGCGGTCCGTCCCGTCGACGGAGCGCACGTCGAAGTCGGGCCCGAGGGCGTCGACGGTTGCTGGTGAGAGTTCTTCGGCGATCAGTACGACCGGTTTCGACACGGAACGGTTCCTTCGCAGTAGCAGTGGGGTGGGCAGCGCGTCGGTGTCCGGCGGCCATCGCAAGCCTATCGGAGGCGCACCGGGCGGTTCGTCGTGTGACGATGCGGCGGCCGGGTCAGACGGAGAGGTCGATCAGCTGCTGCGCGCCGAACATCGCGAGGACCGACAGCGAGATCGCCGCGACGACGCACAGAGCGACGAGGTAGCGCACGGCCTGCTCGCCGAGCGACCGCTCGCGACCGGTCCAGAAGGCGATCGCGAAGGCCATGACCGGCAGGAGCAGGCCGCCGATGAGGACGACCCAGCCGAGCGGCAGGACCGGCACGGCGAGGCCGCTCGCCGTCCCGACGATGCCGACGAGGTTGCCGACGGCTTCGAAGACGTCATAGGCGAAGAACAGGCCGAACAGGACGGCGATGGACCAGCTGAGCCAGCCGGGTCGCTCGACGGCGGGTTTCGACACGGGGTCCGCGGTGATGGAGGGCATCAGGGTCACACTCCTCGGAGGAACGGCCAGGGCAGGATGAGCACGACACCGAGCAGGAGCATCGCGATCCTGACGACGGGTCTGCCGCCACGGGTCAACCAGAGCGTCGCGGCCATCCACACGGGTCCTGCGGCGACCGCGAGTCCCTGTCCGAGATCGAACATGAACCGGCCGACCGCATCGCTCGGGACGGCCGCGTCAGGACGGAACGCCGAGATCAGCCAACCGACGCTGTACAGCAGGAAGACCCCACCGAAGATGCCGAGGGTGACCAGCATGACCGAACTCATCTGCTCGCGCTCTCCGGCGGCAGCCTCGTCCGTGACCCGGTCGGTCGACTTCGCGACGTCGACCTCGACAGGAGGGGCGACCGGTTCCGCACCTGGACCGGCCGACTCCGCGGCCGGCTGGACCGCCGCGGTCGCCCGACCACGCGTGATCGGCTCCGGCGATGCGGGCTCGAACGTGGTCCGGTCGCCGGAAGCCGAGGCGTCGAGCGTCGGATCGTCGTCGCCCGCCCAGCTCAGCGCGTCTTCGTCCCGCGGCTCAGTCATACCGCCAGCCTATCGCCGCCGGGCCGACCACCGAGTGCGGCGATCCGGACGCGACGGAGCAGAATTGCCTGGTGAACCCGTTCCCGCTCCTGCAGTCCGCCCTGACCGTCGTCCTCGCGATCATGTTCATCGGCATGGGAGTCCTCCACTTCCTCCCGGGACCGGCGAGGACCATGGCCGCGATGATCCCGGGACCCCTGCGGGGCAGCACCATCACACCGCGGATGCTCGTCGCCATCACCGGTGTGTGCGAGATCGCGGGCGGCGTCGGCCTGCTCGTCCCACCCACCAGGCTCGCCGCAGTGGTCTGCCTGATCGTGTTCCTCGTCGCGGTGTTCCCGGCGAACGCCGCGGCCGCGCGGCAGCCCGAGCGGTTCGGCCGCCTCGCCGTGCCGTTCGTCCCACGGCTCATCGGTCAGCTCGTGCTGATCCTCGCCCTCGTCATCGTGGCGATCTGATCGCTCGACGGGACCTGTCGACGATCCCGTCAGTGCCGACGGATCTCAGACGGCGACGGCAGCGCGCCTGGCCGCGGCCACCGCGCGAGCGACGGTCGTCGCGTCCGTGATGTCGTAGCTCGGCGACCCTCCGCCGGGGCCGGTCTCCGTGACCCGGCCGGCACGACGACGGGCGGAGAGGTGCACCGCGTCGACACCCGCCCGCGCGAGGGCGGGGATCGCATCGATCGTGACGCCGCCACCGGCCATGATCTGCATCGAGCTGTCGCCCCTCGAGGCCATCTGCGCGAGCTTCTCCGCGCCGTCGATGCTCGCCCGCGCGCCGCCGGACGTCAGCAGACGGTCCACACCGGCGTCGCGCAGCTGGTCGGCGGACCGGACGGGGTCGGTCGTCGCGTCGACGGCCCGGTGGAACGTCACCGCGAGCGAGCCCGCAGCCTGACGCAGCTGCGCCAGCGCCTCCAGATCGATCGTGCGATCGGACCGGAGGGCGCCGACGACGATGCCCGCAGCACCCGCGGCCTCGAGCGCGAGGATGTCGCCGGACATGACGTCGATCTCCGCGGGCGAGTAGACGAAACCGCCCTCTCGCGGACGCACGAGGACGTGCACGAAGTCGTTGAGCCCGGCTTCGTCCGCAGCGCGGACCGCCGCCATGACCAGTCCGATGGAGGGGGTGAGCCCACCGGTGCCGAGGGCCTGGCACAGCTCGACCCGCTGGGCTCCCTCGTGGATGGCGATGCGGACCCCCTCCACGTCCTGGACGGCGATCTCGACGGCGATTGGCGACTGGAGGCTCATTGGACCCATTGTTCCAGTGATCCGCTCGAGCCGAGGACGCGCACGCCGCTGCGCTACTTGTCCGTGCCCTGCGACACCGAACCCTGCAGCTGGCGCTGGAAGATCAGGTACACGATGAGCACGGGGACCACGGTGATCACGGACGCCGCGAAGAGCGCACCGAAGTCCACCGAGTACCCGGCCTGGGCGGCGAAGGACGCCATCCCCTGCGTCAGCACGTAGTTCTGCGGGTTCGAGTTGAGCGCCACCGGCAGGAGGAACTGGTTCCACAGCCCCACGAAGTTGAGGATCGCGACGGTCGCGAGCCCCGGCCTCGCCATGGGCAGCATCACCTGGAAGAAGGTCCGCCACTCCCCTGCTCCATCGATCGCGGCCGCCTCCGCGATGGAGACCGGCAGCGACTTGAAGAACGAGAACAGGAAGAACACCGTGAACGGGAAGGCGAACGCCGCGTACGTGAGGATGAGTCCCGGGAGCGAGTTGAGCAACCCGAGGCTTTGCAGCACGAAGAACAACGGCACGATCGCGAGGAACACGGGGAACGTGAGGCCGGCGAGCATCAGGTAGTAGATGGCCCGGCTCCCGAAGAAGCGGAACCGCGCCAGCACGTACGCACACATCGAGCCGAACAGCATGGTCACGATCAGGGCGCCGAACACCACCACGATCGAGTTCAGGAAGAAGCTGCCGATACCGGCCGTCGTCCACGCGTTCACGTAGTTGTCGAAGTTCCACTTCGACGGCAGCGAGAACGGCGAGGCGAAGATCTCGGAGCTCGTCTTGAACGACGACATGACCGTCCAGAGCAGCGGGACGACGACCACGATCGACCAGATGATGAGCACCGTGTGCGATGCCGTCCCGACGACGCGGTCGCCCGTGGTCGGCTTGCGGCTGGCCGGTGTGCGCGTGCCGGTTCCGACGACCGCCGGGTTCGCGGTCGTCGCCGTGGTCTGGACGGTCATTCCGCCACCCCTTCATCGTTGCCGCCGGTGAGTCGGCTGACCAGGAAGACGACGCCCGCGAACATCAGGGTGACGAGCGCGAGCACGACCCCCATCGCGCAGGCGTAGCCGAACTGGCCCTTGGTGAACGCCGTCGTGAACAGTTGCTGCGACATCACGAGCGTCGTGTTGGACGGGCCGCCGCCGGGATTCAACGCGGCCATGTACACGAACGCGTCGAGGGCGAGGATGCCCATGTAGATGTACGCCGTCTGGATGTTGTCGCGGATCAGCGGGATCGTGATCGTGAGCGCGGTCCGCAGGCGGCCCGCGCCGTCGATCCGTGCCGCCTCGTACACTTCGGCCGGCACGCCCTTGATCGCCGCGATGAAGAGCACCGTGTAGAACCCGATGAGTCCCCAGACGATGACGAACATGGTCGCGATCATCGCCGTGTCCGGCGAACCGAGCCAGGCGAAGGAGGTGAACTGGTCGAGCCCGATGCCGGTCAGGAAGCCGTTCAGCAGCCCGGACGACGGGTCGTAGATCTGCTTCCAGATGAGGCCGATGACGATGGCCGGCACGACGTACGGGAAGAAGGTGATCACCCGGTACACGCTCGAGTTGCGGAGGCCGCGGATCGGACCGTTGCTCGGCCCGCCGATCGTGATGAGGGAGGCGAAGAGGAATGCGATCCCGAGGGTCACGAGCGGCAGGACGATCGCGAGCGCGACGCTGTTGCCCATGGACTGGAGGAAGGTCTGGTCCTGGAAGAGCTTCGTGTAGTTCGAGAACCCGACGAAGTCCATGCCCGGGGAGAACCCGGACCAGTTCGTCAACGAGTAGTACGCCGCTTGCGCGAACGGTGAGACCACGAAGACGACGTACCCCACCACCGGCACGATCAGGAAGACCAGGAAGAACGAGACCCGGTCGAACGTGAAGTCCCGGCGGCGCAACCGCCGGGCGGCGGGAGGGGTAGCCCCTCCCACCTTCCCGATCGGCGTGCCGACCGCCGTCATTTGACGGTGACCTTGTCCACGGAGTCGTCGTTGCGGACCTTGTCGGAGATGTCCTGCATGCCCTTGGTGAGCGTGGCGACGTCGGAACCACCCTGCAGGAACGTGTTCCAGAGGACGAGGAGGTCCGTGTTGAGTCCGTACAGGTCGATGAAGCTCCACGAGAACACGTCGGTGCCCGCGTCGTTCAACATCTTCACCTGGGACACGAGCGCCGTCGAGCCGAAGCCGTCCTCGGGGATCGTGTCCTTGACGATCGTCGACGAGAAGGTCGTCTTGGCGAAGTTCACCGCGGCGTCGTTCGACAGCATGGCCCGCAGGAACTCCTTGCCACCGCCGACGTTCTTGCCCTGCGACGGGACGATGAACCCTTCACCGGCGGTGCTGTGCAGCGCCGAGTACGGCAGGGCTGAGTCGGCGGAGACCGTCGGCTCGGGCGCGCCGGTCATCTTGAATCCGTCCTTCGTCTGGGTCTTCATCTCGTTCTCGATCCAGCCACCCGAGGGGTAGAGGATGAAGTCCTCCGAGTTGCTCCACTGCGCCTGCGCAGCGGTGAACTGCGTTCCGGCGCCACCGGGCTTGACGTAGCCGGCGTCGATGATCGCCTTGAGACCCTTGAGCACGTCCTGGACGGCCGGCTTCGACCAGCAGTCCGCCTCGAGGTTCTCGAGCGCCAGACGGACCTCGTCGCCGCCCTCCTTGATCGCGGACGCGATCGCCATCGTCAGGTAGTAGGTGGCCGCCTCGGTGCCCCAACCGAACAGGTACTTGCCCTGCGCCTTGGCCTTCGCACCGAGATCGAGTGCCTCGGCCCAG
This sequence comes from Plantibacter sp. CFBP 8798, assembly GCF_014841195.1. Lineage (NCBI taxonomy): Bacteria > Bacillati > Actinomycetota > Actinomycetes > Micrococcales > Microbacteriaceae > Plantibacter > Plantibacter sp. CFBP 8798. Next base: position 791,336 of record NZ_JACYTS010000002.1, read on the forward strand.
GTCTTCGGGGGCGTCCAGCCGTTCGCCTCGAAGAGCGCTGCCGAGTACCAGACCGCGTAGACCGTCAGCACGTAGTTCAGCTGCACGAACTTGCCGTCGAAGGTGCCCGGCTCGACGACACCCGGGTAGAGGGTGTCCTTGATGACCTTGCCCTCGTAGTTCTTCGCCTCGATGACGTCCGTCAGGTCGGCGAGCTGCTCGCGGATCGTGTTGATGCCGATGAGGCCGGCGCCGCTGTTGTCGATGACGTCCGGCGGGTTGCCGGCGACGAACCGCGGCTGGAGGGTCTGCGCGATGTTCGTCGCGGCCGTGACCTTGACGGTCGAGCCTGCCTGCTGCTTCTCGACGAGCTTCCCGGCGAACTCGGTGTACTCGATGCCGTACCCGCCCTTGAAGATGACGGCGTCGACCGTCGAGTTGGCGGCCATGCCGAACGGGTTGTCGGCCGAGACCGGTCCGCCGGTGGTGGTCGCCCCGCCTCCGCCGCCGACACAGGACGCGAGCGTCCCGCCCAGCGGGAGGAGGATCGCGGTCGCGAGTGCTCCTCGCAGGAAATCGCGGCGTTGGAGCGTTGCTGGCTGCTTGTCCATCGGTCTACCTTCCAGTGATTCGAGTGTTGCCCGGGTGTGGTGCTGTCGGGGTGGTGTTGTCGGGTGTGTGGTGCGGGAGTTGCGACGCCTCGGGTTCAGGCGTCACGTCTGATCCGGCCCCGGTAGCGGTCCTCGAGCACACTGTTGTGCTCGTCGCCGCCCGGGATGTTGGCCGAGATGTAGAGCGGTGGGGTCTCGCCGGTCGCCGCGATCCTCGCCGCGACGCCGATGGTGAGGAGCTGCGCGAGGTAGGCCGCCGTGATCGAGGACACCGCGCCGACCGGGACGCCGTCCTTGACCTCGATGGTCGCGTCGCCGAACGGAGCACGGTTGTCGAGCACCACGTCGGCCACCTCGGAGAGCCGCAGCCCGCTCGGGTGCTTCGGCTCGACGCGCGAGGTGTGCTCCAGCGAGGTCACGGCGATGACGGGGTGGCCGTGCTCCTTGGCGATCAGGGCGAGTCCCACGATCGACCCGTTGACGCCGGAGTTCGACGCGATGATGAACACGTCGCCCTCCCCCACCGGTGAGATCGCGAAGAGCTCCGCCGCGACGTCGCCGCTGCGCTCCAGCGCGGCACCACCGAGGTCGTCGACGGACCGTTCGCCGCGGAGGACGACGTCCCGCAGGGCGATCTTGTTCGTCGGGATCAGTCCACCGGCCCGGCCGGCGATCTCCATCGCGAACGCCTCCGAGTGGCCGGTGCCGAACGCCTGGATGACCGCTCCGCGCTCGAGGGCCGCGACCAGCAGGTCGATCGCGGGGTCGAGTTCGCCGGACCGTGCCGCCTGGGTGATGTCCGCGAGGCGCGAGGTGACCTCGTCGGTGTAGCGATCGACGTGATCGGTCCAGGTCGTGGTGGATGTGGTGCTCATTCGGTTCCTCTCAGACGCCCACGGGCGAGGCGGTCTCGGACAGGGCTCCGGCCTTGGTCGGTCGGCGGTGCGGGGCGACCGCGAGGGCGGAGGCCGCGAGGCGCTTGGTCGTGCGCTCGAAGTTCTGCTGCGCGACGAACAGGTACAACAGATCCAGGACGAACAGCTGACCGTGCTTGGCGGAGAGGTCGTCGGGCTGCAGGAATCGTTCGTGGGCCGAGGTGATGATGGCCAGCGTCGACGCGGCGACGAGCGGGGAGTCCGGGTTGTTGCTGATCGCCACGGTGAGCGCGCCCGCGCGACCCGCCTGGCGGAGCATCTGGATGGTCTCCTCGGTGCGCCCGGTGTTGCTGATCCCCAGAGCGACCGAGTCCGGGCCCTGGATCGCCGCGCTCGTGAGGCCCGCGTGGACCTCCGACCAGGCGTGCGTGCTGATGCCGATCCGGTACAGCCTGGCCTGCATCTCGTCGGCGAGCATCGCGCTGCCGCCGACACCGTAGATGTCGACGTTCCGGGCGCTCGCGATGGCTGCGGCGATCTCGAGCATGACCTCGAGGTCGATCACGTCGGCGGTCTCCCGCAGCGTCCGGGTGTGCGCGTTGAGCAGCGTGCTCAGGACGTCCGGAGCCGAGTCGTCGGGGCCGAACGCCCGGCCGATGTCGGTCTGCCAGGAGTCGCGTGCGGTGCTGCGACCGAAGTCCTTGGCGAGGTCGACCCGGAACGGCGCGTAGCCGGTGTACCCGATGATCCGGCAGAAGCGGGTGATGGTCGCCGCTGAGACGCCCGAATCGGCTGCGAGCTCACCGATCGTGAGGGTGAGGGGCGCGTCTGGGTTCTCCAACAGGTAGTCCGCGATACGCAGCATGACCCCGGACATCTCCGGCATCCGCGACCGAATCCGGTTGGTCACGCCGGTGGCGTGCTCGACCGGTGGGTCGGTGCGGATGGAAACAGTCATGGAAATTCCTTTTCTCCTTCGTTGGAGTGACGCGAAACTGATTCTTACAGTACGTTGTGGCCCACGGCAACATGTTTCGAGATGATGACGATGATGAAAACAACTCTGGCGGTCGACGCCGGCGGCACCTCGTCCCGCGCGGTGCTCGTGGACGCCTCAGGACGTCGCCTCGGTTCCGGGCGCGCGGGCGGCGGGAATCCGACGTCGTCCGGTCTGGACAGCGCTGCCACGCAGATCGCGCTCGCGGCTCGTGCCGCACTCGACCAGGCCAGGACGACGTCGTCCATACCGCCCCTCCCGTCCGGGTCGCTCGTGGTGATCACGCAGGCGGGGCAGGTGTCCGACGCCTACCGCCGCGCCTTGGACGCACACCTCGTACCGCTCGGACTCGGACCGGTCGTCATCGAACCGGATCTGCTCGGCATGTACGGCTCCGGCTCGGCGTCGCCGGACGGCGTCGTGCTCGTCGCGGGGACCGGGAGCGTCGCGGGACGGATCAGGGACCGTCTCGTCGTCCGGGAGGTCGGTGGTGCCGGCTGGCTCCTCGGCGATGGCGGCTCCGGATTCTGGATCGCCCGGCGCGTGATCCGCGCGGTCGCCGCCGACCTCGACGGCATCGGCCCCCGCACGGGCCTCACCCCGCTGCTCTCCCGGGCGGTCGGGTTCACTCCGGACCCGTCCTCATCCGGTGACGCGGACCACCGCCGGTCCCCGGTACTCGACACACTCATCCGCTCGGTGAACGACGGTCCCCCCATCGCCATCGCCCGCCTGGCGCCGCTCGCCTTCCAAGCCGCGGACGACGACGTCGCGCGGTCCATCCTCGACGCTGCCGTCGACCGCCTGGCGGTCCTCGTGGAACGGGTGCTGGCTCCGGATTCGGACCACAGGGAGAGCACGCTCGTCGTCGGCGGCAGCGTGCTCGTCGACGGACTCCTCCCGTCCGTCCCCTCGGCCGCGGACCGCCTGTCATCGGCTGCCGCCGGGGCCCGACTCGTCCCGGTCGCCGACGGCCTCGTCGGAGCCGCCGCCCTGGGCATCAGGATGCTGGGCGGGGACGTCGACGACGCGACCCTCAGCCGCCTGCGCGAGGACCTGGCTGCTGGAGAGAAGCGGTGACGCGGTGATGGCGGACCGGATCGCCGTCATCGGCACCGGTGCCATGGGACTGGCGCACGTCCGCGCGCTCGCCGGACTCCGTGCAGCCGACCGGATCACTTACCTGTGCTCGGCCCGGTCGCCGAGAGCCATGCCGGAGGCACCGGCCGCACGACTCACCACCTCGGTCGACGAGGTGCTCCTGGATGCCTCCGTGGGGATCGTCGTCATCTGCACGCCGACCGACACCCATCGGGATCTCGCCGTCAGGGCGCTCCGTGCCGGCAAGCACGTCCTGCTGGAGAAACCGATCGCCCTGACGCTCGCCGACGCCCACGCGATCCTGCAGGCCGCCGACGAGTCCGGCCGGACGTTCATGGTCGCGCACGTCGTCAGGTTCTTCGGCGGGTACGAGGCGGTCGACGACGCGGTGCGGGCCGGGGCTGTCGGCACACCCCTCGCCGTCACGGCCGAACGGCTGAGCTCCCCTGCCGCCCCGTCACCGTGGTGGCAGGACGAGCGACGCTCCGGCGGCCCCCTCGTCGACTTCGCGATCCACGACTTCGACCAGCTGAACCAGCTCCTCGGTCAGCCGCGATCCGTGTCAGCACGACGCACCGGCACCGGTCGCCCGATCGAGACGACGGTCGACTACGCCGACGGCGGGATCGGGCGCGTCCTCACCTCCATGGAGCTCCCGCCCGCCTTCGGATTCAGCTCGGCCATCGAGGTGCTCGGCAGCACCGGGCTCATCGCCCACCGATTCGTCGGTGCGTCCCCGACCCACGCACCGCCGCTCTCGGTCGACGCGCTGGGATCGGCCGCCGCGCACGGCTCCTACGACCTCGACGAGACCGATCCCTACCGACGACAGATGGCCTCCTTCCTCGACTGCGTGAAGCGAGACGTCCAACCGTTCCGAGTGACCGGCCGGAGTGCCCTCGCGGCCCTGACGGTCGCGTTGGCGGCGAAGGCATCGCTGGACACCGGCGTGCCCGTGCAGGTCTTCGAACCCCACGACGCCTGAATCGTCGACGCGCAGGAGGTCCGACGTCCTGACCACGCCGGCCCACCGGACAGCAGACATCCGACCTTTCGTGTTAGCCTGCCCCCGCACCGCCGTGAACCCACTCGACGATCGAAGGGCCGCCGTGACCGAGACCACCATCCCCCGACCCGACACCGCCTGGTTCGACGAGGCGAGATTCGGATTGTTCCTGCACTGGGGCCTCTACGCCCTCCCGGCACGCCATGAGTGGGTGCAGACGCGGGAACACCTCTCGGCCGAACACTACGAGCGCTACCGCGAGCACTTCGACCCCGACCGGTTCGACCCCCGCGCCTGGGCCAGGCAGGCCAAGGCGGCCGGCTTCCGGTACGCGGTGCTCACGACGAAGCACCACGACGGCTTCTGCCTGTGGGATTCGGCACTCACCGACTTCACGTCCATGCACACGCCCGCCGGCCGTGACCTCGTGGCGGAGTTCGTGGAGGCCTTCCGCGCCGAGGGGCTCCGGATCGGCTTCTACCACTCGCTCATCGACTGGCATCACCCCGACTTCACGGTCGACGGCATCCACCCGCGACGCGACGACCCCGAGGCGCTCGCAGCGAACGCCGACCGTGACTGGTCCCGCTACCGGGACTACCTGCACGGCCAGGTGCGCGAGCTGCTCACCGGCTACGGCCCGATCGACTACCTCTTCTTCGACTTCAGCTACTCGCAGGGCATCGAAGGTCTGCCGGGGAAGGGCGCCGCCGACTGGGGCTCCGAGGAACTCGTCGAGATGATCCGCGGGCTGCAGCCGGAGATCCTCATCAACGACCGCCTCGAACTCCCGGGCGACGTCACCACCCCCGAGCAGTACCAGCCCGTGGTGACACCGGTCGGTCCCGACGGCGACCCCCTCCGGTGGGAGGCCTGCCAGACCCTGAACGGCAGCTGGGGGTACGACCGCGACAACCTCGACTACAAGTCGCCGGAGCTGCTCCTGCGGATGCTGATCGATTCGGTCTCGAAGAACGGCAACATGCTGCTGAACATCGGACCGACCGCGCGCGGGACGATCGATCCTCGCGCGATCGAACGACTCGACGTCCTCGCCGACTGGTTCGCGCTCCACGAGCGGGCGATCCGAGGATGCGGCCCGTCGGAGTTCAGCAGTCCGACCGACGTCCGATACACGCAACGCGGCGACCGGCTGTACGTACACGTCTTCGCCTGGCCGTTCGTGCACCTGCACCTGCCCGGTCTCGGCGGCCGGGTGCGCTACGCGCAGCTGTTGTCGGACGGCTCCGAGGTGCCGTTCCAGGTGCATCGCCCGGAGCACGATCTGCCGAACCAGCACACCCAACCGAAGGGACTCGGTCCCGACACGGTGACCCTGCACCTGCCGATCGGTGAACCCGACACCCCGATCCCGGTCATCGAGATCTTCCTCGAGCCCGGCACGACCGGAGCAGCGACGGCCTGAGGCTCCCGCAGACGACGGAACGCCCGCCCCGACGGATCGGGGCGGGCATTCTGGCTCGGTGCCGCTGAGCGGCTGGACGAGCGGAGACTAGCGGGCGACGCTGCCGTCGACGTAGTCGTCGTCGTTCGAGGCGTTCCACGCGAAGAGCTTGCGCAGCTCGCGACCGGTGGCCTCGATCGGGTGGTCCTCGCCCTTCTTGCGCAGCTCGAGGAACTCGGGCGCGCCGGCGTCCTGGTCGTCGATGAAGCGCTTGGCGAAGGTGCCGTCCTGGATGTCCTTGAGGACCGCCTGCATGTTGGTCTTGACGCTCGGGTCGATGACGCGCGGGCCGGAGACGTAGTCGCCGTACTCAGCCGTGTCGGAGACGCTCCAACGCTGCTTGGCGATGCCACCCTCCCAGATGAGGTCGACGATGAGCTTCAGCTCGTGGAGCACCTCGAAGTAGGCGATCTGCGGCTGGTACCCGGCCTCGGTCAGGGTCTCGAAGCCGTACTGGATCAGCTGCGAGACGCCACCGCACAGGACGGCCTGCTCGCCGAAGAGGTCGGTCTCGGTCTCCTCGGTGAAGGTGGTCTTGATGCCACCGGCACGGAGGCCACCGATCGCCTTGGCGTAGGACCAGGCGAGCGCCCAGGCGCCACCGGTCTCGTCCTTCTCGACGGCGACGATGACGGGGACGCCGCGGCCGGCCTCGTACTCGCGACGGACGGTGTGGCCCGGGCCCTTCGGGGCGACCATGAAGATGTCGACGCCCTCAGGAGCCTCGATGTAGCCGAAGCGGATGTTGAAGCCGTGGCCGAAGACGAGCGCCTTGCCCGGAGCGAGCTGGTCCTTGATGGACTCGGCGAAGATCGTGCGCTGGTGCTGGTCCGGAGCGAGGATGACGATGACGTCGGCCCATGCGGAGGCGTCGGCGACGTTCTTGACGGTGAAGCCCTGCTCCTCGGCCTTGGCGATCGACTTCGAGCCATCCTTCAGGCCGACGACGACCTCGACACCGGAGTCGCGGAGGTTGAGCGCGTGTGCGTGGCCCTGCGAGCCGTAGCCGATAACGGCAACCTTCTTGCCCTGGATGAGCGACAGGTCTGCGTCCTGGTCGTAGAAAATCTCAGTCACTGGTGGTTCTCTCCTTGGTTGTGGTTTCGCAATATGCCGCAGATGCGACTAGTTCTTGAAGACGCGTTCGGTGATGGACTTCGAGCCGCGCCCGATGGCGAGGAGACCCGATTGGGCGATCTCCTTGATGCCGTAGGGCTCGAGCACCTTGAGGAGCGCGGTCGTCTTCCCGGAGTCGCCCGTGACCTCGATCACGAGGGCGTCCGTCGCCACGTCGACGACGCGGGCCCGGAACAGGTTGACGGCTTCCAGCACCTGGGAACGGGTGGAGTTGTCGACGCGGACCTTGATGAGCAGGTGCTCACGCTGGACGGACTGCGCCGGATCCAGCTCGACGATCTTGATGACGTTGATGAGCTTGTTCAGCTGCTTCGTCACCTGCTCGAGCGGAAGCTCCTCGACGTCGACGACGACCGTGATCCGGGACAGACCCTCGATCTCGCTGTGGCCGACCGCGAGACTCTCGATGTTGAAGCCCCGGCGGGCGAACAACCCGGCGACGCGGGTCAGCAGACCGGGCTTGTCCTCGACGAGGAGGCTCAGGACGTGGCTGCTCATGCTCAGGCCTCCTCATCGAACGACGGACTGTGGTCCTTGGCGTACTGGACGTAGCTGTTGCTGACGCCCTGCGGCACCATCGGCCACACCATCGCGTCGGCACTCACGACGAAGTCGATGACGACCGGACGGTCGTTCGTCTCCAGGGCGAGCTTGATGGCGGCGTCGACCTCCTCCTCCTTCGTCACGCGGATCGCGAGGCAACCGTAGGCCTCGGCCAGCTTGACGAAGTCGGGGATCCGGATGGTGTCGTGCCCGGTGTTCAGGTCGGTGTTCGAGTAGCGACCGTCGTAGAAGAGCGTCTGCCACTGGCGGACCATGCCCAGCGAGGAGTTGTTGATGATCGCGACCTTGATCGGGATGTTGTTGATCGTGCAGGTCGCGAGTTCCTGGTTGGTCATCTGGAAGCAGCCGTCGCCGTCGATCGCCCACACGTGGCGATCGGGCTGGGCCACCTTGGCGCCCATGGCCGCGGGGACCGAGTAGCCCATGGTCCCGGCACCGCCGGAGTTCAGCCAGGAGTTCGGACGCTCGTACTTGATGAACTGCGCCGCCCACATCTGGTGCTGGCCGACGCCCGACGCGAAGACGCCCTCCGGACCGGTGATCTCGCCGATGCGGGAGATCACGTGCTGTGGCGAGAGCAGACCGTCGGTCGGCTCGGCGTAGCCCAGCGGGAACTCCTCGCGGAGACCGTCGAGGTAGGACCACCACTCGGCGATGTCGGGGGTGACCTCGCGGGCGGCTGCCTCGAACGCCGACTGGAGGTCGACGATGACGTCCTTCGCGTCGCCCACGATGGGGACGTCCGCGATGCGGATCTTCGAGATCTCGGCCGGGTCGACGTCCACGTGGACGACCTTGGCGTTCGGCGCGAAGAGCGAGGCCTTGCCGGTCACGCGGTCGTCGAATCGGGCACCGAGCGACACGAGCAGGTCGGCCTCCTGCAGCGCGAGCACTGCCGGGACGGTGCCGTGCATGCCGGGCATGCCGAGGTGCTGCGTGTGCGAGTCGGGGAACGCCCCGCGAGCCATGAGCGTCGTCACGACCGGAGCCCCGGTCGCCTCGGCCAGCGCGAGCAGTTCCTCGGAGGCCTTGGAACGGATCACGCCGCCACCGACGTACAGCACCGGCTTCTTGGCGTTGACGAGCAGCTGCGCAGCGGCCTGGATCTGCTTGCCGTGCGCCTTCGTCACCGGACGGTAGCCGGGCAGGTCGACCTTCGGCGGCCAGATGAACGGCGCTTCAGCCTGCTGGGCGTCCTTCGTGATGTCGACCAGCACCGGTCCGGGACGGCCGGTACCCGCGATCTCGTAGGCCGCGGCGATGGCCGCCGGGACCTCCTCCGGGGTCTTGACGAGGAAGGAGTGCTTCGTGATCGGCATGGTGATGCCGACGATGTCCGCCTCCTGGAACGCGTCCGTGCCCATGAGGGTCGAGAACACCTGACCGGTGATCGCGACCATCGGCACCGAGTCCATGTAGGCGTCGGCGATCGCGGTGACGAGGTTCGTCGCGCCGGGGCCGGACGTCGCGATGCACACGCCGATCCCGCCACCGGCGGCGGCGTATCCTTCGGCCGCGTGGCCGGCGCCCTGCTCGTGTCGGACCAGGATGTGACGGAGCTTCGTCGAGTCCATCAGCGGGTCGTAGGTCGGCAGGATCGCTCCGCCGGGCAGACCGAAGATGTCGGTGACCCCGAGGAGCTCGAGCGATCGGACGATCGCCTGGGCTCCCGTCAGGATCTCCGGTGCGGCCGGGGCCGCAGGTGTTCTGGGATGAGGCACGGGTTGGGATTCCGTGGGCATGATGATTCCTTCAGCGATGAGATGCACGAACGAGATGCTCGGTTATCCCGTGATCGCGCCCTCCGCTGCGGAGTGCACGAGACGAGAGTACTTTGCGAGAACGCCACGGGTATAGCGCGGGGGAAGAGGCGCCCAGCCGTCGCGGCGGGCTTCCAGCTCTGCTTCGTCGACGAGTAGGTCGAGCGAGCGGCCAGCGATATCGACCCGTATCAGATCACCATCGCGCACGAAGGCGATTGGACCTGCGTCCACCGCTTCGGGTGCTATGTGGCCGATGCACAGTCCGGTTGTGCCGCCTGAGAATCGACCGTCCGTCAACAGTAGTACATCCTTGCCGAGTCCGGCGCCCTTGATGGCGGCCGTGATCGCGAGCATCTCGCGCATCCCCGGCCCACCCTTCGGGCCCTCGTAGCGGATGATGACGACGTCGCCCTTGTTGATCTTGCCCTCGGTGAGCGCGTCCATGGCTCCGCGTTCACGTTCGAAGACCCGCGCGGGTCCTTCGAAGACCTCGGCGTCGAATCCGGCCGTCTTCACGACGGCGCCCTCGGGCGCGAACGACCCCTTGAGGATCGTGATGCCGCCGGTCGCGTGGATCGGGTTGTCGAGCGTGCGGATGACCGTGCCGTCGATCGGGTCGGGGTTGATGTCGGCGAGGTTCTCGGCGACCGTCTTGCCGGTGACCGTGAGGCAGTCGCCGTGCAGCAGACCGGCGTCGAGCAGCGCCTTCATGACGACGGGGACGCCGCCGTGACGGTCGACGTCGTTCATGACGTACTGGCCGAACGGTTTCAGGTCGCCGATGTGCGGCACCTTGTCGCCGATGCGGTTGAAGTCGTCGAGTGTGAGGTCGACCTCGGCCTCGCGGGCGATCGCGAGCAGGTGCAGGACCACGTTCGTCGATCCGCCGAATGCCATCGCGACGGCGATGGCGTTCTCGAACGCCTCCTTCGTCAGGATGTCGCGCGCGGTGATGCCGAGTCGGAGCATGTTGACCACGGCCTCGCCCGAGCGGTGCGCGAAGTAGTCGCGACGGCGGTCGGCCGAGGGGGGCGATGCCGAACCCGGGAGGCTCATGCCGAGCGCCTCGGCGACCGACGCCATCGTGTTGGCCGTGTACATCCCGCCGCAGGCGCCCTCGCCCGGGGCGATGGCGCACTCGATGCGCTTCAGGTCCTCTTCACTCATGTTGCCGGCCTTGCAGGCCCCGACCGCCTCGAAGGAGTCGATGATCGTGACCTCCTTCTCGGTGCCGTCGGAGAGCTTGACCCAACCCGGCGCGATCGATCCGGCGTAGAGGAAGACCGAGGAGAGGTCGAGCCGCGCGGCGGCCATGAGCATGCCCGGCAGCGACTTGTCGCAGCCGGCGAGCAGGACCGTGCCGTCGAGGCGTTCGGCCATGACCACGGTCTCGACGCTGTCGGCGATGACCTCGCGCGAGACGAGCGAGAAGTGCATTCCCTCGTGGCCCATGGAGATGCCGTCGGAGACGGAGATGGTGCCGAACTGCAGCGGGTATCCCCCACCCGAGTGCACGCCCTCCTTGGCCCCCTGGGCGAGGCGGTCGAGCGAGAGGTTGCAGGGCGTGATCTCGTTCCACGAGCTCGCGATGCCGATCTGGGGCTTGTCCCAGTCCTCGTCGCCCATGCCGACGGCGCGGAGCATGCCGCGCGAAGTGGTCGCCTCGATCCCGTCGGTGACGGCACGACTGCGTGGTTTGATGTCGATCTCTGGCATTTTAAGAGTCTACGGCTTCCTTGTTACTTCGATATTCCGCGAGCATGCCGAGGACGCGCGCGATCTCGGAGGGTCCTTCGACCCTGAAGTCGGCGGCGGTCACGCCGGTGCCGCTCTTCACCCCGAGGTCGCCGGGGCCGAGTGCGCCGAACGCGTCCTCGTCCGTGACGTCGTCGCCCGCGTAGAACACGGCATCTGCTTTGGTGTACCGCCGGAGGTGTTCGACGGCTTCGCCCTTGGTCGCGCTCCTGAGCGAGAACTCGAGGACGTTCTTGCCCTCTCGAACCGTCAGGGCGCCGAACTCGTCCTTGGTGTGGGCGAGTGCTTCGAGGTGGGCGATCCTGGAGTCTTCTTCACTGGCGAGCCTCGTGTGCAGGGCGAACCCTGCCGGCTTCCGCTCGATCCAGACATTATCGTAACCCTCCGCGACGTCCTGGAGGATCCGTTGGAGGGTCTCCCGCTGTTCGCGTTCCTCGTCGTCGAGGGCGAGGGCGTCGTCGGGGGTGTCGAGACGGATCTCGACGCCGTGCGAGCCGGCGAACAGGGCGTGGTCGGGCAGCTCGGCCACCGCCACGAGACTGTCGATCGCGCGCCCGGACACGAGTGCGACGCGCGTCCCGGGCAGGTCCATCAGCGCCAACACTGCCTTGCGGGCCGCGGGCAGCGCCCGCGCCTGGTCCGGGTCGTCGACCTCGGGGGCCAGCGTGCCGTCGAAGTCCAGGGCCACCAGGAGCTTCGGGACGTCGGCCAGGCGGCGGAGTTCCGCACGCAGTCCGAGGGGAAGCCCCCCGAGGGTGTCGGTGGGCTCGTCGGTGGTGCTCATGACTGGGTGGTGCTCCCCTGCTCGATGGTCGGTGACTGGTCACGCACACGCTGCAACTCGTCGAGGAAGGACGCCGACCACCGCGCGACGTCGTACTCCATGACGCGCTTGCGCAGCGCCCGCATGCGACGACCACGCTCGGCCTTCGTCATGTGCACGGCCTGGAGGATCGCCGACTTCATCCCCTCGATGTCGTGCGGGTTGATCTTGAGGGCCTGCTTCAGCTCGTCGGACGCGCCGGCGAACTCGCTCAGCACGAGGACGCCGTCGTTGTCGTAGCGAGCGGCGACGTACTCCTTCGCGACGAGGTTCATGCCGTCGCGCAGGGCTGTGACGAGCATGACGTCGGCGGCGAGGTAGAGGGCAGCCATCTCCTCGCGGGGGTACCCGTGGTGCAGGTACTGGATCGCGGTGTGGCCGATGGTGCCGAAGTCGCCGTTGATCCGGCCGACCGTCTGCTCGATGTCGTCGCGGAGCTGACGGTACGTCTCGACGCGTTCGCGGCTGGGGCTGGCGACCTGGACGAGCGTGACGTCCTCGACCGCGAGCTTGCCCTGTGCGAGGAGCTCTCCGAAGGCCTTGAGTCGGTGCCCGATGCCCTTCGTGTAGTCGAGGCGGTCGACGCCGAGCATGATCGTCTCCGGGTTGCCGAGCTCCTCGCGGATCTGCTTGGCACGGGCGATGATGTCGGGGCGTTGCGCGAGGGCCTGGTACCCCTTGCTGTCGATCGAGATCGGGAAGTGCCGGGCGATCACCGTGCGGTACGGGGCGCCGCGCTTCGAGGCGACCGGTGCCGCGTCCGTCGTGACCGACACGAGTGCCGCATCGAGCGGGACCTGGATCGCGGCTCCCTTCGTCTCGTACCCGAACAGGCGGCGGACCGCCCGGGAGAAGTTACCCGCGTCCGCGACGCGCTGGAAGCCGATGACGTCGGCGCCGAGCAGTCCCTCGATGATCTGGCGTCGCCATGGGAGCTGCGAGTAGATGCCGTAGGCCGGGAACGGGATGTGGTTGAAGAAGCCGATCGTGAGATCGGGTCGCAGCTCACGCAGGATCTTCGGCACGAGCTGCAGCTGGTAGTCCTGCACCCAGACGGTCCCGCCGTCGGACGCGGCCGCTGCGGCCGCCTCCGCGAACCGTCGGTTCACGGCGACGTAGGAGTCCCACCACTCGCGGTGGTAGCTCGGCGGAGCGATGACGTCGTGGTAGAGCGGCCAGATGGTGTCGTTCGAGAAACCCTCGTAGTAGCGGGCGATCTCGTCCTCGGACAGCGGGACCGGGATGATCCACATGTCGTCGTTGTCGAACGGCTCGATCTCGAGGTCGGCGGAGCCGGCCCATCCGATCCAGGCGCCGTCGGCACCGCGCATGACGGGTTCGAGGGCGGTCACGAGTCCACCGGGCGAGGTCCGCCAGCTCTCGGCGCCGTCTGCATCGACGACGCGGTCGACCGGCAGCCGGTTGGATACCACGATGAAGTCGAAGGTCGACGCTGATCCGCCGTCAGGCGCGGAATATCTGGTGATGATGGCCCTCCCGGGGTACTCGGGTTCGCTGTTCAGGCTAGCAGCGTTCCGCATGGCGAAACCGCGTGTTCAGACGGCGAGCATATGCTTGCGCTGATGATCCGCCATGGCATGAGCACCTCCTGCGTCTACCCGCTGGGAACCCGGCGCGCGTTCGAATTGGCCGCCGAAGCCGGCTACGACGGCGTCGAGGTGATGGTGACCCAGGACCGCCTCACGCAGGACGCCGACGCCCTCCGCGCCCTCGCCGCCGAGACCGGGCTCGACATCCTCTCGATCCACGCGCCGGTCCTGACCCGGACCGCGTTCGTCTGGGGCCGCGACCATCGGGAGAAGCTCCGCCGCTCGGCCGAGCTCGCCGCCGCCGTCGGCGCGTCGACCGTCGTCGTCCACCCGCCGTTCCGCTGGCAGCGGCGCTACGCGCACGCCTTCGTCGACCTCGTCGCCGAGCTGAGCGAGACGCACGGACTCGAGCTGGCCGTCGAGAACATGGCGTGCTTCCAGAGCCGCGGGCTCCGGGTGCAGCCGTTCGCCTTCGGCTACGACCCGGCCCCGCTCGCCTGCGCCGCCCTGACGCTCGACTTCTCCCATGCGGCCCTCGCGGGTGAGGACTCGCTCGAGATCGCGACCCGCTACGGCGGCCGCCTCCGCCACGTGCACCTGTGCGACGGGACCGCACCGTCGCCGCGGGGTGCCTTCCTCGACGAGCACCTCCTCCCGGGCGACGGTGAGCAGCCGGTCGCCGAGGTCCTCGAGCTGCTGCGCGCGGCGGACTGGTCGGGAAGCATCGTCGCGGAGGTGCACCTGCCCGCGACCGGCGGCGACGCGCTCCGCCTCAGCCAGCTGCGCGCCTCACTGGCCTTCGCGAAGCGTGCATTCGCTAGCACAGGCGAGAACCCGAAGGAAAGCCCGGATGCGGGGGGCCTCCCCTACCGGCTAGCGTGAAGTCATGCGCAAATTCCTCTTCAACGGCAGCATGATCTCCACGGTCTTCGGCGGGATCTCCGCTCTCCAGGCGACCCGACAAGGACCGCGGGACTGGAAGCTCGCCCTCCTCTGGGTGAGCTGGGGCATCTCGCTCGCCCTCGCGATCAGCTCGGTGCTCGACGACAGCAAGCAGGCCGAGATCGGCCGCTGAGGTCGCGCCGACCGCGCTACCACGACCGACCGGAGAACCCGAGAATTGGGGCGCTCACCCGCGTGTCTCCGCATCGTTCCGCGCCTCGTGATCGACAATGAAGGCAGTCCAGCCTCACGGATGATCCGCTTTCGATGAAGGGCCCGCCATGTTCGGTCGCCGACGCCACGCAGCACCAGTCTCCGCATCGAAGCTGACCGAGAAGCAGCTGTTCGACCTCGTCCACGCTCGACTGGCCAGCGAACTCGGCGCCAACGGCGCCTGGGTGCTGTCGCGCCGCACCCCGAGCTCCGGCGACGAGATCTTCCACGAGGTGTATGCCCAGCAGCTCGCTCACGAGATCGCGACGGACATCGACCTCGAGCAGGCAGCGGTGACGGTTCGTGCCGAGGCAGCTCCGGCACGTGGATGGCGCCTCTGGTCGCGCGGCCAGGAGGAATCCGCGGTCGACGCCGCCGACGAGGTCGAGGCCGTCGAGGTCATCGAGCCGACCGTCGCCGAGAAGCCTGCCGCCATCACCGAGACGATCGACGCGCCGTCCGAGGCGCAGGCCGGTGACGACCACCCCGAGGCGGCGGCAGACGACACCGAGCCGACGCTCGTCGAGCGAACCCTCCTCGAGCCGCAGCACTACCCCATCACCGTCTGGGCCGAACCCGAGTTCATCGACGCGAGCCTCGTCAACCCGGTGCCGGCCCGCCGCAGCTCGGTCGCCTGACCGGCAACGCACCTCGAGAACGGCCGTCCACTCCGGTGAGCGGCCGTTTCGTCGTACCGGGCCACTGAGCGGGCATGACGCCTCATCGAACCCGAATCGATGAGGCGCCATGGCGCTGGTGGGCAGGAATGCCCGACCGTCGCTCTGCTCCGCACGGTGGGGTGACCACGCGGAGGCTTTCATCGGCAACGACGGGACCCGATCCCGCCATGCTGCCGACCCTTCCAGGGTCTCATGCCAGAGCCCCACTCCGTCCCGATGACGCGAATCGGACGGGAGCTGTCGCGAAACACTCATGAAGCGTTTCGTCGGGCCGCAGGCGCGAACGCGAACCGAGCCGAAACGCAGAACGGCCCCGTCCGAAGACGAGGCCGTTGCTGGTGTGGTGCACCCCCCCGGACTTGAACCGGGAACCCACTGATTAAGAGTCAGTTGCTCTGCCAATTGAGCTAGAGGTGCGTGGTTTCGGAGTGTTCCGAACCGAGATATGACACTAGCACCCAACTGGCCCGGGTGCGAAATCGAGCCGGTCGGCGTGTCGCGAAGGCACGTCGCCGACCCCTCGAGCGTCGTTCGATCAGGCCCGCGCGACCCTATCCTGGAGAGGTGACCGAACCCGTGACCGTCTCCCCCGCCGACCTCGATCTCGCGCTCCGACTCGCCGACGCGGCCGACCGCATCGCGATGGACCGCTTCGAGGCTCGCGACCTCGAAGTCTCCACCAAGCCGGACCGATCGCACGTCACGGACGCCGACCTCGCCGTCGAACGCGCCATCCGCGGCATCCTCGAGACCGAGCGTCCGGACGACGGCGTGTTCGGCGAGGAGTACGGCGCGCAGGGCCCGACGGATCGACAGTGGATCATCGACCCGATCGACGGGACGGCGAACTTCCTCCGCGGTGTCTCGAACTGGGCGACGCTCATCTCCCTCGCCGTCGACGGCGTTCCGGTCGTCGGCGTCGTGAGCGCACCCGCCATGCACGCCCGCTGGTGGGGTGCCATCGGACACGGCGCGTGGGGCGTCCGGTTCGGCGAGACCACCCCACGCCGACTGTCCGTCTCGGGGGTCTCCGACCTCGCCGACGCGTCCTTCAGCTTCCAGAGCATCGCGCAGTGGGCCTCGGTCGGACGGATCCCCCAGCTGCTGGCCCTGTGCGGCTCGCTGTGGCGCGATCGTGCCATCGGTGACATGTGGCCCTACATGCTGCTCGCCGAAGGCTCGATCGACGCCGTGGCCGAATTCGGCGTGCAGGAGTACGACCTGGGCGCCCACGTGCCGATCGTCCTCGAGGCGGGCGGTCGCTTCACGGACATCGACGGCATCGAGACCATCTCCACGCGGAGCTCCCTCGCGACGAACGGGCGCCTGCACGACGCCTTCCTCGCCGAGCTGCCACCCGTCGGCTGACACGAGCGCACGGCACCGCGCAAGCCCGCCGAGCGGGATCCGGCCGCGTCGTACGCTGGGCGGATGGTACGACTGAGGCGCAGCGACGTGAACGGACAGGGCATCCGACGGGTTCGATCCGGGCGCGGCTTCAGCTATCGGTTGCCGGACGGTTCGCTCCTCGACGATCAGGAGATCCGGGCACGGATCGACGGCCTGGTGGTCCCTCCCGCGTGGAACGAGGTCTGGATCACCCCGTACGCGAACGGGCACATCCAGGCGACCGGGATCGACGCGGCCGGGCGACGACAGTACCTCTATCACCCGTCCTGGCGCGAGCGTCAGGACCGGAGCAAGTTCGACCGCGCCCTGGCCCTCGCCGAGGCCCTCCCGGCCGCGCGAGGTCGGGTCACCCGGGACCTCCGGCTCGAGGGGTTCCCGCTTGCACGGGTGTCGGCCGGCGCGTTCCGCATGCTCGACACCGGCTCCCTGCGCGTGGGCGGCGAGCAGTACGCGGAGGCCAACGGCAGTCACGGCCTGTCGACCCTCGAGGGTGCGCACGCTCGCGTGAGCGGCGACACCGTCGCGCTGAAGTTCCCGGCGAAGAGCGGACAGCCTTGGGAGTCCGACATCGTCGACGCCGACCTGGCCTCGCTCATCCGCTCCCTGAAGCGCCGTGGACCGCACGCCCGCCTCCTGGCCTGGAAGGACGGGAACCGCTGGCGTCACCTCCAGGCGAGCCAGATCAACGACTACGTCCGGGCGCAGACGAACGGCGAGTTCACCGCGAAGGACTTCCGGACGCTGCACGGCACCGTCGCGGCCGCGGAGAGCCTGGCGAAGGCCGGACCCGTGCAGAGTAAGACGGCACGCTCGAAGGTCCTCGCACAGGCCATGCGCGACGCCGCAGCGGTCCTCGGCAACACCCCGGCGATCGCGAAGTCCAGCTACGTCGACCCGCGGGTCGTCGATCGCTATACGCACGGCGAGACGATCCCTCCGGACGGTCGCGGCTCACCGGAGACAGCGCTGCGCGTCCTGCTCGTGGGGACGGACGACCCGTCCTAGCCGTGATCCTGGTCGTGAGACTCGGTGCCCGCGTCGCGCGGCGCTCCGTTCCCCGCGAGGTACCCCTCGACATCGGACTCCGGGATGAGCTGCAGCCCTCGCGGGGTGTGGGATGAATCCGAGAGGACCTCGAGCCACGCACGGTTGAGTTCCGGCGGGCGGCTCCCGAAGAAGCGGAACTGCAGCGGGATACTCGGGGACAACCACAGCGAGCGTCGTCCGGAACCGTGCTCGGAATCGTTCGCCCAGCTGAGGAAGAAGCTCTCCTGGCGGCGCAGCTTCGCCCCGATGACGGCCTTCAGGTGCGCGAGCGCGCGGTCTTCGATCTCGTACTCGTCGCCGGACCCGTAGATGAGCATTCCCATGGGGACATTCTGCCGCTATTCGGGCGTGTGGCCGGGATGTCGTTCCTCGCCGAGTTCTTCGCGTCCCGCGAGCTCGTCGCGGACGAGGACGGCCTCGTCGAAGTTGCCGCTGCGGTAGGCCGCCCGAGCGACCATGTGCGCGGAGATCGGCGCGGTGAGGCTCTGGAACACGATGATCGCGATCGCGATCGTGATGGTCCCGACCGTCGGGCTCGAGACGGCGACGTCCGCCATGATCGCGATGAGCCCGAGGATCTGCGGCTTGGTCGCCGCGTGCAGGCGGGACAGCACATCGGGGAAGCGCAGCAGGCCGACGCCGGCGGCGAAGCACATGATCGCCCCGACGAGCACGAGGGCCCCGGTGACGATGTCGCGGATCAGCTCGCCGGTCATGCGTCGTCCTGCTTCGACATGAAGCGGGCGACGCTGACCGAGCCGACGATCGCGAACATCGCGAGCGCCAGGAGGACCGGCAGGCCGTCCGTGTGACGGTTGATCGCCATCTCGGCCCCGATCGCACACATGACGGTGGCGACGAGCACGTCGGAGGCGATCACGCGGTCGAGGAGGCTCGGCCCGCGGATGATCCGGTAGACCGCAGCAAGCGCCGCGGCACCGAACAGCACGGAGACGATGATGATCACGACGAGCATCACTGCCCCCTTCCGATCGAGACGTGGTCATGGTCGTGGCGGAGGGCGTCCGCCTCGGCGCGGGAACCGATCGCGAGGATGAGCCGTCGCTCCGTTCCGAGGACTTCGGCGACGACCTCGTCGATGTCGGCGTCGTCATGCACGTTCAACGCGTGCAGGTAGAGCGTCGAGGCCGTGCGCTCGAGGTCGACCACGATCGAGCCGGGGACGATCGAGACCGCCTCGGCCGTCCAACTCATGATGAGGTCGGAGGTCGTGCGCAGACGGACCGCGATCACCGCGTTACTGGAACGGAACCTCGGCTTGAGGACGAGCCACGCGATCTCCGCACTCGCCCGCACGATGTCGACGAGGAGCTTGCCCAGGAAGATCGCGGTCCGCCAGAGGTTGATGCGGCCGCTCAGCTCGACGGCCGGCAGGTAGAACAGGAACGACACCAGCAACGCGACCCCGAGGCCGGTCACGAGGGTGAGCAGGTCGAACATCCCCCAGAGGAGACACCAGAGCAGGATGAGTCCGGCCAGGAGGAGGGCCTGGCTGAACAGTGCGCGACGACGTGACGGTTGCATTACTTCAGGTGCTCCGTTCCGTCGGGGAAGACCGCGGTGATGTAGTTGTCCGGGTCCTCGATGTTCTCAGCGGCCCGCGTGGCCAGTCCGAAGAGCGGCCCCGCGAAGACCGTCAGGGCGAGGGTCAACGCGACCATGCCGGTCGTGGCACCGATCATCGGGCGCGAGATGGTCTTGGTGTCGACCGACCCCGAGTCCTCGGGGCTCTCCGCGAGCTGGTCGAGCAACGGCGAGGAGTATCCGGCGACCTCGTCCTTCCCACGCCAGAAGCCCATGTTCCACACGCGCGCGAGGGCGTACAGGGTCAGGAGCGAGGTCGCGGCTCCGGCGGCGATGAGGATGTACGACAGCGGGTCGCCCAGGGCGACACCCGCCTGGAACAGCCCGATCTTGCCGAGGAAGCCCGAGAACGGCGGGATGCCGCCGAGGTTCATCGCTCCGATGAAGAAGAGCACGCCGACGATCGGCGAGGCCTTCAGGATCCCGCCGAGGCGGGAGATGGAGGTCGTCCCGCCGATCCGCTCGACGAGACCGGTGGTGAGGAACAGCGTGGTCTGGACGACGATGTGGTGGACGATGTAGTAGATCGTCGCGGCGGTCCCGGCGACCCCGCCGACGGCGATGCCGAAGATCATGTAGCCGATATGGCTCACGAGAGTGAACGACAACAGTCGTTTGATGTCGGCCTGGGCGACCGCGCCGAAGATGCCGATGAGCAGGGTCAGGAAGGCGATGACCATCAACGGTGTCGCCAGCGGCACGTCCTTGAAGATGAGCGTGTCGGTCCGGATGATCGCGTACACTCCGACCTTCGTCAGCAGGCCGGCGAAGACCGCCGTGACCGGCGCCGGCGCGGTCGGGTAGGAGTCGGGCAGCCAGAACGACAGCGGGAACACCGCCGCCTTCACCGCGAACCCGAGCAGCAGTGCGGCGCAGAGGATCGCCTGCACCTCCATCGGCAGGTCGCGCACGCGGTCTGCCACGAGGGCGATCGTCACCGTGCCCGTCGCGCCGTAGATGAGGGCGATCGCGGCGACGAAGAGCAGCGACGACATGAGGCTGATGACGATGTAGGTGACGCCGGCGCGGATCCGTGCTCCGGTGCCGCCCAGGGTGAGGAGCACGTAGCTGGAGGCGAGGAGCATCTCGAAGCCGACGTACATGTTGAAGAGGTCGCCCGCGACGAAGGCGTCGAACAGCCCGGCCGCCAGGACCAGGTAGGTCGGGTGGAAGATCGACACCGGCGTCTCACGATCGCCGTCGACGATGCCCTGACCGATGGCGAAGATGAGGACGCCCAGCAGCATCAGGGCCGCGACGAGCAGCATGATCGCGGACAGCCGGTCGACGACGAGCACGATGCCCCACGGCGGGGACCAGCCGCCCAGCTCGACGACGATCGTGCCGCTCTGGTCGACGGCCGCGAGCAGGATCGCGCTGATCACGGTCACCGCGGTGAGCGCGAAGACGCTGATCGCCACCTGCGTCTTGCGGCGGTTGCGGAACATGAGCGCGATCGCTGAACCGATCAGCGGGATCATGACCACGAGCGGGACCAGTGCGTTCATTCGCCTGCCCCCTTCCTGGTCGTGTGGCTGTCGTCGCCGTGCTCGTTGCTCTCGTCGAGGACCCGTTGGATGGCCTCGTCGTCCAGGTCGACCTGGTTGAAGACCGCCTCCGTCGCCGCCTGCGTGTCGTCGGCGTGCTCGTCGCTGAGGGTGTCGCCCTCGTCGCCGAGCTGTGCCAACCACCAGGTCCGGTAGATGAGGGCCAGGATGAAAGCGGTCACACCGAAGTTGATGACGATGGCCGTGAGCATGAGCACCTGCGGCACCGGATCGACCATGCGGTCGTCGGAGGCGGTGCCCGTGACGAGCGGTGCGGTGCCGCTCGGCCCGCTCATGATCAGGATGAGGAGGTTCGTCGCGTTGCCGACGAGCACGAACCCGATGAGGAACCTGGTGAGGCTCCGCTCGAGCATGACGTACACCCCGGTGCCGTACATGACGGCCATCAGGACGACGAGGGTCAGTGAGGCGCTCATTGCTCGGCCTCACTCGCCGAGAACTCGTCCGTACTCTGCTCGTCGATGTCGGCTTCCTCCTGTTGACGGTCGACTTCGGCCCCGAGGCTGCGCAGGATGTCGAGCGCCAGTCCGACGACGACGAGGTAGACGCCGATGTCGAAGATGCTGGACGTGCCGAACGAGAGGTGTCCGAGGATCGGGACGTCGGCCGAGAAGTACGCGGACTGGAGCGCCTCACCGCCGAAGAACAGGGAACCGACGGCCGTCCCCACAGCGAGCAGCAGTCCGACGCCGAGCACCTTGCCCGCATCGATCGGCACGGCTTCGCCGAGCTCGTAGCGTCCGCCGGCGAGATACCGCATCACAAGCGCGAGGCCGGCGAGCAGACCGCCGGCGAAGCCACCGCCCGGCTCGTTGTGGCCGACGAAGAGCAGGAACACGGAGACGACGATCGCCGGGTGGAAGAGGAGCCGCACGAGGACTTCGAGGAGGATCGAACGGTTCGCCTCGGCGATCGCCCGGCCACCGATGAGCCATGAGTGCCGCCCCACCGCGTCGCGAGGTGCTTCCATCTCGCTGTCCGCGAGGTGGGGGTCTGACACGACCTGGGATCGGAGGCCCGGGATCCGTCGACGCCGCGCACCGCTGAGGCGCGGGACCTCGGCGCCCCGCTGTGAGACGAAGAGCAGGCTCGCGATACCGGTGGCCACCACGACGAGCACGGAGATCTCGCCCATGGTGTCCCAGGCCCGGATGTCGACGAGCATGACGTTGACGATGTTCTTGCCGTGGCCCTCCTCGACGGCGAGCCTGGGCAGCTCGGTCGCGATGCTCTCGGCCTGTCGGGCGCCGAGGGCGATGATCCCGATGAGCCCCATGACCAAGCCGGTCAGCGTGCCGATGACGACCCGACGGACGCGGTGGACCGGGGCGTTGCGCTGGGCGATCTTGGCCGGGAGTCGGCGGAGCACGAGGACGAACACCACGATCGTGATCGTCTCGACGAGGGCCTGGGTCAGCGCGAGGTCGGGAGCGCCGTGCAGGGCGAACAGCGCGACGAGCCCGAACCCGGTGACGCCGACGAGCAGCACGGCGGCCATGCGCTGCTTCGCCCGGGCGGCCGCGATCGCCGCGGTCGCCATGATGAAGGCGATGGCCACCTGGGCGGGGTAGTCCCACAGCCGGATCTCACTCGGCCAGGCGCGCCCGAGGAGGGCGATCGTGCCGAGGGTCAGGACGAAGACCACGAGGATGGTGGACAGGTACTGGACGAGCCCGCCGCGCTGGGCGAACAGGGTGACCTTCGCGGAGAGCCGGTCGATGCCCTGGGTCGCCGCCCAGTACCCCTTCGAGGAGTCGATGAGGGGTGGCAGGCGGTCCTGCAGACGCGCGACCGGGAGCCTCCAGCGGAAGAGCAGCAGACCGAGCAGCACGACGACGGCCGAGATGCCGAGCGCCGGCTCGAGGCCGTGCCAGAGCGCGAGGTGGTAGTCGCCCTCCCCCACGGAGTCCGCGTAGGGCGCGAGCACCGTGTCGATGGGCTTCGTCGCGAAGCCGAGAGCGATGGTCGCGACGGCGAGGATGCCCGGCGCGATCATGATCGTTCCGGATTCGGCATGCAGTTCGGTCGGCGCGGCGCCGCGCCGGTCTCCGAAGGCGCCCCAGAGGAACCGGGCGCTGTACGCGACGGTCAACACGGACCCGACGGCGGTCCCGATGATCGCGACCCAACCCCACACGTCACCCTCGAGCGCGCCCTCCAGCAGCGAGGTGAAGACGGCCTCCTTCGCGACGAACCCGAAGAGCGGTGGGATGCCGGCCATCGACGCGACCGCGATCGCAGCGATGACGGCGAGCACCGGCGTCTGACGCCCGAGACCGGAGAGGTGCCTCCAGTCACGCGTCCCAGCGCGGTGGTCGATGATGCCGACGACGAGGAAGAGTGCCGCCTTGTAGATGGCGTGAGCAAGCAGGAGCGCGACGGCGGCCAGGGCCGAATCACGGGTGCCGTACCCCGAGACGACCATGAGGAATCCGAGTTGGCTCACCGTCCCGTAGGCCAGGACCAGCTTGAGGTCGTACTGACGCAGCGACCGCCAGGCACCGGCGACCATGGTGAGGACACCCAGGCCGACGAGCATCGCGTCCCAACCCGGGGTGTCGGCGTAACCGGGAGCGAGTCTCGCGACGAGGTAGATCCCGGCCTTCACCATCGCCGCAGCGTGCAGGTATGCGCTCACGGGCGTCGGTGCGGCCATCGCGGCCGGCAGCCAGAAGTGGAACGGCACGAGCGCCGACTTCGAGATCGCGCCGACGAGGATGAGGAGGATGGCGACGGTGGTCGCGGGGCCGGTCAGACCCTGCTCGACGATCGAGGCGAGCGAGGTGCTCTGCGCCTGCACGGAGATCATGATGACGCCCACGAGCATGACGAGCCCGCCGAAGGTCGTCACCAGGAGCGCCTGGAGCGCGGCACCGCGACTCTCCTTGCGATCGGTGTAGTGCCCGATGAGCAGGTAGGAGAGCACACTCGTGATCTCCCAGAACATGAACATGACGATGATGTCGTCGGCGGTCACGAGACCGAACATCGTGCCGGCGAAGGCGAAGAGGAGCGCGGCGAAGCGACCGAGGCCGGGCTCGGTCGAGGAGAAGTAGCGGCCGCAGTAGAGCAATACGAGAGCACCGACGCCGGTGACCACGAGGGACAGCAGCCAGGCGAGCGTGTCCATCCGGAACGAGAGCGCGATGCTCAGTTGCGGGATCCACTCGATCGTCTCGACGACCGTGCCGCCGGCCGTGACCGTGCCGGTTTGGAAGAGCGTCCAGACGAATGCCGCCGCGGGCATACACGCGATGACGTAGAAGACCTTCGTCGACAGCACTCGAGTGAGTGTGGGCGTGGCGACGGCGATCGCAGCAAAAACAAGCAGGATTGTCGCCATGCAGGTCTCCCGGGTGGTGGCGGCCTCTGGACTCCCAGGTTAGCAGCCCGTCGGTACCCCTCCGACCCCAGGAACGACGACAGGCCCCCGCCGAAGCGGGGGCCTGTTGTCGACTCGGCAGCGTGTGACAACGTCCGGAGTGGAGATGGGGGGAATTGAACCCCCGTCCACTGCTGTGATTCTGCGCCTTCTACGGGCGTATCCCTTAGTGCGTTCTACTCGGCCCCGACCATTGACAAGGGCATCTTGGTCGACGGGCCCAGCCGAAGAAAAGTCCCGGATGACGTCGCGGCTCCGTCATCCAGCAAGTCCCCTAGATGACGCCAGGATCCGAGACGGGGACACGCTCGGTCTGACGGACTATCGGGCTCGCTTAAGCAGCGAGGGCGAAGTCAGTGCGCTTAGAGTTGGCACTTGTTGTTTTGCAGAGATCGTTAACGAGATAACCCTGCATCCTCGACCCGCTTCTCGCAGTTTCGCAGGCAATGTCGAAACCGATCATCCCCATGGACTCAGCGCCTCGGAGTACGAGGCGAAGAGGGTCGTTGTCACACGCTGTCGAATTGTCAATCCACCGCGAGCGGTGGACGAGCACCTTGCGGTGCAGCTTTCAAGTGTACCGCGCCGAGGTGGCGCCTGTCACCTATTCGCCGAGACGGTTCCTGGTGGCCATCGCACGCGCGGCCTCACGGGTGTCCTGCTTCTCGCGCAGGGCATGCCGCTTGTCGTATTCCTTCTTGCCCTTCGCCACGGCGATCTCCACCTTGGCCTTGCCGTCCTTGAAGTAGATCTTCAACGGCACGAGGGTGAAACCACCGGGGGCGATCTTGTGGGCGATCTTGTCGATCTGCTCGCGGTGCAGCAGCAGCTTGCGCTTGCGCCGCGGCGGGTGGTTCGTCCACGTGCCCTGGCCGTACTCGGGGATGTGTACCGCGTCGAGCCACGCCTCACGGCGGTCGATGAAGGCGTACCCGTCGACGAGCGACGCCCGCCCGGCTCGCAGCGACTTCACCTCGGTACCCGTCAAGACCATGCCGGCCTCGTAGGTGTCCTCGATCGTGTAGTCGTGGCGGGCCTTGCGGTTCGTGGCCACGACGTTCTCGCCCCGTTCCCTCGGCACGGTGTACTCCTGACGTTCTGGTTCGGATCCATCGGAACGGACCGGCCGCGATCGCGGCAGCCTGTCAGTCTAACGCAGAGCGAGCGGTGCGGTGGCCGCACTGCCTCCCCGCTAGACCTTGAGGTACCGCGAGATCGCGAAGTTGGCCGAGATCGCCGCCAACAGCACGCCGACGAGCAGCAGGATCGGGAGGACCACGAAGGCGTCACCGAGATCGACGAAGTTGACGTACCGCATGCGGTCCGCCAGGTATCCCTGGACGAACACCTGGACGATGGTGATCACCGCCCCGGCCGCGAGGATGGAGCCGATGAGCGCGGCGAACACACCCTCGAGGATGAACGGTGTCTGGATGAACCGGTTCGATGCACCGACCAATCGCATGATGCCGAGTTCTCGGCGTCTCGAGTACGCCGACAATCGGATGGTCGTCGCGATCAGCAGGGCTGCGGCTACCAGCATGAGTGCTGCGATCCCGATCGCCGTGTAACTGGCGATGTTCAGGACCGAGAAGATCTGGTCGAGGTACTGGCGTTGATCCGTCACCTGCTCCACGCCCGCGACGCCGGAGAACGCCTCGACGAGCACGTCGGACTGCGAGGCGTCCTTCATGTTCACCCAGAAGGTCTCGGGCAGCTGGTCCGCCGTGACGAACTGTGCGATGTCGTTGCCCTTGAACTGCTCTTGGAAGTTCGTGAACGCCTGCGCCTGGTCCTCGAAGTAGAACTTGTCCACGAAGGGCGCGAGGGTCGACGACTCCAGGGCGCTCTGGACGGCGGCGCGCTGCTCCTCGGTCGCGGCGCCGGCGGCGCAGGTGTCGCCCGCACTGTCGGCGGTGCAGAGGTAGATCGCGACCTGTGCGCGGTCGTACCAGTAGTTCTTCATCTGGCCGATCTGCATCTGCAGCAGGACGGCCGTACCGACGAAGGTGAGCGAGATGAACGTCACGAGCACGACGGAGACGACCATCGAGACGTTGCGACGCAGGCCGTTCCAGACCTCGGACCAGATCAGAGCGAGTCTCACTTGGTCGGCCCCACGTTCTGCTCTCCGTCTTCAGTGCCGCGCGCCGCGGCACGCAGGCCGAGTCGCTCGGCGAGCGACAGGTGTTCGACCTCGATGGGGTCGATCTCGTTGCGTGCCGGGAGCCCGATGGGGCCCGTGGCGTTGCTCAGGCGTTGTGGAGGCGCGACCTCCGGGACCGCGGCCGCCGGTGGTACGGCGGGCTCCGCTTCCGGCGTCGTCGGCTCGGCCTGGGGCGCTTCCGGTGTCGATTCCTCGGCTCGGGTCGCCGGCGTCTCAGGCTCGGCGACGGGTGCTGCGGCCGGTTCCTGGATCGGCGTCGAGCCGGACACCCGGGTGACGACCTCGTCGGTGTCGGCCTGCGGCGTGGTCTCGCGCGAGACCGCGGCGGGCGCGGTCGGTGCGGCTGCAGCTGTCGGCGTGGCCGCGGTTGCGGCGACCGCGGCTGCGGCCACGGCACTCGTCGTGGGCTCGGAGCTGGCAGCGACGGACGAGGTCCTGGTCGTCACCGGAACCGACGAGGTCTCGACGGCGGGTGCGACCGGGGTCGAGGCCGTAGCGGGAGCGGTCTGTGCCGACGGGGCGGCAGCCCTGGAGGATCCTCTGACGAGCCCCGGGATGGCCGCGGTCGTGCCGTATCCACCGTGGCGTTCGTCACGGACGATCTGGCCGTCCTGCAGCTCGATCACCCGACGCTGCATCTGGTCGACGAAGCCGGCCTCGTGCGTGGCCATGACGACCGTCGTCCCACCGGCGTTGATGCGCTCCAGCAACTGCATGATGCCGGCGCTGGTGGCGGGGTCGAGGTTACCGGTCGGTTCGTCGGCGAGCAGGATCTGCGGCTTGTTGACGATCGCGCGGGCGATGGCGACGCGCTGCTGCTCGCCACCGGACAGCTCGTGCGGCAGGCGCTGCGCCTTGCCGTCGAGTCCGACCATCTTGAGGACGTCGGGGACGGCCTCCTGGACGAAGCCGCGCGACTTGCCGATCACCTGGAGGGTGAAGGCGACGTTCTGGTAGACCGTCTTGCTCGGCAGCAGTCGGAAGTCCTGGAAGACGACCCCGAGGCTGCGCCGGAAGTACGGCACCTTGCGGTTCGAGATGGAACCGAGGTCGTGGCCGAGCACATGGATCTTGCCCTTACTCGGCTTGTCCTCCTTGAGCATCAGGCGGAGGCAGCTCGACTTCCCCGACCCCGAGGCACCGACGAGGAAGATGAACTCTCCCCGCAGGATCTCGAAATCGACGTCGTTGAGCGCGGGACGCGAGGTTCCCGGATACTTCTTGGAGATGTGATCAAACCGAATCATGGCTCCTTGAGCTTAAGGAGCGACCTGCCGATTACGGGCAGGACACGCCCGCGATCCGTACCCTGTACGAGGGCTGGGCGAACACTATGCCGCGGTGCCCTACTCCGGCTTCGACATCGACCGCCAGCGGATGCCCGCGGCGATGAACCCGTCGAGATCGCCGTCGAACACCGCTGCGGGGTTCCCCTGCTCGTGCTCCGTCCGCAGGTCCTTGACCATCTGGTACGGCGCGAGCACGTAGGAGCGCATCTGGTCGCCCCAGCTCGCCGTGATGGTGCCGGCCAGCTCCTTCTTCGTCGCGGCCTCCTGCTCCTTCTGGATGAGGAGGAGTCGCGACTGGAGCACGCGCATCGCCGCGGCGCGGTTCTGGATCTGGCTCTTCTCGTTCTGCATCGAGACGACCGTGCCGGTCGGCAGGTGGGTGATGCGAACGGCGGAGTCGGTCGTGTTGACCGACTGTCCCCCAGGGCCGCTGGACCGGAAGACGTCGACACGGATGTCCGACTCGGGGATCTCGACGATCTCCGTCTCCTCCATGAGCGGGATGACCTCGACGGCGGCGAAGCTCGTCTGTCGCTTGCCGGCGGCACCGAAGGGGCTCATGCGCACCAGGCGGTGCGTGCCCGCCTCGACGCTCAACGTGCCGAAGGCGTACGGCGCGTCGACCTCGAAGGTGGCCGACTTGATGCCGGCCTCCTCCGCGTAGCTCGTGTCCATGACGGTGACCGGGTACTTGTGCTGCTCGGCCCACCGCAGGTACATGCGGAACAGCATGTCGGCGAAGTCGGCGGCGTCGACACCGCCGGCACCGGCGCGGATGGTGACGACGGCGGGGCGCGGGTCGTACTCGCCGCTCAGCAGCGTCTGCACCTCGAGGTCGCCGAGCACCTTCTGCAGGCTGATGAGCTCCTGGCGGGCCTCCTCGGCCGACTCCTCGTCCTGGGCGTCGGTCGCGAGCTCGATGAGCACCTCGAGGTCGTCGAGCCGGTTCGCGATGCTGGTGATGCGGGCGAGCTCGGACTGACGGTGGCTGAGGGCGCTCGTCACCTTCTGCGCGTTCGTCGTGTCGTCCCAGAGATCCTGGGCACCCGCCTGCTCGCTCAGCGTCGCGATCTCGGCTTCGAGACGGTCGACGTCGACGACGGTGCGGATGTCGTCGAAGGTCGAGCGGAGGGTACTGATCTGTGTGGAGAGGTCCAAGTCAAACATTTGGCTTCAGCCTACCGCGCAGGGCCGCGGGCGTACGATCGAGGGGATGACTTCCGACGAACGCCCGTTCCAGCTGCGCTCCGTAGCCGTCTCGGTCTTCCTCCCCACACTGTTGTTCTCGATCGGTGAAGGCGCCATCATCCCGATCATCCCGGCCGTCGCCGGGAACCTGGGGGCGACGCTCGCCGTCGCCGGCGTCATCTCCTCGCTCATCATGCTCGGCGAACTCGTCGGCGACGTCCCGTCCGGGTGGATCGTCAGTCGGATCGGCGAACGCTTCGCGATGATGTGGGCGGCGCTGCTCGCGGTCGTCGGGGTCGCGACGGCGGCCATCTCGCCGAATCCGTTCGTCCTCGCCGTCGGCATCTTCTGTATCGGGCTCGCGACCGCCGTGTTCGGTCTGGCACGGCACGCGTTCATGACGACGTACGTGCCGATGCGGTACCGGGCGAGGGCGCTCTCCTCCCTCGGCGGTGTCTTCCGCGCCGGCACGTTCATCGGACCGTTCCTGGCCGCAGGCGTCATCCACCTCACCGGGACGTCGCAGGCGGCGTTCTGGGTGATGGTGATCTGCTGTGCCGGGTCGGCGGTCACCCTGCTCGTCCTCCCCGACCCGGCGGAGATGTTCGGGCGACCGCCGTCGACGCGCACCGTCGACGGCGAGGAGCGCACCGAGGGTGAGGAGCTCGCGTCCGAGGAGTCGAGCGGCCTCATCGCTTCGATCCGCGCGCACGGCGCCGTCCTCACCCGGATGGGCACCACCGCCGCGCTCGTCGGCGCCCTGCGGTCGTGTCGGGCGGTCCTGCTCCCCCTGTGGGCCGTGAGCATCGGCGTCTCGGAGACGGACACGGCGCTCATCATCGGCGTCGTCGGCGCGGTGGAGTTCGCCCTCTTCTACGCCAGCGGTCAGGTCATGGACCGTTGGGGACGGATCTGGACCGCCGTCCCGTCGATGATCGGGCTGGGCTCCGGGTTCATCGTCCTGGCCTTCACGCACGACCTCGATGAGGCGCGAGTCTGGTTCATCGCCGTCGCGCTCGTGCTGGCACTGTCCAACGGGCTCGGTAGCGGCATCCTCATGACCCTCGGCTCCGACCTCGCGCCACCGGACCGTCCCGCGCCGTTCCTCGGCGCCTATCGCTTCCTGGGCGACGCGGGCACCGCCGCCGCTCCCCTGGCGATGTCCGGGATCACCGCGGCTGCGTCGATCTCCCTCGCCGCCGGCACCATCGGCGGTGTCGGGCTCATCGGAGCGTTCCTCCTCTTCCGGTTCATACCCCGCTTCATCGACCGCGGCACGCGCCCGTTCCCCTGATCGTCGGGGGGCCCGTCCGCCGTCACCAGAAGACACTCCGAGCACTCGCGGTCGCCTCGATCCGGAGGCCCTGCGGGACGAACAGCGTCAGCATAGGCGGCCTCCAGTCCGACGCCAGCGAGACCTCCGCGCTCCGACCGTCCGGGGTCCGCGCCGCGACGATCTCGACGCCGGTGAGCGCACCCGCACCACCGGTGATGAGGTCGTCGCGTGCACTCGAACGGACCGAGTCGTCGTCGAGGACGGGGCGGACGGTCCCGTCCGGCTGGAACGTGACGTCGTCGATGGAGAAGGACTCCGCAGCGGTGACTGCCAGTCGGTCGGCGAGGTCGAGGAGCCGCTTGTGCTCCAGGTACAGGGACGTGGCGGCGCTCCCGACGAGGACCACGGCGAGCGCCACGACGGCGAATCCGATGGTCAGGAGCATGGTGGACCCGTCCTCCTCCCCGACGTCCGGACGCCGTCGTCCGCCCGGCACCCTCATTCCGCCTCGCCGAACCGGTCGTCGAACCGGGAGATCGGTGCCGTGGCGGCGCCGGTCACGGGGACCGCGGCCTGGACGCCGATGATCTCGGGCATCAGCGGCAGGACGACGAGGATGTCGACGGTGACGGTGACGGCACTGCCGCGCTGCCCGCACGGGAGACCGGCTGGTGCACAGTCGAGCGTGACGGACGACTGGGACCGGTCGAGCCCGAAATCGTCGAGCGCGAGTGCGAGCGAGTCCTCGACGCGGTCGCGACCCGTGGCGTCGTCGTCGGCCCGCGCGTAGAGCTTCGCCGCCTGTGCCGCGGCCCCGCCGGCCGCGAGCACCGCCGCCTGCACCTCGGCGAGCGCGACGATGAGATAGACGATCGGCACGAGGAGGACCAGACCGACGGTGATGAACTCGAGGGAGGCCGAACCATCGTCGTCCCGTGCGGTCGGTCGGTGACGCAGCTCATCACTCGAGTGTCTCGAGGACCGCATGACCCTCCACCTCCAAGACGCCGGGCAGTCCGATCAATCCCACGACCGGAAGCGGTGCGCGGACGGTCACGGTGACGATGCCGGCTCCGCGATGTTCGGCCAGCGTGGTGGTGACGTCACCCGTGTAGCCCTCCCCCACGGCGACGGCGATGAGCTGGCGTGCCCGGTCGGCGCCGTCGAGCAGCTCGGTGTCGGCCAGTGCGCCGAACCGGGCTCCCTCCGCCGCCGCGTCGATGAGCGTGTTCCGGACGTGCAAGGCGAGCGCGAGCTGGACCACGGACATCATCAGGACGGTGAGGATCGCTCCGACGAACACGAACTCGGCGACGGCTGATCCGTCCTCGCCGCGCACGAGCCTCGTCCGCCATCCGCCGATCTCGGGCTCAGATGCCGGAGACACGGTCGATGGCCTGTTCGAACACCTGCGTGAGCGCCGGGCCTGCGATACCCCAGATGAGGAGGACGAGCCCGGCCGTCATGAGCGTGATGAGGACCCAGCCGGGGACGTCGCCGCGCTCCTCAGCGAGGAGGGAACGACTCCGGTGAAACGCGCGGTCGACGATGGAGGGGGAGGACATGTGGAACCTTTCGTCAGAAGCCGGTCCGGAGCACGAAGACTCCGGGGAAGACGGCGATGATGATGGACAGGGGCAGGATGAGGAAGACGAGGGGGCACGAGCATCGCGACCTCCTTCTTCCCGGCGGACTCCAGCAGGCGGCGTTTAGCGGTGTCGCATCCGTCGTGTGCGTGCTATTTCAGCCACTGCCACCTCCCGCTATCCTGACGGCGACCAACCGCAACGCGCAGAAGTTGTCCACAGGCCAGCCCGGCGTACCGATCGCGGCCGTCGGTGATCCAGGCGGGGAATCGAGGATGAGCAACCGAGTAGCGCTAACGATGCTCTTATACCCGCAAGAGGTGGTCCGAGTAACAAGGCAGCTCGAATGACGGACGCGACTCGACGGCTCCGTTCAGCGATGACACGTCTCCTCGACGGCCATCCCCACATCACGGACGGCGCTCTAACGAAGAAGAACCTCTACCTCGAGGCAGAAGTCAGCCGTGCGACTATGAATCGAGCACGAGACTTACTGTTGGAATGGGACGCTGCCGTCGCCGAGACACTTGGCCGTGGCACCGAGGCGAGGGAGCCATTCTCAGAAGAGCAGCATCTGAAACGACAACTGAAAGAAGCGAAGGCCGAAATCGCGGCGTTGCGATCGCGCCTCGCTGGAGCAGCCTCACTGATCGCACTCCTGACGGAAGACAACAGGTATCTGACCGACCGAATCAACGCGGCGCCTACGGCACGGCTGACAGATATCGACAAGTACCGCTCGAAAGGTCAGGAGTAAAGCGTCCAGCAGTAGCAACCTCCGGCGCGTCGGCGCCTACACCGCCTCGTTGGACGTTCGGCGACACTTTCTTCGGCAGATGTACACCACCGATCACGCGCCCGGTCTCCTGTGCTGGTTGCTATTTCCCTGCGATGATCGATGGATGAACGAGAGCACCGGTGCAATCGAGGAACTCGACTGGTGGCTGCTGACCCGTTCGATCAGCAACAGCCTGGCAGCTTCAGTAGCTTTCGAGGCCATCATGGCCTCGGAAGAACAACTACGCGACCTCGGCCGCCGCGACCAGCGCTTCGCCTACAGAGTCATCGTCGAAGGCACCTGGTGGGTAGCCGCTCTCGATGAACAGATTCGGAAGGGTCTAGGGTCGCGCAGTTTGCACCTGCAGCAAGCGTATGTGCGCGCCCGAGACCTGGAGGTCGACGGACGCTACATCCGAGCGTTCCTGTGGGCTCGAAACCGGCACTCTCACCAACTGCCGTTCACAACTGCCTACGACGAGACCGTGGACAAACCAGTCGCACGGGCACCAACCAAGTACAGTGACCACCTCGTCTGGGCGCCGGCCCAGAGTTTCCCGGCCGCCGATGAAAAACACGCCAACCCGAAGCAGGCAGAAGCCTACGACACCCTCTTGGCAGGACACCCACTCAACGCCACCATTTATCACTGCCTACTTTGGTTTTCGAAAGTAGCGGGTCGCGACCCGCAATGGGAAGCAAGCCAAGCGGCTGCCGCCCGAAGCGGAGAGCAATGACCGCCGATTCGACTGTCAGGATGTCAGAAGGCGCTAGATGGAGACAATTACAGCTCTGCGGGCGTGCCCCCTTACCTCCAGCACGCACAACTGCAGCAGCACGACCGCAGCTACATCCGCACCAAGTGCGAAATCGACTCTCGCTTCGCTACGATGCTTCTCGACCGCCATGTCTCGCCTGGCCTTGAGTCCTCAAGAACCCAGCCGCCCAGAGCTCGATGCTGACCCGAGTCCGCCTTCGGTTCGGTTCTCTCGGTCTTCAGGATCAGAACGATGTCGCGGCGGAAGCGCTTCAAGCGCTACCTTAAGAACGTAAGTGAGAGAACCAACATGAACCATTTGATCGCTGCCTCTGCCGAACCACGCGTATTCATGTCGTACGCATCGGAGCCAGAGCACGATGAGTGGGTATTGCGGCTAGCCACCCGCCTCGAGAGCAACGGAGTCAACGTCGTTCTGGACCAATGGGACGTCGGACTCGGGGCAAACCTTGCGAACTTCATGGAGCAGGGCCTGTCGGGCTCTGATCGGGTGATTTGCGTCTGCTCGGATGCCTATTTGACAAAGGCGAACAGCGGTACCCGCGGAGTCGGATACGAAAAGAAAATTATGTCCGCTCCTCTACTCGCCAGTGCAAATTCTGACCATGTGATCCCGGTGCTGCGCAACGTGGCTGCTGAGCCCCCGGTTCCCACGTTCCTTGCAGGCGTGAGGTACGTCGATTTTCGAGACGATGCCAACTTCGAGACGAGCTACCGCGAACTGGTCTACGACCTGTACGGCGTCAGAGTCAAGTCACGGCCTGCGCGAGGCACGAGCCCATTCGCCGCAAAGGGCGAAGTGCTGGCCGAACTCGCTTTGCGCTTCGACGGGACGGCCTTCGAGACTGCAGCACTTCGCGGGACGGCGGCCTTCCGGTACACCGACAACGACGGCATTTTCACGTTCGGCAGTGACGCAGATCGCTTCCAGCTCCATGTTTCCTCTGCAGGTGTCGGATCCGTCCACGTATATAAGGACTCATCAAACATTGCGGCCATCGGCTTGGCCGCGAAGACTCCGATCGACAAGATCGCAGCTCCAGAAACATACGACGGTTCTTCGAGGGTGCGTACCGCACGAGTCGGTGACACCGTGATTCTCACCAACAGCGATGGGCGTGTGGCCGCAGTTGAAGTGCTCAGCGTTTCGACGAGAGACAGTGCGCCGGATGGGATCCCGGTCATGGCGATGCAGTTCGCGGTTCTCAGCCCCACGCTTTGACGACCAAGCCGGTCACTGCGCTGAGCGGGGGTGAGGAGCAGCTCTCGAGCGATGTGCGCACCTGAGGCGAGGCCAGACTGCGGCTACCGGTGACTTGCTTCGGGCGGGTCCTCGTCGGTCACCTCGCCGTTCGCAGTGAGCAATGACTGAAGATCCCCCATGCTCTGGAGCCATCCCTCGCCCCTTGAATCCACCTCGCCATCGCGAGAGATGCTCAGTGGGATGACACATTGCATCGTTAATACGAAGAGGCCCGAGCCTAAGGCGGATACGTAGTCGAGTCCTCCGGCGGTGTCATCGTCCGCCGAGATGAAGGCGTACCAGCCCTCCGAGCTCGCATGCACGTGGCTGCTGGCGATGCTGTCTAGCGCAGCCAACTCGACATCGATGAGCGATGCCGACTTTCACGATCGCTTCATATTTGCCCTCAGCATCGACCCAGAAGCGCTGTAAGTGTTGACTGTGCCGAGTCGCTGGAGGCGCTGAAGCAGCGCCACATTCTCAGGAGTGTTGGGCACCTTCGGGCGGAGGCCATTGGCCTCCAGAAGCAACGGGTAATCCCCCCCCCCAGCTCGGTGAGGATGGGACGAAGGTGGCCTATCGTCACCGAGTCCCCCCAGCGACGAAGCAGTCGAAGGACGATTGCGCTGCCCGGACGGGATCGAGCGATGCGCTCCACATCATCCCAGGCGACTGCCACGGAGTGATCAACCGCATGTGTTGCCATCCGAACAACGACGGATCGTTGAGCGCTCTCCGAAAACTCTGCAAATCGGCCGACAACAGCATCCTTCAGCGTCGATGGAACGTCGGCACTATCGAGGAAGCGCACCATGAACGTAGGCGGCAGGATGCCGGCATCGATGAACAAGGGCAAACTGCGAGAAACACTGATCGCGAACTCGAGACCAGCCCAGTCTTCTTCACCGAGACGCTTGAAGCTCTCGCCGGAGTCAGTGATGACGCCGCGTTGGATGAGACGTCCAACTAGTTCGCCGTCCTCGACGGGGATCGTCTCAGCAGCCATCGGCTCCGACATCTCGAGGCTCTCGACGAGCGATGCGCGCAAGTCCGCTGAAAGGATCGCACGACCGGACTGCACTAAGTTGAGCGCCAAATCGAGCTTCTCCTCGTTGGCAGTTCCAGAAGGGACGTCGATCACTCCGGAGGCGAGCACCGCCGCAAGATTCGCATCGACGTCCCATTGGTCGATGTAGCTTGTGACGTTCGCGAACGATGCCGGGAAGCGAGTGTGGATTGCGAGCGCGGGCCAAGTTCCAGCCGTGACATCCGCGAGCGACTCCACGCGACATGCGTCCACTGACCGGGCAACAACGGCCGGAAGGGCCCGGCGGTCTACCCTGTCAATCTCCGAGATCACCGCCACGAAGTCGCCAGGATCCGTGACGCTGGGCTCGCCTTCGACGAGCGACTCAAGGTAGGCGTCGAGTGCCCGAAGAACCCGCTTGAACACCACAGGCTTGGTCCGCTTGAGCGCGTCGAGTGACAGGTCAGTCGTCGGAGCAATGGCCGCGAGAAGGTTGCGACGCGTTACGGTAAAACGTCCCACATCCACTACAGCAGAGCGAGTCTGGGCATCCAGCGCGGGCAGTTCTGGAACATCGAAGTCGCACGCTTTGAGCAGCGCGGCGATGGCGGGTGCCCTCGCCGTCGCGCCTGTGAAGGCCGTCAGATTGAGGTAGTTTCTGGCTATATATTCAGACACAACCTCGTCGACGACATACTCGAGGTCCACCATGAGCCCGGACAATGCTGCGTCGATAAGACTCAAGAGCAACTGGTCGTCGAACTCGAACTCTTCGAGTAGCGAGACCAGAATGTTAGGCCAGACTTGAGCCAATTCATGGACCAACGTGGCGGCTTCTT
This sequence comes from Plantibacter sp. CFBP 8798, assembly GCF_014841195.1. Taxonomy (NCBI): domain Bacteria; kingdom Bacillati; phylum Actinomycetota; class Actinomycetes; order Micrococcales; family Microbacteriaceae; genus Plantibacter; species Plantibacter sp. CFBP 8798. The sequence continues at coordinate 827,979 of NZ_JACYTS010000002.1, forward strand.
GCGCACTCGCGAGAAAGGCCTGGAGGAACTGCTGCTCGTCGTCGCCGTTGCGTTGCAGATTTGATAGCAGCGTCGACCTCGCTCCTTGCGCATCTACATCGCTCAGGAGGTAGCTAACGAAGTCGAGATTGTAGGCGCACCTTCCGCTGACAGCAAGTCGCGGCCGTTCCCGAAGGACCGTTTCCGCTTCACTCTGCGTCAGGTTGGCATAAATATCCATCGCGCCGGCATCGACGCTCTTCAGAATGAAGTTCATTGCATTTGCGTTGATACGATCGCCTGGGAAAGTCGATGTGTAAAGCGTAAAGTAGCGATCGATGTACCCTTGCGCCACCAGATCAACTGCAAGCCGAGATCCAAGAAGGTCCTCGACGCGCTGGGAGAACGGAATCTCGTCGCCATCGACTGCTACGGTCACGTCGCTGCGCGTCATCAAGTCGCGCATGTCGGCATTGGAGAGGAAGGTCAGCTTGCTCTGCGTGTTGGCGATCCTGCGTTCGAGATCTACTCGGCTGTTCGCCTCCCAGTCGGCTGGGTCGAGCGAGAAGCCTGTCGCTCGCTCCATCTCGTCCCGAGTGAGTTCCGAGAGCCGATGGTTTCGATTCGCGTTGTAGAACGTGAAGGCAAGCGAAGCACTGCCATCCGAATATTTCTGCCAGAAGTCAGCGGTGTGCAAGTCTGTTGCAGGAATAGGTGTGCCGTCGTAGCGGATGTCAGACATGCTGTGGCCCGCATGCCCTAGGACCAAGGCGATGTAGCCCTCAATAGCGGCACCTACTTCGTCCGCACGCTCAGACTGGTCTCCTAACGAGCGAACTCGACGTTGCAGCTCTACGAGTTCGTTGTTCAGACGAGAACTATGTTCCTGAATCAGAGTTCGGCTTTCCCGATAGAGAGTGTCCAGATTACTCGTGCCCAGTCTGACGCGTTCGAAGTCCGATAGATGAGTACTCTTGTACAACACCATGGCGAACAGGTGGTCGTTGCTCAAGTCAAGGGAGGACCTACCGATGACCTGCTCTCGGAACACGACGAACTCGTTGCGGATATTCTTGATTAACCGCATGTCCGGAACGTGTTGAGCCACGAGATCCACGAGACCATCGGACACCTTGTGCGTCAGGTCCTTCAGCTCTCCTGACATCAGTTCACGCGCGCTCTGGTGCGTGACGAATGGCACGACCGGGATGACGAGGTCGAAGAACTTGGTGCGATTGGCCCTGGCAATTTCCAGGATGGCCCTGTCCTGCCCTGCTTTCTTACCCTCGTTCGACCCAGCTGCCGCCTCACGCGCTGCGCGTACTCCGAGTTCTTCGAAGATGCTGTCCTTGATTGCGTAGACAAAGCGGATCACACGACCGTTCAACTGCTTGGCAGCGTTGAGGATTGTATTGAGCTCGCGGAGAGTCTCGAAAATATGCGGATCTTCGAAACGGTCGATGTCTTCAAAGATAATGATGTCAGTCTTGACTACTTGGAAGAAGTAGACGAGTTCGTCGAGGTACTCATCGAAGTATGTGTCCGACTTCGCGGACAACGTTATAGTGGCGGCGCCAGCAGAAACGCTGTCGATACGAATCTTATTATGAGTGCCGTAGCGGATCCCGAGGATCAGTCCGGCCGCAAGGACCACCATGCCTGCATTGGCCGCGATCGCCCAGTCGGTCGTGATCATGAATAGTGACGCGATCTTCGCCGTCCATCCCAAGAGAAAGAATACCGCTGCGAGAGGAACGCCAGATGCGAGCGCGACGGCAAGTTCGCGTCGCCACCTAAACGCGGCCGTCCGGCGGTAGCGAGAACCGGGCATCCTTTCGGGCATCTGCGTGTACAACAGCTGCTTGACAATTTCTTTTTGGATCTGATTCGTCGTCGACTCTCGGCGAGGATTCGGAGAATCGCCTTCCGCGACATCGGGGTTGGCCTCGACGGAAGGTCTCGTTGGTTGCTCGAATCCGAGAGTCGAAAGGGAAACTTGAATCGCATCCATGCTTGCATCGTCTGCCACCTGGCGAAGAATGCTGCTCTTTCCCACGCCGTAGCTCCCGGTCAGCGCAATGTTACGGACTGTACTCTCCCCGGTCCATGCGAGTGCACTCTTGATGGCGTTAAAGTACACCGCGTGATGGGTCGGAAGGTACTTCGGAGTCAGCGGGTGAAGCGCGGCAACTTCACGCTCCGCGGCAGGGGGACTATTTTCCACGTTTCGTAAGCTCCGTCATATAGCTGTCTGGACCGCTCCAGGCTTGGGCAAGCGCCGTTCCTCTGCGTGAGGTCATCTGTAAGTGAAATCTATTACAGAAAGTGGCGGCACGCTGTTCGCCGCGATAGGTCAGGCGGTGACTGTTGCTGCGAACAAGAGGCTGGCTTCGATCGCCACCGTGGGGCACTACGCGGCCTGGGCATGTGTTCGTCCTGCTCAACAAATTGGATCCGTTAGCCAACCTCGCACGCCTCCCTCGCTCCGGACGTCGTCAGATTGGATCCAGCGCCGCATTCCACATCCGCGAGCTTGACCCGACATGGCTCACACGGCGACGCCGGAAGTTGTCGCGATCAGGCTGATCCATGCTTAGCGGAGATGCGTCCCAGGAGTGAAGAACTACAAGCAGGATGGCGGGGACAGATCCGGTGCGGATTGGCCGGCCTCAAGCCGTCCCGAACGATTGAGGGCCGTGAGTAGGTGCGCCTAGGGTCGGTCGCTGCGGAGGAGGTGTGTCTCATAAGACACGCGCTTGACACATAGCCTGCGAGACGTTGCCGCGTTCCTCGGCGAGGAGGGAACGACTCCGGTGAAACGCGCGGTCGAGGAAGGAGGGGGAGGACATGTGGAACCTTTCGTCAGAAGCCGGTCCGGAGCACGAACACCCCGGGGAAGACGGCGATGATGATGGACAGGGGCAGGATCAGGAAGACGAGGGGCACGAGCATCGCGACCTCCTTCTTCCCGGCGGATTCGAGGAGACGGCGTTTGGCGGTGTCGCGTCCGTCGTGTGCGTGGTCGAGGAGCACGGCTGCGACCGGTGTGCCGCGTTCGAGCGCACCGAGGATCTGGTCGATGCATCGCGACAGCATCGGCATCGCGAGTCGGGCCTCGAACTGCCGGAGTGCGGTGGCGAACGGGATACCGGTGGAGACGTCGGCCATCACCCGGCGGAACTCCCTGCCGAGCTCCCCGCTGGACCCGATGCGCGCCACGCGGTCCATCGCGTCCGTGATCGCTTCGCCGGCCGCGAGACTCAGACTGAGGAACTCGAGCACCGTCGGCAGCTCCTCCTCGATCCGCGCGAGGCGCCGACTGGCGGCGAGCGCTAGCAGCTGGTCGCGGAGGACGATTCCGGCCACCGCCCCGACCGCGGGAAGCGGTGCTGCGAACGGGAGCGGCAGCCGTCCGTTGCTGAAGGAGAACACGGCGAGCGCCGCGGCGACCGCGAAGCCGCCGAGCCCCCACAGGAGTTGCAGCAGTCGGTACCGCTCGAGCGTCGGTCCCCCGGCTTGACCCAATCGACGGATGACGAGTTCCTGATCGGCGCCGACCAGGCCGAGCGACCATCGAACGGCGCGGAGGACCGGGACCAGCAGGGTGCCGAGGACCGGTAGCGGGTCGGTCGAACGGCGCGCGGCTTGTGAGCGGGCGTCGCTGGAGAGGTCGGCGACATAGGGGGCGATGCGGTCCGCGAGCCGCGGTCGTCCAAGTGCCGGCAGGAGCATCGCGAGCGCCCAGAGGCCGACCCCGAGGATCACTCCGAGACTGACGGCCCACGCTCCGTCGGCACTCACCGGAACCACCGTCGTTCGGGCTGGAGCCGTCCGACGCGGAGCATCGCTTGGTACGCGAGGGCGGAGACCACGACGCCGGCGATGATCAGGACCGCTCCCTCACGGGAGTTGTAGGCGGCGGACGCCTCAGGTCGGGACGACAGGAGCAGGAGAATCGCCCACGGTGCTGCGACGCCCAGCCTGGCAGCGTTCACCACCCAGGACTGCCGGGCCTCAGCCTCGGCTCGGATGGCCGACTCCTCACGCAGCCCCGCGGACAGCGCTCGGAGCACCGCCGGCAGTTCCGTGCCTCCCACGTCGCGGGCCATGCGCACCGTCTCGAGGATGCGGTCGGCGACCGGGTCGGCGAGCGCGGTCTTCAGGTCGTCGATGCCGTCGGCGAAGCGGCCGGCAGCACGGTAGTCGGCGCTGAACGCGGCGAACGCCGGGCGGAGCGGTGCGGGTCCGACGGTGTCGAGCGCGGCCACCGCATCCGGGAGCGAGAGCCCTGATCGGATCGCGGACAACAGGTGGTCCACGACATCCGGCCACAGTCCCCGCTGCAGGCGACGTCGAGAGGTGGCGCGGGCTCGGAGCACGATCACCGGGGCGACGAGTCCGGTGACGGTGACGACGGCGCTCAGCGGCAGGACACGGCAGAGCGCCTGGACCACCGCGCCGGAGACGAGCCCGGCGAGGACGGAGACCACGATGGCGGCCGCCCAGTACCGACCGGGCAGACCGGCCAGGATCAGGAGTTCGCGGAGCGCAGCGACCGGCCTCCACCGCTCCAGGGTGTCGCGCAGTGGCTCAGGGTCCGGCCACCACCAGGGTGCGACGGTGAGGAGGAGGCCTGCGGCGAGGACCGCTCCGACGACGAGACTCATCGCTCGCCGACGGCGAGGATCGAGGCGAGCGAGATCCCGGCCGCCCGGTACTTCGCGTCGTTCAGCGGGAAGCGACCGGTCGCGCGGAGCTCGCCGTCGCGCTGCTCGAAGAGGGTGGAGGCCTCGATCGTGTGGGACTCCCCGCTCCCGCCGACCGCGATGATCTCCGCCACCCGTCGGCGTCCGGATCGGTCGAGCTCGCAGTGCACGACGAGGTCGACACATGATGCGACGGCCGGGCGCACGAACCCCGAGTCGATGTTCCGGCCAGCCAGCAGTGGCAGCGTGCAGAGCTTGCCGATCGCGTCGCGCGCGGAGTTCGCGTGGATACTGCAGAGCCCGGGCAATCCGCTGTTGAGGGCGATCAGGAGGTCGAGGCTCTCCGCCTCCCGGACCTCGCCGACGACGATACGGTCCGGCCGCATGCGGAGCGCCTCCTTGATGAGCCGGCGCAGCGTGATCTCTCCCGTGCCCTCGAGACTGGCCTGTCGGCATTGCATCGCGACGACGTCGCGGTTGCCCGGCGCGAGCTCGAAGGTCTCCTCGACGGTGACGATGCGGAGGGCCGGGTCCAATGAGGCGATGAGGGCGCCGAGCATCGTGGTCTTGCCGGCCTGCGTCGCGCCCGACACGAGCAGGTTCGCCCCCGCGGTCATGCTCGCGCGCAGGAACTCGGCGGCCTGATAGCTGATCGACCCTGCGGCCACCAGCTGACCGAGATCACGGATCCGTGCGGAGAACTTGCGGATGTTGATGGACATGTGCCGACGCGTGACGTCGGGGATGACGACGTGCAAGCGCGAGCCGTCCGGAAGGGACGCGTCGACGAACGGGTTCGCGAGATCGACCCGTCGACCGGTGGCACGCAGCATCCGCTCCACGAGGTCGCGGACATCACCCTCGCCGAGGACCACGTCCGTCAGCTCCGACACCCCACCACGGGCGACGAACACCTTCGTCGAACACTTCACATCTGACAATCCGACACGCCGTCGCGAGCAACACGAAGCCCCACCCAGTTCGGAGCTGGATGGGGCTTCGTGTTGCTCTGCTAGCGCGGAACCGCGCTGAACATTCCGAGGTTCCAGCCGGTGACGTGCTCCACGTTGACTCTCCACAGGTCGGGCTGGAGGGTTTCGCCCGGGGTGAAGATCGTGACGTCCTTCAGGTGCAAGAACTTGTTGTACGGGGTAGGGAGGTTGGCTTCGGTTCGGCGCTTGAAGCGTTTGCTTACCGCCTCGGTCATCGAGTCGGTGATCATGGTGAATGCTTCAGCCATGACTTCCGAGTTGGGCTTGACCTTCTCCAGCGTCAGCCGAGTCCATCTCCCCAGGGGAATAGCGTTTCCCGAGATGACCAGCCCGCTCACGTTCAAAGTGATCCCGAAACTCGCGTCGGTGTCCTCCTGCTCCAGGCCGAACGCGCCAGCGACAAACGACTGGAGCATGAAGTCCACAGCCTGAATGTCCTTTCGCGTGTAGCCGTCGGGATCGTTGGTGTAGTCATGCAGGACAGGAGCTTCTTCTGTTGCGTCAGTCACTGGGGACGACCTTTCCGTCTAGGGGACCCCCTCAGTATGACGATCGCCTCCGACAGGGTTACGCGAACGCAACCGAGGCGTGTGCCATATTTAGTTCATGATCGACCCGACGTGGATTGCCACGCTTGCTGCTGACCCCACGTTCGTGTTGTCGTCTGAACCGAACTGGCTGGATTATGCCGCCCCATTGATCGCCATGGGATCGGCCGGGGTTATCGCTTGGCAAGCCTGGCTCACCCGCAAGTCGGTAGAGGAATCGAAGAACGCCGTTGACGTTGCGCAACGCGCGCTTACCGAGAACCAGCTCGCGCGGCTTGAAGGTGGTGTGCCGAGAATTTGGGTCACGTCCGAGGGCAGCTTTGGCTTGGAGGCGCAAAAGCTCGTCAACTTCAGGATGGAGGAGGTCGCGGCCACGGAAGTCTTCCGGATGCCTAGCCACGCAGACCTCATTCTGCGGACGAACGTTCCTGTAAGCATCTACAACGACGGGCCTGGAAGTGTCCAGTTGCACGCATCTAAGCCCTTGGTTAGGAAAGATGGACGGCGGGTCGGTAAGCAGATCTTCATCCAGGCTGGGGACTCTTTCATCGGCAGATTCAGCGTATCCAAGACGGTTTCCAACTGGGTTGACTTGAGCAAGCAGACCGACGATCGGCGGGCGGACGACCTACAGATTGCGTACCACGGCCCGAAGGACGCGGACGTCGACGAGCTACATGAAGTCGTGGTCTTCAACTCCTTACTGAGCGAGGACCAGACAAAGGTAGGCGATTGGCTCGTAAACGGCCCCTTCGACACGAACATGTCGGCTGCCGTCAGTCCGGCGATCCGCACCTACTGGCGATCCCGCAAGCGAAGCGAAGAGTTCGATCTGACCTAGGCCAAGTGCTTGGGACCACCCTCATTGGGGTCGATGCCCTTCTCGATGAGGACGTTCGTGAGCCGCTGAATCTCCGCGTCCCGTGAGTGGAGCCGACCGTTAGTGTTCCGCTCGATGACCTCAAGCTTGGAGTTCTGAGCTTCGGTCTTCTCGTTGGCCTTGCCGAACCCGTAGAAGGTCGCCGCTGCGAGCGACACCAGTCCCAGGATTTGGATGATGAAGCTCGTGAACGTCGCCGTCGCGTCCGGACGGTGAATCTGAAGGATGAGCGTCCCCGCGATTCCGAGCGCGGCGAGGCAGGCGAAGGTGATGAAGATCGCGGTCTTGTTCATGAGGTGAGTCCGTTCAATGGATCGGCGTTGAGTTCGGCCCAGGTGCGGTTACCGAGGAGGGTGTTGAGCTGTGCGTAGGTGCGGGTGCCGATCGCGGCATTCAGCTCGTCGTAGGTGACCCCGGCGCGGACATCCGTCAGAGCGACGTCGATCATCCAGCGGGTGGGCGTGATCGAGTGCTTGAGTCCGATGATGCGGCCAGTGACGGGGAGCTCTCCTCGCTCGACTCGAACTGCGTCGTAGATGTCGAGCGCGAGAGCCTGCCGGATGTCCTCTTGCGCGTTCCACCTGAAGCCCGTGATGGTGCGCTGAGAGTTGGAGTAGTCCGTGAAGACCCCCTGCGCCCGCCTGAGCGGCGACTGCTCGAACCCCTGGCCCGAGTACAGGGAGGTCGTCAGTGTGTCGGAGCGGACACCCCAGCGCTTCACCGCAGGCTCGTCGAGGAAGACCGTGGAGACGTCGTCGGCGGAGTCCTTGCCCTCTTCGTCGACCTTGCGGCCCTTCTGCGCCAGTTCGAGCGCGGTGACGAGAGATCGGGTGTCGTAGGCGGTCTGGACATCCACATACTCGAAGGTCCCGGGGGTGAGCGCGGGGCGGTCGATCCAGGTGCCCTTGAGTGGTTCCGGCTCAGTCCCCTGTCGGAACTGGGTAACGCCCTGCTGATCAACCCACCAGCGACCGCCAACGGAGTTGGACGCGAGGTCGAAGTGTGAGGCGAGGTCCGATTCGAAAACGATGTCCTGGAGGCGGTAGGGCGACGGGACGCCTGTCTGCGTGATCTTGACGCCGATCACCGCCATGTCGGCGTACCCGGTGGTTCCAGGAGCGAGCGTGACTGCCGTGGAGTTGGTCACCTGGACGGTGTGGCTCGTCCCGGTTGCGGTGAACTGGTACGCGGTCAGACGGGTAGATGCCGGATCAGCGGCGACCGGTGTGGATGCTGCTGCGCCGAGTCCGGCCACACCGATTCGCATGGCGGTGACTTGGGAGTAGCTTGCTCGGGACGCGTGCGCTTCGACGCGGTAAGTCGATCCCTTGGTGAGGCCGGTGAAAGTCCGCTGGATGCCGAGGGTGCCGATCGGGTACGTCGCGGAGGACCCCGTCTTGGAGTACTCGACGTACCAGCACTGCTTCTCCGGCCACGTTTCGCGAGAAGGGAGGAGCGTGGTCCACGCTGCGGGGTTGTTGGGCGCGAGGCTCGCTGACAACGCCGTCCATGCCTGGTAGCCGTTGGCGGTGTAGATGCCTCGCTCCGCCTGTTCCTTCGGCACGTAGACGGGTGCCTGAGCGCTGGCAGCGAGACGGTTGATCCGGTTCTCCCACACCTCGAAGCCGCTGCCGTTCTCGGTGACAGCGCCGTAGCGAGGGGTATTCGCGTGGATCGAGACGGCATCAGTCACGAGGACCGTTGTGAAGGTGCGGACGTCCCCGGTGTCCTTGTCGAGTTCGTTCCGCTGCGTGAGGTCGGCAAGCCTGCCGGTGAAGACGGCTGAGGGCTCCTGAGGCAGCATCTCGATCTTGAACTCAGCCAGGCTGATCCCCATGAAGGTACCGGATGAGCCGCCCTGCCAGGGAAGAGACTCCACCATTCCGAACCCGATGTTCAGGTAGGAGCCGGTCAGTTCGGCGGGCATGACGAACTCGATCGCCGGGACCGGAGTGTAGGCGTTGGAGTTCTTCAGTCGACCCCGACCCAAGACTTCGAGGTTGTGCCCTGAGACTGCGTAGTTCGTCGCGACGAGTCGGATCGCAGCGTTGTTGCCTGCGACATGGTCGATCGCTCGGGCGGTCACCCGGTAGCGGCGTCCCGGCTGGAAGTTGCCTCCCCACACCATGCGGTACATGAGGGTCTGCTGGAACAGGTTGTTGCCTGATGACCCAACGGTGAAGCCGTAGGTCTGTCGGTTCCCAGCGGGGACGTCCCCGACGGCAGGACGGGATTGGAGCGCAGCAACGGGCGTCACACCACTCGTGAACGATCGAACCCATCCCGAGTCCGAGATCGCCGGGGAAGGCAGCGTGTAGATCGACAGTCCGGGGAGGCCGTCCCGGGCTGCGATACGGACGGGAGTGTTCGGCCGGAGCGCTGCTGACGCGTCCACGTCGAGGTCTCCGACGAGACTCACAGATGCCGTGCCGACCTCGATCTTGTTCGAGACGCCCTGTCGCTTCCCGCCGCGCGTGACGTCCACGCGGGTCGCCTTTGCATTGAGATCGACCCACCGGCCCGACCGCTCCTGGTACGCGACGTCTAGCGTGTCGATGACGGGATACTCGCGGATCATTCGAGGCTCAGATCGTCAGGGTTGCCGCCCCCGGCCACGTACTGGGCGGCGAGCGCACTGATGGTCGTCGGGATCGTAGCGAGGCGCTGACGGCGCTCCTGCTCAGCGAGGACGGCGTTGAGATGGTCGGAGAGTTCATCGTCAGTGAGGGTGTGCAGGTCCATGACAGCTCCTAGAGGTTGGGGATCGATCCAGCGGCGGAGCCGGGGAGGGTCGTTGGCCAGGCATCGTTGGTGCGGAATGAGATGGTTACGCCTCCGTTGTTGACCGGGGTCGAGCTGCGGACGATGAGAGCCCCAGCGTTGGTGACCGTGACGGACGGGAGGTTGCCGCCCGAGTCGTGTCCGACTGCTGACGCGTTGGCCGTGGAGGGACGGAAGCCAGCCGGGATGACTCCTGTGAAGGTCGTCGAGCCTGCCGTCTTGTTGAGGCCGGAGAGCTGTAGCTCGACGTAGGCACCCTGACGAGACAGATAAGCGATCCCCAGCGTCGTAAGCACGGCGTCGAGCGTGATCGAGTCCTTGATGTTCCGGTAGCCGGTGTCTCCGTAGATGAGCTGTTCGCGCCCGTTGAGGTCGTCCCAGGTGTAAATGGCTCGACCTGCGGTGTTGTCCACCCGCTGGGTCGCGATGAAGCGCCACGCCTCCCACGTTGCGGAGTTCCGGCGTCGCTGATGGAAGCCGCGCATGATCCCGGTCGCGCCGCCCTGAGAAGTGAAGCGCTGGACGACGCCCGAGACGCTGCTCACTTCGAACACCTCAAGAACTCCCTGGTTTCCGGCGACGGGGTAGTTCCGGGCGAGAGTGGCCGAGGCTGCGGTTGGCTGACGGTAGACGCCTGGCGTAGTGACGGTGTCGAGGTCGGACGTGCTGAGGTTGGTACCCCATGGCACCCCGGCCCCGTTGAGCCCTGGAAGTCCTTCTTTGCCTCGCAGGTCCCCGAGGTCGATGTCCGGGCCGTTCTTCCGGTTCAGCTTGACGAGGTACTGATCGCCGGAGACTGTCTTCGTGGCGTTGATGACCGAGGAGTCAGCAACTCCGATCGCCTCATCCCGGTAGGTCTTTGCGGCTGCCTCAGCGTCGAGAGCTTCGTTGGCATGACCGAGGGCCGAGGTGGCGGAGCTTCCAGCGTTGAACGCTGAGGTCCCAGCGCGGTCGGCGGACTCCTCAGCAGCCTCAGCGTCCTGAGCCGCCCGGAGAGCACGAGCAAGGATCTGAGCTACGGAGGCCTGAGGAGCCTGGAGCGGTTCCAGGGTGGACGGATCGACGAGGTAGCGAGCGGTCCCGTCCGAGTTCCGATCGGTGAGGAGCTGGGTCAGGGTGACGTTGCCCTCCCCCGCGTAGTTGGCGAAGTGGATTCCCTTGGGGAAGCCGGTGACGCCGTCGGCGCGGAGGTAGATCGAACCGTCGTGGAGCGTCGGGAGGATCGTCGTGAATGCCCCGCCGATCAAGGGCACGCGCCATTCCTTCGTGCTGACGCCGTAAGGGTCGAACTGGTCGAGCCGGAGGATGAGGACAGCCCCGGTCTTCGACTCCAGGCCCTGGGGACCGAAGTCGTCGATGGTACCGATGAGATTGGTCATCAGGCTGCCCTTCCGTTGAGGCGTTCGAACTCTTCGATGGACTCCACGACTGCGCGGCCCACCTCTGCGTTGGGAGCAACCGCCTGCACGGTCACGTTGTAGGTGTTGCCTCCGCCGTAGCCCGCTCCGGAGCCGCTGAGCGACGATGCGGGGCTCATGGAGAAGCTGGGGTCGAAACCGTTGGTCACTGCGTCGCTCAGGTAGGACATGGCCGAGTTGATCGGCGCGATCTGGCGGAGGCCCTTCGCGAGACCCTTGACCGTCCAATCACCGATCTTCCGGAAGACCTTCGACGGCGAGGCGATCCCGAGGAGCTTCTTCGCGAAGGAGATCGCGTCACCGATCACGCGCTTGACGGCGTTGATGACGGAGTTCGCCATGCCGGAGATGCCGCCGACGAGACCGGAGATGATCTGCTTACCGAAGTCGGCCAGCGAACCGAGCAGTCCACCGATCGCGCCCATCACCTGGCCGGGCAGAGCGACGAAGAAGCCGACCACGTTCGACACGGCCTCAGCCACACCGGTCTTGAACCGGACCATTGTCATCACGATGTTCGAGGCCATTTCGGTGAAGAAGCTCACCATGCCAGCGGCCTTTGTCTTGATGGTGTTGACGACGCCGTCGAAGAAGCCCTTCACGAGGTCCCAGGTCTTCGTCCAGCCCTCAGAGACGGTCTGAAGGGCGCCCTGGAAGTCACCCTGGAGCAGCTGACCGAAGGCCTTCACAGCGCCGGTCAGAGCCACCCCGAGCAGGTCAGCGACGAGCTTGATCAGGTCGATGAAGATGATGAACACGGGCATCATGAGGCCGAGCCCGTTGGTGAGCAGGTCCGTGATCGGAGGGAGCAGCGCGGTCAGGAGTCCGATGAGCGGTTCGAGGATCGGGACCAGCAGCGAAATGAGCGCGGTAGCCAGCTCGACGATCGGAGGCAGCAGCGGGAGCAGCGCCACGAAGACCTGTGACAGAGACTCTGCCAGTAGGACGGCGAGCGGGATGAGCTGCGGCAGGATCGTCGCAAGGGTGTCGGAGAGAACCCCGCCCAGCTCCCCGAATGCCTCAGCGAGCTGCGGCAGGATCGGCTGGAGCGCTTCGAAGATGATCGCGAGCGGGGAGACGGTCGTGACGAGATCGATCGCCTTCGAGATGAAGTCTGCGATTGGCGACGAGCCGGAGGTCAGTCCGGTCACGAAGCCGTTGATCCCGTCGATCATCTTCTGAAAAGCGGGGCTGTCTCCGATGACGGTCAGGAGCGTGTTGACGGAGCCGAGCACTCCGGTAGCAGCAGGCAGCAGGCCGGTGACCAGCCGCTCCCCCAGGTCTCCGAAGCTGTTCTTGACCTTCTCCCACTGTCCGAGGAAGGTGTTGCCGAAGGCCTCAGCGGAGCCGCCGAACTGAGTGTTCAGCTCGTTGAGGATGACGCCCTGAGCACCGGCGACGTCGCCCGTCTGGACGAGCTGAGCAATGAGGGCCTTCTGATCCTCGGTGAGCTGGACGCCGACCTTCGACAGAGCTCCGATGCCCTTGATCGGGTCGTTGAGGGCCTTACCGACGAGGGTGGCAGCGGAGGTCATGTCGGTGCCCATGGCGACGGACATGTCGAGGGCGCTCTTCGTCGCCGCGTCGAAGTTGGTGCCCTTGATGTTCGTGAACGTCAGCAGCAGGTTCTGCCCGGACTGGATGTTCTCAGCCTCGATGCCGGTGAGCTTTTCGAGGCTGTCAGCCATGCCGGTGATGTCACCGATCGATCGGCCGGCCGCTCCCGCTGTGGACTCGATTGCCGCTGTGGTCTGGGCACTGATGCGCTCGACTTCAGCGACGGCCTTGAAGCTGTCCCCGAGGAACTTGCCGACGGCGAGGCCTGCTCCGGCGAGCGCGACACCTGCTCCGATCGCGAGACCGGCGAGGCCCTTCTTCAGGCCTCCGGTGATGCCTTCGACGCCGTCGAGAGACTTCTTCAGGGGTGCGGTGTCGCCTAGGACGGATACGAGGATGGTCTGTCCGGCCATGGTGTCCGTCCTTTCTTGGGTGGGTCCCTGGCCCCGGAGCGAGGGACCGGGACCAGGGGTCTAGTGCTTGCGCTTGTTGGCGACCTGGATGATCGCTTCGCGCTGGAGGCCGGTGAGAGCCCAGTACTCGCTTGGGCTCATACCGAGGTGGACCACGAAGTAGGCGAGGTCTTCAGCGCGAGCGCGAGCTACTTCTTCGGCGGGGTCTTCTCGGAAGGGGTCGGCTGCTCGACCGTCTCTTTTGGGTCGGTCTCCTCGTCATCCCCGTTGAGACCGAGGATCGAGTTGGCCTCGTCGATGGACAGGCCGAGGGCGTCGTTCCACAGGTAGGTCGGGTCGTGACGCTTCTTCGCGACGAAGGCGAGAGCGGCGAGCTGGAGGCCCTTGGGAGCGGAGTCGTTGGAGATCGCGGAGATGCTGAGGCTGGACAGCTCCTCGACCTTGGCGATCTCTCCGAGGGTCAGGCGGTTGATGTCGAAGGACATGATGTGTTCTCGCTTTCGTTGGGTGTTACGTGAGGTCGTTGCGCCGGGTGATCTCTTCGATCCCCTGCTCCAGCGCCGCGAAGATGTCGGAGCGCTCGGATTGGAGGGCCTGGGAGAGGAAGGGCTGCGGGGAGATGTTCCGAGCGGGCCAGCCGTAGTGCACGACGCCCGCGTAGGGTGCTCGTGCGCCACCGGCTCGGACGACGGCTTTGGTCTTGCCGCGTCCAGCCCGGACAGTGCCTGCGAGGCGGTTGGTGAGGGACGGGACGTTCGCGGCCTGGACGACGATGTTGCCGATGCTGTGCATCAGGTCACGCATGTCCTGAGCGTCCGCCCCGGCCCGTTCGAGGGCACGAAGGGTCCGACGGAGCCCGGTGACCCGGATTCGCGAAAGACCGTTCGTGACCTCGAAGTCGGACATGGTTAGGCCGTCACCATGACCGGGACGCCGATGACCTTCCACGACGTCTCGAAGGTGAAGGAGCCGTTGCCCGCTTCGCCGCCGAGGTCCGGCTTCGGGCCGACGGTGGCGGTGCCGGTGAAGTGCGGCTGAGTCGCGGACGGCGAGGCGTTGCCGAAGGGAGCGATCGTGAACGGGACGTCAGTGCCCGACTTGTCCCAGACGAGACGCCAGAAGCCAGCGGCGTCGAGCGACTGGACGCCCGTGAGGTTGAGGAGGTACTGACGCGAGCCGCCAGCAGCAGCGTCCGCGAAGGTCGTGACGTCGCCGTCGGCCTCCTCGTTCGTGAGGAGGTACTGGCTGATGTCCTGCCAGTGATCGACGGCAGGGGTGCCGAGCTTCAGGGCGAGCTTGTTGCCCTTGATGCGAGTGGAGGCGGGCATGGTGAATCTCCTTCTATGAGAAGCGGATCGGGGTTGAGACGGTGACGGGGACGGCGAGGTACATCTCCCCCTCGCGGGGCTGGAGCATCGACGGCTTGGCGATATCGCCCAGGTCCCATCCCGCCTCCAGGAGTGCGACGACGGTGGTGTCGATGAGGTCGTCGAGCTGATCGGTCTGGACCTCGTTGTCGCCTCGTGCTGCGATCAGCTCGACGTCGAACGTGACGGTGTGCTCACCGAAGTTCGGACCGGCGACCAGGTAAGGCGACCCCGGGAGGACGACAGCTGCCGGAGGCGAGTAGCGGGCTGGGAGGTGGTCGAAGGCCTCAAGGCCTGCGGCTTCGAGGGTGGACTTGAGCGACTGACGCTCTGCCTTCAGCGGGCCGATCATGCGAACCCCAACCCGAGGAACGGAGCGAGGATCGGGTACGCACCGACCATGGGATCGCGAGCAACGCGGATAGCCTGACCACCGTCCATCCCACCGAAGGTGGCGATCCCGTTGGGGGCCTGCCGACGGTGGTACAGCTCGGAGCCCACCTCCAGGGTTGCTCGCTCGACGATCGAGTCGGGGACGACCGCGCTCCTCACGTGCTGAGACACGAGCGCGGACGCCTGGTCCCAACAGGTCTCCGCAAACGGCAGGTCCGAGGACGAGCCATTCACGTACTTGAGGAGCGCGGTCGCAGTCATGACTAGCTCGCAGCCAGCTTGACCGGGACGACGCCAGCCGGGATTTCCGGTGCGATCGCGCCGTAGCGGTAGACGGAGAAGTCCTTCGTCAGGTTGACGACGTTCTCGTCCTGGAGCGAGACCAGGCCGGACTGGTAGACGCGGATCGCGTCACCGTTCACGAGGTTGGCCGAGTCTCCGGTCAGTCCCGAGTCGAGGACGAACGGGACGCCTGCGAGCGAACCGTTGAGGGCGGTGATGTTGAGGCGACCCACGGTGTTCGCACCCGAGCCGTCGAACGACACCATCGGGCGACCGTCCGAGCCGGTCAGGCCGACGATCTTCTTGAAGACCGAGGACGAGACGACGAGTGCGTCGATCGGCAGGTCGTTGTCCTCGAACTTGCCAGCGCCGTCCACGAGGGCGTTGACGAAGTTCTGCCAGGTCGCTGCGGCCAGGGTTGCCCCGAGGAGGACCACGCCACCGTTCGCGGCGATCGCGGTCCGCTCCGCGACGAGGGTGTTGAACGCCGTGCGCAGCTCGATCTTCGCCCGCTTGCCAGCAGCCTGCGAGAGGGCCTTGAGAGCGGTGTTCAGGACGGGAAGGGTCGCACGCTCGATCCCCTGACGGGACATCTGGGTGCGGCCACCGTAGGTCTTGACCTTGGCCGTCTTCGTCTCCAGCGAGACCTCACCGTAGACGAGGTCGTCGCCCTGGTTGATCTGCTCAGCCACCTGCATGGTGTTCGACTTGAGCTGGGCGAACTCGATGTTGTTGCCGGTCGCCGGGAGCGTGCCGGTCGCGAAGATCGACGCGAGGACACCGGACGAGGTGTCGAAGACGCGGGTCAGGTCACCGACCCAGCCGTCCTTGACAGGAGCGTTGGCCGTGGTGCCGCCCGTGTAGGCGCGCTCCTCGGAGCGGGACAGCTCCTGAAGCTCGTTGTACCGCTTCGTGGTCGCCTCGTCCCCGGCCACGAGAGCCTTGAGGACGAGAGCTGCGGAGCGGGTGTCGACGGGGGCCTCCTCCTCGCGGTTCTGCGTGGAGAGGACGGAGACCTTGCGCTCGGTCTCCTCAGCGATTGCGCGAACCTCAGCGAGGTCCTCAGGGGTGATCTGGGTGCCCATGGGGGCCTCCTTCTGGGTTGGGGGGTTGGTGATGTCCTCGCGGACCTCGGTGACCTTCGCCTTGTCGGAGTAGGCACCGAACGGGACGAGGGAGACTTCGCGGACCTTGACCTTCGTGCGAGTGATGATCGGGACGTCGCCCTCGCGCTCCTCGGTCGTGTACTCCCCGCCGCGCTCGAAGCCAACGGAGAGCTGGGTGACGACGCCGTCGCGGGCGAGGGTCAGTGCGTCGTTGCCGAGGGTGGTCTCGGAGACGCGAGCGGTGATGTCCCACCCGGCCTCGGAATCGCCCGAGGCGGTGAGCTTGCCGATGGGCTCGGAGTGCCGCCAGTACAGGAGCGCCCCTTGGGAGTCCTGGACAGCTCCAGGAGCGAAGCGCTCGACGTAGTAGTCACCGATGTTCGCGTCCGAGTTGAAGGGGACGGCGGTGCCCTTGATCTCGCGCTTCTCGGTGTCGACGGTCTCTGCTCGGAAGATGAACTCTCGAGTCTCAAGCTCGATGTGGTCAGGCCGCTTCGTCATCAGCTGCCCCCTTCGGTTCGGTGGCGGGAAGGTCCAGGGCAGGCAGGTTCTCGATCTTGCGGACCTCAGCGACCGACATGAACCCGGCCTCAATCGCGACCTTGTGAGCTGCGTAGCGAGTGGTCGTGTCGGCGCGGAGCAGGGCCTCGACGTTGAAGCGGACCGTCTGCTGGCCTGGGAGAAGTTCTGAGAGCGCGTCTTCGATCTCGGTGAGGTAGCTCATGAGGCTGAACCGGAGGTATCCCAGCCAGTCCTGCTCGACGTTCTGATAGGTCTGCGAGTTGCCCTCGACGGTGGCGAGCATGATGCTGGACGGCACTCCGAAGAGGCGGGCGATCTGCGTCACAGTGAACGACTGCGCCTCGATCCACAGCGCGTCGGCCGGGCTGATGAAGACCGGCTCGTAGCTGAGTCCCTGTCCCATGACGGCGACGCCTCGGGTACCGGCCTGGGACTTCTCCCACTGCTCCTTGGCTGCCGCTGCGGCGTCGGAGTTGAGCACCTGGTCGCTCTTGAGGATGCCGGTCGGCTGAGGGCTCTTCTCGAACCAGTTGGAGCTGTAGTCGCGGAGGTCGATCGCGCCGCGAAGCTCTGCCTGGGCTGCCTGGATCGGTCCGAGACCGTAGGGCGATCCCGGGACCGACATCAGCGAGAGATGCTTGACGTCGTCGGGGCTGTAGGTCTTCCCGAGGTACTGGTAGCCGGTGACCCTGCCCGAGGTGGTCGTGTCGATCAGGACGTCATGGGGATTCCACACCGTGAGGTCATCGACGATGCCGCGATCGTTGCGGTGGACGCCGAGGTAGGCGTTGCCCTTGACAGCCAGCGAGACGACGACGCGCTCGACGAACTTGCTTCGTGTGATCCCGAGGGAAGGCCGCTTGATGATCGTCGGCGTCGGCAGTTCGGTCTCGTCCCGATAGACCTTGAGGCTCAGCTGCTTCGCTGCGGCTGCGTGAATCTGGACCGCTCTGAAGACCATGCTGAGCCCGAGTGCGTCGCCCTGGCCGACGGCACGAGGAGACGCCACTCGCGAGGGCGGGAGGATGTTCGGAGGATCGCTCGGGAGTGGCGTCTCGGCACGCACCTCAGACGGCATCGGCTCAGGGCCGAAGAACCAATCTGAGAGCTTGCCCAACTTCTTCACCTACGTTTCGTGACACAAACATTCCGTACCTAGATTGTACCAACGTTTGTAGCAGTCAAGCCGGTGAAAGCTCGTTCAGTTTCAGAAGATTTGAAGCGGCTGCTCGGTGATGGTTTCCGCGCCGAGGACAGCCAGCGACTCCGCGATCACAGCGTCGATCTCAATCGAGCTGTCCTTCCGGCTGATCCTGTAGGCATCGCCCTTGTTCTTCCGGATCGTCCGGGGCATCTGCAACGCAAGGAGTGGCGCGTTGTCGTGCCGGATGCGTCTCTGCTTGATCTTCGAGAACAGCGTCGAGGCTGCGTTGATCGCGTCGCCCTGCGTTCCCAGCCGGACAGGCAGACCACGCTTCTTGAGTTCAGCCCCGAGGTCCTTCAGCGAGTAGCCGTCCATGAAGAACGACAGCGGCGAGTGCGCCTGGAGCTGGGCCGCGACGTCCGCCAGCTGCCCGAGTGTGGGGTTGGTGATGCTCGCGACGACCTCGGTCCAGATGACGCCGCGTTCGTCCTTCACCGCTGCGACGATGGTCGCGTAGCGCCAGTCGGGATCACGGTCGATCGCGAAGACCGGTCGACCCTTCGGCATCTCCTCCGTGGAGGCTCGCTGGCAGCGGAGCCAGAGAGCTGCTGAGATGAAGACGGCGGAGGCCGCGACGAAGCGATTGAACCCGTAGCGGAGGATGTCCGAGTCAGGCTGTCCCCGGACGTCGTTGATGACGGTGGCGAGGTCGATGCGACCGCACGCGACCGATGGGTTCGCCTGACAGAGGTAGGTGCCGAACGTCTCGTCGTCCTCTGGGATCGAGTCGGACTCTGACTCCCAGATGAAGTAGCCGAAGCGCTCCCCTGCCTCGTCAGCGGACTGGTAGAGGTGCTTGAGGAGGGTGCTGTTGTCGTCCCCTGCGGTCGTGAGCCCGATGACGATGCCGTTGTATCGAGCGCGGGTGCCGTTGACCATGTCGGACCACAGCTCGGGCTTCGTGATGTGGAGTTCGTCCACGAGCCCCGTCGAGAGGTCGAGGCCCTGGACCGCAGCCGACTTCGACGCCTTCAGCTCGTATCGACCCCCGTCCTTCGAGCTGATGCCTCGGGTATCGGTCAGGCGCTCGAACCGCTTGGACAGCGAGGAGTCGCGGCGGATCACGAAGAGGAGTCGGGCGTAGATGATGCGGGCCTGCTCCGCGCTGGAGGCGATACCGATGACGAGAGCTCCGGCTTCGCGGATAAGGCCGTAGAGCGCGAAGATCGCACCCAGGATGCTCTTGCCGTTCTGCCTGCCCATGCTGATGAGGACCTGCCGGTACCTCAGCTCCCCCGCTCGCGGGTGCCCCTCTGGGTAGACCTCCAGCGCGGCACGGATGAGCCACCGCTGCCAGGCGTCTAGCTGGAGCATCTTCCCGTTGGGGAGCCGCCAGACGAGATCGACGAGCTTGAGGAGCCAGTCCCCGTGGCTGGGGAAATCCTCGCTCAGCGGGGCGCTGAAGCGCGTTGGGTGCCAGCTAGCTAGAGTCTCAGGCATGGAAAACCTCAACAGCTCCAAGTTCACGCCGGAAGGCATCCGTCTTGAGATGTTCCGTCTCGATCCGACCGAGCGAGACATTCGGCAGGAGTTCGTCTGGATCGACCCGGAGGGAGTGCAGACGAAGCTCACCAACGAAGAGCTGATCGCGATCGGTGCACTCCGGGACACCAAGACCTACGGGGACAACTGACTCGTCACAGACCTCGGGCTTCATCGATCAGGTCACCGACCTCGTCTACGTCCGGAGCGGCCCCAGGAGCCTGCTTGAGGAGGTTGCGGTACGTCACCCCGTACTGAGCGACGAGCGCAGCGGTCACTTCCCTGTCGAGTTCCGCTGCGAGCTTCCGAAGGGTGATGGTGGCGGGTGCATGTGCAGGGCCGAGCCACGGATTCGCCTTCATGAACTCCCGAACCGCGCCCTTGAACGTCGTTGCAGCCATTACGACCCCGATCCGGAATGTTTCGACCCTGATCCGTGAAAATCCCAGAAGGGGGCGGGGTCAGCCGTGTGCTGTTCAGAAAAACGGACTCGAGTTGTTGACGATGACAACGGCCGGCCGATCGGAGCAGAGTCATTCATCCGGGATCACCCGGCCTTCCAACATGCGTGCAACGAAGGCGCGGTCGGCCTCGCTGTAGTGGTCAGCGAAGCACGGGTGCTGGTGCATCGCGTCGATCATGATGTAGGGGTCGAACGGCTTCAGCTCCATGACCACTTCCCCACCGCACAGCTTGCAGGTCACGGTCCACGTTACGTCGTCCTCAGATGAGCTGGTCCAGGGTTCATACATGGGTGAGCCACCTTTGGTTGACGTACAGGGTCCGTTGGATGGTGCGGTCCTGCTTGGTGCCGTTGCACTTCTTGCAGGCGGTGATGAGGTTGCTTAGCTCATCCTGCCCGCCCTTGTTGGTCGGGATGATGTGGTCGGCCTCGTTACCCTCGTTCCCGCAGTAGCCACAGATGTAGCCGTCACGCTCCAAGCACTGGAGACGGAGGCTGTCCCACGCTGCCCCTGGCTTCCCTGGCATGGCTCAGCCGATCCGGGTGATGCGGACGCGGGTACGGGTGTGGGCGGTGGTGTCGCCCACGGTGCGGAAGGCTTGGAAGTAGATCGGGGTGTCAGCGGCGAGAACTCGGACGTTCCCCGCCGAGATCGAGCCCCGGTCCTCCCCCACGTTGATGGAGACGCGCTGGATATCAGCTTCGGCGGCGACGAAGGCCAGGTCGAGGAACGCCCGGCCCGTCGCGGCGACGTAGGCCGTGTTCGCTGTGTTCCTGAAGAACGTGACCGTGGAGATCGAGTACAGGCCAGGGTTGGCGATCCGAATGATCCCATCCGCGCCAGCGATCGCCATGGACGTAGAAGTCGAGTTGGGCGCGTCGAGGCTGAAGACGCCGAGGTTGTACAGGTTCGAGTTTGCGGTAGCTGCTGTGCGGATCGCAGTGAACTCCGCATGAGCGAGGCTCAGGAGCCACTGCCCGCCGTCATAGAGCCACTGGGTCTTCGTGGACAAGACGTATCCCTCTGCGCCCTGCACCATCCCCGCCTGGGCATTGCGAGCGTCGTCGTCCACCCAGACGAAGGACTGCCGCTGCCGGAACGAGAGAGCGAGCTGTGTCGCTACAGCGAGGTCTTCGATGTCCTCGTTGATAGGCGCTGCGGGCTCGGAGGCGAGCGGATATGGCAGATTGTCCGGAGACGTAAGAGCGGACATAGAAGATCTTCTACTTTCCCGAGGGGACGCGATCCGCGACCTTGATATAGGCGTTGACCTTGTGCATGCGGTCGTTATGCGAGAGCACGACTGCGGCCGCTCTCCCCTGCTCGACGAGTTCCGCGAACGACGGACAGAGCGTGCACCAAACGACGGTGCTGTACTCAGACCGATCGATTCGAGCCGACATGCTCCCGCCCTCCATTTGTATTACTCATTGTATCAATAGAAGAGACCCCGACCATGCCGATATCTGCATGAAATCGGGGCCTTTCTGGCCCTAATGTGCGGCTTTTCGCCAGGCTCCACTGATCCGTTCGTATCCGATTGGAGATAGAACTTTTCTTATCTCTTCGATGAGACTGAATGAGACTTTCGGCTCATCGATGAGGACGACTGTCGTCTCCTGCCCTACATGGGCCTGACGAGTGGAGGTCCCATCCCGGTTCACTTGACGTCCGTAGTGAAGCCCGCAGAGGCCTTTCTTGATCGTCGCCACAGGCTCACTGCATCCGTCCTCGACACACCAGCGACCGAGGTTGATCGACTCCTGCCGGATCACGTCAGCGCGGAAGCGCAGGTAGTGCTTCTTGCACAGTCCGACGCCCACGATGTGGATGATGCTGTAGCAGTCGTCTTCGACGCAGTAGTTCAGGATTGAGTAGGTGTCGGTCATGATCAGGCCTCGACCGTCTGCGTTGCGGTGGCACTGGGCCGACGGCGCTTGCGCGGCTTGGCGACCGGGACTGGCTTCGCGTCGTGGTCCCGCAGGAAGTTCTGAAGCTCCGTGATGACACTGATCAGCTGTGCGTCGGTTCGATCGTCGTAGTGATTGCCCTTGACCCTGTGCCCCACGAGCCCGGTCAGCCTGACGGCCTGTCGGCGGAGTCGGAGGGTGTGAGCCTGCCGAGCCTTGAGGTCTTCCTTCGCTCTCAGCTTGCTCTCGTGAGAGGCGTACGCCTGCGGCTTGAACTCCCGGAGGAAGGTCTCACTGAGGAAGTCCGGGTGGTTGGAGTTCAGGAAGATGTCTTCAATGAAGTGATCTCGCTGGATGGTCATGATGTTCTCCTGGGTGATCCTGAGCACTCTGGTTACAGCTCTCCCGGAAGTCTTATCCCGGGGGTAGCACTAGGTTTGTTGACGATGTCAACTGTTTTTCCTATTGCTAGTCCCGGGCACGCAAAGTAATGCCCACCCCGTGTTCCGAGTGGCATTCTTGGCGCGTTGAACTTGCGGGAGAGCCGTGGCCTTTGGCTCTGCCTGTGTGATTGGGAGTTCGCTCCCGCAGGTCCATGAGAAGGTCCTGCCCCAACTGATGCGGTGCTGCTATCGAATGTTGCTCTCAGTTGCTTCTATGGAACCACGAGCGCAGAGCGATCGCAATGTCGCCACACAAAATAGATGTAACCCGCACGTTACATTTATCGATAGGCGTTTACGTTGTCATCCAGATATAGGAATGCAGACGTGAAGAAACCCCCGGAGCTAACCTGAGAGCAACCTCGACGGGGGTTTCTGATGGAAAGAGTATCACGAATGGGCTAGGCTTATCACGTAAATCGGGACTGCCGATTTCCTGCTGTGACCACAGCGAAAGGCCCCCAGGTGTTCTCCTCACCTGTGGGCCTTTCTCAATTCAACTTCTATGTCTATCGCAGTTCGACTTGCACCTTGTCTTTCCGTCCGGGGCGGATAGTCACGATGACGAAGGCTCGCACCAGCTCCCTGCGCTCGTCGACGGAGAGTTCGTCGAAGCGCTGTCCGATCGCCCGCTTGGCCTCTGCGGCCTTCGTGAAACTCACGGGGCCTGAGGACCACAGTCCGTCCCTGATCCCCGCGACGATCGATCCCGACGCCGCGTGCGTCAGCTCCGCTTCGAGGGCAGCCTCCTTCGTCTTGAGTTCGCTCAGCTGTGCGCTCGCGTCTGCCTCCGAAATCAGGTCCGCTGCCACGAGTCGGACAAGCTTCTGCCGGGACGCCCTGAGCCTCCCTAGGGCCGCGTGAGCCGCGCTCGTGTCCCGCTCCTGGCTGAGGGTGGACGTAGGGCGGAACAGGTGCGCGTCGATGATCGCTGCGCGGACGAGCTTGTCGGCCTCGTCCACCCGGACGGTGGCGTGCCTCAGCTTCTCTCCGTCGTAGGCGAGTCGGCTCGTGCAGCGATAGAAGACCGCACGCTCCCCCGTCTGTCTGATCGAGCTAGTGTTCGTCCTCATGGGCGCTTCGCAAACGGCACAGCGATAGATGCCTCCACCCAGGTAGCGCGGCTTCGATCCTGGAGAGGTACGTCGCTTCGGGTCGGTCAGGATCGCTTGGACGGCCTCGAACTTCTCCCGGGTCACGAGCGGGGTCCACTGGCCGGTGACGCCCTCGATGATCTGTCGTCTATGCGAGACGAGTCCGGCGTAGCGTGGGTTGGTTAGCACTGACCGGACACCTGGGTACGACCAGCACGTCGCCTTCCCCGTGGTGGGGATGCCCGCTCGGTTCCAATCGCTGAGGATGCGGAAGATGCTTCCGCCGTTGATGATGGTGTCGAACGCCTTCTGAACCTCATAGGCCTCCGTCTCATGCGGCGTCACCTTGTCCTCTGCGTAGCCAAACGCCCGGCCCCCGGCGTTCATCCGTCCCTGGGCTCGATCGTGCGCGTAGCGGGCCTTGAGGCGTTCCTGCTTGACCTTGCTCTCGTACAACGCGAGCGCCCCGGTGATGGAGGCCATGAGTCCGCCCTGGGCTGCGGCGGGGTCGGTGATCTCTCCGCTCTGCGTCATCCACCGGATGCCATGGCGGGCACAGCCGACGCGGATGAGGGAGCTGTCCTCGTCGTTTCGGGCGAGCCGGTCAAAGTGCCGGACCATGATCAGATCGAAGCGTCCTCCGCCCATCCCGGCGACGAGCCGAGAGAAGCCTGGACGGTGCAACCCCTTGAAGCCGCTGATGCCGTCGTCAACTAACTCCTCGACGATCTCGATCCCCTTGTCCCGCGCGAGGGCTCGCAGGTCGTGGAGCTGGGTCGTGATCGAAACCGATTCAGCATCGGAGGTTGCCTGGGAGACGCGAGCGTAGATCACAGCGCGGAGAGGAGTCATGTGTTGTTCTACGTCGTTGACGGCGGAACCGAAACTCGTGATTGTCATAAATGAGGAGCTTGGTCGGCTCGTTGATCCAGATCTCCTCGACACTCGGATCCTCGAGCAGCGGCTGGATCGCCCCGAACCCCGTCACCGCGGCGAGCACCTCGCTCGTCATCCCGTGCTCATCGTCGATGAGCGGCGTCGTGTCGTTCAACGCCCGCTCGTTGTATCGACGCACCTCCTCACGGGCGATCCGCCCCGCTCCCCCACGCCGACCCGGCTCCCCGAACTCCTCACGCACCCGGTCACGCACGCGCGCCGTGATGATCTCCGCCGCTGTCCCCATGCCGCCATCCTGACGAACACCGGCCACACCCCGCAGAAGTTATCCACAGCACCCTCCATTCGACGCCTCCCCGACCGGTCACTAGGCTCGGGGACCGTGCCGACCACCTTCCGCATCGACGGCTCCCGCATCCACGACATCTCCTCGTTCTACGAGGTGATGAACGAGCTCGTGATGCAGGACGAGGACTGGGATCTGGGTCCGAGCCTCGACGCCCTCGACGACGTACTCTACGGCGGGATCGGTTCGCTCCGCGATCTCGACGACGCGCACTTCGTCTGGGCGGACCACGACGCGAGCCGCGCCGCACTCGGCGTCACGGCCACCCGCGCCTGGTTGCAGGAGAAGCTCGAGCGGGGCGCACCGTTCGACACGGCCCGGATCACCGCGCAGCTCGACGACCTCGACGCCGGCCGCGGCAAGACCTACTTCGATCTCCTCCTCGAGGTCTTCGCCGGCCACCCGGACATCCGACTCGATCTCGCCTGACCAGGTGTGGAACCGGCGGTCGCGCTCAGACCGTCGCGAACCGCTTCGCCGAACGCTCCTTCGCCTTCTGCGCCTCGACCTCGCGATCCTTCGGCGGGGCGGTCGTCACGAGGTCTTCGAGCAGATGGCGGGTGATGTGGGCGATCTCCGCGACCGCTCGATCGAACGCCTCAGCGTTCGCCTGGGACGGCTTCGTCGTCCCGCTGATCTTCCGCACGTACTGGAGCGCCGCGGCCCCGACCTCGTCGTCGGTCGCCGCCGGCTCGAAATTGTGGAGGGTGTGGATGTTCCGGCACATGCAGGCATGGTAGCCCCGGCGCACGCCAGGATCCAGAGGTGATTCCGGTGCTGGTCCCGCGCCGCAACCGCTTGCGGCGGTCGACCCGAGCCGGAAGAGTGGGCGCCATGATCAACGGCTACACCGCAGACCAGGTCCGAGCCGCAGAGGCACCACTCTTGGACGCAGGGGAACCACTCATGGCGCGAGCCGCCCACGGACTCGCCGAAGAACTGCGGACGGTCCTCGCCGATCGCGCTGAGGGCCTCGAGGGCGAGGCACCCGACGTCTGGAAGATCCTGCTGCTCGTCGGCTCAGGCGACAACGGCGGTGATGCCCTCTTCGCGGCGGCGGAGCTCGCCGGCACGACCGGTCCGGACGACGTCCCGCTCGACCTCGTCGTGGCCAGGACGGGTGACCATGCCCACGAGGCGGGCTACGCCGCGGCGGTCGAGGCCGGTGTCCGCTTCCTCATGAACTCCCCCGCCGAACCGGACGACACCGCCGACGAGGCCAAGGGCGCCGCGATCGTCGTCGATGCCGTGTTCGGCATCGGAGCAAGCCGGAACCCCACCCTGCGCGGTGCGCCGAAGGCGATCGTCGAGGCGGTCCTCCCAGTCGTGCAGAACTCCGGCGGACCGACGGTCGTCGCCGTGGACGTCCCGAGCGGCATCGACCCCGACGAGGGAAGCGTCCCCGAGGGTGCCGTCCTCCCGGCGGAGGTCACGGTCACCTTCGGCGCGGTGAAGGCCGGGCTCCTCATCCCGCCCGGCTCGGCCTACGCCGGCGACGTCCGCCTCATCGACATCGGTCTCGGGCCGCAGCTGGCCGACGTCACGCCGTTCACGACGCTCGACCAGGCGGACGCCTGACCGACTGCTCAGCCCGGCCCGTCGCCTGGGCGATCGGCAACACCGACCACCAAGGCAGTGCCTGACGCTCAGGAGCGGACGGCGGCAGCCGATCGCCCGGACGCGACACCCGCGAGCGCGTGGCCTGCGAGCGACCCGAGGGTCCGGAGTCCGTCGCGCGACAGCACCGACTCGAGGTGCCCCTGGACCGACGCGAACCCGCGACCACGCATCGCGAACACGTCGCCGGACGCCGCATCGGCAGCGATCTCGACTCCACCGACCGGAGCCTCACCCGCCAGCCGTGCGGTGAAGGTGTTGTAGAACCCGATCAGCGACTGCTCACCGAAGAGGTCGAGGTCGAGCTGCAGCCCCTGTCGGGGCGCGTCGAGGCGTTCGATCGGCAGCCCGAGTTGGATCGCCAGCACCTGATGGCTCAGGCAGACGGCGAGCAGTGGCGCTCCGGCGGCGAGGCGCGCTGACACGATCTCGTGCATCCGGCGGACCCGCGGCTCGGCGAGGTCGAGCGGGTCGCCCGGACCCGGACCGGCGACGAGGAGGTCGACGTCCACGAGCGCGTCGGTCACCGCCGACCAGTGCTCCACGCTGACGGTCATCCCGAAGTGGCGCAGCTGGTGGGCGAGCATCGCGGTGAACTCGTCCTCGGCGTCGACGATGACCGCGGTACGGCCCGACAGTGAACCGACGGGTGCCGGGTGCTGCGGCTGCAACCAGAAGGACGCCAACCGCTCGTTCCGCGCTCGGAGCGCGTCCTGTACTCCGGGTTCCGCCGCGAGGTCGACGGTCGGGCCGAGCTCGGCGGGTGCCATGACGCCGAGCGCGGTCAACACGCCGGCCGCCTTCGCCGCCGTCTCGGCGACCTCCGACTCGGGATCCGAGTGACGGACGAGCGTCGCACCGGCGGGAACGCGGACGAGGCCTGCGTCGTCGACATAGGCGGTGCGGATGAGGATCGGTGCGTCGAGTTCGTAGTCACCGTCGCCCACCGGGGTGAACAGCGCGAGCACGCCGGAGTAATAGCCGCGCGCGTTCCGCTCATGGCGGGCGATCACCGAGCACGCGTTCTGCATGGGCGAGCCGGTGACCGTCGGTGCGAACATCGTCAACCGCAGGACCTCGCGGACGTCGAGTTCGCTCGTCCCGGCGAGCAGGTACTCGGTGTGGGTGAGGCGCGACATCTGCTTGACGTAGGGGCCGAGGATGCGTCCACCGGAGGCACACACCCGGCTCATCATCTTCATCTCCTCGTCGACGACCATGAAGAGCTCTTCCGTCTCCTTGACGTCGCCGAGGAACGCGCGGAAGTCGTCGCCGGTCGCGCCGGAGCGCGGGTGGCGGAAGGTGCCGCTGATGGGGTTCATGGTGACGGTGCGTTCACCGGTCGACGCGTCGCGGGCGACCGCGACGTGGCGCTCGGGCGTCGCACCGGCCATCGAGACGCCCGGCGTGTGCACGGCGAAGGTCCAGTAGGCGCCGGTCTCCCCCGACAGGAGCGCGCGCAACCACGCGAGGACGGCGCGCTCGGCCGGCACCTCGGTCGTCGCGGTGAACTCGCGGCGGATGACGAAGTTGGCGCCCTCGCCGCGTCCGATCTCATCCTCGATGACGCGGCGCACGATCGACGCGTAGTCCTCGTCGGAGACGTCGAACCCACCGTCGACCAGCGGGACCGCGTCGGCGGGGAGTCGCTCGAAGAGCTCGTCGAGCGTCACCGTCTCACGCTCGCTCACCACGAGGCAGCGCAGCGGAGCGCCGTCGTCCATCGCTGCGAAGCCGCGCTCGCGCACCTGGCGATAGGGCACGAGGGTGAGGACTTCGGGCTGGTGGTCGTCGCCGGCGGATCCGAGCGGGATGTCGGCGAGCGACTCGACGTCGACGACGTCGCCCGTGTAGAGGTCGACGGTGTCGCTGCCGTGTCTGCGGAGCACCGCGAACGGGAAGTCGGGGCCGGCGTGCAGCACGCGGTGGAGCAGGGTGGTCATGGTGGTGTCCTCAGGCTGGGACCGATCCGACAGGGCCTCCGAACGAGAACGACCGCCCTGTCAGGCGGTCGAGTCGTCGTGTGTGCACGTGCGCGGTCCGCCTAGGAGGCGGGCCACCAGCTCGTTGCACACGTCGTTCGCATGGAGCCGAGCATACACGGGCCGACCCGGGCTCCGCTGGCCATGGCTCCTCCCCCGAAGCTCAGGACGTTCCCGACCTCGCTCCCGTAGACTGAGCGGGCCGCGGGAGTGGTGGAATTGGCAGACACGCAGGATTTAGGTTCCTGTGCTTTCGAGCGTGAGGGTTCAAGTCCCTTCTCCCGCACGCGACATCGTCGTACGCCGTTCCATCCCTCCCCCTACAGCAGGAGCTCCGCATGGTCCACACCGCCCTCATCCCCTGGCTCGACCCGGAGGGCATCATCACGGCCGTCGGTCCCTGGGCCCTCGTCGTGGTCTGCGCGATCGTCTTCGCCGAGACCGGCCTCCTCGTCGGATTCCTGCTCCCCGGCGACACCCTGCTCGTCATCACCGGTCTCCTCGCGTTCGGTTCCGCCCGCGTCATCGAGATCGACATCTGGTGGGTCTGCCTCGCGATCGGGTTCTCGGCGTTCCTCGGCGGCGAGGTCGGATACCTCATCGGGCACAAGCTCGGGCCGAAGGTGTTCGAACGCAAGGAGTCCGGCCTCTTCAGCATCAAGAACGTCGAGCGGACGAACGCCTTCTTCGAGCGCTTCGGCGCCCTCGCGGTCATCCTGGCGCGCTTCGTCCCGATCGTCCGGACCTTCGCCCCGGTCGCGGCAGGCATCGGCCACATGAACTATAAGAAGTACTCGCTCTACAACCTCATCGGCGCGCTCATCTGGGGCGCAGGGCTCACCTTCTTCGGCTACCTGCTCGGATACATCCCCCCGGTCGCCACCTTCGTGCAGAACTACATCGACGTCATCCTCATCGGGGCCGTCGTCCTCACCCTCATCCCGACCACCTGGCACTACATCCAGTCCAGCCGGAAGGCGAAGGCGCTGCAGGGCACCATCACCGAGGAGGAGCGTCGGGCCGCGGCTTCGAAGCTCGCCGACCAGGACGTCTTCAAGCGCGACCGCGGGAACGACACGGTCTGATCACCGGTGGCGACGCTCGCACGAGCGATCGTGACAGGCGGACCGCCCACGCGTCAGCGGTGGTGCGACTCCTCGTGCGAGGCGTGTTCCTCGGGTTCCAGCTGGAACGTCGAGTGCTCGACGTCGAAGTGGTCGTGGAGGCACGAACCGAGACGGTCGAGCAGCTCCCCCGTGCCACCATCGGCGAACACCTCCTGATCGACGACGATGTGTGCCGAGAAGACCGGCTGGCCGGACGTGATCTGCCAGACGTGGACGTCGTGGACGGCCACGACCCCGTCGGTGCCGAGCAGGTGGTCCCTGATCTCCTGCACGTCCGTGTCGGACGGTGCGGACTCGCTGAGGACGTGGACGACGTCGCGGAGCAACGACCACGCCCGCGGCACGATCATCGCGGCGATCGCGAGCGACGCGATGGCATCGGCCTGAGCGAAACCCGTCACCATGATGACCACCGCGGCGATGATCACGGCGATCGAACCGAGGAGGTCGCCGAGGACCTCGATGTACGCGCCGCGCATGTTGATCGACGTGTCACGGCCGCCGCGCAGCACCTGCAGGGCGGCGAGGTTCGCCACGAGACCGATGACGGCGACGATCAACATCGGAAGGCTCTTGACCTCCGCGTCCGCCGGCTCGACGAGGCGGGACACGCCCTCGATGAGGACCGACACCGCGACCGCGATCAGGATGAGCGCGTTGATGAGCGCGCCGAACACCTCCGCGCGCTGATACCCGAAGGTCTGGCGGTCGGTGGCCGGTCGGGCGGCGACGATCGTGGCGGCGAGCGCGATGATCAGCCCGGTGAGGTCGGACAGCATGTGCCCGGCGTCGGCGAGGAGGGACAGCGAACCGCTCACCCAGGCGCCGACGAGTTCGACCACGAGGACGGTCGCGATGATGGCGATCGCCACCGCGAGTCTCCTGCGGTTGGCGGTGCCGGCGTGTGCGTGATCGTGACCCATGATGCATCAACCGTAGGAGCTTCCCAGCGCCCGCGGAAGGGTTCATGCCGAGATAGGAATGGTCCTGAGTATCATGCTCAGCTGGCGGTCGACGCGGGCCCCTCGGGCACGAGCCGCTGCAGCACCGGGACGAGTGCTCGGAAGGCCAGCGCGCGGTGGCTCAGCTCGTTCTTCTCCGCCGGTGACAGCTCCGCCGCCGTCCGCTGCTCACCGTCCGGGATGAACGCCGGGTCGTAGCCGAAGCCGTTCGTCCCGCTCGGCTCCGTCGCGAGGGCTCCGCGCCAGGTGCCGACGGCGACGTGCTCGAACGGCTCCGTCCCATCGATCCCCGGTGGCACCACGAGGGCGAGGTGGCAGGCGAACCAGGCGGCACGATGCTCCTCGTGCACGTCCCGCAGCTGATCGAGGAGGAGGGCGAGGTTCGCGGTCGAGTCGTGCTGCGAGCCGGCCCAACGCGCCGAGAAGATACCCGGCGATCCACCCAGGATCTCGACGCCGATGCCGGAGTCGTCGGCGAGCGCGATGGAGCCGGTGTGGGCCGCGGCCACCCGCGCCTTGATCAACGCGTTCTCGCTGAAGGTCGTGCCGTCCTCGACGGGCTCCGGGCCGTCGTAGGCGAGGACCGTGATCCCGGGGACGTCGCGGCTGACGAGCCGCTGGAACTCCTCCACCTTGTGCTGGTTGTGCGTCGCGAGGACGATCTCGACGCTCATCAGCGTCCGAGGGCCTCGAACTGGATGGCCTTGAGCGACGCAGCGCCACCGACGGCGAGGTCGAGCAGGGAGTCGAGCTCGCGACGGTCGAACGGGGCGCCCTCGGCCGTCCCCTGCACTTCGACGAACGATCCGCCGCCGGTGACGACGACGTTCATGTCGGTCTCGGCGCGCACGTCCTCGACGTAGGCGAGGTCGAGCATGGGCACGCCGTCGATGATGCCGACCGAGACGGCCGAGACGCTGTCGGTGAGGGGAGACGCCTTCTGCGAGATGAACTTCTTGCCGCGCGCCCACTCGATCGCATCGGCGAGGGCGACGTAGGCGCCGGTGATCGCCGCCGTGCGGGTGCCTCCATCCGCCTGCAGGACGTCGCAGTCGATGACGATCGTGTTCTCGCCGAGGGCCTTGGTGTCGATCACGGCGCGGAGGCTCCGACCGATGAGTCGCGAGATCTCGTGGGTACGACCGCCGATCTTGCCCTTGACCGCTTCACGGTCCATCCGCTCGTTGGTGGAACGGGGCAGCATCGCGTACTCCGCGGTGACCCAGCCGCGACCCTTGCCGTTCAGCCAGCGCGGCACGCCGTTGGTGAACGAGGCCGTGCAGAGCACCTTCGTCCGGCCGAAGCTGATCAGCGCCGAACCCTCGGCCTGCTCGCTCCAACCGCGCTCGATCGTGATGGGACGCAGCTGGTCGTTGGTGCGGCCGTCGGCGCGCGCGATGTCACTCATGGATGTGCTCCTCGAACTAATGGGATGGAAGGTCGATGACGCCGGTCTGGACGAGCGAGACGGTGGAGATCTCCCGGCCCATCAGACGGTTGGCGAGGGCTATGAAGTCGTCGGCACTGCTCCCGGTCGCCTCGTACCGGTGGGTGGCAGGTTCGCTGCTGTCGCGCAGCAGGTCACGGGTGACGAGCACGCGGTAGACGTCGTTCGCGGTCTCGGTGTCGCTTGAGACGAGCGACACCTGCGGACCCATCACGTAGCTGATCGCGCCCTTGAGGAAGGGGTAGTGGGTGCATCCGAGGACGACGGTGTCGACGCCGGCGTGCCGGAGCGGGGCCAGGTACTCCTCCGCGGCCTCGAGGAGGTCGGGGCCGGTCGTGACGCCGGCCTCCACGAACTCTACGAACCGGGGGCAGGCCTGGCCGAACACCGTCAGCTCGGGATTGACCTCGAAGAGGTCCTGATACGCCCGCGAGTTGATCGTGCCCTCGGTCCCGATGACGCCGATGCGCCCGTTCCTCGTGCTCCGGACCGCGGTCCGCACAGCGGGCTGGATCACCTCGACCACGGGGACCGAGTAGCGTTCGCGGGCATCGCGGAGCATCGCCGCCGATGCGGTGTTGCAGGCGATCACCAGCATCTTCACGCCCTGGTCGACGAGCGAGTCGAGGACCTCGAGCGAGTAGCGCCGCACGTCGGCGATGGGCTTCGGGCCGTAGGGTGAGTGGGCCGTGTCGCCGATGTAGATCACGGACTCGGCGGGGAGCTGGTCGCTGACCGCTCTCGCCACCGTGAGTCCGCCGACGCCGGAGTCGAAGATGCCGATGGGTGCGTCGTTCACGATGACCCAGCCTACCGCCCCTGCCGATGGACGTCGCTGACCGACCGATCACCACGTTCTCAGCACGCTCGCGGCTAGGCTGAACTGGTGCACGAGTCCTCAGCTCTCCTCACCGACCGATACGAACTCACGATGCTGGACGCCGCCCTCCACCGCGGCACCGCGGATCGGGAGTGCCTGTTCGAGCTGTTCGCCAGACGCCTCTCCGGCGGCCGCCGCTACGGCGTCGTGGCCGGCACGGGTCGATTCCTCGAACTGCTCAAGCACTTCCGCTTCGGTGAATCGGAACTCGAGTGGCTGCGCGACGAGGGCGTCGTCAGCACGACGGCGCTCGACTGGCTCGCCGACTACCGCTTCTCGGGATCGATCTGGGGCTACCGC
Organism: Plantibacter sp. CFBP 8798; assembly: GCF_014841195.1. Lineage (NCBI taxonomy): Bacteria > Bacillati > Actinomycetota > Actinomycetes > Micrococcales > Microbacteriaceae > Plantibacter > Plantibacter sp. CFBP 8798. Next base: position 861,078 of record NZ_JACYTS010000002.1, read on the forward strand.
GAGGGCGAGGCCTTCTTCCCCGGTTCGCCGATCCTGGTCGTGGAGGGCACGTTCGCCGAAGCCGTCATCCTCGAGACCCTGGCCCTCAGCGTGTTCAACTACGACAGCGCCGTCGCCACGGCCGCCGCGCGCATGACCTCAGCTGCGGGCAGCCGTCCCCTGGCCGAGATGGGCTCCCGTCGGACGGGCGAGCGGTCGGCCATCGCCGCGGCCCGGGCGGCGTACATCGCCGGCTTCAGCGCCACCTCGAACCTCGAGGCCGGACGCAGCTGGGGCATCCCGACGATGGGTACGGCCGCGCACTCCTTCACCCTCCTGCACGACTCCGAGGAGGACGCCTTCCGAGCCCAGATCGACACGATGGGCGCCGGGACCACGCTGCTCGTCGACACCTACGACATCGAGGAGGCCGTGCGTCTCGGCGTACGCCTCGCCGGCCCGGAGCTGGGAGCCGTACGCATCGACTCCGGTGATCTGCCGATCGTCGTCGACCAGGTCCGCCGCCTCCTCGACGAGCTCGGCGCCACGTCGACCCGCATCACGGTCACCAACGACCTCGACGAGCACGCCGTCGCGGCCCTGGCCGCGTCGCCGGTCGACTCCTACGGCGTCGGCACCTCCGTGGTCACCGGCTCCGGCTCCCCCGCCATGGGCATGGTCTACAAGCTCGTCGCGCACCGTGATGACCAGGGCGACTGGATCAGCGTCGCGAAGAAGTCCGCGGAGAAGGCGACCGTCGGCGGCCGCAAGACCGCTGCCCGCGCTTACGACCGGCACGGGGTCGCCCGCGAGGAGCGCATCTACCTCGGCGACGGACCTGCGGGCGAACACGAGGGTGCGGCCGACGCCGCGTCGGAACGCCCCCTGATGGTCCAGCTCGTCGAAGGCGGACTCGTGGACGAGCAGTACCTCGGCGCCGCGGGGACGCGTCAGGCGAGGGAACACCGGGCACAGGCGGTGGCGGAACTGCCACCTCGGGCCGTCAGCCTCACCCGCGGCGACCCGGTGCTTCCGACCGTCTACCTCGAAGGCTGACCGCGGCGACGCGTCTCAGCGTCGGCCGCGGTGCGCTCCAGCGTCAGTCGCGGAGGAGCTTCTCGTAGATCTCCTTGCAGGCCGGGCAGATCGGGAACTTCTCGGGGTCGCGACCCGGCGTCCACTTCTTGCCGCAGAGCGCCTTCACCGGCTTGCCGCTCAACGCCGACTCGAGGATCTTCTCCTTCTTGACGTAGTGCGAGAACCGCTCGTGATCGCCGGGCTCGATGTTCTCGCTCTCGATCAGCTCCTCGAGCTCACGATCCATGATCGCCGTGCTCCCACCGTCGGGCGTGCCACCGGGATCGATCGTGCTCATCTGCTGCTTCGTGCTGTCATGCTGCGCCATGGCTCCATGGTACCGCCGGACGGCACCCGGGTCTCCTGCGGGCCGATCCGGTCGCCGACGTCGGGTCAGTGCGAGCTGGCGAAGCCGACGATCTCGGGGCTGCGACGGTCGAAGACGCGACCGCCGGCGAAGATCCCGATCGCGAGGACCAGGATGCCCGTACCCGCACCGACCGCGAGTGCCCCGAAGTTCCAGTTCGGCTCACCGGTGAGCCCGAGCACGGCCAGCCAGCCGGCGGGAATCGTGAGGAGCACCGTACCGAGCAGGCTCAGGAACTGTGCGGACATACCGCTGCTGCCCGGGACCTGCGGCTGCTGGAACGGGCTGTCGCCGGGAAGCGACGTCGGATACGGGAACCGCGCGGACACGAAGCTCGCGATACCGGCACCGCTGAACAACAGGCACGTGCTCACGCCGATCATCGACGGCAGGGCGTCCCAGTCGCCGTAGAACAGGATGCTCAGCGTCGACCCGACCGCGATGAGCGGGATGCCGATGAGGAGCACCGGGAAGAGCCGGCCGATCCGATCCGATCGTCCGCGGACCCCCGAGGCGACGTGCAGCCAGACCGCGGTCGAATCGAAGGCGAGGTCGTTGTGCAGGAGCCAGCCGAGGAACCAGCACACGACCGGGAGTGGGACGAGTGCGAGGACGTTCATCGGGATGCCGGCGACGAGCATGGGCACGAAGAAGATGAAGGGCGCGATCGGGATGATCACGAGGGAGACGAGGTACCGAGGGTCGCGCAGCCAGTAGGTCATGCTCCGAGCGGCGATGGCTCCGGACGGGGAACCGGGGAGCAGGTCGAACCAGCCCAGACCGGTGCTGTCGCGGCCCGTCCCGAGGCGTTCCGGCGCCACGAGCAGTCGGGCGACGAACGCCTGCCAGGCGAACCAGAGCAGGGCGATGGTCGCCGCGGTGAGGAGCAGCTTGACGATCGCCGGCGCGATGCCACCGAGTGCGGCATCACCGGGGAACGACCAGACGGCGCCGAGCGGGGTCCAGCTGAGGATGTCAGCGACCCGGCCGAGGACGGCGAACCCGTCGCGCTGCCAGTCCACGGTGGTGAGGGCGATGATCGCCGGGGCCACGGCGATGATGAGCACCAGCCCGAGGACACCCATGACCTCCTTGGCGCGACGCGTCGAGAGGAGGCTCGCGGAGATCGAGGTGGCGATCCGGGCCAGGAGCGCGCAGAGCAGCACACCGAGGACGGCGGAGACCACGGCGAGGACGGCGGGCAACGGCGACCGCGACCAGGTGACCACCGACGAGGCCGCGAGGACGGCGAGGACGAGCGACGGCACCGACACGAGCGCCGCCACGAGCAGACCGGCGGACAGGGTGCGGTTGGGCAGCCCGAAGAGGGAGAACGCCCGAGGATCCAGCTGATCGTCCACACCGAAGACGAGCGGAAGGATGATGAACCCCAGGACGACGGCCGATCCGGCCAGCACGAGCAGGTTGCGGGTGACCTCTGGATCGCCACCGCGCAGCGCGACGAGACCGGTGCTCGCGAGCACGACGATCCACACGCCGACCGCGATCGCGAGGACGAGCCCGACCAGTCGCCAGGGGCTGCGGCGGAACGCGTTGAGCGTCAGCTGCAGTTTCAGTCGGAGAAGCTGTGCAACCATTCCATTCCCTCTGCCGACTTGCGGCCCCCGGCGAGCTCGACGAACCGCTCCTCGAGCGTGCCCGTTCCGCGCACCTCGTCGACGGACCCGGCGGCCAGCACCTTGCCCTGCACGATGATGGCCACGTGATCGCACACGCGCTGAATGAAGTCCATGCCGTGGCTCGAGAGCACGACGGTTCCGCCGTTGGCGACGTACCGCTGGAGGATCTCGATGACGTTCGCCGCGGACACCGGGTCGACCGATTCGAAGGGCTCGTCGAGGATGAGGAGCCGCGGCGAATGGATGAGTGCGGCTGCCAGCGCGATCTTCTTCGTCATGCCCGCCGAGTAGTCGGAGACGAGACGACCGAGCGCGTCGTCGAGGCCGAAGGCACGAGCCAGATCGGCGGTCCGCGACTTGACGGTCGCGGGGTCGAGCCCCCGCAGGACGCCGGAGTAGTACAGGAGCTGGCTGCCGGTGAGGCGGTCGAAGAGCCGCAGCCGGTCGGGCAGCACACCGATCGCCCGCTTGGCCTCGGCGGGATCATGCCAGACGTCGACGCCCTGGACGGTGATGGAACCTGCGTCGGGGCGGAGGAGACCCGTGACCATGGACAGCGTGGTGGTCTTGCCGGCCCCGTTGGGCCCGACGATGCCGTAGAAGGAGCCGCGGCGGACCTCGAGGTCGACGCCGTCGACCGCGACCGTGTCGCCGAACTGCTTGACGAGTCCCGAGATCGACAGGACGACGGGATGTGCGTCGTCGTCGGCAGCCTCGGTGCGCTGCGCCGTCGTCGCTGCGGGCGACGAGGGGGCGGCGGACGGCGGGGTCGCCGCGGGACGACCGACAGGACGCTTCGGGGCTGCCGCCGGAGCGATGACCTCCTCCTGCGGAGGCGCCACCGACACGGACTCCGACGGTGACGGCGTCGTCTGCCGGGTCGTGTCGTCCGCAGCCTGCTCGGCAATGGATGACGCGGTCGTCGGGGTCTCGGTCTGCGTGTCGTCGGGCCGAGGCTCGTCGACGGCGATCCGGTCGACGACCTCTGGGGACGGCTGCTCGGACGGGGCCGGTGTCGTCGCCCGGTCGACCGATCCCGGTGCGCTGACCTCGTCGAGGACGCCGGCCACCGCGGCTGCCGTCTGTTCGGTCTGCTTCGCGGCGCTGGTGCGCGCCGGTGTGCGCTTGGCAGGCGTCCGGGCCGTCGTGGACTTCGTCGTCGAGGTCCGGGCGGTGGTCGTCTTGGCGCCTGCGGCCTTGGTCGCCGGCTTCGCGGCTGCGGGGCGCGCCGTCGTCGACCTGGGCGTCTTCGGGGCGGTGGTCGTCTCGGCCGACTCAGTGCTCTCAGCATTACCGGCTGCAGCAGCCGACTTCGCGGGCGTGCGCTTCGCGGCGGTGGTTCGCGCCGTCGTCGACTTGGTGGCCGTGGTCTTCGCCGTCGAGGTCCGAGCGGTCGTCGAGCGTGCCGTGGTCGTCTTGGGCGCCGGTGTGGTCGCGTCCCCGGACTCGCCCGAGGTCTCGCTCGCCGACGTGGTGCGGGTGCGGGGCGTGCTCGGCCGCTTCGCCGGGGCCTTCGCCGTTGCGGAAGCCCGAGGCGTCGTCGAGCGGGGTGCGCGCTTCGGTGCCGTCGGCGTTGCAGCGCCCTGATCGTCGGAAGCGGTCGTCGGCGCAGGTGCACCAGCGGCGTCGGCGGGGTTCGGCGTGCCCGGACTCGTCGACGTGCCGTCGGCAGGCGCGGGCTGCTGAGCGGGATCTGGCGGAGTCGTGGAAGTCACCAAGCAAACCTACCAACAGCGGCGGCAGCAGCGGACAGCGGAGTCTCAGGATGAACGGTTGACACATCTCCCCCAAGCTGTGTAAACGCCGGGTGGTCGATCACAAAACGACAACGGACCCTGGGAACCCCTGACAGACGGAGTTCACCGCGGCTAGCCTGTATTTTGGCATAACGGAGTGTCTTTCAATGCACGTCTTGGTTAATCCTCGGTGAATCGTCCACAGCATCGTGGCACCGCGTGATTCCATACCCACACTGAGGAGAACAACGTGACCACCCAGGTAGTGATCCTTGCCGCAGGGATGGGCAGCCGTCTCGGCCGCTCGCTCCCCAAGCCCCTGACCGAGCTCAGCGACGGCCGCACCATCATGCAGCAGCAGTTCGACAACATCCACCACGCGTTCGGAGCGAGCGCCAAGGTGACGATCGTCGTCGGCTACAAGCTCGAGCACATCATCGAGGCCTTCCCCGACGCCTCCTTCGTCTACAACGAGCAGTACGACCAGACCAACACCTCGAAGAGCCTCATGCGCGCCCTCGCGGCGTCTCAGGCCGGCGGCGTGCTCTGGATGAACGGCGACGTCGTCTTCGACCCGGCCGTCCTCGACCGCGCTGCCGCGATGATCGCCAAGGACCGCTCGTTCGTGACCGTCAACACCTCCAAGGTGTCCGACGAAGAGGTCAAGTACACGACGAGCGCCGAGGGCTACATCAAGGAGCTCTCGAAGACCGTCGTCGGCGGGCTCGGAGAGGCCGTGGGCATCAACTACATCTCGTCGCAGGACAAGACGATGCTGCACCGCTACCTGACCAAGGTCGGCGACCAGGACTACTTCGAGCGCGGCATCGAGCTCGCCATCGAGCGCGAAGGCATGCTCGTCGAGCCGGTCGACATCTCCGACCTCTACGCGGTCGAGGTCGACTTCGCCGAGGACCTCGAGCGCGCGAACCTCTTCGTCTGAGGGCCCCGTCCACATCGCACACGAACGCCGTCCCGACGCTGAGCGTCGCGGGCGGCGTTCCTGCGTCGCCTCGATAAGGTTGGTCCCGTGAGTTCTTCTGCTGAAACGCGGCCAAGGATGTCGCGTTCGGCGAGGTATCGCCACGCGCTCTGGATCCTGACCGTCCGAGACCTGCGTGTGCGCTACTCGACGAGCGCGCTCGGCTACGTGTGGTCCATCCTCGACCCCCTCGTCATGAGCGGGATCTACTGGTTCGTCTTCACGCAGGTGTTCCGGCGCGATGTCGGCGAGGAACCGTACATCGTGTTCCTCCTCGCCGCCCTGCTGCCATGGATGTGGTTCACCGGATCGGTGTCCGACAGCACGCGCGCCTTCCTGCGCGAGGCGAAGCTCGTGCGTTCGACGACGATCCCCCGCACCATCTGGGTGAACCGGATCGTGCTGTCGAAGGGCATCGAGTTCCTCGCGGCGCTCCCGGTCCTCGCAGCCTTCGCGATCTTCAGCGGCGCGCAGGTGAACCTCGACATCGTGCTGTTCCCGCTCGCCATCGTCATCCAAGCCGTCCTGACCATCGGGCTCTGCCTGATCGTCGCTCCGCTCGTCGTGTTCTTCCGCGATCTTGAGCGAGCCGTCAAGCTCATCCTGAGGTTCATGTTCTACGCGACGCCGATCATCTACAGCACGACGGCGCTGCCCGACAAGATCGAGCCCTTCGCGGCGTTCAACCCGCTCAGCGGCATCTTCGCGCTGTACCGTTCCGCGTTCTTCCCACAGGAACTCAACTGGCACCTCGTGGGCGTGTCCGCCGCCATGTCGGCGGTCATCCTCGCGGTCGGTCTCCTCGTCTTCAAGCGCTGCGAGCGCTCCGTGCTGAAGGAGATCTGATGCCCACAGGTAACGCAACCGCGGGTCGGCCGGCGATCTCGGTCGCCGACGCAGGCATCCGGTTCCGGCGCAACCGTGGCGGTCGGCGGAGTTTCAAGGACCTCTTCGCCGGTCGCGACCGTCGCGCGAAGCCGGGCGAGTTCTGGCCCCTGCGCCACGTCTCCTTCGATGTCGCCCCCGGCGAGGCGATCGGCGTCGTCGGCCGGAACGGTCAAGGCAAGTCGACGCTGCTCAAGCTCGTCGCCGGTGTCGTCCTGCCCGACGAGGGCACCGTCGGTGTGCGCGAAGGCGTCGCGCCGCTCATCGAGATCACCGGTGGCTTCGTCAACGACCTGACGGTCCGCGACAACGTGTACCTGACGGCCGGCCTTCACGGCATGTCGCGCCGCGAGATCGACGGGCGTTTCGACGACATCATCGCGTTCGCCGAGATCGCCGACTTCATCGACACCCCGTACAAGCACCTCTCGAGCGGGATGAAGGTCCGCATCGCCTTCGCGGTGATCGCGCAGCTCGAAGAGCCGATCATCCTCGTCGACGAGGTCCTCGCCGTCGGCGACCGGGCGTTCCGCGAGAAGTGCTATCGGCGTATCGAGGAACTCCTCGAGGGCGGGCGGACCCTGTTCTTCGTCTCGCACAACGAGAAGGACCTCAGGCGGTTCTGCACGAGGGGGCTCTACCTCGACAAGGGGGCGCTCGTACTCGACGCCCCGATCGACGACGTGCTCGACCGCTACAACGCCGACTACAACAGCTGAAGCCCGCCAGCAAGCGTCAGTCGACCCGCAGCAGGTCGACGTAGACTGGCCGCCCCGCCCACGAGGAGGTCGTCATGACCGGACCGCAGCAGGGACCCGTTCCGGGTCCCGCCCAGTTCCCCACCGCCGCAGCACAGCAGCCCATGCTGCCCGAGCCGGGATGGGTGCGGGCGCTCGACCGACTGCTCTGGGTCCAGCGACCGGTGGTCGTGGCGCACATCCGTTCGATCCGGCGGATGTACCCGAACGCGACGGCCGACCAGCTCATCCGCGTCCTGGAACGCCGGTACCTCACGACGGTGACGACGACGGGGGCCGCCGTCGGCGCGACCGCTGTGGTCCCGGCGATCGGGACGGCGACGACCCTCGCGCTCTCCGGTGTCGAGACGGCGGGGTTCCTCGAGGCGACCGCCCTGTTCGCCCAGTCGGTCACCGAGGTCCACGGCATCGCCCTGGCGGATCCGATGCGATCGCGCGCGCTCGTCATGACCATGATGCTCGGCAAGGCCGGAACCGACCTCCTGCGCAACTTCGGATCCCAGGCGGCCGGGAAGGGAGTCCCGCGGCAGGCGTTCTGGGGCCAGACGATCACCCAGGGCCTGCCGTCGATGATCGTGGGCCCCGTCGCCGACCAGTTGCGGGTGCGCTTCGTGAAGCACTTCGCGGCGAGCGGCAGCGCTGGCGTCATCGGCAAGGCGCTCCCCTTCGGCGTCGGAGCAGCCGTCGGCGGTATCGGCAACCACATGCTCGGCCGACAGGTCGTCCGTGCCGCGCGCCAGGCGTTCGGACCGGCGCCGTTCGTCGTCCCACTCGACCTCGAGCTGCGGATGCGGGCCGTCTCCGGCCGGTCGGGCCTCGGGAAGATCCGCGACCAGGTGTTCCGACGCCGGAAGCACCTGGCCATCGAGTCAGGCGGCGATGCGGCCGTCGGCGACGGGTCCGAGCAGCGCCCCTGACCACCCGAGGCGAGCTCCGGATCACTCCCGACCGGGCCGCCCGGGATGCGGCATCCCTCCAGGTCCATCGCGTACCGTCGGAGGGTGAGACTTCCCTTCCTGCGCCGCCCCCAGAAGCCGTTCCCGGAAGGTCGCCACTTCGCGGTGACCTGGGGCCTGTCGGACGACTTCGGCGGCATGACCGAGGCGATGCTCCAGCGCTCCCGCGCGTTCATCAGACTGGCCGACACCCCGGTCGACGTCCTCACCTTCGACCACCGACCGGACTACCCCGAGTTGGCGTCACGGCTGCGCACGCGCGGAGACCTGATCGACGAACTCCGGGTCGTCAACCTCTGGGACTGGCTGCGTGACAACCCTCTGCCGGGTGGGTCCCTCGACCTGGCGCGCCACGGGTTCACCCCGCTCCCCCTGGACGACGTCGGCACGGAACGACGCCGCGGTGACGCCGTCCTCAGCCGCGAGCGACACGACGACGCGGGTCAGATCCTGCAGGTGGACGTCTACCGACCGGACGGCGCCCTGCTCCTGTCCGACCGCCGCGACACGCGTGAACAGGGTGTGAAGGGCGGCCGCTCGGTCGTCCTCTGCGACGAGCTGGGTCGTCCCGTCCGCTCCTGGGGACGCATCTGGTCCCTGTACCGCGCCTGGTTCGACGCGCTCACCGCGGGCGGGCCGGCCTGGATGATCGTCGACAGCAAGACCATCGCCCCGTTCGTCCTGAGCTACCGGAAGCGCAATGTCGTCACCGCGCACGTCGTGCACGCCTCGCACCTCCAGGGCACGGAACGGCCACACGGTCGGCTGCGGGAGTCGCGGCGAGCGGTGTTCGAGGCGCTCGACGACTTCGACCTCGTCGCGCTCCTCAGTGATCGGCAGCTCGCGGACGTGACGACCATGCTCGGCGAGCACGCCTCGCTCAGTGTCATCCCGAACTCGCGCGAACTCGTCGCCCCGGAGGTCGCACGCGCTCCTCGGCCTCGCAGCCGCGGGATGTTCCTCGGCTCGCTCACGGCCCGGAAGCGGCCGGCGCACGCGATCCGCGCCGTCCTCGCCGCCACGTCCACGGACGGGCCTCCCCCGACGCTCGACGTCTACGGCGGCGGCGAGCTGCTCGACGAACTGCAGTCGCTCCTCATCGCCGAAGACCCGGAGCACCGCGTCGTCCTCCACGGCTACGACCGCTCCGCCCGGCAGCAGCTCGGCTCGGGTTCGTTCCTCGTCATGACCTCGACCTCGGAGGGCTTCCCGCTCGTGCTCATCGAGGCGATGGCAGCCGGGTGTCTTCCCATCGTGGTCGACGTCCCCTACGGACCGGCCGACATCGTCCGCGACGGTTGGAACGGGTTCCTCGTGCCGTCCGCGGAACCGACCGTCGTGTCGGCCGCCATCGAGCGCCTGCTCGCCCTTCCTGAAACCGAGGTCGACGCGATGCGTCGCAACGCCAGAACGACCGCGGAGCAGTACGACGACGAAGCCGTCACCCGTCGGTGGGCTCAGGAGTTGCACGCGGCCGCTCGTCGGAAGAAGCGGAACGCGCTCGTCCCTCGCGTCGGCTGAGCATCCGGGAGCGCACCGCCGCGACCCCGGTCTGCACCCCTCGGCCGACGCGGCGCGCCAGGCCGTGGGACGGACGCTCGACGAGCTGGAAGAACCCGGCGGCGATCAGCAGGCTGAGTGGCACGCCCACGATGCCGACCAGCCACCAGCGCTCATCGCCGAACATGAAGGCGAGCGTGGCCAGGATCGGGGCGTGCACGAGGTACAGGCTGAACGACACCTTGCCGAGCCAGAGGACGGGCGGGGTCTCGAGGAGCCGCCGGGCGAACGGGCTTCCGATGGCGACGACGATGAGACCGGCCGCTCCCACGCCCGACAGACCCCAGAGCGCCTGACCCAGCGTGGAGGAGGACTCGACGAACGGTCGGGAGAGCCAGCTCGCGACGAGCAGGAGTGCGGAGCCGCCCGTGAGCATCGCCCACTGCAGGGGGCTGGACCGATCCGCCGCCCAGGCGCGGAGGTCGTCGAGCCGGACGGCGATCAGCGTACCGATGAAGAACGCCGGCAGGTACACGGCGGCGTCCAGTCCCGCGACCCGTCCGAGCACCATGATCACGGACATCAACGCAGCGACCGGCCACGCCCAGCGGCGCAGCAACCGAGCGAGCAGGACGGCGATCGGAAGGAGGAGCGTGAAGATCAGCTCCCAGCGCAGCGACCACAGGGTGTTCACCAGGGTGTAGCTCGCCGGTGTCAGGGTGGCCTCCGTCAGGAGGTGCAGCGGGTCGACGCTCGTCGCGTTCGCGTTCGCGATCCACTCACCGGTGGTCACCGAGGCGGGATCCCTCGGGATGAGCAGGATGAGTGCGGCGGCGAACAGCAGCGATCCCCACACGGGGAGGTAGAGCCGCACGAACCGCGCGGCGAAGAACCCCGGCCAGCTCGCGCCGCCTCGCAACAGCGGGAGCGCGACGACGAGACCACTCAGGACGAAGAACACCTGCACCGCCTCGGTGCCGGCGAAGAGCAGCTTCAATGGTGTCTCGGTCGCGATGTCCCAGGCGGGCTCCGAGATCCGGCCCGTCGCGAAGGGTCGTGCGAGCAACGACACGTGGTAGAGCACCACGACGACGCTGGCGACACCACGGACTCCGTCGAGGGAGGCCAGTCGCCCGGAGGACGGATTCACCTGCCCGACCCTACGCGGTTCTCCTGGGCGCGGACTCAACGGCTCAGGGCGCCTCAGGCGCGTCCTTCGTCATCGTCATCCTCGTCTTCGTCCTCATCGTCCTCATGCTCGTCGAGCTCCGGCCGGCCATCGGCGTGCGCAAGGGCGAACCGTTCCCATTCCGACATCAGATGCTCGATGGCGCTGTGGAACCTCGCCGTCGTCACCCCGGGCGTCGTGTCGCCGAAGTAGTACTCGACCCAGTGCTGCAGTCGCGCGACCGTCTCGGGATCACCGAGGAGTCGGTCGACTCCGTCGACGATGTCCGCTGCGTCCGAGGCATCGAGCCATTCACACGACGAGAGGTACCCTCCGGTGTCGATCTCCGCCTCCGGGTTCACGGGACGGGTGATCATGAGCGGCTTCCCGCTCGCGAGGCGGTCGTAGACCATCGCGGAGATGTCGACGATCGCCGCGTCCGCTGCCGCCAGCTGCCAACCGAGGTCGGCACCCGTGTCGACGACGTGTTGGGCCGAGGCGTCCGCTCGGTTCGCCTCCTGGAGCGCGGCCATGATCTCGCGGTTCGCGCTCGCGTACGCCGGATCGACGACACCGCTCCTCGGGTGCGGGCGGTACACGACGCGGTGCCGCCCGGTCGCGATGAGCGCTCGGACGAGGGCCACGCCGTGGCTCGCGATCGAGCCGTATGCCGCGGCCGCGCGGTCGCCCTCCCAGGTGGGCGCGTACAGGACCACGGTCCGCTCGTCGGGCGTGTACGGCAGTTCGCCCGAGTAGTGGTCCGCCTGCGGGCGGCCGATCATGATCGCGCGCTTGTCGAAGTCGTAGTCCCAGAGCACCCGCTCCAGCCGGTTCCTCGCCGCTTGGCCGGCGATGAGGCTGTAGTCGTAGGCCTTGAACTGGTTCGTGGTCATGTACATCTTGTCGCTCTCGCCATGGTTGACGAAGACGTGCCAGCGGGAGCCGTACCGGAACATCTGGAAGTTCTTGGCGTTCTGGTTGACGTACAGCACGACGCGGATGTCCTGATCGGCCAGCGTGCGCTCGAGGGCGACGACCGTCCGGACGTAGGCCGTCGGGATCGGCGACTCCTCGAACAGCTTCGCCGCAGCCGTCGCACCGCGACTGAGGATGAGGACGGGCCACTGCTTCGACAGTTCGGCGAGCGGCCGGTACCACTGTCGGATCTGGTACATGTTGACGGCACCGTCCGCGAAGTACACGGCCACCTTGTAGCGCCCCGGCTCGATCACGGGAGCCGCCTGCATCTGCGCCGCGAGGACGGCTCTGGCCCGGCGGTTGGCGAGCAGGTCCTTGGCGAGCGTGATGGCACGACGACCGTCTGTGATCAGTCCCATGTCAGCTCCAGCATCCGTCAAGCGTAACGACGCCAGGTCACGGTGGGATCACGACGGGCCCCCGCCACTCAGATGACCGGAGGTCGCCCTGCGCGCGTCATCCGCCAGACCGTCCGCCAGCGCAGTGGACGACGTTCGCCGGGGTCCGTCCGCCACCCCTCGCGCCAGCCACCGAACCAGGGACGGAGGGCCTCCGGCTTCCGCCACCACCGGATCACCTGGATCGCGGTCCAGGAGCCCACGTACAGCGGGATGAGCGGCACCGGGAGGTTCCGCCGCGCGAGCCAGACCCGGTTCCGCGCGTTGAGCCGGTAGTAAGCGGTGTGCCTTGTCGGTTCGGTCACGGGGTGGTTCGCTTCGAGGGACGCCTCGTACCAGGCTCGCCTCCCCTGGTCCCAGACCCGCCAGGCGAGCTCGATGCCCTCATGCGCGTAGAAGAACGGATCTGCCCATCCACCGACGGCGTCGAATACCGACCGCGGCAACAGGACGGCCGCTTCGAGGCAGGAGAACACGGCGCTCGAATGCCCGGGGTCCTTGTCGCGGGTGCGCGGCACCCAGCGGGACGGCGTCGCTGCACCGTCCGCGTCGGCGAGCCGGGGCTGGATGAGGCCGATGGAGCGGTCCGCGTCGAGCATCGCGATGGCGTCGCGGAGGAACGTGGTGGACGGGATGGTCGCGTCGTCGTCGAGGAAGAAGACGAACTCCCCCTGCACGGCGTCGGCACCACGGTTGCGGCCGGCCGGGATCCCGAGGTTCTCCGACAGGGCCAGGCCTCGAGCGCCGTGCGGAAGTCCGGTCGGCTGCCAGCCGTTGCCGACCACGACCACGTCGAGCTCCACCGCTTGCTGGGCGAGCACGCTCTCCACGGCTGCGGTGAGTTCGACCGGGCGGGTCCCCTGCGTCAAGACCACGACGCCGACGGAGCGCGTGACCGGGATCGGGCCGGACATCACGCGTGGAGCCGCTTCGACGAGACGATCGCGATGAAATGCCCGACGAGCGTCAGGAACGCGAGCGGAACGAGGATCGCGAGCACCCAGCGCATCGCCTCGACGTCGCCGACGAACAGGCCGACCACGGAAGCGGCGAAGATCACCATGGTGAGCTCGACCGAGTGGAACAGCCGGTGGAACGGGAGGAACCGCGCCACCGTCCGCGCCGTCGCGAGCAGTCCGCCGCGCGGCGCCGACTCCTCGGTCGAGTAGGTGAGTTTCGGCGCCCCGAACCCGGCGCGGGCGACCCGCACCATGTCGTTCAGCGCCTTGTTGAGGACGACGAACAGCGCGAGTGCGAATCCGAGGGTGATCCAGACGAGGTCTTCGGGCGCATCGACCGGCCACGCGGCGGCACGGATGCCGAGGGCGATCGCGATGAGCGACTCGGTGGAGTAGTGGCCGACGGAGTCCAGGAACGCACCGGCCGGACTCGACGTCCGCCGCCAGCGCGCGACCTCGCCGTCGCAGCAGTCGACGAGCATCTGCGTCTGGCCGAGCACGAGCGCGAGGGCCGCGCCCCCGAATCCGGGGATGAGGAGCGCGGCGGCCGTGGCCCAGCCGGTCAGGATCATCAGACCCGTCACGCCGTTCGCGCTGATGCTCGTGCGCAGCAGCAACCACGTGACGTACGGCGACAGGTCTCGCAGGTAGAGGTCGGCCGTCCAGTGCTCGGCGTTCTTCCGCGCGCGGACCTCCGGCGGTTGCGCCACGGCACGGAGCTCGGCGATCGTCCGCGGGGGCGTGAGCCTCGGACCGGTTCCGGCCGTGCTGGGATCCGACATCTAGACCGCCTTCGGTGGATTGCGCAGCGCGGAGATGCCCTTCGCGAGCGAGCCGTAGCCGAGCACGAACCCCGTGCCCCAGCAGAAGTGGATGCACGGCAGGACGGCGAGCATCCAGAGGCTCGTGCGTACCCCGTCCCGCCCGGTGACGACGATGCTCGCGAGCAGCACGATGGCCGCATAGGCGATGGGGGCCGCGAACCCGAGGAGCAGCCACGGCGTCGCCCCCGCACCCAGCTGGACCAGGCCTCCGAGCCCGAGCAGCGTGCCGAGCACGATACCGAGCACCAGGACCGGCGGCGCGAAGTAACGGAGCGTGCCGCGGGTGGGGAAGCTCCGGCTGAGCTCGCCGCGCCAGAGTCCGGTGGAGAAGAACTGCCGCGCCAGGGCGCGCATGCTCGCACGCGGGCGGTAGACGACGCGCAACGCGGGCGTGAACCAGACGAGGCCGCCGGCCTGCTTGATCCGGCGGTTGAGCTCCCAGTCCTGTCCGCGTTTGATGCGCTCGTCGAACATGCCCACCCGCATGAGCATCTCGCGGTCGAAGACCCCGAGGTAGACGGTGTCGGCAGGCCCCTCTCGACCGCCGACGTGGTGGGGTGTGCCACCGAGCCCGACGCGCGAGCCGTACGCCCGCGCCACCGCCGTCTCGAAGCTCGTGCGCCCCTGGGCGTCCATGATGCCGCCCACGTTCTGCGCCCCCGTGCGGAGCATGGTCTCGACCGCGAGTCGCGCGTAGTCGTCGGGCAGCTCCGAGTGGGCGTCGACCCGGATGACGATCGGATGCGTCGACGCGGCGATCGCCAGGTTGAGCCCGGCCGGGGTCGACCCGACACGGTTCTCCAGCACGTGGATGCGCGGGTCGGCCGCCTGGAGCTCTCGGACGAGCTCGGTCGTGCCGTCGATGCTCGGCCCGACGGCGATCGTGATCTCCACGTCGCCGGCGTAGTCCTGCGCCAGGAGGCTGTCGACGGCTGCCCGGACGTGGCGGACGTCGTTCAACACCGGCATCACGTAGGAGACTCCGGGCGACGACGGTGCGTCGGCCTGGCCTGTGTCGTTCGACATGGGGGTTCACTCCGTGTTTCGTTCGATCGAGCCTAGCAGCCGGTCGTCGGGGTGGCCCGGACGCGGAGGACGCCCGCACGGAGGCCGTGCGGGCGTCCTCCGGGGCCTGACGCCCCGGGTGTCAGAGCGCGAGCTCGCCGAGCGTGACCTCGGCGGTCTGCGAGTCGTTGCCGCGGGTGAAGGTGAGCTTCGCCGTCGCCCCCGCCGCGAGCGCCCGCACCTGAGCGGTGAGGTCGTTCGCACCCGTGACCGGGACGCCGTTGAACTCGGTGACGATGTCCCCGGACTTCAGACCCGCGGCCTGCGCGGCGCCGTTGTCGGTGACCTTGTCGATGAGCGCGCCGGCGACCGTGCTCTTGGCGTCGCTCGAGGCGTCCTTCACGGTCGCGCCGAGCAGGCCGTGGGTCGCCTTGCCCGTCTTGATGATCTCGTCCGAGACGCGCTTGGCGATGTTCGCCGGGATGGCGAAGCCGACGCCGATGCTGCCGCTCTGCGACGACGAGTCGGTGCTTCCGGCGCTCGCGATCGCGACGTTGACCCCGATGAGCTTGCCGGTGCCGTCGACGAGCGCGCCGCCCGAGTTACCGGGGTTGATCGCCGCGTCGGTCTGGATGACCGCGATCGAGATCGAGGAGGTCGGCGCGGTCGGGGTGGTCTGCCCGGGGACGTCGAAGTTCCACGGGCTCTGGTTGTCGCCGTTCGAGTCGCCGGACCCGCCGTCGTCACTCGATCCGGAGTCCGGAACGGCGGAGGAGGCGACGGTGATGCTCCGGTTGAGGGCGCTGACGATGCCGTCGGTGACGGTCCCCGCCAGTCCGAGCGGCGCACCGATCGCGACGGCTGTCTCGCCGACGTTGAGCTTGTCGGAGTTCGCGAACTCCATCGGGCTGAGACCCGAGGCGTCCTCGAGCTTGATGACAGCGAGGTCGTAGATCGGGTCCGTGCCGACGATCTTGGCGTTGTACAGCTTGCCGTTCGCATCGGTGACCCGGATGGTCGGGTCGGCGACCTGGCCGTCCAGGGTGACCACGTGCGTGTTCGTCAGGACGTAACCGTCCTTGCTGAGGATGATCCCCGAACCGGTACCGGCGCTCTGCCCGCCCTGGACCGAGAGGGTCACGACGCTCGGCCCGGCCGTCGCGGCGATGGCCGTGGTCAGGCTGACGTCGGCGTCGTCGTTGATGGTGAACGCCTTCGAGCCCGCCTCGTTGCTCGAGACACTCGACTTCGTCGCGTTCGTGACCCAGAGCGTCGCCCCGGCGCCGGACGCTCCTCCGATGAGGGCGCCGACGGCGAGCATCGCGACCATGCCCGCGAGCGGGCGGTTGGTCTTCTTCGTCCGCGCTGCCGGTGGCGTCGGCACGCCGGGGTGCTGCCCGGTCGGCTGCTGGGCGTACGGGGACGCACCATAGGGACCGTGCTGCTGACCGGGCTGCGGCTGGGCCGTGGGCTGCTGGCCGGTGGGCTGCTGGTACGCGGCGTACGGGTTCGGCTGCTGCTGACGGGAGAAGGCTGCGGACGGGTGCTGCGGCGCCTGCTGGTACGGCGAGCCCTGCTGGGCCGCGCCGTACGGCTGCTGCCTCGGCTGACCGGCGGGCGGTGCGACCGGTGGCATCGCGGTCGGGGGCGGGAAGTACGCTCCTGAGGTCGACGGCCGTGCCTCGCCCGCGGGAGGCACTGTGCCGCCCGCCTGCTCAGCGGGTGCGGACTGCGGCGCGGTCTCACCGTTCGGGGTGGACTGGGGGTGTTCGGCGGGCTGCTGTCCGTCTGCGGTGTCGGTCATGGCGATTCTGCTCCTTCCAAGCGCAGTCAGCTTCCCGTGCTGAGCTGAGTGTTTCATTCGCGCCCGCTGTGCGCCGGCTAGGGCTTCGCCGCAAGGACCTGCGCACGGTGTCCTAGATTGGGAGCGGCCCGCTCCCGCGGCCACGGAGGGAGATCGACATGGTGGTTGACGGACCCTGGCGGCGCACCGCCGAAGGCGCCGGCCTCGTTGACGAGGACGGACACGTCTCGTCGACGATCTTCGCGGAGATGAGCGCGCTCGCGCTGCAGACCGGAGCCGTCAACCTCGGCCAGGGGTTCCCCGACGAGGACGGGCCCGAGGCGGTCCTCGCCGAGGCGGTCGCGGCCATTGAGCGCGGCGAGAACCAATACCCACCCGGCCCGGGCACCCTCGACCTCCGCACCGCGATCAGCGAGCACCAGCGACGGTTCTACGGACTCCAGCCCGACGCGCAGGGAGAGGTGCTCGTCACCGCCGGAGCGACCGAGGCGCTCGCCGCGACCCTGCTCGCCCTCGTCGAGCACGGCGACGAGGTCGTGACCTTCGAGCCGTTCTACGACGCGTACGGCGGACTCATCGCCCTCGCCGGCGGCCGGCACCGGACGGTCAAGCTGCGCGCCCCCGACTTCCAGCCGGACCCGGACGAGCTCCGCGCCGCCGTCACCGATCGGACCAGGGTCATCCTGGTCAACACGCCGCACAACCCGACCGGCACCGTCCTCGACCGCGCGACGCTCGACCTGGTCGCCGAGTTGGCGGAGCGCCACGATGCGATCATCGTGACTGACGAGGTCTACGAGCACCTGACCTTCGACGTCCGGCACGTCCCCATCGCGACCCTGCCGGGTGCCGCCGGACGCACACTCACGATCTCGTCCGGTGGCAAGACCTTCAGCACGACCGGGTGGAAGATCGGCTGGTTGAGCGGACCCCGAGAACTCGTCACGGCCGTCTCGACGGTCAAGCAGTACCTCAGTTACGTCAACGGCGCACCGTTCCAGCCGGCGATGGCGACCGGACTCCGACTGCCCGACGCCGCGTTCACGGCCATCGCCGACGGCCTGCGCGGCAAACGGGACCTCCTGAGCGCTGGCCTCTCCGCCGCCGGTTTCGACACCTTCCGGCCGGACGGCACCTACTTCATCGTGGCCGATGCGGCACCGTTGGGCTTCGACGACGCTGCGGCGTTCTGCCGGGCACTGCCCGAGCTCGCCGGCGTCGTGGCGGTGCCGCTGTCGGCGTTCTGTCTCGACCGGCACGACCCGGACTACGCGTCGCTGGTCCGGTTCGCGTTCTGCAAACGCGTCGAGGTGCTGGAGCGGGCCGTCGACGGCCTCGCCCGACTCCGCAGCTGACGCTCCGATGCACACGACGACGGGCACCGGATCGCTCCGGTGCCCGTCGTCTCATCGATCCGCTACTTGGTGAGCGAGTCCACGTACTCCTGGTTGTCGCTGATCCACTGCTTGACGACCGGCGCGTAGTCCTTCGAGTCACCCTCGTTGAACATCGCGTTCTCGAGCGAGAACAGTCGCTCCGAGTCGAAGTCGAAGTCCTTCAGCCACCCGGCGAGCGTCGGGTACTCGTCCGCGAAGTCGGCCTTGCCGAAGCTGTGGATGCCTTCGGCATCTCCGAGGGCGCCCTTCGGGTCCTCGAGGTCCTTGATCGGGAACGCGTCGTAGGCCCAGTGCGGACGCCACAGCGTGACGGCGATGTTCTCGCCGGCGTCGGTCGCGGCCTTCAGCTCCGAGAGCATCGCCGGGGTGCCCGAGGTCAGGAACTCCCAGTCGTCGAGGCCGTACTCGGGGATGACCTTGTCCTGGGTGGCCTCGGTCAGTCCGGCACCGGGGTCGATGCCGACGAGGCGGCTGTCGAAGAGGTCCGCGTTGGCCGCGAGGTCCTCGAGCGAGTCGACAGGGGCGTCCTCGTTGACGGCGATCGTGAGCTTGGCGTCGGTGTTCCAGGCGCCGAGGTCGACGACGTCGTCACCGAACTTCTCGATGTAGCTCGCGTGGGTCGTCGGCAGCCAGACGTCGAGCGTCAGGTCGTAGTCACCGGTGCTGAGGCCCGAGAACACCGGGGCGGGCTCCGCCTCCTCGAGGGTGACGTCGTAGCCCTGCTCCTCGAGCACGGCCTTCCACAGCTCGGAGGCCGCGATGCCCTCGTCCCAGCCGCTGAACACGGCGATGGTCACCGCCTGCTTGTCGCCGTTCTCGAGCGTCTCGTCCGAGGCGCCCGCGGAGCAGCCGGAGATGGCGAGCGTCGCCGCCACCCCCGCTGCGATGGTGGTTGCGATCTTGGTGCGGTACTGCATGTTCGATGATTCCTTTCGTCCCGCGTGACGCGGGGATCGGTGTCGTCGGATGGAAAGCTGTGTGCCGGTGTGTCACCGCACGGCGGTCGGCGACTCGGCGGGAGTGCGCTGCTCCTCACCTGAGGCGGTGCTGTCGGTCGTCGTGGTGCTCGAGGCAGGCGCCGGTCGGATCCCGCCGGGCGAGGACGGGGCAGCCTTCATGCGCTTCCCGCGCTGTTTGCGACCGCCGCCGAGGGAAGCCGTGAGACGGTCCAGGAAGATCGCCAGGATGACGACCGACAGGCCCGCTTCGGAGCCGAGCTGGATGTCGATCCGGGAGAGGCTCTTGACGACGTCGCCACCCAGACCGCCGGCGCCGACCATGCCGGCGATGACGACCATGGAGAGCGAGAGCATGATGACCTGGTTGACTCCGGCCATGATGTTCGGCATCGCGAGCGGCAGCTGGATCTGGCGGAGGATCCGCCACGAGGAAGCACCGAACGCGTTGCCGGCCTCGACGACCTCGCGGTCGACGTTGCGGATCCCGAGCTCCGTGAGACGGACCGCCGGGGCCAGCGCGAAGACGATCGTCGCGACGATGCCCGGGACGACGCCGATGCGGAACAGGATGAGCGCGGGGATGAGGTAGACGAACGCTGGAGTCGTCTGCATGAAGTCGAGCAGCGGCCGGATGATCGACGACGCGACCTTCGAGCGGGCTGCCAGGATGCCGAGCGGGATCCCGATCACGATGGCGATGAGTCCGGCCACGAGCACGAGCGAGAGCGAGTCCATCGCGTTGTCCCACTGCTCGACGCCGACGATGATCAACAGCCCGACCGCGGAGCCGACGGCGAACACCGGGCCTCGTGCGACGAAGGCCAGCAGGGCGGCGACGATGATGATCACCCAGAACGGCGGACCGCTGAGCACGAGGTCGACGCCGTCGTACAGCCCCTGGAAGACGCTCCGGATGACGTCGAAGACGGGCTGGAAGACGTCGGTGATGAAGTCGACGAAGGCTTCGACCCACGCACCGATCTCGGGGCGGGTGATGGCGTCCAGGAACCCGGACGACTGGAGACGGACGCCGTTCATCGGACACTCCCTTCCGGCAGAATCGCTGCCGGTTCGGCGGCGCTGGTCTCGATCGACGAGGTCACGTCATCGGGGTGCTGCGGGTCCTCCGCGGTCGACCGCAGGGTCGCCGTGATGAGCTCGACGGGCACCGTCGCCGGCGGCCCGACGAGGCTGATCTCGTCCGTGTTGGTCGGGACGTTGCCGACGGCGGCGAGCAGGGTCACCCGCGGGACGACGCCGAGCAGGCGCGTCCGCTCGTCCACGACCGCGACGGGCAGGGCACTCTCGACGGCGGACTCGAAGAGGTCGACGAGCGCCGCCTCCGGCGAGACCGTGGCGAGGTCGGCGGTGATGACGCTGCCGAGCTCGTGGTCGCCCGCACGGACGAGACGCAGCACGTCCTTGTCGCGGACGACGCCGAGGAGCTGCCGACCCGGACCGACCACGAAGGCGGTCGAGGTCTGCAGGTCGCGCATGATGCGCAGGGCAGCCCTGGGTCCGGCGGATGCGGAGACGACGGAGCGCGCGGGTTCCATCACGCCACCGGCGGTCAGGACGCGGGCGCGGTCGACGTCCTGGACGAACTGGGCGACGTAGTCGTTCGCCGGGTCGGTCAGGATGTCGTTCGGGGTGCCCACCTGGACGATCCGGCCGTCGCGCATGACGGCGATCCGGTCGCCGAGGAACATCGCCTCGTTGAGGTCGTGGGTGATGAACACGATGGTCTTGCCGAGCTCGGCCTGCAGCTCGACGAGCTGCTCCTGCATCTCGCGGCGGATGAGGGGATCGAGCGCGGAGAACGCCTCGTCCATGAGGAGGATGTCGGTGTCCGAGGCGAGTGCGCGGGCGAGGCCGACGCGCTGCTGCATCCCACCCGAGAGCTGGCCCGGGAGCTTGTCCTCCCAGCCTGCGAGCCCGACGCGCTCGACGACGGCCTGGGCCCGCTCGCGTCGTTCAGCGGCCGGAACACCCTTCACCTCGAGTCCGT
This sequence comes from Plantibacter sp. CFBP 8798, assembly GCF_014841195.1. Classification (NCBI taxonomy): domain Bacteria; kingdom Bacillati; phylum Actinomycetota; class Actinomycetes; order Micrococcales; family Microbacteriaceae; genus Plantibacter; species Plantibacter sp. CFBP 8798. The sequence goes on from NZ_JACYTS010000002.1 coordinate 882,458, forward strand.
AGGCGGCGTTCTCGAGCACCGTGCGGTGCGGCAGCAGGGCGAAGTGCTGGAAGACCATCGAGATGTTGTCCTGTCGGACCGCACGCAGCTGCTTCGAGGACACCCCCGAGATCGGCTTCCCGGCGATGGTCACGGTGCCCGCCGTCGGCTCGAGCAGGCCGTTGAGCATCCGGATCAGCGTCGACTTGCCCGAGCCGGAGAGGCCCATCACGACGAAGATCTCGCCCTGCTTCACCTCGAACGAGGCGTCGATGACGGCTGCGGTGGTCCCGCCGGAGGCGAGTTCGTCACGCGAGGCACCGGCCTGCAGGCGTTTCACGGCTTCCTTCGGCTTCCTGCCGAAGACCTTGTACAGTCCCGTCGCGGAGACGGCAATCGTTTCGGTCATGTGTTCTCCTGGAAGCGCACGCGGAACCGCGGTGCGCTCTTCCTGTCGATCGTCAGGCCGGGTCGAACGGCTCTCGATCCGCCCCATCGGCGCACTGATGGACAGCGCGCGGGCTCGGATCACGTGGGGCGACAACGGCTACCGCGTGGCGTTCGACCGTACGTCCAGCACGCCGTCACGGGGCGACAGGGGGCGGGACGCGGTTACGTAGGTCAGCCCTTGCGGGCCGTCGACAACGCTAACGAAACTCACAGCTGCTGGCTAATCGACGATCCCCCACAAGGCGGACATCGCGCACGGCCTCCATGGCAAAACCGAACATGGTCAGGGTTTTCCGCCCGAGTCCTTCGTTATGCGTTCGTGACCTTCGCCCGGCCGGTACAGCCGCCGATCGCCCTCACTCCCCCACCGCGACGCCGATGAACGAGTGATCGAACACCAGGCTCGTGCGGGTCGAGGCGACCGTCGGATCGGCCGACAGGTGCTCGACGACGAAGTCGCGGATGTGGGCGCTGTCCCGCGCCGCGAGATGGATGACGAAGTCCTCGGAGCCGCCGAGGAAGAACACCTGCACGACCTCCGGGAGCTGTCGGATGCCGGCGCTGAACTCAGCGATACGGGCGCGAGCCCCCGCCCTGATGTTGACGCTGATGAGCGCCTCAAGACCGAGCCCGACCGCGACCGGATCGATACGCGCCGAGAACCCCGTGATCACGCCGCGGTCGACGAGCGACCGCACTCGGGCGACACACGTCGAGGGGGCGATGCCGACGAGCTCCGCCATGCGGGCGTTCGTCATGCGTGCGTTCTCCTGCAGGAGCCGCAGGAGTGCGTGGTCGACGTCGTCGAGGTCCGCGCGTCCGTGCAGATTGTTCGTCATGCTGCGCCCACTCTCCTCTTCAGCCGAATCATCATCGAGTTCAGACACGAATTCCGCAAAAACTGCGGTGTTCATTTGGCTGAAACGCAGCAACCTCAGAATAGTCCCACACCGTCCACCGACGAGCGGGAGAGCCGAGCCTTGGCCCAGCCTGCGAGAGGAACCAGCCATGCGAATCGGCATCCCCACGGAGATCAAGAACAACGAGAACCGGGTCGCGGCGACGCCAGGCGGCGTCCACGAACTCGTCCGACACGGCCATGAGGTCGTCGTCCAGGCGGGCGCCGGCCTCGGGTCCGGCAATCTCGACGAGGCGTATCGTGCCGCCGGCGCAACCATCGCCACCGAAGCGGCCTCCGTCTGGGCGGCGGGCGACCTCCTGCTCAAGGTGAAGGAGCCCGTCGCCGCCGAGTACGACTTCCTGCGGGCCGACCAGACGCTCTTCACCTACCTCCACCTCGCGGCGGACCGTCCGCTCACCGACGCCCTGATCGCCTCTGGGACCACCGCGATCGCCTATGAGACCGTGCAGCTCCCCAACCGCTCCCTGCCGCTCCTACAGCCGATGAGCGAGGTCGCAGGACGACTGTCCACGCAGGTCGGCGCCTACCACCTCATGCGCGCCACCGGTGGCCGAGGGATCCTGCTGGGCGGCGTGCCCGGAACCCCCAAGGCGAAGGTCGTCGTCATCGGCGGCGGGGTCGCCGGCGAGCACGCCGCAGCCAACGCGCTCGGCATGCAGGCGGACGTCACGATCATCGACATCTCCATCCCTCGCCTGCGCGAGCTGGAGAACCGCTTCAGCGGGCAGATCCAGACCAGGCCGTCATCGGCGTACGAGATCGCGGAGCAGCTCCGCGACGCCGACCTCGTCATCGGCTCGGTGCTCATCCCCGGGGCCCAGGCCCCGAAGCTCGTCACCGACGCCATGGTGGCGGACATGAAGCCCGGCTCGGTGCTCGTCGACATCGCGATCGACCAGGGCGGATGTTTCGAGGGCTCCCGACCGACGACGCACGACGACCCGACGTTCCGTGTCCACGACAGCCTCTACTACTGCGTGGCCAACATGCCCGGCGCCGTCCCGGAGACCTCGACGCGCGCGCTGACCAACGCCACCCTCCGGTACGCACTCGCCATCGCCGACCAGGGCACGGGAGCAGCAGTGGCGGCCGACGCAGCGCTCCGCGCGGGCGTCAACATCCACGCGGGTGCGGTCACCAACGCCGGCGTGGCCGCGGCGTTCGGCCTCCCCGTCGCGACGATGGGCTGACCCACCGCTCGCCGACCGCGGGCGACCATCCCCGGAAACGACGAAATCCCGGTCTCGAGGAGACCGGGATTTCATCTTTTCTGTTGCAGGGGCAGGATTTGAACCTACGACCTCTGGGTTATGAGCCCAGCGAGCTACCGAACTGCTCCACCCTGCGGCACAAGAGATAAACCTAGCATGCATTCTGAGGGCGTGCAAATCGCGTGCCGCCAAGCACTCCGATTCTGGCCGAATCCCTCCTCTTGAAACGCCGAACGGCGCCGCCCGTCAGGGCGACGCCGTTCGGATTGCAGGCTCGGAATCAGCCGTTCAGCAGTGCCAGCGCCTGCGCCAGTGCGTCGGAGATCTTCTTGTCCGCCACCCCGTAGGCAGCCCAGTCACCGCTCGCCATGGCCGCGTCCTTCTCGACCATCGCGGCCTTCGCCTGGTCGAGCAGCGTCTTGATCTGCGCGTCCACCGTCGGGTCACCCGTGCTCGGGGTCGAGCCCGTGTCGGTTCCGCCGCCGGTGTCCGTGCCGTCCGTCGGGGGCGTCGTGCTGTCGCCCGGGACGTTCGTGTCACCTGCATCCGCACCCGAGTCGCCGCCGAACAGGACGTCGAGCGCCTCGTCCAGCGTGTCCTCGAAAGCGATCTGGTCGCCGAAGGCGACGAGCACCTTCTGCAGGAGCGGGAAGCTCGTGTCGCCGGTGGACTTCACGTAGACCGGCTGCACGTAGAGCAGACCGCCACCGACCGGCACGGTCAGCAGGTTGCCGTTCAGCACCTCGGTCTGACCCTGCTTCAGGATGTTGATCTGGCTCGACACGCTCGGATCGGAGTCGAAGGTGTTCTGCACCTGGCCGGGGCCCGGCACGGTGTCGTCCTTCGGCAGGGTCAAGAGTCTGATCTTGCCGTAGTCGGAGCTCCGCTTGCCGTCCTCGGCGCCGGCGTTCGCATCGACCGCGAGGTAGCCCGTCAGCACGTTCCGCGACTGCTCACCGCCCTGACGCGGGATGAACGTGGAGTACAGGGAGAAGGACGGCGCGTCCTGCTCGGGCAGCTGCATCGTCAGGTAGTACGGCGGCTGGTACTTCTTCTCCGTGTCGGTCGACTGCGGGTCGTTGGGGGTGACCCACGCGTCTTCGCTCGAGTAGAACGAACCGGCGTTGGTGACGTGGTACTGGCCGAGCACCGAACGCTGGACCTTGAAGAGGTCGGCCGGGTACCGGACGTGGCTCATCAGATCGCCGGACATGTCCGACATCGGCTTGACCGTCGACGGGAACACCTTCTGCCAGGTCTTGAGGATCGGATCCTGGTCGTCCCAGCTGTAGAGCGTCACCTTGCCGTCGTACGCGTTGACGGTCGCCTTCACCGAGTTCCGGATGTAGTTGACGTCGTCGAGCGCGTAGTTCTGCGCCGGCGTGACCGAGTCGGAGATCGTGTCGGACAGGCTCACCGTCTTCGAGTAGGGGTAGCTGGCGCTCGTCGTGTAGCCGTCGACGATCCAGACGATCTGACCGTCCACCACGGACGGGTAGGGGTCGGAGTCGAGCGTCAGGTACGGAGCGACCTTCTGGACCCGGGTGAACGGGTCGCGGTCGTAGAGGATCTGCGACTGGCTGTTCACGGAGTCGGAGAGGAAGATCTGCTCCGACTGGAACTTGAGCGCGTAGACGAGCTTCTTGAAGACGTTGTCGAGCTTGGGCCCGCCATCACCGTCGAAGGTCGTGTAGGTCTGCGACTCACCCTGCGTGCCCGACGGGTAGTCGAGCTCCACCGGGTCCGCGCCCTTGGGAGCGCCGACGATGGAGTAGTCGGGCGACTGCTCACCGAAGTACACGCGCGGCTCGAAGTCGCCGAGCGCGCCGGTGGTGGGGATGCCCGACTCGAGGAAGACCGGCTCACCGGAGGCCGAGCGCTGGTTGCCGTACGCGGCGACCAGACCGTACCCGTGGGTGTACACGACGGTGTTGTTGATCCACGACTGCGAATTGTCGAGGCCGGCGACGTTCAGCTCGCGGACCGCGACGACGGCGTCCTGCGTCTTGCCGTCGATGTTGTAGCGGTCGACGTCGAGCTGCTTGTCGAAGGAGTAGAACTGCTTGAACTGTTCGAGCTGCGCGACCGAGGCGCTCACGAGCGACGGGTCGATGATCCGGATGTTCGCCGTGGTCTCGGCGTCCTGACGCAGTGCTCCGGGGGTCGCGTCGGTGGTGGCCGCGTACTCCTCCTCCTCGACATCCGCGATCCCGTAGGCGTCGCGGGTCATGTCGATGTTCCGCTTGATGTACGGCGTCTCGAGGCTCTTCGCGTTCGGCTCCACCTGGAAACGCTGGACGATCCACGGGTAGAGGCTGCCGACGATGAGGGACGCGACGATGAGCAGCGCGGTACCGACGAGCGGCAGACGCCAGCGGCCGGTGAACGCGGTGACGACGAACAGGACGGCGACCATGAGCGCGATCCCGGCGAGGATGACCCGACCGGGGATGGTCGCGGCGACGTCGGTGTACGAGGCACCGGTGATGAGCGTGCCGGTGTCGTTCAGCGTCGTGTACTGGTCGAGCCAGAGGCTGACGGCCTGCAGGATCAGGTACAGCGCGGCGAGCACCGAGATCTGCACGCGGGCCGCCATGGAGATCCAGACCTCACGGCTGACCACCCGGATGCCTCCGTAGAGGTAGGTGACGACGGCGGTTGCGATGAGGGCGATCAGGACGACCGCCGAGGAGAAGGCGACCACGGCTTGGAAGAACGGCAGGTCGAAGAGGTAGAACGACACGTCGAGGTTGAACTGCGGGTCCTTGGTACCGGACGGGGTGCCGTTCATCCACAGCAGCACCAGCTGCCAGCGCGAGGCCGCGGCGACACCGCCGAAGAGCCCGAAGAGCGCCGGGATGCCGTAGGTCGCGAGTCGGCGGAGCGGCTCGACCACCTGCTGGTAGCGGTCGACCTGCGAGCTGAGCTTCGCGTAGACCGGACGGGTCCGGTAGGCGATCTCGATGGCCAGCCAGACGGGGAGGGCCATCCCCACGAACCCGACGAGGAACATGGCGATCGCCGCGATCCACTGCGTGGTCAGGACCTGGGTGAAGCCGAGCTGTTGGAACCACAGCAGATCGGCGTAGAACCCCGAGAACACGAAGAACCCGATGAGGAGCGCGGCGATGATCGCCACCGTGATCGCGATCGGGGCGCGTCGGCGCTGAGTGGACAGGGGCTTCTCTGCTGCTGCGGATGTCACGTGTGGCCTCTTCAGATAGGGGTCGTCCCACCCATCCTAAAGCGGCCGGGCTGGGAGAGCGCCCGAAGTGGTCAACCGGCCGAGCAGGTGGGCAGCTTGCTCGTGTCGGCGCCGTCCGCGATGGCCTTGAGCGCTGTGAGCGAATCGTCGAGGGTCTTCACGGCGAAGACCGTCAAGCCGTCCGGGACGTGTCCGGCGACCTCGTCGCAGTTGCTCTCCGGCGCCAGGAACCACTCGGCCCCGGCGTCCTTCGCACCGAACAGCTTCTGCCGGATGCCTCCGATCGCGCCGACGTTCCCGTCGGCGTCGATCGTCCCGGTACCGGCGACGTCCTTCCCGCCGTTGAGCTCGCCCGGGGTGAGCAGGTCGATCATGCCGAGTGCGAACATCATGCCGGCGCTCGGGCCGCCGACGTTGTCGAGCTGGATGGTGATGTCGACGGGGAGGTCGTAGGTGGTCTTGGTACCGATGCCGATCACGGTCGAGGTCGTCCCGTCGGACGCGGTCGCGGTCGTCGGCGTGATCTCGACGGTGCTCGCCACTCCCCCACGCACGATGTCGAGCGTGACCGGCTTGTCCGTACCGTTGGCGTTGATCGCGTCCCGCAGGCCAGCCAGGCCGGTCACGGGCGTGCCGTCGACCGCGACGATCTCGTCGTCGAGCCGCAGCACCCCCTGCGCGGGCGCACCCTCAGCGATCTGTGCCACCACGATGTGCTCGGGAACCTCGTACCCGAGCTCGCGCAACGCCGCCGCGACCGAGTCCTGCTGCGAGTCGACCATGAGGGTCGCGTTCTGCTCGTCGCGCTGCTCGGTCGTGACGCCGGGCGGGAAGTAGAGGTCCATCGGCACGACGGCGCGGCTCGGGTCGAACCAGGCCGAGACGATGTCGAGCCAGCCCGGGCTCCGTTGCGGATTCCCGACCAGCTGGACCGTCAACATGTCGAGCGTGCCGCCGGTGTCGTAGGTCTGCTCGTCGTGGACCTCGATGAGCGGGACGTCGCCGTCGTCACCCTCGGTCGTACCCAGCACGTTGAACACGGGACCCGGCTGTTCGATGACGTACGGCGCGGGAACCGCCGACAGCACGCCGAGGAGGACGAGCGAGAGGCTGAGCACGATCCAACCGAACCGAGCGCGACGATTGCGACCCTGACCGGTCGGCGCCGAAGCGGTGGGAGCCTCATCGGCGAAGAGCGACATGCAAGCCTTCCGGAGTGTTCGCGGTGGGCGGAAACCCGACCAACCATACCCCGGCGATTCTTCAGCGAGGTGCGACTAGCGTAGAAGGCCCAGCACCGAGCTATCTGAGAGGCGGCTGACGTGCCAGAGGATTCCGACAAGAGTCCGGAGGACGAGTTCCGCGACATGCTCCGCGAGCTCCTCTCCGGCAACGGTTCGTTCGACCCGAGCCAGCTCGCCGGCGCCGCCGGCCTCCCCAGCGATCCGGCCAGTCTCGCTGCGCTCATGTCGCAGCTCCAGGGCGCACTCCGCTCCGGTGGCGACGGCATCAACTGGGACACCTCGCTCCAGCAGGCGAAGACCATCGCCGGGGACGGCTCCCAGGACACGACGCCCGAGCAGCGTGCGGCGTTCGAGCAGGCGTTCCACATCGCCTCCCTGTGGCTCGCCGACGTCACCGACGTGGCCGAGCTGTCGAGCGAACCGGCCCTGTACACGAGGACGCGCTGGGCCACGAAGACGATGCCGTTCTGGACGCAGCTCGCCGAGCCGGTGGCCACGAACATCGCGAACGCCCTGACCGGCGTGCTCACGGAACGCGCGCCCGAGGAGCTGTCGAGCATGATCGCGAACGCCGGACAGCTCGTCCGCGGCATCGGCGGCACGCTCTTCGCGATGCAGCTCGGACAGGTCGTCGGTCAGCTCTCCAAGGAGGTCGTCTCCGGCGGCGACATCGGCATCCCACTGCTCGACGACAACGAGGCCGCCCTGGTGCCCCAGAACGTCGCCGACTTCGGCGAGGGTCTCGACATCCCGGCGGATCAGGTCCAGATCTACCTCGCGGTCCGTGAACTCGCGCACGCACGACTCTTCCGCCACGCCCGCTGGCTCCGCCTGCACCTCATCTCCTCGATCACCGACTTCGCGCGCGGCATCCGGATCGACACCGAGCGACTCGAGGAGCTCGCCGAGAGCTTCGACCCGTCGAACCCCGAAGAACTCCGGGAAGCCATGACGAGCGGTGCGCTCATCCCCGCCCGAACCGAGGCGCAGGACGCGAGCCTCGCCCGACTTGAGACGACGCTCGCCCTCATCGAGGGCTGGGTCGACGTGGTCACCGCGGCAGCCACCGAGCGTCTCCCCCGCTCCGCGGCCATCGCGGAGACCGTCCGCCGACGCCGCGCCGCCGGCGGGCCGGCCGAACAGGCCTTGGGTGCGCTCGTGGGACTCGAGCTGCGACCCCGCCGGCTGCGCGAGGCTGCGCAGATGTGGCAGCAGGTCACCGACGCCGTCGGTACCGCGCAGCGCGACGCCCTGTGGTCGCACCCCGACCTCGTGCCGACCGCAGCCGACATCGACGCCCCGGAGGCGCTCATCGCGCGCCTCGAAGCTGAGGCCAGGGGTGAGCGTCCCGAGCAGGACGAGATGGATCTCGCGCTCGAAGACCTCCTCCGTGGCGAGGAACGCGGCGACCAGCACGACGACGAGCCCGGTTCGGAGCCCTCCGGCCCGAACGGTGCCGGCGGCCCCCCGGTCTGATCCACGGCGACGCTCCACAGCTCGTCCTTCCGGGCGGGCTGTGGAGAGTGCCGACGCGACCGGTCGTCGACCCGCCATCATCGATGGATGACGACGCGCCTCGATCCCAGGAGACCGCTGCTCTGGCGAACCCCGCACAGCCTGCAGGTGGGAGTCGATGAAGCGGTCGTGCTCGACAGCGTCCGGACCGAGACCGAGCAGGTCGTCGCGGCACTGCGTGCCGGCTTCCCGGCTCTGGTCGAACGACGACTCGCGGACGCCTTCGACATCCCAGCCCACGAGATCCATCGCGTCCTCTCGACGCTCGACGCGGTGATCGAGCACGGCGACCCCACCTCCGGCCACGCCGTGACGCACCGGGTCGCCGTGGACGGCGCGAGCCTGGCGGCCGAGCTCCTCCGACGCCTCCTCTCCGAGCAGGAGGCGGTCGAACTCCTGCCACCGGAGTCCGGGTCGACCGGAGCCGGGTCGCAGCCCGGCCGGGTCGACGTCGCCGTCCTCGTCGCCGACTTCGTCATCCCGCCGAGTCGGTACACGCGGTGGCTGCGAGACGACGTCCCGCACCTGCCGGTCGTGTTCAGCGATCGTGTCGTGAGGATCGGGCCGTTCGTGACACCCGGCTCAGGGCCGTGCCTGCACTGCGTCGAGCTGCACCGCACCGACGACGATCCGGCCTGGCCGGCCGTCGCCTCCCAGCTTCTCGGGCACCGCTCGCCACTCGACACCCAGCTCCTCGGTGCGGAGGTCGCGACCCGCGTGACCCGTCTGGTGCTCCGACACCTCGACGCGTCCCAGCCCATCCTCGCGAGCACCCAGCTGGTGGTCGACGCCGCGACCGGTGGGGTCAGGCGCCGCGTCGTCCGGGAGCACTCGAGGTGCGCATGCCGAGCTCTGCCAGGAATCGCGACGGCTCGCGTCGACCACCGCGTTGCTGCGTCTCGGACCAGGACAGGTTGAGCAACCGCTTGGCGCGCGTGATGCCGACGTAGAGGAGCCTCCGTTCCTCGTCCGCCTGCTCGAACTGTTTCGCGTACGAGATCGGCAGATACCCCTCGGAGAGCCCGATGAGGTGCACGGCCTCCCACTCGAGGCCCTTCGCCGAGTGCAGGGTCGCCAGCGTGACCGCCTCGACCGTCGGCTCGTGCTGCGCGGCCTGCCGCAGTTGCAGCTCATCCGTGAAGGCACGGAACGAGGTCCCCTCCGGCGCCTGGTCGACGAGCCCCATGATCGCGTTGAGCGACTCCCAGCGGTCGCGCACCGCGCCGCCGCCGTCGGGCGGGTCCTGGCTCCAGCCGAGCGACCGGAGCACGTCGCTCACGGACTTGAACAGGGGCTCACCACTGATCGAGACGGAGGCAGCGCGGAGCTGGAGCAGGGCCTGCCGTACCTCGGGCAGCTCGAAGAAGCGCTTGGAGCCGTGCATGACGTAGGGGATGCCGGCTTCGCCGAGGGCCGTCTCCAACGCCGCCGCCTGGACGTTGATCCGGTAGAGCACGGCGATCTCCGAGGCCGGGACGCCCGCCTGCAGCTGCACGAGGATCTCCGAGGCGACGCCTCTCGCCTCGGACAGCTCGTTCGGGTACTGCCGCAGGCCGACCGCCGGCGTCTCAGGGCGTGCGGTCTGGGTGCCCTCGTCGTCGCGTGCGGTGGCCGCTGAGAGGTGCAACGCCCCCGGGCGCCCCCGCATGAGCGTGTTCGCCGCGGCCACGACCGGCGGGGCGGAGCGGTAGTTGCGCTCGAGCCGGACGACCGTGGCGTCGTGGTACCTGGTCGGGAAGTCGAGCAGGTAGTCGGAACGGGCACCGGCGAAGGAGTAGATGGTCTGGCTCGCGTCGCCGACGACGCACACGTCCCGTCGACCGCCCAGCCAGAGTTCGAGGAGTCGGTGCTGCAGCGGCGAGACGTCCTGGTACTCGTCCACGACGAAGAAGCGGTACTGCTCGTGCACCTGCATGGCGACGGCGGGCTCGGTCTCGATCATGCCGGCGCAGGCGAGCAGGACGTCCTCGAAGTCGATGCGTCGGCGCTCGTCCTTCAACTGCTCGTAGGTCTCCTGGAGCGAGACGACCTGCTCGAGGGACAGCTTGGCCGGCAGCGGCCGATTCGACGCCGCATACTGCTCGAGGGTCAGGCCGGACACCTTGCGCCATTCGATCTCGCCCGCCACGTCGCGCAGGGTCGCGGTGTCGACCCGCAACCGGAGCCGTTCGGCCGCGTGCCCGAGCACCCGGCCCTTGCTCTCGACGAGCGCGGGCACCTGACCGCCGACGACCTGGGGCCAGAAGAAGTTCAGCTGCGAGAGCGCGGAGGCGTGGAAGGTCCTGGCCGAGACGCCCTCGGCTCCGAGCGCCCGGAGCCGACCACGCAGTTCAGCAGCGGCGCGGCTGGTGAAGGTGAGCGCCATGACGCGCGACGCCGTGTAGGTCCCGGTCGCGACCCCGTAGGCGATGCGATGGGTGATCGCGCGGGTCTTGCCGGTGCCTGCGCCGGCGAGCATGCACACGGGTCCGCGGAGCGCCTCCGCTGCGACGGCCTGGTCGGGGTCGAGTCCGGCCAGCAGTTCGGCCGGACTGCTCATCGGGGCCCCTCGGTGGTGCCGCGCCTCATCGAGACCAGGATCCGCGAAGCCACTCGTCGATCACGGCTCGTGCGATCGACGACGGTCCGGGGAGGATGACGTCGGTGGCCGGGTCCTCGAGTTCTTCCCGCGTGAACCACCGGAGGTCGAGGATCTCCTGGCCGTCCGGGACGAGCGCCTCCGGATCCTGATCCTCCGCGAGCGGGGCGACGAAGCCGAGCATGAGCGAGCGCGGGAACGGCCACGGCTGCGAACCGAGGTAGACGGGAGTGCCGAGACGCATCCCCGACTCCTCGAAGATCTCGCGGGCGACGGCTTGCTCGAGAGACTCGCCGGCATCGACGTAGCCGGCCAGCAGTGAATACCGGTTGTGCTCCCACATCGCGTTCGACCCGAGCAGTATCCGTCCCTGAGGATCGACGACCGCGACGATGACCGCGGGATCCATGCGCGGGAAGAGTTCGTTGCCGTCGACCGGGCAGTGCCGTGCCCAGCCGGCGTTGCGGACGGTGGTCGGCGAGCCGCAGTGCGCACAGAACGGCTCGGCTCGGTGCCAGCCGGCGATCGCCAGCGACGTCGCCAGGATCCCGACGTCGCGGTCGGACAGCCGGTGTCCGCTCCGGCGGAGGTCGAACCAGCGGTCCTCATCCTCGGTGATCGCGTCGGCATCGGCGTCGGCGAGGACCCACAGCAGGATGTCGGAGCCCGGTGGGGTTTCCGGGGTGTCCTCGACGGTGCTTCCGAGGTAGACCATGAGCTCCGGCTCGGGCAGGTCCGAGGGATCCAGGAGGTCGAGCGCGTCGCCGGTCACGAGTGCGCGCCGGCCGCGGAGGACGACGGCTCGGGCGTTCGGATCGACCCGCAGTCCGTCGAGCACGTCCGGTCGTGAACGGAGCTCGCCGTGACGGTCGAGTCCGCCTCTCGCAAGCGGTAGACCGGCGAGTGCGCGAACCTGAATCGTCATGGACAACCTCTCTGAGGGCGTGGCGAGCGCGGCTCACCGGGACGGCCCCGTACCCTGGATGTCATGGCCAGATCCCATCTCACTCTAGCCGCGTTGGCCACCTCGGCCGTCGCCGACCTCCAGGTCCGCGGGTCCGGCGCGCACACCGCCGGCGGCGAGGGGAACTACGACGCGGCCCGTCTCGTGACGGCTGACGGGCGCGAGCTCATCGTGCGCATCCCGACCTCACAGCAGGCCGAGACGGAGCAGTCCGCGGACCTCATCGCCCTTCGCGCACTCACGCCCGGTATCCGCAGCAGGTTGCCCTTCGACGCCCCGACCGTCGTGGGCCAACTGCCCGTCGACGGCACTCGCGCCGTGGTGCTCGACTTCGTGGCCGGCAGTCACCTCGACCCGACCGCGCTCGGCCGCGACGAGGTCCTCTCGGACTCGCTCGGTGCCGCGGTCGCCGCGATCCACTCCCTCCCGACGGCCTTCATCGCGGAAGCGGGCCTCCCGTTGCTGTCCACCGAGCTCATCCGGGCGGACGCACACCGCATCGTGTCCCGCGCCGCCGAGACGAGGCTTCTCCCGACCGCCGTCCGGGAGCGCTGGCAGGCGGCCGTCGAGGACCACTCACTCTGGCAGTTCCAGCCCACCGTCATCCACGGATCCCTCGCCGCCGACCGGGTGCTCGTCATCCGTCAGGACGGCCACGGCCTGGTCAACGGCGTCATCGAATGGGGCTCGCTGCGGGTCGGCGACCCGGCCCTCGACCTCCACTGGATCGCGACGCTCGGCGCGACCGGCGAGCAGGCGCTGTCCGCCTACGCGGCCTCGTGCTCCCGCGGACCCGACCGCTTTGTCACGCTCCGCGCCCGCCTGTACGCGGAACTCGAGATCGCCCGCTGGCTCCTGCACGGTCGCGACAGCCATGACGAGACCATCGTCGACGACGCCGTCGCGATGCTCGACGGGCTCGTCGACCGCGTGCTCGGCGACGTGACGGACCCCCTCGGCACCACGACCGGACCCGTCCTCGACGTCGACGAGGTCGAGGACATGCTCGACCGCACGCCGATCGGCTCGTCCTCCCCCGGAATCGCCATGCAGACCGACACCTATGACCGGTCAGAGCTCGAGCGCGCCCTCGGCCGCGATCCCGGCGGCTCGGGCGATGACGACACCGACGACGGTGAGGCCGACGACGATCGCGACCACGCTGGAACCGACGCGGACGCGAACGCCACGGATCAGATCGACACCTCGTCGTTCGAGCTCTGGGACTCGGCGGCCTCCCCGAAGGACCGCTCCCACTCCGACAGGAGCTCCTCCTCCGAGTAGAGGCGTTCCGGCCGGAGCTGCACGTCGTGGCTCACGTAGTAGAGCACGGCGTCGATGCGCTCGGGGTCGACCTCACGGTGGTGCGCGTACGCCAGACGGTAGAGCGCGAGCTGGAACGAGGCGTTCCGCACGTCCTCCGGCGTCGTGGGTACTGCGCCGGTCTTCCAGTCGACGATCTCGAACCGGTCCCCGCGCTCGAACACCGCGTCGAGCTTGCAGACCACCACCCGTCCGGTGTCGCCGAGCGGCACGTGGATCTCGGTCTCGACCTCGATCGGTCGTACGTCCGCCCATTCCGAGGCGAGGAACCGCTCGGTGAGCTCGTCGAACCCGATCCCCTCGGACGCGTCCGGCCCCGGGCGTTCGACGTCGAGCTCCTCGGGGAGCGCGTCGACCAGCTCCTGCAATCCGAAGCGTTCGTAGTGCGCCTCGACCCACGAATGGAACCGGGTGCCGAGACGGGTCTGCCGGTAGGGCCGCTGCGGGACGGGGCGACGCAGACGTTCGAGTGCGGCCTCCGGTTCCGTGACGAACTCCTTGAACTTGGACGCGGGGATGCGCACGGGGAGTTCACCGCGCGCGGTCGTCGTCGCGGCACGGCGTCGTTCCTCGAGGAGCAGCGTCAGCTCGTTCTCGAGGGGACCGAGGGTCGCCAGCAGCTCGGCCTCGGGCCGTCCGCGCCGCTGGTCGACCTCGGCCGCCGCCCGCTCGACGACGCTCCGACGCGCGCCGAGGGGATCGAGTGGCCAGTCGAGGACCGCAGCACCGGAGTCGACCGGGTTCTCCTCGAAGGCGGAGGCTGCGGGGAGCGGTGCGATGACGCCCGCCGCGGCCAGCTCCAGGAGGTAGGTGCTCGCAGCACGGGGCCGCTTGCGATCGCCCGACCAGAACGAGCCGGTGAGCAGGAGGTCGTGCTTGGCGCGGGTCACCGCCACATACGCGAGCCGGCGTTCCTCGTCGAGCGCGCGTTCGCCGAGCGCCTCCGAGAAGGCGAGCTGAGCGTCGACGACCTCCTTCCGCGTCTCGGCCGTCCGCCAGGCGAACTCCGGCAGCTCCGCCGCGTCGCCTCGAAAGTCGTACGGCAGTGTCCCGAGACGCACCCAGCCTTTGCCGTCCTTCGGCTTGGCTGGCAGTTCGTCGACCACGAGCCGCGGGATCGCGACATGATCCCACTCGAGGCCCTTCGAACCGTGGATGGTGAGCAATTGGACCGCACCCTGGTCGGGTGCGTCGCTCGCCGGTCCGAGGTCGTCTCGGGCGAGCGATCGGTCGATCCACGCCAGCAGGCTGCCGAGCGTCACCTGCTCCTCCGCCTGGATGAACGAGATGACCTCGTCGTGGAAGGCCTGCAGTCTGGCCGGAGCGCGCGCCGCGGAGCCGGTCGACTCGTTCGCGACGACCTCGATGTCGAGCCGCAACTCGCGCTCGACCGCTCTGACGAGATCGGGGAGGCCGCTGCCCGCACGACGCCGCAGGGAGGCGAACACCAGTCCGGCCTCCCGGAGACGCGAACGCGCCTCGTCGGTGAACCCTGCGGCGAGGCCCGCCGGCACGCGGTCCGCGGCGATGAAGTCGAGCGCGTCGATGATCGACCGCCCGTCGTCGTCGGCGACCGACTCACGGAGCCGGGCGGCCAGTTCGGCGTCGTACCGCTTCGTCTTCCAGTCGATGGCCTGCAGGTACCGGGCCACCTCCACGAGGTGTCCGAGGTCGTGGACGCCGATCCGCCAGCGAGGCCCGCTCAAGAGTCTGATGAGCGAGGAGCCGGCACCGGGATCGTGGATGACCCGCAGTGCCGCCGTCACGTCGACGATCTCCGGCGAGGCGAGCAGACCGCCGAGGCCGAGGATGTGGTGGGGGACGCCGAGCGCCGCGAGGCCGTCGGCGAACTCCTGCATCGGTCGACGCGCCCGGAACAGGATCGCGGCCGAACCGGCCGGATCTCCCCCGCGTTCGGCGAGCAAGCGGTCCGCGCACCACTCGGCGACCACCCGGATCTCCTCGGCACCGGTCTCGGGGAACTCGACGGCGAGGGAGCCGGCCCCGGCGCCGGGCTTCGGCTCGAGGTCGAGGACTCGCAGCTTCCCCGCCGTCTGCGCCTGCCGCTGCAACGGGCGGACGAGGACGTTCGCGGCTTCGAGGACCGTGCGGTCGTTCCGCCAACTTGTGGACAGGTTGAACTGGGTGGCGGCGACCTCCCGACCGAAGTCGCGGGAGAACCGTGCGAGGTTCGCCGCGCTCGCGCCGCGCCAGCCGTAGATGGACTGGTGCGGGTCGCCGACCGCCATGACGGGGTGGTCGGCGAACAGGGTCGACAGCAGTCTGGTCTGCACGACCGAGGTGTCCTGGTACTCGTCGAGCAGGACGACGCCCGCGCGATCACGTGCGACGGCGGCGACCTTCGGTGAACGTTCGCAGGCGGCGAGGGCGAGGGCGACCTGGTCGGAGAACTCCACGAGTCCCTGCCGGCGCTTCTCGTCGGCGTACCGGTGCGCGAGGTCGAGCAGGACCGGCAGGGCACCCACGACCTCGACGGCCTGGTCGATCTGCGCGTAGGCACCGCGACCACCGTCGGGGAGCTCGCCGATGCCGACGAACCGTTCCACGAAGCCGAGCAGCTCCTCGATGGTGCCGTCGATCTCGGCGAGCTCATGGCTCAGCGAGAGGACGAGCTCGGCCACCTGGTCGACGGACTTACCGAGGGTCGCGAGCCGTTCGTCTCCGTGCCGGACCACGACGCGCCTCGCGAGTCGCCAGGCGGACGCCTCCGACAGCAGCACTGACTCGGGCTCACGGCCCACCAGGAGGGCGTTGTCGCGGAACAGGGCGTTCGCATAGGCGTTGTAGGTGGACACCTCGGGACGGTCGAAGAGCGCGTCGGCCGCGGGATCCAGGATCCCGATGTCCTGCAGGGCCGCGATCCGCTTGCCGATCCGCGCCGCCAGCTCGCCCGCGGCCTTCCTGGTGAAGGTGAGCCCCAGGATCCCGTCGACGCTCACGTGCCGGTTGGCGAGCAGCCACACGACGCGTGACGCCATGGTCTCGGTCTTCCCGCTCCCGGCACCGGCGACGACGAGCACGGGCGCCATGGGGGCCTCGATGACCTCGACCTGCTGCGTCGTCGGTTGTGGGAGGCCGAGCAGGCCGGCGAGCATCTCGGCCGAGTAGGTCTCCTCCGTGCTCACGAGCTCACCGCCGGGATGACGTGGATGGCGCACTCGCCGAACGCGAACGGGTCGTGGCAGTGGGTCCCGACACGGGCCTCGAACACCGCGCCCGCCATGCCGACCGCGTCCGCCAGAACACGCTCGCGGAAGCGCTCGAGGGCTTCGTCGTCGAAGGCGGGCTGGGCCGGGTCGTAGTACTCCTTGCGCTTCGTGCCGGCCGACACGACGATGAGCTTCGCGCCACCGCTCAGCAGCCCCTCCGTACCGGTGATCGCACCGGACGCCAGCGCGAGCTGGTAGGCACCGAGCTGCGCCATGTCGGCGACCTCCCGGTCCTGTCTGGGCGCCGAGCCGCCGGTCTTGAGGTCGGCGATCACGACGCGTCGAGTCCCGTCGGCGTCGGGCACGAGTTCCACGCGGTCGATCGAGCCGCCGAGCACGGCCGCGCCGCCCAATTCACCGATGGGGATGCGGAGGCTGAACCGGCTCTCGTTGCCGATCGAGGTGACTCCTGCGCGCTCCGCGTCGTGGAGGTACGCGGACAGCCGATGGACGAGTTCCGCCGCACGCCGTTTCGTCGCCGCGCCCTCCCAGTCCGCTTCGAAGTGGAGTTCGTCCCAGCGGTCCTCCACCGCGGCCCAGAGCGCGGCCTCGTCGGAGGACTCCGCGTGTTCGAGCGCGGCATGCACGATCGTGCCGAGACCGGAGGCGAACCCGGAGGCACCGCCGCCCAGTCGGGCGATCGCCCAGTGCAGCGGGCACTCCTCGAAGGCCTCCATGCGGGACGGGGAGACCGGCAGCTCCTCGACGGCGGGGTCGTGCAGCGGTGCCGTCGAGCTCGGTGCGGCCACGCCGTACCACTCCTCGGTCGGAGCGCCGGGGACTCCCGCTGTCGCGAGGATGGCCAGGGCCGAGGCGGACGCGGCACGCTCGGCCGGGTCCGCGGGGCGGATCCGGCGGGTGAGCGAGCGACGCAGGGTGCCGACGAGCCCCCGGAGCGACAGGGGCGACAGGGATGCCCGGTGCGGATCGGGTTCCGGGAGCAGCGTGAGGAACGGGCTCGCCTGGTGGTCGTCGTCGACGACCGCGACCACCATGAGCGACCGGTGCGCACGAGAGGTCGCCTGGGCGAAGAGTCGGAGCTCGTCGTGGAGGACCGCGCGTCGTGCGTCCGCCGTCGCGGTGGCCGTGCCCTCCAGCAGCTCCACGAGCTCCGAAGCGCCGAGCAGTGAGTCGCGGACCCGCAGGTTGGGCCACACGCCGTCCTGCATGCCGGCGACGACGACCGTGTCGAACGCGGTCCCGACCAGGGCGGCGGGCGTCGCGATCGTGACCGCCTCCCGGCGGCCCGTCGGCGCGAGGGAGTCGTCGCCGACCGTCTGTTCGAGCAGGCGGTCGAGGAAGACGGAGGCCGGGGTGTCGGGCTCCGCCTCGACGAAGGTACGTGCCGCATCGGCCAGCTGGGTGATCGCGTCGAGGTCGCGGTTCGCCTCCTCGGCGGCCTGACCGCTGCCCTTCGACAGCGAGACCCAGGGGCGCTCGAGCCTGCTCCGCGACCAGAGGCCGTAGACGAGCTCCTCGGCCGAAGCGCCCGCCGCCGCCTGCGCTCTCGCCTCGGCAAGGCTGTCGGCGAGTGAGCGGGCGCGGGCGGCGGAGGGCGTCTCGAGTCCGATGAGTGCACCGGGGACGGCGAACGCCTCCTCCAGCAGGCGGTCCGCGCTGCGGTCGAGGCCCTCAGCGAGATCCGCGTGGCGGAGCGCGGCTCGGAGTCGCCTGACCCCGATCGAGTCCAGTCCACCGAGCGCGCTGTGGAGGAGTTCGGTCACGACCTCGGCGTCGAGCGGCGTGCGCCCGAGTGCCACCGACATGGCGAGGAGGACCGACCTGACGAACGGGTGGTCGCGCAGCGGTGCTCCGCCGGTGCTCGCCCGGGTGGGCACCTCGAGGGAGGACAAGCCCCGTTCGATCGCCGGGATCAGCCCGCCGCTGCGGACGACCACCGCCATGTCGGCCCACGCGACGCCGTCGAGGACGTGGCGCTCGCGGAGGAAGCGCGCGATGACCGCGATCTGCTCGGCCGGGGAACCGGCCGCCACGGTGACGACGGAGTGTTCGGGCGTCTCCGCGTCATCGACCGGTGATGCGGCCGTGCGGTGGAGTCCGGCACCGGCCGTGCCGATGCGCTCGGCGACGCCGCGGACCGTCGCCCGGATGTCCGGTGTCCCGCGGTGGACCTGCCCGAGGACGAGCGTGTCCACCGGGCGACCGAGCACCTCGGCGAACCGCCCGAGGGCGTCGGCTCGGGCACCGTGGAAGGCACCCGTCGTGAGGTCGGGGTCGCCGAACGCGACGATCGTGACCCCGTGTCGGGCGAGCGCGGCGAACAGCTGCAGGACGCCGTGGGTCGCCTCCTGGGCGTCGTCCACGAAGACCACCCGCAGGCTGCCGAGCACGCCCGTTCCCGGTTCCTGTTCGTCGAGGAGCCGGACGGCGCGGGCGAGGGCCGCCGCGGGCGTGAGGTGTCCGCGCCAGTCGTCGGCGAGGAACCCCTCGATGAAGCCCGCGGACGCGACCCACTCCGGACGCCCGTGCTCCGTACCGAGCCGACGCAGCTCGGCAGGCGCGACGTCGTGTTCGACGCTGCGTTCCATGAGGTTCCGGAGCTCGGTGCGGAACCCCTGCAGGCGCCTGACCTCGGGACCGAGCTCCGCGGGCCACAGCGGACCGGTCGCGTCCTGTTCGTCACCGAGGAGTCGCTCTGCGATGGTCTGGTCCTGCTCGCCGCCCGTCAGCAACCGCGGTCGTCCTGAACCGGCGAACGCCCCGGAGCCCGCGATGACCTCGAGCGCGAGGGAGATGGCGGTGCGCGCCAGGGATCCGGGTGTGGCGCGTGCGACCCGTGCCTCGAGGCGGTCGCGGAGGACCTGCGCCGATGACCGGGAGGAGGCGATGACGAGCACCTCGTCGGTGCGCAGACCGCGCGAGTGCACGCGTTCCGCGACCGCTTCGATGAGCGTCGTGGTCTTGCCCGTGCCGGGAGCCCCGAGCACGACGGCGGACCGGTCGTCCGCGAGCCGCAGCACGGCCTCCTGCGAGTCGTCGAGCCGGACGCCCGTGCCGACAGCCGGGTTGCCGACGGGCGCGCGGTCCGCGTCACGGACCGCACCCGTCGGATCGTCGGAGGCGTCGGGAACCGTCATGGTCCGCACGTTACCGGAGCCTCCCGACATCGCCGCGACGGCCGACCGGCGTTCCGCTGTTCGCTGACAGCAGCCGACCCGCGCCGGTCGGAGGACCACGACTCCCGTAGTCTTGCCCTACGCAACCGAAAGGCACTCAAGGTGGAAATTCGCATCGGAATCCTCAACAGCCCTCGCGAGATCGGCTTCGAGACCTCGCAGCCGGCGTCGGAGATCGAGCAGGCGGTCAAGACCGCGCTCGAGACGGACGCCAAGCTGCTCGCGCTCAAGGACGACAAGGGCACCAGCTACCTCATCCCGACCGCGGGCATCGGCTACGTCGAGCTCGGAACCGAGGAATCCCGCCGCATCGGATTCGTCGGCTGACCATGGAACTCCTCTTCGTCGTGCTCGGCGGTGCCATCCTCGGTCTCGCCGTCCGCTACCTCTTGCCCGGCCGCGACCAGCACGGGGCCGCGCTCATCCCGGCGGTCGCGACGCTCGTCGCCGCCGTCGTCTGGGTCGCGGCGACGTGGGCAGGCATGGCGTGGGACGGCGGCTGGATCTGGGTGCTCGCCTTCGGCGCGTCCGTCGTCGTGAGTGTGGTGGTCGACCTCGTGCTCGTCCGCGTCCGCACCTCGTCGGACGAGGCGATGCTGACCCGCTTGCAGCAGGGCGTCGCCGCCTGACCCGAGGCGCTCGATCGATCGACGCCGTCGCTCCACCCGGAGCGGCGGCGTCGTCGTGTCGGAGGGGACGACCGGTCAGGCCGTGAGCCCGAGCGCGTCCATCCGTCTGGTGTGGTTCGCGATGAGCTCCGTGTAGACCGGTTCGACCCGGGCGTCGTCCGGCAGCGCCTTGCTCTCGGTCACGAGGGCGGACCTGGCGACGAGCATGGTGTCGCCGAGCAACCGACGGCCCCACATCGCGAGCGTCGAAGCGCGCTCGGGGTGCGTTGCGATCACCCGGTGCAGGATCCCGACGAGCGGGTCCTCCTCCGGACCGGGGGCGACGATCGCGGCCAGGTCGCGTGCGTCCGCCCCGTCCAGGCCGCGCGCGAGCTGCGCGAAGAACTCGTCGAGGAAGCCCCGCGCCACGAGGACGCCCAGCAGGAGTTCGTCCCAGGTGCCGGTGCGCAGGATCGCCTGGAACTCGTCCCGCGTGCGTGCATAGGGTTCGAGCACGGCGCCCGGGTCGTCGCTCGTCCGGCGGAGCCAGGCAAGTAGCGCCTGGTGCTTGCGCAGCGCCGTGGCAGCGGCCTCGGCGACGGTCTCCCGGTCGGCGTCGTTCGGAGCGTGCTCGACCGCGAACGACAGCGTCATGAAGAACCCGAGCTGCAGCTGCGCCACCTGACCGAGGTAGTCGGCGGTGCTGGGCGCGAGCTCGTGGAGGTCGACGCGGGTCGCCTGAACGGCGTCCTCCCGCGAGCGCAGACGAGGCGTCTGGGTGCCGGGACGCCGACGTCGTGCAAACCAACGAGCCATGCGACCACCCTATCCGCAGCGCGCCGATCGCCGTGTTCCGCGCGCCCAGCGGCCTCTCGGGACGTCCCGGGTAGAATAGCCGTGCCCCGGCGTCGGATCGGGGCCCTACACCTGTGTGCAATCGAAGGTGTAGACCATGACTGCACTGACAGGTATCTCCGTGACTTTCTCTGATCTCGGTGTCGACCAGGACATCGTCGACGCCCTCACGACCAAGGGCATCATCGAACCATTCCCCATCCAGGAGCAGACGATCCCCCTCGGGCTCGCCGGCCAGGACATCATCGGCCAGGCCAAGACGGGCACGGGCAAGACCTTCGGGTTCGGCATCCCGATCGTCCAGCGCCTCGGCCTCGACCCGGCTCCCGGCGTCAAGACCCTCGTGGTCGTCCCGACCCGTGAGCTCGCCGTCCAGGTGTCCGAGGACATCGAGATCCTCATCTCGAACCGGTCGACGACGCTCGTCTCCATCTACGGCGGCAAGGCCTACGAGGGTCAGATCGAGCAGCTGAAGGCCGGCGCCCAGATCGTCGTCGGCACGCCCGGCCGTCTCATCGACCTCAACAACCAGCGCCTCCTCGATCTCTCTGGCATCACCGAGATGGTGCTCGACGAGGCCGACAAGATGCTCGACCTCGGCTTCCTCGCCGACATCGAGAAGCTCTTCTCGAAGACCCCCGCCGCGCGTCACACGATGCTGTTCTCAGCGACCATGCCCGGTCCGATCGTGGCCCTGGCCCGCCGCTTCATGAGCAAGCCGATCCACATCCGCGCGAGCGACCCCGACGAGGGGCTCACGCAGGCCAACATCAAGCACCTCATCTACCGCGCGCACTCGCTCGACAAGGACGAGGTGATCTCGCGCATCCTGCAGGCCGAGGGTCGCGGCAAGACCGTGATCTTCACGCGGACCAAGCGTGCCGCCGCGAAGCTCGTCGAGGAACTGACCGACCGCGGGTTCAACGCCGCGGCGGTGCACGGCGACCTGAACCAGGAGCAGCGCGAGCGGGCGATGGCGTCGTTCAAGGCCGGCAAGCGCGACGTCCTGATCGCCACCGATGTCGCCGCTCGTGGCATCGACGTCGACGACGTCACCCACGTCATCAACCACACGATCCCCGAGGACGAGAAGACGTACCTCCACCGCGTCGGCCGTACCGGTCGCGCCGGGAAGACGGGTATCGCCGTCACGTTCGTCGACTGGGACGACCTCCACAAGTGGGCGCTCATCAACCGCGCCCTCGAGTTCGGTCAGCCGGAACCGACGGAGACCTACTCCTCGAGCCCGCACCTGTTCACCGACCTCGGGATCGCGGAGGGCACGAAGGGCCGGCTGAAGCCCGCCAAGGCCGTCGAGCCCGCCCCGCGGCGCGAGGGTTCGCGGAGCGCAGGCGGACGCGACGGTTCGCGGACCGGCGGCGGACGCGACGGTTCACGGACCAGCGGCGGTCGCGGTGGTGAGCGCGGCGGACGCGGAGGCGACCGCACGCAGCCGACCAGCACCCGGCTCGAGTCCCAGCCGAGCACCCGCGCCCACTCGCGGACCCACGACGCCGCCTCGACCGACACCGTCGACCGCAGCGCGCCCGCAGCAGGCACCCACGACGGCCACGGTCCGGAGCACCGCGACGGCAACAGCGCTCCCCGCCGTCGGAGCCGGACGCGCCGCACCGCTCCCCCGGCTCCCACGGCGTAGGTCCGCCACGCAGAACGCCCGCACCCTTCCGGATGCGGGCGTTCTGCATGTCGCGAGCGCTGCGCTCGACACGGTTGGTGACCGAAGGATACCGGTCCCTGAGCCTGTCGAAGGGTGCTCCGACCGGCGTCCCTTCACATCCGCTGCGCCCCCGTGGGCACTTCGACAAGCTCAGTGACCGGGAGAAGTACACCCGGTCCCTGAGCGCGTCGAAGGGCACTCCGGACGCGCCGCAGATCAGTCAGGCAGGACGGGTGCCGAGCCGGTGGCTTCAGCCACGATGCGTCGGACCACGTCGATGTCCGTGGTGTTCTCGCCGAGGCGGTTCGGCTTACCGGTCCCGTGATAATCGCTCGAACCGGTCGCGACGAGGCCCAGCTCGGAGGCGATCCGCCGCACGACGACCTTGCCCTCCTCGGTGTTCTCGCGATGCTCGATCTCGAGCCCGAACAGGCCCGCGTCAGCGAGTTCGCGGAAGTACGGCTCCGGCAGCATCCGGTCGCGGCCGGCCGGGACCGGGTGGGCGATCACGGGGACGCCACCGGCGGCGCGGACGAGCTTGACCGCGGTGAGCGGGTCGGGCGCGTAGTGCGGCGCGTAGTAGCCGGTGCGCGGATGCAGGATGCCGTCGAAGGCTTCACCGCGGTCGGCCACGATCCCGAGGGCGACGAGGGCGTCGGCGATGTGGGGCCGGCCGACGGTCGCACCTTCGCGGGTCTGCGCGAGGACGTCCGCCCAGGACAGCGGGTAGTCGCCGCCGATGCGTGCCACGATGCCTTCGGCCCGCCGGAGCCGGGACTCCCGGATCTTCGCGGTCTCCTGGAGCAGGTCGCCGTTCAACGGATCGATGAGGTACGCGAGCAGGTGCACGCTCCGCCACTCGTAGCGGGTGCTCAGTTCCATTCCGGGGAGCAGGGTGATGCCCTGGCGACGCGACTCGACGGCCGCCTCGGCCCAGCCGGCGGTGGAGTCGTGGTCGGTGAGGGCGATCGTGCCGAGCCCCGCGGCACCGGCCGCGCGCATCAGCTGCGTCGGCGTCTCCGTGCCGTCCGAGACGCTCGAGTGCGTGTGCAGATCGGCGGGGCCGTGCATGTCTCGAGCGCTCACCACGCTTCCACCCTAGTCGCAGGTCCTGCCCCGAGGACTCCCAGACCGCTCGCCTACGCTGACGCGGGTGCTGAAGACCGTCGGTGGCGTCATCGCGGCCGTGCTCGCGATCGCGACCACGGCCCTGCTGGTCGTGGCCGTCCTCCCCGGGCCGTTCGGTCTCGAGCAGGCCCAGGTCGTCGTCCAGCTGAGCGCGTTCCGCCTCCTCGTGGCGATCGCCGCCGCGGGCGGCGCCCTGCTCTGCCTCGTGACGGCGATCCTCGTCCGTGGGTCCCGCCGCGTGCTCCCCGCCATCCTGGCGGTCGTCCTCGCCGCGGTCTCGGTCACCGGCGCCGTCGTCACCGCCAACCGCGGGATCGACGACCAGATGGTCGCCGGAGAGGCGACCGATCTCGCGGATCAGGTCACGGTCCTCGCCTGGAACACCCTCGGCGACGCCGTCGACCCCGGGACGATCGCGGCGATCGCGGTGCGTGAGGGCGCCGACGTCGTCTCCCTGCCGGAGACCTCGTCCGACACCGCGGCGGTCGTCGCCGCCGCGATGACCGCCGCCGGACGGCCGATGGTTGCGCATTCGACCGACGCCGACGCAGGAGGGACGAGCCTCCTCATCAGCACCGGACTCGGCGAGTACGCGGTCCGTGCACCGACGGTGACCGGCCCGACCGCCATCGAGCGCTCGGAGACCCTCATCGCCGATCCGGTCCTCGGCCGCGGACCGACCCTCGTCGCGGTCCACACCACGGCCCCACTGCCGAGTCGGCTCGACGACTGGCGTGCGGAGCTCGCCGATCTCGCCGGCCGCTGCACCGACGACGCGGACGTGATCATGGCCGGTGACTTCAACGCGACGCTCGACCACCTCGCCGGGTTGCGCGGCGTCGGCGACCTCGGCGCGTGCCACGACGCCGCCGCGGCCGACACGGCAGCCGGGCTCGGTACCTGGCCGACCGGGCTCCCGGCTGTCCTCGGCGCACCGATCGACCACGTCATGGCGACACCGGGATGGGTCACGGTGTCGGCTCACGTGCTGACCGACGTCGACGGCACGGGCAGTGATCACCGGCCCGTGGTCGCGACGCTGCTCCCCCGCACGGCGAGCTGAGCGTCGGGTGCCTGTCGCGACCGCAGTGCGACAATGGAGGCATGGCGACTTCCGCAGACACATCCAATTCGAACACCGTCCAGACCGAGGCGACCTCCAACCGGGCGGCCGCCTGGTCCGAGGGCTTCCGCGCCTTCATCGGCACCGGGTGGGCCGACCGCCCAGAGGTCCTGCCGGAGCCGCGGGAGACCGCCGGCCTCGCAGCGGCTCGTCGTGAACGCCTCTCGGCCCAGTTCCCCGGTCAGCGTCTCGTCCTCCCCGCGGGCGGGATGAAGCAACGGTCGAACGACACCGACTACCTGTACCGGGCGCACTCCGCCTTCTCGTACTACACCGGCTGGGCGGCCGACACCGAGCCCGACAGCGTCCTCGTGCTCGATCCCGAGGAGTCCGGCCACACCGCGACCCTGTACTTCCGCGAGCGAGCGGGCCGCGACACCGACGAGTTCTACACGAACGCCGCGATCGGCGAGTTCTGGATCGGCGCGCGTCCGTCGCTCGCCCAGGTGGCAGCCGACCTCGCGGTCGCGACCGCCGACCTCTCGGCGTTCACCGCCGACGCCGCCGATCTCACGGTCGACGTCGACGACGACCTGACGCGCGCCGTGTCCGAGATGCGCCTCGTGAAGGACGCCTACGAGATCGCGCAGATGCGTCTCGCCGTCGGCGCGACCGCCCGCGGCTTCGACGACGTCGTCGCTGAACTCCCGAAGGTCCTCGCTCACGAGCGCGGCGAGCGCATCGTCGAGGGCGTCTTCGCCGGGCGGGCTCGAGCCGACGGGAACGGCGTCGGGTACGAGACCATCGCCGCCGCCGGACCGCACGCCTGCATCCTCCACTGGACGCGCAACGACGGACGGGTCGTCCCGGGCGACCTCATCCTCATCGACGCCGGCGTCGAGCTCGACAGCTACTACACCGCCGACATCACCCGCACGATCCCGGTGTCCGGCACGTTCACCGAGGTCCAGCGACGGGTCTACGAGGCCGTCCGTGAGGCGGCCGACGAGGCCTTCGCCATCGTCCGCCCCGGCATCCGGTTCCGCGAGGTGCACGCGGCCGCGATGGCGGTCATCGCACGCAAGACCGCCGAATGGGGCCTGCTCCCCGTCACCGCCGAGGAAGCGCTCCTGAAGGAGAACGAGCAGCACCGGCGGTACATGGTGCACGGGACCAGCCACCACCTCGGCACCGACGTGCACGACTGCGCCCAGGCCCGCCGCGAGATGTACGCCGACGCCGTGATCGAGCCCGGCATGGTTTTCACGATCGAACCCGGCCTCTACTTCCAGGTCGACGACCTCACGGTCCCCGAGGAGTACCGCGGCATCGGCGTCCGGATCGAGGACGACATCCTCGTCACCGAGGACGGCGCGGAGAACCTGTCGGCCGGCATCCCGCGCACCGCGGACGAGGTCGAGGCCTGGCTCGCGCGCTGAGCCCGTCCGCCGGGCGACGGCTCGGAGCCTGACGCGGCTGGATCAGCTCGCGTCGGTCTCCGGGCCGCGCTCCAGGAGGTTGCGTGCGCGGTTCGCGAGCTCACCGCCGACGATGAGGTCGTAGCGCGTCGCCACGACGAGCGTGGCCGAGGTGTACTCCTGCCGCTTGCGGGTCACCGAGTACGACACGATGCCGAACAGCATGCCGAACGCGGCACCCATGAGCACCGCGGCTCCGAGCAGCATGAGGTTCGTCTCGGGATTGAAGATGACGAGGACGAGCCCGAGGAACAGTCCCAGCCAGGCACCGCTGACCGCACCGGCTCCCGCAGCACGGCCGTAGCTGAGGCGACCGGTGACGCGTTCGACGCTCTTGAGATCACTGCCGACGATCGAGATCTCCTTGACCGGGAAATCGGTGTGGGCGAGCGACGAGATCGCGGCCTGCGCGGACTCGTAACTCTCGTAGCTGGCCACCGTCTCGCCTCGCGGGATGACGCCGAGCGCCGGGGCGCCCTTCCGGCCGAACTGTCGCGGATCACTCATGCCTCCATCCTCTCACCCCGCCCCGAGCGGGCACTCCAGGCCGACCACCGGCGGGTAGGTTAGTAGTCGTGAGTGCAACCAGAGTGTTCGTCGCCAGGCTCGCCGGGTGCACCGTCTTCGACCCCGCGGGTGATCGTGTCGGCAAGGTCAGGGACGTGCTCGTCGTCTACCGCACCGGCAAACCCCCGCGGGTCGTCGGCCTCATCGTCGAGATCCCCGGGAAACGCCGTGTGTTCGTGTCGATCGGCCGCGTGACGAGCATCGGCGCCGGGCAGATCATCACCACGGGACTCATCAACGTCCGCCGGTTCGAGCAGCGCGGTGGCGAGGTGCGCGTGATCGCCGAACTCTTCGGCCGACGCGTCGTCTTCCGCGCCACCGGTGAGGAGGCGACAATCGAGGACGTCGCCATCGAGGAGCAGGGCCCCGGCGAGTGGCAGGTGTCGCAGCTGTTCGTCCGCCGCCCGAAGACCACCGCCTCCCCCTTCGTGAAGGGCCCGACCACCTTCGCCACCTGGAACGAGCTGCGCGAGGAGCAGGAGCTCGGCGAGGCCCAGTCCGCCGAGCAGCTCATCGCGACCTACGCCGACTTGAAACCGGCCGACCTCGCGAACACGCTCCTCGACCTCCCGCGCGACCGGATGATCGAGGTCGCGGAGGAGTTGTCTGACGACCGCCTCGCGGACGTGCTCGAGGAGATGCCCGAGACGGACCAGGTGCAGATCCTCGCCCAGCTCGACGACGACCGCGCAGCCGACGTCCTCGATCAGATGCAGCCGGACGACGCGGCCGACCTCATCGCCCAGCTCCCCGAGGACCGCGGTGAGCACCTCCTCGAGCTCATGGAGCCGGAGGAGGCGGAGGACGTCCGCATGCTGCTCCGGTTCGACCCGGAGACCGCTGGTGGCCTCATGACGACCGAGCCGATCATCCTCTCCGCCGACGCCACCGTTGCGGAGGCCCTCGCGTCGATCCGACGCTCCGAGCTGGCGCCGGCGCTGGCAGCCGGCGTCTGCATCACCCTGCCGCCGTACGAGTCGCCGACGGGACGCTTCCTCGGGATGGTGCACTTCCAGCGCATGCTCCGGTACCCACCGCACGAGCGCCTCGGGACCCTGCTCGATCAGAGCCTCGATCCGGTGGGCGTGCGGACCTCCGCCGCCGAGGTCTCGCGGATCCTCGCGAGCTACAACCTCGTCCAGGTGCCCGTCGTCGACGAACAGCACCGGCTCCTGGGGGTCGTGACGATCGACGACGTCCTCGACTACCTGCTCCCGGACGACTGGCGCAGCATCGACGAGAACGATGAACTCCCGGCGTCGGAACAGCGGCTCGGATCGAACGGAAGGAGGGCAGGTCGTGGCACGAGCTCCCCGCAATGAGGTCCGGCTCGACGCTCCGAAGGGGCTTCGGAGTTCCGTCCGTTCCATCCGCCGCGCCCCGGCCTCGCGCGACCGCTTCGGCCGGTTCACCGAGTGGATCGCCCGGGCGATGGGCACGCCGTGGTTCCTCCTCGGCCTCACCCTCTTCGTCATCCTGTGGATCGCGTGGAACACCTACGGTCCACTCGCCCTCCGGTTCGACTCCGTCGACATCGGCTTCGTCGCCCTGACCCTCGTGCTGTCGCTCCAGGCCTCGTATGCCGCGCCGCTGATCCTGCTCGCCCAGAACCGACAGGACGACCGCGACCGCGTGCAGATCGAGCAGGACCGGCAGCGGTCCGAACGCAACCTCGCCGACACCGAGTACCTCGCCCGTGAGGTCGTCGCCCTGCGACTGGCCCTCAAGGACATGGCGTCGAAGGACTTCATCCGCGCCGAGCTGCGCTCCCTCCTCGAGGAACTCGATCGGGATCGCACCGACCAGCCCGAACACGACGGGCCCGAGCGTCGGCGTGGCTGACGCCGGCGCGGCTGACACCGGCGCGGCTGACACCGGCCTCGCCGAGCGGATCAGGACCGCGCTCGCCCGAGTCATCGACCCGGAGATCCGCAAACCGATCACCGAACTCGACATGGTCGGCCCGATCACGGTGGACGACACCGGTGCCGCCGACGTCACCATCAAGCTCACGATCGTCGGCTGCCCGGCAGCGGCGAGCATCGAGCGCGACGTGCGTGAGGCCACCGCGGCGACCCCCGGGGTGACGAGCGTCGCGGTCGACGTCCAGGTGATGACGACGGCGGAGCGTCAGGCGCTCACGGAGCGCCTGCGTGGCGGCCGCAGCGCCCGCGGCATCCCGTTCGGCCCGGACTCACTGACCCGCGTGTACGCCGTCACAAGCGGCAAGGGCGGTGTCGGGAAGTCGACGGTGACCGCGAACCTGGCCGTCGCACTCGCCGCCAGCGGCCTGCGGGTCGGCCTGGTCGACGCGGACGTCCACGGGTTCTCCATCCCGGGGCTCCTCGGACTGGTCGAGAACGGCTTGGCCGTCAAACCGACGCAGGTCGGCGACATGATCCTGCCGCCCGTCGCCCACGGTGTGAAGGTCGTCTCGATCGGCATGTTCATCGACGCACCGACGGACGGCACCACCGCCGTCGCCGTCGCCTGGCGCGGACCGATGCTCCACCGCACCATCCAGCAGTTCCTGACCGACGTGTTCTTCGGCGACCTCGACGTGCTGCTCCTCGACCTCCCGCCCGGCACCGGGGACGTCGCCATCTCCATCGGCCAGCTGCTCCCCCACGCCGAGGTGCTCGTCGTCACGACACCGCAGCCGGCCGCCGCCGAGGTGGCCGAGCGCAGCGGCGTGGTGGCGCGCCAGACCGGGCAGCGCGTCCACGGCGTCATCGAGAACATGGCGGGTCTCCCCCAGCCCGACGGCAGCGTCCTGCAGCTGTTCGGCTCAGGGGGTGGCGAGGCGCTCGCGGCGCGGCTGTCGATCGGCCAGGACGCCCCGGTACCGCTCCTCGCCTCGGTCCCGCTCAGCGTTCCGCTTCGGGAGGGCGGGGACGCCGGGCTGCCGATCGTCCTCTCGGATCCGACGGATCCCGCGGCTGCCGAGATCCTCCGGCTGGCCGGTCAGCTCGCTGCGAGACCTCGTGGCCTCGCCGGTCGTCGTCTCGGCGTCAGCACGAGCTGAGCCGTCCGGGTCGGACGTGTGCGACCGAAGCGGACTCAGGTGGCCTCGAGGTCGAACGGGGGCGCGGCGGTCTCTCCGGCGGCGAGTCGGCGCAGGCGCTCGTCGGTCGCCGCCTGGATCGACTTCGGCTTCTCGAGCGACGGAACGGCTGCAGCGGCGGCCGCGGCAGCGGGAGCCGCGTCGAGCGGAGCGGTCGTCGCGACCGTCGGCGTCACCGGAGGCTCGTCGTCAAGGAGCGCCTCGCGGATGATGCGTCTCGGATCGTACTGACGCGGGTCGAGCTTCTTCCAGTCGACCTCGTCGAACTCCGGTCCCATCTCCTCGCGCATCCGGTCCTTGGCGCCGGAGGCGAGGTCGCGGAGGGTGCGGACGAGTCGCGCCAGTTGCGAGGCGTAGTACGGCAGCCGTTCCGGACCCAGCAGGAACACGGCGATGACCCCGATGATGAGGAGTTTGTCGAAGGTCAGACCGAACACGACATCAGACTACCGCGCGAGCCTCAGCTGTCGGAGCAGTTGCAGGCCATACGCTGGGATCCGGAGGCAAGGTGTCAGAACACAATCTCAACTGGAAGTACGCGGGCGACGTCGTCGTCGAAAGCGCTGCGATGCTCACGGCGCGCGCTCACGCGCACGAACTGGGCGTCGAACCGATCTCCCCGGCGATCGGCGCGCAGATCGCGGTGGTGGCCGCGGCCACCCGCGCGGAGTCCATCGTCGAGGTGGGGACCGGCACCGGCGTCTCCGGGCTCTGGCTGCTCCGCGGTGCCACGAGCGCGGTGCTGACGTCCATCGACACCGAGATCGTGCACCAGCAGCAGGCACGCGCGGCGTTCACGGAGGCCGGCATCACGACCAACCGTATCCGCCTCATCACCGGCAGCGCGCTCGACGTCCTGCCGCGGATGAACGAGAACTCCTACGACCTCGTCCTCGTCGACGGAGACCCGGGATCGGTCATCGAGTACGTCGAGCACGGACTCCGTCTGGTGCGCCCCGGCGGCACCGTGCTCGTCCCGCACGCGCTCTGGCGGGGCCGCGTGGCCGATCCGGCTCAGCGGGACGAGACCACAGGACTCTTCCGCTCGCTCGTCCAGGAGATCTCCGCGTCCGACGCGGTCGTCAGCGCCCTGTCCCCCGCCGGCGACGGCCTCCTGCAGATCACCAAACCGAACCTCTGAGCCCTCCGTACGACGACGAACCGGCCGCCATCCTGACTCTGAGAGCAGTGATGACGGCCGGTTCTCGGCTCATGCGGCGTCGGTGACGGGGTTCAGCCCGCGCTCACCACACCCGCGAGTGCATCATGCAGTTCTTGAGCCTCTGCGTCGTTGACCGACACGACGAGACGCCCTCCCCCTTCAAGAGGCACTCGCACGATGATGAGCCGACCCTCCTTCACGGCCTCCATTGGCCCGTCTCCGGTGCGTGGCTTCATTGCGGCCATGCGAGTCCCCTCTCGTTATTCGACTGACCCCCATTATCTCGTATCACGGGGGCTCGTGATAATCCTGAGCGCGGCGAGGCGCAGGATGACGCCGGATCTGCGCTCAGGGAATGGTCCAATACGCGTTCGCGAGGCCGTACATGACGAAGATCCAACACCATTGCAACGCCAGCGAGACGATGACGACGCCACCGCGGTACCAGCGGTTCCGTGGGACGGCGACCGCGCCGAGGAGCGGGAAGACCGGTACGAGCAGCCGGAAGACACTCGTCTGCGGGAAGAACACCGCGAAGAGGTAGAGGAGGTAGGACCCCACCCACAACCGGAGGTCGGCACCGAGCCGGCGCACCGGTGGGAGGAACAGGAGCACGACGGAGCCGACGAAGATGGCGGCGACGACGGCGATGCCCGGACCATCCCCGAACCAGAACTGGCCTCCCTGGATCCAGGCGGAGAACGGGACCAGGGGCTGCTCCCCGATGAAGGCGGCCCGCCACGCCAGCTCCGTCTCGAGGTACGCCTCCGGCGTCCCGGTGACGAGGCCTGCGATGACCATCCACGAGAATCCGGCGACGGCGGCGAGGGCCCCGCCCGCGAGGATGAGGACGACCTCGCGGCGCGCGAGCGGGTCGCGGTGTCGCGTGACGATCCGCACGATGAGATGGAGGCCCAGCAGGAGCGAGAAGGCCAGGACTCCGGGGCGGGTGAACGCCATGATCGGGATGACCGCGAGGAGCCAGCCGTACCGGCGAGTCACGAGCAGGAGCAGCGCGAGCGTCAGCAGCAGCAGGAACATCGATTCCGCGTAGGCGACCTGGAACAGGGCGCTGAGCGGGGCGATGCAGAACAGCACGACGGCGAACATCGCCCGTTCATCGCCGAGGCGGATGCGCAGGAGCCGGTGGAACAGCAGGGCCGCCCCCAAGCCGCAGCACAGCGAGACGATCACGGCCATGACCGGCCACGGCAGGAAGGTGACGACCGAGAGCGCCTTCACGACCCCCGGATAGACCGGCATGAACGCCCACGCGTTCTCCGCGACCCGGCCGGCGTCATCGAGCGGCAGCTGGGTCGGGTAACCGTACGTCGCGATCCACCAGTACCACTGTCCGTCCCAGCCGGCGGCGAGCGTGCCGAGCGAGGGGAACGCGCCGAACCGGGAGTCCGGCGCCTGCAGCAGACTCGCGACCGCGAACATCGCGGTCGTCACCAGGCGGGACACCACGTACACGATGGTGATCCGCCCCCACCAGGGCAGGCGGGCCCAGCGCCGGAGCATCGATAGCCGCTCCTCGACCTCGGTCGAGTGGGCCGTGTCAGCGTCCATCGGGCCCGGTCAGCCAGGCGCGGAGCCCGCGCTCACAGTCCTCGATGTGCGCGAGCGGGACGCGCTCGTCGTCGGCATGGGCGAGGAGCGGGTCACCCGGTCCGTAGTTGACGGCGGGGACGCCGAGTGCGGAGAAGCGTGCGACGTCCGTCCAGCCGTACTTCGGGGCCGGTGTGCCGCCGACCGCGGCCAGGAAATCCTGGGCGATCGGCGCGTCGAGCCCGGGACGAGCGCCCTCTGCGACGTCCGTCTGCACGACCTCGAAGCCGGAGAAGAGCTCCTCGAGGTGGGCGAGCGCCTCGGCACCCGTCCGGCTCGGAGCGAAGCGGTAGTTCACCTCGACGGTGACCAAATCCGGGATCACGTTCCCGGCGACGCCGCCGGTGATCCCGACCGCGTTGACGCCCTCCCGGTAGACGAGCCCGTCGACCTCGACCTCCCGTGGCGTGTACGAGGCGAGCGTCGCGAGGACCGGGGAGATCGCGTGGATCGCGTTGACGCCGACCCAGCTCCGGGCCGCGTGCGAGCGCTTGCCGTGGGCGCTCACGTGGACACGCAGCGTTCCGTTGCAGCCACCCTCCACGCCGGCGTTGCTCGGCTCGCCGAGGATCGCGAAGTCACCGACGAAGAGGTCGGGACGGTTCCGCGCGAGACGCCCGAGGCCGTTGAGGTCGGATGCGACCTCCTCGTTGTCGTACCACATCCAGGTGATGTCGACGATGGGATCGGTGAGCTCAGCCGCGAGCTTCAGCTGGACCGCGACGCCGCCCTTCATGTCGACCGTCCCTCGACCCCAGAGCACCGCCTCGCCGTCGCGCTCCTCGAACCGGGTCGGGACGTTTCCGTTGATCGGGACGGTGTCGATGTGGCCGGCGATGATGACCCGCTGTGCACGTCCGAGCGAAGTGGAAGCGACCACCGTGTCGCCGTCGCGCACGATCGTCAGGTGCTCGAGACCCTCGAGCGACGCCTCGATCGCGTCGGCGATGCGGGCTTCATCCCCCGAGACGGAGGCGATGTCGCACAGCTGCTGGGTGAGTTCCACCGAGGAGACGGACAGGTCGAGTACGGGGACTTCGGCTGGCATGGCACCAGTGTATTGGCCGTCGACCTGAGTGTTGGCCGGTACCCTGGAGCCATGACCGCTGCGCCTGCCGAGACCCCTGTTCCGACTCACGCCTGGGGCTCCGGCCTCGCGACCATCGCCGCCGACGGCACCGTGCTCGACACCTGGTTCCCCGAGCCCTCGCTCGGACGGATCCCCGAGGGCCGCGACCGCTGGATCGCCCCCGCAGACCTCGAGGCCCTCGCGACCGACGACGAGCGCCGGGCCGTCCGCATCGACATCGTCACGGTCGAGATCGAGCTGCAGGCCGCTCCGCAGAGCACCCCGGACGCCTACCTGCGGCTGCACCTGCTCAGCCACCTGCTCGTCCAGCCGAACACGATCTCGCTCGACGGTGTCTTCGCGCACCTCCCCATCGTCGTCTGGACCAACGCCGGCCCCGTCCACCCCGCGGACTTCGACCGCCTCCGACCGTCGCTCCTCCGCGCCGGCATCCACGCGACCGGCATCGACAAGTTCCCGAGACTCCTCGACTACGTGACGCCCGACAAGGTCCGGATCGCCGACGCCTCGCGCGTCCGGCTCGGCGCCCACCTGGCACCGGGCACCACCGTCATGCACGAGGGCTTCGTCAACTTCAACGCCGGGACCCTCGGCGCGTCGATGGTCGAAGGACGCATCTCGCAGGGCGTCGTCGTCGGTGACGGCAGCGACATCGGGGGTGGTGCGTCGATCATGGGGACGCTCTCCGGCGGCGGGACGCAGCGGGTGGCGATCGGTCAGCGCGCCCTCCTCGGCGCCAACTCCGGCATCGGCATCTCGATCGGCGACGACTCGGTGGTCGAGGCGGGTCTCTACGTGACCGCG
This sequence comes from Plantibacter sp. CFBP 8798, assembly GCF_014841195.1. Lineage (NCBI taxonomy): Bacteria > Bacillati > Actinomycetota > Actinomycetes > Micrococcales > Microbacteriaceae > Plantibacter > Plantibacter sp. CFBP 8798. Next base: position 917,324 of record NZ_JACYTS010000002.1, read on the forward strand.
GGCACCAAGGTCGTCCTCGCGGGTGCTGCGGCCACGGCCGAAGGCGCGCCGCGTACGGTCAAGGCGGTCGAGCTGTCGGGTGTCCAGAACCTCCTGTTCCGTCGGAACTCACTCACCGGTGCCGTCGAGGTGCTCCCCCGCTCGGGCTCGGGCGTCGAGCTGAACGCGGCACTGCACGCCTGACCCGGGCTCCCGGGACGCAGAACGGCCCCGCATCCGAGGTGGATGCGGGGCCGTTCTTCGACAGGCTCAGGAACCGCCCTTCGACAGGCTCAAGAACCGACGGGACTAGCGCGTCGGGAAGGGACGCTCGGGCGAACCCGTGTACAGCTGCTGCGGGCGCCCGATCTTGGTCTGCGGGTCGAGGTTCATCTCACGCCAGTGGGCGATCCACCCGGGCAGGCGTCCGATGGCGAAGAGCACCGTGAACATCCGCGTCGGGAAGCCCATCGCCTTGTAGATGACGCCGGTGTAGAAGTCGACGTTCGGGTAGAGCTTGCGCTCCTTGAAGTAGTCGTCCTCCAGGGCGATCTGCTCGAGCTCCTGAGCCAGGTCGAGCAGCGGGTCGTTGATGCCGAGCGCCCGGAGCACCTCGCCGGCGCTCTCCTTGACGAGCTTGGCGCGCGGGTCGTAGTTCTTGTAGACGCGGTGCCCGAAGCCCATGAGCTTCACGCCGTCTTCTTTGTTCTTCACGCGGTCGACGAAGCGCTGCACGCCCTCGCCGGACTCCTGGATCCGGCCGAGCATCTGCAGGACAGCCTCGTTCGCGCCACCGTGCAGCGGACCCGACAGGGCGTTGATACCGGCGGACACGGAGGCGTAGAGGTTCGCTCCGGTGGATCCGACGAGGCGGACCGTAGAGGTCGAGGCGTTCTGCTCGTGGTCCTCGTGCAGGATGAGCAGGAGGTCGAGCGCCTTCGACAGGACGGGATCGATCTCGTACGGCTCGGCGAGGTTGCCGAAGTTCAGCTTGAGGAAGTTGTCGACGAAGCTCAGCGAGTTGTCGGGGTAGAGGAACGCCTGCCCGACCGACTTCTTGTGCGCGTAGGCGGCGATCACCGGGAGCTTCGCGAGCATGCGGACCGTCGTGAGCTCGACGTGGTCGGGATCGTGCGGATTGGCGTCCGACTCGTAGTAGGTCGACATGGCCTGCAGGGCGCTCGACAGGACGGCCATCGGGTGCGCCGTGTGCGGGAGCGCCGAGAAGAACCGCTTGAGGTCCTCGTGGAGGAGCGTGTGGCGCCGGATCTTCTCGTCGAATCCGCCGAGTTCGTCCGCAGTCGGGAGTTCACCGTGGATGAGCAGCCAGGCGACCTCGAGGAAGGTCGACTGCTTCGCGAGCTGCTCGATCGGGTAGCCGCGGTAGCGCAGGATGCCCTGGTCGCCGTCGATGTACGTGATCGCCGACTTGGTCGCCGCGGTGTTGACGAACCCGTAGTCGAGCGTGGTCAGGCCGGTCTGCCGCGTGAGCGAGGAGATGTCGATACTCGACGCGCCCTGGGCTGACTGGTGGATCGGGAATTCGGCCGTTCCGCCGGGGTAGTTCAGGGTGACCTGCTGCGTCTCGGTGGAAGCCTGTTTCTCGACGTCGCCCACGGCGCCTCCTCATATCTTTGTGCGATAGGGACTCGACATCGCCCTCCGATACGACGGCGTGTCACATACAGCCTAATCGGCTTCGGACCCTACTGCTGTTTCCCACAGTGATCCGGCGACTTCCTTGGAGTTCACCCCGAAATCGGGCGGAGTCCCCGAAGTCGGGCCGCGGCGGCCGCGATGCGCTCGTCGGTGGCGGTCAGGGAGAGCCGCACGTGTTGCGGTCCGGCCTCGCCGTAGAACACCCCTGGACCCGCCAGGACACCGATCGACGCCAGGCGGTCGATACTCACCCAGGCGTCCTGGCCTTCGGTGATCCACAGGTACAGTCCCGCCTCGCTGCGGTCGACCCGGAACCCGGCCTCGCGGACGGCCGGGAGCAGCACCTCGCGTCGGGCGCGGTACCGGGCCTTCTGCTCCGCCACGTGGGCGTCGTCGCCGAGCGCCGCGACCATGGCGGCCTGCAGCGGGGCCGGCAGCATGAGACCCGCGTGCTTCCGGACGGTGACCAGCCGACGCACCAGGCGCTCGTCGCCCGCGAGGAACGCGGCACGGTAGCCGGCCAGGTTGGACTGCTTGCTCAGGGAGTAGATCGCGAGGACACCCTCGGTGTCGCCGTCGGTCACGCGTGGATCGAGCACGGACGGGGTCGGGGTGTCGGACCACTCCCCCTCCCAGCCGAGTTCCGCGTAGCATTCATCGCCCACGAGGACGGCGCCGAGTTCGCGGGCTCTGGCTCGGGCTGCGCGCAGCTCGTCGACCGACAGGACACGACCGTCGGGGTTGCCTGGGGAGTTCAGCCAGACCAGCCGGGTGCTCTCCGGCCATTCGGCGGGGTCGTCGGAGGCGAACGCCTCGGCTCCTGCGATCGCCGCGCCGACCGCGTACGTCGGATAGGCGGCCACCGGGTGGACCACGGTGTCGCCGGCGCCCAGGCCGAGGAGGAAGGCGAGCAGCGCGACGAGTTCCTTCGAGCCGATCGTCGGGAGGACCGCGTCGAGGGTGAGCCCCTCGACACCACGACGGCGCGCGAACCAGTCGACGATCGCCTGCCGGAGTTCGGGCGTGCCGACCGTGGTCGGGTACGCGTGTGCGTCCGTGGCCGCTCGGAGCGCATCCCGGATGAGGCCGGGAGTCGGATCGACCGGCGAACCGATCGAGAGGTCGACGATGCCGTCGGGGTGCCGACGGGCCTGCTCCGCATACGGGACCATGAGGTCCCACGGGTAGTCGGGCAGCGGCTGCAGTGCCACGCGACTACTCGTGGGCTTGTGGCGGCAGCGCGGCGATGAGCGGGTGGTCCGAGGGGATCACGCCGACCTTCGCGGCCCCACCCGGGGAACCGATCTCGTCGAAGAACTCGACATTGGCCTTGTAGTAGTCCGCCCACTCCTCGGGAAGGTCGTCCTCGTAGTAGATGGCCTCCACCGGGCAGACCGGCTCGCACGCACCGCAGTCGACGCATTCGTCGGGGTGGATGTAGAGCGACCGTTCACCCTCGTAGATGCAGTCGACGGGGCATTCGTCGATGCAGGCGCGGTCCTTCACATCGACGCACGGCAGGGCGATCACGTAGGTCACGGGCGGGTGGCTCCCTTCACGAGCACTGAGTTGTCCAGTCTACGCCTGCGGCGAGACGGGGAACGGTTCGGGCGCCGGTCCCGCGGGGCGCTCGTCGCGCGTGCGGGCGCGCTCCGGGAGCTTCGGCCACGCGACGACGAGGACGGCGATGAGACCGGGCGCGATGGTCCAGACGAGGCCCGAGACGCTCTGCGGGATGAGGACGGAGCCGCCGGTGCTCTCGAGCAGCAGGATCCCGATCATGAGGATGACCCCGAGCGCCGCTGCCGACGCTGCGAGCCGGTCTCCCAGGACGATGCGGAGTCCGACCAGGAGCATGGCCACGCCGAGGATCCCGAGCACCAGTCCGACCGGGAGGGCGACACCGAGGACGGAGGGCACCCAGGCGTGCGCGACCGTGCCGATGGCGCCGTACGCCAGACCGACGAGGAACGCGAGGACGATCCCGATCACCCGCGACGCCGTGGACTGCTCGTGCGGTGCGTCCTGCTGCGGCGGTGTCGGCGGGAACCAGCGGTCGTCGCCGACCGTGCGGCCGTCTGGGAGGCTGGGGTCGGAGGCCGGATCGGTCATCCGCCGATTGTATCTGGACAGCCTCAGCATCAGGCGCTATGGTCGACGTCGGATAAGGTTAGCCTTACCCAACCGCGTTCCGAAGTCGCAGCGCCCCGCCCGGACCACGGTCCCCGCCCGGCGCGCCCTCGGATGCATCCCCACCCCGCAGACGACGGCCTCCCCTGGGCGACCGCCTGCTCGACGCCCGAAAGTCCGGTCACGTGCTCGCGAACTACCTCATCGGCCTCCGCGAAGGCCTCGAAGCAGGCCTCATCGTCGGCATCCTCGTCGCCTACCTGAACAAGCTCGGCCGCCGCGACGTCCTCCCCCGGTTGTGGCTCGGCGTCGCCGTCGCGATCGTCGTCTCGCTCGGTGTCGGTGCCATCCTCACCTGGGGACCGTACGGGCTGAGCTTCCAGGCGCAGGAGATCCTCGGCGGCGGACTCTCCATCCTGGCCGTCGGGCTCGTCACCTGGATGATCTTCTGGATGGGGCGCAACGCCCGAGAGCTCAAGCACGACCTCGAGTCACGACTCGACGCCGCCGTCGCCGGATCGGCGATCGGCATCGTCGTCCTCGGCTTCATCAGCGTCGGCCGCGAGGGTATCGAGACCGCCCTCTTCATCTGGGCGAGCGTCAACTCCGGTGAGAGCGCCGTCGTCGGCTCGATCGGCGCGCTCCTCGGCATCCTCACCTCCGTCGTCATCGCGTATCTCATCTACCGCGGATTCGTCCGGATCAACCTCGGCACCTTCTTCACGTGGACGGGGCTCTTCCTCGTCGTCGTGGCTGCCGGCGTCCTCGCCTACGGCGTCGGCGACCTCCAGGAAGCGGGCGTCATCCCCGGCTGGGGGCAGGCCGCGTTCAACCTGAGCGCGATCATCCCTCCAACGAGCTGGTACGGCACCGTCCTCGGCGGACTCTTCAACTTCACCCCTGCCCCGACCTGGGCGCAGTTCGGTGCGTGGCTGCTGTACCTGATCGTCACGCTCGTCTGCTTCATCCGGGTCTCGGGTCTCGGCCGTCGGCGCCCGACGGCGGTCACGACCCCGGTCGCGACGAACGCCTGACCCGGTCCCCGCCCCACCACGAACCAAGCACCAGCACCTTCCGACAGGAGTCTCCATGCAGCACCGCATCATCGCCGGCCTCGCCGGCGCGGGCGTCCTCGCCCTCGCCCTCACGGGATGCGTCCCGAACAAGACGGGAAGCGACGCACTCACCGTCGCCATCACCGACGACTCGTGCTCGGTGTCCGTCGCGAAGGCGACGGCCGGTGCCGTGACGTTCTCGATCACCAACAACGGCACCGACGTCAACGAGTTCGAGATCCTCGCCTCGGACAAGCTGCGCATCGTCGGCGAGAAGGAGAACGTGACGCCGGGCCAGACGGTGTCCTACGTCGCACAGCTGAACCCCGGCACGTACTACACCGCCTGCAAGTTCCAGCTCGTCGGTGCGCCCGTCGGTCTCGCGGAGTTCACCGTCACCGGTGAGAACGCGGCCGTCTCGAAGGACGAGCAGGCGCTCACCGACCAGGCCGTGACGAACTATGTCGCGTACATCAAGTCGCAGGTGGCCGAACTCGTGCCGCAGGTGAAGGCCTTCACCGACGCGTACGCCGCCGGCGACGATGAGACCGCCCGTCAGCTCTTCGCGACGACGCGCGTCTCGTACGAACGCATCGAGCCGACGGCCGAGGCGTTCGGCGACCTCGACCCGAAGATCGACTACCGCGAGGTCGACGCCGTGGCTGAAGGACTCGACTGGACCGGCTTCCACCGGATCGAGAAGGACCTCTGGCCGCCGGCAGCCGACGCGCTGAACTCCGACGGCACGAGCGCGCTGACGGACTGGACGCCGTCGACGCCGGAACAGCGTCAGCAGTTCGCCACCGGACTCGTCGACGACGTGCAGCAGCTGTTCGACCTCGTCTCCGAGAAGGACTTCACCGTGAGCCTCGGCGACATCTCGAACGGTGCCATCGGTCTCCTCGACGAGGTCGCCGTCGGCAAGATCTCCGGCGAGGAGGACTGGTGGTCCCACACCGACCTCTACGACTTCGCGGCCAACGTGCAGGGAGCCGAGGTCGCGTTCGGCAACGTCAAGGACATCGCCGCGAGCAAGGGTGACGCGGGCACGAAGCTCGTCGGCCAGATCGAGACCGAGTTCACGGCGCTGCAGGACCTGCTCGCGAAGTACGGCAGCCTCGACAGCGGCTTCGTGAGCTACGACACCGTCACCGAGGAGCAGCGCAAGGAGCTCTCGGACCAGGTGAACGCCCTCGCCGAGCCGCTGTCGCAGCTCACCCACACGGTGCTCGGCGTCGCCGAGTAGCACCGAACGGATCCACCGCCGCCTCCGCGGCGCGCCGGGCCGGAACCGCTCAGAGCATTCTGGGGGTTCCGGCCCTGCGGCCTTCCAGCCATCCCTGAATAGCATGAGGTCCGATGACCGAGCACACTCCCCCCACGACTCCTGCAACCGAGGCAGGGTCCACGCCCACCGCGTCTGGACCCGAGGCAGGGTCCACGCCCACCGCGCCTGAACCCGGCGCCGCGTCCGCACCACCGAACGACGCCCCGCGGCGCGGGCTGTCGCGCCGGGCGCTGTTCGGCCTCGCCGGAGCGGGCGCCGCAGGGCTGGCGGCCGGAGCCGGGGCGACCGCGGCCATCACCGCCGCCGTCAGCGCCTCGGCGAGTGCCGCGGGCGTCACGACGGTCTACCCGTTCAACGGGGCCCACCAGAGCGGGATCACGACGCCGGCGCAGGACCGCCTGCACTTCGCCGCGTACGACGTGTCGGCTGGGACCACCCGGGAGGAGCTCATCGAGTTGCTCCAGGACTGGAGTGTCGCCGCGGCGCGCATGACGCAGGGGAAGGAGGTCGCCGACGGCGGTGCCGTCGACGGCTCCCCGCTCGCTCCCCCGGTCGACACCGGAGAAGCGCTCGGACTGCCCGCCAGCGGGCTCACGATCACCTTCGGGTTCGGACCCACGCTCTTCACCGCCGAGGACGGCACGGACCGGTTCGGCATCGCCGACCGGCGCCCGGCCGAGTTGGAGAAGCTCCCCCGCTTCACGGGCGACAACCTCCAGGCGGGCCTCACCGGCGGCGACCTCTGCATCCAGGCGTGCGCCGACGACCCGCAGGTCGCCGTGCACGCGATCCGCAATCTGAGCCGCATCGCGTTCGGACGCGCCTCCATCCGCTGGTCGCAGCTCGGCTTCGGTCGTACCTCCTCGACCTCCACCAGCCAGGTCACCCCGCGCAACCTGTTCGGCTTCAAAGACGGCACCGCGAACGTCAAGTCCGAGGAGACCAAGACGGTCGAGGAGCAGGTCTGGGTTCAGGACGGAGACAGCGCCGCCTGGCTGAGCGGTGGTTCCTACCTCGTGGTCCGGAAGATCCGCATGATCATCGAGACATGGGACCGCGCGCAGCTCCAGGAGCAGGAGCGCGTCATCGGTCGTAGCAAGGGCGAGGGCGCACCGCTGTCGGGCGGTAAGGAGTTCACTGAGCCCGACTTCGACGCGGTCGGCGCAACGGATCAGCCGCTCATCGACAAGCACTCGCACGTGCGCCTGGCGCACCCGACCCAGCTCAAGGGCACGAAGCTCCTGCGACGCGGATACAACTTCGTCGACGGCAACGACGACCTCGGGCGGTTGAACGCCGGACTGTTCTTCATGTCGTACCAGCGATCGCCGAAGCAGTTCATCGACGTGCAGCGCGCGCTGGCCACCGATGCGCTCAACGAGTACATCAAGCACGTCGGGTCGGCGATCTTCGCGGTGCCGCCGGGCGCGAGCAAGGACGGCTGGGTCGGCGAGACGCTCTTCGCGTAGGACCTGCCCGGTCTCTGAACCCTCCCTGCCCGGTCACTGAGCCTGTCGAAGTGCTACTTGACCGTCACCGTGTAGAGGATGCTGTCCGCCGAGGCGACGAGCTTCACGTCGTAGGCCGTCGTCGACATCGTCACGATCGAACCGTCTCCGTTCGCGATCTCCGCGTCGACCGTGAAGCCCGCCGCGACGAGCGCGTCCTTCGCTGCGGTGGCCGCGTCGGTCGCCTGGACCGTGACGACGAAGGTGTCCTTGCCGTCGACCGTTCCACGTCCGCCGTTGACCGTGCCGTCGACCACCGGGACCGCGTCGACGGGGTATCCGTCCGGCAGCCCCTCGTCGAGGTTCACGTCGAAGTCGCCACCGGTGGCGTCGCGGATGCCCTGCTCGACGGAGTCCTTGACGGTGGACTCGATGACGCTGCACCCGGCGAGCGTCGGAGCGAGGACGAGGGCGGCCAGCAGGGCGAGGGAGGCGGGTCGGCGCATGCCCATGAGCTTAACGACCCGATGCCCGGTCTTCCTGAGAGGACCGGGCATCGGGTTGGAGCGGCTGCTGCCTACTCGGACTGCTTCTTGAGACGCGAGTAGCTGCGCTGGCGGGCCTGAGCGTCGAGCTCGACCTTGCGGATGCGCACGTGCTCGGGCGTGACCTCGACGCACTCGTCCTCGCGGGCGAACTCGAGGCTCTCCTCGAGCGTGAGGACGCGCGGCGGCGTCATCGACTCGAAGTTGTCGGCCGAAGACTGACGCATGTTGGTCAGCTTCTTCTCCTTGGTGATGTTGACGTCCATGTCGTCGTTGCGCGAGTTCTCACCGATGACCATGCCCTCGTAGACCTCTTCGGTCGGCTGCACGAAGAACGACATGCGCTCCTGCAGCGCGATGATCGCGAAGGGCGTGACCACGCCGGAGCGGTCGGCGACGATCGAGCCGTTGTTGCGCGTCGTGATCGCGCCGGCCCACTCGCCGTATCCGTGCGCCAACGCGTTGGCGATACCCGTACCGCGCGTGGCGGTGAGGAACTCGGAGCGGAAACCGATGAGGCCGCGCGACGGGACGATGAACTCCATGCGGACCCAGCCGGTGCCGTGGTTCGCCATGTTCTCCATGCGGCCCTTGCGAGCGGCGAGGAGCTGGGTGATCGCGCCGAGGTGCTCCTCGGGAGCGTCGATGGTCAGGTGCTCGTACGGCTCGTGGACCTTGCCATCGATACGCTTCGTGACCACCTGCGGCTTGCCGACGGTGAGCTCGTAGCCTTCGCGACGCATCTGCTCGACGAGGATGGCGAGCGCGAGCTCTCCACGGCCCTGGACCTCCCACGCGTCGGGTCGACCGATGTCGAGGACCTTGAGCGAGACGTTACCGATGAGCTCGCGGTCGAGGCGGTCCTTGACCATGCGCGCGGTGAGCTTGTGGCCCTTGACCTTGCCCATGAGCGGCGAGGTGTTGGTACCGATGGTCATCGAGATGGCCGGGTCGTCGACCGTGATGGCCGGCAGCGCGCGGACGTCCTCGGGGTCGGCCAGGGTGTCGCCGATCATGATGTCGGCGAAACCGGCGACGGCGACGATGTCGCCGGGGCCGGCGCTCTCGGCCGGGTAGCGGTCGAGGGCCTTCGTGATCATGAGCTCGGTGACGCGGACGTTGTGGACGTCGCCGTCGTGGCGGACCCAGGCGACCGTCTGGCCCTTCTTCAGCGTGCCGTTGAAGATGCGCAGGAGCGCGAGGCGACCGAGGAACGGCGAGGCGTCGAGGTTCGTGACGTGCGCCTGGAGCGGGTGCTCGTCGTCGTACTGCGGAGCCGGGATGTGCTCGAGGATGGCTGCGAACAGCGGCTCGAGGTCCTCGCTGTCGGGCAGTTCGCCGTTGGCGGGCTTGTTGGACGACGCGCGGCCGGCCTTACCGGAGGCGTAGACGACCGGGACGTCGAGGACGGCGTCGAGGTCGAGGTCGGGGACGTCGTCGACCATGTCGCTGGCGAGACCGATGAGGAGGTCCTGGCTCTCGACGACGACCTCGTCGATGCGCGCGTCGGGGCGGTCGGTCTTGTTGACCAGGAGGATGACCGGCAGCTTGGCCTCGAGCGCCTTGCGGAGCACGAACCGGGTCTGCGGCAGGGGGCCCTCGGACGCGTCGACGAGGAGGACGACGCCGTCGACCATGGACAGGCCGCGCTCGACCTCTCCACCGAAGTCGGCGTGGCCCGGGGTGTCGATGACGTTGATCGTGATCGGGCCGTCGGTGGCGTGTTCGCCCTTGTACGAGATCGCCGTATTCTTGGCGAGGATGGTGATGCCCTTTTCGCGCTCGAGCTCATTCGAGTCCATGGCGCGTTCTTCGAGGTGGGCGTGTTCGGCGAAAGAGTTGGTCTGTCGCAGCATGGCGTCGACGAGGGTCGTCTTGCCGTGGTCAACGTGGGCCACGATCGCGACATTGCGCAGATCGGAACGAGTGGCGAGCGCCATAAAAGGGTGGCTTCCTTCAAGTGGATGGGATTCGGGCACGATGGTGCCGACGGACCATCATACCGCAGGAGTCCTGGCCGGGGGCTGAACGGCGACGGGCACCGGCGGTTTCCCGCCGATGCCCGTCGTCCTCAGGGTTCAGGAGGAACCCGTCGTGTCGCTTACTTCTTCCAGCCCACGTTCTTCCAGTCGATGGTCTCGAACTGGGTCGGCCCGTAGTTCACGAGGCCGGTCTTGACGCCGTAGGTGTACGGCACCGGGAACAGCGGGAGCGTGGTCGCGAGGGCGACGATCTTCTTGTCGATCTCCTTCGCGATCTCGAGGCGCTTGTCGGGATCGAGCTCCGCGTTGGCGCTCGCCCAGAGGTCACCGAGGGAGTCGTCGGTGACGCCGGGGAAGTTCTGCCCGGAGTCGGCCGGGTAGAAGATCGACTCGGTGCTGGAGATCGGGAAGGCGGTGCCCTGCCACGCGAAGCTCACGGCGTCGAAGTCGCGGGTCTCGGTGGTGACGTACTTCGTGAAGAAGTCATCCGAGGGGACGGTGTCGATCTGGAGGTCGAAGCCCGACTCCTTGACCATGGCCTGCACCTGCTGCGACGTCTCGGCGGAGACCGGGTTGTCGGAGTCGATGACGTAGCGGACGGTCAGCTTCTGGCCGTCCTTCTCGCGGATGCCGTCGCTGCCTTCCTTCCAACCGGCGTCCTCGAGCTGCTTCTTGGCCGCGTCGATGTCGTAGCCGAGCACCTTGGAGGCGTCGTCCTCGTAGCCGTCCTGGCCCGGGAGGAAGATGAGGTTGTTCAGCAGGTCGGTCGGTGCGTCGATCGCGGCGAGGCGGGCCTCGGCGATGGTCTGACGGTTGATCGACTTGGCGAACGCCTGGCGGACCTCGGGGTCGCTCAGGACCTCGGACGTGCCGTTCAGCGTGATGTGGTTGTAGGTGGTGCCGCGCGAACGCTGGATCTCGGCGTCGCTGCGCTTCTGAGCCGTCTGGTAGTTGTCGGCGTTGGAACCCACGCTGAAGACGTCGATCTCACTGTTGGAGAACGCCTGGGCGAGCCCGGCGCGGGAGATCTGCTTGAAGATGATGTTGTCGAGCTTCGGCTTGTCGCCCCACCACTTCGGGTTGGGCGCGAAGGTGACGACGGCACCGGTCTGGTCGATCTTGCTGACGATGTACGGGCCACCCGACACGTAGGTCGTGCCGTCTGCCGCGTACGGTCCGGTCGCCCAGAGGGTGTTGAACGACTCCGGCGTCGCGCCGAGCCACTTCGGCCAGATGTTGCCGAGGATGGACGGCCAGTCGGCGTTCTTGTTCTTGAACGTGATGAGGACGTCCTGCGGGCTGTCGCCGGCGGTGACGGACTCGATGTCCTTCCACACGTTCGTGGACGTGGGTGCGTACGCCTCGTTCGCGCCGTTCAGGGACTGCCACGTCGCAGCGACGTCGTCGACGCTGATCGCGGTGCCGTCGGACCACACGGCGTCGGGGTTGATCTTGATCTCGACGACCTGCGGGTCCTCGCTCTTCAGCTCGACCGAGGTCGCGTAGTCGGGGTTCGCCTCCCAGGAGCCGTCTTCCTTGATCTTGACGAACGACGGGGTGTACAGGTTCGTGAGGAACTGGTCGTCGACCGTACCGGCGTCGAGGTTGTTGAGGTTCCAGTTGGCCGGGATCGTGTCGACCGCGAGGTTGAGTGTGCCGCCCTGGGCGATCTGGTCGGCGTCGGCGCGCTCCCAGCCGGTGCCGGACAGCTCGGCGGGCTTCGACGTCGAGCCGCCACCGCCTGAACCGCCTCCGGTGCAAGCCGTCAATGCGAGGGCGACGATCGAGACGCCGGCGAGGATCATCCCGCCGCGCCGCTTCGATCCCTGTGTTCTGGAACTCATCGAGATCCACCTTTCGTGACGTGTAACTGCGCAACGCCGCACCGATGCGGAGCGGAAGGCGCGCAGGCCAATGTGCACCATCTTGCACCCGCTCCGGGGATCCCCCACAAGTGGGCACGAATTGTTACCGTTTCGATTTATCGGCAACACGTGCCGGAAACATACGTTTCGTTTCCTGGGAACACGCGTCGTTTTCTGATTCCCGACACTTGGGGGTTACAGTGTCTCCACCCCACGAGGGGAGCACAGCTGACGGGACGACGCGGTCCCGCACAACGACTTCGCAAGGCTGGTACATGATCGGGTTCATTGCACGGCGGTTGGTCAACTACCTGTTCCTCTCCGCCATCGCCACCATGCTGGGTTACGTGCTCGTGAGCATGACGCTCCAGCCCTCGGCCCGGTTCCTCGGGAAGAACCCGCCCATTCCGCAGTCCTCGATCGATGCGGCGCTCGACAAGATGGGCGTCAACCCGAAGGTGCCGCTGCTCGAACGCCTCTGGGACTGGGTCACCCAGCTCGTGACCACCGGGTCCCTCGGCGTCAGCACCCGCGGCACCCAGGTCACGGCCGACATCTTCGAGCGCTCGGGCACGAGCCTCCGACTCCTCGTCATCGGCACCATCCTGGGCGCGGTCATCGGCGTCGCCCTCGGCGTCTGGGGCGCCGTCCGGCAGTACCGGGCCAGCGACCAGATCATCACCTACGCCTCATTCACGATCCTCGCGATGCCCGTCTTCGTCATCGGCGTCGTGCTCATGATCCTCGCGACGTCGCTCAACCAGGCGGTCGGCACGAACGTCATCAACTTCACCGGCGAGTACACCGCCGGCCTACAGGGCGGGTTCTGGACACAGTTCGGCGACCGGGCGATGCATCTGCTGCTGCCCACCATCACCCTCACCGTCGGCGCCGTCGCCTCGTACTCGCGGTACCAGCGCAGCGCCATGCTCGACGTGATGAGCGCCGACTACATCCGGACCGCCCGCTCGAAGGGCCGGACCCGCGGCTCCGCGATCATCCGACACGGCGTCCGCGTCGCGCTCATCCCGATGTCGACGTTCTTCGCCTACTCGTTCGGACTCATCCTCACCGGCGCGAGTGTGACGGAGAACGTCTTCAGCTGGCACGGCATGGGCGAGTACCTCCTCACGAGCGTCTCGAACTCGGACATCAACGCCGCCGCCGGAACGATCCTCTTCACCTCCATCCTCGTCCTGATCGCCGGAACCCTCTCCGACGTGATCTATGCGGCGCTCGACCCGAGAGTGCGGGTGTAACGACATGGCACTGACCGACCCATCGACCCTCACCGTCGGCGAACCCGAGACGATGCGGGATGCACCAAAGCGGCCGCAGTCCCGCGGACGCACGATCCTCCGGAAGGTGCTCGCCACGAAGCGCGCCCGCATCGGTGGAGGCGTCCTCCTCTTCATCATCCTCTGGGCCTTCATCGGCCCGCTGCTCTCCCCCTGGTCCTTCACCGACCAGGACGGCCTCGCCTTCAGCCAGCCGCCCTCGCTGTCGCACTGGTTCGGCACGAACAACATCGGCCAGGACGTGTACGCGCAGACCCTCGTCGGTCTGCAGAAGTCCATCGTCATCGGCCTGATCGTCGGCCCGGGGGCGGCGATCATCGCCGGACTCATCGGGGCCATCGCCGGTTACGTCGGCGGTGTCTGGGACAAGGCGATCGTCTGGCTCATCGACCTGCTCCTCGTCATCCCCGGATTCTTCCTCCTCGTGCTCCTCAGCCCGGCGTTCAAGTCGCTCTCCTGGCTCGCCCTCGTCGTCTTCCTCGTCCTGTTCGGCTGGATGGTGCTCGCCCGCGTCATCCGCGGGCAGACGATGTCGCTCCGCGAACGCGAGTACGTCAAGGCCGCGCGCTTCATGGGCGTCCCCGGGTTCACGATCATCCGTCGGCACATCATCCCGAACGTTGCGAGCCTCCTCATCATCGACGCGACGCTCGGCATCGGCGCGGCGATCCTGTCGGAGACGACGCTGAGCTTCTTCGGCTTCGGCGTCCAGGCGCCCGACGTCTCGCTCGGTACTCTCCTCGCCGCCGGTGCGAGTGCGGCCGTGACGCGGCCCTGGCTGTTCGTCTTCCCGGCAGCGATCCTCGTCATCACCGTGCTCGCCTCGAGCCTCCTCGGCGACGCCCTCCGCGACGCCATCGACCCGACCTCAGGAGCCAACCGTGACTGACCCCCAGGCGACCGCGCCGCTCCTCAAGGTCGACGACCTCAGCGTCACCTTCCCCAACGCCGGCACGCCGGTGCACGCCGTCCGCGGTGTCTCCTACGAGGTGCGGCGAGGCGAATTCCTCGGCATCGTCGGCGAGTCGGGCTCCGGCAAGAGCGTCTCCTCGATGGCCGTCATGGGACTGCTCCCGACCAATGCGCAGGTGAGCGGCAGCATCCGCTACGACGGCGTCGAGCTGCTCGGCCAGTCCGACAAGGAACTGTCGAAGATCCGCGGGCGCGACATCGCCATGATCTTCCAGGATCCGCTCTCGGCCCTCACGCCCGTCTACACGATCGGTCAGCAGATCGCCGAGGGCCTCCGTCTCCACGACTCCGCGCTCTCGCAGCGCGCCGCCGAGACCCGGGCCGTCGAACTCCTGAAGATCGTCGGCATCCCGAACGCGGAGCGGCGTGCCAAGTCGTTCCCGCACGAGTTCTCCGGTGGCATGCGTCAGCGGGCCATGATCGCGATCGCCATCGCCAACGACCCGCAGCTGATCATCGCCGACGAGCCGACCACCGCGCTCGACGTCACCATCCAGGCGCAGATCCTCGAGGTGCTCCAGAAGGCGAAGGACATCACCGGTGCCGCCGTGGTGCTCATCACGCACGACCTCGGTGTCGTCGCCGGCAACGCCGACCGGGTGGCCGTGATGTACGCGGGTCGGATCGTCGAGACGGCACCCGTCGTCCCATTGTTCCGCGAACCCCTCATGCCGTACACGATCGGTCTGCTGCGCTCCATGCCGAACATGGCCGCGAACCAGCAGGAGCGACTCGTCCCGCTCGAGGGACGCCCACCGCTGTTGACGACCGTGCCGACCGGCTGCCCCTTCGCCCCGCGCTGCCCGATCGCCGTGGCCGCCTGCCTCGAGGGTGAACCGGCGCTGCTCCCCGTCCTCGACGGTCCCGTCGAGGACCCGACGACCTCGGTCAACCACACCGCGGCGTGCATCCGCGCCGGCGAGATCGCCGACGGGTCGCTGCGCCGCCCGGAGATCTTCCCTCGGCCGGACGAGGTACCGGAGGAGCTCGTCGCCGAGGTCGCTCCGGAGACCGTCCTCGACGTCCGCGACCTGACCCGCGCCTTCCCGCTCACGAAGGGCGTCGTGTTCCGTCGCCACATCGGCACCGTCCGCGCGGTCGACGGGGTCTCGTTCAGCGTCCAGCGCGGACGCACCCTCGGCCTCGTCGGGGAGTCCGGCTGCGGGAAGACGACGACGATCATGGAGATCCTCGAACTCGCCAGGACGCAGGGCGGCAGCATCCACGTGAACGGGGTCGACACCGCGACGCTGTCGAAGCCCGACCGCCGGAAGCTGCGCAGCGACATCCAGGTGGTGTTCCAGGACCCGATGGCCTCGCTCGATCCGCGCATGACGATCGAGGACATCATCGGCGAACCGTTGACCGTCCACGGGGTCTCCCCCACCGAGATCCGCTCCCGCGTCGGTGCCATGCTCGAACTCGTCGGCCTGGAACCGTCCTTCGCCGGCCGGTACCCGCACGAGTTCTCGGGTGGCCAGCGACAGCGCATCGGCATCGCCCGGGCGCTCGTCGTCGAACCGAAGATCCTCGTGCTCGACGAGCCGGTCTCCGCGCTCGACGTCTCCGTCCAGGCCGGCGTCATCAACCTGCTCGAAGACCTCAAGCAGCGGCTCGGACTCTCGTACCTGTTCGTCGCCCACGACCTCGCCGTCGTCCGGCACATCGCCGACGACGTGGCGGTCATGTACCTCGGGCGCATCGTCGAGTACGGACCCAGTGCCACGATCTTCGACGACCCGAAGCACCCGTACACGCAGGCGCTCCTCTCCGCGGTGCCGGTCCCGGACCCCGAGATCGAACGCAGCCGGCAGCGCATCCTGCTGAACGGCGACCTCCCCTCCCCCAGCGACGACCGGGTCGGCTGCAGTTTCCGGAGCCGCTGCCCGCTGTTCCAGCTGCTGCCGGCGGAGAAGCAGGCGGTCTGCGAACGCGACGATCCGCGAGAGCGCCCCGTCGACGGACGGCTCGTGGCGTGTCACCATGCGGAGAGCGACCGGCTCGTCACCGCCTGATCGAGCCGTGCGGCCCCGCGGGTCGGCGGCCTGGAAGGATGGTGGACGTGAACGAAGCGACGAACGCCGGCAATCGGACCACTCTGCGGAGCACGAGCGGCTTCTGGATCCTCGGGGTCACCGCCCTGCTCATGGTCTTCTTCATCATCGACGCCGTCGGCCGCGGGGCCTGGAACTTCGCGGTCCAGGCGCTCCCGTGGGAGCTCCTCGTCGTGTGGCTGGTCTACCTCGTCCTCGTCCGCCCCTGCATCGTCATCGAGCCGTCGCAGCTGACCATCGTGAACGTGGGGCGTCTCCACGACATCCCGTGGTCGCGCATGGAGGAGGCGACCAGCCGCTACCAGCTCACGGTGCTCCTCCGCGACGGTCGGAAGATCACGAGCTGGGGCGCGCCGAGCGCCGGTCTCGACCGCCCGTCGATGATCGGCGGACGCGCCGGACGACGCGGGGTCGACCACCAGGACCGCGCGGCGGGTGTCCGCCGACCCGGTCGCGCCGGGAACGAGGGTCCGACGGCCGTAGACCTCATCGACCGTGCGCACGAACGCTGGGGCCGGATCGACCCGAAGGACGACCGCCTCGCCACTTCGCGCTGGGACGTCGTCGCCCTCGGCGTCACGGCCGCACTCGTCCTCTGGGGCGTCGCCTCGGCGCTCCTCGGCTAGCGACCGGCGGACGCCTCCCGCAACGTCGAAGGGCGGTGTCCCGGATCACTCCGCGGCACCGCCCTTCGACGTGGTGCGCCGGTTACAGCGCGAGCTCGATCCCGGCGCCGGGGATGGCGTCGAGGAGTTCGCGCGTGTACTGCTGCTTCGGGTTCTCGAAGACGTCGTCCGTGGTCGACGCCTCCACGATCTTCCCCTTCTGCATGACCGCGACGTTGTCGGCGATCACGCGCACGACCGCGAGGTCGTGGGTGATGAAGAGGTACGTCAGCTGCAGCTCCGACTGGAGGTCGGCGAGCAACTGCAGGATCTGCGCCTGGACGAGGACGTCGAGCGCGGACACCGCCTCGTCGAGGACGACGATCTCAGGCTTCAACGCGAGTGCGCGAGCGATCGCGATGCGCTGACGCTGTCCACCGGAGAGTTCGTTCGGGTACCGGGTCGCGACCGCCTGCGGCAGCGAGACCTGGTCGAGGAGCTCCAGCACGCGAGCACGGCGGGAGGCCTTGTCGCCCACCTTGTGCGTTACGAGCGGTTCAGCGATCGTGTTGCCGATGTTCCGCAGCGGGTCGAGGGAACCGTAGGGGTCCTGGAAGACCGGCTGCATCTTCCGGCGCAGCGCGAGGAGGCCCTTGCGATCGAGCCCCTCCATCACTTTGCCACCGATGCGGATACTGCCCGAGGTCGGAGTCTCCAGTTGGAGCAGCAGCTTCGCGACCGTGGACTTGCCCGAACCAGACTCGCCGACGAGGGCCATGGTGGTGCCCTTCGGGATCTGGAACGAGACACCGTCGACAGCCTTCAGCTCGCTCGCCTGACCTTTCTGTCCACGGATCTTGTACACCTTCTCCAAGTCGTCGACGACGATCGCCGGCTCGACCTTCGCGAGATCGAGCTGCGCGGCGGCACGGTGCTCCGCTGCGACGATGAGGTCGATCCCCTCGGAACCGGCCGGGGCCTCGTGCTCGAGCGTCTCCAGCGACCCGGTCGCGGACTGGATACGACGGGATGCGAGGCTCGGCGCCGCAGCGACAAGACGCTGTGTGTACGGGTGCACCGGGTTTTGGAGGATCTCGACCGAGGGACCGGCTTCGACGATCTGCCCCTTGTACATGACGATGAGCTTCTCGGCCCGCTCGGCGGCGAGGCCGAGGTCGTGCGTGATGAAGAGCAGCGCCGTGCCGCTGTCGCGAGTCAGGCTCTCGAGGTGGTCGAGGATCTTCCGCTGCACCGTGACGTCGAGCGCCGAGGTGGGCTCGTCCGCGATGAGCAGCTTCGGGCTCGAGGACAGACCGATACCGATGAGCACGCGCTGACGCATGCCGCCGGAGAACTGGTGCGGGAACTGCTTCAGGCGACGGTCGGCGTCGGACAGACCGGCCTGCTGGAGCACCTCGATCGCCTTGGCGCGAACGGCCTGCTTGCCCTGGGCGATGCCGTTGGCACGGATGGCCTCCTCGACCTGGAACCCGATGTTCCACACCGGGTTCAGGTTGGACATCGGGTCCTGGGGCACGAAACCGATCAGGCGTCCGCGAACGTCCTCGATCTCCTTGCGCGAGAGCTTGGAGAGGTCGCGACCCTCGAAGAGGATCTCGCCGCCCGTGATCTTGCCGGTCCCGGGGAGCAGGTTGATGATGGCGTGCGCCGTCGTCGACTTACCGGAACCCGATTCACCGACGATCGCGACCGTCTCACCGGGCATCATGGTGAAACTCGTCTTACGGATGGCCTGGACGGTACCGCTCTGCGTCCGGAACCCGACCTCGAGGTCCTTGACCTCGAGGAGCGGCTGCCCGGTGCGTGCGCCGGCCGATGGGGTGTGGCTGCTCAACGGAGTGCCCTCGCCTTCGGGTCGAGTGCATCGCGCAGAACCTCGCCGAGCATGATGAAGCTGAGCACGGTGAGCGAGAGCGCGATGGACGGGTAGATGAGCACTTGCGGAGCGGTCCGAAGGTCGCGCTGGGCCTGCGAGATGTCCGCGCCCCACGAGATCGATTCCGAGCCGAGTCCGACGCCGAGGAAGGACAGCGTGGCTTCCGCGACGATGGCCGAGGCCAACGACAGCGTGATCACGACGATGACCGGGGCGATCGAGTTCGGCAGGACGTGGCGCACGAGGATCCGGAACCGCGAGACGCCGAGAGCGATGGAGGCCTGCACGTAGTCCGCGTTCTTCACGCGCAGGATCTCAGCACGGAGCACTCTCGCGACGCTCGGCCAGACGAACAGTCCGACCGCGAGGGAGATGGTCCAGACACTGCGATATGCGGCGAGAGCCGACATGACCACGACCGCGGCGAGGATGTACGGGATCGAGAAGAAGATGTCGCCGATGCGCGAGAGCACCGAGTCGACCCAGCCGCCGTAGAAGCCGGACAACGCACCGAAGCTGATGCCGAGCACGCAGACGATCGCGGTCACGATGAGCCCGACCGCGAGCGACGTGTTGGCGCCGAAGATGACCCGCGAGTAGATGTCGCAGCCCTGCTTCGTGAAGCCGAGCGGATGCGCGAGCGACGGGTCGCCGAGGCTGTTGTCGAGATTGCAGCTCCGTGGATCGACGTGTGAGAACAGGCCGGGCAACAGCGACACGACGACGACGAGGACGATGAGCACGGCCGAGATCCAGAACATCGGCTGACGGCGCATGTACGCCCAGGCGTCGGTCCAGAGGTTACTCGGCTTCTCGTCGACCTTGACAGCATCGATCACCGCGAGCGGCGTCTCCTCTAGCGGGGCGACGAAGTGCGTGGATGAACGCTTCATCTGTGGTTCCTGATCATGACTTGACATAGCGGATCCTCGGGTCGAGCACGGCGTACAGCAGGTCGACCAGCAGGTTGACGAGCAGATAGACGAGCACCATCACGGTCACGAAGGACACGACGGTGGGCCCTTCCCCGCGGATGATCGCCTGGTAGAGCGTGCGACCGACACCGGGCACGTTGAAGATGCCCTCGGTGACCGTTGCTCCGACGATGAGCACACCGAAGTCGACGGCCAGGTAGGTGACGACCGGGATCAGCGAGTTACGGAGGATGTGCACCGGGATGATGCGACGACGGCTGAGGCCCTTCGAGGCCGCGGTGCGCACGAAGTCGAGCGACTGGGTCTCGATCACGGCGCCGCGGGTCAGGCGGGTGATCTGCGCGAAGCTGATCGTCGCGAGCACGAGCGCCGGAAGTAACAGGTCCTGTATCGGCGCACCGGCACCGACGGTCACCCTGAACCAACCGAGTTGGATGCCGAAGACGAACTGCGCGATGAACGCCACCACGAAGACCGGCAGCGAGATGAGGATGAGGCTGACGACCAGGAAGGACGCATCGAAGATACCGCCCTTGCGGAGTCCCGAGACGAGCCCGATCGTGATGCCGGCGACCATCTCGAAGAAGACGGCGAGGACAGCGAGGCGGAGCGTGACCGGGAAGGTCTGCGCGAGGATCTCGGAGACCGGCTGCCCGGAGAACGAGGTACCGAGGTCGCCGGTGAGGATGCCGCCGAGGTACAGGAAGTACTGCACGATGAACGGCTTGTCGAGGTTGTACTCCGCGCGCAGCTGTTCGAGGACGGCCGGGCTGGGGGTCCGGTCGCCGAAGAGCGCGAGGATGGGATCGCCAGGGAGGGCGAACACCATGAAGTAGATGAGGAACGTCGTACCGAGCAGGACCGGGATGGCCTGCAGGATACGGCGGAGGATGTAATTGCCCAAAGCGGGACTCCTGAACTCGTGAAAACTGGGTGGGCCCGGAAGAACCGGACCCACCCAGTTGTGCCGTCTACAAGATTACTTGGTGATCTCGTAGTAGAGGGGCACGGAGTTCCAACCGAACTCGACGTTCTGGACGCCCTCGCCGAATCCACCGCTCACGTTCTGGTACCAGAGCGGAATGGCGGGCAGGTCCTTGAACAGGACCTCCTGGGCCTCCTGGAACTTCTTGTTCGCAGCATCCAGGTCGGACTCGCTCGCACCCTCGCTCAGCAGCTTGTCGAACTCGGGGCTCGAGTAGTCGCCATCGTTGGAGGAAGCGCCGGTCGCGTACAGCGGGCCGAGGAAGTTGTACAGACCCGGGTAGTCGGCCTGCCATCCGCTGCGGAACGCGGTCTGGATCTGACGGCTCGTGATGCTCTCGCGGAAGTCACCGAAGACGGCGACCGGGACACCGGAGGACTCGATACCGAGGGTGTTCTTGATGTTGTTCGTCACAGCGTCGACCCAGGCCTGGTGCGGTCCGTCGGCGTTGTAGGCGATCTGGAAGGAGCCGTCCCACGGGGAGATGGCGTCAGCCTCGGCCCAGAGTTCCTTGGCCTTCTTGTCGTCGTTGGTCAGTACCTCGTTGCCGGGGATGTCCTTCGAGTAGCCGTCGATGACGGGCGAGGTGAAGTCGGTCGCCGGGGTGCGGGTGCCCTCGAAGATGACGTCGGTGATCTGCTTGCGGTTGATCGCGTAGGAGATCGCCTGACGACGCAGCTGACCCTCTTCGCCGCTGAAGTGCGGGAGGCGGGACGGGATGGTGAAGGACTGGAAGACGGCAGCGGGCTGGTTCACAGCGCGGTCACCCAGGTCGTCCTGGAAGGTGGAGATGGCCGAGTCGGGGATCTGGTCCAGGACGTCGAGGTTGCCACCGAGCAGGTCGGCGTACGCCGCGTCGAAGCTGGCGTAGAAGTTGATCGTCACGCCGCCGTTCTTCGGCTTGCGGCCACCGTTGTACTCATCGTTGGTGACGAGCGCGATGGACTCATTGTGCTTCCAGGCCTTCTCACCATCGAGCTTGTACGGGCCGTTGCCGATCGGGTTCTGACCGAACTCGGCCGTGACCTTGCCAGCCTCGTCGAACGCCGACTTGGGCAGCGGGTAGAACGAGGAGTATCCGAGGCGCAGCGGGAAGTCAGAGCGAGCCTCGTTGAGCTCGACCGTGAAGGTCGTGTCGTCGACGACGTTGAGGCCGGTGAGGGGCTGGTCGGCGTCGTAGCTGAAGCCCTTGATGTCCTCGAAGAAGTAGCTGTTCTTGCGAGCGTTCGAGAGGAGCGCGGCGTCCTGCCAAGCGTTCACAAACGACTCGGCGTCAACCGGGTCACCGTTGGTGAACTTCTGGTCCGGCTTGATCTTGATCGTGAAGGTGATCGAGTCGTCGGTCTCGATCGACTCGGCCAGGTCGTTGACCGGCTTGCCCTTGGCGTCGTAGTAGACGAGGCCCGCGAAGATCTCGTCGAGGATCTTTCCGCCACCGACCTCATTGGTGTCGCTGGGGATGAGGCCCGACTCCGGCTCAGAGCCGTTGGTCGTGATGATGGATGATGCGCTGCTGGTGCTCTCGCTGCTGGAACCGCCACCGGAACAACCGGTGAGGACGAGAGCCCCTGCTGCGATGATGGCGGCGGCAGAGCCGAACCGACTGAACTTCACAGTTCCTCCTTGGGGAAAGGGCAAGCGAAAACAGCGCATCGTGTGCGCTGGATCGCTCTTTGAATACTCTGACGATAAGCAGAAGCAGGACGGCGAGCAAACTGGGACGCCAAACGTTACACAGCGGTAACCCAATCGCCGGATTGTTGCTCACGGATGCTTTTTCGTGCACGGATCCCGCCCACGACGCAACAGAACGATCATGATCGCAAAACTCGTGCAGTCACTTCGTCGTTCTGGATACGAATCGTAAGGCGTTCGTCTCCTGATATCCGCCGAGCGGACGCGCAGATGGTATGCGGTGCGCTCGGAGCCACCAGCCAGCAGAATGGACCGGTGAGCGAACAGAACACCACCGAGCGGGGACCGGACCTCCCCGAGGGCGCCGGAAACAACCGTCGGTGGTGGGAGATCGGCGTCGTCCTCGCGCTGAGCCTCGGGGCGTCGGCGGTGTACTCGATCATCTCGCTCATCGCGAAGCTCACCGCGGGGCCGCCGCTCTCCGATCAATCTGCGGCGATCAACACCACCCAGGCCACCCGGGAGTGGCTCGACTTCAGCTACCAGTTCCTCGGGCTCTTCTTCCAGCTCGCGCCGGTCGCCCTCGTCATCTACCTGCTCTGGCAGCCCGGACGCAGCGGCTTCGCGCGGATGGGACTCGACCTCCGCTCCCCCGGACGCGACCTCGGCCGCGGTCTGCTCCTCGTCGCCGCTATTGGTGTCCCCGGCATCGGTGTGTACGCGTTGGGCCGCGCACTCGGCGTCACGGTCGCGGTCTCGACGTTCCCCGACACCATGTACTGGTGGACGATCCCGATGCTCGTCTTCTCCGCCCTCCGCGCCGGCCTCCAGGAGGAGGTCATCATCGTCGGCTACCTGTACACCAGGCTCCGCGAGATCGGGTGGGGGTGGTGGACGATCATCCTGTCGACCGCCGTCCTCCGCGGGAGCTACCACCTGTACCAGGGCATCGGGCCGTTCTTCGGCAACGTCGCCATGGGGATCGCGTTCGGCTGGTGCTACAAGCGCTGGGGGCGGGTGATGCCGCTCGTCGTCGCGCACACCGTCATCGACATCATCTCGTTCGCGGGCTTCCCGCTCGCCGTCGCCTGGTGGCCGGAGATCTTCGCCGCGACGCCCTCCTCCTGACGACCCGTTCGCCCATCACGGGGCGAACGAGCACTCCCTCGCCCACGAATGGGCGAGGGAGTGCTCATGGACCGGCTAGGCGAAGGCCTCGGGCGGCGGGCAGGCGCACACGAGGTTGCGGTCGCCGTACGCCTGGTCGATGCGACGCACCGGCGGCCAGTACTTCGTACGCACGAGCGTGTGTACGGGGTAGACGGCGAGCTCGCGCGAGTACGCGTGCGTCCACTCCCCCTCGATGACCGACTGGGCCGTGTGCGGCGCCCCGACGAGCGGGTTGTCGTCGGCAGGCCACTCGCCCGCCGCGACGGCGTCCGCTTCCGCCTTGATCGCGATCATCGCGTCGACGAAGCGGTCGACCTCGGTGAGGTCCTCGCTCTCCGTCGGCTCGACCATGAGCGTCCCCGCGACGGGGAACGACATCGTCGGCGCGTGGAACCCGTAGTCGACGAGACGCTTGGCCACGTCGTCGACGGAGATCCCGGTCGCCTCCTTGAGCGGACGGAGGTCGAGGATGCACTCGTGCGCCACGAGGTCGCTGTCGCCCGTGTACAGGACGGGATAGTGGTCGCGCAGTCGCGCAGCGATGTAGTTCGCCGCGAGCACCGCGGCCCCGGTCGCCTCGCGGAGCCCTTCCGAACCCATCATGCGGACGTACGCCCACGAGATCGGCAGGATGCTCGGGCTGCCGTAGGGAGCCGCCGAGATCGGACCGCCGTCGTGCACGACCGTCCCGCCGCCGAGCAGCGGGTGCTCGGCCCGCTGCGCCAGCGGGTGACCGGGCAGGAACGGCGCGAGGTGCGCCTTGGCGGCGACCGGCCCGACACCGGGGCCGCCACCGCCGTGCGGGATGCAGAACGTCTTGTGCAGGTTCAGGTGCGAGACGTCGCCGCCGAACTCACCGAACCGCGCGTACCCGAGCAGCGCGTTGAGGTTCGCGCCGTCGACGTAGACCTGGCCGCCGGCGTCGTGCACGGCCTGGGTGATGGTCTTCACCTCGTGCTCGTAGACGCCGTGGGTGGACGGGTAGGTGATCATGAGCGCAGCGAGGGACTCGGCGTTGGCCTCGATCTTCGACCGGAGGTCGTCGAGGTCGACGTTGCCCTGCTCGTCGCACGCGACGACGACCACACGCATGCCGGCGAGGACGGCGGAGGCCGCGTTCGTGCCGTGCGCACTCGAGGGGATGAGGCAGACCGTCCGTTGATCGTCGCCGTTCGCGCGGTGGTAGCCGCGGATGGCGAGGAGACCGGCGAGCTCGCCCTGGCTGCCGGCGTTCGGCTGCAGCGACACGGAGTCGTACCCGGTGACCTCGGCCAGCCAGGTCTCGAGCTGGTCGACGAGTTCGAGCGAGCCTGCGACGTCCTCACGCGGGGCGAACGGGTGCAGCCCGGCGAACTCGGGCCAGGTGACGGCCTCCATCTCGGTGGCGGCGTTGAGTTTCATCGTGCACGAACCCAGCGGGATCATCCCCCGGTCGAGCGCATAGTCGCGGTCGGCAAGCTGCTTGAGGTACCGCATCATGGCGGTCTCCGAGTGGTGGGTGTTGAACACCGGGTGCGTCAGATACTCGGTCTCGCGGGCGAGCGTGGCCGGGTACTCCGACACGGCGCTCGGACCGAACGCCGAGGCGGACGCCCCCTCGTCGAAGACGTACGCCGACGGCTCTCCGGCGGTGGCGGTCCCAGCGGTCGTGAGCACCTCGACGAGGGTCGGGACGACGCTCTCGACCGCGCTCACCTCGTCGAAGCTCATCGAGACGGTCGTCTCGTCGACGGCCCACAGCAGGAGGCCGCGGTCGTGCGCACCCGACACCACCGCTGCGCTGTCGGCGACGCGCACCTGCAGGGTGTCGAAGTAGTGCTCCGTGAGCACCTCGACACCCGCCGACCCCAGCAGACGGGCTGCACTCGCGGTGGTCGCGTGCACCGACTGCGCGATCCGCTTGAGCCCGTCTGGCCCGTGGTACACGGCGTACATCGCGGCCATGACCGCCAGCAGGACCTGGGCCGTGCAGATGTTGCTCGTGGCCTTCTCACGGCGGATGTGCTGCTCGCGCGTCTGCAGCGTGAGCCGGTAGGCGGGGTGACCCGCCGCGTCCTGGCTGACGCCGACGAGGCGACCGGGCATCTGGCGCTCGAGGCCCTTACGGACCGCGAGGTACCCAGCGTGCGGCCCGCCGAAGCCCATCGGCACGCCGAAGCGCTGGCTCGTCCCGACCGCGATGTCCGCGCCGAGGGAACCGGGCGAGGAGATGAGCGTGAGGGCGAGGAGATCGGCCGCGACGACCGACACGCCGCCGGCCGCCTTGACCGCCGCGATGATCGCCGACGGGTCCCACACGAGCCCGGAGGCACCGGGGTACTGCACGAAGACACCGAACGCCGCCGGGAGGTCCTCGGGCGAGGTGGTCGACAACGGCAGCTCGACGAGGTCGATGCCGACCGCTTCCGCGCGACTCCGGAGGAGCGCCTTCGTCTGCGGGTACGCGTCGGCGTCGACGATGAACGTCGCGTCGGCGAGCTTCGAGGCCCGGCGCGCGAGGAGCATGCCTTCGACGACCGCGGTGCTCTCGTCGAGCATCGAGGCGTTGGCCGTGTCGAGACCGGTGAGGTCGGCGACCATCGTCTGGAAGTTGATGAGCGCCTCGAGGCGGCCCTGCGAGATCTCGGGCTGGTACGGCGTGTAGGCCGTGTACCAGGAGGGGTTCTCGAGCACGTTCCGCTTGATGACCGCCGGTGTGATCGTGTCGAAGTAGCCGAGACCGATCAGGCTCCGGTTCACCGTGTTGCGGCCGGCGAGCTCACGGAGTTCGGCGAGCGCCGCGCGCTCGGTCGCGGGGTCGGGGATGCTCGACGAGGCGAGTTCGGCGGCCGTGATCGCGGACGGGACGGCCGCGGCGAGCAAAGCGTCGACGCTGTCGTACCCGACGGCGGCGAGCATCGTCGCCTGGGCGGCGGTGTCGGTTCCGATGTGCCGTTCTGCGAAGCGGTCCGCCATCACTCGCCCA
Organism: Plantibacter sp. CFBP 8798; assembly: GCF_014841195.1. Lineage (NCBI taxonomy): Bacteria > Bacillati > Actinomycetota > Actinomycetes > Micrococcales > Microbacteriaceae > Plantibacter > Plantibacter sp. CFBP 8798. The sequence continues at coordinate 943,791 of NZ_JACYTS010000002.1, forward strand.
CCAGCGCGGCGTAGTCGTCCCAGCTCAGGAGCGTGTCGGGCAGCGCGTCGTAGCGCACCGAGACGAGCCAGCCGGCACCGAACGGGTCGCTGTTGACGAGCGACGGGTCGTCGACGACGGCGCCGTTGGCCTCGACGACCTCGCCGTCGAGCGGGGCGAAGAGCTCGCCGACGGACTTCGTGGACTCGATCTCGCCGACCACGGTGCTGGCTGAGAGCGCCGCGCCGACGGCGGGGAGGTCCACGAAGACGACGTCACCGAGCTTCTCGGCGGCGTAGTCGGTGATCCCGATGACGGCGAGATCGCCCTCGACGCGGATCCACTCGTGCTCGGCGGTGTACTTGAGGGTGGTCTTGTCGGCCATGGGTTACTTCTCTCTCGAATAGAAGGGGAGCGTGGTGACGGTCGCGGGGATCCGCGTGCCGCGGACGTCGATGTCGAGCACGGTGCCCGGCTCGGCGTGGTCGGGGTGCACGTAGGCCATGGCGATCGGGTGTCCGAGGGTCGGCGACAGCGCCCCGCTCGTCACCTCGCCGACGGTCGTGTCGCCGGCGAGGACGCGGTAACCGGCACGACCGGCACGACGCCCCTCGGAGACGAGGGCGACGAGCACCGGTGCGTCGTCCGCCGGACCGGCCTCGACGGCGTCACGACCGATGAACGTGCCGTGCTTGCCGAGTGCGACGACGCGACCGAGTCCGGCCTGCACGGGCAGCATGTCCGGACCGAGCTCGTGGCCGTACAACGGCATGCCGGCTTCGAGCCGGAGCGTGTCGCGACTGGCGAGCCCGGCGGGGACCAGTCCGAGCGGTGTCCCGGCGGCGACGATGGCGTTCCACAGCTCCACGGCGTCGGCCGCGTCGACGTACAGCTCGAACCCGTCCTCGCCGGTGTACCCGGTGCGCCCGATGAAGACCGTGCCGTTCTCGAAGGAGGCACCCGTCGCGCGGTAGTACTTCACCTCGTCGAGGGAGGGCAGTTCGTCCAGGATGTGGAGCCCCTCGGTCGCCTGGAGGATGGCGCGGGAGGCGGGCCCCTGGACGGCGATGAGCGCGATCTCGTCGCTGCGGTCCATGACGACCACGTGCTCGAACGCCGCGGCCCGCTCGGTGAGCGCTGCGACGACGGCGTCGTGGTTGCCCGCGTTCGCGACGACGAGGTACTCGTGCTCACCGTTGCGGTAGACGACGAGGTCGTCGATGATGCCGCCGGCCTCGTTCAGCAGCAGGGAGTACTTGGCCTGGAGCAGATCGATGGCGGACAGCTTGCCCGCGAGCGCCTGGTCGAGGAAGTCGGCGGCGTCGTCGCCCACGACCTGGATCTCGGCCATGTGGGAGATGTCGAAGATGCCGGCGGCGGTGCGCACGGCGTGGTGCTCGGCGAGGTCGCTCGAGTACCGCACGGGCATCTGCCATCCGGCGAAGTCCGTGAAGCTCGCGCCGGCGGCTTCGTGGACGGCATGGAGCGGGCTGGTTCGTTCGAGGTCGGTCACGAGTTCTCCGGGGTCGCGTGGTGCGCTGCGGACACCTGACGGTGCCCGTTGGGAACTCCCCCTCTGTCATTGGCCTGAGAGCTTCACGAGCGCCGCTGCTGCGGACACTGCTTTCACCGTCGGCGAGCGCACCACGAACGTGCGCTGCTTTCCAGAGTGGCCAGTCCGATGCGGTACAGGACCTGAGAGATTGGCGGGGAGGCTTGCTCCTTCGGTGCCGGCGTACCGGCTCTCCCGCATCGTGTTTGCGGCCCGATGTTCGATTGAGCCGCCAGCATATCGCGAGTGGTCGCCTCGGCGCAGGACCTTGTTCGAGTCAGGTGTACACTAAGCCTGTATCGAGTACAGGTCATTTCTACCTGAAGTGCCGCCGGTGCTCCGGAACACGGAGATCCCCCATGCAGCGATCGACGACTCCCGCGGAGCAGACGGACCCGCAGGTCGGCCTCGCGGTCTCGACCGTCATCTTCACGCTCCGAGCCGACGACGGGTTCGGCGCGACCGTCCCGCAGCCGGGCATCTGGCTCCCGCTCGTCCGGCGCATCCGTGAGCCCTACGACGGCCTCTGGGCGCTGCCGGGCGGCCCGCTCGGTGCCGCGGAGTCCCTCGCGGACGCGGCCTCGTCGACCCTGGAGACGACCACCTCACTCCGCCCGCGGTACCTCGAGCAGTTGTACGCGTTCGGCGACCTCGACCGCTCCCCCGCCGAGCGGGTCGTCTCGATCGTCTACTGGGCGCTCGTCGGGTCCGACGAGGCGAAGCGCACGCGGCTCGGCCAGAACGTGCGCTGGTTCCCGGCCGACGCGCTCCCCCCGTTGGCGTTCGACCACCGCGACATCGTGGAGTACGCCCTGTGGCGACTCCGGAACAAGCTGGAGTACAGCCACATCGCGCACGCCTTCCTGGGCGAGACCTTCACCCTCTCCGAACTCCGGGAGGTGCACGAGGCGGTGTTGCAGAAGCAGCTCGACCCCGCGAACTTCCGACGCCAGGTCGAGTCCTCCGGTCTCGTCCTGCAGACCGACGAGCTCCGTACCGGTGGGCGCCACCGCCCGGCGCGGCTCTATCGGTGGACCCAGCCCGTCACCCGACCGGAGACCCCGTCGCCCGGGCGGTCGACGAGCCGCAGGCCCACGACGTCCACCCCGACCACCCGTCAGCAGTCCGAGGAGCCAGCATGACCATCACCGCATCCGTCGACGACACCATCCAGCAGATCACCGAGGGTGCGTCCGACGGCGCGACCTGCGCGCCCGAGCTCGCGGCCGGGCCCTGGGTGTTCGACCTGCAGCCGCCGAGCTACGGCCCTGGCGCGTCGATGGGCGACGTCATCCCGACCGGTTCGCCTCGGCAGGGCCAGCTCCCGGCCGCCTATCGCGACGCCTCCAACGATGAACTCCACCGCCGCATCGTGGCCGCGAAGCAGACCCTCGGAGACCGCGTCGTGATCCTCGGGCACTTCTACCAGCGGGATGAGGTGGTCCAGCACGCCGACTACATCGGCGACTCCTTCCAGCTCGCGAACGCGGCCAAGGCACGCACCGAGGCCGAGGCGATCGTGTTCTGCGGCGTGCACTTCATGGCCGAGACGGCCGACCTCCTGTCCGGACCCGAGCAGGCCGTGATCCTCCCGAACCTCGCCGCCGGCTGCTCGATGGCCGACATGGCGGACATCGACCAGGTCGAGGAGGCGTGGGAGGCCCTCGAGGCGCTCTACGGGACCGAACCGGACGCCGACGGCCGGGTACCGGTCATCCCCGTCACCTACATGAACTCCTCGGCGGCGCTCAAGGGCTTCTGCGGTCGGCACGGCGGGATCGTCTGCACGTCCAGCAACGCGGAGACGGTCCTGCGGTGGGCCTTCGAGCGCGGACAGCGGGTGCTGTTCTTCCCGGACCAGCACCTGGGTCGGAACACCGCCAAGAAGCTGGGCGTGCCACTCGAGCACATGCCGATGTGGAACCCGAACCGCCCGCTCGGCGGCAACGAGGCGACGGACCTCGAGCAGGCCGAGGTCATCCTGTGGCACGGCTTCTGCTCGGTGCACAAGCGGTTCACCGTCGACCAGATCGACCGCGCCCGGGCGCAGCACCCCGGCGTCCGGGTCATCGTGCACCCCGAGTGCCCGATGGCGGTCGTCGACGCCGCCGACGAGGCGGGATCGACGGACTACATCCAGAAGGCCATCGCGGCGGCGCCGGACGGCACCACGTTCGCGATCGGCACCGAGATCAACATGGTGCAGCGCCTCGCCGCGCAGTACCCGCAGCACACGATCTTCTGCCTCGACGACGTGATCTGCCCCTGCTCGACGATGTACCGCATCCACCCCGGCTACCTGGCCTGGGTGCTCGAAGGACTCGTCGCGGGCGAGGTGCTCAACCGCATCACCGTCTCCGACGACGTGGCCGTCCCGGCCCGCCTGTCGCTCGAGCGCATGCTCGCCGCGAAGCCACCGGTCGCCGCCGGAACCCAGGCCGGCTGACATGGCGACGGTGCTCGTGGTCGGGAGCGGGATCGCCGGGCTCGTGGCCGCGATCCACGCGAGTGAACGGCACGAGGTCGTGGTCGCCACCAAGGACGTCCTCGGCCAGAGCAACACGCGCTATGCGCAGGGCGGGATCGCCGGGGTCATGTTCGACGACGACCGCGTCGAGGACCACGTCCGGGACACGCTGCTGGCCGGCGCGGGGCTGTGCGACGAGGAGGCCGTCCGGGTGCTCTGCACCGAGGGGCCCGAACGGATCCGCGAGCTCATCGCCTTCGGTGTGGCGTTCGACCGCGACGGCGACGGCTTCGCGAAGGGCCTCGAAGCGGCCCACTCCTACCCCCGGGTGCTGCACGCCGGTGGCGACGCGACCGGCGCGGCGATCGAGACGGCGCTCGTCGAGACGCTTGCGGCCCGGCGGGTAACCGTGCTGGAGCACACCGTCCTCGTCGACCTGGTCGTCACCGCCGGGACGGTCACCGGTGCACACCTCCGGTCCTCCGAGCGAGGTGCGTTCACCGTCGACGCCGACCACGTGATCCTCGCCACCGGCGGTGTCGGGCAGCTCTACCCGTTCACGACCAACCCGGCGGTGGCGACGGGCGACGGCGCCGCTGCAGCACTCCGTGCTGGAGCGGTGCTGGCCGACGTGGAGTTCGTCCAGTTCCACCCGACCGCGCTCGCCGCACCCGGCAGCTTCCTCGTCTCCGAGGCCGTCCGCGGCGAGGGGGCCGTCCTCCGGGACGCGAACGGTGAACGCTTCATGCGGGCGCTGCACCCCGACGCCGAGCTGGCACCACGCGACATCGTCGCCCGAGGGATCGCCCGGGCCATGGCCGCGCAGGGCGGCGCCCCGGTGACGCTCGATGCGACCGCGCTCGGCGCGGACCGCCTCGCCGCGCGGTTCCCGGGGATCGACGAGCACCTCCGAGCCTCCGGCGTCGACTGGTCGCGCACACCGGTCGCCGTCGCCCCGGCCGCACACTATTGGATGGGCGGTGTCGCCACGGACCTCGACGGCCGGACCACCCTGCCCGGGCTGCTCGCCGTGGGCGAAGTCGCTCGCACGGGCGTCCACGGGGCCAACCGCCTCGCCTCCAACTCGCTCCTCGAGGGTGCCGTCTTCGCGGCCCGCGCCGTCGCGGCGATCGATGCGGCACCGGGTCCGATCGCCGGTCGCCCGGGGCTCGGTGGTGAGCGGGTCGTCCTCGATCCCCTTGCGGCCGATGACGACCTCCGACTCCCAACGGACCCCGTCGAGCCCTTCAGCCGCGCGGCGCTCCACGCCGTGATGTGGCGGGATGCCGGGCTGGTCCGTGACGCGCGTGGTCTCGAGCTCGCGCGCCGGACCCTGGACCGTTGGTCGACCGAGCTCGACGACGTCGTCACCGCGCCACGGTCGGTCGCGGCCACCGAGGACCGCAACCTCCTGCTGCTCGCCCGGGCCGTTGTCGCCGCTGCCCTCGCGCGCACCGAGTCACGCGGCGCCCACGCCAGGGACGACCATCCCGGTGTCGATCCGGATCAGGCGTCGCCGATCGCGATCACCCTCGCGACGCCGGCCGACGCGCCCCAGCCCACCACCCACCCATCCGTGAACGGAACCGTGCTCGCACCATGCTGACCCCACATCTCATCGACACCACCGTCACCGCGGCCCTCGTCGAGGACGCCCCGTGGGGCGACCTGACGGCGGCGACCCTCATCCCGGAGGACGCCACGGCCTCGGCCTCCCTGACCGCGCGCGAGGCGGGCGTCTTCAGCGGTTCGGCTGTGTTCGAGGCGGCGTTCCGACTGACCGACCCACGCATCACGGTCGCGTTCCTCGTCGCCGACGGCGAACGGTTCGCTGCGGGTGACACCATCGCCATGGTGTCGGGTCCGGCGCGTGCCGTCCTGACCGCTGAGCGCGTCGCCCTGAACTTCGTCCAGCGGATGAGCGGCATCGCGACCATCACCGCGGCGTACGTCGAAGCCGTGTCCGACACCCGCGCCCGCATCGTCGACACCCGGAAGACGACCCCGGGCCTGCGCGTCTTCGAGCGCCACGCGGTGCGATCGGGCGGCGGGCACAACCACCGCCATTCGCTCTCCGACGCCGTCATGGTCAAGGACAACCACCTGGCGGTCCTCCTCGAGCGCGGCCTGACGGTCACCGAGGCGTTGCTGCGGGCTCGCGAGGAGCTCCCGCACACGACGACGATCGAGGTCGAGGTCGACCGCCTGGACCAGATCGAGGCGGTGCTCGCGGCGGGCGTCGACACGATCATGCTCGACAACTTCACCGTCGACCAGCTCCGCGAGGGCGTCGCGCTGATCGCCGGCCGCGCCATCGTGGAGGCGAGCGGGAACGTGACGCTGACGACGGTGCGGGCCATCGCGGAGACCGGCGTCGATGTCATCTCCTCCGGTGCCCTCACCCACAGCGTCCGGTCCCTCGACCTCGGGCTCGACGTCTCGGTCGACTGAGATGCTCTACCTCGACAACGCCGCGACGACGCCGGTGCGCCCGGAGGTGCTCGAGGCGATGTGGCCGTACCTGACGAGCACCTTCGGCAACCCGTCGAGCCATCACACCGTCGGCGAGGCGGCGGCCGGGGCGTTGCGGGACGCCCGGCGACGCGTCGCGACCGTGCTGGGCGTCCGACCTGGAGACGTGGTGTTCACCTCGGGCGGCACCGAAGCGGACAACCTCGCAGTCAAGGGCATCACCCTGGCGGCCCTCGATCGCGGACGCCATGTCGTCACCTCGCCGATCGAGCACGAGGCGGTCGCGGAATCGGTCGCGTACCTCACGCGGTTCCACGGGGTCGAGGCCACCGTCCTCCCGGTGGACGGGACCGGCCTGGTCGACCCGGCCGAACTCGCCGCTGCACTGCGGCCGGACACAGTGCTCGTCTCGGTGCTGGCGGCCAACAACGAGATCGGCACGGTCCAGGACCTGTCGGCGCTCGGAGGCGTCGCCCAGGCCGCAGGCGTCCCGTTCCACACCGATGCCGTGCAGGCGGCGGGATGGCTGCCGCTCGGACTGGATCGCCTCGGCGTGGACGCGCTGAGCCTGGCCGGCCACAAGCTCGGTGCTCCGAAGGGCGTCGGACTGCTCGCCGTGCGCGGCTCCCTGCCGTTGGAACCGCTCCTGCACGGTGGCGGTCAGGAACGCGGTCGCCGGAGCGGGACCGAACAGGTGGCCGCCGCCGTCGGGCTCGCGACGGCGCTGGAGCTCGCCGAGCGTGATCGGGTGGAAGCGGTGGACCGCGTCAGCGGACTGCGTGACGCGTTCATCGCGAGGGTCCTGAACGAGGTCCCGCGTGCTCGGTTGACGGGCCACCCGGAACGACGCCTACCGGGTATCGCATCGTTCGTGTTCCCCGGGACCTCCGGCGAGGCGGTCCTCCTCGAACTCGAACGGCGGGGCGTCATCTCCTCGAGCGGCTCCGCGTGCGCCGCCGGCAGCGACGAGCCGTCACCGGTCCTCCTCGCGATCGGCATCGCTCCAGAGGTCGCGCAGACCGCCGTGCGCTTCAGTTGGACCGCCGCCGTCACCGCGGCCGAGCTGGACCGGACGGCGAGCGCCGTCGTCGCCTCGGTGGAGGCCGTCGCGGGTCTCCGCTGAACCCCACGACGACCGACCGGACGGATCCGGCCGCGCGTTCGGTGACGGCTGTCCGACGCCGGGTGTCTGGCGGCACCCTCCGCCGGAGGCTGAGCTACGGTGGGATCCATGAGCACCGAGCAGGACGCGGCAGACCGCGCACGACGTCGACACGACAACGAGGACGCTGACGCCGTCACCCGGTTCCTCGCCGAGCGTGACCCGGAGTACGACCTCCACACCGAACGTCTGGTCGACCCGGAGGAGGTCATCCTCAAGGACTGGCTGCCGCACGCGACCCCGACCGACGGTGGCGCCCCCGCCCCCTGAGCGACGGCGCCCCCGCGCGCCGGATCGTCTCATGATCTAGCCGTCCACGCCTCGGAACACAAGTGGTTGCCTCGCGGGCGCGGGCCCGCGAGGCTGGAACGGTGACCGAGAGTCGGGATCAGAGACGGAGCTGACATGGGATTCCTGGACAACGCCAAGGACGCTGCTGAGGCGACCGGCCGGAAGATCGGCGAGACCGTCGAAGACGCCAAGGACCGGATCGGCGACAAGGTCGACGAGGCCAAGGCCGACGCGAAGGTGAAGCAGGCGGAGGCCGACGTGAAGAAGGCCGAAGCCGAGCGCGACACCACCGAGGCGAAGAACGACTACAAGGAGCAGCTGCGCGACTGACGCGCCCTCTGAACGACGAGGACCCCGCCTGGCGAACGCCGCGGGGTCCTCGCTCATTGTCGGGGCGCGGGTCTTCCCGGCGACAACCGGGGCCGGTGATGCCGATGTGATCGCCGAGACCAACCGGAAAAGGGTTCTGACAGCGCCGATCTCGAGTGCCATCATGAACGGTAGCCGCGGACGCCCGGCCCGCGGCCCGTTCCGACGAGGTGGCCGACATGTCGATCCTCCACACCATCCCCGAAGCCGATGCCGATGCGACGACGGCGGCGATGTACGACGACGACATCGCCGACCAGGGTTTCGTCGCGGCGCACACGAAGGTGATGGCGTTGAACCCCGGGGCCTACGCCGCGTGGGAGGCGCTGATCGGTGAGATCGCCCGACCGCTCGGCATGCGACGCTACGAGCTCGTGACGCTCGCCGCGGCGCGAGGGATGCGGTCACGGCATTGCCGTCTCGCTCACGGCCGGAGATCGCTTGCGCTGTTCGAGGAGGACCAACTCGTGCGGATCGCGGCGGACTATCACGACGCCGGCCTGAGCCCCGCGGAGGTCGCGATGATGGCCTACGCCGAACGGGTGGGTCGCGACTCGGACCGGATGACCGACGCCGACAGCCTGACCCTGCGCCAGCACGGCTTCTCCGACCGGGAGATCCTCGACATCACGCTCGCTGCGGCCGCTCGCAACTACTACAGCCGGGCGATCCAGGCGCTCGCGGTCGAGATCGACGTTCCCGAGGACATCGGACCCGAACTCCGTGACGCGCTCCTCCGAGGCCTCTGAGCGGTACCGCCGCGGGCTAGCGCTCCGCGACCTGGCCGGCCTCGACGACCCACCGCCGTTCGATCCGGACGGTGTCGAGCATGCGGCGGTCGTGGGTGACGAGGAGGAGTGTTCCGTCGTAGCTCTCGAGTGCCTCCTCGAGCTGTTCGATCGCAGCGAGGTCGAGGTGGTTCGTCGGCTCGTCCAAGACCAGCAGGTTGATCCCCGTCGCCTGGAGCACGGCGAGCCCGGCGCGGGTGCGCTCCCCCGGTGACAGCTCGTCGACGGGCCGGTTCACGTGGTCGGCCTTCAGCCCGAACTTCGCCAGCAGCGTCCTGACCTCTCCCGGACTGAGGTCGGGCACGGTCGCCTCGAAGCGGTCGGCGAGCGGCTCCGTGCCGACGAGCAGTGAGCGGGCCTGGTCGATCTCGCCGATCCGCACACTCGAGCCGAGGCTCGCGCTGCCCGCGTCGGGTTCGCGACGACCGAGCAGCGTCGCGAGCAGGGTGGACTTGCCGGCGCCGTTGGGCCCGGTGATGCCGATGCGATCGCCCACGTTCACCTGGAGCGACAGGGGGCCGAGCTGGAAGTCGCCCTGCCGGACGACGGCCTCGGACAGCGTCGCGACGACCGTGCTCGAACGCGGTGCGCTGCCGATCGTGAACTGCAGCTGCCACTCCTTGCGCGGTTCCTCGACCTCGTCCAGCCGGGCGATGCGACTCTCCATCTGCCGGACCTTCTGGGCCTGCTTCTCCGAGGACTCCGCCGAGGCCTTCCGCCGGATCTTGTCGTTGTCGGGCGCCTTCTTCATCGCGTTCCGCACGCCCTGGCTGGACCACTCCCGCTGCACCCGGGCGCGACCAATGAGATCGGCCTTCTTGTCGGCGAACTCGTCATAGGCGTCGCGGGCGTGCCGCCTGGCGACCTCACGCTCCTCGAGGTAGGCCTCGTATCCGCCCCCGAAGACGCGGTTGCTCTGCTGTGCGAGGTCGAGTTCGAGGACGCGCGTGACGCAGCGGGCGAGGAACTCGCGGTCGTGGCTGACGAGCACCACACCCCCGCGCAATCCCTGCACGAAGCGTTCGAGCCGCTCCAAGCCGTCCAGGTCGAGATCGTTGGTCGGTTCGTCGAGGAGGACGATGTCGAATCGCGACAGCAGCAGCGCCGCCAGTCCGACGCGAGCGGCCTGCCCACCGGACAGCGAGGTCATCATCGTGGTCGTGACATCCGCGTCGAGGTCCAGCCCGAGGTCGGCGAGGACCGCGGGGATCCGCTCCTCGAGATCGGCCGCGCCGCTCGCCAACCAGCGGTCGAGGGCGGCGGAGTAGACGTCCGCGGGGTCCGGGCCTGCCTGCGGGGGTTCGGCGAGCGCCGCGGCGGCGGCATCCATCGCCTCGGTCGCCGCAGCACAGCCGGTGCGCCGGGCGATGTAAGCGGCGACGCTCTCGCCGACGACGCGCTCGTGTTCCTGCGGGAGCGCGCCCACGAAGGCGTCGGAGGGCGACAGCGAGATCGTGCCTGCCTGCGGTTCGAGGGAGCCGCCGAGGAGCTGGAGCAGGGTCGACTTCCCCGCGCCGTTCATCCCGACGACGCCGATCACGTCACCCGGTGCCACCGTCAGATCGAGGCCGTCGAACAGGGTGCGGTGGCCGTGTCCTCCGGCCAGGCCTTGGGCCACGAGCGTTGCAGTCATAGGTCAATCGTCTCACTCGGACCGGGCGCAGGAGACCGTTCATTCCGCGCCACCCTCGCGCCCGCCCGCGAATAGCACGACATCACGATCGGGTACGCGTTCCGCACTAACCGACTGGGCGCCCCCCGAAGGTGTTACACAGGGAGCAGTTGCGGTTGATGTCGCCATGTTCTTTGGCTTCGCGCCCCTCCCACACGGAAGGGGCCCTGATGCGCCTCGAACTCTCTCCACCCGCCCGCAGCGCCAGACCCGGCCGCGTTCGCTCTCGCCTCTTCGCCGCAGCGGCAGTCGTGACCGTCGGACTCCTGGCCATCGGTGCCGGACCGGCGAACGCCGCGACCACGATCAACGGCCCGATCAACCTGGGCACGGCAGCCAAGTACGGCGTGCTCGCAGGGTCGACCGTCACCAACACCGACTCCCCGACCACGATCAACGGCGACCTCGGGCTGAGCCCGGGGAGCGCCGTGACCAATTTCCCGCCGGGCATCGTCAACGGCATCCAGGATGTGACCAACGAGGTCGCCGCCACCGCCAAGAACGACCTCCTCATCGCGATGGGTACCGCCTCCAGTCTCACGCCGGCCCCGCAGCAGGTCGGTGACCTCACCGGCCTCAACCTCGAGCCCGGCGTCTATGCAGGCGGAGAGATCTCCCTCACCGGCAACGTGACGCTCACCGGCGCAGCAGAGTCCGTCTGGGTCTTCCAGGCCGCGAGCACGCTGGACACCGCCGTCGGCTCCTCGGTCACCCTCGTCGGCGGCGCGAGTGCTTGCAACGTGTTCTGGCGAGTGGGCAGCTCGGCCACGCTCCGCGGAGGCGCGCCCTTCGTCGGCACGATCCTCGCCGACGCGTCCATCTCCACGCAATCGGGCACGGTCGTCGAGGGTCGCCTGCTCGCATCCACCGGTGCTGTGACGCTCGACAACACGGTCATCACCCGTCCTGCAGGCTGCGACGACGGCAGCGGCTCCGTCGTGACGACGAGCCCGGAGATCACCTCCGCTCCGCTCCCCGGCGGCACCGTCGGTACGACGTATGACAGCACCGTCACCTCTACGGGCAGCCCCGACGCGACGTACACGGTCACCTCGGGTGCCCTGCCCCCGGGACTCGTCCTCGACAGCGTGACCGGTGGCGTGACCGGCACGCCCACGACGCCCGGGACCTACACGGTCACCATCACCGCGAGTAACGGCACCGCACCCGACGACTCCATCGAATCGACGATCGTCATCGTCCCGCCAGGCACCCCGCAGGTCCCCGGTCAGCCGGCGGTTCCGGCCGGAGACATCACGAGGCTTCCCGACACCGGGTTCCAGGGATCGACGCTGGCGATCGCAGCCGGCTCCCTGCTCGGCCTCGGCCTGCTCGCGGGTATCGCCTCGGTGATCGTGCGGCGTCGCCGACGCGACCAGCTGGGTGGCTGACGCGACACTGGTCGGCAGCCTGACGCCGTGACCGTAGGCTGAGGGCATGGATCACAAGCAGCTGCGCTCCTTCGTCGCCTCCGCGGAGACCCTCCACTTCGCGAAGGCGGCCAAGGCGCTCGGTGTGCCGCGGAGCACCGTCGTCGCCGACGTCCGGAAGCTCGAGGAGAGCGTCGGAGCGGAACTGTTCGCTCGCGACGTGGAATCCACGCAGCTGACGGACGCCGGCTACGCGTTCCTCATCGAGGCACGTCGCCAACTCGACGCCTCAGCGGCAGCAGCAGCGAAGTCGGCTCCTGCGCCGGGCGGCAAAGCCAAGGCGAACAAGGGCAAGGGTCGCGCGCCGAAGGTCAAGGGCGAGCCGCTGCCGTACAAGAAGCGCCAGGGTCGCTGAGCCGCACGCGCCGTCAGCGGTCCTGCGTCTCCGACGCGGACTCGACGACCCGCACCGATTCGCCTCGCCGCTCGGCGTCGGCTCGGGCCGTCCGTGCGATCGACACGAGGGTCTCGACGGGCGTCGGCGCGGCTGAATCGACCGCGACACCGAGGTTGGCAGCACCGGCGAAACCGTCGAGCTGCTGCGTCACGGCCTCCCGGTAGCCGGCGGCGATCGGCGCCGCGAGGTCGTGGAGACCCGAGAGGCCGGTCGGCCCCGATTCGACCGACGTGGCCACGAGGATCGTCCCGCTCCACACGCGGGTGCAGACGGACCCGGCCGGCAGCTCACGGAAGACCGCGGCTGCGAGCAGCGCCTCCAGCTCCCCCGCCGTCGCCATCCCGTAGGCGCGGCGGAGGTCGCCGTAGCCGTCGATCGCCACGACGAGGATCGCGAGGCGACGATCGGGCTGCTGCCTGTCGCGGAGTCGGGTCGCCTCGGCGATGAACGCCCGGCGCCCCACCGCGCGGACGCCCACCCGCTCCGAGGAGAGGCGCTGCTTGCGCTCCCAGGAGCGCAGGAGGACGAGGCCGACGGCGATCGCGACGACGAACACGAGGTTCATGTAGGTCACGATGCGCGTGCTGAACAGCCGCTCGAAGATCTCCGAGTGGGGACCCGCCGCGAGGTACACTGCGAGGCGCACGGCGGTGAACACCGCGTGGAGGATCATGACGACGACGAGCACCAGTGACGCCGGTGCGGTTCGCATCCGCCCCCGTCGCGCCTCGTAGGCGACCAACAGCGACAGCATGATGAGCGAGATGAGCCGGGCGATAGTGCCGGCCCACTCCGGGTCGTCGGTGGGGTCGAGGACGGCGGAGATCGCCGTCACCCCGACGAAGAGGGTGCCGAGCAACACGAGGCTGCGTCGACCGTTGAACAGCCGGCACCCGACCCACAGGGCGGCGATCGAAGCGACCATGGCGGCGTTGGCGACGGCGACGATCCATACCGAGTCGCCGTTGAGCGTGGCGGCGAGATAGCTGACCGCGGAGAGCAGGGTGGTGGCGAATCCGGACATCCATGCTGCCATGTGGCGTCCGGCGAGGGTTCGCGCGCTGTCGAGTCCGTAGAAGATCCCGCACGCGGCGCAGACGATCACCGCCACCACCAGCATGCTCGCCAGATCGATCGTCACCCGGTGCCTCCCGTGGCGCCCGTTCGGGTGGCGCCTCATCGAGCGTACCGCCGGAGCAGTACCCCGCTGGCGGCAGAGACGTCGGAAGCACCAGGGTGCTGAACGACGGTGACCCGATGTGCCACCATCGATCCATGCGCGAATCGCCCGACCGTCCCGTCGCCGTCCGCGCGACGGCGTTCCGTGGCACGTCGAGATGGCGCCGACGGCCGCTGCGGTTCGTCGGCTACGACGCCCTCCTGCCGGACGGTTCCGTCCGGTTCGACGTGGATCTCGCCGCAGCCATGCCTACCCACCCGGCGGATGCCTCGACCCGCGACACGAACGTCCACGACCGCTGCCCCGAGGTCGGTGCCGGTCCGTGGATCGACGGGTTCGGGCGTGCCGTCGACGGGCCGGACGACGGCGGACCGCCGCTGAGTGAACGGCGCCGCGCGCGCCCGCGACCCACCGACCTGCCCGGCCGCCGCCCAGCGGCGAAGGTCAGGCGACACTGGCGCACCGGCTTCGGCGTGGCAGCGCTCGGAGTCGGCGCCCTACTCGTCATCGGACCGCTCCGCGACACCCCCGTGGGCTTCCTCGGGGTGGTCAGCGCGTTCGCCGGGCTCGCAGCCCTCGCGGGCCTGGTCCCTCGCGCCAGACGGTGGTGGTGACGGTCGATCGCCTCGACCCGGAGTGCGCGTTCTGTCCCGAAACCCTTACGCAGGCGACAGAACGCGCACTCTCGGCGTGGAAGTATGACGCTACGCGGCAGCAGGCTTCAGTGGCGTGATCGCCGCGATCTGTTGCGAAAGCCGATCCTCAGCGAGGTCGAGCTCGTACCGCATCTGCAGGTTGAGCCAGAACTGCGCCGAAGTGCCGAAGTACTTCGCAAGCCGGAGCGCGGTGTCTGCCGTGATGGACCGCTTGCCGTGGACGATCTCATTGATGCGACGTGGCGCGACTCCGATGGACACCGCCAGCTTGTTCTGCGTGATGCCGAACCCCTCGATGAAGTCCTCCATGAGCACTTCACCGGGGTGGATCGGTGCGAGCTTGCCGCTCGAGTCAGTGATAGTCAACGATCTCCACCTCCTCCGGCCCTGTGTCCGTCCACACGAAACAGATTCTCCACTGGTCATTGATCCTGATGCTGTGCTGCCCGACACGATCGCCCTTGAGCGGCTCGAGTCGGTTGCCCGGTGGGATCCGAAGATCGTCGAGCATCTCTGCGGCACCCACCTGGCGAAGCTTCCGGAGCGCAACCCGATGGATCCGAGGATCGATCGACCGCACTCGTTCCCGACGCCACAATCGCTCGGTATCCCGGTTGCCGAACGACCTGATCATCGTAGCAGGGTATAACGCACCTCGTTAATAACGCGAGTCGTTACACACTCCTTGCGATGAACCCGTTCATGGTAGGAACACCCCTACCCGAACCTCCGGACCTCCGGACCTCCGGACCTCCGGGAGAATCGAGGCATGGACATGCGCTACGTCGACCATGAACCGGGAATGTGGTTCCTCGTCGAGCAGGAGGGTTCGCTCTACCTCGACGCGAGGTACAGCTACAGCGCTCTCATCGACGATTCCGCGCTCATCCGGTTGAACGACACCGAGCTCGCCGCCTACCTCGCGGGCGACCACGATGTCCTGTCCGACCTCGCCAGACGTGTCCACAACAGTGCGCCTTACCGACCTGCATCGCAGTTCTTCAGCAGGGATCTGTACCGCAGTGCAGACGGCGCGCAGTATCGCGAAGCCGTCTCAGCCGCGATCGCCGATCACACGTGGATCGCGGAACAGCGGCGGAAGCGGTAGCCACGACCGAGAGCGCTCATTCCGTCGACGTTGGGGCTGGTCGACGACGCGACGTGCGCTTTCGACGGGCTAGACGTTGAAGCGGAACTCCACGACGTCGCCGTCCTGCATGACGTAGTCCTTGCCCTCCATGCGGGCCTTGCCCTTGGAGCGGGCCTCGGCGACGGAGCCGGTCTCGACGAGGTCGTCGAACGAGATGACCTCGGCCTTGATGAAGCCCTTCTCGAAGTCCGTGTGGATCACGCCGGCCGCCTGGGGCGCCTTGGCACCCTGCGGGATCGTCCACGCACGCGACTCCTTCGGGCCCGCCGTGAGGTAGGTCTGCAGGCCGAGCGTCGCGAAACCGATGCGTGCGAGCTGGTCGAGGCCGGACTCGGTCTGGCCGGTCGACTCGAGCATCTCACGGGCGTCGTCCTCGTCGAGGTCGACGAGCTCCGACTCGAGCTTGGCGTCGAGGAAGACGGCTTTCGCCGGCGCCACGAGGGCCGCCAGCTCGTCGAGCTTCGCCTGGTCCTGGAGGACGTCCTCGTCGACGTTGAAGACGTAGATGAACGGCTTGGCCGTGAGGAGACCGAGCTCCTTGATGGGCGCGAGGTCGATCTTCGTCGCCGAGAGCGGGGTGCCGGCGTTCAGCGCGTCCTGCGCCTCCTTCGCCGCCGTGAGGACGGAGGGGTCGAGCTTCTTGCCCTTGACCTCCTTCTCGAACCGGGTGACGGCCTTCTCGAGCGTCTCGAGGTCGGCGAGGATGAGCTCGGTGTTGATGGTCTCCATGTCGGAGGCCGGGTTCACATCGCCGTCGACGTGCACGACGTCGGGGTCGGCGAAGCCGCGGACGACCTGCGCGATGGCGTCGGCCTCACGGATGTTCGCGAGGAACTTGTTGCCGAGACCCTCCCCCTCGCTCGCGCCCTTGACGATGCCGGCGATGTCGACGAAGGACACCGCGGCGGGCAGGATGCGCTCGCTGCCGAAGATCTCCGCGAGCTTGCCGAGCCGGGCGTCGGGCAGTTCGACCACGCCGACGTTCGGCTCGATCGTCGCGAACGGATAGTTCGCTGCGAGCACGTTGTTGCGCGTGAGCGCGTTGAACAGGGTGGACTTGCCGACGTTGGGCAGGCCGACGATGCCGAGAGTAAGAGCCACGAGGGTCTATCGTACTTGGCCGCGCGTCCCCGTGGGTCGCGCCTCCGCTCCGGGGACGGATCGGCACCGTCGATCGAGCGGCCCACGGCGTGCCACCCGAGCGGTGTCGGACGCTGGTGCGAGGGTGAGGACGTGCCACTGGATTTCACCGCCATCGACTTCGAGACCGCGAACTCGTCATCCGCCTCCGCCTGCAGCGTGGGCCTCGTCAGGGTCCGCGACGGCATCGTCGTCGACCGCGCGGGCTGGCTCATCCAGCCCCCTGCCGGACACGACGCGTTCCTCGAGTGGAACACCCGCATCCACGGGATCGTCGCCACCGACGTCCTCGGGGCGCCGGGCTGGGCGGACCAGCTCGACACGCTCCTCGACTTCGCCCAGGGTGACGCCCTCGTCGCCCACAACGCCGGCTTCGACATGGGCGTCATCCGGGGTGGCTGCGCCGCCACCGGCCTCGACTGCCCCGACCTCAGCTACCTGTGCAGCCTCAACGTCGCCCGCAAGACGTACCAGCTCGACTCCTACCGGCTCCCAGTGGCGGCCCTCGCCGCCGGATTCGACGACTTCCAGCACCACGACGCCACCGGCGACGCCGAGGCCTCCGCGCACATCATCATCCACGCCGCCGCCCGCCATGGAGCTTCCTCGATCGCCGAACTCGCGCAGCTCACGAGCGTGAAGATCGGCCGGATCGGGACAGCCGTCGCCGCCTGAGACCGCGGTCGCCGCGCGGCCTCCGAGCGATGTCGGCGGCCCGCGACACACTGAGGGCATGGACAGCGCACTCGCCCTCGGGATCGGCCTCCTCATCGGACTCGTCATCGGCGCAGCCGTGGCGGTCCTCCTGCTGCAGCGGCGCACCGGCACGGGTTCGGTCGACCCGGCGCTGCTCGAGGCCAGGCACACCGCCCAGCTCGCCGACCTCCGCGGCCAGCAGGCGCAACTCCTCGCCGATGCGTCCGCCCGGGAGGCGGAACTCCGGGCCGCGCTGCGCGCAGAACTCGCCGCACTCGACGCCACTGCCGACGGTCTCGGGCGCGAGCTGAACGCCCAGCGCGAGCAGTACCGCGAGCTCGCCGAACGCCACCGCGCCGACGCCGAACGACGATCGCGCCAGGAACACGAGGAGAGCCAGGTCCTGCAGGCCCTCGCGCCCGTGCAGCACAGCCTCGAGCACATGCAGGCGAAGGTCGCGGAACTCGAGCAGCAGCGCAGCCGCCAGCACGGTGAGCTCGCCCAACAACTGAAGACGGCTTCGGAGTCCGAGGAACGCCTGCGGTCCACGACGGAGTCGCTCGCCTCGGCGCTCCGCAACAACGCCACCCGCGGCGTCTGGGGCGAGACCCAGCTCCGGAACGTCGTGGAAGCCGCGGGCCTCACGCAGCGCGTCGACTTCGACCTGCAGTCGAGCATCACGTCCGACAACGGCATCGGCCGACCCGACATGGTCGTGCGACTGCCCGGCGGCAAGTCGATCGCGGTCGACGCGAAGGTGCCGTTCGCGCAGTACCTCGAAGCCAGCACCATCCCCGTCACGGCGACAGGCGAGGAAGCCGCACGACGTACCGCCCTCCTCGCGCAGCACGTGAAGGCCGTGCGGTCGCACGTCGACGCCCTTGCGGCGAAGGGCTACTGGCGCGGCCTCGAGTCGAGCCCGGAGTTCGTGATCTGCTTCATCCCGAGCGAGTCACTCCTCGCCGCAGCACTCGAGGCCGACGCGAGCCTGCTCGACTACGCCTTCGGCAAACGGGTCGCCCTCGCCTCCCCCGTCAACCTGTGGGCGGTCCTCAAGACGGTCGCGTTCACCTGGCAGCAGGACGTCCTCACCGAGGACGCGAAGCGACTGTTCGACCTCGGCAAGGAGCTCTACCAGCGGCTCTCGACGCTGTCGGACCACGCCGACCGCCTGCGCCGGTCCATCGAGAGCACGGTCACCAACTACAACCAGTTCGCCTCGTCGTTCGAGACCCGCGTGCTCGTCACGGCGCGCAAGCTCGACGGCCTCGACGAGGCGACGGTCATCGGTCAGGTGAGCCAGAGCGACGCCTCACCGAAGCGCCTCACCGCACCGGAGGCGCAGCCCTCGCCGGAGCCGTCCGATAGCGAGCCGAGCGAGCTCGAGGCGCGACTCGCGCACCGGCTGCAGGACTGACCGGCACGAGCACCGCACGACGAAGCGCCCGGCACCACCGTGAGGTGGAACCGGGCGCTTCGCTCTGCTGGAGGAGCGGCTACAGCCACTTCGCAGCGAGGTGGTCCGCCTCGACGCGACGGATGGTGCCGGAACGCGACCGCAGCACGAGGCTCTCGGTGCGGATGATCGGACCCTTGCGCTGCACACCGTCGACGAGTTCACCGTGGGTGACGCCCGTCGCGACGAAGTACGTGTTGTCGCCTCGGACGAGGTCGTTCGCGCCGAGGACGCGGTCGAGGTCGTGACCGGCCGCGAGCGCACGCTCACGCTCGGCGTCGTCCTTCGGCATGAGCTTGCCCTGGATGAGCCCGCCGAGCGCCTTCACCGCACACGCGGTGATGATGCCCTCAGGCGTGCCGCCGATGCCGACGCACATGTCGATCCGCGAGTCGTAGCGCGCGGCGTTGATGCCACCCGCGACGTCGCCGTCGAGCAGCAGTCGCGTCCCGGCACCGGCCGCGCGGATCTCCTCGATGAGCTGCGCGTGGCGCGGTCGGTCGAGGACGGCGACGCGGATGTCTTCGGGCTGCTTGCCCTTGGCCTTCGCGAGCTCGCGGATGTTGTCGCCGATGGACTGGCTGATGTCGACGACACCGATGCCGTCGGCGCCGGTGACGATCTTGTCCATGTAGAACACCGCGGACGGGTCGAACATGCTGCCGCGGTCGGACACGGCGATGACGGAGAGGGCGTTCTGACGCCCGGCGGCGGTGAGGCTCGTGCCGTCGATCGGGTCGACGGCGATGTCGCAGGACGGGCCGCGGCCGTTGCCGACGTGCTCGCCGTTGAACAGCATGGGCGCTTCATCCTTCTCGCCCTCGCCGATGACGACCACGCCGTCGAAGTTGACGGTGCCGAGGAAGGCTCGCATGGCGTCGACCGCTGCGCCGTCGGCGGCGTTCTTGTCGCCTCGCCCGATGAACGGCGCCGCCCGGATCGCGGCGGCCTCCGTCGCTCTCACGAGCTCCATGGCGAGGTTGCGGTCGGGCTGCAGATAGTGGGAGCCGGTTTCAGGCTGGGTCACTGGATCCTCCATGGATCGCTCGCCTCGTGGGACACGACGCTTCGGTGGATGAGGGTTTCAGCCTATCGAACCGGGCTGGGAAGGCCGCTGGGTGCGTCTCGATCGAGGCGCTTCCGTGACCTCGTCAGCGGGCTCCCGGGACCGACGACGACGGACTCGACCATGACACCGCCGTCCGCTTCGACCTGGACTCCGGCGAGTTCGGCTCCGGCGGCGAGCGCGGTCGACGTGACGGCACTGAGCAGCAGCCAGGCGTCATCGCGGCAGAGTTCGTCGAGTGGGACCTCACGGTCGAGATCGGTCCCTGCCTCGACGAGCCGCGCACGTTCCTCCGGCGACTGCGGTGCGAAGCGCGCCGTCATCCACCCGCCGAGGGCCCGGACCGCGGCAGCCGTGAGGATGCCCTCCGGGGCTCCTCCCACACCGAGGAGCAGATCGAGGTCGCCGTCGGCGGCCGCGGCCCGCAGGGACAGGGCGACGTCGCCGTCCATGAAGCTCACGAGCTCGGCACCGGCGGCGGTCACGGCCTGGGCGGTCGCCGCGTTCCGCGGACGGTCCTGGACCGCGACCCGCAGCTGCTCGACCGGCCGCCCCAGCCGGGCCGCGAGCCGGTCGAGGGTCACCGCGATCGGGTCGGCCAGCGACAACTCGCGTCCCCCGCCAGCGGCGACGAGCTTCTCGAGGTAGTACGCCGGGCCGATGTCGAACATCGCACCGCGCGGGGCGATGGCGATCACGGCGACGGAGTCCGGCTTCCCGGAGGCAGCGAGCTTCGTGCCGTCCACGGGGTCGACGGCGAGGTCGATCGCCGGCCCCGCTCCCGTGCCGAAACGTTCCCCGACGAAGAGCATGGGCGCCCGGTCCTTCTCGCCCTCCCCCACGACGACGCGCCCGTCGACCGGGAGCGATTCGAGCGCTCGGCGGAGCGCATCGACGGCGACCCCGTCGATGCGCATGCCGTCTCCACCTCCGACGAGACCCGCGACGGCGGCAGCCGCGGCCCTCGTGGCGTCGAGGAAGCCGTCGAGGAGGTCGGTGTCCGGAGTGCGCTCGATCATGTCCCCATCGTGCCGTATGCCTCGGAGCCCGAGTCACTAGACTTCAAGGCGAATCGTCCCCACGCAAGGAGAAGACATGCCCGTCGCCACCCCGGAACAGTACGCAGCGATGCTCGACAAGGCGAAGTCGAACGGGTTCGCGTACCCGGCGTTCAACGTCTCGAGCAGCCAGACCATCAACTCCGTCCTCCAGGGCCTCACCGAGGCCGGTTCCGACGGCATCATCCAGGTCACCACGGGCGGCGCCGACTACTTCGCCGGCCACACCGTGAAGAACCGTGCCGCCGGCGCGATCGCCTTCGCGAAGTTCGCGACCGAGGTCGCCAAGAACTACCCCGTCACCGTCGCGCTCCACACCGACCACTGCCCGAAGGACGCGCTCGACGGCTTCGTCATGCCGCTCATCGCCGCCTCCGAAGAAGAGGTGAAGGCCGGTCGCAACCCGATCTTCCAGTCCCACATGTGGGACGGCTCGGCGGTCCCGCTCACGGAGAACCTCGAGATCGCGACCGAGATGCTGAAGCGCACCAAGGCCATCAACGCCATCCTCGAGGTCGAGATCGGCGTCGTCGGCGGCGAAGAGGACGGCGTCAGCCACGACATCAACGAGCACCTGTACACCACGCTCGACGACGCCATCGCGACCGTCGAGGCGCTCGGCCTCGGCGAGCAGGGTCGCTACATGGCCGCCCTCACCTTCGGCAACGTGCACGGCGTCTACAAGCCCGGCAACGTCAAGCTCCAGCCCGAGCTGCTGAAGACCATCCAGGACGGCCTCACCGCCAAGTACGGCCACGGCCCCAAGCCGCTCGACCTCGTCTTCCACGGCGGGTCGGGTTCCACCGACGCCGAGATCGCCGAGGCCGTCGCGAACGGTGTCGTCAAGATGAACATCGACACCGACACGCAGTACGCGTTCACCCGCTCGATCGCCGGCTACATGCTCTCGAACTACGAGGGTGTGCTGAAGCTCGACGGCGAGGTCGGCAACAAGAAGGTGTACGACCCGCGCGCCTGGGGTAAGGTCGCCGAGTCGGCGATGGCCGCTCGCGTCCTGGAGTCGACGAAGCAGCTCGGCTCGTACGGCACCAGCACCTCCTAGTCACCTGCACGTACAGAACGGGCCCGGCATCGCTGCCGGGCCCGTTCTTCGTGCGTGGACGACTACGGCTGCTGCGAGCGGACGTACTCCATGAACGCCGGGTCGGCACCCATGGCCACGGCGAGACAGATCACCACGACCAGGTTCGCTGCGACACCGGCGACGAGCGGGATCCAGAAGGTCAGTCGACCCGCGCGGAGGGACCGGCTCGACAGGATGATGGCGCCCACCCACAGGGCGATCTGGAGACCGAGCGCCAGGATGCCCATGGCGCTCGCGAGGCCGTCCGAGGAGTACCCCGAGACACCCATCTGCACGAGTGCAGGGCGGATCAGGCCGGGGAGGTCGAGCAGACCCGGCATGGTCACGATCAGGCCGACGAGGCCGAGTCCGAGCAGGATCGACGTCGCGATCCGGTCTCCGGCGACGGGTCGTCGGGCGGCCACGGTCGGAGCGCCCGGCTGCACCACCCCAGGCTCATGCGCCTGCTCACGCGTCTGCTCGCGGAGGGTCGGCTCCTGCTGCTGCCGCGGTTGCCGTTCGACGGGGACGACCGGTGCGATGCCGAGCTCCTCCGCCCGCTGTTCGTCGATGGGCTCGGCGATCCGGGCACGCTGCTCCTCGGGGGACGCGTACTCACCGAACTGCGGACGGGGGCGGGATTCGCTCATGGTCGACGCCCTCCCAGGGCGCGCGGATCGGTCGTGCCGGCAAGGTCTTTGCGCAGCTCCTTCGGCAGGGAGAACATGAGGTCCTCCTCGGCCGTCTTGACTTCCTGCACCGCGCCGTAGCCGGCTCCGGAGAGTTCTTCGAGGACCTCGTCGACGAGGACCTCCGGCACGGAGGCGCCGCTGGTGACACCGACCGTGACGACGCCGTCGAGCCAGGCCTGCTGGATCTCGTGCGCGTAGTCGACGCGGTAGGCGGCCTTCGCGCCGTACTCGAGGGCGACCTCCACGAGGCGCACCGAGTTCGAGGAGTTCGCCGACCCGACCACGATCACGAGGTCAGCGTCCTGGGCCACCTTCTTGATGGCGACCTGACGGTTCTGGGTCGCGTAGCAGATGTCGTCGCTCGGCGGATCCTGGAGCTTCGGGAACCGCTCGCGCAGGCGGCGGACCGTCTCCATGGTCTCGTCCACCGACAGCGTGGTCTGCGAGAGCCACACGACTTTGTCGGGGTCGGCGACGACGAGGTCGTCGACGGCTTCCGGGCTCGTCACGAGCGTGACGTGGTCGGGCGCTTCACCGGCCGTCCCCTCGACCTCCTCGTGCCCCTCGTGTCCGATGAGCAGGATCTCGTAGTCGTCGCGGGCGAAGCGCACGGCCTCGCGGTGCACCTTGGTGACGAGCGGGCAGGTGGCGTCGATCGCGAGCAGCCCACGGTCGGCGGCGGCATCGACCACGGCTGGCGAGACGCCATGCGCACTGAAGACGATGTGCGCGCCGGACGGCACCTCATCGACCTCCTCCACGAACACCGCGCCCTGGGCCTCGAGCTGATCGACGACGTGCACGTTGTGGACGATCTGCTTCCGGACGTACACCGGCGCGCCATAGTGCTCGAGCGCCTTCTCGACGGCGACGACCGCGCGGTCCACGCCGGCGCAGTAACCACGAGGGGCGGCGAGCAGGACGCGCTTCTCGCCGGCGACGGGGAGGTCTGCGAGGCGTCCGGCGATGCGTCGGAGCCTCGGCATGCCGAGGCCGATGGCTGGGGCGTCGCGGAGATCGGTCACGTGTGGATTCTACGCGGCAGCGCTCGGGAGTCGGCCGTGAACGGTCGGGTGGTCCGCGACCCCGCGCCGTCGGTGCTCGCGGCTAGGCTTGAGGGATGAGCGATGCACCGGCCACCATGGAAGCCCCCTGGCCGGTCGCGCTCCTCGGCACGAAGCTCCGCGACTACATCGACCGCCTCGGCACGGTCTGGGTCGAGGGCGAGATCACGCAGTGGGGCGCCTCGGGCGGCAACGTCTACGGCAAGCTCAAAGACCTCGAGATCGATGCGACGGTCGGGTTCACCATCTGGTCGTCAGTCCGCGCGAAGATCCCGGCCGACCTCAAGCAGGGTGACCACGTCGTCGCGCTCGTCAAGCCGAACTACTGGCTCAAGGGCGGCACGCTCACCATGCAGGTCATGGCGATGAAGCACGTCGGCATCGGCGACCTCCTCGAGCGACTCGAACGACTCCGTCGGCAGCTCGCCGACGAGGGGCTCTTCGACGCGTCGCGCAAGCGGCCGCTCCCGTTCCTTCCGCAGTGCATCGGGCTGGTCACCGGCAAGGACTCCGACGCCGAGAAGGACGTCCTGCGCAACGCGGAGCTGCGCTGGCCGTCAGTCCGGTTCCGCGTCGTCCACGCAGCCGTCCAGGGCGACCGCACCCCCGGCGACGTCGTGAGCGCTCTCCAGACGCTCGACGCCGACCCCGAGGTCGACGTCATCATCGTCGCGCGTGGCGGCGGCGACTTCCAGAACCTCCTCGGGTTCAGCGACGAACGCGTGGTCCGAGCCGCGGCCGCCTGCACCACGCCCCTCGTGAGCGCCATCGGCCACGAGGCGGACCGCCCACTGCTCGACGACGTCGCCGACCTCCGCGCCTCCACACCGACCGACGCCGCCAAGCGGGTCGTCCCCGACGTCGCGGAGGAGTTCGCTCGCGTGCAGCAGGCCCGCGTCCGGTTGTCCTCCCGGGTGACCTCGTTGCTCGGTCACGAGATCGACCGGCTCGCGACGCTCCGGACGCGTCCCGCGCTCGCCGACCCGTCCTGGATCGTCGACTCGCGGGCGGACGAGCTGACCCGCACGGTCGCGAGGGGGGCCGAGCTCATCGACCGCGCCGTCGAGCGCTCCCAGCGCGAGGTGACGGAGCTCCGCTCGCACCTCCGCGCCCTGTCGCCGCAGCGCACGCTCGACCGCGGCTACGCCATCGTCCAGCGAGCGGACCCGGAGGCCGGTGTCCCGGGCGGCGCGGTCATCCGCGCGGAGGGCGACGCCCCCGCCGGGACGGAGCTCCTGGTCACCCTCGCCTCCGGCGCGATCGGCGCCTCCAGTACCGGCCCGGCCACGGCTGCCGCCCGGACCGACGACGAATAGGATAGAAGCATGCCAACCCCCTCCGATGTCCAGGAGCTCAGCTATGAGCAGGCACGCGACGAGCTCGTGCGTGTCGTGTCCGAACTGGAGCAGGGCTCGGCGTCGCTCGAGGACTCCCTCCGGCTCTGGGAGCGCGGCGAACAGCTCGCCCAGCGCTGCGAGGAGTGGCTGATCGGCGCGAAGGCACGGCTGGACGCGGCTCGCGCCGCCCAGCTCGGATCCGGCACTCCGGACGCATCGCGGTGAAGGACACCAAGCCGCCGCGCGTCGTGGCCGAGCTCGGCCGCCCCGAGACGCCGCAGGAGACCGCCGACCGCAAGGCGGAGAACTCCCGCCTGTACCGCTCGCGCAAGACCGTCAACAACCTCGTCCTGTCGCTCCTGGCCACGGTCGGCCTCGTGGTCGTGATCGTGCTGGCCGTGCCCCGAGGTGAGGCCCCGGAACGCCCGACCGTCGACTACGCGCAGCTCGCCGGTCAGGCGCAGCCCGACCTCCCCGTCCCACTCCTCACCCCCGAGCTCGGCGACGACTGGGGCAGCAACTACGCCGACGTCCGCACCGCAGCCTCACCGGTCGCCGGCACACCCGACATCCGCTCATGGAACGTCGGACTCATCTCCCCCGACGACGAGTTCGTCGGCCTCGTCCAAGGCGTGGACGCCAACGACACCTGGCTCCTCGCCGAGCTCGACGAAGCCCGGCCCACCGGAACCGTCACCATCGACGGCGTCGAGTGGGTCGAATATGCGAACGGCAGCGGCTCCGACGACGGCAACGTCGCGTACGCCCTGTCGACCGTCGCCGGTCGGAGCACGATCGCCGTGTTCGGCACGGCGAAGTCCGAGTACGTCCTCGATGTCGCACGCTCTGTGCGCACCGGGGTCACCGCCAACCTCGACGCCCCGTCGGGCGCCCCCGCAGAAACGGACTCAGAATGACCCAGAAGCGCCCCGGTGCCGTCTGGCGCGAGATGCAGCGCGGTAACGCGCGGTTCGTCGCCGGTCAGCCCGCACACCCCCGGCAGGACGTCGAACGCCGCGCCACGCTCGCGCACTCCCAGGCCCCGGAGGCGGTCATCTTCGGCTGCTCCGACTCCCGTCTCGCGGCCGAGATCATCTTCGACAAGGGACTCGGCGACCTCTTCGTCGTCCGAAACGCCGGCCAGATCGTCTCCGACTCGGTGCTCGGCACCCTGGAGTACGCCGTCGGCGTTCTGCAGGTCCCGCTCATCCTCGTGCTCGCGCACGACGAGTGCGGTGCCGTCCGCGCGGCGATCGACTCGCAGGCGGAGGACGCCGTCCCGCTCCCGCCGTACATCGACCGGCTCATCCAGCAGATCGTCCCCGCGGTGAGCGCCGTCGCCGGACCTGCCCCGATCGACGCGACCGCGGTGGACTCCTCGGAGGTCGGTCGCCGCCACCTGCGGCGTACCGTCATGGAGGTCGTCTCGAGGTCCGAGCTCATCAGCGACGCGGTCGCCGCCGGCACGGTGGCCATCATCGGCGCGAACTACAAGCTCCTCGAGGGGACCGCCATGGCCGACATCGTCATCGGCGACGTCACGGTCCCCGAATAACCATCCGCTCGCCGTCCGGCGCAGCACCCACCATCGCAATCGCACGAAGGAGAACGAACAGCGTGGTAGACACCTCAGCAACCGAGTACCGCATCGAACACGACACCATGGGTGAGGTGCGGGTCCCCGCGAACGCGCTCTACGGCGCCCAGACGCAGCGGGCCGTCGAGAACTTCCCGATCTCGGGCAGCGGACTCGAATCGGCGCAGATCGCCTCGCTGGCCCGGATCAAGAAGTCCGCGGCACTCGCCAACGCCAAGCTCGGCGTCCTCGACCAGGGTGTCGCCGACGCGATCGCCGCAGCGGCCGACGAGGTCATCACCGGCGCGCACGACGCGCAGTTCCCGGTCGACACCTACCAGACCGGCAGCGGCACCTCGTCGAACATGAACATGAACGAGGTCCTGGCGACGCTCGCGAGCGCGCGCCTCGGCAGCCCGGTGCACCCCAACGACCACGTCAACGCCTCGCAGTCCTCCAACGACGTCTTCCCGACCTCGGTGCACATCGCGGTCACGAGCGCCCTCATCGACGACCTCATCCCGGCCCTCGACCACCTGGCCGTGTCGCTCGAGCGCAAGGCCGAGCTGTGGAAGACCGCGGTGAAGCCCGGCCGGACGCACCTCATGGACGCCACCCCCGTCACCCTCGGGCAGGAGTTCGGCGGCTACGCCCGCCAGATGCGGCTCGGCATCGAGCGGGTGCGGACGGCACTCCCCCGCGTCGCCGAGGTCCCGCTCGGCGGAACCGCGACCGGCACGGGCATCAACACCCCGAAGGGCTTCCCGCAGCTGGTGATCGAACTCCTGGCCCAGGAGACCGAGCTGCCGATCACGGAGGCGACCGACCACTTCGAGGCGCAGGGAGCGCGCGACGGACTCGTCGACGCGTCCGGCGCACTCCGCGTCATCGCGGTGAGCCTCACGAAGATCTGCAACGACCTCCGCTGGATGGGCTCCGGCCCGAACACCGGTCTCGGCGAGCTGCACATCCCCGACCTCCAGCCGGGATCCTCGATCATGCCCGGCAAGGTGAACCCCGTGATCCCGGAGGCCGTCCTGATGGTCGGCGCCCGGGTCATCGGCAACGACGCGACCATCGCCTGGGCCGGCGCTTCGGGCTCCTTCGAGCTCAACGTCGCGATCCCGGTCATGGGCACGGCGCTCCTCGAGAGCATCCGTCTCCTGTCGAACGCGACCCGGGTCCTCGCCGACAAGACCGTCGACGGCCTCGAGGCCAACCTCGACCGCGCTGCGGCACTCGCCGGCTCCTCGCCCTCGATCGTCACCCCGCTGAACAAGATCATCGGCTATGAGTCGGCGGCGAAGATCGCCAAGCACTCCGTCGCCAAGGGTCTGACCGTCCGCGAGGCCGTCGTCGACCTCGGGTTCGTCGAACGCGGCGAGATCACGGAGGAGCAGCTCGACACGGCGCTCGACGTCCTCTCGATGACGCACCCCGGCTGAGTCGACCCGCTCGACGAACGACCGGACGGCCCCGGAACCCTCGCGGTTCCGGGGCCGTCTCCGTCCGTGTGGTCACGCCGAGACGGCGATCGCGCTCCAGCAGCCGAGGAGCAGGAACGGGCCGAACGGGATGCGCGTGCGCCAACCGGCGGAGCCGCCACGTGAGCGTGCGAGGAACACGACGACCGCACCCGCGAGGCCGGCCGAGGAGACCGACACCACCGCGAAGAGCAGCACCGCGGACGTCCCGAAGCAGCCGACCGCGAGGCCGAGCAGCGCGCCGAGCTTCACGTCCCCCATGCCCAGCCCGCCGAGGAGGGCGCACACGTACAGGACGGTGCCGACCGCGAACCCCATCAGGAGCGGTTCGAGCGGGGCCACCTGACGCACTGCGGCATCGACCGCCGTGAGCGGCACCGCGATGGCGAGCGCCGGCAGCACGAGACGGTTGGGGAGCCTCCGCTCCGCGACGTCGATCCACACGAGCGGCGGCGTGATGCAGGCGAGCCACACGAGCACGATGACGACCGGACGCGGGTCGGGGCCGAGCCGGGCCACGGTGACGGCCACGAGCAGCAGCGTCGAGCCGGCCATCACCGCGGTGGCGACACGCGGGCGCAGCCGCCTGCCGGAGGAGGTCGGTCGCGAGGGCATCCCGTCAGGATAGGAGGATCCTCGTGCCGGCCTGCAGCGTTCTCCACAGGCGGCCAGGGTCGGCGGGGCGGGCCTTGCGAGCCAGCCCCGCCGACGGCCGCTAGGCCAGCTCGTTCCCTTCGAGCATCTCGGTCACGAGAGCCGCGATGGCCGAGCGCTCCGAGCGCGTCAGCGTGACGTGCGCGAACAGCGGGTGCCCCTTGAGCGTCTCGATCACCGAGGCGACGCCGTCGTGTCGGCCGACGCGCAGGTTGTCGCGCTGGGCGACGTCGTGCGTGAGGACGACCCGCGAGTTCTGCCCGATCCTGCTGAGGACCGTGAGGAGGACGTTGCGCTCGAGCGACTGGGCCTCGTCGACGATCACGAAGGCGTCGTGGAGCGACCGGCCGCGGATGTGCGTCAGCGGGAGCACCTCGAGGATCCCCCGTTCGACCACCTCGTCGAGAACGTTCTGCGAGACGACCGCGCCGAGCGTGTCGAAGATCGCCTGTCCCCAGGGGTTCATCTTCTCGCCCTGGTCGCCGGGCAGGTACCCGAGCTCCTGGCCGCCGACCGCGTACAGCGGCCGGAACACCATGATCTTCTTGTGCGCCTGTCGCTCGAGGACGGCCTCCAGACCCGCGCAGAGGGCGAGCGCGGACTTCCCCGTCCCTGCTCGACCTCCCAGCGAGAGGATCCCGATCTCGGGGTCGAGCAGGAGGTCGATCGCGAGCCGCTGCTCGGCCGAGCGTCCGTGCAGACCGAAGACGTCTCGGTCGCCGCGGACGAGCTTGTAGCTGCGCTTGCCCGTGACCCGCCCGAGTGCGGATCCCCGGTCCGAGTGGATCACGAGGCCCGTGTTGATCGGCAGGTCCTCGATGATCGGCGTCGTCCCCTCCTCGCGCTCCCACAGCGTGCTCATGTCCTCGGAGCCGAGGGTGATCTCGGACATGCCCGTCCAGCCGGAGTCGACCGCGAGTTCCGCCCGGTACTCCTCCGCCTGCAGACCGATGGAGGCCGCCTTGACGCGCAGCGGCAGGTCCTTGGACACGACCGTGACCGTCAGGCCGTCGTTCGCCAGGTTCAGCGCGACCGCGAGGATGCGCGAGTCGTTGTCGCCGAGCTGGAGACCGGACGGCAGCGAGGCCATGCTCGAGTGGTTGAGTTCGACCCGCAGGGATCCGCCGTCACCGACGGGGATCGGGAAGTCGAGGCGTTCGTGCTCGATGCGGAGCTCGTCGAGGATGCGGAGTGCCTGACGTGCGAAGTAGCCGATCTCGGGGTCGTTGCGCTTGCCCTCGAGCTCGCTGATGACGACGACCGGGATGACGACGGCGTGCTCGGCGAACCGGAAGAGCGCCTTGGGGTCCGACAGCAGCACGGAGGTGTCGAGCACGTAGGTGATCTCGGCCTGCGCCTGATCTCCCCCGCTCGCCGTGTGGTCGGCGGGTCGCCGGCTCCGTCTCGTCGACGCGTCCCGCGTCTCGGTCCCGGCTGACGTGTTCTGGATTTCTCGCGAGGCCACAACCACTCCCACCCCGAGCATCTGATGCTCGGATCACTGTGCGAAACGGCCGCCTGCAGGGTTTCGAGCCGAACTTGTGTGGCCGTCTCGACCGGGCTCCATGCCCGATGAGATGAACGTACGTCCGGCCGCCGACATCGACGCGACGACACGCCCCGTGTCCTGTTACGGGGAGGTGAACAGATGGGGGCCGTCTTCTGGCCCGCCGGTGGTCGGACGGCGGCTCAGTAGCTCGCGGCGGTCGCGAACGACAGCAGCGCACCGCGCAGCTGGTCCAGCGTCTGCCGGCTGGTACCGGCGTGCACGCTGAGCCGCACGGCCCCGGCGCGGATCGTCGCGGTGACGCCGTGGTTCTCGAGCGAGGTCCACAGCGTGTCGAGGACGGACTCCTCTGGCTCCAGGACGACGATGCCCGCGCGTTCGTGCTCGTCTCGCGAGGAGACCACCGCGACGCCGAACTCGTCCGCGAGCTCGATCACCTCGGCCGTGAGCTCGGCGATCGCGGCGTGGACCGTCGCGGTCCCGACGGCGACCGTGTCCTCCAGCGACGCGGCGAACCGCGCCGCCGCGAGCGGGTCGGGCCTGGTGATCGAGTACGCGCGCGCCGATCGGCTCGGTGCCGGGGTCGCGCTGAACGGCCAGGGCTCGTCGGTGCCGGTCACGCCGGAGAAGACCGGCTCGAGTCGCTCGACGGCGCGGTCGCTCAGGGCGAGGAATCCGGTGCCCCAGCCCGCCCGCATCCACTTCTGCCCGCCCGAGGCGACCACGTCGGCGACGGCGTAGGGGGCGTCGACCACACCGAAGCCCTGGATGGCGTCGACGATCAGGAGGCGGTCGCCGATCACCTCGCGGACGGCTTCGAGGTCGCAGACGTAGCCGGTGCGGTAGTCGACGAGGCTCACGGCAACGGCGGTGACGGCGTCGTCGAGCTGCTCGCGCACGCTCTCGGCCGTCACGTGCCCGCGTCGCGTCTCGAGCCATCTCGGCGTGAGCAGGTGCCGGTGCTCGGCGGCCCGCTCCGCGGCGAGCGGCAGCGTGGGGTATTCCAGACGGGAGAGCAGGACGGTGCCGCTCAGGCCGAACATCGCGTGCATCAAGCCCTGCGAGGTGTTGGGCTGGGCGACGACCTGGTCGGCTCGGAACCCGGTGAGTGTCCCGACGGCGGTCCGCATCCGTTCGTCCTGCACGTCGACCGCGCCGAGCGTGCCGGGGGTCGCACTCGCGAGCACGTCGTTCCAGCGGCTGCCCTCGAGGACGACGGACGCCGCCAACGGACCGACACTGCCATAGTTGAGATAGCCGTCGACCTCACCGAATCCCGCTTGGAAGGCCTCCAACCGGGACGCCGTCTCCGGCTCGTCCGGCTCCGAGGCGGGCGTGGACCGGCTCATCCGCCGAACCGCCGCTGCCGCCTGGAGAAGTCGCGGAGGGCGCGGAGGAAGTCGACCTCGCGGAGGTCGGGTCCGAGCGCTTCGACGAAGTAGAACTCGCTGTGGGCGCTCTGCCAGAGCATGAAGTCGCTCATCCGCTGTTCGCCGCTGGTGCGGATGACGAGGTCGGGATCGGGCTGGCCTCCCGTGTAGAGGTGCTCGCCGATGAGATCGGGGGTGAGCAGCGCTGCGAGGTCTTCCAGGCTCCGACCCTCGAGGTGGTGCTTGGCGACGATCGCGCGCATCGCGTCCACGATCTCGGTGCGACCGCCGTAGCCGACCGCGAGGTTGATGTGCATGCCGGAACGGTCGGCCGTGCGCTCCTCCGCGCTCGTCAACGCCGTGCGCAGCGACTCCGGGAGACCGTCGCTCGAACCGACGTGCTTCACGCGCCAGTCACGGTAGTGCGACAGCCCCTCGGCGAGGTCGGCGATGATGTCGACGAGGTCGTCCAGCTCGTCCGGTGCGCGGTTCACCAGGTTGTCGCTCGACAGCAGGTACAGGGTGACTACGCCGATGCCGAGGTCGTCGCACCAGGTCAGGAACTCGCGCATCTTCGCCGCACCGGCCCGGTGGCCGTGCGCCGCGGTGTCGTACCCGAGCTGCTTGGCCCACCGCCGGTTGCCGTCGATGATCATCGCGACATGGTGCGGCAGCGTCTGCGGAGTGAGCGCCTTCCGGAGGCGCCGTGCGTAGACGCCGTACAGGAAGCCGTCCACCGGTGCGGAATGCCTCGTCATCACCCTGCAACGCTAGTGCAGTTTCCTGCATCGCTCCCAGTACGCGTTCCGTGCCACCCCGTATCCTGGACCCATGACGAGTGGAGACCCCGAGCTGCCGAAGCTGCCGTTGCTCGAGGTTGCCGCCGACGATGCCGCCGCACCGGAGGAGGTCAAACCGACCTGGCGCGGATGGCTGCACGCCGGGATCTTCCCCATCTCGATCGTCGCCGGGATCGTCCTCGTCGTGCTCGCACAGGGTGCGGCCGCGAAGTGGAGTTCGACGGTCTTCGCGCTCACCTCGATGCTGCTCTTCGGGAACTCGGCGTTGTACCACCGGTTCTCCTGGCGCCCCTCGGTCAAGCTCCTCCTCAAGCGGATCGACCACGCCAACATCTTCCTGTTGATCGCCGGCACCTACACGCCGCTCGCCGTGCTCGCGCTGCCACCGGCGCAGGGCAACCTCCTGCTCGTGCTCGTCTGGGGCGGCGCGCTCCTCGGCATCGGTTTCCGCGTGTTCTGGATCAACGCCCCGCGGTGGCTCTACGTCCCGCTCTACCTGGCACTCGGGTGGGGTGCGGTCGCGTACCTCGGCGACATCGCCCGCGGCAACTTCGCCACGATGGTGCTCGTCGCCGCCGGTGGCCTGTTCTACACGGTCGGCGCGATCATGTACGCGATGAAGCGACCGAACCCCTGGCCGGGGCGGTTCGGGTTCCACGAGCTCTTCCACCTGTGCACGGTGCTCGCGTTCCTCTGTCACTGGACCGGGATCCTGCTGATCGCGATCGACCCGGTCTACTACCGCTGACGAGCGGCGACCCGGCGCGCGGCGAGTCGTCGCGGTGGTGGTGTCAGCGGGCCGACTGGTCCGACGGCGGGCGAGGGTCGTCCTCGACGCCTGCGGGGGCCGCCTCACCGGTGTCGCTCCCCGCGCGGTCCGCGGCTGCCCGCTCGGCGACCTCGGCCTGGAGCCGCTCGTCGATCTCCGCGCGGTAGTTGACCCGGCGCACGCGACGCACC
This sequence comes from Plantibacter sp. CFBP 8798, assembly GCF_014841195.1. NCBI lineage: Bacteria > Bacillati > Actinomycetota > Actinomycetes > Micrococcales > Microbacteriaceae > Plantibacter > Plantibacter sp. CFBP 8798. The sequence continues at coordinate 977,300 of NZ_JACYTS010000002.1, forward strand.
ATGTCGATGACGAGGAAGACGACGACGCCGGCGATGGCGAAGGTGATCACGAAGCCCCACGGTCCCGGCGTCACCTGGTTCTCGTCGAACGCCGGCGAGGGCGACGGCGACGGCGTGACCGCCAACAGGACCTCGGTGAACAGGTGGTGCATCATGCGGTTCCTTCGCTGGTGTCGATGCCGTCGAACAGCTCCGACTCTGGGGTGGTCGACGCGACGTGCGACGTGACCAGTTGGTAGTCCTCGAACGGCCATGCGGCACGGAGGACGTCGTTGGGCCAGAAGAAGAACGGTGAGTCTGGCGGCACCTGGCTGCCGTGCGCCCGGAGCGCGGCGTCGCGCGCCTCGAAGAAGTCGCCGACGCGCACGTGCGTCGTCGCGAGATCGGGCCGGCCGGCCATCCACTCGCGCATCTCGGCCAATCGCTCGACCGCCGGGTCGTCGGGGTGGTGCTCCAACAGGTAGGCGTACACGGCCTCGAGCCGGGCGGGGCTGAACGAGCGGTCGTAGTACAGCTTGTCGACCCGCCAGGGCTCGCCCGCTTCGGGATAGCGCGTGGGATCGGCCGCCGCTTCGAACGCGGCGACGCTCACCTCGTGGCAGCGGATGTGGTCGGGGTGCGGGTAGCCCCCGTTCTCGTCGTAGGTGATGATGACCTGCGGCCGGAAGGAGCGGACGATGCGCACGAGCACACCGGTCGAGACCTCGAGGGGGATGTCGGCGAAGCTCGCGGGTGGGACCGTGCCGTCGTCGCGTGCCATCCCGCTGTCCTGATAGCCGAGCCACCGGTGCTCGATGTCGAGGATCTCCTGCGCCGCGGCCATCTCGAGGCGACGGTAGCCGGGGAGGTCGCGCTCGATCATCGCGACATCGGCGAGTCCGGGGTTCTGGAGGTCGCCGCGTTCACCACCGGTGCAGCTGACGACCATGACCTCGGCGCCGAGGCTCCGGTAGTGCGCGAGGGTCGCCGCACCCTTGCTCGACTCGTCGTCAGGGTGCGCGTGCACGGCGAGCAGTCTCATGGTCATGGTGCTCCGCCTTCCGGCTGGTCTGCGCGAGGGGACCGCTTCGCGACTCGTGACGTGACGACGCGGTCGGGACTCCGCATCCAGGAAGAGGCAATACGCTTGAGGTGTCGACCTCGAGGCGTCTCGCACTCCTGGTCCAGCTTAACCGTTCGAACCGGAGCCCGTGACGTGACCTCTCCCCTGCAGGATGCCGGCCCTCAGGACGCCATCGCGGCGCGATACGGACGCACCCCTGGCAACCGTGCCCGCGACCGCCGCCTGATCTGGCTGGCCGCCGCCGCGTTCGCCGTCGTCTTCATCGCGTGGGTCGTGTGGGCCGGTCTCGACGGCAGTCGGCCGAGCATCGAGTCGCGCAACACGGCGCACGAGATCGTCGACGACACGATGGTCAGCGTGTCCTTCGAGGTCACCGGTCCGCAGGACACCCCCATGGCCTGCTCGGTCCAGGCGCTCAACGAGCAGTTCGCGGTCGTCGGATGGAAGGTCGTCGAGCTGCCGCCGTCCGAGCAGCGCACCCGCACCTTCACGGAGAGCGTCCGCACCACGGAGCTCAGCAACACCGGCGTCGTCGACACCTGTTGGGTGGTCGAGCGCCGCTCCTGACCCGCGACGGCGTCGGCGCGTGCACCGCACTCGCGCGCCGATCGTGCGATACTCGAAGGCAGTACTTCATACGCCCCGGCATTCCGCCGGGGCGTCTGGCATATGACGGGCGTTTCGGCCGTCGTGTGCGGACCCACCATGCAAAGGAGTTCCATCGTGTCCGAGCAGATCCAGGAGACGTTCCTCACCCAGCAGGCCTTCGACCGGCTGCAGGCGGAACTCGAGCACCTCAGCACGACGGGCCGCGAGGAGATCGCCAAGCGCATCGAAGCGGCTCGCGAAGAGGGCGACCTCAAGGAGAACGGCGGCTACCACGCCGCGAAGGACGAGCAGGGCAAGCAGGAGGCCCGCATCCGGACGCTCACGCAGATGCTGCGCGACGCCAAGGTGAGCGAGGCACCGCAGTCCAGTGGTGTCGTGGAGTCCGGCACCGTCATCACGGCCGTCGTCGCGGGCGGCGAGGAGCGGTTCCTCCTCGGCAGCCGCGAGATCGCCGGCAACACCGACCTCGACGTCTACAGCGAGGGCAGCCCGCTCGGCGCCGCCATCCTCGGTCTGAAGATCGGCGAGAAGACCACCTATGAGGCGCCGAACGGCAAGGAGATCACCGTGTCGATCAGCGCGGTGGAGACCTACACCGGTTCCTGATCCGGTAGGTCGCGTCCTTCGCGACCGACCAGACGCAGCAGGGCCCCGCCGATACGGCGGGGCCCTGCTGCGTTCCGTCGGTCGGATCAGTCGTCGACGATCTGCGGGTCGTACCCCGCCTCGCGGAGCGTCTGCACGACGAGGTCGCGGTGGTCGGGCCCGCGCGTCTCGATGCTGAGCTCGAGTTCGACGTCGCTGATCTGCAAGCCGTGGCCGTGTCGGGTGTGCAGCACCTCGATGACGTTCGCGTTGGCCTGCGCGACGAGCTCCGCCGTCCGCGCGAGCTGCCCCGGTCGGTCGGGCAGCGGGATGCGCAGCGTCAGGTAGCGGTCCGACGCCGCGAGGCCGTGGCTGACGACCCGCTGGAGCAGGAGCGGGTCGATGTTGCCGCCGGAGAGGATGGTGACCGTCGTGCCGGTCGGTTCGATCTTCCCGGCCAGGATCGCCGCGACACCGGCGGCTCCGGCAGGTTCGACGACGAGCTTGGCGCGCTCGAGGAGGACGACGATCGCCCGGGCGAGGTCGTCTTCGCTGACGGTGACGACCTCGTCGACGAGGGCGCTGATCATCTCGAAGTTGAGCTCACCGGGACGGGCCACGGCGATGCCGTCGGCGATGGTCGGCTGCACGGTGATGGTCGTCGGGGTTCCGGCTTCCAGCGACGCCGGGTACGCGGCCGCGTTCGCGGCCTGCACGCCGATCACGCGGATGGTGCGTCCTTCGAGGGCCGCGCGCTGCTTCATGACACCCGCGACACCCGAGATGAGCCCGCCGCCGCCGATCGGCACGATGACCGTCTCGACGTCGGGGACCTCCTCGAGGATCTCGAGCCCGAGCGTGCCCTGCCCGGTGATGACGTCCGGGTGGTCGAACGGCGGGATGAGGATGGCACCGGTCTCCGCGGCGAACTCGGCGGCGGCGATCAGCGGTTCCGCCACCGTGTGGCCGCGCAGGATGACGTGCGCACCGTAGTCGCGCGTGGCGGCGAGCTTCGGGAGCGGGACGCCGACCGGCATGAAGATGGTCGCGGTGATGCCGAGCTCACGGGCGGCGAAGGCGACGCCCTGCGCGTGGTTGCCCGCTGAGGCGGCGACGACCCCGCGCGCGCGCTCCTCAGGGGTCAGGCTGGACATGCGGTTGTACGCGCCGCGGATCTTGTAGGAGCCGGTGCGCTGGAGGTTCTCGCACTTGAGGTGCACGGGCACGCCGAGGACGTCGGCGAGGTAGCGCGAACTCTCCATCGGCGTGCGCTGGACGGTGCCGACGAGGGTGTCCCTGGCTCGCTCGAACGCGGCGAGCGACGGGCCGGGGAACACGGGTGTGGTGGTCGTTGAATCGGTCATGGTGTGCGGGGTCCTGGACTTTCTGGGGACGAGGTCTCTCGGAGGTCTTCGCTGGGGTGCTGGGGCTCCTGATCGCCTGGGCGATCCTGCGGCTCGTGGGACGAGCGGGAGCCCGGACGGATTCGCCTGGGGCTCGGGACGGTCTGCCAGATGGCGCCGTCGGCGTCCGGCTCCGGCGGAGCACTGCCGCCGGTCCGCCAGGTGCCGCTGGCGATGGTGTGGACCATCACGTTGATCACGGCCACCACGGGCACCGCGAACAGGGCGCCGGGGATGCCGGCGACGAGCGTGCCGCCCGCGACGGCGAGGACGACGGCGAGCGGATGGACCTTGACGGCCGTACCCATGATGAGCGGCTGCAGGACGTGGCCCTCGAGCTGTTGGACGAGGAGCACGACGCCGAGCATGAGCAGCGCGATGACGGGACCGTTGTAGACGAGCGCGAGGAAGACGGCCACGGCGCCGGTCACCACGGCGCCGACGATCGGCACGAACGAGCCGAGGAAGACGAGCACGGCCACCGGGATCGCGAGCGGGACGCCGAGGAAGAACGCGCCGAGTCCGATACCGACCGCGTCGATCGAGGCCACGAGGATCTGCGTGCGGACGTAGTTGCCGAGCGTCCGCCAACCTGCGCGACCGGCGCTGTCGACCGCGGGGCGTGCCCGCTGCGGGAAGACGCGCACCGTCCAACGCCAGATCGTCCGACCGTCGATGAGCATGAACAGCAGACAGAAGAGCGTCAGGAAGACGCCCGTCGCGACATGGCCGAGCGTCGAACCGATCGACAGGGCGCCCGAGAGCAGGACCTGGCTGTCCTGCTGGAGCGAGTCGAACGCCTGGGCGATGAAATCGTTGAGCTGTGTCTCGGTCACGTGCAGCGGACTGGCGAGCAGGAAGGCCTTGAAGTCGCCGTAGGCGGTCATGGTGCGGGCCTGCACGGAGGCGAACTGCGAGGTGATCTGCGAGATCGCGAGGAAGATCAGCCCGCTCACCACGGAGAGCGTGCCGACCATCGCGAGCGCGATGGCGAGACCCTTCGGCCAGCGGTGACGCACCAGGATGTCGACCACGGGCTTCAGGAGCGCGGAGACGAGGACGGCGATGAGCAGCGGGATCACGATGAGGCGGAGCTGCACGACGAGGAAGACGAGCAGCGCGACGACCGCGGCCACCAGCAGGATCCGCCAGGACCACGCTGCGGCCACGCGCATGCCGCGCGGGACGCTGCTCGATCCGCTCAGGTCCGGTTCGCGCACGGGCGAGGCCGCTTCGGGAAGGAAGCGTCCCCACCAGGTCTTCGGAGTGTCGTCCGCCATTGCTCAAGTGTATGGCTGGCACATGCCGGTGAGCGCATGCGGACGCCGGTCGGGCGGCGGTGCTTCCGCCGGTACACGGCGGGTGTCCGACGCCGGTGCTAGCGTCGGGCCGTGTCCGCTTCCCTCTCCCCCGCCCTCGCCCGACGGATCGCGCTCGGTGCGCAAGGGTTCGGCGCCCCGCAGCGCACGACCCCGGCGGGTACCCGCACCCTGCGCTCGACGATCGATCGCCTGGGTCTCCTGCAGATCGACTCCGTCAACGTGTTCGAGCGCAGTCACTACCTGCCGCTGTTCGCGAGGCTCGGCGGATACGACAAGACGCTGCTGGATCGGCTGACCCTCGGAGCCGACGCGCCCTACCTCGAGTACTGGGCGCATGAGGCGGCCTTCATCCCCCGCGACTCGTGGCCGTTGTTCCGGTGGCGGATGGACGCGCACCGCGCGAAGCATGTCGGCGACGAGACCACCTGGGCGAGCCAGAACACGGAGATGTTGGACTGGGTCCGAGCGCTCCTGCGCGTCGAGGGGCCGCTGAAGGCGAGCGAGATCGAACACGACGCGAACGTCCGACGCGGACCCTGGTGGGGATGGTCCGATGTGAAACGGGCGTTGGAGGTCCTGTTCCTCTACGGCGAGGTGGTCACGGCCGGTCGCGACCGGTTCGAGCGCCGGTACGCGCTGGCCGAGCACGTGCTGCCGCAGCACCTCCTCGACATCGCCCGGCCCGACGCGATCCGTGCGCTCGTCGAGCAGGCAGCGGCAGCGCAGGGCGTCGCGACCCTCGCGGACCTCGCGGACTACTTCCGGATCAAGCCGCAGACCGCGGTCCGCCGAGCTGTCGACGAGCTCGTGGACGCCAATGTCCTCGAACCCGTGACCGTGGCCGGCTGGGACCGACGCGGTGGGCCGCAGGAAGCGTGGCTGCACCGCGACGCCCGACGGCCGCGGCGGATCGAGGGGGCCGCGCTGCTCAGCCCGTTCGACCCCGTCGTCTGGTTCCGCGAACGCGCCCTCCGCATGTTCGGACTCCACTACCGGATCGAGATCTACACGCCGGAGCCCAAGCGCGTCTACGGCTACTACGTGCTACCGGTTCTCATCGACGGCGAGATCGTCGCGCGCGTCGATCTGAAGAGCGACCGCCAGGCCGGGGTCCTGCGGGTCCAGTCCGCCTGGTTCGAGCGTGGACACCAGGATGCCGTCGCCAGAGGGCTTCGTCCCGTCGCCGACGACGCGATCGCAGGACGCCTCGCGGAGCTCCTCGAACAGACGGCCCGCTGGCAGGGACTCGACGCGGTGGTCGTCGTCGACCGCGGGACGCTGGCGGCGCCCCTCGCGCATGCGGTCGGCACCCGGCTCGTCCCCGGCTCGCGCGCGCCGGAGATGGGTACTACTCCCCATGCTCAGGAGGCGCAATCACTCTCAGGGGATGCACACCGACTGCTAAGTTGATGAGCACCTTCATGGTCCGAAACGAGGGGAACCCGCCCATGAGCAACGACGACACCACACCACAGCAACCAGGCCGACCGAACCCGGGCGAGCAGCACAACCAGCCGTCCCAGGGCGACCAGCAGCCCTCGTACCAGCAGGGTCAGCAGCAGCCCAACCCATACCAGTCCGGACAGCAGCAGACGCCGAACCCGTACCAGCAGGGCCAGCAGCAGACGCCGAACCCGTACCAGCAGGGTCAGCAGAACCCGTACCAGTCCGGGCAGCAGCAGACGCCGAACCAGGCGCCCCCGGCTCCCTACGGTCAGCAGACCGGTCAGCAGCCCGGCGCCCAGAACCCGTACCAGCAGGGCCAGCAGGGCCAGCAGCCCAACGGCCAGTACGCGACGGCGCAGAACCCGTACGCGACCGGCGCTCCGAAGCAGCCGATGGACCCGAAGCAGAAGAAGCGGATCATCCTGTGGTCGTCGATCGCCGGTGGTGCACTCGTACTCATCGCCGCCGCCGCCATCACCATCAGCGTGCTGAACACCACGGCGTTCGGCCCGCAGGCGAAGGTCGAGGAATACCTCAAGGCCATCGCCGCCGGCGACGCGAAGCTCGCGACGAGCCTCGTCGCACCGGACCCCTCGATCGTCGGCAGCACCGACGACGAGTCCGCAGAGCCCGAGGCCACCCCGGACCCGTCCGCGTCGGCCGATCCGGATGCGGACGCCGAAGCCGAGGCTCCGGCCGCCGTCAAGCCGACCGCACTGCTCACCAACGAGGTCCTGAAGGGTGCCGACGAGCGCATCAAGAACCCTGAGGTCGGCCGCGTCTACAACCGCAACGGCGAGGCACGCGTGCAGGTCACGTACGAACTCGGTGGCAAGAAGTACGAGGACTCGGTCACGCTCGAGAGCGAAGGCAAGCAGTTCCTGTTCTTCGACCAGTGGAAGCTCGCCAGCTCCCTCGTCGGCAGCATCAACGTCTACACCGGTCTCGGTGGCACGGCGTTCAGCGTCAACGGCGTCAACTTCGACGGCGCGTCCGACGAGAGCCTGTTCGCCTACCCGGCCATCTACACGGTCGCACCGCCGGAGAGCAAGTTCCTGCAGGGCGATGCCCAGACCATCACGCTGAGCTCATACAGCGCCGGCGAGGGTTCGGCCTTCATCGACATCGACGTGACCGCCACCGAGGCACTCACGACCGAGGTCACGAAGCAGGTCGTCGCGATGATCGAGAAATGCCTCGACGCCACCACGCTCGACACCACCTGTGGCGTCATGCCTGACTGGCAGCAGAAGCAGTTCACGAGTGTCGGCCCGGTGACCTGGACGCTCACCTCTCCCCCGACCGTCGAGGTCGATGAGAGCGGTTCGTACTTCTACACCTCGGACGGCCGGATCGACGGCTCGTTCGACGCCTCCTGGTACGGCAGCGCCGTGGCGGGTCAGCAGGTGTGGGACACGTACCTGAACTTCCCCGGCAAGATCACGATCGACGCCGACGACAAGGTCACGGTGACGTTCGACTCCGACGAGCAGACCGAGTAACGGTTCTCGCCTGAACGCCGAATGGGGCGGCACCTCCGGGTGCCGCCCCATTCGTGTGTCCGAGGCCGGAGGCCCTCGCCTAGAAGCCGCCGCCGATGGTGCTCAGGCGCTTGATCCGTTCGACGAGCGGCGGGTGGGTGCTGAACAAGCGGGCCACCGCGCCGGGCTTCAACGGGTCGGAGATCCAGAGGTGCGCCATGGACGAGTTCTGCTTCGCCATCGGTCGACCGTAGGCGGCAAGCTTCCCCAGTGCGCTCGCGAGCGCTTCCGGGTGACGGGTCGTGAGGGCGCCCGTCGCGTCGGCGAGGTACTCGCGCTGACGTGAGATGGACAGCTGGACGAGCGTCGCGAGCAGCGGTGCCACGAGCATCGCCACGATGCCGATGATGAGCATGACGGGGTTGCCGCCGTTGTTGTTGTTCCGGTTGCCGCCACCCCAGATCGTCATCCGGAGGAGCATGTCGGAGAGGAACCCGATCGCGACGACGAGCCCGAAGACGACCATGGACACGCGGATGTCGTAGTTGCGGACGTGACCGAGTTCGTGGGCCATGACCCCCTCCAGCTCGGCGTCGTTGAGGATCTCGAGGAGGCCGGTCGTCGCGGCCACCATCGCGTGCTGGGGGTCGCGACCCGTCGCGAAGGCGTTGGGCGCCGGGTCGGCGATGAGGTACACCTCGGGCATCGGCGTCCCGGTGGTGATCGCGAGGTTCTCGACGATGCGGTATAGCCTCGGGTTGTCGGCCAGCTCGATGCGCTGCGCACCGGTCATCGCGATGGCCTGCCGCCCGGCGAAGAAGTACTGGATCACCGCGTACACGACGGCCACGACGAGCACCACGATCGTGATCGTCAGGTTCTGGTAGAGATACCCCGCGAGCCAACCGAGGCCGCCGATGATGACCAGGAAGACGACGAAGATCAGGACCGTGTTGAGCTTGTTCCTGGCGATGGCGCGGTACATGGGACTGCGCTACCGCACGTCAGAACTGGACGCGCGGCGGTTCGGCGATCGCCGCGTTGTCGGTGACCTCGAAGAAGTCGTGCTCCGAGAACCCGAGGCCCTTGGCGAACAGGTTGTTCGGGAACACCTTGACCTTGGTGTTCAGCTCCCGGACACCGCCGTTGTAGAACCGGCGCGAGGCCTGGATCTTGTCCTCGGTGTCGACGATCTCGGACTGGAGCTGGAGGAAGTTCTGGCTCGCCTGGAGCTGCGGGTAGGCCTCCGCGACGGCGAAGATGCTCTTCAGCGCCTGCTGCATGTGGGTCTCGGCCTCACTCACGGCCGCCGGCCCCTGCGCGGTGAGCGTCTCGGCACGAGCCTTCGTCACGTTCTCGAACACGGCCTTCTCGTGCGCCGCATACCCCTTGACCGCCTCGATGAGGTTCGGGATGAGGTCGGCGCGTCGCTTCAGCTGGACGGTGATGTCGCTCCATGCTTCCTCGACCCGCACGTTCAGCGTCACGAGCGAGTTGTACGTCACCCAGAAGTAGATGCCGACGATGACGACCAGGGCGACGACGATGAGGACTGGGATCAGCCATTCCATGAGGATGGGCTCCTTGTGAGTCGATGGAGAGCGGGTCTGCTCATTCTACCTGCGACCCGCCGGTGCCCTTGGGGAGTTCGGAGGAAGCACGCAGCAGGCGTGCAGCGCGGACGCACCGGACACCCGGCGGGCCGTCACTCGCCGAGGACGCGGGCGAGGTACCGGTTGCCGAACAGGCGGCCGGGGTCGAGGCGGTCGCGGAGGCGGACGAACTCGTCGAAGCGAGGATAGGCGCCACGCAGGGACGAGGCGTCACGGCCGTGCAGTTTGCCCCAGTGGGGCCGGCCGCCCAACTCGATCATGATCGCCTCGACGGCGCGGAAGTACTCCCCCGGGTCCTCGCGGAAGAAGCGGTGCACGGCGACGTAGCCGGTCGCTCGTCCTGATGCCGTGGAGAGCCACAGCTCGTCGGCCGCTGCGACCCGGACCTCGATGGGGAAGGAGATCCGCCACCCCCGCTCCTCGATGAGCGCGCGGATCCGGGCGAACGCGGTCGGGAGGTGCTCGAGCGGCACCGCGTACTCCATCTCCACGAACCGCACCGTGCGGCTGGTGGTGAACACCCGCGTCGACCGATCGGTGAACTCACGGTCGCCGACGAGGCGGTCCGCGAGCCGGTTCACGCGCGGGACGATGGCCGGCGCGACGACGCCCGTGTTGCAGAGGACCCGGTAGACCCCGTTGGCGAGGAGTGTGTCGTCGACCCACTTCGCGACCGGGCGGAGTGGCCTGGTGGGCGCGTCACCCGGCAGCCGGTGGTTCGTCTTGGTGAGGGCGGTCGCGGTGTGCGGGAACCAGTAGAACTCGAAGTGGTCGACGGCGGCGGCCCGGTCGAGCAGCGCGGGCAGCAGCTCGTCGAGCGGCTCCGGCCGCTCCACCGCGTGCAGGACGAACGCCGGGACGCACTGCAGCGTGACCTCGACGAGGATCCCGAGCGCGCCGAGCCCGAGCGCCAGCGCCGGCAGGAGCTCTGGCTCCTGCTCGGCGTCCGACGTCAGCAGCTCGCCGTCCGCCGTCACCATCGTCACCCCGACGACCTGCGTCGCGATGCCGCCGAACGCCATCCCGGTCCCGTGGGTGCCGGTGGAGATCGCGCCGGCGACAGTCTGCCGGTCGATGTCGCCGAGGTTCGGCATGGCGAGACCGTACGGTTCGAGGAGGCGCGGGATGTCATGGAGGCGCGTACCGGCGCGGAGGGTCACGCGGTTGCGTTCCCGATCGACCCGGACCAGACCGCTCAGGGCGTCGAGCTCGAGCAGCACACCGGGCGCGACGGCGATCCCGGTGAAGCTGTGTCCGGCTCCGACCGCCTTGATCGGAAGGCCCGCCCCCGCTGCAGCACGCACGAGGCGCTGCACCGCGCCGACCGCGTCGGGCCGCTCGACCCGCACGGGCCATGCCCGCTCGGTCCGCGCCCAGTTCGTCCACGATGTCGTCTTCCCCATCAGACGAACCCCTGCCCTTCGCCGCGGTACGTCGGTAGGACGGCTTCCACCCCGTCGTCCCCGACCACGTGGAAGGCGTCCACCCGTTCGCTGAGCTCCCCGGACTTCGTGTGCCGCAACCAGACGCGGTCACCGAGCCGGAGCGACGCAGCCGCAGCCCCGGAGACCGGCGTCTGCACCTCGCCGGCCATCTCCCGCGGGAGCATCTCGAGGCCCTCCGGCCACGCGATGAGCGGGAGGCGGTCGAGCCCTGGCGGACCGGAGGCGACCCATCCGCCGCCGAGGATCGTCGCGAGCTCCGGCGACGGCTTCCGGACGACCGACAGACCGAATGCCGCGGCCGGTGCCGGGGTGAACGCCCGGTAGTGGTCGAAGAGGTGTCCGCCGAAGACGCCACTCCCGGCGGCGATCTCGGTCACCGAGTCGTCGGACGCGGTGAGCTCCAGGGATCCCGTCCCGCCGCCGTTGACGAACTCCAGCTCCGCGACCGCTCGCACCTCCGCGACCACGGCGGCACGACGTTCCCGGAGTTCGGCCCACGAGCGCCGCTGGATCGCGCGGAGCGCAGCCGACCACGCCGGTCGACCCGCGAGGTCGTCCCCCTGCCCGGCGATCTGCGCCTCGTAGGCCATGATCCCGACCAGGCTGAAACCGGGTCGGGCGACGACCGCCTCCGCGAGAGCCCGGACCTCGTCCGGCGTGCGCAGGGGCGAGCGGCGGACACCGACGTGGCCGAGGGCGGGCGCGCGGAACGAGGCGTCGAGCTCGATGCACACGCGGATGCGTGCACGTCGCTCCGGAGGTGTCACCGCGTCGACGAGGTCGAGGTGGTCGAGGGAGTCGATCATCAGGGTGATCCGCGAGGCCGCCCGTTCGTCGGCTGCCAGCCGCGCGATGGCACCCCGCTCCGCCGTCGGGTAGCCGACCACGATGTCGTCCACCGTCTCGGACAACCAGAGCGCCTCGGACAGGGAGTAGGCCAGCACGCCGGCGTATCCGGGTTGTCTGAGGAGCGCGTCGATCACCGCTCGGACACGGATGGATTTGCTGGCGACGCGGATCGGTTTCCCCGCGGCCCGTCGGAGCATGTCGTGCGTGTTGTGGCGGAGGGCTCCGAGCTGCAGGACGGCGACGGGCGAGTCGACGTCCGACACGGCCCGCTCGATACCGCCCCAGTACCGTCTCGGGTCGAGCCAGGGCATCGGGTCGGACACCCGGCCGCCTGCGGTCAGTTCGATGCTCATCAGCGCACTCCTCGTACTCGGGTGACGGCGACCGCCCCTGCGACGGCGCAGGCCGCGGAGACGAGATACAGGCCGGCGAATCCGCCGAGCCAGGCGACGAGGCAGGCGCCGATGAGCGGAGCGACCGCCTGCGGCACCGCCTGGGCGATGTTCATGATGCCGAGGTCCTTGCCGTGCGACGCCGGGTCCGGCAGGACCTGCGTCGCGAGCGCCTGGTCGACCGACATGAAACAGCCGTAGCCGAGCCCGATGAGCGCCGCCGACACGAACCCCATCGGCAGCGAGGGCCAGATGGCGAGCAGGAGTGCGGCGAGCGCCTGTGAGGCGGAGGCCGCGACGACGAAGACTCGTCGTCGGCCGATGCGGTCGGACAGTCGGCCGAGCAGGATCGAGGACCCGACCACGAACACCGTGTAGACGACCGTGACCAGCAGGAGGTCGCTCTCGGCGTCGGCGTCCCCCAGCCCGAAGAGCAGGAAGTAGAACAGCAGCGAGGTGCTGAAGGCGTTGCCGAGGTTCACGAGGACGCGGCTGAGCATGGTCCAGGCGAAGTCGGGATGGCGTCGCGGTGAGATCCAGAGGCTCTCCAGGAGCGCGTGCACGGTGAGTGGCACGGGTCTATCGCCCGTCGGGAGTGGATCAGGCAGCCGGAGGAAGGGCACGACGAGCACGATCAGGAGGACGGCGAGCGCCAGGTACCCCACGACCATCTGGGTGCCGAGCAGGAGCAGGAGGGCGATGCCGAGGATGACCCCGACAGCCTGCGGAGCGGAGATCCACCCCGAGACGAAGCCGCGCTGCCCCACGGGCACCTGATCGGAGATGGTCGCGGTGAGCGCCGCTCCCAGGATGCAGAAGCCGATGATGGCGAGGCACCAGCAGACGCCGATGCCGACGATGCCGGTCTGGAGTCCGAGGAGGACGAGCCCCAGGGCGAAGACGAGCGCACCAGCTGCGATCCACGGTCGGCGTCTCCCGAACCGCGACAGTGTGCGGTCGGACAGGGCGCCCGTCAGCGGATACACGACGATGGAGCAGAGTCCGGCCGCCCCGGCGACGACACCGAATGCGACGACGCTGTCCACCCAGTGTTCGGGAGCGAGCGTCGCGTCGATCTGCGCGGGCAAGAGGAGCTGCAACGGGGCGAGCTGGGCCATCCAGACGCCCAGCCAGGCGACCGCGAAGGCGGCGACCCAGCGCCCGGTGACCCGTCGGTCGGCCGGGTGGTCGACGGCCGCGGTGCCGAGGCCGCTCATCTCTGCCCCGGTTCGGCGAGGGTCGCGACGAGGTGCGCCACCGTCCCGACGAGTCGCCGGGCTTCGACATCGTCGCGTCGCACCAGCCAGCCGAGTGTCAGGCCGTCGGTGAAGGCGATGACGGTCCGTGCGATCTCGTCGACGGGCTGCGTCCAGGTGCTGCCGCTGACCGTAGCGGCGAGCGCGAGCGCCTCACACGCGAGCTCCTCGTACCGTCGGTACTGCTCGAGCGCGAGGTGCTCGAGGCCGGGCGTCCGCATCGCGTAGGCGCTGAGCTCCTGCATCGCCGCCTCCCGAGCCGGATCGGCGCGGAGGAGGTCGACGTAGCGTTCGAGGCCGGCACGGACGACGGCCTCGAGGGTGGGCGGATGCTCCTGACTGGCCTCCTCGTCCGTCAGCAGCTCGCCGACGTCGAGGACGACGCGTTCATGCTCGACGACGTGTGCCACCAGTTCGGCGAGGAGCTCGTCGCGGGACGAGAAGGCGTAGTGGAAGCTGGCGAGCGACATCCCGGCCTCGGCCACGATGGCCCTGGTCGTGGCGGCGGCGACGCCCTCGGCTGCGACGACGCGGAGGGCGGCGCTGATCAGCTCGGCTCGTCGGTCGACAACGGAGATCCTCGGCATCGCAACCCTTCCCGGGGCGCCCACGGGTCGTGCCGCTCCATCGCGGTCGACTCGACTGGGACGGATGACCCAGTCGCGCAAGTATGGCGGACCGCCGGCCCGAGCGCACCTGTCGCGACGGTTTTCCCGTGCGGATCGGCCGAGAATGTGACCCGATCTGGCGCGGGAGGTTGACTTCCCGCGGTGATCTTGGGGGAATGGAGACGGTGACCGGGGAACACGCGCGCGCAGGAACAGGAGTCCGATCGAATCGCTCGATCGGACGCGTCGCGATCCTCCTCGCCGTCTTCCTCTCGGCCGGACTCTGGACGACGACCGTCGCGGGCCCTGCATCGGCGACGCCCGAACCGCTCCCCACCCCGAGCGAGAGCGCTGCGACGCCGACACCACCGCCGCTCGAGGGGCCGACCATCACGAGCCCCGATTCCGGTTCCTTCATCGGCAGCGGCAGCACCACGGTCACCGGGACGAAAGACGCCGGCACGGGGGTCCAGCTGCAGGTCGGCGACGGTCTCGAGCCGGTCTGCATCCTGCCGCAGGACGACAGCACCGAGTGGTCCTGCTCGATCGACCTGCCCGACGGCGGCGGACTGCTCATCACCGCCGTCGAGGTCGGCGGCCCGGAGACGCTCTCCGCGCAGATCTCCGTGTCCGCGCTCGGCCCGCCCACCATCACCGAGGGGACGCCGAGCAACGGCGGCGTCCGCGGCACCGCCCACCCCGGAGCGACGGTGACGGTCCGCGCCGACTCCGGTGCCACCTGCAGTTTCGCGGCGGACAGCTCCGGAAGCTGGTTCTGCGTGCTGGGCGAGCCGCTGCCGGCCGGCGACGTCTCCGTATCGGCGACGCAGCAGGCTTCGTTCAGCGGCAATCAGCGCTCCGACGCGTCCGCCCCGGTCGTGCTCACCATCGACCGCGACGCTCCGGCCCCGCCTGTCATGTCCTCACCGTCGGCCGGACAGGCGATGCCGACCTCGGCGGCAAGCTACGCCGGCACCGGCGAGGAGGGCGCGACCGTCACCGTCTTCGCCGACTCGACGTCGGTCTGCACGGCGGTCGTCACCGGTGGCGGGTGGAGTTGCTCGGGCGGGGGCGTACCGGCGGGCGCGCACGTCGTCCTCGCGATCCAACAGGATGCCGCGGGCAACACGAGCGGGGCGAGTACGGCGATCACCCTGACGTTCGGCGACGCATCGGCCGCGCCCGCCACGCCGGCACCGTCCGCCTCACCATCGCCGTCCGACGGCACCGAGCCCGCGCCCGCGCCGGGGACACCCGCTCCGGGGACGCAGCAGCCGACCCCGTCGCCGAGCGGCGAACCGGCACCAGGCGCCGCTCCACCCACCGGTGGTGGCGGACTCTGGTCGGGGACGACGCCGTTCACGCAAACCCTCGCCTCCACCATCGACGGCCGCGGCCAGCCGGTCTGGTGGCTCGCCGCACTCCTCGCCCTCGCGGCGGTGGCGCTCATCGCGATCCCGGCCCGACTCCTCGCTACCTCCATCGCCCCCTGGCGCGCCACGATCGCCGACCGTCGTCGTGCAGCGGTGACCGGGCGCAACCGACCGAGGGACGAGTTCGAGCGGGTCCCGTCGGTCCCGCTCCCGAATCGCACGGCGATGGCCGTCGTCACCGCCGTGCTCGCGGCAGGCATCCTCATGTTCGCGCACCCAGTGACCGGTCAGCCGGCGTACCTCCGGCTGTGGTTCGCCTCACTCATCGCCGTCGTCGCGATCAACGTCGTGGGCCTCCTCGCGCAGCTCGTCGTCGCCCGCCGAGCCAGGCTGGGCTCGATGCGCGTCAGCGTCCGTGTCGGCGGACTGGTGGCGGTCGGTGTCGTCACCGCGCTCTCACGCCTCCTGGCCGTGCAGCCGGCTCTGCTCTTCGCGCTACTGACCGAACTCCGACCCACACGGAGACCCGAAACGCATGAAGCCGGCTCGACATCCTCGACGGAGACCGATTCCGATGCCATCACGCCACGCATCGCGGGTCGCCTCGCGCTGGCCCGGATCGCTGCGGCCGCCGGGCTCGGTTCGGTCGCCTGGCTCGTGTCGGCGCTGGCCGGTGAGCCGAGCGGCGGCGTGGGCGCGATGCTCGTCGAGGCCGTGAACCTGACCGCGATCGCGGGGATCGGATCCGCGTCGATCGCACTCCTCCCCCTCGGGCCGCTCGGTGGACGCGCCATCCTCGCCTGGTCGAGGCCGGTGTGGCTCGGCAGCGCGTTCGTGGGATTCACACTGCTGTTCGGACTCCTGGGCCCGACGGCGACGGTTCCGGGTGCGGGTGACACGCTCGTCGGGCTCCTGCTGGGGTCGCTCGCCTTCGCGGCGGTCGGAGCTGGGACGTGGGCCTGGAACCGTCACCTCCGGCCGCTCATCGACGCGCGCTAGGCCAGACTCCTCCGGCGACGGCGGTCGCGAACGGCCCTGGCCTACAATCTCGGTGAAGGCCACACACCGGGTCGAGAACCCGGTGCCGAGGTGCGGGAGGGTGCGGGATGTTCGGTTCGAAGAGGAAGCTCGACGATCTCATGGCGCAGCTCAGGCCTGACCTGAGTCGGGAAGCACTGGGCGTCGGGCCCGCATTCCCCGGCGTCGCCCCGAATCCGGTCCTCAGCGGAGATGCTCGCAAGCGGAACGCCGAACTGCGGACGGGGACGCTGGCGCTCGGTGTCCTCGTCGATTGGCGGGAGGTCAACAACAATCCACGCCTGGTCCTGATGCTCGACGTGGAGACCGCCGACGGCCGCTCATTCCGCGGGATCGCCGACGAGAGCTTCACGATCACGGAGCTCACTCGACTCGCCCCCGGACAGACGTTGCCCGTGCGCTACCGCCCGGACGTCATGGACCACTACGTCGCCCTCGCGCGCGACGCGGACCCCGCCCTGGTGCAGCAGCTCGCGGACGAGATCGCGAGACGCAAGCGGCGCTGATCCGATCGCCCGCACCGCACGGCACGGCGCGCGACGATCGCGATCCGCTCGTCGGGGACGAATCAGCCGGCGTCGGCAGGACGCTCGACCGGCAGGCCGCTGGCAGCCCACTCGGAGATGCCCCCGGTGACGTTCACGGCGTCATAGCCCTGCTGTTCGAGGTAGCCCGTGACGCGGGCACTGCGGCCGCCGGAGTGACACATGACGTACACGGTCTCTTCGCGGGGCACCTCGTCGAGGTGGTCGAGGAAGGACGACATCGGCAGGTGCCGGGCACCGGGCACGCTGGCGACGGCGACCTCGTCGGCTTCGCGGACATCGATGATGACGGCCTGCTCGAGCTTGCTCAGTTCGGTTGGGGTGATCTCCTGCATCGTTTCAGCCTACCGTCGAGGACGTACGGCCGGGCCGGAAGATGCGGCGGGCAAGCGTGAGGGCGAGGTAACCCGAATACCTCGCCCTCACTTGAGGCGTCTAGCAACCGGTCAACCAAGAAGCTTGCGGCTTCCGGGACCGGCTCACGGGTGACGCCCCCACCTCGAAGGTAGCGGACGGGAGGCACCTTGCGTGACGCAACACCGCCGTGTCGCGTTCGCGTCGCGCGTTTTGTAAACCCCGTTCAGGGGTCAACGCCCGAGGCATCGTTGTCTCAGTGCGCGCTGTCGGGATCGCGAGGGATGTGGAGCTCACCCGGGTCGACGTCGACGTCGCCGGTGTCGTCCGGACCACCGGTCCCGGGGGCGACGTTGATCATGCCGGAGGCGATGTCGGGATCACGGACGACGGGCTGCCCGTCGTCCTGCTTGGCCGCCGTCTCCGCCTCGCTGGAGGGGCTGTACGTGCGGTCTTTGCTCGTCTGCTCGTCGTCGTTCAGGGCGTGGTCGTGGTCGCTCGGAGTACTCATGCTGAGCACGCTAGTCGCGCCCCCAAGCCCGGCAGGGACCCTTGCAGGATCGGGGCGAACGTGCAGAGGGGTACGACCGCCGTGAGGGCGACCGCTCAGTGCAGGCGGCGGAGCGATGCCGATGCGATGACGGGTCGTGCGGCCTCGACGTATGACGCCAGGGTCTCGCGCAGTGCCGCCGCGTTGTCGTCGGTCAGGTCGATCTCGTAGTTCTCGCCGTCGATGCCGAACCGGACCGTCTCCCCCAGCCCGCGAGGGATGTCGGAACCGTCGAGGTCGTCGACGAGCGTCGTGATCGTGCGGGTAGCCATGCGTCCATCCTTCCACGGGAGTGGCGGTATGACAGGGACTCAAGAAATAGTCGGTCGCCCGTATTGATTCGACCGTTTGGAGTCGATACGTTGAAGGCTCTCACTGATTGGACAGAGCTTGACAGAAAACGCCGATGCCATCGAAGAGCGCCTCTTCGGCATCTCCAGACGCACTCTCCTCCTCAGCGGCTCCGGACTGGCCGCGCTGCTCTTGACACAGGTCTACGGAGCCCCTGCCCACGCAGCAACAGCGCTTCGGTACCAGTTCCCGTTCTCCAACGCTGATACGGCAGATGGTTGGGGTTCGATGATCGACCGAACCTCTCCTCATCGCGGGCTCGACTTCCCGCAACCCGGTGGAACCCCGGTCGGCAGTGTTGCTGAAGGAGTGGTGCGCATCAGCGAATACACCGCGGAACTTGGTAATGCGATTGTCGTGGAGCACCCCGACGGTTGGTTCTCCGGCTACTCGCACCTCCTGGACGGCTCCAGAGTCCAGGCTGGCATCCCCGTGCTTCGCGGAGGGACCATCGGTCAGGTGGGAAACACCGGTTCGGCCAGCCGCGGCAATCATCTTCATCTGACGATCAGCGACACCGCCCGGGGCTACTACTCAGGCACGACCATCGACCCGTACCCGTTCATCACCGATCGCCTCAACAACCCGGACACCACCCCGGAAACACCACCACGAAAGGAAGTAACGATGCGTCTCATCGAAGCCGAAGGACGAGGGATCGCCGTTGTCGGCGCCGGCTACTACAAGGTCTTGACCGGCGAAGAGGTGCCCTACGCCGTCAACCTCTACGGAGACCCGGTCAAGGGGAACGTGCGTGAGTTCGACCTCTATCGCTCGATCCACGTCAACGGTGAAGGCGCCATCGCTCGTACCGCGTAAACCCTCGGACCGCTGCCACCGCGGAAGCCGGGGTGGCGGTGATCTCCGGAGAACTGCCCCTTGCAGCCCATCACGAGATGGGTCGCAAGGGGCAGTCTGCTGTGTACGCACATCGCCGAGAATGCGAACGGCTGGCACATCGCGAGCGACCCCGGGAACCCCCTCCCCGACGACGGCTCGCTGCTCCGCAACGTCGAGTCCGGTCACCGCGATGGCTGCCAGCCGCAGCGTCGCTGAGGCTCTCGCGCCGCTACGAGCTCTTCAGGTGGACTGAACACGAGGATCGTGTAGTCCAGAGCGCCCACAGGGCAGAAGTACGCCAACTCATATGCGGACATCGGCATCGTCCGGTGGGAAAAGCCGGGCTGCTCACTCAGCGGAGCGGGACGCCCCGGAGGCGGCGTTCTCCAGGGTGGTCGCCAGCAGTTCCAGAGCGGCCTCGACGGTCTTCATCACAACCGTTCTCGGATCGCCCGGGAACCAGCACTGCTGCACGGTTTCGTCGTGCTCAGTACGGACGGCGATGAACACGGTTCCGGCGCGCTGCCCTTCCTGTGGTCCCGGGCCCCCCGCGCCCGTGACCGCGACAGTCGCCGTGCTTGCGAGCACGCGCGCGCACCCTGACGCCATCCGCTGCGCGGCAGTCGCTGTGATGACCGGGCCTGGCGGAACACCAAGTACGTCGAACTTCACCTCGGGTCGGTAGGCCACGATTCCACCCGAGAACCACTCGCCTGCATCTGACGCGGCGCCGAGCGTCGCCGCGATCGCCCCACTGGTCAGAGACTCGGCCACACCGACATGAATACCCCGTTGCAGCGCGGTGGCCGCTATGCGTTCCGCTAGTGTCTCACTCGGATTCTCCGTGCCGGCACTGTCCACGGTCTCCACGGGAATAGCGGAGCCGTCCATCGCGTCTCTGGCGAGCTCGTGAGGCGTCGGCACCGCAATCAGCGCGTCACCCTGTGCTGCGTTCTCCTTCGGATCCATGCCTCGCACGCTAACTTCAGCCCACACGCACCGCCAAGGCCTTGACCGCTCACGACCCACCGGGCAGCACCTGCTCGGACACGACACCGGATTCGGACTGTTCGGTCGACCTTGAGCGCCCCTGGCGCTCGAACGGCATCACCCGGTTACGGCTCTTGCCGCGGCTTCACCGTCGCTGGGTGCCGAGCAGCGCCGGTGAGATCCGTCGGTAGCCTGGACGGAGGATGACGCGTGTATCGTCGAGGCGCGCAATGTCCTCCCAGTGCACGAGGAACGAGCCTCGGTGGTGCCAGCGGAGGATGCGGGCGATGAGCGCCGGCCGGCCGTCGTCGTGGCGCTCGTAGCCGAGGAACGAGCTACCGGTGTGGGGACTGACGATGAAGCCGACCAAGCGCGCGTCGGCGAGCGGGCCATGCGGGACGCCGTCGAGCACGAACCGGGCGTCAATGACGATACCGACCGACCGCCCCTCGTCGTCGAGGACGCGCGAGCGCAGGACGTCACTCAGGATCATGGTGGCCTCCGGGAATGCGGGAGATGATGCGGTCGCGCACCCAACGCTCGACCCACGTCACGTCGAGCGTCGAGCCTGCCACGCCGAGGTGTATCGCGATGCCGATCTCCGCGATCCGGTCCCACGACACGCGATGGAACCGACTCGAGGGCGGACGTCCGCCGAATATTCGTGTGCCGAGGACGGGGCCGCTGAGGATCGACTCGATGACCGGCGCCGGCGTTTCCGAAGGGATCGACTCGCCGAAGGGGACGTCACTGAGTTCGAGGTCGTCGACGACCTGCATCGGGACACCGTCGCGGTCGAGTACTTGCCGGTCGAGGAGGTGCAGCCGGGCGTCGAGCACCTGTCCGGCGTACTGTTCGGCCGGTTCCAGCACCGGCAATGGTGCGTCGAAGCGCTTGGATCGGCGGGTCATGCTCCGGCTCCTGTCAGGATCATCAGGGGGATGGCTGCGATCGAGGCGACGAGGATGATCACCAGATAGACGAGCGCGAACGCGTTCGTCACCCTGCCGTTGCGCGCATCGCCCATGTACTGCTCGTCGTTGGCCACGATGAGGATCGGTAAGTAGGTGAGCGGCAGTGCGATCGCGGAGAACACCACCGAATACTCCGTCACGAGGATCGGGTCGACACCGGTCGCCAGAACGGCGAGGCCGACGAGCAGACAGACGATCATCGCGACATGGAACCGCGCCGCCTCCGCCGGCTTCCGGAACTTGCCCCACGACCAGCCAAAGAACTGCGCCAGCGTGTAGCCACTCGACAGGGTCGTCTCGAGGGCCGCGCCGAACGTCGCTGCGACGATGCCGACGATCACGAACGCGACCGCGAGCTTGCCGCCGGCCTCCGCCACCGGGAGGACGATCTGCGACAGCGAGGACACCTCGATCCCACGGGGCAGCAGCACGATGGTGGCGCAGGCGGCGATCGCGACCGACAGCACACCGCCGAGGGGAAACCCGACGAGCACGTTGATGCGCGATTGCCCGATGTCCCTCTTCGTCCATTTCTCCTCGACCGCACCGGAGGAGAAGAAGAACACCTCGTAAGGTGTCATCGCCGCTCCGAAGAGAGCGACGGCGTAGTACCAGTACGCGCCCGCCGACTCCGAACCCGGCACGGACGGCGCGAACGCCTGCTCCGCGAGCTTCGACCAGTCCGGGCCGAGGAGGAACAGGGCGACGGCGAACACGATCAGGCAGAGACCTACGAGCCCGGTGACGTTCTCCATGATCGAGAACTTCACCCTCCAGATCACCAGCCAGACGGCGAACGCGGCGACCGGGATCCACAGGCCTGGAGACACGCTCGACGCGAGCTGCAGAGCGAGGGCGATACCGCCGATCTCGGCCGTGAGCGTGAGGAGGTTGATGAGGAACGACGCGCTCAGGTTGGCGAGCCCTGCTTTCGGCCCGAGGCGCTCCCGGATGATCTCGAACGTCGCCCGGCCACTCACCGCAGCGACGCGCCCGGACATCTGCGCGAACAGGCAGATGCCGATGACGCCGACGAGCACCACCCAGGCGAGCGACAGCCCGAACCGCGAGCCGACGACCGCGTTGGTGACGAGGTCTCCGATGTCGAGGAAGCCACCGATCGCGGTGAGGACACCGAGCGCGACACCGAGAACACGCTTCATCACACCGCTCACGAGAACGGCTCCCACCGCTCGCGGAGTTCGGCCGTCTGCTTCGCCGTCTGCTGCAGCTGCTCCACGGTGTCGGGGAGGTCGTCGCCGGCCTGGAGTGCCGTGCGGGCGTCGTCGAGGACTGCGACGGCGTCCTGCAGCACGGCCGTGGCCTCACGCTTCGCATCCTGCTCGCGGCCGGTCTGAACCGGAGTCTCGCTCAGCTGCGTCGAGACGTCGTCGACCTCGGTGATCGCGTTCTCAAGCGTCGTCTCCGCGACGGGCGTGAAGGTGATGTCGGCGTCCGCCTGCTGGAGCGCAAGGGATGCCGTCTGCACGGCGGAATCAAGCTGCACCGCCGCCGCCCCGATCGCCGGGACCGCACCCCCCGAGCAGCCACTCAACACCACCACCATGGCGAGGGGAACGGCTATGGCACCGACCCGAACCCTCACCGACGAGCGACCCCGCGCGATGTTTCGACGTCTCACATCCAGATTCACCAGCCAGACGGTACTCCTTCGTCGCTGCAACGCAAACGCCCTTGACCTGCCAGGTTCCACTCTGCTCAGTTCGGCGTGCTGCCCGCCGACGTCGACACGTTGAGGCGTCCAGTGAGCTTGGCTGGCCGCGCCTCGGACAGCCGCTGGACATCAGTTGCTCGTGACATCGCCGGCCGTCTGCACCATCACCGACTGCAGTTCAGGGCAGGTGGTTCCGACGAGGCTCGACACCATGATCCACAACCGCTTCGCCTCATCATCGGTGGTCTGGTCGGCGGTGACGTGGACGACAAGCTCGATGACGCCGGAGGAGACATCGCTGATGGACGCGATGTACTCCTCCCGGATCCGCGTGATCTCGCGGCCCAGGGCAGTACCCCCGGTGGGGTTCGAACCCACACTGCGGCGATTTTAAGTCGCCTGCCTCTGCCAGTTGGGCTACGGGGGCGTGCACCTCATCGTATCGAGGCGTCGAACGCCGAGAGGCGCATGCCCCGGCGGACCGGATGACATGCGCCTCTCGAGGAACGGAGCTGGGCTCCGGACCGGACTACTTGTTCGCGCTGACTTCCTCAGCGGGCGTCGCGTAGGCCTGCTCGTCGTCGGCACCGGTCGGGGCGCCAGCAGCAGCAGGAGCCGCGGCAGCAGGTGCCTCGGCGGCGGGCGCCGCGGCCTCGGCCGGGGCGGCCTTCGGCTTGCGCTTCACGGGAGCCTTGCGAGCGGGCTTCTCAGCCGCTGCGGGAGCCGCAGGAGCTGCTGCGGGGGCCGCAGCGTCTGCCGGGGGCTTCGGGCGCGACGCGAAGGTCTCGAAGGCCTCACGCGGGTTCTGCACGGCCGACAGGGAGACGATGTCGCGTCCCAGCCAGAAGTTGTTCCACCAGCCACCGAACACGCGGAACTTGCGCTCGAAGCTCGGCATGGCCAGCCCGTGGTACCCACGGTGCGCGAACCAGGCCGGGAGGCCCTTGATCGCGAGGTTGCCGGACTGGAAGACACCGACGCCGATGCCGAGACCGGCGACCGCACCCATGTTCTTGTGGAAGTAGTTCTTCGGCTCCTCGCCACGGAGGACCGCGGTGATGTTCTTCGCGAGGAGCTTGCCCTGACGGACGGCGTGCTGAGCGTTCGGCACGCAGAAGCCACCGACGCCACCGCCACTGAGGTCGGGGACGGCGGAGACGTCGCCGGCCGCCCAGGCACCCTCGACGATGTCGTCGTCGGTGCCGACGCGGAGGTCGGCGCGGGTCTTGATGCGACCGCGCTCCTCGACGGGGAGGTCGCCACCGCGGACGACGCCCGGGTTCGCCATGACGCCGGCGGTCCAGACGATGAGGTCGGACTCGAACGACTCACCGGTCGAGAGCTCGATCTTGCCGTCGACAGCCGACTGCAGCTGGGTGTCGAGGTGCACGAGCGCGCCGCGCTCGGCCAGGTTCTTGAGGACCCAGTGGCTCGTCTCGATCTTGACCTCGGGCATGATGCGACCCATGGCCTCGATGAGGTGGAAGTGCGTGTCCTCGAAGGACAGCTGCGGGTAGAACTTCAGCAGCGAGCTCGCGAACGAACGCAGCTCGGCGAAGACCTCGATACCGGCGAAGCCGCCACCGACGACCGTGAAGGTCAGGAGGCGGTCGCGCTCGGGCCCGGCCGGCAGGTTCGCGGCCTTGTCGAAGTTGGAGAGCACGCGGTCGCGGATCGCGACGGCCTCTTCGATGGTCTTGAGCCCGATCGCGGTGTCGGCGACACCGGGGATCGGGAAGGTGCGGGAGACGGCTCCGGCGGTGACGACGATGATGTCGTAGTCGACCTCCCAGGGCTCACCGACCTCAGGCGTGATGGTCGCCTTCTTCTCGGCGTGGTTGATGCCCGTGACCTTGGCGGTGATCACGTTGGTGTGCTTCAGGTGGCGACGCGGCGAGACGACCGCGTGACGCGGCTCGATGGAACCGGCGGCGACCTCCGGCAGGAAGGGCTGGTAGGTCATGTAGGGCAGCGGGTCGACCATGGTGACTTCGGCCTCACCACGACGAAGCTGCTTCTCGAGCTTCCATGCGGTGTAGAACCCGGCGTAACCACCACCGACGATCAGAATTTTGGGCACGGCGAACGATCTCCTACGTCAAGACGATTGGTTCAGATGAGTGTCTGAGAATATCGGAACAGGGTACTACTTCTGCAGCACCCGCTTGAAATGCCTGGTAGCGCCTATGACACCGAGCGTGACCAGGCTACCAGTTCCGAGGAGGAGCGCCAGTGGCAGCGAGCCGTAGAGCAGAGTGCTCGGCGTCGGGAGGAACGGGTTGGCGCGCACCTCGACGGCCTCGTTCTCCGGGATCGCCGGGGGTACCGGCTCCGGTGTCGGCGACGGCTGCTCGGCACCCGGATCGGGATCGGGGACCTGCGGTGCCCGTCGGTAGAGCGTGATCCAGTCAGACAGCTGCTGCTCCGGCGAGGTCGCCGCCGGGCCGACGGAACCGCTGACCGCCTTCGCGGCGTCGATCAGTCCTGCCCCGTAGATGGGGCTCTGTGCGGAGTCGCCCACCTGTTTCGCCGTTGCCGTCACGCGCTTGATGGCGTCGGCGGCGCTGAGCTCCGGCCAGGCGGAGCGGACGAGGGCCACGAGTCCGGAGACGATCGGTGCCGCCCCGCTCGTCCCCTGCCACTGCACGTAGGACCCGGCGGGCGTCACCCCGACGAGTTGCTCGCTCGGCGCAGCGACGGCGATCGTGATGCCCTGGCTCGAGGCGTCGAAGCTCGCCGACCCCGCGCGGTCCACACCGGCGACGGTCAGCACACCCGGGATCGTCGCCGGAGCACCGACCTCGACCGTCCCGCTCCCCCGGTTGCCCGCTGCAGCCACCACGACGACGTCGTGCGAGAAGGCGTAGAGGAAGGCGTCGTCCCAGCTCGTCGGCCAGTCGAGGCTGTTGCGCGTCAGCGACATGTTGATGACGTCGGCGCCGTTGTCCACCGCCCACCGGACGGCGGTCGCGATCTGATCGTCCCAGGGGACGACGGCCGACCCGTCGGAGCCGAACCCGACCGAGACGGAGAGCAGGCGCGCTTCTGGCGCCACACCGATGACCCCGGCACCGCCCGTGCGACCACGTCCGGCGATCATCGAGGCGACCAACGTCCCGTGCTCGCTCCCCTCGGAGCCCACCGGTGTCCGGCCGTCGGGACTCCCGAGCCCGGAGACGTCGACGCCACCCGCGACCGCACCGGTCAACTCCGCAGGACCGCTCGCGATGCCGGTGTCGATCACGGCGACGGTGACACCGGCGCCTTTCGTCGTCTCCCACGCCATCGTGAAGCCGTAGTCGCCGAGCCAGTACTGCATGTCGCGCACCGTGTCCGCCGACGCCGGGAGCGCCTGCGTCCCCACGAGCAGGAACGCCAGGAGCACCACGGACAGCGCCGACAGCGCACCTCGGAGGCCGTGCGGACGACGACGGTCTCCGCGTCGCGGACCGTCACTCCCCCACAGGCGACCCCCGTCGCGTGCGGGGCCTATCCCTGCCCCGCCTGGCCGTCCGCGCATGCGCACACCTCGGGGCTCCAGCTCGCGCGGTCGAGCGCGAGGTCGCCGATGGGGTTGACGCCCGGACCAGCCGCGAGGGCGTGGCCGACGAGCGCGTGGAGGCACTTGACCCGCACCGGCATACCTCCGGCGGAGATCCCGTCGATCTCGGCGACCTCGGCGATGGAGGTGCGGTCGGCGAGGTAGGCCGTGTGTGCGGTGGCGTAGTCGGCGCGGACCGCTTCGTCCTCGGCCAGGAGCTCGTTGTACTCGTTCATCACTTGGGTCGCCTCGAGCGAGGAGACCGCGGCCGTGGCGGCCGGGTGGGTCAGGTAGTAGAACGTGGGGAACGGCGTGCCGTCGGCCAGGCGAGGAGCGGTGGAGACGACGGTCGGGGCGCCGCAGACACAGCGCGCCGCGATGCCGACGACGTTTCGGGCCGGGCGTCCCAGTTGCGCCGACACGATCTCGACGTCGCGCTCGGAGACGGGGCCGAAGGGAGGGGTGCTCATGGTTCCATTATCGCCGGGTTCGCCACTGCGTCCGGACGTCAGCCGCCGGCGGGAGGCGTCGTCTGCGTGGGAGCAGGGGTCTCGGTCGCGGCCGGGGCCGGCGAGTAGCCGGTGGCGACGAGCGAGGACAGCAGGCCGTCGAGCCAGTCGGATTGCGAGTCGACGAGCGTGTCGCTCACGGGTGTCTCGGTGGTGGGCAACGAGGCCGGGTCGACGTCGTTGATGATGATGTAGCTGACCTCGCCGGGCAGGGCGTAGAACAGGCGGTCGCGCGCCTGCGTCATGACGTAGCTCTGGTCGTTCCAGCGCTCGCGTTCGGCCTGCTGTGCGTCCACCTGCTTCTGGGTGTCGGCGACACCGGCCTCCAGCGCGGCGATCTGCTGCCGCTGCTCGAGGAAGGTCTTGAGGTTCGGCGCGAGGACGACGACCCCGAGCACGAGGATCCCGAGGAGCAGGACGCTGAACCCGGACAGTCGCAGACTCCGCAACCAGCCGCCGGCGTCCGACTGGCGTGCCGGGGCGGTGCGTGTCGAGCCGGTCCGGGAGCGCGGCGCCGAGGAACCGGCCGACGCTGATCGCGAGGCCTTCGTCGTCGACCGCGGGGCTGTGCCTGCGGCGCGTGCGGGCTTCGCGGTGGCCCCCGCCGGGCGCTTGGACGACGATGAGGCGCGCTTGGCGGAGGCATCCGCGGAGCTCGACCGGGGCTTCGACGCCGGTCGCTGCTTCGACGAGCCGGAGGACGAGGAGGACGCTGCTCCGCTGCCGGACGACGTGGACTTCGACTCGCCGCCGGCCGGCATCGATGGCTTCTTCACAGGCGCCTCCCGCACACGACGAAGGCTCTCAGGGGTGCCGATCGGCACCCCTGAGAGCCTTCAGGTGACGATGCTTAGGCGGTGAACCGGGGGAAGGCGCTGCGGCCGGCGTAGACGGCTGCCTGGCCCAGCTCCTCTTCGATCCTCAGCAACTGATTGTACTTCGCGACCCGCTCGCTGCGCGCAGGCGCACCGGTCTTGATCTGGCCCGCGTTCGTGGCGACCGCGAGGTCGGCGATCGTGGTGTCCTCGGTCTCGCCGGAGCGGTGCGACAGGATCGTCGTGTAGCCGGAGCGCTGCGCGAGGGAGACCGCGTCGAGCGTCTCGGTGAGCGTCCCGATCTGGTTGACCTTGACGAGCAGCGAGTTCGCCGCACCCTTGGCGATGCCGTCGGCGAGACGCTTCGGGTTCGTGACGAACAGGTCGTCTCCGACGATCTGGACCTTGGAGCCGAGCTCGGGGGTGAGGTGGGCGTAGCCCGCCCAGTCGTCCTCGGCCAGCGGGTCCTCGATGGTGATGAGCGGGTAGTTCGCGACGAGGTCGGCGTAGTACGCGGTCATCTCGGTGCTGTTGAGCGCCTTGCCCTCGAACTGGTACGCGCCCTCCTTGTAGAACTCGCTGGAGGCGACGTCGAGGCCGAGCGCGATGTCGGTGCCGACCGTGAAGCCGGCCTGCTCGATGGCCTCGACGATGAAGTCGAGGGCCGCACGGTTGTGCTCGAAGTCGGGGGCGAAGCCACCCTCGTCGCCGAGGCCGGTCGCGAAGCCCTTCGACTTCAGCAGGCCCTTGAGCGTGTGGTACGTCTCGGTGCCCCAGCGGAGCGCCTCACGGAAGCTCGGAGCGCCGATCGGGAGGATCATGAACTCCTGGATGTCGACGCCGGTGTCGGCGTGCGAGCCACCGTTGATGATGTTCATCATCGGGACCGGGAGGACGTGGGCGTTGGCGCCGCCGACGTAGCGGTAGAGCGACAGGTCTGCGGAGTCCGCAGCGGCACGGGCGACCGCGAGGCTCGCACCGAGGATCGCGTTCGCGCCCAGGCGGCTCTTGTTCTCGGTGCCGTCGAGCTCGATCATGGTGTGGTCGACGAGGCGCTGGTCGTCCGCCTCGATGCCCTCGAGTGCCGGGCCGATCTCGTCGAGGACGGCGTCGACCGCCTTCTCGACACCCTTGCCGAGGTAACGCGCGGCATCGCCGTCACGCAGCTCGTACGCTTCGAACGCACCGGTCGATGCGCCGGACGGGACTGCTGCACGGCTGACCGTGCCGTCTTCCAGGAGCACCTCGACCTCGACGGTCGGGTTGCCTCGGGAGTCGAGAATTTCGCGAGCGCCTACTGCCTCGATGAGTGCCACTGATGTTCTCCTTGTGGGGATTGGGACGTGGGACGGGTACGACGGCCGCCCGCGCTCAGTCTAGTGACATCGGCTGAACGGGCGCAGAGCCGCGGATCGTCGCCCGAGGCGCGCGGTCAGCGGTCGAGCCGGAAGCTCGACACGATGCCGTGGTGGTCGCTGCCCTCGGCGTCGCCGACGGCGTTGTGGGTCGCGGTCATGCCGCGGACGAAGACGTGGTCGAGTCGCATGAGCGGTGTCCCGGCCGGCCAGGTGAGTCCGAAGCCGCCCTCGCTCTGGTTTGGCTCCGACACCTCGCTCTGGAGTGCGGCGAGCGCCCGGTCGGAGGCGGAGGCGTTGAAGTCACCCATGACGACGATCCGATCACGGGTGTTCGCCGCGACGGTGTCGGCCAACGCCGCGAGCATCACGTCCCGTTCGGCGTGGGCACCCGGACGCGCGGAGTCGGCGTGGATCACGTAGACGCTCACGGCTCCGGACGGGGTGTCGACGACGGCGTTGATCGCCCGGTACCAGTCGAGGCCGAGCTTCAGCCCGACCGAGTCGGCGATCGGATAGCGGCTCCAGAGACCCACCGTCCCCGTGAGCACGGAGTACGGGTACTGCTCGTCGAGCGTCGCGGCGAGCGGTTCGCGGTCGTGGTCCTCGATCTCCTGGAGCGCGATGAGATCCGCCCCACTGGCCTGGAGGGAAGCCGCGATGACCGCGGGGTCGCCCTCCGGCCCGAGGTTCTGGCTGGCGACCGTGAGGGAGGCCTCGGCCGGGACCGCCGAACGTGCGTCACCCATGGGGACGACGCCGGGGCCGAACAGGAAGGCCCAGACGAGCGTCGGCGCGAGGAGACCGAGGACGGCACCCGGCGTGCGGGCGACGAGGAGGACGAGGAAGAGCACCGGCAGCACGACCCACGTCCACGGCAGGGCGTTGTCCCAGACGAGTCCGAGGCCGAGGATGTCGGGGACGAGGGCGTGAGCGGCCGTCAGCAGGGCGAGCGGGACACCGACGGCCAGCGCGAGCGTGGTCGCCCGGCGCCGTACGAGGCTCACCCGGCGGCGCGTGGGACCGGTCGACTCCGGCGCGCGCCGAGGGCGCGCTGCAGGGGCCATGACGCTCATCGGGGGAACCAGTTCTTCGATCGGGGGCAGAACGGACGGATCGCTCGTGGGAGGGGATCCGGCCGAATGCTCCATCCTGCACCGACGAGCTGGGCAGCGGCTCGGAAGCGCGCCGAGGTGCGGGAATCGTCAGTCGAGCGCTTTGAACTCGAGCGACTCGAGGGTCGAGTCGGCCGAGACGAACGCGAAGGCGCCGAAGCCGGCTGCCGACACGCGGTCGAGGAGGGCCTTGAGGTTCTTCACGCGGGCTTCGAGGCGCACCCGACGCCCCTGGGCGACGAGCTTGGCCTTCAACGCCACGAGCGTCACGGGAGGCACGTCGCGGTCGTGCACGAGCACGACCGCATCCGCGGCCGTGCCCGCGGGGAGCTCGATGAGGTCGACGATGCGCTCGAAGCCGATCGAGAACCCGACCGCCGGCACGTCCTGGCCGAGGAAGCGCCCGATCATGCCGTCGTAGCGACCGCCGCCGCCGAGCGAGTACCCGAGGTCGGGGTGCGCGATCTCGAAGATGGCGCCCGTGTAGTACCCCATGCCCCGCACCAGGAAGGGGTCGAACACGAGCGGATTCGCGAAGGGGTCGGCCGGCTGACCCTGGAGGGAGGTGGCCGCGGCGACGGCCTTCCCGAGTGCGTCGAGCTCCGCGACGACGGCGTCGTCCGCACCGAGCGGCAGCGCCTTCCGGATCGCCCGCTCGCCGAAGGTGTTGAACTCCATCGTCTGCGGACGGGAGAAGAAGGCCTCGAGTGCGTCGACGGCGGTGGCGTCGACGCCACGGTCGCGCAGTTCGGCGACCACGCCCTGCTGACCGATCTTGTCGAGCTTGTCGATCGTGATGAGCACCTGCGCGTGCTCGTCGGCAGGGAAGCCCAGCGACTCGAGCATGCCGATGAGGAGGCGGCGGTCGTTGATCCGCACGCTGCAGCCGGTGATGCCGAGCTCCGCGAGGGCACCGAGGGTCGCGATGATGAGCTCGGTCTCGGCGAGGTTCGACGACTCTCCGATGATGTCGATGTCGCACTGCACGAACTGGCGGTACCGGCCCTGCTGCGGCCGTTCGCCGCGCCAGACCGGAGCGATCTGGATCGAACGGAACACCGGCGGGAGCTCAGCCCGGTGCGACGCGTAGAACCGGGCGAGCGGCACGGTGAGGTCGAAGCGCAGGCCGAGGTCGGTGAGTTCGGTCTGGTTGTCCGCCGCGGCCACGATGGCCTCCGGGGTGAGCTTGCGCCGGAGGATGTTGAACGCCATCTTCTCGTTGTCGCCGCCGAGCCCGGAGTGCAGCCGGTCGTACTCCTCGACCACCGGCGTCTCGATCTCGTCGAAACCGTGCGCGGTGAAGACCCGACGGATGGTGCCCAGCGCGTGCTCCCGACGGGCCTTGTCGGCGGGGAGGAAATCGCGCATGCCGCGCGGCGGGTTCACTGGAGCTGCCATGCCTCAATTCTGGCATGGCGGGGAACCGGCACCGTGAGCAGGCGCCCGGCGACCCCTCGCTCAGCCGTCGGTCGGAGACGCCACCGGACGCTCGGCGTCCTGCACTCGCACGCTCAACCGACGGACGGCACCCCGGAGCGCCCGTTCCGCGTCGAGCCCGTTCGCCCGTGCTGCAGCGACCACGGCGAGGAGCTGCTCCCCCAGGGCGTCCTCGTCGTCCACGACATCAGCGTCGACCGTCGGGCCCACCCCGAGCGGCACGGCCCTGCCCAGCACCTTGTCGGCGAGGGCGAGCGACGGCATCCCCTGCGGGATCCCCTCGAGCGCGCTGCTGCGCTTCGCCTTCTCCTCGGCCTTCGCAGCGTTCCAGACGCGCACCACGTCCTCCGGGGTCGGCGCTGCTTCGTCGCCGAACACGTGTGGGTGACGGTGGACCATCTTGCGGGTGACGGCCTCGGCGACGTCGTCGAAGTCGAACGGCGCATCGGCGTCACGGGACGCGATCTCCGCATGGAAGACGACCTGCCACAGCACGTCGCCGAGTTCCTCGACGAGTTCGTCGCGCGTCCCGGCCTCGACCGCTTCGACGAGCTCGTAGCTCTCCTCGATGAGGTACGGCACGAGCATCTCGTGGTCGATGCCCTGCGTCCAGACGCAACGGTCGCGGATCTGCCGCATGGCGTCGACGAGGCGCTCAGCGGAGGTGTCGCCGACGGGCTCGCTGCTCACCGACGGGCTCCCCACGGGCGGCGGTCGTCGGTGCTGCCGGTCTTCGAGATCAGTCGCGCGATCCGGTCGCGCGCTTCGGTGAACGGCGGGTAGACGAGCGACAGCGTGTCCGGGGACAGCGGCTTGGAGAACACCGCCTTCGCGTGACTGAACGTGTCGAAGGAATGGCGACCGTGATACGCGCCCATTCCGCTGGCCCCGACACCGCCGAACGGCAGACCCGGCACGAGGAGGTGCGCGGCCGGCACGCCGAACGCCAACGCGCCCGAGGAGGTGTCGCGCGTGAACCGCTTCCGCGTCGCGCGGTCGTCGCTGAAGACGTAGAGCGCGAGCGGCTTCTCCCCCGCCCGGATGTGCGCGATGGCCTGTTCGAGGCCGGACACGTGGAGGATCGGCAGGATCGGACCGAAGATCTCCTCCTGCATGATCGACGCCGAAGCGTCGACGCCGTTCACGACCGTCGGGGCGATGTACCGCTCCGAGGCGTCGGCCCCTCCGCCCAGGGCCGGTTCGAGACCGTCGAGCAGACCGCTGACCCGGGCGAAGTGCTTGTCGGAGATGATGCGGCCGTAGTCGGCACTGTCGGCGGGGTTAGGGCCGTAGAGCGCCGCGATCGCGTCGCGCAGGTACGGGACGAGCCGATCGGCGACCGAGCGCGTCGCGAGCAGGTAGTCGGGGGCGACACAGGTCTGGCCGGCGTTCATGAGCTTGCCCCAGACGATCCGGCGGGCCGCGTCCGCGAGGTCAACGGTGTCGTCGACGTACACCGGCGACTTCCCGCCGAGTTCCAGGGTGATCGGGGTCAGATGTTCCGCCGCGGCCCGGGCGACGACCTTGCCCACGGCGGCTCCACCCGTGTAGAAGATGTGGTCGAACCGCTCGGCGAGGAGGGCGGTGGCGACCTCCGCATCGCCCTCGACCACCGCGACGGCACGGTCGTCGAGGTACTCCGGGAGGAGGCGCGCGAGTGCGGCGCTCGTGGCGGGGGCGAGCTCGCTCGGCTTCAGCAGGACGGCGTCACCCGCGGCGAGCGCCCCGATGACGGGACCGATGCAGAGCTGGACCGGATAGTTCCACGGGCCGATGACGAGGACGACGCCGACCGGTTCCGCCACGACCGAAGCGGACGCCGGAGCGAGGGTGAGGGGCACCGCGACGCGTCGGGGCCGCACCCAGCGCTTCAGGTGCTTCAGCGTGTGATCGATCTCGCCGACGAGGAGGCCGATCTCGGTGATCTGCGCCTCGGTACCGCTCTTGCCCAGGTCGGTCGCCAGCGCCCGCTCGAGCTCGCCGCCCCGTTCGAGGAGCAGTTGCTTCAGCGCACGGAGCTGGCGGAGCCGCCAGGCGACGGGCTTCGTGGTGCCGCGGTCGAAGGTCTGTCGGAGCCGGGCCACGGCGTCGGCCACGACCACCTTCGGCTCCTGCTTCGTCCGGATGCTGGTCGCCATGGGTTCCTCCGACTCGACGGGATCGTGGGCACCAGCATACGTCCGTCCGCAGACCGACGGCCGGGCCCGGCGACCGGCTACCCGATGCCCTGAGTCGCGAGGAAGCGGTCGACGTCCGCCGCGATCTCGCGGGACTTCGTGTGGTGCAGGTAGTGGTCGGCGTCGAGCGGCACGACCTCTCCTCGGTCGACGCTCGCAGCCTGCTCCTCATGGAGCGGCAGCCACCCCTCCACCGTCGGGTTGTCCCGCTGGGCGAAGAGCAGCACCGGGAGGTCTGCCGGGAAGGTCTTCCCCTTCGCCGCTCGGAAGTTCGCCGCGATGCGCGACATCTCGTCCGAGGACGTCGCACTCGAGGTGTTGCGCAGCGAGATCATCCCGAGCTGCTCACGCGTGTGCTGGTCGTGCGGCGGATCCGGGTACGGGTCGCCCGACAGCGCCGTGACGAGCCGGGTGATGCCGAGTGCCTTCGCCGCGCGCAGGGCGTCGACCGGCAGCGCGGCATCCATGCCCGGCTGATCGGGCACGCTGCTGTCGATGCCGACGAACGCCGTCACCTCGCCGCGGAACCGCTCGACGTAGTCCAGCGCATAGATTCCCGCGATGGAGTGCCCCATCAACACGTACCGGTCGATGCCGAGCCCGGCGACCGCCTCGTGGATCTCGGAGACGATGTTCTCGGTCGTTCGCGGCACGTCGGTCTGGTCGCTCAGCCCGTATCCGAAGGGCTCGACCACGACCACCCGGTACGACGACGAGAGCTCCCCGACGAGCGGCGAGAAGTCGAGCACGGGCGAACCGGTGCCGAAGCCGGGCAGGAGGACGATCGTCTGATCACCCTCCCCCGTGATCGACACGTTCATGCGTTTGCCGTCGACCTCGACCCGCTGCCCGTACTCCTCGATGCGCGTGGCCTCAGAGGCCGATGCGGCGGTGTTGACGATGGTGGTCGTGAGGAGCCCGGCGAGCACGAGCGCGACGAGCGCTGCGATCCCGGTGAGGACGATGCGGAGGAACTTCTTCATCCCTCCACGCTAGGGATGGACGACGACCGTCGGATCGGCCGCGGGTACCGACGCTGTCGTCCCGCGGGCCCATCTGCGGCTGCCCGCTAGGACGACGTCGAGCCCTCCGGCAGCGGGTAGATCGCGTTCAGGAACTGCTGCACCCAGGCGATGAGGTCGGTGTCGGCCAGCGGTTCGTCGCCGACGCGCGGCAACGGCACGATGACGGTATTCGTCTGGGCCAGGTACTTCGCGCCGGGATACATGCGTCGCAGCCGCGTCTGGATGGAGTCGGGGAGGTCGGCGGGCGTGACCCGCAGGTTCGGTCCGACGGCGATGAGGTCGCTGAGTCCCGAGCGCTGCGCACGCTGACGGAGCCGCGACACGGCGATGAGCGTACTCACCTGCGCCGGCGGCTCGCCGTATCGGTCGGCGAGTTCGTCGATCACGAGGTCGATCTGGCCGTCCTTGGCCGCAGGTCCGGACGCGGCCGACAGCTTCTGGTAGGCCTCCAGCCGCAGCCGCTCGCTGTCGACGTACTCCTCGGGGATGTGTGCGTCGACGGGCAGTTCGAGCCGGAGCTCGGTCTGCCCTTCGGCGACGTCGCCACGGAAGGTGGACACGGCCTCGCCGATCATGCGCAGATAGAGGTCGAAGCCTACGCCCGCGATGTGGCCGGCCTGCTCGCCGCCGAGCATGTTGCCCGCGCCGCGGATCTCGAGGTCCTTCAGGGCGACCTGCATGCCGCTGCCGAGCTCGTTGTTCGCCGCGATGGTCGAGAGCCGGTCGTGGGCGGTCTCGGAGAGCGGCTTGTGCTCGTCGTAGAGGAAGTACGCGTAGGCGCGCTCGCGGCCGCGACCGACACGACCCCGCAGCTGGTGCAGCTGGCTCAGGCCGTACTTGTCGGCGCGGTCGATGATGATCGTGTTCGCGTTCGAGATGTCGAGGCCGGTCTCGATGATCGTCGTGCAGACGAGGACATCGAAACGGCGCTCCCAGAAGTCGACCACGACCTGTTCGAGCGCGGCCTCGCCGAGCTGCCCGTGGGCGATGGCGATGCGCGCCTCGGGGACGAGCTCCGCGAGGTCCGCCGCGACGCGGCTGATGGACGAGACCCGGTTGTGCACGAAGAAGATCTGGCCTTCGCGCAGGAGCTCGCGCCGGATCGCCGCACCGACCTGCTTGCCGTTGTACGGACCGACGAAGGACAGGATCGGGTGGCGGTCCTCCGGTGGCGTCGCAAGCGTGGACATCTCCCGAATGCCGGTGACCGCCATCTCGAGCGTGCGCGGGATCGGGGTCGCGCTCATCGCCAGGATGTCGACGTTCGTCTTCAGCTTCTTGAGGGCGTCCTTGTGCTCGACACCGAACCGCTGCTCCTCATCGATGATGACGAGGCCGAGGTCCTTGAACTGCACCTTGTCGGTCAGCAGACGGTGCGTCCCGATGATGACGTCGACCGTGCCGTCGGCGAGTCCGGCGAGCGCCTCCCGCGCCTCCTTGTCGGACTGGAACCGGCTGAGCGGCCGCAGGTGCACGGGGAACCCGGCGAACCGCTCCTGGAAGGTCTCGAAATGCTGCTTGACGAGCAGGGTGGTCGGCACGAGCATCGCGACCTGCTTGCCGTCCTGGACGGCCTTGAACGCGGCACGGACGGCGACCTCGGTCTTCCCGAACCCCACGTCGCCGGAGAGGAGGCGGTCCATCGGGATCTCGCGCTCCATGTCGGCCTTGACCTCGTCGATGGTCTGCAGCTGGTCGGGGGTCTCCGCGAACGGGAACGCCTCCTCGAGCTCACGCTGCCACGGGGTGTCCGGACCGAAGGCGTGCCCCTTCGACGCCATGCGCGCCGAATAGAGCTTGACCAGCTCGACGGCGATGTCGCGGACGGCCTTGCGCGCCTTGCTCTTCGCCTGCGACCAGTCGCTGCCGCCCATCTTGCTGAGCTGCGGAGCCTCGCCGCCCACGTAGCGGGTGAGGAGGTCGAGCTGGTCCGTGGGGACGAGCAGCTTGTCGCCCGGGTAGCCGCGCTTGGAGGGTGCGTACTCGAGCACGAGGTACTCGCGGGTGCTCTTCACCGGGTTGCGTCCACCGCTCGAGACCTCGCGTTGGGTCATCTCGACGAACTTGCCGATGCCGTGGGTCTGGTGCACGACGAAGTCGCCGGACCGGAGCTGCATCGGGTCGACGACGTTCTTGCGTCGGGTGGCGAGCTTCTTGACCAGGCGCGAGTCGTACCCGGCGGTGCGCCCGTAGAACTCGGTCTCGCCGAGCAGCATGAGCTTCGACGTCTCCAGCTCGAAGCCGCCCTCGACGTCGGCCTGCAGCAGGTAGGCGACCCCGGGCTCCGGGTCGGCCGGCAGCTCGTCGACCATGCGGGCCGCGATCTCGTGCTCGGCGAGGACGTCCGCCGCACGCTCGACGAGACCGACCCCGCGGGCGGCGACGATGACCGTCCACCCCTCGCGGATGCGGTCGGCGACGTGTTCGATGGCGCCCTCGACGTTGCCGTGGAAGCTCGGCACGGTGTCGCCGGAGACCGTGACGGTGAGGAGCTCGTCGAGTTCGAGGTGTTCCGGTAGCGTCTCGACGTCGGGGCCGGCGCGGAAGCCGCTGAACGTCCACCACGGGTGGTCGGGCGTCGGCTGGCCGGGAGCGCTGAAGGTGACGGACTCCTTCAGGGCGCCCAGCGAGATGAAGTCGCCGGAGGCGAGGTCGATCGGCGCGTTCGCACCGACGGTCGCGGCGCTCCATGCGGCGGCGAGGAACTCGCGGTTCGTCTCGGCGAGGCTGATCGACCTCGTGACGACGCGCTCCGGCGAGACGACGGCGATGGCCGCTCCATCCGGCAGGTAATGGGTGATCGGGACGAGGCGGTCGACGAGGGCCGGGGAGAGCGACTCCATGCCCTCCACCGCGATGCCCTCCGCGATCTTCTCGAGGATCCCGGTGAGGCTCGGGAACTCGTGCTGCATCTCCGCGGCGCGCTGCCGGACGGCCGGGCTGAGGAGCAGCTCACGGGACGGCGGCAGGCGGATCGCGTCGACCGGCTCGGGCAGCGAACGCTGGTCGGCGACCGAGAACGCCCGGATGCCGTCGACCTCGTCGCCGAAGAACTCGACCCGGTACGGGTGGTCGGCGACCGGCGGGAAGACGTCGAGGATGCCACCGCGCAGCGCGAACTCACCACGCCGCGACACCATGTCGACCCGGGTGTACGCGAGTTCGACGAGGCGCAGCGCGATCGCGGCGAGGTCGTGTCCGCGACCGCCCTGGACGAGTTCGATCGGAGCGGTCTCGGTGAGGTTGTCGGCCACGGGCTGCAGCGCGGCGCGCACCGACGCGACGAGGAGGAACGGCCGCTCCCCCGCCCAGGCGCCGAGCCGCCGCAGCGCCTCCAGGCGTCGGCCGACGATCTCGGCGCTCGGGCTGAGGCGCTCGTGCGGCAGGGTCTCCCAGGCCGGGAACTCGACGATCTCGGCCTCTGGCATGAGGTCGCTGAGCGCGGAGCGGAGCCGCTCGGAGTCGCGGCCGGTCGCGGTGACGACGAGGGCCGCCTGGGCGGCACCCTGCCGACCGCGCTCATCCATGAGCGCCGCGAGGAGCGGTGCACGCAGCCCGTCGATCACGGAGAAGTCCGCGCTCTTGCCCGCGTACGCGAGGGCATCGTCGATCGTTGCGGCGCGCCGAAGCGCGTGAGTCAAACCCTGAAGCGTCACCGGGACAGCCTACGCCGAGCCACCGACACCCATGACCCCATCGCCCACCGGCCACCGCTGTCAATCGGCTGCGGACGACGCGTCACGCGGCATCCTCTCGCGCCGGACGCGTCATGATTGACCCATGACGAGCACGGAGCCCCGGTCAGACCGACACCCCGAACGGACCGGCGGCTTCCCGCTCCCCCCGATCCGCCAACCGATCCGCCGGATCGGAGCGCGGACGTTCGACTTCTCGAAGCAGGTCGCGGTCATGGCGATCATCAACCGCACCCCGGACTCCTTCTTCGACCAGGGCGCGACGTTCTCACTCGACCGAGCCGTCGACGCCGCCGTGACCGCCGCAGAACAGGGCGCCGACTGGGTCGACATCGGCGGAGCCAAGTTCGCCCCCGGGCCGGAGATCCCCACCGCCGAGGAACTCGACCGCGTGCTCCCCGTCGTCGAGGCGCTCGCCGCACGGAGCGACGTCGTCATCTCCGTCGACACCTTCCGCCCCGAGGTGGCGGCGGCCTGCATCGCGGCGGGCGCCTCCGTCATCAATGACACCACGGGGATCCACGACCCGGCGCTCGCGGACGTCGTCGCCGCGAGCGAGGCCACCCTCGTCATCACGCACAGTCTGGCCAGGCCGAGGCAGCCGCATCCCCGCCCCCACTACGACGACGTCGCCGGTGAGGTCGCCGCCTTCCTGACGGCCCGCGTCGACCTCGCGCTCTCCCACGGCGTCCCCGAGTCACGGCTCATCGTGGACCCCGGGCACGACCTCAACAAGAACACCGTGCAGACGCTCGAACTCACCCGCCGGTTCGACGAGATCGCCGCGCTCGGCCTGCCGACGCTCGCCGCGGTGTCGAACAAGGACTTCATCGGCGAGTCCCTCGACCGCCCGAAGTCGGAACGTCTCGAGGGGTCCCTGGTGTCCGCTGCGGCGTGCATCCTCCTCGGCGCCCGCATCGTCCGGATGCACGCCGTGCCCGAGTCGATCGCGACCGTGCGGATGACCGAGGCGATCCTCGGCTTCCGTGCACCGGTGGCGCCCGTCCACAATGTCTGATCCGGAACCCTCGAGGAGTCACATGAGCATCCCCAGCATCACGAGCCTGGTCCCCGCGCAGGACCGACCGCTGTCGGTCGAGGAGCTCGTGGCGGCCTACACCGTCGAGGACCGCTCCGCCACGACCGTCCGCGTGAACTTCGTGACGAGCCTTGACGGTGGAGCGACCGTCGACGGCGTCTCCGGCGGGCTCGGCGGCCCGGCTGACAAGACCGTGTTCGACATCCTGCGTCGACTCTCCGACGTCGTGCTCGTCGGTGCCGGAACCGTGCGCGACGAGGGCTACGGTGCCATGCGGCTCGACGTCGACGCCGCGGCGTGGCGCGACGACCACGACCTCCCCCTGCACCCGGTGTTCGCGATCGTGTCGGGCTCGCTCGACCTCGACCTCCGCTCGGAGGTCTTCACCCAGGCACCGGTCCGGCCGCTCGTCGTGACGACCGACCGCGCCGACCCCGCGAAGCGCGCGGCACTCGAGGCGGTCGCCGACGTGGTGGCGTGCGGCGACGAACACGTCGAACCGGCGCGTGTCGTCCAGGCACTCTCCGACCGCGGCCTGCGGCAGATCCTGTGCGAGGGTGGTCCGGCACTCTTCGGCTCGTTCATCGCTGCCGACGCCGTCGACGAACTCTGTCTGACGATCAGTCCGTCGCTCGTCGGCGGGGAGAGTGTCCGGGTCTCCGCGGGTCCCGCGTCCGAAGCACCGCGACCGATGCGGTTGCAGCACCTCCTGCGCTCGGATGAGCTGCTGATCTCGCGGTACGTACGCGCCTGAGCCGTCGGCTCCCCTCTCATCGGACTTCCATCCCTCGATCGTCTGATATCCCAGAAGATCAGCACTGCTACGCTGGCGGCCTCCCCCATCCGATGATTTCTTGGGATGCTGCATGCGCGTTTCGACCAGCCCACTCCGTCCGATCCTGACCACGGCACTCGTGCTGGCGGTCGGTTGGACCCTCTCGATGATCCAACCGGCGCCGGCAGGAGCGACGGCCTCCGAGCCACCGACTGACGCAGCAGGCACTCCACGCGGTGAGGTCTTCCACGAGGACTTCGAACGCGCACCCGACACCGGTACGCCCATGTCGGTGCGCGACTACCTGGGCCGTTCGGACCTCCGGTTCGACGCCGACGACTTCTGGACGGACCGAGTGGCGTGCAACGGCTTCATCCTGTCCGCCTCGATGACGGGCGCCGAGCCCGGTGACTGCCTGGACGCCGCGAGCGCCGTGGCGAACGTCCGTGCCCTCGCCGGAGTACTGGGCGTCCTCAACGGCACCGATCCGGGGACCAACTCCGCCGTTGCGGCCTACACCCAGACGAACGGTCCCGACGGCGCGGTCGAACTGGAGACGACCACGCCGATCCCACTGGCGACCGGCACCGGCCGCTTCCTGACCGCCTCCGTGAACGTCGCGTCCCTGAACTGCTTCGCAGCGGTGCCGACCGCACTGCAGCTGGCGCTGCGGACCCCCGACGGCGTCGAACACCCGGTGTCCGAGCAGACGATCGACCCCTGCACGGACGACCGCGCCGAATCGCTCAGCCACGGCGGCGTCTCCGCTCGTGCCGGGCACTTCGCCGGCGATGCCTCGATGCTGGTGGACGCGGCGGCGATCGGTGTCGTGATGCGCAACGATCACGGCGGCGGATCGGGCAACGACCACGCCTTCGACGATCTGAGCATCATCGACGTGACCCCGACCCTCGATGTCGAGCTGTCGCAGGACACCGCCTTCGTCGGGGACACGATGCGTCTCCGCTTCGTCGTGCGCAACACCCCGGAACTCGCCGCGAAGGCCGGTTGGTCCGTGCAGACGGCCTTGCCTGGTGGACTCGCAGTCGCCACCGATCCGCGAGTGACCGCGAGCTGCTCGGCGGAGGTGACCGCTCCGGCGTCCGGGGCCGACATCGCGTTCACCGGCGACCTCGCGGCGGGCGAGGAGTCCTGCACGATCGAGGTCGACGCAACACCGGTCGCTCGCGGCGCGCTGACCGTCACCGTGGCGGGAGACGCCGTCCGTGGGCTCGACCTCGGCTCACAGCCCGCCCTGACCGCCATCGACCGGGTCGCGATCGAGAGCCCGGCATCGGGCGCCCTCGTCGAGTCCTCACGACCGATCTTCGCCGGAACGGGCGAGCCGGGCGCCGGCATCACCGTGCGCGACGGCGAGGGCCACACCCGGTGTGAGACCACCGTGGACCCGGCCGGCCGGTGGAGTTGCGCGAGCACCGAGGTCGTCGAGTCCGGCGAGGCGGTCGTGCGCGTGGAGCAGACCGCCGCGGGGCTCAGCAGCACGGACGAGACCACCTACCGCGTGATCGTCCCCGCGCTGGCCGTTGAGGGCACCGTCCGCCTCGA
This sequence comes from Plantibacter sp. CFBP 8798, assembly GCF_014841195.1. Lineage (NCBI taxonomy): Bacteria > Bacillati > Actinomycetota > Actinomycetes > Micrococcales > Microbacteriaceae > Plantibacter > Plantibacter sp. CFBP 8798. The sequence continues at coordinate 1,019,111 of NZ_JACYTS010000002.1, forward strand.
GATCCAGGGTGCCGACGGATCGTGGGTTCCGGTCGGGGGCGAGACCGTGATGACCGACCCCGGTGACCGCTTGCGTGTCATCGCGACGGTCACCAACACCGGCGAGAACGCGCTGGGCGACGTCACCCTCGCGGAGACGCCGGACACCCGCCTCACCTGCAGCAGCGAGTTCATCGAGCCTGGTGCCTCAACGGTATGCACCAGCAGCGAGCCGTTCGTCCTGACACCGGAAGCCCTCGACGACGGCTCGTTCGTCCACGCGCTCGAGGCGGTCCTGACCGGATACTCGCGCGCATCGGACCGCGCCGACACCGGTCGCCTGCCACTCCCGGACGCACCCCGCGTCTCGACTGGGGCGCTGCACACCTCGCTCGGCATCGTGTGGAGGGTCGCACCGCTCGAACCGCAGGCGCCGTTGGTCCGGACGGGAGCCGAGGTCCCGCTCTCCACTGCGCTGCTCATCAGCGGACTGCTCCTGGTGGGCGCGGTGCTCGTCGGCGCCAGCACGCGCCAGGGCCGACGCGTCCGCTCACCGCGCGGCTGAGCGGGCGTCAGGCGCCGTGGAAGCGGGTCTGTGCAGCCAGCAGGCCCTCGTTCACGAGGAGCTCGACCGCATCGGCCGCGTCGGAGACCAGCAGGGGAAGCTGCTCCCGCTCGGTTCCCGCGAAGTCCTTGAGGACGAAGTCGGCGGCGTCCTGCCGACCCGGCGGCCTCCCGATCCCGACGCGGACGCGCAGGAACTCTGGGGTCTTCAGCGCTGAGGCGATGTCGCGGATGCCGTTGTGCCCACCGTGCCCGCCGCCCTGCTTGAGCTTGATCGAGTCGAACGGGATGTCGAGCTCGTCGTGGACGGCGATGACGTGGTCGGGGTCGACGGAGAAGAACTGGGCGAGCGCTGCGGTGGGGCCGCCGGAGAGGTTCATGTAGCTGTTGGGCTTGCCGAGGACGAGCTTCGGGCCGCCCGGCACGAGCCGCCCCTCGGCCACGCGCGCGTTGCCCTTGTGAGTCTTGAAGGTTCCGCCGATGCGCTTCGCGAGCTCGTCGAGGACCATCTGCCCGACGTTGTGCCGGTTGCGGGCATACTGCTCGCCCGGGTTCCCGAGCCCGACGATGAGCCACGTGTCTGCAGCCATGCTGCCTTCCTGATCGAACGCCTCGGCTCGACCGGTGAGACCGGCCAGAAACCGAGCGAACCTGCCGCCTGCCATGCACCGAGACTATCGGGGCGGGCGGGCGACAGGTTCGTCTGCTGGAGTGGTGACTACTCCGCGGCCTCGGCTGCGGTCTCCTCGGCGGCGGCCTCAGCGGCCTCCGTCTCCTCGTCCGCCGGAGCGGCCGGGACGGTGATCGCGACGATGAGGACGTCGGCCTCGGTGATGAGCGAAGCGCCCTTCGGGAGCTCGAGGTCGCCGGCCAGGATCTGGGCGCCCTCTTCGAGGCCCTCGACGCTGACGGTGACGCGCTCAGGGATGTGGGTCGCCTCGACCTCGAGGCTCACCGTGGTGGCGTCCTGGTTGAGGATGGTGCCGGCGGCGGACTCGCCCTCGATGGTCACGGGGATGTCGACCTGGACCTTCTCGCCCTTCTTGACCACGATGAGGTCGAGGTGCTCGATGATCTGGCGCACGGGGTCCTTCTGGACGTCCTTGACCAGCGCGAGCTGGCCCTTGCCGGCGATATCGAGCTCGAGCACCGCGTTGGACTTGCGGAGGATGAGCAGCATCTGATGGCCGGGCAGCGAGACGTGCACGGGCTCGGTGCCGTGGCCGTAGAGCACGGCGGGGATCTTGCCGAGGGCACGGAGCTTGCGGGCTGCGCCCTTGCCGAACGATTCGCGGAGTTCCGCGGTGACCTTCAGGTCATCGGACATGATGTTCTCCTCACGGGTCTTGCACCCGGTTGGTCGTGCCGCGACGATGCGCGGCGGAATGGATGAGTCAACTCGAACGCGTATCTGCGTGAGGAAAAGCCGGAAGCCAGACCACCGCGTCGATCACGGAAGCTGCCACGGGCCGCTTCCCTCGCCGAAGTTCAGTGGGAGAGTCTATCGCACCGCGCTGAGGCCCGCGACCGCCTCGTCCACGATCTCGTCGACGGTGGCGTCGACGTCCACCACGAAGCCCGGTTCGTCGGCGTCCAGGTCTTCGAGGAGTGCGAACTGCGAGTCGAGGAGCGACGGCGGCATGAAGTGACCGCTCCTGCCCTCCATCCGGCGTCCGAGCACCTCGCGCGAGCCGTGCAGGAGCACGAACCGCACCCCTGGCGCCTCCGCGAGGATCGCCTCCCGGTAGGCCCGTCGGAGTGCGGAGCAGGCCATCACGAGCCCGGTGTCCGAGGCGTCGGCGAGTGCTTTGCCAACGAGGGCCAGCCAGGGCCAGCGGTCGGGGTCCTCGAGCGGCGTTCCGGCGGCCATCTTGCGCACGTTCTCGAGCGGGTGCAGGGCGTCGGCGTCGACGAAGGGCACCCCGAGCCGGTCGGCGATCAGCACCCCGGTCGTGCTCTTCCCGGACCCGGACACGCCCATGACGACGACGAGCGGTGCATTCACACGGAACCCCCTGTGGTCTCCGGCCGATGGCCGGGCGGCCGGCTCGCCCGACCCGCACAGCACGATACCGGACACCTCCGCACGGTCCGCTCGGACCTCACCTGCACGCGGGGTCATTGAGAGGTGGAGCGACACCTCCCTTTGCTACGGTTGCAGGACGGGCCGTGCCCGGATCGACGAGGGTGTCGCCGCTGTCCTGCAGCCGCCCCGTCGACTCCTGAGCACTCGGAACGCTTCCCGCATCACCCACTCTGAAGGAGAACCACATGGTGAACACCGCCGAAGCTCGCGCCAACATCGGCGTCGTCGGTCTGGCCGTCATGGGCAGCAACCTCGCACGCAACCTGGCGAGCCGCGAGGGCAACACGGTCGCCGTGTACAACCGCTCCCCCGAACGCACCGACCTGCTCGTGAGCGAGCACCCTGAGGCCGGCTTCGTCGCGTCGAAGACCATCGAGGAGTTCGCCGCGTCGCTCTCGAAGCCACGTACCGCGATCATCATGGTGCAGGCGGGTAAGGGCACCGACGCCGTCATCCAGCAGCTCACCGAGGTCTTCGAGCCCGGCGACATCATCGTCGACGGCGGCAACGCACTCTTCACCGACACCATCCGCCGCGAGAAGGCCGTCCGCGAGACCGGCATCAACTTCGTCGGCGCCGGTATCTCCGGCGGCGAGGAGGGCGCCCTCAAGGGACCGTCGATCATGCCGGGCGGCTCCGCCGAAGCGTGGGAGACCCTCGGCCCCATCCTCAAGTCGATCGCTGCGATCGCCGAAGGCGAACCCTGCGTCACCCACGTCGGCACCGACGGCGCCGGCCACTTCGTCAAGATGATCCACAACGGCATCGAGTACGCGGACATGCAGCTCATCGCCGAGGCCTACGACCTCATCCGTCGCGGCACCGGCAAGTCGCCGGCCGAGATCGCGGAGATCTTCGCCGAGTGGAACCGCGGCACGCTCGAGAGCTACCTGATCGAGATCACCGCCGAGGTCCTCAAGCAGGTCGACGCGAAGACGGGGCAGCCGCTCGTCGACGTCATCCTCGACCAGGCCGGCGCCAAGGGCACCGGCGCGTGGACCGTGCAGACGGCACTCGACCTCGGCATCCCGGTGTCGGGCATCGCGGAGGCCGTGTTCGCCCGTTCGCTGTCGTCGAAGCCGGCGCAGCGCGCAGCGGCCCGCGAGCTCGCGGGCCCGTCCGAGGAGTGGACCGTCGCCGACCCCGACCAGTTCGTCGAGGACGTGCGCCAGGCGCTCTACGCGTCGAAGATCATCGCCTACTCGCAGGGCTTCGACGAGATCGTCGCCGGTGCCGAGCAATACGGCTGGGACATCAAGAAGGGCGAGATCGCGAAGATCTGGCGCGGCGGCTGCATCATCCGTGCACAGTTCCTCAACCGCATCACCGAGGCCTACGAGGAGAACCCCGAGCTGGTCGCCCTCGTGACGGCGCCCTACTTCAGCGACGCCGTCGCTGAGGCGCAGGACAGCTGGCGCCGCGTGGTCGTCGCAGCCGCTCAGGCGGGCATCCCCTCGCCGGCGTTCTCGTCGTCGCTGTCGTACTACGACGGCCTCCGCGCCGAGCGTCTGCCCGCAGCGCTCGTCCAGGGCCAGCGCGACTTCTTCGGCGCGCACACCTACAAGCGCGTCGACCTCGACGGCACGTTCCACACCCTCTGGTCGGGCGACCGCAGCGAGGTCGAGCAGGCGGGCTCGAGCCACTAGCCCACGGCCTGCAGACGCAGAACGGCCGGGCCGAGTTCGGACCGGGCGTTCTGCGTACCAGCGGAGGGTGACGGGATTACGCGGCGCCGTCGAACATGCTCGTCACGGAGCCGTCGTCGAAGACCTCGTGGATCGCGCGGGCGATGAGCGGCGCGATCGAGAGGACGGTCAACTTGTCGAAACGCTTGGCCTCGTCGACCGGCAGCGTGTCGGTGACGACGACGGAGTCGATGGCGTCGCTCTGCAGGAGCTCGACCGCCGGGTCGGAGAACACCGCGTGGGTGGCCGCGACGACGACGCCGATGGCGCCGGCGTTCTTGAGCGCCTCGGCCGCCTTGACGATCGTGCGTCCGGTGTCGATCAGGTCGTCGACGAGCAGACAGACCCGGCCCTCGACCTGGCCGACGATCTCGTGGACGCTGACCTGGTTGGGGACCAGCGGGTCGCGGCGCTTGTGGATGATGGCGAGCGGCGCACCGAGCTTGTCGCTCCAGATGTCGGCCACACGGACGCGGCCCATGTCGGGCGAGACGACCGTCAGCGTCGACGCGTCGAGCTTCGCTCGGAAGTGCTCGAGGAGGACCGGCATCGCGAAGAGGTGGTCGACGGGACCGTCGAAGAAGCCCTGGATCTGCGCGGCGTGGAGGTCGACCGACATGATGCGGTCGGCACCGGCGGCCTTGAAGAGGTCGGCGACGAGGCGGGCCGAGATCGGCTCGCGTCCGCGACCCTTCTTGTCCTGGCGCGCGTACGGGTAGAACGGGGCGACCACGGTGATGCGCTTGGCGCTCGCCCGCTTGGCCGCGTCGACCATGATGAGCTGCTCCATGAGCCACTCGTTGATCGGAGCGGTGTGCGACTGGATGACGAAGACGTCGGTGCCGCGGATGCTCTCGTCGTACCGGGCATAGATCTCGCCGTTGGCGAAGGTCCTGGCATCGGTGGGGAGGAGCTCGGAGTCGAGCTCCGCCGCGATCGCCTCGGCGAGTTCCGGGTGGGCTCGTCCGGAGACGAGAACCAGCTGCTTCTTGTTGTCCGCCGTGATGCCTGACACAGACCCTGCCTTCTGCCGGAATCCTCCGGCCTCACTCACGAGTCGACGTTACCAGCCGCAGCCGTGTCGTCCGACACGGCATCCACGGTCGGTGCCGCCGAGGCAGCGCCGGCAGCCGTTGCAGCCGCCGTACCCGGGCGCTTCTGCTCGACCCAGCCCTCGACGTTGCGCTGCTGCGCGACCGTCAACGCCAGCGCCCCTGCCGGGACGTCCTTGCGGATGACGGTGCCGGCTCCGGAGTAGGCGCCGTCGCCGACGCTGACCGGGGCGACGAGCGTGTTGTGCGCGCCGGTACGGACGTGCGATCCGATGGTCGTGCGGTGCTTGTGCACACCGTCGTAGTTCGAGGTGATCGTTCCGGCACCGACGTTCGACTCGACGCCGATCTCGGTGTCGCCGATGTAGCTGAGGTGCGGGACCTTGCTCCCCTCACCGATCTGCGCGTTCTTCGTCTCCACGAAGGTGCCGATCTTGCCGCGCTCGCCGAGCACCGTGCCGGGTCGCAGGTAGGCGAACGGCCCGACCTCGGCACCGGCACCGATGACCGACAGCGTCGCGTCCGTGCGGCGGACGCGCGCACCAGCGCCGACCTCGGTGTCGATGAGCGTGGTGTCCGGACCGATCGTCGCACCGGACTCGACGACCGTCGCGCCGAGGATCTGCGTCCCGGGAAGCAGAGTGACGTCGGCGTGCAGCCGCGCCTTGATGTCGATCCACGTCGTGGCCGGGTCCTGGACGGTCACGCCGGCGAGCTGCCAGGCGCGCACGAGGAGGGCGTTCAGCTTGGCAGCGGCGGCGCTCAGCTGGGCGCGATCGTTGATGCCCTCGACCAGCCAGGAGTCACTCACGGGGAGCGCCGAGACCTCGGAGCCCGCGCGTCGCAGCAGGCCGATGACGTCCGTGAGGTACTTTTCCCCCTGGGCGTTGTCGGTGGTGACCTCGGCGAGCGCGTCGCGGAGCTGGCTCACGCCGAAGAGGTAGACCCCGGCGTTGATCTCGTTGACGGCCCGCTCGGCGTCGGTGGCGTCCTTCTGCTCGACGATGTAGTCGAGCGCCCCGGCCTCGGTGCGGATGATGCGTCCGTAGCCGGTCGCGTCGTCGGGCATGGCCGAGAGGATCGTCGCCGCGACGTCGTGGTTGCGGTGGCGTTCGATGAGCGTGGTGAGCGTGGCGGCGTTCAGCAACGGGACGTCGCCGTTGACCACGAGGACGTCGCCGTCGAAGTCGTCGGGCAGCGCCAGGAGCGCCTGCTCCACCGCGCGACCGGTGCCGGGCACCTCGTCCTGGTCGACGATGGTCGCGCCCGGGAGCTCCGACTCGATGGCCTCGACGAGGCGGTCGCGCTCGTGGCGGACAACGGCGATGACGTGCCCGGCGTCGAGCGACCGGGCGGTCGCCAGCACGTGGCCGACGATCGGCACGCCGCCGAGCGGGTGCAGGAGTTTCGGCAGCGCCGACTTCATGCGGGTTCCCTGGCCAGCAGCCAGGATGATGATGGCCAGACGGTCGTCGGTCACGTGTGCTCCCCCTCGGTCCGGGCACTCGCCCGGTCGGTGATCGGTCGCTCCGCCACCAGGATTCGAACCTGGACCGAACAGCTCCAAAGGCTGCCGTGCTGCCGTTACACTATGGCGGACCACTCAGCCTGACGGCGGAGCGTGGTCAATTCTGCCATGGATGTGCCGCCTCGGAATCAGCTCGCGGCGGCCGATCGAGCCCCGACGCCCGCGTGCCTCGATAATGGTGGGATGCCAGCTAGCACCGATGAGGTCGACCGGATCGTCGACGCCTGGAACCGCGAGCGCCCGGACCTCGACTTCTCGCCCCTCCAGATCCTCTCCCGTGTCGCCCGGCTGTCACGCCACCTCGACCGGGCGCGTCGGGCGGCCTTCACCCGGTCGAACCTCGAGCCGTGGGAGTTCGACGTCCTCGCCGCACTCCGGCGCGCCGGCTCCCCCTACCGACTGAGTCCGAAGGCCCTGCTGCTCCAGACGCTCGTCTCGAGCGGCACGATGACGAACCGCATCGACCGCCTGGTCGAGCGCGGACTCGTCGAACGCCAGGGCGACCCCAACGACGGCCGCGGCATCCTCGTGCAGATGACGAACGCGGGACTCAACACGGTCGACGCGGCCATCACACGCCTCGTCGACGCCGAGGCGGACCTGCTCGACGGCCTGAGCTCGACCGAACAGGCCCGACTGACCGTCCTGCTGCGGAAGCTCAGCCTCGACTTCGACTAGCGGAGCACGCTCGGTCACTGAGCCTGTCGAAGTGCGCCCTTCGACAAGCTCAGGGACCGGGTGGGGTGGCTCAGGGACCGGACCGGGGGGCTCAGGGACCGGTCAGCGGCGGAGGATCTTCCGGGCCAGCCAGTTGCCGAAGAACTGGATGAGCTGCACGAGCAGGATGATGATGATCACCGCGGCCCACGTGACGACCGGCTCGAACTGCCGGAAGCCGTACTGGATCGCGAAGGCACCGAGCCCACCGCCGCCGATGAAGCCCGCGACCGCCGACATGTCGACGATGACCACGAACACGAAGGTGTAGCCGAGGATCAGCGGACCGAGCGCCTCCGGGAGGACGATGCTCAGCAACGTCCTGAGCCGGCTCGCACCCGCGGCACGCGAGGCCTCGATGACGCCGGGCGACACCGTCAGCAGGTTCTGCTCGACGATCCGGCTGATGCCGAAGGTCGCCGCCAGGGAGATGATGAAGATGAACGCGTTCGCACCGATGCCGGTGCCGATCACGAGTCGTGAGAGCGGCTGGGCGGCGGCCAGGAAGATGATGAACGGGATCGGCCGGAAGATGTTCACGATCACGTTGAGCACACCGTAGAGCACCGGGTGCGAGTACAGGTTGCCGGGCCGCGTCACGTAGAGGCCGGTGCCGACGACGAGTCCAGCGATCCCACCGAAGAGCAGGCTGAAGGAGACGAGGTAGAGGGTCTCGACGGTCGCGTCGCCGAGCTTCGGGAGCAGATCGATCAGTGCATCCATGTCAGCGCACCTCCGTCACGGTTGCCTGGGATCCGATGGCGGTCAGCGCCCCGTCGATCGTCTGGTCGTCGCCGCGGAGGGCGAGGGTCAGGTGGCCGAACGCGCGACCCTGGATGTCGTTGATCCCACCGTAGACGAGCTCGAAGTCGACGCCCGCCTGCGCGAGCGTGAGGAAGACGCCCGCCTGCGACGCGTCGCCGTCGCGGAAGGACAGGGTGACGATGCGCCCGACGTGTCGTTCCTTGAGCACCGCCAGCTCGGCCGGTGACGGGACGCCCTTGATGACCGTCGACACGAAGCGCTTGGACGCGGCGTGCTGCGGGTCGGAGAACACCTCGAAGACGTCGCCCTGCTCGATGACCTTGCCGCGCTCCATGACGGCGACCTTCGTCGCGAGCGACTGGATCACCTCCATCTCGTGGGTGATGACGACGATGGTCACACCGAGGTCGCGGTTCACCTGCTTGAGCAGCGCGAGGACCTCCTGGGTGGTCTCGGGGTCGAGGGCGCTCGTCGCCTCGTCCGCGAGCAGGATCCGGGGCGAGGTCGCGAGCGCGCGAGCGATGCCGACGCGCTGCTTCTGGCCGCCGGAGAGCTGGTCGGGGTAGTTGTCGGCCTTGTCGGACAGCCCGACGAACTTCAGCAGCTCATCGACCCGGGTGCGGATCTCCGCGCGGGGACGTCCGGCGACCTCGAGCGGGTACGCGATGTTCTTCCGCACCGACTTGGAGTTGAAGAGGTTGAACTGCTGGAAGATCATCCCGATGCCGAGGCGGAGGTCGCGGAGACCGCGCTCCGAGAGCGTCGTCACCTCGGTGCCGTCGACGACGATGCTCCCCGACGTCGCGGGCTCGAGCGCGTTGATGAGGCGGACGAGCGTCGACTTGCCGGCTCCCGAGTAGCCGATGATCCCGAAGACGTCACCGGCCTCGATGTCGAGGTCGACGCCGTCGATCGCGGCGATCGGTGCGGCGCCCTTCTGCGGAGACGGGTACCGCTTCGCGACGTCTCGGAGGCTGACGAGTGGCATGGGGGTGTCCTCGGTGTGTCGGGTGATCAGGAGGCGGTGAAACGACGAAGCGTTCCTGTGGAAGCGGATGACAGCCTCCCACAGGAACGCTCTGAACGTCGGATCAGCCCTTGGCCTTGATGTCCTTCTGGACGGTCTCGAGCGACTTCACGAGGTCCTTGACCGGGGTCTTCAGCGGAACCGCGGTACCGCCGGAGTTCTCCACGACGCCGGCGACGACGGACTTCGTGTCCTGGTAGATCTTCACGAGCTTCGCGTAGGTCTCGTTGTCGGCGTCGGCGGCCTTCGCGGCGAAGATGTTGACGTACGGCAGCGCGTTCGGGTCGGACGGGTCGTCCTCGGCGATCGCGTCGGACGCCTTCAGACCGGAGTCGTTGATGAAGTCGTTGTTGATGATCGCGCCGGTGACGTCAGGCAGCGAGGTCGGCGTCAGCGAGGCCTCGAGCGAGGTGACGGTGACCTTCGACTTGTCGGCGATGATGTCGTCCGGCGTCGAGAAGATGTTGCCGCCGTCCTTCAGCTCCAGCAGGCCTGCGGACTGCAAGACGAGGAGCGCACGAGCCTGGTTGCTCTCGTCGTTCGGGATGGCGATCGTGTCGCCCTTCTTGATGTCCTTGACGCTGTCGACCTTGGTCGAGTAGAGGCCGAGGGGGTAGATCGCAGTCGAACCGATCGGCGTGAGGTCCTCACCGGACGCCTCGTTGTACTGCGCGAGGTAGACGATGTGCTGGAACTGGTTGAGGTCGATCTCGCCCTCGGTCAGTGCCGGGTTCGGCTGGGTGTACTCGCCGAAGTCGACGATGTCGACGTAGATGCCGTCCTTCTCGGCGGCCTCCTTGTACGTCTCCCAGTAGGGGTCGCTCGCGCCGACGACGCCGATCTTGACGGGGTTCGCCTCGGTGCCCTTGTCTTCAGCGGCGGCGCCTGCGCCCGAGCCGCCGGCGCATCCGGCGAGGAGCGCGATGGCGGGGATGATGGCCAGTCCGGCCAGAAGCTTCTTCGAGAAGGTCATTGCTGTGATTCCTCTTTCGGGTGGTGCGCGCCGGTGGACGCTGATTCGACGGTACGTCGGCCTAGCAGGGATGACGAACCGGTGCGTAACACTTCGGAACAGAGCGACGATCGAGGTGATCCGGCCGCCGCGAGTGGACTACTCGACGAGCTCGGAGAGCTCCAGCCAGCGGACCTCGAGCTCGGCGATCTCGCCGTACATGGCCTGGATCTTGGCGCCGAGCGCGGTGATCCCGGCGAAGTCGCTCTGGTCGTGGACCGCGACCTTCTCGTGGGCCTGCTCGATCTGACCGTTGAGCTTGTGGAGCTTGCGGTCGATCGCCTTGATCTCCTGCTGCGCGTTCCGGAGCTCCGCACCGCTCAGCTTCGGCGTCTTCTTGGTCGGGCCACCGCCGGAGGCCGTCGGGCGGTCGTGCTCCTGGGAGCGGCTGCCGGCCGTCCCGGCGTTGAGCTCGAGGTACTGGTCGATGCCGCCGGGCAGGTGCCGGAAGTGGCCGTCCATGATCGCGTACTGCTGGTCGGTCACCCGCTCGAGGAAGTACCGGTCGTGCGAGACGACGAGCAGGGTGCCCGGCCACGAGTCGAGGAGGTCCTCCATGGCGGCGAGCATGTCGGTGTCGAGGTCGTTGGTCGGTTCGTCGAGCACGAGGACGTTCGGCTCGTCGAGCAGGATGAGCAGGAGCTGCAGGCGGCGGCGCTGGCCACCCGAGAGGTCCTTCACCGGCGTCGACAGCTGCGCACTCGTGAAGCCGAGGCGTTCGAGCAGTTGCCCCGGGGTCATCTCCTTGCCGCCGGCCACGTAGCTCGTGCGCTTGCGCCCGATGACGTCGCTCACGCGGTCCTGCTCGTACTCGGCGAGCTCGTCGAGCTGCTGCGTGAGTGTCGCGACCTGCACGGTCTTGCCGCGCTTGACGCGACCCTCGGTCGCTTCGACCTCGCCGGTGACGAGCCCGAGGAGGGTGGACTTGCCGGCGCCGTTCACGCCGAGGATGCCGGTGCGCTCGCCCGGGGCGATGCGCCACTCGACGTCCTTGATGACCGTCCGGTCGCCGTAGGACACCGTGACGTCGAGGATGTCGACGACGTCCTTGCCCAGGCGGGCGGTCGCCATGCCGGCCAGCTCGACCGTGTTGCGCACGGGCGGCTCGTCGGCGATGAGCGCGTTGGCGGCCTCGATGCGGAACTTCGGCTTGGCCGTGCGGGCGGGAGCGCCACGGCGCAGCCAGGCGAGCTCCTTCTTCATGAGGTTCTGGCGCTTGGCCTCGGACACCGCGGCGGAGCGGTCGCGCTCGACGCGCTGCAGGACGTACGCCGCGTACCCACCCTCGAAGGGCTCGACGATGCGGTCGTGCACCTCCCACGTGGCCGTGCAGATGGCGTCGAGGAACCACCGGTCGTGGGTCACGACGAGCAGGCCGCCGGAGTTCTTCGACCAGCGGCGGTTGAGGTGCTGCGCCAGCCAGGTGATGCCTTCGACGTCGAGGTGGTTCGTCGGCTCGTCGAGGAAGAGGATGTCGTGGTCGCCCACGAGCAGGGCCGCGAGCGCGACCCGGCGGCGCTGACCACCGCTCAGGTCGGCGACGAGGGCGTCCCAGGCGATGTCGGAGGCGAGGCCGGAGATGACGTCGCGGACCTTCGGGTCGCCCGCCCACTCGTGCTCGTCGAAGCCGCCGACGATGGTCTGTCCGACGGTCTTGTCGTGGTCGAGGGTGTCGGACTGGTCGAGCACGCCGACCGTGACGCCGTTGCGCACCGTCACGCGTCCGGAGTCGGGCTCCTTGCGGCCGGCGAGGAGGCCGAGGAGCGTGGACTTGCCGTCGCCGTTGCGGCCGACGATGCCGATGCGGTCGCCCTCGTTCACCCCGATCGTGATGCCGTCGAAGACGACCTTGGTCGGGTACTCGAGGTGGAGCGCTTCAGCGCCGAGAAGGTGTGCCATATCCGGTCAACGATACCGGGCCCGGGCGTCGACCACCGCCCGTGCACCGTAGGCTGCACGGGTGCCTCTGTTCTCCCGTTCCCGCCGGCTCCCGTTCGGCCGTCGCGACGCCCGGATCACCCTCCTCGACAAGCGGACGCTGCGCTACGAGCTCAGCGTCGACGACATCCCGCAGTCGGTGGTCTCCCTCGCGGATCCCCGCTTGCTCGAGTACCCGTACATCCGGCACATCGCCCGCGTGATCGACGCCGAGGCGCCGGCGGGCGAGGAGCTCTTCGTCGTCCACCTCGGTGCCGGCGCGCTGACGCTCCCCCGCTATGTCCAGGCGACCCGTCCGGGATCGCCACAGCTCGTCGTCGAGTTCGAGCCGGAGCTGTACACCGGGATGCTGGACGCGCTGCCGCTCCCGGACGGCCACCGGGTCGAGGTCCGCTTCGGTGATGCCAGGGCCGTCGCGGACGAGCCGATCGACGAAGCCACCACCACCGACGCGGACGTCACGGCGTGGCGGGACGCGAAGGTGACCGTCGTCGACCTCTGGGACGCCGCGGTGATCCATCGTCGGGTCGCGAGCCTCGAGTTCTACCGCCGGGTGGCGGCGCGGTCCGCGGCCGACGGCGTGATCGCGGTGAACCTCCTCGACGGCAGCCCCTTCGACTACTCCCGGCGCCAGGCGGCCACCCTCCTGACGGTGTTCGCTCACGTCGCCGTCGTCCTCGACTTCGATCCGGTCGACGACGAGGGCCCGCTCGGCAACGTCGTGATCTTCGCGAGCGACAGCCAGCTTGCCGCCGTCACGCACCCGCAGTTGTTCGGCGCGCCGGCGCCCGTCCAGTTGCACGGCGATGCCCTGGCCGCCTGGATCGACGGAGCGACGATCATGACCGACGCCGACGGCGAGGACTCCCCCGACCCGGACGACCCCCGCTGGGACTGAGCGCCCTCCCTTTGCGCGCCCCCACGATTGCGCTACGGTGGGCGTAGCGCAACGGACCGACCCGACCGGATCCTGCCGCGCACGGAGGAGGTTGGTCGGTGCCCGTCTCCCGACGCGTCTCCCGCGCTCAACAGATGAGTGACCGCATCCTCGACGCAGCGCTCGACCTGATGCGATCCCGCGGCTCCGTCGCCGTCAACATCGAGGCGGTCGCCGAGACCACCGGTGTCGCGAAGACGACGATCTATCGGCGCTACCGCAACCGCTCCGAGCTGCTCACGGCGGCTGTTGCGCGCGCCATGGAGACCCCGGTCGAGATCCCGGAGGACCTCTCGACCTACGACACCTTCACCTGGCTGCTCCATGAAGCCCGCGCGATGATCGAGGACGTGGTGGGCCGGGGCACGATCGCGTCGATCCTGCTCCAGGACGACCCGGAGTTCTCGACGCTGCTCCGCGACCTCACGAGGAACCGGGCGCGCGCGCTGTCCAACCTGGTGGACGAACGGATCTCCACCGGCGATCTGAAGCCCGGACTCGACGGCCGCCTCGTCGCGACCCTCCTCCTCGGCGCGGTCCTCGGACAGCTCGTCCGCGGCGCCGACATGGACGACGACTGGGCGGACCAGGTCCTGTCCGTCCTCTGGCCGGCACTGGCCGCATGACGCGAGGCAGCACCCCGCCGCACGCTGCGGTGATCTACAACCCGACGCGCATCCAGCTCGAGCGCGTGACGAGGCTCGTCGACGCCGCGGCCGCCGAGGCCGGCTGGGGCCCGACGAGCTGGATCCCGACCCGCGAGCGGTCGACCGCGGTCGACCAGGTCGCGGAGGCGCTCGGAGACGGCGCGTCGCTCGTGATCGCCGCCGGCGGCGACGGGACGGTCCGCGAGGTGGCCGGGGCGATGCGTCACACCCGGACGCCGTTCGCCGTCGTCCCCGTCGGCACCGCGAACCTCTTCGCCCGGAACGCCGGGATCCCGATCGACACGGCCACCGCGGTGCGGGCCGCGTTCACCGGAGAGGACCGGAGCGTCGACGTCGGGGTCATCGAATACCGGAACCCCGACGGCGTCCGGCGCAGCACCCCGTTCCTCGTCATGTCGGGCTTCGGCGTCGACGCGGACATGGTGGCCTACGCCGACCCCGTCCTGAAGCGCCGCTTCGGCTGGATCGCCTACGTCGTCCCGATCATCCGCGGGCTCTTCCGCCGCGAGCGCCCTCGCGTCTCCTGGAAGGAGGACGGCGGACCGATCCGGAGCGGACGGACGCACACGATGTTCGTCGGGAACTGCGGCACGGTCTCGGCGGGCCTCGACGTCCTCCCCGACGCACTCCTCGACGACGGTGTACTCGACGTCCTGATGGTGCGGTCCCTCGAGGGGTGGGACGGGGTCCGGGTCACGCGCTGGCTGCACCGCGCGAACAATCCCGTCGCCCGGTTCTCCAAGGGCAGACGGACACGGGGCAGCCGCGTGCAGCCGAGTGCCGTCGAGACGGCCGGCTCCGCCGGAGGTGCGCTCCGCTACCTGCGCGTGCGACGGATCGACGTGACGGTCTCACCGCCCGCCGAGTTCCAGGCAGACGGCGACGGCATCGGCCTGGTCTCGGCGGCCAGGCTGACCGTCGACCCCGGTGCGCTCATCGTCCGACTACCCGCGACGGCGGCGCGCTCGGGTCGGCTCCGGCCCTGAGCCCGCCCTTCGACAGGCTCAGGGACCGGAGGAACGGCTCAGGGACCGAAGACCGCGCATGGACCGGAGGAACGGCTCAGTCCGCGAGGATCTTGCCGGGGTTGAAGTTCGAGCCGGGGTCAGCACTGTCGAAGAGGCCGCGCATGATCGCGACGCCCTCGGTCGAGATGTCCTGTTCCATCCACGGCGAGTGCTCGACACCGACCGCGTGGTGGTGCGAGAGCGTGCCACCGTGGTCGACGAAGGCCTGCTGGATCGCCGACTTGACCTGCTCGTACTCGCCGATCGGGTCGTCGCCGGTGATGAACGCGAAGGTGAAGTACAGGCACGCACCGGAGTGGTACGAGTGCGAGAGGTGGCACATGATCCACCCGTGCACCCCGAGCTTGTCGTACGCGGCGTTGGCGGCGTCGTTCGCGGCGTCGTAGACCTCCTGCAGGCGCGACCAGGGCGCTGCGGTCTCCGAGACGTCGGCCGCGGCTCCGCGGTCGAGGAGGAAGTCGCGCAGGTACGGGGTGTCGAACTTCTTCTGGTCGTAGAGGGCACCGGGGCCCTTGCCGACGCCGATGCCGCCGTGCTTCCGGACGATCGAGCCGACGAGGCCCTTCTCGTATCGCACATGGGACGCGCTGCCCTCGTAGCCGATGAAGGAGAGGCACAGCTGCTCGAGATCCCAGCCTCTGGCTGTGAGCACCTTCATGAGGCCCTTGGTGACCTGCGCCGAGACGCCGGTGCTGGCCTTGCGGGTCGCGAGCGAGAAGCCGCTCTCCCGGGCGTTCGACACCCGGGTGACCGAGGGGCTGGCGTCGCTCTCCGCGATCTCGTGCATCGCCGCGAGCCCGGCCTCCCAGGTGGGGAAGAAGTAGCCGAGGACCTCGCGGACGGCGGGCGTCCGGTGGACCTGCACGGTGACCTCGGTGATGATGCCGAGTCGACCCTCGCTGCCGATGATCATCTCGCGGACGCTCGGCCCGGTCGAGGCACTCGGCACGGGGCGGATCGCCACGATGCCGTTCGGGCGCACCATCCGCAGGCCCTTGGTGATGTCGGCGATGTCGCCGTACTTGTCGGACTGCATGCCCGAGGAGCGGGTCGCGACCCATCCGCCGAGCGTGGAGTGCGTGAAGCTGTCGGGGAAGTGGCCCATCGTCCAGCCCTTGGCGCCGAGCTGTTCCTCGATCGAGGGGCCCTGCGCACCGGCCTGGATGGTGGCGAGACCGGAGCCCTCGTCGATCGACAGGACGCGGTCGAGCCGGCCGAGGTCGAGCGAGATGATGACCCGCTCCTCCGTCGGCTGCGGGTCGAGCGAGCCGGCGATGTTGGTGCCACCGCCGAACGGGATGATCACGGCGTCTGCGGCGACGGCTGCAGCGACGACCGACGCGACCTCGGCCTCGTCAGCCGGGTAGACCACGAGGTCGGGCGTGCGGGGCAGGTCGTTCGCGCGGATCCGGAGCAGGTCGCGGATGCTCTTGCCGTAAGTGTGGACGACGCGTTCCTGGTCGTCCGTGGTCACGTGACCCTGACCGACGAGCGTCGAGAGTTCGGCGATGAACTCCTCGGACGCGCGCGATGCTGGGACGGTGAGCTCGTCGAAGCTGAGGTGTGCCTGCGCCGGCTTCCGGAGGTCGAGACCGACGGCCTGCTTCACGAACGGCGCGAAGTCCGGCTTGTTGCTGTGCTCGAAGGCGACCCCTTCGACTCCCCAGCCCCACCACTTCATGTGCTCCACAGACGTCATCCGGCTTCCTTTCGTGGTGTGTCGATCGAAACGTGTGCTCCCGGCTCGACCGAAGCGCGCAGCGCGACGATCTCGGCGACGACGCGGTCCATGAGCTGGACGGGCGTCTCGTTCGGCTGCGGGTGGATCGGTTGCCCGAAGACGACACGCACCGGCGGTCGTCCGGGGACGGGCCAGTTGCGACCCTTCGGCATGGCGGAGTGGGTGCCGAGGACAGCCACCGGGAGGCAGGGGATGCCCTGGCGCGTGGCGAGTGCCGCGGCACCGGGCTTGAACCGGCCGAGCTCACCCGTCCGCGATCGGCCGCCCTCGGGGAAGATGAGGATCGGGACGCCGGCCTCGAGCAGCTCCCGTGACACGCCTGCACGCTTGCGGTCACCCGAGCGGTCGACCGGGAACGCGTTGAAGAAGAGCGCGGCGAAGATGCGGCGGGCGGGGACGTCGAAGAAGTAGTCGGCGGCGACACCGGCGGCGAGGTAGCGCGAGAGCCGACGTGGCATCGCCCCGACGACGAGCGGTGCGTCGAGGTGCGACTGGTGGTTGGCGACGACGATGTACGGACCGGTCACGCCCGACAGGCGCTCGCGACCCGTCACCGTCACGCGGGTCAGCGACCAGACGAGCGGCTTCAACAGCAGACGCTGGGCGACGAACCGCGCGTTGGCGTGGAGGGAGGAGGTGAACCGCGGCTCTGCGGTCATCGGTGGGCTCCTGACTGGGCGGCGTTGGCGGCTCGACGGCTCGAGGACATCCGGCCGGAGATCCACCGGATGGACGCACGGGGCGCGAACTTGACGAGGGCCATGAGGGCCTTGAAGCGGAAGCTCGGGATGGAGACGACGACCCCTCTCCCGGCGTCGCGGAGGGCGTCGGCGACGAGCCGGTCCACATCGATCCACAGACCCGACGGGATCGATCGGGTGCTGATACCGGCGCGATCGTGGAACTCGGTGCGGACCCACCCGGGGCACAGGGCCGTGACGCGGACACCCGAGCCGGCGAGCTCGACCGCGAGCGCCTCGGTGTAGGTGGTGACGAACGCCTTCACCGCCGAGTAGCCGCCGGTGGTGATGTACCCCGCCGTGCTCGAGACGTTGATGATGGTGCCGCGTCCGCGTTCCCGCATGGCGCGGGCCGCGGCGCCCGAAAGCGTGGCGACGCTCCGACACATGACCTCGATCGCGGTGTCGAGCTCGCTCGTGTCGGGATCGGTGAGGCGGGCGTGCACACCGAACCCGGCGTTGTTCACGACGACCTCGATCGGCGACGCCTGATCCTCGATCCGTGCGGCGAGTCTCGCGACGTCGGCGCGGTCCGAGAGGTCGGCACTGATCACCTCGACGGTGCGACCGGTCGCGCGCAGCCGCTCGGCCGATCGCTCGAGCCGCCCGACGTCACGGGCGACGAGCACCAGGTCGAAGCCCCGTCCGGCGAGCGCCGTGGCGAACGCGGCACCGATGCCGGACGTCCCACCGGTGACGAGAGCTGTAGCCATGGGGATCAGAATACGCTACGCGTTGCGTATCGTTGCAAGCTACAGTGATGAGGTCGGATCGTCACGGAACGGAGACGCCATGGTGAACCGGGATTCGCCGCGCGGAACAGCACCCGCGGCCCTCGAGAACGCGGAGCAGGAGAGCGCCATGCTGCGGCCTGCCCACGGGTTCAGCGTCCGCGACTACGCGAAGTCCGCCGTCGGCAGTCGTCGCAAGGAGATCGACGCCGCGGCCTTCGCCGAGACGCCGCTGAGTGCTGAGACGGTCGCACTGCTCCGCGCCCTGTCGGACATCGAGCGCGCGACCATGCAGTACCTCCGCGGGGTGCTCGTCACCCCCACCCATAAGGACGCCAGAGTCACCGCGTTCCTGATCACCTGGGCGTACGAGAAATACTGGATCACCGACACCCTCGACACCGTCCTCAAGGCGAACGGGACCCCGCGCGACAAGACGCGTTCGACGGGTCTCCGGCGCACCGTCCACGGTGTGCGCGACCGCTTCGCGCCAATCGGCCAGGCCCTCATCGCGAACGTGCTCGGCGAGGACATCATCGCCTGGCACATGACGATCGGGACGATCGACGACCTCATCACCCACGCGGCCTACCGTGCGGTGCGCGAGCGCGAGCCGCACCCCGTGCTCGACCGCCTCGTCGACGAGATCCTCGAGACGAAGGCCAGGCACCTCGAGTTCTTCACCGCTCAGGCGAGTGACCGCCTCGCCACATCGCCCCGTGCGCAGGGAATCACCCGTCGCCGCATCCGGAACGCCGTGTGGCCCACAGGCTCCGATGCGAACGGCCCCCGACAGACGGCGCGGTTCGCCGCGCTCGTGTTCCGCAGCACCGCCACCTGGAGCGACCCCGCCGTCCTCGGCATCGACGCGTCGATCGACGCGCTGCCCGGTCAGTCGGGCCTCCATCTCGCCGCCAGACTTGCCCGCCGCGGACGCCGCGGCAGCCTCGAGGAGAACCGATGACCGACAACCCCACCCCAGACGCCGAACAGCCCGACGCCCAGGAGCCGGAGGCTCAGCAGCCCGCCACCGCCCCGGATGCCCTCGACGGCGCGCACGTGCTCGTCACCGGCGGCACCGGCTTCCTCGGGCAGGCGGTGCTCGAGCGCCTGCTCGCCGATCACCCGACCACCCGCGTCAGCCTGCTCATCCGGAAGAAGGGGTCGGTCCGCGGGAGCGACCGTCTCCAGACCCTGCTCCGCAAGCCGGTGTTCAAGGCCTGGCGCGAACGCGTCGGCGCCGAAGCCGCTGCGGCGATCGTGGCCGAGCGCGTCAGTGTGATCGAGGGTGGCCTCGACGAGATGGCGCTGCCGGCCGACCTCGACGTCGTCATCCACAGCGCGTCGACCGTCTCCTTCGACCCGCCGATCGACGAGGCCTTCGCCACGAACGTCGGCGGCGCGACCACCCTGTACGCGGCGCTCGCGAAGAGCGGCGCGACCCCGCACGTCGTCCACGTCTCAACCGCCTACGTCGGCGGCACGCGGAAGGGCATCCAGCCGGAACGCAGCCTCGCGCACGACGTCGACTGGCGCGTCGAGGCCGAGGCCGCCCGCTCGGCACGCGTCCGCACCGAGGAGTCGTCCCGTCGTCCGGAGGTCTTGCGCAAGCTCATGCAGACCGCCCGTCGCGAGCACGGCAAGGCCGGCCCCCAGGCCGTCTCGAACGCCGCCGAGGCTGCACGCATCGCCTGGGTCGACGCCCGACTCGTCGCCCACGGCCGTGCACGCGCCGAGAGCCTCGGCTGGACCGACGTCTACACCTTCACGAAGGCGATGGCCGAGCGGGTCGCCGAAGAGCGCTGGGCCGGCGAGGGCAACCGGCTCTCCGTCGTGCGTCCGTCGATCATCGAGAGCGCGCTCGCGCACCCGTTCCCCGGCTGGATCGACGGCTACAAGGTCGCCGACCCGCTGATCATCGCCTACGGGCGCGGACAGCTGCCCGACTTCCCGGGCCTCCCCGACAGCGTGCTCGACATCATCCCCGTCGACTTCGTCGTCAACGCGATCCTCGCTGCGGCCCAGACCCCGCCGGAGCCGGCTGCGGCGCGCTACTTCCACGTGAGCTCCGGAGCCAGCAACCCGCTGCCGTTCCACAAGATGTACGCGAACGTGCACAGCTACTTCACGGAGCACCCGATCCCGGCGGACGCCGGTGACATCAGTGTGCCGACCTGGAACTTCCCCGGCGGGCGCGCGATCGAGCGCTCCATCGACCGGCGGCAGAAGGCGACGACGGCGGCCGGCCGAGTCGTCTCCCACCTGCCGGCGAGCGCGACCACCCGCGGGTGGCAGGACCGGATCCGCAAGGCGTCGAGCGACCTCGGCTCGCTCCGCGACTTCACCGGGCTCTACCGCTCCTACGTGCAGAGCGAGATCGTGTTCGACGACCAGCGCACCCGTGCCCTGCACGCCTCGCTGACGCCCGAGCAGCAGGCGGACCGCGGGTTCGACGTCACCACGATCGACTGGGACGACTACTTCCAGCGCATCCACTTCCCCGCCGTCACGACCCTGACCCGCGCCTTCGCCAACCGCAAGGCGGGCGCCGCGAAGCAGCAGAAGATCCTGCCCGTGCGCGACGACGTCCTCGCGGTGTTCGACCTCGAGGGCACGGTGCTCGCCTGGAACCTCATCGAGCAGTACCTCTGGCTGCGGCTCGCCGCGACCTCGCGGTCGCGCTGGCCCATCGAGATCGCCGCGCTCGGCGCGTCCATGCCGGGGTACATCGGTGCTGAACTCCGCGACCGCGGTGAGTTCATCCGCACGTTCATGCGTCGCTACGAGGGCGTCGACGTGGCGCAGCTCGAGAAGATCGTCCGGGGCGGCTTCGGCAAGGCCGTCCGGTCTCGCCTCCTCCCCCAGGCGCTCGAGCAGATCGCCGCGCACCGGGCGGCCGGTCACCGGACGATCCTCGTCACCGGCACCATCGACCTCATGACGGCTCCGCTCGAGCCGTTCTTCGACGAGGTCGTGGCCGGGGCGATGCACGCCGAGAACGGACGCCTCACGGGTTACCTCGACAGCCCGCCGCTCGTCGACGAAGCGCGCGGCGCCTGGCTCACGCAGTACGCCGAGCAGCACGGCATGGACCTCGCGCACTCCTACGGCTACGGCGACTCCCATGCGGACGCCGCCTGGCTGCAGCTGGTCGGGAACCCGGTCGCCGTCAACCCCGACCACACCCTGTACAAGCTGGCGCAGGCCGGCCGGTGGACGGTGCGAGAATGGGCACGAACCACCGGAGGCGTCCGCTCCGAAGACGAACTGACCCGCGCACCGCGCCCCGCACAGCCGAGAGGAGAGCGGACGGCCGAGGACACGATCCCCGACCGCCCCACCGCACATGGCGTTTGACATCGACAAGTTCACCGAGACGAGTGTCTCGGTGAACTGGAGCGACCTCGACTTCGACGAGTTCAAGACGAACCCGCTCCCCGCTTCCACCCTGCGCAGCCTGCGCTACATGTGCGACATCGAGTACCACACGGTCTGCTACCTGCGCGACATGCTCATGACGCCGTCCCACGAGGACGACGAGGTCGGCGCGTTCATGACGATGTGGAACCGTGAGGAGTTCTGGCACGGGGAGGCGCTCGCCGCCGTCCTCGCCGCCCACGACATCACGGTCGACTTCGACGAGCTCAAGGCGACGCGCCTGAAGCTCGGCTGGAAGGACCGCCTCGACCCCATCAAGCAGTCGATCCTCGGCAACCTCGTTGGCACCGACTTCATCGCGGTGCACATGAGCTGGGGCGCGGCGAACGAGTGGTCCGCGACCGCCGCGTACACCCGCCTCGCGCAGTTGGAGCGGCACCCGGTGCTCTCGGTGCTCCTCAAGCGGATCGCGAAGCAGGAGACGCGTCACGTGGCGTTCTACGCGAGCCAGGCCAAGGCGCGCCTGGAGTCGTCGAAGAGCGCACGTCGACTCACCCGCTTCCTGCTCCGCAAGGTGTGGGGCCCCGTCGGCTCGGGCGTCATGCCCGACTCC
The DNA here is from genome assembly GCF_014841195.1 of Plantibacter sp. CFBP 8798. Taxonomy (NCBI): domain Bacteria; kingdom Bacillati; phylum Actinomycetota; class Actinomycetes; order Micrococcales; family Microbacteriaceae; genus Plantibacter; species Plantibacter sp. CFBP 8798. Next base: position 1,041,300 of record NZ_JACYTS010000002.1, read on the forward strand.
GAGGTCACGCACGTCATGGGCCACCTCTTCGGCGACGAGGACGGCCTGGCCGAGGTGCGCCGCATCGACGGGCACATCGCCAAGCTCCCCGGCATGGAGGGGCTCACGATCATCGAGAACTCGCTCCGCGTGCGCGGCGTCGCGGCCTGAACCGCGCCACCTTTCCCACAGAGGAGGCTTCCGGCGAACGTACGGCTTCCAGAACGGTCCAAAAAGTGGAACACAACTTCGCTGTGTCGAATCTTCGGCGTACGTGGGATCGTCAGACTCGAAAAGGACACGCCCTTACCCGCTTCTACGCTGAGGTGGAAAGAGCATTTCTGGAGGTGCGAGACGCGAAGAACCTCGCCGCCAACGTGGCGAGCAGCCCTAACGTCGTCGCCCTCGGTGCTGTTGCAACTGACCAGAGCCTGAAAGCGCTAGAAGAAAATGCCGAACGCGTCCTCGGCGAATGCCTCTCTGGCACCAGCCTCACTCTCACAGCGGAGATCTCAAGTGGCGAGTTTTCCTGGAATCTCACCCCGGGGAGAAGCATTGGCACCCGTCAGACCTACACGATAGGCCAAACACCGAGCCACTATTTCGCTGACAAGATCCTGCAACAATCTCTCAGCGCTCACCACAGCCTCCAGCCTTCGTCTAGACACTCCATAGTTGCCAACATCTTACGGTCGATCGACAATTTCATGCCGACTGCAATTATCAGAGTTGATATAGAGCGCTTCTATGAGACGATCGATCACGCGACGCTACTCAGACTACTAGACACTTCAGAACTACCGCCGACAAACAAGCGCCTCGTTCGATTGCTTTTATCTGAGTTCACTGCCCTGACTGGCTCACCGAAGGGAGTTCCTACAGGAGTAGGGGTCAGCTCGCGCCTGGCCGAGATGTATTTGCAGGCACTGGACTACACATTGATGAGCGATTCACGCACAAGCTACTACGCGCGCTACGTAGACGACATACTCATTGTACGCGGCCTAGAAAATGCGGACAAGTCGACCGATCTACAAATGCTAGCGCCAATAAATGCATCATTGAACGCGCTCGGCCTCAAATCAAATGCAACAAAGACCGCCGTCACGAGACGTGCTAGCAACGGTGACCTACCAAGCTTCGAGTTCCTTGGCTATAGAATTTCGCACTCGAACTCCCCAGCCGCCGTTCTCACCCAGAGGCGTCTCGATGAAATCTGTGGACGAGTGGATCGAACATTTGATGTTTGGGACAAAAGGACACCCACCGACCATGGGGCGCGGCGACTCCTGTTGGACCGATTGCGCTTCCTTACCGGCAATGCCCGGCTCAGCAACAACAAACGAAATGCAATGGTTGGCATCTACTTCTCTAACCCACACATCACAGATCCCAGCTGCCTGATTGAGTTGGATTTACATCTGCAGTCACGGGCTAGCAGTTCGGCACTTCAGCCCGAGCTAGCGGCGAAAGTCGCTACTTTGTCGTTCGCCGATGGGTACAAGTCACGACGCATCCACCGCTTTACGCCACGTCAATTGACCATGATCAGGGGAGCTTGGAGTGACTAAGCGCCGACGTAGTATCAGGAAGCGATACTCGAGAGTACTGCTTTCCGAGGTGCTCCCTTACGAGCTACCGCCAAGCTTTTCGAACAAGGGATTCTACGATCTAGTAAACCAGTACGATCTAAAAGTCCTCGAACAAACGGCGCGCGCTCGCTTCAGAGATCGAGCTTCCGAAACGATAATCTCGGTAATTCTAGGACGGAGAGCCACCTTTCCCTCAGACGCAAAGGTGGGCGAAGATTGCGAGCTCAGCCTCGCTGGGAGTGCCAGTCAAGCCACCGTCCCCTTTCAATACAGCATTCGCCAACGTGAAGCGGCGTTTCGCACGTTGAGCATCCCCCACCCTGCTGGTCAGTTGGCTATCGTCGATTTCTATCGCAAGAACGCCGACATGATGATTTTCAATACAGGACGAGGTAGCTTCTCGCTTCGCCGACCCGCACGACCTGCGCGCTATAGCGTGATTCGCGATTGGTTGTTCGAGGAGCAGAAGCGGACCGCGAGTGGCGTAGAAATTGAAAACACAGATCAAGAATGGATACGGTCGTATTTCACATACGATAGATACTCGAACGTCTATAAGTTCTATGACTCCGCTGAGTATAGATTCTATGAACAGAAGTTTGGGTATCTGTTGAAGGCTGACGTCACGAAGTGCTTTGACAGCATCTATACGCACACCGTTGCCTGGGCCGCACATGGCCATGGGGTCGTGAAGGATAACGTTGGTCGCCGAACCAAGAAGCGGTCAAACATCCAAGGATCTTTTGGCGACCAGTTCGACACCTTGATGCAGCGGATCAATCACAACGAAACAAGTGGAATCTTGATCGGCTCCGAACTGTCGCGGATTTTTGCGGAGACCATTCTGCAAGCCATTGACCGTGACATATTGCACGAACTTGATAGCGACGGTCTCAAGAGTGGTGTCGACTACCAGATTTTGAGGTACGTGGACGACTATTTCATTTTCCTTGCAGATGCTTCAAACCAGCATCACATCTTAGAAGTACTCGCCTCCGGCCTGAGACGATACAAGCTTCACCTGAACCCCTCGAAGCAGGAAGGGGAACACACACCGTGGCTGTCACCTCTAACAATTGCAAAGTCGGAGGCATCTCGCTTAGTCAGAAAGGCCGCTAAGCGAGGTGCTCCAGACCTTGACGATGACCCCACCAGGCTCACGCGCCCGAAGGTGAACGCATCAAAGCTAGTCCTTAAGTATAAGAGCACGCTATTGGACACTGGTGTAAGTCATTTCGACCTGGCGAACTTCTCCTTGGCCAAGGTTGAGCGCCTAGCAGAGAAGATCATGCGCAGTTCCATGAATGAAGTATCGAGCAGGCCCTTAGTAGCAACTGAGGAGAAGCACGCCCATGCCGAGTCAACCGTTGCTGCATTGGTATCTTTGCTAGAATTCGTTTTCTTTGCTTATTCTGGCGCACCCCGAATGACTCCGGCAGTAAAGGTCGCGCGCATTGTCTCATCTATCATGAAATATGCGGCACTTGACTATATCCCAACACACTGCAGGGAGGAGGTCGCTACTCGGGTCAGATCTGCGGTGCTCAACCAATTGCGAAGATCAATTCGCGTGGAGAGCCCTTCTAGTACTACGGCGACACTTTTGGACTGCCTGTCAGACCTCGAACCCGATCTGAGGCTGTCGGAGGGAGATTTGATCGATGTTTTAGGTTTCCACGATATTGACGAGACTCTCCGAACCCCGAAGGGGATGAATGTCCTCCTTCTGTTCAGCATTTACCTTCACATTCGAGATTCCATTGGCTTCGAGCGCGTCCGCTCGGCCTGCGAGGCGTGGATGATTGGCGTTTCTCTTCGTCCTATGCGAGATGCGGAACGATCCATCATGATTCTCAATATGGTTTCCTGTCCGTTTCTGGAACCAGCTTTCGCAGCCTCACTGCTTCGCGACTACACGAGCACTCCAGCTCAAGCGGCCTCGGCTATCCGGTCTGGAGCAACGTACGCGAACGTCGACTGGCGTGGATTCGACCTGTATTCAGCGCTTCAGCGGAAGAGGCTCTACGAGGTATATTGATCTGGCGTCCTTGCAACCGCTTCCTAGCGGCACACACCAACGCAGAGCGTGACGCCTGGAGAATCGCCAGCTCTTGTGGAGTGTTCAGAACCTTGAACACCCCACAAGAGCGAATCCAGCGTCTCAGCTCTGCGAGACGATGCGGGCGCCGTGGACCGGTCCGTGGGCACGGATGACCTTCAGCCCGGACGAGGCGAGCGTCACCTGCAGTTCGACGGCGTCGTCGGTGTCGGCCGCCAGGAAGGCGATCGTCGGGCCGGAGCCGGAGACGAGGCTGCCGAGGGCGCCCTGGGAGTCGCCGAACTCGAGCACCTCGCCCAGCACCGGGCGCAGCTGCAGCGCGGCGGCCTGCAGGTCGTTGTGGAGGACCTCTCCGAGGAGGTGGGCGTCGCCCGCCCGCAACGCCTGGAGCACCGCGGCGTCGACCGTCGGCTGACGACCGGACGGCGAGATGTCGAGGATGTGCCGCGCACGGTGGGCGTCGAGCTCCTGGTAGACCTGCGGGGTCGACATGCCGAAGTCGGCGAGGGCGAGCACCCACTCGAACTGCCCCTTGGCCAACGCGCTGCTCAGTTGGTCGCCGCGGCCGGTGCCGACAGCGGTGCCGCCGAGCAGGGCGAAGGGCACGTCGGCGCCGAGGCGTGCCGCCAGCGCCAGGAGGTCGTCGCGGCTGCGTTCGGTCCCCCAGAGGGCGTCACAGGCGAGCAGCGTGGCCGCGGCGTCGGCTGAGCCGCCGCCCATCCCGCCGGCGACCGGCACGTGCTTCTCGATCTCGAGCCGGACACCGCCGCGGTACCCGGTCCGTCTCGCGAGGGCCTTCGCGGCGCGGATGGCGAGGTTGCTCGTGTCGGTCGGCACACCCGACACGTCCACCGAGCCGGAGAACGACACACTGAAGTCGTCGGCCGGATACGCGTGCACGTCCTCGTACAGCGAGATCGCCTGGTACGCGGTCGCGACGTCGTGGTAGCCGTCGTCCATCACTTCGCCGACTTTGAGGAAGACGTTGATCTTCCCCGGTGCTCGCACGTGGACGTGCTTGAGGATGGCCTCGGTGGTCATTGTTCCAAGTTAGTCGATCGAGCAGGCGCCTCAGACCGCGTCACTTGTCGGAGGAGTCCGCCCAGATGTTGACGTCGGCGCCCTCCGCGAGTCGGTCGATCTCCTCGAGCTCCTCGGTCGTGAACGCGGGGCCGTCGAGCGCCGCCAGGTTCTCGTCCAGTTGCTCGGGGCGGGAGGCACCGATGAGGGCGGAGGTGATCGCGGGGTTGTTCAGGACCCAGGCGAGCGACATCTGCGCGAGGGTCTGCCCGCGCTCCACGGCGATGTCGTTGAGGGACCGGAGGCGGGTCGCCATCTCCTCGCTCACCTGCCGGTCGGGCAGGGACGGACGGTTCGTCGCACGCTCGGCCGGGCCGTCGCCGAGGTACTTGTCGGTGAGCAGCCCCTGCGCGAGCGGCACGAACGCGATCGCGCCGAGGCCGGTCTCGGTCAGCACCTCGGTGAGGCCGTCCTCGACCCAGCGGTTGAGGATCGAGTACGACGGCTGGTGGATCACGAGCGGCGTGCCGAGCTCGCGAGCGACGGCGTGTGCGGCGGCCGTCCGCTCGGCCGAGTACGACGAGATGCCGACGTACAGGGCCTTGCCGGAGCGCACGATCGCGTCGAGCGCGCCCACGGTCTCCTCGATGGGCGTGACCTCGTCGACCCGGTGCGAGTAGAAGACGTCGACGTAGTCGAGACCCATCCGCTCGAGCGACTCGTCGAGGCTCGCGGTCAGGTACTTCTTCGAACCGAAGTTGCCGTACGGGCCTGGCCAGAAGTCGTAGCCGGCCTTCGAGGAGATGATGAGCTCGTTGCGGTACGGACCGAAGTCCTCGCGCATCATCCGACCGAAGTTCGTCTCGGCGGAACCGTAGGGCGGGCCGTAGTTGTTCGCGAGGTCGAAGTGCGTGATGCCGTGGTCGAACGCGTGGCGCAGGAGCGCGCGCTGCCCGTCGAACGGCCGGTTGTCGCCGAAGTTGTACCAGAGGCCGAGCGAGATGGGCGGGAGGAAGAGCCCCGAGGTGCCGACCTGGCGGTAGTCGTTCCGCGCGTAGCGGTCATCCGCCGCGGCGTACGGGCGGTGGATGTCGGGGACGTTCAGCGGGAATCGAGCATCAGCGGTCATGCGCCAACGTTATCGTCCCGCACGCACGATCGACAGGAAGTCGTGGACCGTGAGCTCCTCGCCGCGGGCCGTCGGCTTCACTCCGGCGGCCTCCATCTGCTCCGTCGCGGCCTGGGAGCTGCCGAGGACGCTCCCGAGTGCCTGCCGGAGCATCTTGCGACGCTGCTGGAACGCCGCGTCGATGAGCGCGAAGGTCTTGATGCGCTCCTCCTCGCTGCCGATGACGTCGCTGCGTCGCTCGAATCCGACGAGCACGGAGTCGACGTTCGGAATGGGCCAGAACACCTGGCGGCTCACCTGGCCGGCGATGCGCCACGCGCCGTACCAGGCGGCCTTCGCGCTCGGGGCGCCGTAGACCTTGCTCCCCGGGCCGGCGGCGAGCCGGTAGCCGACCTCGGCCTGCACCATGACGACACCGGCCGTCAGCGAGGTGAAGTGCTCCAGGAAGTGCAGGAGGACGGGCACAGAGATGTTGTACGGCAGGTTGGCGACGAGTCGGTTGGGCTGCGCCGGGAGTTCCTCGATGCGCATCGCGTCCTCGTGGACGACCGACAACCGGTCGATCATGCCCGGTGCCATCTCCCCCACCGTGAGCGGCAGCTGCTTGGCGAGCCGGCCGTCGATCTCGACGGCGACGACGCTCGCGTCGGCCTCGAGCAGGCCGAGGGTCAGCGAACCGAGTCCAGGGCCGATCTCGACGACGACGTCGCCCGGAGCGACGTGTGCGACCGACACGATCTTGCGGACGGTGTTCGCGTCGATGACGAAGTTCTGACCGAGCTTCTTCGTCGGCGTCACGTCCAGCAGGGTGGCGAGATCTCGGATCTCGGCGGGGCCGAGCAGGGCGACGGAGGCGGTCATCCCTCCAGTATCCCTGATCGGGGAGCCGGTCCTCGTCGGGCGACGGGCGCGAGGCTCGGTGACGGGCTCAGTCGCTCAGTCGGCCCAGGAGCCGTAGACGCGCTCGGTGTTCGTCGCGAGCTGCGTCGCGAACGCGGCGACGTCCTCGCCCAGGTGCTCGGCCATACCGCGCACCGTGTACGGGAGGAGGTACGGCGCGTTCGGACGACCACGGAACGGGGCGGGCGTGAGGTAGGGCGCGTCGGTCTCGACCATGATCAACTCGCGGGGCAGGATCGCGAGCGCCTCACGCAGCGGTGCGGCGTTCTTGAACGTCACCGTCCCGGCGAAGGAGGCGTACCAGCCGTGCTCGGCGCACAGCTCGGCGAGCTCCGGGCCGCCCGAGAAGCAGTGGAAGACGGTGCGTTCCGGAGCGCCCACCCGGAGGAGCGTCTCGACGACCTCGTCGTGGGCGTCCCGATCGTGGATCTGCAGCGCGACACCGTGGCGCTTCGCGATGGCGATGTGCGCTTCGAACGATGCGAACTGCGCCGCGCGGCCGTCCTCCTCGGTGCGGAAGAAGTCGAGGCCGGTCTCGCCGACGGCGCGGACGCGAGGCTCCGCCGCCAGACGGTCGATCTCGGCCAGCGCCTCGTCCAGGGTGCCCGCGCGGTCGAGGTCCGGTGCGTCGTTGGGGTGGATCGCGACCGCCGCGAGCACGCGGGGGTCACGAGCGGCGATCGCCGCCGACCAACGGGAGGTCTCGACGTCGGTGCCGACCTGCACGATGCCGCGGACCCCGACGGAGGCCGCGCGGTCCAAGTGCTCCGACGGGGTCAGCGGGGCGTCGCCGTCGGCATGCTCGAGGTGCGTGTGGTTGTCGTAGACCGCGACCGGCAGCGCCTCAGGAACCTCGGGGTAGCTCAGCTGCTTCCGCTCCCCCGCTTCGCGCTGCCGCAGGTGCGGTGTGGCGGCCGGATCCGGCGCGACGCCCCCGCTCATTCGGCGACGGCCTCGATCCGCGGGAACAGGGGCTCGAGCCCTGCCACCGAGGTGCCGGCGGGCAGCTGCCCCCAGGTGCCGACATCGCCGATGCGCTGTGCGCCGAGCTCGCCGAGGGCGGCTTCAGCGCCGAGGGCGGACCACAGCTTGGTGGTCGCCTTCGGGACGAAGGGGTGGAGCAGGACCGACAGGGCGCGCAGGCCCTCGACCGCCGTGGCGAGCACGGTGCCGAGCCGCTCCCGCTTGGCCTCGTCCTTCGCGAGTACCCACGGCTCCTGCTCGGTGATGTAGCCGTTCAGCTCGTCGACGATCCGCCAGATGGCCGCGAGCGCGTCCTGGATGGCGAGGCGCTCGATCGCGGCGTCGGCGTCCGCAGCCGCCCGGGCGACCGTCTCCTGGATGGCCACGTCGGCCGGTTCGGCAGGGCCGCTCGCCGGCACGACGCCGTCGAAGTACCGCGTCACCATGGCGAGCACGCGCGACGCGAGGTTGCCGAAGCCGTTCGCGAGCTCCGCCTGGTACCGCGCGGAGAGGTCCTCCCAGCTGAACGAACCGTCCTGCCCGAAGGCGATGGCGCGCATGAAGTAGTAGCGGAACGCGTCGGAGCCGAAGGTGTCGGTGATCTCACTCGGTGCGATACCGGTGAGCTTCGACTTCGACATCTTCTCGCCGCCGACGAGCAGCCAGCCGTGACCGAAGACCCGCTTCGGGACCTCGAGCCCGGCGGCCATGAGCATGGCCGGCCAGATGACCGCGTGGAACCGCAGGATGTCCTTGCCGACGATCTGCGTGGCGGGCCAGCGCTCGGCGAACGCCTCCTCGTCGGAGCCGTACCCGGCGGCGGTGATGTAGTTGAGCAGGGCGTCGAACCACACGTAGACGACGTGGCTCTCGTCCCACGGGACCTTGATGCCCCAGTCGAAGGTCGAGCGGGAGATGGACAGGTCTTTGAGCCCCTGGCGCACGAACTGGATGACCTCGTTGCGCGCCGACTCCGGCTGCACGAACTCCGGTCGCTCCTCGTAGAGGGCCAGCAGGCGCTCGGCGAAGTCGCTCATGCGGAAGAAGTAGTTGCTCTCCTGGAGCAGTTCGACCGGCTTCGAATGGATCGCGCACACCAGCTGCCCGACGTACTCACCGGTGCCCTGCACGAGGTCGCTCTCCTGCTTGTACTCCTCACAGCCGACGCAGTAGTACCCCTCGAACTCACCGGTGTAGATGAAGCCGGCGTCGTACAGGCGCTGGAGGAAGAGCTGGACGTTCTGTTCGTGCCGCACGTCCGTCGTGCGGATGAAGTCGTCGTTCGAGATGTCGATCGTGTCGAGCAGCGGGTACCAGGACTCGCTCACGAGCTTGTCGGCCCACTCCTTCGGCGTCACGCCGTTCGCGGTCGCCGTGCGCAGGATCTTCTGGCCGTGCTCGTCGGTCCCGGTCAGGAACCAGGTGCGGTCGCCGGCCTGACGGTGCCAGCGCGCGAGGACGTCCGCGGCCACCTCCGTGTAGGCGTGCCCGATGTGCGGGGCATCGTTGACGTAGAAGATGGGCGTGGTGATGTAGAACGAGGTGCCGTCGGCCATGGGGTCAATCCTAGGACGAGCGGGCGTGGCCACCGTGCCTGTTACGGCGCGGGACGCACCTGCGCGTCCGGCGACGCTTTCGGAGGCCGGGCTGCGAGGGCCGCCTGGTACAGGTCGCGCTTCGAGAGGCCGGTGGCCTCGGCGACCTCGTTGGAGGCGTCCTTCAGGCGTGTGCCCGAGGCCACGAGCGCGAGTACCTGCTCGAGCGCGGTGGCCGGATCGGCCTCGACGGCCTCAGCACCGGCGATGACGATGCAGATCTCGCCCTTCACACCCCCGGACGCCCATTCGGCCAGTTCAGCGGCCGTCCCCCGCTTGACCTCCTCGAACAGCTTGGTGAGCTCCCGGCACACCGCCACGCGACGATCGGCTCCGAGCACGGAGGCGATGTCCTCGAGGGAGGAGGCGAGTCGGTTGGGCGATTCGAAGAACACCATCGTGCGCGGCTCGGTCGCGAGCGCTCGCAGGCTGCTGCGTCGGTCGCCCGGCTTCCGCGGGAGGAACCCCTCGAAGGTGAAGCGGTCGGTCGCGAGGCCGGACACGGCGAGCGCCGTCACGACCGCCGACGGTCCGGGGATCGCGGTGACCTGGACGTCTGCGGCCGCCGCCGCGTCGACGAGGTGGAAGCCGGGGTCGGACACGGTCGGCATGCCGGCGTCGCTGAGCACGAGGACGTCGGTCTCACGGGCCAGTTCGACGATCTCGGCCGCGCGTTCGCGCTCGTTGTGGTCGTGCATGGCGATGAGCCGCGGCCGCGATTCCACACCGAGGGCGCGCAGCAGGTGGATGGCCGTCCGGGTGTCCTCGGCGACGATGACCTCCGCCGCGGCCAGCGCCTCCCGGAGTCGTGGCGACGCATCGCCGAGGTTGCCGATGGGGGTCGCTCCGAGGATGATCACCGGACCAGTCTCCCATCCGGTCGGGGTGGTTAGATGAGACGGTGTCGGTCGATCTTCTGGAAGCCCCTGTGACGGGATCCCGCCTCGACCGCTGGTGGGAGCGGATGCTCCGCACCGAGCGCCGCCGGAAGCTCTGGGTCTGGGGCGGCCCGGCCGCCGTGACGCTCCTCGCGTTCGTGCTGCGGTTCTGGAACCTCGGTCACCCGCACTCGCTCGTCTTCGACGAGACCTTCTACGTGAAGGACTCGTGGTCGCTGTGGCTGAACGGCTACGAGAGCACCTGGCCGGACGGGGCCGACGAGGGCTTCGCGAACGGCGACGCGGGCAGCCCGAGCACGAATCCCTCCTACGTCGTGCACCCACCACTCGGCAAGTGGCTGATCGCGCTCGGCATCGCCGTGTTCGGCATCGACGACAGCACCGGGTGGCGCATCTCCACCGTGATCGCCGGAACGCTCGCGGTCCTGCTCGTCACGCTCATCGCCAAGCGGTTGTTCACCTCGTCGATCCTCGCCGTCCTGGCCGGGTTCCTGTTCGCGATCGACGGGCACGCGATCGTCATGGCCCGGGTCTCGCTGCTCGACAACTTCGTGATGTTCTTCGTGCTCGCGGGATTCGGCGCGATCCTGTTGGACCGGTCGTGGCACGCGTCACGCCTGGCGGCGAAGGTCGCGTCAGCCCGGGCGAGGGGCGCCGATCCGGCCTGGGGTCCCGTCCTCCGGTGGCGGCCGTGGCTGCTCGCCGCAGGGGTCGCGTTCGGTGCGGCCACCGCGGTCAAGTGGAACGGACTGTACTTCCTCGCCGCGTTCGGCGTGTACGTGATCGTCACGGATCTGCTGCTCCGCCGCCGACTGGGCCTCAGCCTGTGGGCGAGCGCGGCGGTCCTCAAGCAGGGCCCGGTGTCCTTCGTGACCCTCGTCCCCGTGGCCGCCGTCGTGTACCTCGCCAGCTGGACCGGATGGATCAGGACGTCCGGCGGGTACGACCGTCAGTGGGCGGACGCGGTGGGCAACGCCTGGACCGGCACCTTCGCGTGGGTCCCCCACTGGTTCCAGAGCCTCCTCCACTACCACCAGAGCGCCTACAGCTTCCACGTCGGCCTCAGCACCCCGCACCCCTACGCCGCGAACCCGCTCGGCTGGCTGCTCATGATCCGGCCGACGAGCATGTACTACCAGTCCCCCGTCACCGGGACCGACGGCTGCGCGTGGGACGCCTGCTCCTCCGCGATCACCTCGATCGGCAACCCCCTCATCTGGTGGGGCGCCGCCGTCGCGCTCGGGTACTGCGTCTACCGGCTCCTCCGGCACCGCGAGTGGCAGGTCGGGCTCATCGTCCTCGGGGTCGCAGCGGGTTACCTGCCCTGGCTGCTCTACCTGAACCGGACGGTGTTCCAGTTCTACACGATCGTCTTCGAGCCGTACCTCATCCTGGCGCTCGTCTTCGCGATCGGGAAGATCCTCGGGTCCCGCGACGACCCGGAGGAACGACGGTTCGCCGGCGTCGGCGTCATCGGGGTGTTCGTGACCATCACGACGCTGTTGAGCATCTTCTGGTATCCGCTCTGGACCGCCATCACCGTGCCCTACTGGTTCTGGCACCTGCACGCCTGGTTGCCGTCATGGGTGTGACGGGAGGACGACGATGAAGACGCTCCCAGGGGTGCTCGTCGCCGGTGCAGCGGCGCTCGCCGCCCTGGGCCTCCACACCCTCCTGCCGGTCGTCCCGCTGCTGACCGCGAGCGTCCTGCTCGGCATGGTGGTGGGCCAGCTCCCCGCGTTCCAGCGGCTCGCGGCGGGCGTCCTGAAGCCGGGACTCGGCATGAGCGCGAAACGGTTCATGCGGATCGGTGTCGTCCTGCTGGGGCTGAAGCTGAGCCTCGTCGACATCGCCGGCCTGGGGTGGGTCACGCTCGCCACCACGGTCGCGATCGTCGTCGTCACCTTCTTCGTCACCCTCTGGCTCGGCCGGAGACTCGGGCTCGCGGGCCCCGAACCGCTCCTCATCGCCACGGGCTTCTCCATCTGCGGCGCCTCCGCCATCGGCGCGATGAGCGGCGTCGTGAAGGCGAAGGACGAGGAGCAGGCGACGCCCGTCGCGCTCGTCACCCTCTGCGGGACCCTCGCGATCTTCGTCCTCCCGGCACTCCGCGGCCCACTCGGGCTCAGTGACGAGCAGTTCGGTCACTGGGTGGGGGCGAGCGTGCACGACGTGGGTCAGGTCGTCGCGACCGCCCAGATCGCCGGCACGAGCGCACTCGCGATCGCCGTCGTCGTCAAGCTGACCCGCGTCGTGCTCCTCGCCCCCATGGTCGCCGCCGCCGCGACGATCGAGCGCCGCCGACTCCTGGCGGTGTCGGCCGGCGCCGGTGCTCAGGTCGATGCCGACGGGACCGCGACCGCAGCCCGACCGCCGATCGTCCCGCTGTTCGTCGCGGGCTTCATCGCCGCGGTCCTCGTCCGCACCCTGCTCCCGGTGCCCGAGCTCGTCCTGAACGTCGCCGACGGCGTGCAGACCGCACTGCTGGCGATGGCGCTCTTCGCACTCGGCGCTGCGATCCGCGTCCGCACACTCGTCACCACCGGGTGGCGCGCGCTCGTCGTCGGGCTCGTCTCCTGGCTCCTCATCGCGGTGCTCGCGCTCGGAGCGGTGCACCTGGCCTGAGGAAGGGGTGCGTGCCCGACCAGCGCGGCTAGTGCTCGCCGCCCACGATCTTCAGGCCGATGACGCAGCCGATGAGCCCGAGGATGAGCAGCACCTTGACGACCGACAGCTGCTCGCCGCCGAAGGTCATGGCGTATCCGACGGTGAGCGCTGCGCCGATCCCGACCCAGACCGCGTAGGCGGTGCCCACCGGGATGTCGCGCATGGCCCAGGCGAGGCCGACCATGCTGAGCACGAGCGCCCCCGCGAACGTCACGGTCGGCCAGAGCTTCGTGAAGCCCTCGGACTTGCCGAGCGCGGTGGCCCAGACGGCTTCCAGGACCCCGGACGCGATGAGTACGATCCAAGACATGACGATCACTCCCAAGTGGTCAGTCTTGTCGCGTTCCGGGTACTGCGCCCTCGTCCGGCAGCCCGATGAGGACTGTGTCCCACACGATACGCCGACGCCCTGGGCAGGCCCTGTGCAGTGCGGCCGAATGCGACGCAATGTTGCAGCACGGTGAAGCGCTCGACGGTGCTCCGGTAGCGTGAACGCATGGCAGATCGTGAGTATGGCTTCCGCACGCGTGCGATCCACGCGGGCAACATCCCCGACCAGGTGACCGGCGCACGGGCGCTGCCCATCTACCAGTCGAGCGCCTTCGTCTTCGACGACACCGCCGACGCCGCCGCCCGCTTCGCCCTGCAGAAGTACGGGAACATCTACTCCCGCCTCGCCAACCCGACGGTCGCGAGCTTCGAGGAGCGCATCGCCAGCCTCGAGGGCGGCCTCGGTGCCGTCGCGACCGCCTCCGGCCTCGCCGCGCAGTACATCACCTTCGCCTCGCTGGCCGGACAGGGCGACCACATCGTCGCCTCGGCCAACCTCTACGGCGGTTCGATCACCCAGCTCGACGTCACCCTCCGCCGGTTCGGCATCGAGACCACCTTCGTGCAGTCCTCCGACGCCGCCGACTACGCCGCCGCCATCCAGGAGAACACGAAGCTCGTCTTCGCCGAGACGGTCGCGAACCCCTCGGGCGAGATCGCCGACATCGAGGGCCTCGCCGACGTCGCGCACGCACACGGCATTCCGCTCATCATCGACTCGACCATCGCGACGCCCTACCTCAACCGACCGATCGAGTGGGGCGCCGACATCGTCACGCACTCGGCCACCAAGTTCCTCGGCGGCCACGGCACGACCCTCGGTGGCGTCGTCGTCGAAAGCGGGCGCTTCGACTGGAACACCGACAAGTTCCCACTGTTCGGTCAGCCTGTCCCGAGCTACGGCGGCCTGCAGTGGTCGGGCAACTTCGGCGAATACGCCTTCCTCACCCGGCTGCGCGCCGAGCAACTCCGCGACATCGGTCCGGCGCTCGCACCGCACTCGGCATTCCTCCTCGCCCAGGGTGTCGAGACACTGCCGTTCCGGATCCAGGCCCACGTCGACAACGCGCGGATCGTCGCCGAGTGGCTCGACGCCGACCCGCGCATCGCCGCCGTCAACTGGGCCGGACTCCCGGCCCACCCGCACCACGAGCGCGCGAACAAGTACCTGCCGAAGGGACCGGGCTCGGTCTTCAGCTTCGAGGTGAAGGGTGGCCGTCAGGTCGGCCAGAAGCTCATCGAGTCCGTCGACCTCGCGAGCCACCTGGCGAACATCGGCGACGCGAAGACGCTCATCATCCACCCCGCATCGACGACGCACGCGCAGCTGTCCGACCAGCAGCTCGTCGACGCCGGTGTGCTGCCGGGCATCGTCCGGCTGAGCGTCGGTATCGAGGACCCTGACGACATCATCTACGACCTCGACCAGGCGCTCGCCGCAGCGGTGAAGGAGTAGTGGCATGAGCACTTCGACAAGCTCAGTGACCGGTGTGGACGCGACAGTGACCGGTGTGGACGCGACAGTGACCGGTGTGGATGCGACCGCGACCGAGACCGACCAGGAAGCGACCGAGACGGTCCGGCTCACCAACGGTCTCACCTGCTCGCTGCCCGCCGATTCGCCGCTCGCGAAGCTGCTGCGTTCGCAGCGCACGTGGGCGGGCCCCGACGCGAAGGCCCGCCTGAAGCTCCTCCGCGAGGCGAAGTCCGTCGCGATCGTCGGCGCCTCCCCGAACCCGGCGCGTTCCTCGTACTTCGTGGGCACCTACCTGCAGCAGTCGAGCGACTTCACGATCTACTTCGTGAACCCGAACGCCACGGAGATCCTCGGTCAGCCCGCCTACCCCGACCTCGCCTCCCTGCCGGAGGTACCCGACATCGTCGACGTCTTCCGCAAGGCGAGCGACATCCCCCAGGTCATCGACGAGGTCGTCGCCATCGGAGCACCGACCGTCTGGGTGCAGCTCGGCATCTGGAACCAGGAGGCCGCCGAGTACGGCGAGTCGAAGGGTCTGAACGTCGTGATGGACCGCTGCATCAAGGTGGAGCACGCCCGGTTCCACGGTGGCCTCCACCTGCTCGGCTTCGACACCGGGCAGATCACCGCCCGCAAGACCCTGCGCTGACGGCAGTCCGGCTCACGACGACTGGAACAGCTCCGGGATACAGCCCTGGATACACTCGTGACGTGCCTGCGTCGAACCTCCGAGTGACCGTCCTGGGGCCGGTGCTCGTCGAGGGACGCACCGGTCGGCTCGTCGAACCCGGCGGCCGGCTCGCCAAAGCGCTGGTGACGATCCTGGTGCTCGCGGACGGGCGCGCCGTGTCGACGGCCGCCCTCATCGACGAGCTGTGGGACGACGCACCGCCCGCAGGTGCCAAAGCCGCTCTGCAGACCCTGGTCTCACGGGTGCGCGCCGTGTCGGCGCCGGACCTCATCCACTCCTCGGCTGCCGGGTATCGACTGGAGGTCGACCAGTCCCTGGTCGACCTCCACGTCGCCGCGCAGGCGGCCGATGCGGCGTCGACGGCCATCCGCGCCGCCGACCCGCACACCGCGGGCACGCTCGCCCGGGACGCGCTCCTCCTCTGGACCGGTGATCCAGGCGCTGAACTGGACGGCCCGCTCGGCGACGCGCTGGCGCACCGCGCGGCGCGGCTCCGCGACGAGCTCCGCCGGGTGCGCGCCCAGAGCCGCCTCGAACTCGGCGACGGCGCGGCCGTCATCACCGATCTCGAGGCGCTCGTCGCCGCCGAGCCGCTCGACGACACCACCCAGCTGATGCTCTTCAACGCCTACGCGCAGAGCGGACGTCGCTCCGATGCGATGCAGCTCTTCGCAGACCACCGTCACCGGCTCCGGGACGAACTCGGCGCCGACCCGACGTCGGCGCTGGTCGCGGCACACGCGTCGCTCCTGCAGGACGCCGTCGAGCCGTCTCCGCCGGCGGCCACACCAGCGACCGCCCGGGTCTCCAGCATGGTGCTCGGACTCCGGACGGCGCCGAACGAGCTCCTCGGTCGCGACGCCGACCTCGACGCGATCGGCACGCTCGTGTCCGAGGTCCGCCTCACCACGATCCTCGGCCCCGGTGGCCTCGGGAAGACCCGACTCGCCCAGGAGGTCGCACGGCGTGCCACCACGACCACGCCCGGCGTCGTCGTGGTGGAACTGGCGAGCGTGCGGGACCCGGAGGATCTGCCACTCGCGGTCGCGACCGCACTCGGCATCCGCGAAGCCCCGACCCCGCGTCGGCTGAGCGAAGCGATCATGGTGCAACCGGTCGAACTGCACGAACGCATCATCGACCGGCTCTCGGAGCGGCCGACGCTGCTCGTGATGGACAACTGCGAGCACCTCGTGGACGCGGCGGCGCGCTGGATCGCCGATGCGCTGGCCTGGGCCGGTGACCTCCGCGTCCTCGCGACGAGTCGGAGCCCGTTGTCGATCGCCGCCGAGCACGTCTACCAACTCGACCCGCTGGACGCCGCCGTGGACGGCACCGACCTCGAACACGCGGGCCCGGCCGTGCGGCTGTTCGTCGAGCGTGCCCGCGCCGCCCGTCCGGGACTCCATGTGCCACTCGACGCCGCGGCACGTCTCTGCGCGAGACTCGACGGCCTGCCGCTGGCGATCGAACTCGCGGCGGCGCGCACCAGATCCATGTCGGTCGAGGAGGTGGAGCGACGACTCGGGAACCGCTTCACCCTGCTGACCGCCGGTGATCGCAGTGCGCCTGAGCGCCACCGCACCCTGCTCGCCGTCATCGACTGGAGTTGGAACCTCCTGGGCGAGCACGAACGTGTCGTCCTCCGTCGCATGTCCAGGTTCCCCGACGGCTTCGATCTGGAGGCGGCTGCAGCGCTCGCCCCCGAGGTCGAGGTCGAGGAGGCGCTCGACGCGCTCGTCGGCCAGTCGTTGCTCACCGTGCAGGACGACCTTGTCACCGGGACCGTCCGATTCCGGATGCTCGAGACGGTCCGCGAGTTCGGCGCGATCAAGTCCGCCGAGGCGCACGAGGACGACCTCGTACTCGACCGCACTCGGACGTGGGCGGTCGCACTCGCTGAGACGCTCCTCCCCGCCATGCAGGGACCGCGACAGGTGGCGGCGTTCGCGCGCCTCGCCCTCGAACAGGACACCCTGGTGGACGTGCTCCGCGGGGCCGTCGCCGACGATCGTGCCGACGTCGTCGCCCCGGTCTTCGCAGGACTCGCCCTCTTCTGGACGATCCGCAGCGCGCATCAGGAGGTCCTGGTCTTCGGAACGGCCGTCCTCGACGTGCTCCGCCATCAGGACCCGGAGTCGGTGTCGACCGACACCCCGGCCATCGCCGTCGCCATCATCACCGTGACCTTCCTCGCCACCGATCCCCGGACGTCCGCGCGGGCGATCGGCGTGCTCCGCCGACTCGAACGGGTACGCACGACACAGGATCCACGGATGCGCGCGATGGTGGGCCTGTTGCTGGTCGCGGGTCGCCCCGAACGCGCGGGGGCCCTCCTCCGCGAGTACTCCCGGTCGACCGACCCGCACGTCGCGAACCTCGGGAACCTCATGTCGGCCCAGGCGGCGGAGAACGACGGCGACCCCCGCGCCGCCGAAGCGGCCGCCCTGCGCGCGAACGACCTCTCGCTCACGCTCGGCGACGTCTGGGGCGCCGCCATGAGTGCGCACATGCTCGCCCAACTGCACAGCCAGAACGACGAGCCGGAGGAGGCGCTCGTCTGGGCGGCCCGTGCTGCCGAGGGGCTGACCGCGATCGGTGCCGAGGCGGACCTCCGTCAACTCGAGTGGCTGATCGCGATCGGCGACATCGCCCGCGGCGACCACGCCGCCGCCACCACCGTGCTCGACCGGTTCCTCTCGGACGACGTCTCGTTCTCCGCGTTCGCCCCGCTCCCCGAACGGCGGTCGATCGGCTGGGCCGGTCTCGCCGAGATCGCGCGGGCACAGGGCGACGCCGCACGGGGAGCCGAGCTCTACGGGAAGGCGCTCGTGGCGTTCGCTCCGGGTGAGTCGCGCCGATCGCCGTGGTTCACCCTCGTCGGCTCCGCCGCGATCGCCGCCGCCGTGCTGGACGGTGTCCCGGACGCCACCGAGGTCCAGGGTCTCGCGCGGCGGGTCCGCACCCGCACCATCGCGCTGGGACGCCTCCTCCCGAACCGGTTCGACCGACCGGTGCTGGGTTCCACCGTCATCGCCCTCGGCGCCTGGTACGTCCGTTCGGAGGACGACGAGGTGCGGTTGATCGGCGCAGAGCTCATCGCGCTCGCCAGTGCGCTCGCCTCCCGTCAGGACATCCCCTCGCTCGTCCGCACACCACACGAGGCAGCAGCGGCGGCGCGACTCACGCCGACCGAGCGCGACCGCATCGCCGAGCGGTCCCTTTCCCTGCAGGCGCACGAGAGCGCCGCCAGGGCGTTCGAACTGCTCGGCAGTCCTGCCCTGGCGGCGCGCTGATCGGTCGCTGCGATCGTCTCGTCGTCAGGCGCGGCGCATGTACGCCCGCACGGTGAGCGGTGCGAAGACCGCGACGATGACGGCGGCACCGAGGAGCGCCAGCCAGGCGTCGCCGCCGAAGACACCCGTGTTCGCGAGGTCGCGGACCGCGGTCACGAGGTGCGAGACCGGGTTCACGTCCACGAAGCCCTGGAGGAAGCTCGGCATCGTCTCCGGGTTCACGAAGGCGTTCGACAGGAACGTCAGCGGGAACAGGACGAGGAACGAGATGCCCTGCACGCTGCTCGCGCTCCGGGCGATGACCCCGAAGAACGCGAAGATCCAGCTGATGGCCCAGGCGCAGACGATCACGAGGAGGCCGGCGAGGGCCACGAAGCCGATGCCGCCCTCCGGTCGGTACCCCATGACGAAGCCCATCGCGAAGGTGAGCGTCGTGGCGATCGTGTACCGCACCGTGTCGGCGAGGAGGGCACCGGCCAGCGGTGCGATGCGGGCGATGGGCATCGACTTGAAGCGGTCGAACACGCCCTTGTCCATGTCCTCGCGCAGCTGGATGCCGGTCACGACCGAGGTCGTGATGACGGTCTGGACCAGGATGCCCGGGATGATGATCGGCAGATAGCTCGCGACGTCGCCGGCGATCGCGCCGCCGAAGATGTACGTGAACATCAGGGTGAAGATGATCGGCTGGACCGTCACGTCGATCAGCTGCTCGGGCGTGCGCTTGATCTTGAGCAGTCCGCGGTACGCCATGGTGAAGGAGTTGCGGACCGTCTGCGAGAGGCTGACGTGGTTCCGGAGGGACCGGTCTGCGGCCGGGGTGATGGTGATCGTGCTCATGCGTGGACCTGCTCTGCGGTGTCGAGGGAATCGGTGTCGGATGTGGCGTCGGCGTCGTCCGCCTCGACGCCGTGCCCGGTGAGGGTGAGGAAGACCTCGTCGAGCGTCGGCTTCTGGACGCTCATCTCCGCGAGCCGGATCCCGGCTTCCCGGAGCGTGATGAAGAGGTCGGTCACGGCGTCGGGGTCGCGCATCGGGGCCGTGATGCGGGTGGCCTCCGGCGAGACGACGGTGTCGACGCCGAGGACGCTCGAGATGACCCGTCGCGCATCCTCCAGGTCGGCCGGGTCCGCGAGCCGCAGCTGCAGCGACGACTCGCCGACGGAGGCCTTCAGCTCGTCGGAGGTGCCCTCGGCGACCACGAGACCGCGGTCGATGACGGCGATCCGGTCGGCGAGCTGGTCCGCCTCGTCGAGGTACTGGGTGGTCAGGAGGACGGTCGAGCCCGTCGCGACCAGGCGGCGGATCGTGTCCCACATCTGCGCGCGGGTCCGCGGGTCGAGGCCCGTGGTCGGCTCGTCGAGGAAGATGAGGGGCGGCTGGGCGATGAGGCTCGCCGCGAGGTCGAGACGACGACGCATGCCGCCGGAGAACTTCTTCAGGGGTCGCGACGCCGCGTCGCTCAGGCCGAACTCCTCGAGGAGTTCCGCGCTCTTGCGCTTCGCCTCCGCGCGGCCGAGTCCGAGCAGTCGCGAGAAGATGACGAGGTTCTCGGTGGCCGAGAGGTTCTCGTCGACGGACGCGAACTGCGCGGTCACGCCGATGAGCTGGCGCACGACCTGCGACTCCCGCTGGATGTCGTGTCCGAAGACGGTGGCGGTGCCGGCGTCAGGACGCAGGAGCGTCGCCAGCATGCTGATGGTGGTGGTCTTGCCGGCGCCGTTCGGGCCGAGGACGCCGTAGACGGTGCCGGTGCGGACCGAGAGGTCGACGCCGTCGACCGCCCGGTTGTCGCCGAAGGTCTTCACGAGGCCGTGGGCTTCGATCGCCCAGTCGGAGCTGATGCTCATGCGGATGCCTTTCGAAATCAGGTGTGGGCCGCCGGTGGGCGACCCGGACAACAGTGTGGGCGGGGGCACTCACGGATCGCTCACCTGCCGCTGACACCCGCTGACGGCCGCTGACACCGCACCCGGCGCCGAGGACGCTTAGAGTGAGAGGAGCCAGTCGCACCGAAGGGGGTCGTCCAGTGACCGCATACGTGTCCGCGTTCGACCTCTTCTCCATCGGGATCGGGCCGTCCAGCTCGCACACGGTCGGACCGATGCGGGCGGCCCTGGCCTTCGCCACCGGGCTCGCGGACGACGGACTGCTCGACCGGGTCGACCGCGTCACGTGCTCGTTGTACGGATCGCTCGGCGCGACCGGCATCGGCCACGGCACCCCCGACGCTGTCGTCGCGGGACTCCAGGGGCTCACCCCCGAAGGGTGCGATCCCGCCGAGGTCCGACGGGCCTGGAGCGACCACCCCGACGGCGCTCCGCTCACGCTCGCCGGGACGCGTGCCATCGCGTTCTCGAAGGACGACGTCTCGTTCGTGCCCAGGACGAGGCTGCCTGGCCACCCGAACGCCATGACGCTCCACGCCTGGGATCAGCGGAGCGACCTCCCCGTGCGCTCCGAGACGTACTACTCGGTCGGCGGCGGCTTCATCCGTCGTGACGGCGACGACCCGAGCACGGTGCTGCCGTCGACCCCCGTGCCGATGCCGTTCCGGACCGCTGAGACGCTCATCGGGCTCTGCGACGAGACGGGGCTGCCGATCGACGCGATCGCGAGACGCAACGAGGAGGCCCTGCGGTCCGTGGTCGAGGTCGACGCCGGCCTCGACGCCATCTGGACGGCCATGCACGAGTGCGTGACCGCCGGGCTCTCCGACACCGGCACACTCCCGGGCGGTCTCGGCGTCAAGCGCCGGGCGCGAGCCGTCCGTGAGCGCCTCGACGTGGCCGAGGCCGAGAGCGGGCGCGAGCTCCCCACGGAGTGGCTGCACGCGTTCGCCCTGGCGGTCAACGAGCAGAACGCCTCGGGCGGGCGGGTCGTGACCGCACCCACGAACGGGGCCGCGGGGATCATCCCGGCGGTCGGGAGCTACTACCTGCGGTTCGTGCCGGGCGCCTCGCTCGACGGCATCCGTCGGTACCTGCTCACGGCGACCGCCATCGGCTCGCTCTTCAAAGCCAACGCGTCCATCTCGGGCGCCGAGGGCGGTTGCCAGGCCGAGGTCGGATCGGCCTGCGCCATGGCCGCCGGCGCCCTGTGCGCCGTCCTCGGCGGCACACCGCGCCAGGTCGAGAACGCCGCGGAGATCGCGATGGAGCACCACCTCGGCCTCACGTGCGACCCAGTGGGCGGGCTCGTCCAGGTCCCGTGCATCGAACGCAACGCGATCGCCTCCTCGACGGCCGTCAGCGCCGCACGCCTGTCCCTGCACGGCGACGGGACGCACCTGGTGTCGCTCGACACCGTGATCGAGACCATGCGCCAGACCGGCGTCGACATGTCGACGAAGTACAAGGAGACGAGCGAGGGCGGTCTCGCGGTCAACGTCATCGAGTGCTGAACCGCGGCGTCGTGTGACCGCGTGTTGCCGACCACCGTGGTCATCCGGGCCGCGGCCTCCTACGGTGGGCGCATGACCTCCACGCACGCGCCGTTCCTGGTGGAACCGCTCGTCTCCACCCAGTGGCTCGCGGACCATCTCGGCAGCGAGAGCCTCATCGTCCTCGACGCGAGCGTCTTCGAGCTGCCTGCGCTGGACGGCGGCCCGGTGCGACTGGTGAGCGGCTACGACCTGTACCTCTTCGACGGCCATGTGCCCGGTGCCGTGTTCGTCGAGCTGCTGGACGCGCGCCAGGGGCTCGGAGCATCCTCACCGGACGAGGTCCGACGCGGCGCGGCCGCCATCGGCGTCACGGAGCAGCACACGGTCGTCCTGTACGACCAGCTGGACGGGCGCTCCGCCGAGCGCCTTCGTGCGGCGCTGACCGGAGCTGGATACAAGCGCGTCGCGCTCCTCGACGGCGGCCTCGGGCGCTGGCGCTCCGAAGCCCGCGAGCTGCGCTTCGGCCGACCGGACGGCACGTTCGGAGCCTGACCCACCCAGGTGTCGGAGCGACGGGCACGCTGGTTCAGCGGGCGTCGAGCTGCGCCACATCCGTCACGGGGAGGCGGCAGACGAAGTCCCGGCAGTGGTAGGCGGTCAACCGGCCGTCCCGACTCGTCCGCTCGGCGAAGACGTCGAACCCGCTCCTCGCCCAGGCCACCGCCTGCCGCTCGGAGACCACCGCCACGACGTCGTCCCGGCGCGTCCTGACCGCGTCGCGCATCGCCCGGTCCGCCGTTGCGCGAGCCTCGTCCTCATCCGGATCCGCCCGATCCGGCCCGACGACGATCAGTTGCGACGCCGGCCCGGTGAGCGATGCCGCGAGGGCCAGACTCGCGCCGAACGCGGTCGGTGCCGACAGCGCAGCCGACGCGGCGAACCGGACCGCGCTCTCGGCGGCGTCCCGGAACCGGCCGTCTGCCGTCAGCTGGAACAGCAGCAGCGACGCGCGTCCGAGCGAGGAGATCCCCGAGGGATACGCGCCCTCCGACGGGTCGCCGTCGATCCGCATGCCCTGGGCCGACAGCACCGGGTCGCCACCACCGGGCAGGATGAAGCCGGCCACCGTGGCGGAGGAGGTGTCGGTCACGGTCTCGTCAGTCACGGTCTCGTCCGGCAAGCACCGGTCGACGAGGTCGCGGGCGACCTCCGCGTAGCGGACCTCGCCCGTCGCGAGGCCGAGGCGCAGGAGCCCCTCCGCGAGCATCCCGTAGTCCTCGAGGGCCGCAGCCGCACCCGACCGCCGTTCGTCGAGCGAGGCCCGGGCGAGCGTGCCGTCCGAGGCGAGGTGGTTCTCGACCACCGCGTCCGCCGCCCACCTCGCTGATTCGATCCATTCGGGGCGGTCGAAGACCGTCGAGGCCTCCGCCAGCGCGCCGATCGCGAGCCCGTTCCAACCGGTGAGCACCTTGCGGTCAACGGCCGGCGGGGTCAGCGTCGCCCGGCCGTCGGCATCGCGTCGATAGTAGCCACCTTCGGATCCGATGCCGTCGACGACGCTCTCGGAGTCCTGCGCCGACCCGAAGCCGCCGCTCGGCTGCTGCAGCGTGCCGATGAGGAACTCGGCGATCCCGGCGGCGACACTGGCCGCCCACGAGCTCGGGCGCTCGGCCCAGGCCCGCGTGTACGCGGTGAGCAGGAGCGCATTGTCGGTCAGCATGCGTTCGTAGTGCGGCTCGGTCCAGTCCCGATTGACCGCGTATCGGAAGAACCCGCCTTCGACCGGATCTCGGAGCGCTGAGGCCCCCATCGTCCTGAGGGTGCGTTGCGCGAGGTCGACACCGCGGCGGGCGACCTCCCCCTCGCGCGGCGTCAGCAGGAAGTCGAACAGCGGGGCCATCGGGAACTTCGGAGCCGTGCCGAAGCCGCCGAGCTCCTGGTCCTCGAGCGCCTCGACCGCCACGATCGACGCGTCGAGGTCTCCGGGTTCCGGCAGTGGGGCGTCATCCGTGGACGACATCGTCTCGGCGATCGCCCGCGCGAGTCCGTCGGCACTCGCGACGACCTGCTCCCGTCGCTCGGCCCACGCGACGCGGACGGCCTCGAGCACCTGCGGGAACGAGGGATGCCCGCGGAGCGGGACGGGAGGCGAGTAGGTCCCCGCGTGGAAGACGTGTCCGCGCGGCGTCACGAACACGTTCAGCGGCCAGCCCAGGTCACGGGTGAACGCGCCGGCGGCGGCGAGGTAGCTGGCGTCGACGTCGGGATGTTCCTCGCGGTCGACCTTCACCGCCACGAAATCGCGGCGGAGGAGCTCGGCGATGTGCTCGTCCGAGAACGACTCGCGTGCCATGACGTGACACCAGTGACACGTCGAGTAGCCGATCGAGACGAGCAGGGGGACGTCACGACGGGCCGCTTCGGCGAAGGCCTCCGGCCCCCAGGGGTACCAGTCGACCGGCTGCTCGGCGTGCGAGCGGAGGTACGGGCTCATCGCCTCGGCGAGCCGGTTCGTCATGCGGGATCCGTGGCCCGGGACCTACTGGCCGAGCGGCAGTCGCTCGCCCGCCGTGATCCGGGTGCGGAGCCGGTTGTTCGGCGCAGGCAGCGGGCACACGTAGTGGTCGCTGAACGCGCACGGAGGCAGGTACGCGCGATTGAAGTCGACGAGGACGTGGCCGTCCGCGGTCGGGGCCGGCATGCTGATGAACCGGAACCGGTAGCTCTCGTCGCCACTCGTGCCGTCGGCGAAGACCGCCCAGAGTCCGTTCGGGCCGCCCGTGACCGTCAGCGAGACCGCTTCATCACCGAGCTCTAACTCGACCCGGCCGACAGGGGTCTCGGTCGTGACGTGGCCGTCGATCGACTCGGTCTCGACCGTGACGTCCGGGGACGGCACGAACCGCGCCGGCCGGATCCAGGCGACGTCGGGGGCGAACGCGCTGATGCCCGCGAGCGAGGTCCGCGTCGGCGCCTCCGGGTCGAGCACGCGGAGGGCGTAGACGCCGTCTCGCTCCATACCTCGGAGGAGCGCGTCGCCGAAGTGCAGTTCGTCACCGTGGACCAGCTCGACGCGGTCGGTCATGATCTGCGCGCCACTCGGCGTGGTCAGTCCGGTGCCCGTGAGCCGCTCACCGACGATGCCGGTCGCGTCCGCACGCCAGGTGCCTGGCGCGCCCTCGAGAGCGGTCGCCTCCTCGGTCAGCCAGTGGGTGAACCGGAGGGCGGCGATACCGTGGGGTGCTCGGACGGAACGCTCGCGAGCGGTGTGCCAGGCGGTCCAGGACGCGATGAACTCTGCGGGGGTCTCGGAACTCATACCCTGACGCTATCAACTCCTCAGGTGTCGGAGACCCCCTGGACATCCGGCTGCAGCCGGATGCGCTCCCCGCGAACAGCGCGATGGCGCCGCCCGGAGAACCGGACGACGCCATCGACGTGTGGCTGCTGCTCAGCTGAAGAGCTTCTTGTCCTTCAGCCAGTCGGCCGCGAGGGTCTTCGGAGCGGCCTTCTCGTCGCCCTGGTTGCGGGCGTTGAGCTCGATGAGGTCCTCGGTGGTCAGCTCCGCGGACACGGCGTTCAAGACCTCCTTGACCTTGTCGCTGGCCTTGGCCGAGTTGATCAGCGGCAGGACGTTCTGCGGGAGGATCAGGTTCTCCGGGTCCTCGAGCGTGACGAAGTCGTTCTCGGTGATCGACGGGGTCGTGGTGTAGATGTCGGCGAGCTGGACCGTGCCGTCGAGCAGGGCCGCGGTGGTCTGTGCGCCGCCGCCGTCGCTGATCGGGACGAAGGTGAGCTTGTCGGCGGGGACGCCGTACACCTCGGTCAGGCCCTTCGGGCCGTACGGACGCTCGGCCAACTCGGGTGCGCCGCCGATGGCCAGCGGGATGGTGAGGGCCGCGAGGTCGGCGAGGCTCGTGACGTTGTTCGCCTCGCTGAACTCCTTCGTGACGTTGTAGGAGTCCTTGTCCTCCGCCTTGGACTGGTCGAGGACCTCGTAGCCCTTCGGCGTGGCCTCCTGGAGGGCGGAGTAGACCTCGTCGCTCGACGTGGCCGTGGCGGAGTCGTCGAAGAACTGCAGCAGGTTGCCGCTGTAGTCGGGGACGAGGTCGATCGAGCCGTCTTCGAGCGCTGCGATGTAGACGTCGCGCGCGCCGATGTTGAGGGACTCGGCCGTCTTGATGTCGTTGGCCTCGAGCGCCTGGATGTAGATCTGGGCGATGATCTCCGACTCGGGGAATCCGGCGGAGCCGACCGTGATCGTGTCGGATGCCGCGGTCTCCCCGGCGGTCGGGTCGCCTGCGGAGCAGGCGCTGAGCGCGAGGGCCGCGACGGCGGTCGCGGCGATGCCGACGGCGAGGCGTCGACCCTGTCGAACTGTGAACATGGTGTTTCCTATCTGTGATGGGCGAGAACGGTGGTGCCGTTGTGGGTCTGGGAGCCGGGCGGTGCTGTCACCCGGGATGACGGGACGCGTCAGTTGTTGCGGTATGCCGCGGTCTGCATGTTCGCCTCCGCTTCTGCGACGACGGGGTCTGGTGCGGTGGAGCGGTCGCCGCCGGTGGCGGCGTGACCCCGGGTCTCGTCGACCCGCGCGTGGGTCGCCTGGACACCGCGCGGCACGACGGCGCGCTGCAGCAGCGAGAAGACGCCCTCGAGGAGGAGGGCGAGCACGATGATGATGATCGAGCCGGCGAGCATCTGCGCATAGTCGCGTACCGGGAGGCCGTCGAGGATGTAGCGACCGAGACCGGGGCCGTTGGTGAGGAACGCGACGACGGTGGCGGTCGCGATCGTCTGCAGGACCGCCGAGCGCACGCCACCGATCATGAGTGGCAGGGCGAGCGGGATCTCCACCTTGCCGAGGATCTGCCACTCGTTCATCCCGACCGCACGCGCGGCGTCGATGGTCTGGCGGTCGATCGACTCGACCCCGCCGTACGCGCCGGCCAGGACTGGCGGGACGGCGAGCACGACGAGGGCCGTGATCGCGGGGACGAGACTCGTGCTGGAGAAGCCCCACCCGAGCGTGATGAGCGCGAGGAGTGAGAGCAGACCGAGGGTCGGCAGCGCCCGGAGCGCGCCGGTGATCGCGACCGCGATCTCCCGTCCCTTCCCGGTGTGCCCGATGAGGAGCCCGAGCGGGATCGCGATGACGCACGCGATGAGGACGGTCAGGCCGGTCACGGCCAGGTGCTGGAGCACCCGCACGGGGATGCCGCCTGGGCCCTCCCAGTGCGCGGGGTCGAAGATCCAGGCGAAGGCGGCGAGGAAGTTGATCATGCTGCTCCTCCCCCGGCGGTCGCCAGCTCACGGGCTTCGGTGGCCGCGCGACGACGACGGATCGCGCCTTTCGAGCTGATCCGCGTCCACGGCATGAGGAGTCGGCCGAGGAGCACCAGCAGGACGTCGAACACGATCGCGATCACGACCGTCCCGACGATGCCGGTCAGGATCTCGATCGGGAACTGCCGGTTGTAGCCGTCGGTGAAGAGGTAGCCGAGGTTCGTGACGCCGATGAGGGCGCCGACGCTCAGCAGGCTGATCGTGCTCGCGGAGACCACCCGGATGCCGGCGAGCATGAGCGGACCCGCAAGCGGGAACTCGACCCTCCAGAACCGCTGGCCGGTGGAGAACCCCACGGCCTGTGCCGACTGCCGGACCCCGGCGTCGACGGCGTCGAGCGCGTCGGCGACCGTTCGGACGAGCAGGGCCACGGCGTAGATGGTGAGCGCGATCACGACGTTCGCCGGATCGAGGATCTTCGTGCCGATGAGGGACGGCATGAGGACGAACAGCGGGAGGGACGGGATCGCGTAGAGGATGCCGCTCAGTGTGAGCAGCACGCCTCGCGACCACCGGTACCGGTGTGCGAGCCAGCCGAGGGGGAGGGAGATGAGGAACCCCAGGATGATCGGGGGCAGGCTCAGCTGGACATGAGTGAGCGTGAGGTCCCAGATCATGTCCCAGTTCGCGATGACCCAGCTCATGTGGATGCGCCGTCCTTCCGGACGTCCAGGCCGGGGCGGTCGCCTGCGCCGGGCCAGGCTCCGAGGACGCCGGCGGGGCGGCCCGACTCGTCGACGACCACGTCGCGTCCGTCGACGCGCTCGACGTGGAGCGTCCGCTGGCCACGATCGGCGCCGATGAACTGGGCGACGAAGTCGTCGGCAGGGTTGGCGACGATCTCGGCCGGCGTGCCGACCTGGGCGATGTGGCCACCCTTCTGCAGGATGACGACCTGGTCGCCGAGGAGGAACGCCTCGTCGATGTCGTGGGTGACGAACACGATCGTCTTCGCGATGTCGCGCTGCAGTCGGAGCAGCTCCCGCTGGAGCTCGGCACGCACGAGCGGGTCGACGGCGCCGAACGGCTCGTCCATCAGCAGGATGTTCGGGTCGATCGCGAGGCCTCGTGCCACGCCGACGCGCTGCTGCTGGCCGCCGGACAACTGACTCGGGTACCGGTCGGCCAGCGCGCGGTCGAGTCCGACGGTGTCGAGGAGGGTGAGGGCGTCCGCCCGGGCCTGCTTCTTGTTGACGCCGGTGAGCATGGGCACCGTGGCCACGTTGTCGATCACGGTGCGGTGCGGGAGGAGACCGGAGTTCTGCATGACATAGCCGATGCGGCGACGGAGACGGACCGGGTCGACGGCGGAGACGACCTCGTCGTCGATGACGATGCGTCCCTCGCTCGGATCGACCATGCGGTTGATCATCCGCAGGAGCGTGGTCTTGCCGCAGCCTGAGGACCCGACGAAGACCGTGGTGGACCGCGACGGGATCGTGAGGGAGAAGTCGTCGACCGCGAGGGTGCCGTCGTCGAAGCGCTTGGAGACGTGTTCGAAGGAGATCATGCTGGACCGATGCCTCTTCTCTGCACGGCTGTTCGTGACAGGTCGTCTTCCAAGGGTCGTCGCCGCCGCGGTCGGTGGCTCGCTGAACGTCTCTCGGTCGGTGGTCCGAACCTACCGGAGGGCACTGACATCGCCCACCCCCTCGACACGTGTCGAAATACATGGCATGCGACGACGTGGGTGCGCCCGCGCACGTTCGCCGGCCGGCCGCCGTCGCTCAGGATCGGTCGACGCCCAACGCGGCGAGCGCCGCCGTGACGAGCTGCTGACCGTGCAGCTCCTGCTCGATCGCCGACCGGAGGCCGGCGTGGGCGACGGAGAACCCGACCGACCATCCGTCGTGCTCCGCCGGGCCGAGCGCGTCCGCCGCGACGACCGCCTCGACCGCCAGCACGTCCGCGAGGAGGGCGGTCGAGCGTTCCAGCAGTCGCAACGAGGTCCCGGCGAAGGAGGCCGGGTCGTCCGAGTCCTCGTCCGGCACGCCGGCGGTGACGACCGGGGTCGCGAGCACGCGCAGTTCAGCGACGAGGTCCGCCGCCGACTGACCGAGCCGACCCGGTACGAGCCCGTGCCCGGTCCCCCGCGGGTCGACCCCGCCTCCGGTGATGCGTCCGAGCCGTCGCTCGGCGGCAGCAGCGGTGTGCGCGATGGCCGCGCGGAGCCCGTCGAAGGCGCGGGCGAGCCGCGCGCCATGCAGCAGCCCGCCCGTCCGCAGGACGCCCGACGCCTGATCGACGAGTGGATCCTCCGAAGCCGTTCCGAGCGTCGCTTCCACGAGCTGGACGGCCGCCGTGACCTCGTCGGCGAGCGCACCGTTGATCTGCGGGGTCGCCCGGAGCCGCAGTCCGTCCCGGTCCCGTCCGCCGCGCGCACCCTCCGGGCCGACCGGCGTCGCCAACAACTCGGAGATCCGCTCGCCGCTCGCCCGGGTGCCCGCCGACGGGCTGCCGGCGAGGACCCTCGCGTCGAACGCCGGTCCTCGCCCGCCGAGCCCGGACCGCGCAGCGGCCCTCGACGAGAGCGCGCTCGTGGTGTCCGCCAGTCGGCTGAGCGCGCCGAGCCGGTGGAGTGCGAGCGCACCGACGCCGAGGGAGTAGGCGTTGTGGTGGACGAACGCCAAGCCCTCGTGCACAGCGAGGTCGAGCGGTGCGAGCCCGACCCGCGACAGAGCGACCTGGGCGGAGAGCCGCTCACCCGCGAGGACCGCTTCCCCCTGCCCGATCACGAGCGTCGCGACGGACGCCAGGTGGGTCTCGTCGCCGTCGCCGAGGGAGCCGACGGACGGGATCACCGGGGTCACCCCACGGTTGAGGAGCTCCGCGACGAACACGGCCGTCTCGAGGCGGATCCCGGATGCGCCACGGGTCCATCCGGCGAGCCGGGCGGCGACCACCGCCCGAGCACGGTCCACTGAGAGCGGCAGTCCGATGCCGCCACGGCGGTCATGGACGACGCGCTCCTCCACCGCCGAGGCATCGAGCGTCGCGGTGCGCGGAGCCGCTCGTCCCCCGGCGGGACCAGGGATCCGTGGCCCCTGGGACCGAGGACCAGGCGCACCGACGCCGATCGGCGTCGTCTGCCGGTCGACGACGGCCCGGCCGGCGCCGATGCGGTCGAGCGCCGGGGTGTCGAGGACGACGATGGCGTCGTCGCGGGACACGGCCACGAGGTCGTCGACCGAGATCGGGCCGATGCCGAACACGACCGGGGCTCCCATCAGTGCGCGCCCGTCGATCGGTCGGCGGCGTTCGTCTGGTCTGCACTGTTGGACACGGGTCGCTCCATCCGCTCGTCATGGGCCGTGGTCCGGCCGGGATGGACGTCAGCGTACGAGCGCCTGGCGGCCGGTGCACGGTGTGTGTCGACGTGTGACAGCACACGGGGACGGTCGGTGCTCGGCGAGGTGTCCGTCGACCTCAGCGGTAGCGGCGGCCCTCGTCGCGGCGGTAGAGAGCGAGGACCACGACGGTCAGGACGAGGGTCCAGGCCAGGACGCCGACCCACGACCACCACGGCAACTCGCCACCCTGGACCGCCCAGACGACGAGCTCCCGGGTCTGGCGGCTCGGGAGGAACATCGACAGCCGGTCGAGCCACGGGGCGAAGAGGAACGGTGGGATGAACAGTCCGCCGGCGAAGGCCAGCGAGAACATGACCACCTGCACCACCGCGATCGCGGCCTTGCTGGGGAGGGCGTACCCGATCGCGGTGCCCAGGAGCATGAACGGCAGGGCACCCACCAGGAGCGCCACGATGCCACCGAGCAGTCCTGTCGGAGTCGTGGTGGCGGCGGTCAGGAGCGCACCGAGCACGACGACCGGTATGACGGCCGCGAACCCGAGGAGACCGACCGAGCACAGGTGCGAGAGGACACGGGCGACTCCTGTCACCGGAAGGGTGCGGAGGTACGGATCCCACGCCTGCTCCCTCGCCTGGGCGATGGTCAGGCCGAAGCCGAACAGGGAGTTGGCGAGCACCGCGAAGACGATCAGGGAGATGACGGCCTGGGTCGCGATGACCGGATCGCCGGCGACCTGCGCCTGCGGGACGACGAAGAACAGCAGCGAGAGCGCGGGGAAGACGAGCGAGCCGATCAGCGCGATCGGGACGCGTACGGTCTCGAGCAGGGAGTACCGCGCGTGCAGGGCGGTGAGCTGGAGTGTGGTGGCCATCAGGCGGCGCTCCGTTCGACGTCCGCCCGGGCATCCGCGATGAGGGTCAGGAACGCCTCCTCGAGGGTCGCTCCGCGCACGGCGAGATCGGTGAACGGGACCTCGGACCGGACGAGATCGCGCACGAACGCGTCGGCGTCGCGGACGTCCAGTTCGACGGCGTCGCCGTCACGACTCGCCTGGACGACCCCGGCGAGCCGCTCCACCGCTCCGGGGTCTGTGGTCCGGAGCCGTACCCGGTGGATGCCGACGAGCCCGAGCACGTCGCGCAGTGGGGCATCGGTGATGACCCGTCCACCCCCCAGCACCACGACGCGCTCGGCGAGCGCTTCGATCTCCTCGAGGTAGTGACTGGTGAGGACGATCGTCGCCCCGAGCTCGTGTTGCCGGCGGATCGCGTCCCAGAGGGTCCGGCGGGCGTCGACGTCGAGGCCCGTCGTCGGCTCGTCGAGGAGCACGAGACGCGGTCTGCCGACGAACGCGAGTGCGACCGCGAGGCGGCGCTGCTGGCCGCCCGAGAGCGAGCCCGTCTGGCGTCGGAGGAGGTCGCCGAAACCGAACTGCTCCGCCAGGGCGGCCGTCGGCACGCGGTCTGCGAAGTGCCGTCCGACGAAGTCGACGACCTCTCCCGCCCGGAGCGTGGGCGGCAGTGCCGTCTCCTGCGGTGTCGATCCGAGCCTGGTGCGGTTGACCGCTTGGGCGGGATCGCCGCCGAAGAGCGTCACCGTGCCGGTCGTCGGACGTCGGGTGCCCTGCAGCAGGGAGAGCACCGTGGACTTGCCGGCGCCGTTGGGGCCGAGGAGCCCGACGAGCGAGCCCGGCTCGATGCTGAGGTCGACGTCGTCCAGCGCGATCACCTCGCCGTAGCGTCGTGTCACGCCCTCGAGGGTGGCCAGTGATGTGATCGTCATGATGTCCCCGTTCCCGACGCGCCGCCGAGCATCGCTCGGAGGCCGGTCATGTAGTCCTCGAACGCGCGGCGCCCGAGCGTGGTGAGTTCCAGGTAGGTGACCGGGGTGCGTCCCCGGTGGGTCTTCGTGACGAGGACGTAGGCGCCGTCCTCGAGTTTCCGCAGGTGTGTGGACAGGTTCCCGGCGGTCATGTCGAGCATCTCCTGCAGGCGGGGGAACGACATGCTGCTGTCCGCATCGATCGCCGCGAGCGTCGACATGATGCGCAGGCGGGCCTGGGCATGGATGAGGGGGTCGAGTTCGTCCATCGGTCACGCCGCCGATCGGTGGGCACGCCGACGGCGGGTCGCCTCGAGGAAGGTCGCGTACACGAGGAACCCACCTCCGCCGGCGATGGCCATGATGAGCGCGTTGCCAGGCGAGCCGAAGAACGGCGCGGCCATGCCGACCACGATGATCCAGATGCCCATGCCGTACATGAGGCGGTCGCGCCAGACTGCTCCACCTGCGAGGTACAGCAGACCGACCACGAGGCTGTAGATGGCCGGGTAGAAGATGGCGGCGAGTGCGGGTGCCATCCCGGCAGCGAACAGAGCGCCGCCGAACACCGCCGCTGCCGTGCACCCGATCGCCCAGGCGATGCCGTACATGGTCCCCTGCACCTGCTGTGCTCCCTGGATCCCGCGAGACACGCGGGAGCCGATGATCGACGACGAGACGATGCCGCCAACCATCAGGATCCCGAAGAGCCACCCGGCGACCGCCGGCGGGGTGGTGAACCAGGGGTTCTCGTCGCTCGCGGACCAGAGCGCGAGGAACCCGACGGTCCACGCGACACCCCAGATGTACACGATCGCGATGGTGGGCCTCGTGAAGATGTCGTCGACACGGCTCGCCTGTCGCTCCTGCAGAGCGAGCATGGCGGCCGGGTCGAGCGCATCCGAGCCGTCGGTGGGTTCCATCGGTGAAGTCATATCTACTTTGTAACGCAAACCACTCTGCTAAGCAACCCTGTTTGCCATACAGCGTTCAGACCTGCCCGCTTCACGCCGAGGTGCCACAGCCCGACTGCCCTTCGACAGGCTCAGGGACCGGGTTCATCCGGCCGCCCCTCTCCCACCCACCCTTCGACAAGCTCAGGGACCGGATCATCTCCGGCGAACCTCTCCCGGTCACTGAGCCTGTCGAAGTGCCCACGAGGACGGCTCATCATCCCTGGCACACCTCTCCCGGTCACTGCGCTTGTCGAAGTGCCCACGAGGACCCACCCCCTTCGACAGGCTCAGTGCGGCGCAGCTCAGAGACCGGCGGGCGTCAGAACGGTGCGGGGTCCGGTTCGGTCCGGTGGCGTTTCCCGTCAGGTGTCGTCCACTCGAGAACCCCGCCCGGTTTGTGGTCGAGGTTCCACCCGGGGAGGTGCTTCATCCGGTGGTGATGTCGACAGAGACAGGCGAGGTTCCCGACATCTGTCGTCCCGCCGTCGTCCCACGCGACCGAGTGGTCGAGGTCGCAGGCCCGGGCTCGCCTGCCGCAGCCTGGTGCGCGACAGGTGCCGTCCCGCAAGCGGACCGCGCGCTGCAGGTCAGCCGGGACCCGGTATTGATTCCGCCCGACGGAGAGGACGGCGCCGGTTTCCGGCTGGACGAGGATCCTGGTGAAGCTTGGTGCGTTCACCGCGATGCGAGCCGCGGTCTCGGGGTCGATCGGGCCGTACCCGTCGAGCATCGCCGGGGCATCGCTCACGCCCGCCATGCTGAGCGCCGGCACCGTGATCTGCACCGTCGGCTTGATGTGCTCCTGCACCTCGATCGGATGCGGAAGCACCGGGCTCGACATCACGTCCTCGGGCGTGACGCCGGTGAGCGCGAGTGCTGCGAGGGCGTCGGCCTGCAGCTGGGCGCAGGTGCGGGTGTAGCCAGCTGCGCGAGATTCCGAGGCCGCTGCTTCGACGCGCTCGATGATGCCCTGGGCGATGGGTGCGGTGGTGAAGAGGTGCACCCATGCCATGCCGTCGGCTTCGGGTTCGAACGCGACCCGGCGGTCGGCTTCGGAGCGGGTTGCACGTGCGGTGATCGACTCGGGGTGGAGTCGCTCGCGCAGCACGCGGGCGCTCGTGCGGAGGCCAGCGGCCGTGGTGCGCTCGGCGACGACGAGGACGCGGTCGAGGAACACCGCCCGTCCAGCAGCAGGGACGTCGCAGAGCTGGTCGGTGATCACCTGCGCATGCCGCGCCGAGATGTGGCCGGCCTCCAGCGACGCCAGCACGGCCGGTGCGTCATTCACCAGACGTTCGGCGTCGTTCGTCGCAAGCTGGACCGTCCGCTCCGGCATCCGGGTCGCCATCGCGAGGGCCGCACACGTCGACCGGCGTGAGAGCGCCTGACGTTCAGCCGGCGGGAAGATCGCCGGGACCGTGGCGTCCGCGAACGCGTCGGCGTAGGCGGCGGAGCGGGCCAGGAGGCGCGCCTTCCGTGCGTCCAGGACGGCCTGTTGCCGGTGGAGCTCGGCCCACTGGTCCGAGAACTCCGCCAGCTGCGCGGCGTATTCGTCGCCGACGCGGATCGCGGCTGGCGTGGTCTCGGTCATGGAACAAGTTCATCATGGACCACTGACATTCCAGATGCCGAGTCGAAGTGACTGTGGAAGTTTCCTCGTGCGCCCTTCGACAAGCTCAGGGACCGAAGGAGGTTACTCAGGGACCGGAGGAAGGGTTCGCCGCATCAAGAGGCCCGGAGCGGCAGCACGACCGGTCCAGCCCGATACGATGGAGGGCTGATGTCCGACCTCCGAATCTCCTACCCGCCCGAGCTGCCCGTCAGTGCCGCCCGCGCGGACATCACGCGTGCCATCAGCGAGCACCAGGTCGTCATCGTCGCGGGAGCGACGGGTTCCGGCAAGACCACTCAGCTGCCGAAGATCTGCCTCGAGCTCGGTCGCGAATCCATCGGGCACACGCAGCCCCGACGACTGGCCGCGCGCACGATCGCCGAACGCATCTCGGAGGAACTCGGCCAGGAGCTCGGTGGCGTCGTCGGCTACCAGGTCCGGTTCACCGATCAGGCGTCGAAGGCGACGAAGATCAAGCTGATGACCGACGGCATCCTGCTGAACGAGATCCACCGCGACCGGATGCTGCGCAAGTACGACACGATCATCATCGACGAGGCACACGAGCGCAGCCTCAACATCGACTTCCTGCTCGGCTACCTCAAGCAGCTCCTCCCCCAGCGCCCTGACCTCAAGGTCATCATCACGTCCGCGACGATCGACCCGGAGAGCTTCTCGAAGCACTTCGACGGAGCGCCCATCGTCGAGGTCTCCGGCCGCACGTACCCGGTCGAGATCCGCTACCGGCCGCTCGTGGCCGACGAGCCCACGGACGACGATGAGGACGCCCCCGAGTCCGAGGCCGCCGACCGCGACTACCTCGAAGGCATCAACACCGCCCTCGACGAGCTGGCGCGCGAGTCGATGGGCGACGTCCTCGTCTTCCTGTCCGGTGAGACGGAGATCCGCGACGCCACCGACGCCATCCGCGGGCGCAACCTGCCCGGCACCGAGGTGCTGCCGCTCTACGGCCGGCTCTCCTCCGCCGACCAGCACCGCGTGTTCCAGCCGTCGACCGTGGCAGGCCTCCGCAGGCGCATCATCCTCGCGACGAACGTGGCCGAGACGAGCCTCACGGTGCCCGGGATCAAGTACGTCATCGACGCCGGAACCGCCCGCATCTCGCGCTACAGCGTGCGGTCCAAGGTGCAGCGGCTCCCCATCGAGGCGATCTCGCAGGCGTCGGCGAACCAGCGTTCGGGTCGATCCGGCCGCACGAGCGACGGCATCGCCATCCGGCTCTACTCGGAGGACGACTTCGCGAAGCGCCCGGAGTTCACCGAACCGGAGATCCTCCGAACGAATCTCGCCGCGGTGATCCTCCAGATGATCTCCCTCGGCCTCGGCGACATCGCCGCCTTCCCCTTCCTCCAACCGCCGGACGCCCGCGGTATCAAGGACGGCGTCGATCTGCTGTCCGAACTCGGCGCGATCGAGACCCGCACCTTCGCCGACGGCTCACCTCGCGGCGGCGGTCCACGTCTCACGCGGGTGGGGCGCGACCTCAGCCGCCTGCCGATCGATCCGCGGTTCGCGCGCATGGTCGTGGAGTCGAAGCAGCACGGGGTGTCGCGGGAGGTGCTCGCGATCGTCGCGGCGCTCACCATCCAGGACCCACGCGAACGACCGCTCGAGCACCGGCAGAAGGCCGACGAACTGCACCGCCGGTTCGTCGACCCCACGAGCGACTTCCTCGCCCTCCTGAACCTCTGGAACTACCTCGAGGAGAAACAGGACGAGCTGTCGTCGAGCGCGTTCCGTCGGCTCTGCAAGAACGAGTTCCTCAACTACCTCCGCGTCCGCGAATGGCACGACGTCTACCGCCAGCTGCGCCAGCTCGCGAAGCCCCTCGGCCTGACGATCAACGAGCCGGCGGTGAACCCCGACGGCATCCACAAGTCGCTCCTCGCGGGGCTCCTCTCGCACATCGGACTGAAGGACCAGACCGTCGCTCCGGTCGTGAAGGGCCGGAACGCTCCACCGGCGACGAAGACCGCGAAGAAGGGCGACTACATCGGCGCCCGCCAGACGCGCTTCGTCCTCTTCCCCGGGTCCGCGCTCGCGAAGAAGCAGCCGAACGCCGTGATGAGCGCGGAACTCGTGGAGACGAGTCGGCTGTTCGCCCGCACCAACGCCTCGATCGACCCGGCGTGGGCGGAACAGATCGCCGGCGACCTCTGCAAGCGCTCGTACAGCGAGCCGCACTGGGAGAAGAACCAGGGCTCCGCCGTCGCCTTCGAGAAGGTGACCCTCTTCGGCGTGCCGATCGTGCCGCGCCGCCGGGTGCAGTTCGGTCGCATCGACCAGGAGCAGGCCCGCGAACTGTTCCTGCGGCACGCGCTCGTCGACGGCGAGTGGACCCACGACATCGGTCGCGACAAACTGTTCGACTTCCACCGCGCGAACCGACGGCTGCGCAAGGAGCTGAGTGAGCTCGAGGAGCGGACGCGACGCCGCGACATCCTCTTCGACGACGAAGCCGTCTTCGACTTCTACGACGCCCGCGTCCCTGCCGAGATCTCGACGACGCGGGGCTTCGAGTCCTGGTGGCGCAAGACGCGCGTCGACCAGCCCGAGCTGCTCACGATGCGCCAGGAGGACCTCCTTCCCGAGGACGCTCCGGCGGTGGATGAGGACCGCTTCCCCGCCGAGTGGGTGCAGGCCGACCAGCGGTTGAAGCTCAGCTATCGTTTCGAGCCCGGAAGCGACGACGACGGCGTGACGGTCATCGTCCCGCTCGCCCTGCTCGACCGGCTCTCGCCCGCGGGCTTCGACTGGCAGGTCCCCGGTCTCCGTCGGGACCTCATCACGGCGATGATCAAAGCGCTCCCGAAGGCCCTGCGTCGAAACATCGTGCCTGCGGCCGACTGGGCGGCGAAGCTGCTCGCCGAGCTCCCCGCCGACGTCCCGGCGGTCGCCCCCGGCAGTCCGGCCGCCGAGGACTCGTTCGCCACCCGTCTCGCGAACGCGATCAAGCGGCTCTCCTACATGGACATCACCGCCTCGGACTTCGAGATGGAACGCGTCCCCGAGCACCTGCTCGTGACCTTCCGGGTCATCGACGAGCGCGGCCGGACGCTCGCCGGCGGCAAGGACCTCGTCGAGCTGCAGCAGCGCCTCAAGCAGCGCACGCGGGCGAGCGTCGCCAAGGTCGCGGCCGCCAGAGTGCCCAACGCCATCGAGCGCTCCGGGTTCACCAGGTGGGACTTCGACGACCTCCCCCGCTTCATCGACATCCGCCAAGAGGACGGCGTGATCCGCGGCTACCCCGCGATCGTCGACGACGGC
Organism: Plantibacter sp. CFBP 8798; assembly: GCF_014841195.1. Taxonomy (NCBI): domain Bacteria; kingdom Bacillati; phylum Actinomycetota; class Actinomycetes; order Micrococcales; family Microbacteriaceae; genus Plantibacter; species Plantibacter sp. CFBP 8798. The sequence continues at coordinate 1,079,616 of NZ_JACYTS010000002.1, forward strand.
ACGAGCGTGTCGATCCGGATCATGAGCACGGAGGCCGACCAGGCCCGCGCCATGCCCGCGGGGGTGCGCCGCCTCCTCCTGCTCGCGATCCCGTCCCCGACGGCCTACGTGCAGCAGCACCTCAAGGCCAACGAGAAGCTCGCGCTCGCGACGAGCCCCTACCGGTCGACGCCGGCGTTGTTCGAGGACTGCCTCGCCGCCTGCATCGACGACGTCCTGTTCCGTGTGGTGCCCGACGGACAGGTGTTCTCCCGACTGCAGTACGAGACGCTGCGCGACCGCGTGTCCGCCTCGGTCATGGACCGGATGTTCCAGACGGTCGCCATCGTCGCCCGCATCCTGCAGGCCGCGCGCGACACGGAGAAGGCCATGAAGGCGGCGACGAGCATGACGCTGCTCGCGGCGCTCACCGACATGCGGGGCCAGCTCGACGGACTGGTCTTCCCGGGCTTCGTCTCCCGGACGGGCTCAGCACGACTCGAACATCTGCCCCGCTACCTCGCCGGCATCCGTTACCGCGCCGAGCGACTGACGGACAACCCGAACCGCGACCGGGTGTGGATGACGGAGGCGCAGACGGCGTCGGCGCGGTTCGAGGCCGCCGGCGGCACGATCCCACTGCCCGCCGAGGCTCCGGAGCACCTCGTGAAGGCCCGGTGGATGCTCGAGGAGCTCCGGATCAGCCTGTTCGCCCAGCAGCTGGGCACGGCCGAGTCGGTGTCGTTGCAGCGCCTGCAGAAGGTCCTCGCGGGCTAGCGATCCCCGGTCCCTGAGCTTGTCGAAGGGCGCATCTCGACAAGCTCGATGTCCGGAGTCGGTGATTCAGGCCCCGGGTCCTGTCGCCACCGGACGCTCCGGGTGGTTCGCCCACTCGCTCCATGACCCCGGGTACAGCACCGGTTCGAAGCCGGCCAGGGTGAGTGCGACCGCGTTGTGCGCCGCGGTCACCCCGCTGCCGCAGTAGGTCGCGACCGTCGCGTCCTCAGGCACGCCCGCGGCGAGGAACTGCTCGCGGAGGGTCTCAGGCGACAGGAATCGGCCGTCTGCGCCGACGTTGGCGGTCGTCGGTGTGCTGAGCGCTCCGGGGATGTGACCGGCCCGAGGGTCGATCGGTTCGACCTCGCCCCGGTACCGTTCGCCCGCACGCGCGTCGAGCAGCACCCGTCCTTCGCCCGCCCACGTCGCGGCGGTGTCGATGTCGATGGTCGGCAGGACACCCGTCGTCAACGTGACCGTCCCGGGTTCCGGGACGACCTCGCCGCGCTCCACGGGCAGTCCGGCGTCCGTCCACGCCCGGAACGCGCCGTCGAGGATGCGGACGTCCGCGATGCCGGCGTTCCGCAGCACCCACCAGGCTCGTGCCGCCGACAGGCTCTTGAGATCGTCGTAGACCACGACCACGTCGCCGTCGTCGACGCCCCACGATCGCGCGGAGGCCTGAAGCGCCTCGCGATCGGGCAGGGGGTGGCGGCCTCGGACGGCCGGTACTCCGGGCGGCACGTGGTCGGCCAGCTCGTGGTCGAGGTCGACGTACACCGCGCCGGGCAGGTGCCCCTCGAGGTAGGCGGGCCGTCCGTCCGGTGCGTCGAGTCGCCACCGCACGTCCAGGACGCGCACCGGCGTCTCGGAGGCGATCACAGCGGCGAGGTCGTCCGGGGCGATGAGGATGGGCATGCGTCCAGCGTACGCACGCGAGGTCGACGCGACCCACGCCCGACCGCTCGGTCGCCGTCACACCGGGTAACAGAGTTGCAGCTCCGGCCGGATGAGCGAAACGTAGCCTGTGCAGCGTCCACCGAATCGGCGTTGCAGCAGTCGTCCACAGCCGTTCGAAGGATCCCCCGTGAGCTCAGTCCACCCGGCAGCCGCCTCCGTGACCGCCTTGCCGTCCCCCGTCGATGGTGGCGAGGTCGCCCCCGGTTTCGCCTCCCTGTCCCCCGACGACTTCAAAGCGGCGTTCCGTCAGCACCCGGCCGGCGTCTCGGTCATCACCGCGGACGACGGCAGCGGGCCGGTGGGACTCACCGCCACCTCGGTCTTCTCCGTCAGTGCAGAACCGCCGCTCCTCGTCTTCTCCGTGTCGTCGCTGTCCTCGAGCGCGCCGACCATCACCGCGTCCGACACCGTCGTCGTCCACCTCCTGGGTTCCGAGCAACTGCACATCGCGAAGCTCTGCGCGACGAGTGGGATCGACCGTTTCGCCGACACCTCCATCTGGGACCGCCTGCCCACGGGCGAGCCGTACTTCACGGGCAACGGCGTCTGGATCCGCGGACGCATCGTCAACCGCATGGAGGCGGGCACCTCGACGGTCATCGCGGTGCACGCGCTGGAGTCGAGCGTCTCGCAGCTGCAAGCGGCCGAGGAGCCGGTCCGGGCCGAGCCTGCCGCCGAGGCGCCCGCTCCCGCCGTCCCGACATTCAGCCCCAGCTTCGACGGCGCGCCGCTCGTCTACCACAACCGCACCTGGCACCGTCTCGACGCGAACTCGCAGATCGACGGCTGAGCGGCCTGCTGCTGGACATCTGTGCACTCCAACCCGCCGTCGGTCCACCGATCTCCGGATAGCGTGGTGACATCACCATCGTCGAGAGGACCCTCATGGCTGGATCGAAAGCCCGCACCGCCGCACGTCTGCTGCTCGGAGGCGCACTCGTGTTCGCCGGCATCAGCCACCTGACCTTCGCTCGGAAGGACTTCCAGGCGCAGGTGCCGGAATGGGTGCCGATCGACGAGGACACCACCGTGCTCGCTTCGGGCGTCGTCGAGATCGCGCTGGGTGCGGCACTCGCCTCAGGCGTGAAGCGGACGGCCGTCGGCAACCTCGCTGCGGCGTTCTTCACCGCGATCTTCCCGGGCAACCTCTCCCAGTGGCTCAACCGCCGCGACGCCTTCGGTCTCGACACCGACAGCCGCCGGTTCACCCGGCTCTTCTTCCAGCCCGTGCTCATCGCCTGGGCCCTCTGGTCCACCCGCCGCTGACCACCAGCCGTCGCTGAGTCGCCCGAATCTGCGCGTTTCCGCGTCGGATTCGAACATCCTCGGGCGAGTCAGCGGCGCACGGCGGATCGCCAGGTAGGGTCGAGGACACCAGAGCCACAGGGAGAACGATGCTGACGACCGAAGCGACCATGGACGAGCTGCTCGTCGCCGAATCCGTCGAGACGCCGAGCGCCGGACGCAACGGTGTCGTGAGTCTCGTCTCACTCGTCGTCATCCTCACGATCGTGGTCACCGCGATCGCGGCGCTCTTCCTCCCGGTCGTCCAGGGCGCGACGGCGTTCTTCTACTTCTTCCTGGCCGGCTTCGGTGGCCTCGGCGGCTGATGCCGCTACACGCTGAACGCCTGAGGGCCGGATGGAATCGTGGATTCCATCCGGCCCTCAGGCGTTCAGCGCAGCGACTAGAAGTCCCAGTCCTCGTCTTCCGTGACCACGGCCTTGCCGATCACGTAGGAGGAGCCGGAGCCCGAGAAGAAGTCGTGGTTCTCATCGGCGTTCGGGGAGAGCGCCGACAGGATCGCCGGGTTCACGTCCGTGACCGTCTTCGGGAACATGGCCTCGTAGCCGAGGTTCATGAGCGCCTTGTTGGCGTTGTAGTGCAGGAACTTCTTGACGTCCTCGGTGAGACCGACCTCGTCGTAGAGGTCCTGCGTGTACTGCACCTCGTTGTCGTAGAGCTCGTAGAGCAGCGAGAACGTGTAGTCCTTGACGTCGTCGCGCTCAGCCTGCGTCAGCTTCTCGAGTCCCTTCTGGAACTTGTAGCCGATGTAGTACCCGTGCACGGCCTCATCGCGGATGATCAGGCGGATCATGTCGGCCGTGTTGGTGAGCTTCGCGCGGCTCGACCAGTGCATGGGCAGGTAGAAGCCCGAGTAGAAGAGGAAGGACTCGAGGAGGGTCGAGGCGGCCTTCCGCTTCAGCGGGTCGTCGCCGTGGTAGCGGTCGAGGACGATGGACGCCTTCTTCTGCAGGTTCGGGTTCTCGACCGACCAGCGGAACGCCTCGTCGATCTCCTTCGTGCTGCTGAGCGTGGAGAAGATCGAGGAGTAGCTCTTCGCGTGCACCGACTCCATGAACGCGATGTTCGTGTAGACGGCCTCCTCGTGCGGGGTGATCGCATCGGGGATGAGGGCGACGGCGCCGACGGTGCCCTGGATCGTGTCGAGGAGCGTGAGGCCCGTGAACACGCGCATGGTGAGCTGCTGCTCCTGCGGCGTCAGGGTGTTCCACGACTGGACGTCGTTCGACAGCGGGATCTTCTCGGGCAGCCAGAAGTTGTTGACGAGGCGGTTCCAGACCTCGACGTCCTTCTCGTCCTCGATCTTGTTCCAGTTGATCGCCTGGACGCGGTCGACCAGCTTGAGCTTCTCTGACATGAATTGGTGTCCTCTATCGGGAAGTGGGGTTGGCCCTTCGACAGGCTCAGGGACCGGTGATGCTGATGGCCCTCGACGGACCGGTGATACGAATGAGCCTCCGACAGGCTCAGGGACCGGAAACCCGGTCACTGAGCCTGTCGAAGTGCGGATGGCGAAGCGCGAAGCTCCTTAGAGCATGCAGCTGACGCAGCCGTCGACTTCCGTGCCCTCGAGCGCGAGCTGCCGGAGACGGATGTAGTAGATGGTCTTGATGCCCTTCTTCCACGCGTAGATCTGCGCCTTGTTGATGTCGCGCGTGGTGGCGGTGTCCTTGAAGAACAGCGTCAACGACAGCCCCTGGTCGACGTGCTGCGTCGCGGCGGCGTACGTGTCGATGATCTTCTCGGCACCGATCTCGTAGGCGTCCTCGTAGTACTCCAGGTTGTCGTTCGTCATGAACGGAGCCGGGTAGTACACGCGACCGAGCTTGCCTTCCTTGCGGATCTCGATCTTCGACGCGATCGGGTGGATCGACGACGTGGAGTTGTTGATGTAGGAGATCGAACCGGTCGGCGGGACGGCCTGGAGGTTCTGGTTGTAGATGCCGTACTCCTGGATGGACGCCTTGAGGGCCGTCCAGTCCGCCTGCGTCGGGATCTGCACGCCGGCCTGCTCGAAGAGCTCGCGGCCACGAGCCGTCTCAGGCTCCCAGACCTGGTCGATGTACTTGTCGAAGAACTCACCCGACGCGTACTGCGAGTCGGCGAAACCGTCGAAGGTCTCCCCGCGCTCCTTGGCGATGAGGTTCGAGGCGCGCAGCGCGTGGAACACCACCGTGTAGAAGTAGATGTTCGTGAAGTCGATGCCCTCGGGGCTGCCGTAGTGCACGCGCTCGCGGGCGAGGTAGCCGTGGAGGTTCATCTGGCCGAGGCCGATGGCGTGCGACTTGTCGTTGCCGTCCTCGATCGAACGCACCGAGGAGATGTGGCTCTGGTCGGACACGGAGGTGAGGCCGCGGATGGCGGTCTCGACCGTGCGACCGAAGTCGGGCGAGTCCATCGTGAGCGCGATGTTCAGCGAGCCGAGGTTGCAGGAGATGTCCTTGCCGATCTCCTTGTACGAGAGGTCCTCGTTGTAGGTGGTCGGCGTGTTGACCTGGAGGATCTCCGAGCAGAGGTTCGACATGTTGATGCGGCCCTTGATGGGGTTCGCCTTGTTCACCGTGTCTTCGAACACGATGTACGGGTAGCCGGACTCGAACTGGATCTCCGCGATGGTCTGGAAGAACTCGCGGGCGTTGATCTTCGTCTTCTTGATGCGGGAGTCGTCGACCATCTCGTGGTACTTCTCGCTCACCGAGATGTCGCCGAAGGGCACACCGTAGACGCGCTCGACGTCGTACGGGGAGAACAGGTACATGTCCTCGCCCTTCTTCGCGAGGTCGAAGGTGATGTCGGGGACGACGACGCCGAGGGACAGCGTCTTGATCCGGATCTTCTCGTCGGCGTTCTCACGCTTGGTGTCGAGGAATCGCAGGATGTCGGGGTGGTGTGCGTTGAGGTACACCGCGCCGGCGCCCTGACGCGCGCCGAGCTGGTTCGCGTAGCTGAAGGAGTCCTCGAGGAGCTTCATCACGGGGATGATGCCGCTCGACTGGTTCTCGATCTGCTTGATCGGTGCACCGGACTCACGGATGTTCGACAGCGAGAGCGCCACGCCGCCGCCACGCTTCGAGAGCTGGAGCGCGGAGTTGATGCCACGGGCGATCGACTCCATGTTGTCCTCGATGCGGAGGAGGAAGCAGGAGACGAGCTCGCCTCGCTGGGCCTTGCCCGAGTTGAGGAAGGTGGGCGTCGCGGGCTGGAACCGACCCGCGATGATCTCCTCGACGAGCGCGACCGCGAGCTGCTGGTCGCCGTCGGCGAGACCGAGGGCGGTCATGACGACGCGGTCCTCGAACCGCTCGAGGTAGCGCTTGCCGTCGAAGGTCTTCAGCGTGTACGAGGTGTAGTACTTGAACGCGCCGAGGAAGGTCTGGAAGCGGAACTTCTTCGAGTAGGCCAGGTCGTTGAGCTCCTGGATGAAGTCGAACGAGTACTTGTCGAGCACTGCCTGCTCGTAGTACTCCTTCTCGACGAGGTAGTCGAGCCGTTCCTTCAGCGAGTGGAAGAAGACGGTGTTCTGGTTGACGTGCTGGAGGAAGTACTCCCGCGCGGCCTCACGGTCCTTGTCGAACTGGATCTCGCCGTTCGGGCCGTAGAGGTTGAGCATCGCGTTGAGCGAGTGGTAGTCCATCTGGCTCGTCGACGGTGCGTCGATCACTGAAACTGGCGCTGCTGCCAAAATGATTCCAATCCATTGTGGACGGTGGTGACATCGTCCTGGGTTCCGAAGAGTTCGAAGCGGTACAGGTGCGGGACCTTGCATTTGCTGGCGATCACGTCGCCGGCGAGCCCGTAGGCTTCGCCGAAGTTCGTGTTGCCGGCGGCGATGACCCCGCGGATCAGGGAGCGGTTGGCCTCGACGTTGAGGAACCGGATCACCTGTTTGGGCACCGCTCCGTCGCCGTTGCCCCCGCCGTAGGTGGGGGTCACGAGGACGTAGGGTGCCGTGGCGTGCACGGCTTCGTCTTTCGCATACAGCGGGATCTGCAACGAGGGCAGGTCGAGCTTCTGCATGAAGCGATGCGTGTTGCCGGAAATGCTGGAGAAGTAGATCAGCCGTGGTTGCACGGGTGGCCTCCTCGTCGACGTCCGGACGGTCGGATGGTGCGGTGCTGCTGGAGCCGGCTCATGATGACGCCTGCGACCGTGGGCTCAAGCCAGACGTGCGGCGAGCTCTTCGATCTTGTCGGGACGGAAGCCCGACCAGTGGTCTTCCTCGGTGATGACGACCGGTGCCTGCAGGTAGCCGAGGGCCTTGACCTGCTCGAGCGCGTTCTCGTCGACCGAGAGGTCGAGGATGTTGTACTCGATGCCCTTGTTGTCGAGTGCGCGGTACGTCGCGGTGCACTGCACGCAACTGGGCTTCGTGTAGACCGTGATTGCCATAGCTCTTCGTGCCTTCCCCTCAAAATCTGGTGATTCCCGCGGCGTCCTGCGCCGGGGTTCCAATACTACATATAGATGGCGGTCTTCAGGTCGACCACAAGGGCTAGTAGTTACAGCCCTGTAGTTTTCCACCGGGTTCTCCACCGTTTCGGGCGAGTTATCCACCGGTTCTCCACTGGGTACAGCGCCCGTGGGCGACGCGAAAATCCCGGATTGACGGCCTTTTCTCCCCCGTCTGAGGGATATCTATCCACAGGCGAGATTCTCCTCCGCACCTCCGACATCCGTTGTCGGTTTGGGCGTGTCGCGGGCGTGTCGCGCGTGTCGGAGCCGGTCCCTAGACTGGTGTCCTTGTGAGCAGCTACCGTGACCTTCTTCGTACCCCCGGCGTCGCCCGGATCATCGCGGCGCAGCTCACCGCACGCTTCCCGTTCGGGATGCTCTCGCTGGCCTTCCTGCTCCACATCGAGCAGGTCACCGGGTCCTACGGGGCCGCCGGGCTCGTCCTCGCCGCGACGAGCATCGGGCAGGCGATCGCCGGCCCCCTCACGAGCCGGTGGATGGGCGTCTGGGGCATCCGCAAGGTGCTCCTCCTCACCCTCGCGGTCTGTGCCGTCTCCGTCACGACCATCGCCCTCGTCACCATGACCGTCCCCGCGTACATGGCGATCGGATTCGTCGCCGGGCTGAGCACGCCGCCCGTCCAGCCCGCGGTCCGCACCATCTACCCGAAGCTCGTCACCTCCCAGCAGCTCACCCCGTTGTTCTCCCTCGACGCCTCGGCCCAGGAGATCATCTGGGTGCTCGGGCCCGTCGTGACCACCTTCGTGTCCACCCAGGTCGGCACGGTCTGGGGCATCGCCCTGGCAGCGGTGATCATGGTCGTCGGCTGCCTGTGGTTCATCTCCTCACCGGAGGTCGGGCGCGTCCGCATCCCGAGGAGCCGTCGCAAACTCGGACAGGTGCTCAAGCGCCCGCCGGTCCTCCTCGCCACCGTCGTCGGCTTCCTCCTCATCGGCGCCTGTTCGGCCGTCGAGGCGGGCGTCGTCGCGACCTTCGGGCACGACGGCCTCGAGGCCGGTATCGTCCTGGCGATCTTCTCGGTCGGCTCGCTGGCCGGCGGCCTCGCCCTCGGACACACGCCGATCGGTCCCTACGCGCTGGCGCGGCGGATCTTCATCGTCTTCGCCGGACTCGCCGTCGCGAGCCTCTTCCTCAACGCCTGGTGGCTGTCGGTCACCCTCTTCGTCGCCGGTATCGGCATCGCGCCGGCCCTCGCCGTGTTGTTCGCCATCGTCTCGGCGAGTGTGAAGTTCAGCGACACCGCCGAGGCCTACGGCTGGGTCGGCACCGGTCAGCTCATCGGTGCCGCGATGGGGTCGGCGGCGGCAGGTTTCCTCATCGACGGCTCCGGAGCGGTCGGCGCGTTCTGGGTGGCCGGCGTGTTCGCGCTGTTCGGCTTCGTCATCCCGTGGATCGGTCACCGGTGGCACCCCGACCTCCGCGGCCGCGATGCGAGCCCGATCCCCGACACCGAGCCGATCAACACCCACCCGTCCTGAGCCGCGCCGCTTCAGTCGGCGGCGCGCAGCGGCGCGAGGGCCCCGTCGAGTGCGGCCAGTTCGCCCAGCAGCATCGGGAGCATGGTCGTCTGGCGGTCGTTGGGCGTGAACACCCCATCGGCGATCTGCCGTGAAACGTACGGGATCTCAACGTTCGCACCGGTACTGACGAGGCCGAGTGCCTGCAGGACGGGTCGAAGCGCGACGACGCCGCGGGTTCCGCCCGACAGCCCGCCGTAGCTGACGATCCCGACCGGCTTCCGCGCCCACTCGTGCATGAGGTAGTCGAGCGCGTTCTTGAGGGCGGGCGCGTAGCTGTAGTTGTACTCGGGCGTCACGAACACGAAGGCGTCCGTGCGATCGACCCGCTCGCCCCAGGCGATCGTGTGCGGGTGGACGTAGGCGCGCTTCCGCGGGTGCGCGGGCTCGTCCATGAACGGCAACGCCAGCTCCCGGAGATCGACCGCGTCGACGGTGAACCGCTCGTCCGCCTCGGCCACACCCGCGACCCAGTCGGCGACGGCACCGCCCACCCGCTCGGGACGGACACTCCCGGTGACGATCATGAGTTGCGGCATGGGCTCCCTTTCGACGGTGACGGTGGCCCTGTCGAGGATACTGGTGCCATGGCAGACAGCACCCCGACCGTCCTCCTCAACGACGGGCACACGATCCCCCAGCTCGGCTTCGGCGTCTACAAGGTCCCGGACCTCGCCAGCACCGAGATCGTGCAGACGGCGCTGGAGGTCGGGTACCGCCACATCGACACCGCCTCGCTGTACGGCAACGAGCGCGGCACCGGCGTCGCGATCCGCGAGTCGGGCATCCCCCGCGACGAGCTCTTCGTCACGACGAAGGTCTGGAACACCGATCAGGGGTACGAGGAGACGCTGCGCGCGTTCGACACGAGCCTGGACCTCCTCGGCCTCGACCACGTCGACCTGTACCTCATCCACTGGCCGGCCCCGGGGCAGGACCGCTACCGCGAGACCTGGCGCGCGCTCGAGCGGTTGCGGGCCGAGGGACGTACGCGCTCCATCGGCGTCTCGAACTTCCACCGCAGCCATCTCGAACGACTCCTGGAGTCGGCGGAGGTCACCCCGGCCGTCAACCAGATCGAACTCCACCCGTTCCTCCCCCAGCGGGAGTTGCGCGCCGTCAACGCGGCACACGGCATCGCGACGGAGGCCTGGTCACCACTCGCCCGCGGCCGCTTCTTCGCGCCCGCCGCGGACGGATCCGACGCCACCTCCGACCTCGGGGCCATCGCCCAGAAGCACGGGCGCACGGTCGCGCAGGTCGTGCTGCGCTGGCACCTGCAGCTCGGCAACATCGTCATCCCCAAGTCGGCCACACCGGCGCGGATCTCGGAGAACTTCGCCGTGTTCGACTTCACCCTCGACGCCGACGACCTGGCCGCCATCTCGGCGCTCGAGAACGGCGAGCGCACCGGCACCGACCCGGACCGGCTCGACTGACGCGAGACCGTAGGCTGAACGCATGACCGAGCCCGTCGTCGACACCGCATCCAGCCTCGCCGCCCGCACGATCACGCCCGTGGAGCTCCCACGTCACCGCTGGGGTCGCCACGACGCGCCGGCTCGGGCGCTCGTGGTCCACGGACTCGGCAGCAACGGTCCGAGCACCTGGCGCATCTGCGCCGCCCTGGCCGATCGCGGTTGGCTCGTGGAGGCGGTCGACCTCCGCGGCCACGGCGTCGCCCCTCGTGCGTTGGACTACCGCGTCGAGGCCTACGCCGCCGATCTGCTGGCCACCAGGCCGACCCCCGTGCCCGGCGTCGGGCACGCCGCGTGGGACCTCGTCGTCGGACACTCGCTCGGAGGCGCCGCCACGGCGGTCGCCGCCGCAGCCGATCCCCGATGGGCGGCGGCGGTCGTGCTGCTCGACCCCGCCATCGCGCTCGACGACCACGACGCCGAGATCATCCGGGCCAGCCAGGAGGCCGCCTTCGCCGACAACACGATCGCATCGGTCCGCGCGAAGAACCCCGAGTGGCACCCACTCGACGTGGAGATCAAGGTCCAGGCGGTGTCCGAGGCGAGCCGGTGGGCGATCGAGCAGACGAGCGAACAGAACCATCCGTGGGACGTCCGCCCCGCAGCGGCCGCTCTGCGCAACCCGACCTTCGTGATCGCCTCCGACCCTGAGGTGTACAGCCTCTTCCGCGGCGCGCTCGCCGCCGAGGTCCTCGCCAACCGCCAGGTCAGCCTGACGATCGTCCAGGGCGCCGGTCACAACGTGCACCGGGACCGCCCGGCGGAGACCACGAAGGCCATCGGCGATTGGGCCGAGCTGCAACTCGAACAGCGGTCGCGTCGCGAGACCTGATCGTGACCCGCTTCCCAGGGTCCCTGCACCTCCGCGGTGCGGCGGCTCCCTAGGGTGATGCCATGAAGCGCTCCGCAGTGACCCGCACCACCACCGTGTTCGTCTCCGCCGTCCTCGTCGGGCTCGTCCTCTCGGGCTGCTCGGCCGGGTCGAGCACCGAGGCCGGCAGCGACTCGCGAGCTGCGATGCCCGCGCCCGGCCAGGTCGCCGGCGACGCGCAGGTCGGTGTCGACGGCGCCGCCTCCCCCGACCTCACGCAACAGCAGGTGGTCACGACTGGTTCACTCACCGTCACCGCTGACGACCCGATCAGCACCGCGACGGACGCCACCCGGATCGTCACCGAGGCGGGCGGGCGCGTCGACAGCCGCGACGAGACTCCGGGCACCTCCGACCAGGCCGCGCAGGCGACCCTGACGGTCCGCATCCCCGCCGACGACTTCGACGACGTGCTCGCGCAGCTGCAGGCGCTCGGCACGGTGAACAACCTCTCCGTGTCCGCGGTGGACGTCACGGCACAGGCAGCCGACCTCGACGCGCGGGTCACAGCCCTCCAGGCCTCGGTCGACCGACTGCTCGGACTCATGGCGGCTTCGACCACGACGGCCGACCTCCTCGCCGCCGAGACCAGCCTGTCCCAGCGGCAGGCGGAACTGGACGGGCTCGTCGCCCAGCGCGACGCGCTCGCCGATCAGGTCGACTTCTCCTCCGTGTTCGTGAGCTTCGTGGCCCCAGGCTCGGTCGCGCCGGGTGTGCCCACCGACTTCTGGGGCGGCGTGGTCGCCGGGTGGAACGCGCTCGTCGCCGCTGCCTCGGGACTGGTCGTCGTGGTCGGCGTCCTGGTGCCGTGGCTGCTCCCCCTCGCGGTCGTCGCCGCGGTCGTGGTGCTCCTCGTCAGGTCGGGCCGTCGGCGCGCTGCTCGCCGCTCGCAGACACCTGCCACCTCGGCCGGGCCCGATGCGACAATGGACCGGTGACCGCTCAAGCGCAGCACCACCCGTCCGATCGATCGTTCGACCCCGCCTCGATCCTCAGTGACGGGCTCGTCGAGCGCATCCGCGAACGTGCCGCCGTGGCGGACCGCGAGAACGCCTTCTTCGACGAGGACCTCGCCGAGCTGCGAGCGTGCGGCTATCTCCGGGCGTTCGTCCCCGCGGAGTTCGGCGGTCTCGACCTCGGCCTCGGCGAGGTCACGCTGCTCCAATCCCGGCTCGCCACCGCCGCCCCGGCGACCGCCCTCGCGATCAACATGCACCTCGTGTGGACGGGTGTCGCGCGACTGCTCCACACCCGAGGAGACGACTCGCTCCGCTTCGTCCTCGAGGGAGCTGCCGGGGACGAGCTCTACGCGTTCGGGGTGAGCGAGGCTGGCAACGACCTCGTGCTCTTCGGATCCGACACCGAAGCCCGTCCGGGCCCCGACGGTTCCTATCGGTTCCACGGCCGGAAGATCTTCACCTCGCTGTCGCCCGCGTGGACCTGGCTGGGGACGACCGGGCTCGACACGACCTCGGCCGACGGTCCGAAGGTGGTCTACGGGTTCATCGAGCGCTCGCGCGGCGGGTTCGAGATCCTCGACGACTGGGACACCGTCGGGATGCGCGCCAGCCAGAGCAGGACGACCTTGCTCCAGGGCGCCGAGTCGACGGCGGAGCACATCGTCCGACGCCTCGACCCGGGGCCCAACCCGGACCCCATCGTCTTCGGGATCTTCGCCTGCTTCGAGACCCTCATCGCCGCCGTGTACACGGGCATCGGCGAACGCGCCCTCCGACTCGCGGTCGAGACCGCCCACCGGAAGACGTCGAAGAAGGCCGGTGGCGCGAGCTACGCGGCGGACCCCGACATCCGCCGTCGGATCGCCTCGGCCGCCATCGCGTACGACGGCATGCTGCCACAGCTCGCCGGCATCGCCCGGGACCTCGACGACGGGGTCGACCATGGCGCGCTCTGGTTCCCGAAACTCGTCGGGCTCAAGGTCCGCGCGACGGAGACCGCCCGCGAGGTCGTGGACCAGGCGATCCGGGTCGCCGGCGGCGGCAGCTACTTCGCCGCGAGCGAATTGGGCCGGCTGTACCGCGACGTCCTCGCCGGGATGTTCCATCCCTCCGACGACGAGTCCGCCCACGCCACGGTCGCGAACGCCTGGCTCGGACCGGCCTGACCGCTCTGCTCGGGCCCGTGCGACGGCTCGGGCCGGCCTGACGGCTCGGCTCAGCCGCGGTTGTTGCTGAGCTCGAAGATCCGCAGGAGCTCGCCGACCGCGGCGTCCTTGCTGTCCCCGCCCTCCTCGAACATCTGCGTGACGTGCGTCAGCAGGTGGTTCTCGACGAGCAGCTTGTTGAGGGACCCCAGCGACTTCTGGATGGCGAGCGACTGCGTGATGATGTCCATGCAGTAGTCCTCGTTCTCGATCATCTTCTCGAGGCCACGCATCTGGCCCTCGAGGATCTTCGTCCGGTGGAGGGCCCGCTTCTTGATGTCTTCGATCACCGGCTCAGGGTACCACCAGGGGGTACGGTGCCCTCCTCCTCCATCGGACCGGAGGACACGGTCGACGAGCTTAGGATGGGCGGATGACGAGCTCCCCCACACTCGAACTCACCGCTGCCGACGCGGACCGCGCGCGAGCCCTGCGCTCGATGAAGCGCCTGGCCACCGGACTGCTCCTCGTCATGGCGGTCATCTTCGCCGTCGCGTTCGCGCTCGAGGGACGCTACCCGTGGTTGGCGTACGTCAGGGCCACTGCGGAAGGCGGCATGGTCGGGGCGCTCGCGGACTGGTTCGCCGTCACCGCCCTCTTCCGGCACCCGCTCGGCATCCCGATCCCCCACACGGCGATCATCCCGAAGCGCAAGGACGAGATCGGCGTCAGCCTCGGCGAGTTCGTGGAGACCAACTTCCTCTCCGAGGAGGTCGTGCGGCAGAAGCTCGCGTCCGTCTCCGTCTCGGAGAAGCTCGGCGGCTGGTTGTCCGAGCCCGCGAACGCCGAGCGGGTCACCGCCGAGGGGTCCATCGCGGTGCGGGGTCTGCTGGAGACGCTGTCCGACGACGACGTCCGCGAAGTCATCGAGGCGTTGGCGTCCAAACACCTCATCGACCCGCAGTGGGCCCCGAACATCGGCCGTTGGGTCGAGCACATCGTCGGCGTCGGCGCACATCACGACGCGGTCGACCTCCTCCTCGACCGCACGGGTGAATGGCTGAGCACGAATCCGAAGGCGTTCGAACGCCTGGTCTCGAGCCGTCTGCCGACCTGGGTGCCGTCCTTCGTCGACCGGCTCGTGGACGACAAGCTCTACCGCGAGGCCGTGTCCTTCGTCCAGGCCGTCCGCGCGGACCCCGACCACCAGCTCCGTCATGCCCTCGACGGTTACCTCGGCGAGCTCGCGGAGCAACTGCAGCACGACGACGCGACCATCACCCGCTTCGAGAACGCCAAGCACGAGGTCATCGACAGCCCTCGTGTCCGGGAGGTCGCCGGTAAGACCTGGGCGGCCGCGAAGAGCGCGTTCCTCGAGGCACTCGACGCCCCCGACAGCGACCTCCGCGTGCGGATCGCCGGCACCATCGCGGACTTCGGCCGGCGACTGTCGACCGACCGGGCGTTCTCCACCCGCGTCGACACCCGCGTCGCGGACGCCCTGTCCTACGTCGTCACCCGCTACCGGCACGACATCGCGAGCATCATCACCGAGACCGTCGAGCGTTGGGACGCCCGCGAGACGACCCAGAAGATCGAGCTGCTGGTCGGACGCGACCTGCAGTTCATCCGATTGAACGGCACCATCGTCGGCGCGCTCGCCGGCCTCGCGATCTTCACGGTCGCGCAGGCGGTCCTCCGCGCGTTCTGACGACGGGACCGGTCAGCGCTTCGGGAGCAGCTCCACGGAGATGAGGTTCACGACGTCGTTCGCCAGCAGATCGAGCGAGCCCTGGTCCTTGCAGGTGAAGGTGAAGACGACGAGCGTCCCCATCTTCGTGAGGGACCGGACGCCCCAGTAGGTGCGCTCCCCCGTCGCCTGCGTCCACGACAGGACCCGGAACTCGATGAGCCCGCCACCGCTGTTGTAGTTCAGCTGTTCGGTCGTGCCGTCCGCCTTGACGTAGTCGGCCCCGACGTACTTCGACAGATAGGCGTCGCTCGAGCGCTGGTCGTCACCGACCGCGATCTCCTCCGGAGTCAGTGCGATGTTGCCGAGCCGCACCTCGCACGAGGTCGAGGCGTTCGTGTAGATGTCGATCCCGTTCGCGTCCTGACCCGCTGCCGCCCACGACGAGTCGAAGTCGTTCGTGAGGTAGGCCGTCCAGTCGGTGGGGACGTCCTGTCCTGCTGCGAAATCGAGATCCGGCGGGATGTTGACGTAGGTCTTGGTCGGCTCGGGCGTCGAGTCCGTCTCCGTGGGCGTGGGAGACGCGGTCTTCGTCGGCGTGGCCGAGCGGGTGGGGCTCGGGTCCGCGACCGGTGCGCCACCCTGCGTGAGCACGAGGGCGACGACGGTGATGATCGCCGCCAACACGAGCGGGACACCGACGGCGAGGGCGATGATGAGCCCCGTCCGCTTGCGCTCCGGGGCGCCGGGAGGCGGCGGCTGCTGGCCGTACCCGGGAGGACCCTGCGGTGGCTGCTGCTGGTACGGGTTCTGCTGCGGCTGATACGGCTGCTGCGGCTGCCCACCGGAGGGGTTCTGCTGCCCGCTATACGGGTTCTGCTGGTACGGGTTCTGCTGCTGTCCGTACGGGTTCTGCTGCTGCGGTCCCTGACCATACTGCGGCTGTTGCTGCTGCCCGTACGGGTTCTGCTGCTGCGGTCCCTGCCCGTACTGCGGCTGCCCGCCGTAGGGCTGCTGCTGCTGTCCGTGCGGCTGCTGCTGCTGCGGCTGACCGGAGGGGTGCTGCGGCTGCTGACCCGCGGGCCATTGCGTCGGGCGGCCGTCAGGCTGCTGCGGGTCGGGAGGCGGTGCATCGGTCACGGGAGTGGCCTTTCGACGGAACGGCGGGCGGAGCGGGTGAACTGCCCGGCCGCACGCCTGCAGTTCGATGCCGTCAGCCTATCTGCGACGGACCGGCGCCGGTGGGCACATCCTGCACCAGAATGGTGACGTGTCCACCGCCCCCACCACACCCCGCACCCGCAGCGAGCGCCTCGATGCGCTCCCGTTCACCAAGGCCCACGGGCGACTGCTCGTCGGTTCCGGCGTCGGCTGGGCCCTCGACGCCATGGACGTCGGACTCGTGTCCTTCGTGCTCGCCCAGCTCGCCGTGCAGTGGCAGCTCGGGAACACGGAGCTCTCCTGGATCGCCTCAGCCGGGTTCCTCGGCATGGCCATCGGTGCGACGCTCGGCGGGTTGCTCGCCGACCGGGTCGGTCGACGCCACGTCTTCGCGATCACGCTCCTCGTGTTCGGCATCGCGACGGGCGCTTCGGCCCTCGCCTGGGGACTCGGCGTGCTCATCGTGCTGCGGTTCATCGTCGGCCTCGGACTCGGCGCCGAGCTGCCCGTCGCCTCGACCCTCATGAGCGAGTTCGCCCCGCCGCGGATCCGCGGGCGGATCATCGTGTTCCTGGAGGCGTTCTGGGCCATCGGGTGGATCGCCGCCGCCCTCATCGGCTATCTGGTCGTGCCGACGAGCGACGACGGGTGGCGCTGGGCGCTCGCCATCGGCGCGTTGCCCGCGGTCTACGCGGCCATCGTGCGGACGCGACTGCCGGAGTCGGTGCGCTTCCTCGAGTCGCGTGGGCGCCACCGCGAGGCAGAAACCGTCGTCCGCGAGTTCGAGGCCTCGGCCGACGTCGCCCACCCGGAGCCAGCCGTCGACACCACCACCGACACCCCCGTGAGCGCCGGTCTCTCCGCCGGCGAGCGCCTCCGTGGGCTGTGGGTACCCACGCACCGCCGCGACACCGGTTCGC
Source organism: Plantibacter sp. CFBP 8798 (assembly GCF_014841195.1). Lineage (NCBI taxonomy): Bacteria > Bacillati > Actinomycetota > Actinomycetes > Micrococcales > Microbacteriaceae > Plantibacter > Plantibacter sp. CFBP 8798. The sequence continues at coordinate 1,096,851 of NZ_JACYTS010000002.1, forward strand.
TCTGGATCGTGTGGTTCTGCGTCAACTTCTCCTACTACGGTGCGTTCATCTGGATCCCGACGATCCTCGTCGCCTCCGGGTTCTCCCTCGTCCGGTCCTTCGGTTTCACCCTGATCATCACCCTCGCCCAGATCCCGGGCTACGCCGTCTCGGCATGGTTGATCGAGGCCTGGGGCCGGAAGCAGACCCTCGCGACCTTCCTGGCGGGCTCCGCGGTGTCGGCGGTCCTGTTCGGCACGGCGACGACCGAACCGACGATCATCGTGTTCGGCATGTGCTTGTCCTTCTGCAACCTCGGAGCCTGGGGCGCCCTGTACGCGACGACCCCGGAACTGTATCCGACAGCGCTCCGTGCGACGGGGGCGGGATGGGCCGCCGGCATCGGCCGCATCGCCTCGATCATCGCCCCGCTGTCGGTTCCGGTGCTCCTCCTCGCAGGACAGGCCCTGCTCTTCTCCGTGTTCGCCGCCTTCTTCGTCGTCGCCGCTGTCGCCGCACTGTTCCTCTCGGACATGCGCGGCCGCTCCCTCGACTGAGCCGCGTCCCACCGCCCGACCCGCACCGCCAGTCGGCCGGGTCGGTCGGCGTCGATGCGACAGAATGGGGCCGTGATCGAATCCACCAGCGCCGTGTCCCCGTCCGCCTCCGTCGACCGACGTCCGATCTCGGGACGTCGTGTCGATCTCGAGCACGGTGCGTACACCGCGTCGATCGCCTCGGTCGGTGCCTCATTGCGGTTCCTGCGGCACGACGGCCGAGACCTCGTGGTCCCGTTCGACGCCGAGGAGGTCCGTCCGGCGTTCCGCGGCGCCATGCTCGCCCCGTGGCCCAACCGCGTCGTCGACGGCCGATACACCTTCGCCGGCGTCGACCACCAGCTCGCACTCACGGAACCCGCTCGCGGTCACGCCCTCCACGGGCTCGCCGCCTGGTCGGAGTGGGACCTCGTGTCGTCGAGCACGGCGTCGGCGGCGTTCCGCGTGGTCATCGAGGCGCAGGAGGGCTATCCGTTCCGCGTCCAGGTCACCGCGACCTACACGCTCGACGACGACGGACTCCGCACCGACGTCGAGGCGCTGAACCTCGGCGACGTCGACGCGCCCTACGGCACGGGACCGCACCCGTACCTCGTCGCGGGTGAGGGCCGTGTCGACGACTGGACGCTCGAACTGCCCGCTGCCGAGGTGCTCACCGTCACGCCGGACCGGCTCATCCCGGTCTCGCTGGAGCCGGTCGACACGGAGGCGACGGAGCACTTCGACTTCCGGTCACCCCGGGCCATCGGCGACACCTTCGTCGACCACGCGTACACGGCGCTCGATCGCGACGTCGACGGCCGGGTCACGGTGCGCGTGACGACGCCATCCGGCAGCGGCGTCGCCATGCACTGGGGTGACGGTCTGCCCTGGGTCCAGGTGCACACGGCCGATCAGCCCGTCGCGGAGCTGAACCGACTGGGGCTCGCCGTCGAACCGATGACCTGCCCACCCGACGCCTTCTCGACCGGGACCGACCTCGTCGTCCTGGCTCCCAATACACCACACCGGGTGTCCTGGACCATCGCAGCACTCTGACAGTCGTCGGGGCTAGGCTGGCGACATGTCACAGACTCTTGCGAAACTCACCGGCGGCCCGCTCGACAGCGAGATCATCCCGCTCGAAGACGGTCAGGACGGCGAGCTCGTCCTGCCCTACGGCGAAGGCCAGCTCATCTACCGTCCCGTCGGCGAAGCGACGAACACCGGCGACCACGACGGCCCGACGACGACCGACTACGAGTACGTCGAGTCGACGGAGGACATCTCCCCGACGAACCGCAACGGCAACGGCGACGACGACTCGATCGGCTGAACCGAGCCACACCGTTCCACCTGAACGCCGGTAGCTGAGCCTCAGCTACCGGCGTTCGGCGTTCACTCCCGCTGGTCGTCGACCGTCGCCGTGAAGGTCTGGACCCGGAGCGGAAGCACGGGTGTCATCCGGACCTCCAGGCGGAGGCGGCCCTCCGTCCCCTCAACGAACCAGACCAGGTGGTCCGGCGAATCGCAGATCGGCGTCGCACGTCCCGAAGCCACCTCGGCGATGCCACCGACGGCGGTGACAGCGGCGTCGACCGCCTCGCGCCGCTCGTCCAGCGGGCGGTCGAGGGCGACGTTCTCGGCGAACAGCGACGCGGCGACGCGGTCGTCCCAGTGCGACAGCAGCCCGGTCGCGGTCATCGACGCCACGAGGGTCTCCGGCCAGGGGCGGATCGCCGGTTCCGGCAGCTCACCGGAGGCCTTGGCGCCCGCGATCGCCAGCCGCAGGGCCTGTTCGGCGGGCTTCGCCACGGCCGCGTAGCCGGCGTTCTCGAAGGCGACGACGCCGAACCCCGATGTCGGGTGCCACCGCATGTGGGCGCTGTAACCGGGGTAGCCGCCCGAGTGCGAGACGAGCGTCCCGAGGTCGGCGTCCTCTTCGACGAAGAGGCCGAAGCCGTAGCCGAGCGCGAGTCTCGGCGGCACGCCGTCGAGGGTGGGCCGCGACGGAGCCAGCCGGTGCAGCTGCTGCATCTCGCGGCGGCTGGCGCTCGACAGTGGTCCGGTCTCGTCCCCGGTCCAGGCGCCGTCGAGCCAGCGCACCCATCCGATCAGGGTGGAGGCCGAGGCGAAGAGTCCGCCGATCGAGGAGAAGACCCCGGGGCCGGAGAACGGGACCTCGACGAATCGGCCGTCTTCATCGACGGCCCGTTCGCGGCGGACACGATGACCGGTCGCCGTGACCGCCCCGTCGCCCTCGGGTCGCTCGAACACGGCGCCGAGTCCGAGCGGCTCCAGCAGGAGCGAGGTCACCGCGTCGATGTAGGAGCCACCGGTCACACGCTCGATGACCTGCCCGAGCAACGCGTAGCCGAGGTTCGAGTAGGAGAACGCCGTCCCGGGTGTCGTGACGCATCGGACGCCGCGCACGAGCAGCCGCCGGAACTCGTCCACGCTGATCGACTCCTGGCGGTCACCCCAGGGATCGTCCGTTCCGAGCCCACCCGACATCGTCAGGAGCATACGCACGGTCGGCCGGACGGCGATCCCGTCAGGGAGCACCGGCGCGAACTCCGGCACGAACCCGTCCACTGGCGCGTCCAGGTCGAGGCGGCCGGCGTCGCGGAGGATGAGGAGCACGGCCGCGGTGAAACTCTTCGTGCAGGAGGCGATGCGGAACAGCGTGTCGGCGTCGGGCACCGGACCGCCCACGGCGACCCCGCCGAACCCCTGCTCGAACCGGACCCGTTCGCGGTCGAACACGGCGACGTACGACCCCGGGGCGACGCCGGAGGTGATCCGGTCCTGGAAGACCCGCGTGATGTCCGTCTCGGTGCTGTCCTCGACCAGGTGCATGCCGCCTCCTCCTCGACGGCCCTCGGCAGCCGTCCGCGATCTCGTCGCGCTTCGAGCGTACGACCATTCCGCGCCACCGGGCGCCATCGGACGGGGTGCCGGGCGTAGGGTGCTCCTCCGCTAGGACGAAGTCAAGGGGCACCGATCAGCGACGTCCGATGCCCGCCGCGGGAGTAGCGTCATCTCCCGGATCGACCGTCGACGGGACGGCCGTGGAAGGAGTCATTCCATGTCGAACACGTCGACCTCCGGGCTACCTGCCCCGGTGCGGAGCCTCGTCCCCGCCAGGATGGACCGATTGCCGTGGACCCGGTTCCACTGGATGATCGTCGTCGGTCTCGGCTTCTCATGGGTGCTGGACGGCCTCGAGATCCAGATCGTCGCCTCCGCCGGATTCCAGAAGTCGCTGGGGCTGTCGGCGGCGGAGGTCGGCCTCCTCGGGACGATCTACCTGCTCGGCCAGGTGACGGGTGCCCTCGTCTTCGGCCGCATGGCGGACCGCCTCGGCCGCAAGAAGCTCTTCATCCTGACCCTCGCGATCTACCTCGTCGCGAGCGGCATCGCGGGCCTGTCCCCCACGTTCTGGTTCCTCGCCATCTTCCGGTTCTTCGCCGGCATGGGCATCGGCGGCGAGTACGCGGCGATCAACTCGGCCATCGACGAGCTCATCCCGTCGAAGTACCGCGGGCACGTCGACATCGCCATCAACGGCACCTACTGGGGCGGCGCCGCCCTCGGATCGGCGGCGAACCTGTTCCTGCTGAACACCGACTACTTCGCCGAGGACGTCGGCTGGCGCATCGGATTCTTCATCGGGCCGGTCCTCGGTCTCGCCATCATCTTCCTGCGCCGCCACATCCCCGAGAGTCCGCGGTGGCTCATGACGCACGGTCGGGAACAGGAGGCGGAGGCCACGGTCGACGACATCGAGGCGACCGTCCGCAAGCAGGGCGGGACGATCGAGCCGGTCGACGAGTCGAAGGCGCTCACGGTGCAGGCCCAGGGCCACATCCCGATCCGGACCATCTTCGGCGTCCTCTTCTCGAAGTACCCGAAGCGCACCTTCGTCGGCCTCGCGATGATGATCACGCAGTCGTTCCTGTACAACGCGATCTTCTTCACCTACGCGCTCGTGCTGCAGAACTTCTACGGCACGAGCCCCTCGTCGACGCAGTACTACTTCTTCCCCTTCGCGATCGGCAACCTGCTCGGCCCACTCCTCCTCGGCAGGCTGTTCGACACCTGGGGTCGTCGCCAGATGATCTTCCTCACCTACGGGGTCTCGGGGGCGGTGCTGGCCATGTCGGCGGTGCTCTTCAACGCCGGTGCGCTCGACGCGACGACCCAGACGATCTTCTGGTGCGTCTCGTTCTTCTTCGCCTCCGCCGGTGCGTCAAGCGCCTACCTGACCGTGAGCGAGATCTTCCCGCTCGAGCTCCGCAGCCAGGTGATCGGCTACTTCTTCGCGATCGGACAGATCGCGGGTTCGGTCGCGCCGCTGCTCTACGGGATCCTGATCGGCGACGGCACCGACCGCGGTCCGCTCACCGTGGGCTACTTCGTCGGCGCAGGGGTGATGGTCCTCGGCGGGTTGATCGCCCTCATCTTCGGGGTCGACGCCGCGCGGAAGTCCCTCGAGGACATCACGGAACCCCTGTCGATCGTGCGCGACGAGAAAGGCTCGGGAAGCTGAGCCCGGTCCGCGCTCAGTCCTCGTCGGAGACGTAGACCCCGAGCGTCTCGGCGAGGCGCTCCCGCTCCACCGCCCGACGGCCGGCGCCCTTGGCGCTGGCCGTCGTGAGCGTGGCGAGGATGTGCAGGGTGAGCGCGATCCCGATCGAGGAACTCGGGTGGCCGTCCTCGGCACGGCCGAGCACGATCGTCTCGTCGGCGTACGGGGTCAGCGGGGCGTCCGGCGCGTCCGTGATGAGCACGAGGCTGCCTCCCGCCTCGGCGAACGGGACGACGGAGTCGATCGTGTACTTCCGGTACCGCTGTAGCGACACGGCGATCATGACGTCGCTCGTACGCACGTCGCTCAGGACGTCGAGGGGACGCACGATGGTGCCGTCGATGAGCGTGACGTTCGCGAGGCCGTAGCTGAGGTCCGCGGCGAGGAGGGACGCGTAGGTGAACGACTTCGACGCCCCGATGAGGAAGCGTCGCCGGGCGGAGACGATGAGGGCCGCTGCGCGTTCGAGGGCGCCGTCCGCCTTGGCCGAGGCGAGGGACTCCTCGAACTGCTTGCGTTCCTGCTCGAGGAGTCGGTGCTTCAGGACGGACGCGGAGCGTCGTTCGAGACGCTGCTCCGGGCGTTCGCCGGGGACGGCGGTGTCCTCATCGGTGAGGAAGAGGGTGTCGTCGTTCACGCGCGGTCTCCTTCGCATGCCGTCGCCGGGGTTCGGGCCGGCGCCGTCCGTTCGTGTCGGCAGCAGCACCGACGGCCCGCCGGCAGGTCACCCGGCGAGGTTCCCTTGATGGTAGCGACGGGAAGCGCATACAGGATCGCCGGAACGACAACGATTCGGTGCACACGCGTCCGGTCGTGCGACGCTCAGCGTTCGGGCTCGTCGTCCAGGTCGGGCAGGGTGATCGAGGACGTGAAGAGGCTCGCGCGCTGTTCGGCCTCGGCGCTGCCGCTGAACAGCCCGACGGGCTCGGTGACCGGCCCGCCGCGCTTCGGCACCGGACGAGGCTCCTGCTCGACCATCTGCACCCGGTTGCGCGGGATCGCCGACGGGTTCTGCGCGAGGATCCACTCGACCATCTGCTCGCGCACGAGGCATCGGAGGTCGAAGAGGGTCGGTGCGTCCACCGCGGTGACGAGGATGCGGATGCGCACGTAGCCGCCCACGGCGTCCGTGACCTGCAGGACCTGCGCCCGGCCGTCCCAGAGGTCGGTGCGGTCGAGGATGCGCTCCAGCTCGGTCCGCATGACCGCGGGACTCACCCACCAGTCGAGGTCGAACTCGACCGACCCGAGCAGCTCGCTCGTGTTCCGCGTCCAGTTCTGGAAGGGCGTGGAGGTGAAGTAGGTGGACGGGAGCACCATGCGGCGATCGTCCCAGATGCCGACGACGACGTAGGTGAGGGTGATCTCCTCGATCCGGCCCCACTCCCCCTCGACGATGACGACGTCGTCGACCCGGATCGCATCGCTGAAGGCGAGCTGGATCCCGGCGAACACGTTCCCGAGGACGGACTGCGCCGCGAGGCCGGCGACGATGCTCACGACACCGGCGGAGGCCAGCACGCTCGCCCCGACGCCCTGGACGCCGGGGAACGTCAGGAGGATCGACGCGACACCGACGATGACGACGACCGCGATCGCCAGGCGACGGACGAGCGCGAGCTGCGTCTGCATGCGGCGGGCGACCTTGTTGTTCGGGACGTCGATGCGGTACCGGGCCTGGCCGAGCCCGATGACGAAGGCGAGCAGCGCGGCGACCAGCCACGTCGCTGCGGCGATGACGGCGATCCGGAAGGTCTGGTCGATGAACCCACGGGCGGTCTCATCGGGAAGCGTCGCCGCCACCGCCGGCCACACGGCGACCAGGATCACGAGGGCCCGGAAGGGGTGCCTGGCACTCCCGGCGAGCGCACCCGGCCAGTCGCTCCGCCGCGCCGCCATCCGGAAGGAGACCGACACGATCACGATGACGACGAGCGCTGCGATCAGCGCTATCCCGGCCGCTGCGGCGACACCCCACCAGCTCTGCCATACGAACATCCTTGCCTCCTCGAGCCGGTCGTGCACTAGGTGTTCCTCCGCCGACCGATACCGTACGGCGCAAGCGTCCAGCGTAGGGGCGGGTGCATGCCATGCTCGACCGCTTGCGCGGCCTGCCACGAACCTCTCAGGCCGAGTTCACGTGGCTGGCGCGTCCCACGTGGACCGAGCGAACCTCCCCATTCACCGAGGTGGCACGGCCCGGGCTGCCCTTCGACAGGCTCAGGGACCGAGACATGGCGGGCGAACCCCTTCCGGTCACTGAGCCCGTCGAAGGGCGGCACAGCTCCGGGACCGCAGCGGTGCGGACAGACGTTTCCCGGTCACTGAGCCTGTCGAAGTGCCCACGAAGAACCCTTCGACAGGCACAGGGACCGGCGGGAGTCAGAATGGGGCAGGGTCCGGTTTCGTTCGATGGCGCTTCCCGTCGGGTGTCGTCCACTCGAGGACGCCACCGGGCCCGTGGTCGAGGTTCCATCCGGGGAGATGCTTCATCCGATGGTGATGTCGACACAGGCAGGCGAGGTTCCCGGCATCCGTCGCGCCGCCGTCCTCCCAGGCGACCGAATGATCGAGGTCGCAGGCCCTGGCGCGTCTCCCACAGCCCGGTGCCCGACAGGTGCCGTCCCTGAGGCGCACCGCCCGCTGCAGGCCGGCGGGAACGCGGTACTGATTGCGGCCGACGGAGAGCATCGCGCCGGTTTCCGGCTGGACGAGGATCCGGGTGAAGCTGGGCGCGTTCACCGCGATACGTGCCGCGGTCTCGGGGTCGATCGGACCGTAGCCGTCGAGCATGCCGGGTGCGTCGGAGACGCCGGCCATAGTGAGCGCCGGCACGGTGATCTGCACGGTCGGCTTGATGTGGTCCTGGACCTCGACGGGGTGCGGGAGCACGGGGCTCGACATGACGTCCTCGGGCGTGACACCGGTCAGGGCGAGCGCCGCGAGGGCATCTGCCTGCAGCTGGGCGCACGTGCGGGTGTCGCCGGCCTGGCGTGATTCGGTGGCGGCTGCTTCGACGCGCTCGAGGATGCCTTGCGCGATCGGCGCGGTGGTGAAGAGGTGCACCCACGCCATGCCGTCGGCGGCCGGTTCGAACTCGACCCGGCGGTCGGCCTCCGAGCGGACCGCTCGGGCGGTGATGGACTCGGGGTGGAGGCGTTCGCGCAGGACGCGGGCTCGCCTGCGGAGGTTCGCGTTGGTGGACTCTTCCGCGACCGGCAGGACCTCAGCGAGGAACACCGTCCGTCCTGCGGTCGGCACGTCACTGAGTTGGTCGATGATCGTCTGCGCGTGCCGGGCCGAGATGCGGCCGGCCTCGAGGGACGCGAGCACGGCGGGCGCGTCGTTCACGAGGCGCTCGGCGTCGTTCGTCGCCCGCTGCACGGTCCGCTCGGGCGTTCGGGTCGCCATCGCGAGGGCTGCGCAGGTGGAGCGGCGGGAGAGCGCCTGCCGTTCCGCCGGCGGGAAGATCGCCGGAACCGTGACGTCTGCGAAGGCGTCCGCGTATGCGGCGGAGCGGGCCAGGAGCCGAGCCTCCTCGACGTCCAGAGCAGCACGCCGCCGCTGGATGTCCGCGTAATGGTCCGAGAACTCCGCGAGGCGCGCGGCGTACTCGTCGCTCGCGCGGATCGCGGTGAGAGTGGTCTCGGTCATGACTCCAGTCCACCATGAACCACTGACATTCCAGATGCTGAGTGGTCTCGGCTGTGCGAGTTTTCTCGTGGGCCCTTCGACAAGCTCAGGGAGCGGAGGAGGTTGCTCGAGAACCGGAGTGAATGCGCGCGCCCTTCGACAGGCTCAGGGTCTGGAGAGGGTCGCTCGGAGACCGGAGTGAGTACGGGTGCACCCCTTCCGGTCGCTGAGCTTGTCGAAGTGCCTACGAATGCCCTTCGACAGGCTCAGGGACCGGAGAGGGCTGCTCAGGGACGGCGAGGGTTGCTCGGGGACCGGGGTGAAGCCGGGTGCACCTCTCCCGGTCGCTGAGCCTGTCGAAGTGCCCACGAGGGGCCTCCCGGGCGCGGTGCCTCCGTCAGCGGTACACCGAGAGGCCCGCCGCGGCCCCACTGCTTGAACGGTTGGCCGAGAACCGATCAGCCCAGCATGACCTCGTGCGGGTACTCGGCCGACCGGTGCTGGAACTCGGTGACCGCCGGGTTGAGGATGACGCCGTCCTGGATCTCGACGGCCCGCTGGACGGTCAGGCTGTCGGCCCAGGCGGCCGGTCCGGCCAGGACGGTGGGCAGGAACGGCAGCAACGCCTCGCTGTTCTCCCAGCTGGACGAGTTCCACAGGAGCGACGGACTGTGGTCGACCGCGTAGTAGTTGATCTCCCCGCGCCCGACGGTGAACATCGGGTCGTCGAACCCGGTGGTACGCGCCCATTCGAAGGCCATGCCCTCGTCGCAGGAGACGTCCACGATGAGGCTCCCGGGCCGGAACGCGCCGAGATCGTCCTCACGGAGGTAGAGCAGTGGTGCGTTGGGGTCCTGCAGCGTGCAGTTGACGACGATGTCGCTCTCGGCCAGGAAGGGTGCGAGCGGGACGCGGCCCTCGTCGGTGATGACCTCGCTGAGGTACGGGCCGTCGTCGTGGTCGAACTGGATCATGCGGGCGGAATGGATGGGCGCCGCGACCGCCGCGACCCGGCGGTTGGTGAGCACGCGCACGTCGTGGATCCCATGGGCGTTGAGCGCGGTCACGGCACCTCGGGCGGTCGCGCCGAACCCGATGACCACGGCGGTCAGGCGACGGCCGTAGCTGCCGGTGGAGCCGCAGAGTTCCAACGCGTGGATCACCGAGCTGTAGCCGGCGAGCTCGTTGTTCTTGTGGAAGACGTGCAACCCGAAGCTGCCGTCGGCGGCCCAGTGGTTCATCGCCTCGAAGGCGATCAGTGTGAGTCGTTTGTCGATCGCGAGCTGCGTCAGCGCGGCGTCCTGGACGCAGTGCGGCCAGCCCCAGAGCGTCTGCCCGTCCCGGAGCTCCTGGACGTCCTCGAGCTGCGGTTTCGGCAGGAGGACGACGTCCGCCTGCGCGATGACCTCGGCGCGCGTCGCGAACGAGCGGACGTAGGGCGCGATCTCCTCGTCGGAGACGCCGAACCGGGCACCATAGCCGTGCTCCACGACGATCCGAGACCGGAACTCCTCCGGGATGCGCTCGAAGTGCGCCGGGTGGATCGGCACGCGTCGTTCGTCGGGTTTCAGCGAGGTGCCGATCACCCCGAGGACGGCGTCGTGCTGCAGGGTCGGTTCGGATGCTGCTGGCATGACTGCTCGTCCCGTTCACGGGAACCGAAGCGGCGCCGTGCCCCTGACCGTACAGGACGCGGGCGCTGCCGACGCCCGGAAACGCGACAACCCCGCACCGTGAGGTGCGGGGTTGTCGTTGCAGCTGGTGGACCCAAGGGGATTCGAACCCCTGACCCCCTCGATGCGAACGAGGTGCGCTACCGGACTGCGCCATGGGCCCAACTACTCGTCCAGGCTAGCAGAACCGGCGAGCCGTTTCGAACCGGCCGCGCTAGTCCTCGTAGGGGTTCGGGCCGTCGTCGACCGGCATGCTGCCGTCCTTCGGATTGGCGGCGATGAGGGCAGCGAGGTCGAGATCGCGGAACCAGCGGAGCCGCTGGCTCCGGGCACGCCGATAGTGCTCGTCGACGACCGGCTCGTCGAGGACCCGGTCGAGCTTCGCCTGGATGGCGCGCTCCAGGTCGCCCCACGCACGCTCACGAGCGGATTCCGCGATCGCCGCGACGAACTCCTCGTCCTTGCTCACCCGACGGAGTTCGGCGGCGAGCCCCGAGTACACCTCGCGGCGACGGGACAGGGCGCTCAGGTCACCCGCGCGGTAGTCGTGCTGGTGGCGAGCACTCCCCCGCCGCTGGAACGCCGTCTGGCGCGCCTCCCGCGCGAGGTCGGCGTACTCCTCCTGCTCGTCCGCCATGCGTCCCAGCTCACGCCGGACGGCCGTCTGCGTCGCCTCGGCGTCGTAGGAGGCACCGTCGCGGAGTGCTCGCTCGATGATCCAGTTCGTGACCTCGACCACGGTCCAGGACCGCGCGATGAGGAGACCTTCCTCGACCGCGTGCTCGACCGGCGGCGGAGCCACCTCAGGGGGCGCGACGTAGGGCTTCATCGGCTTCCGCCGGCTCTTCCGCCACACGCCCATGGTCACCTTTCGCGTTCCAGGGCGTCGACGAGAACCGAGCGACGAACCCCCTCGACGAGTCTATCCGTCGCCGGTGACCGGTTCATGAACGACCGGACGGGCGCGGTCGGGACTCAGCCCGCGGCGCGGCGACGCTGCAACAGGGTGGAGCCGCCGGCGGCGATCTCGCCCTCGTCGATGACACCCATCGAGGCGAAACGACTCGGGGCCGGCTGCGGGTCGACGCGCTCGGGCTGCGGAGCGGCGACGGGCTCCGGACGACGGACGATCGTCGGTACGACCGGCGCGAGACGCTCGGCGCGGGAGGCGATGGCCTCCTGCATGGCCGCCTGGCGCAGGCGATCGTAGGCGTCGGCCTTCGCCAGCTCGGCGGCAGCCGACGAACCCACGGAGAGGTGGAGCGGCTTCGGGATGGACGTCGGGGTCCACGTCTGCGCCTGCGACGCCGCCTTGACGGGCTCGTTGTACTCGAAGAGCGCCGACTCGACACGCCTGGTGGTGACAGCGACCGCCGGTACCGGCGCGACGGCACGGTGGGCGATGCGTGACATCCGGGAGAGCGCAGAGAGAGCGAGCAGACCGACGACCGTGGACGAGATACCGAGGACGAGACCGCCACCCGCGAGGAACGCGGTCACGCCGGAGCAGAACCCGATGATGGAGGCGACCAACACGGTGGTCGCGAGCAGTCTGGAGCGACGACGGCTTCGCGCGAGCTTCGCCGCTCGGGCGTTGCGCTGCACGGCACGGGCTGCGGCAGCGGCCGCACGACGAGCATCCTCCGCGGCACGGGCGGCGGCTTCGGCCTGCACGGCCCTGGCCTCCTCCTCGCGGCGGATCCGGTCGGCTTCGGCGAGTTCGACGCGCGCCGCGGCCTCGGCCGTCGCCTTCGTCCTGGCCTCGAGCTGCTTGAGGAGCTTGCGCTGCGCGGCGACCTCACGCGACGTCGCCTCGAGCCGGACGGCTTCCGGGACCTCAGCCGTTTCGGCGAGCACACGGAGCGTCTGCTGCAGCCGGATCGCGTTGCGCTCGCTGGCGGAGAACTGACTGTCACGCACCCACGACGGCACCAGGTACACCAGCCACAGCATCGCTGCGACCAGAATGATCACCCCACCGCTCAGGAATCCGCCGTCCATGTCCCTGACCGTAGCGGGTGCAACGACCGGAGACGGGCAGTCGTCGGGTGTGTCCCCGGATAGAGGGGAAAACGGCTACCGGGTCAGCGGGTGGGGAACGGCATCGCGGCCGCGAGACGGTCGGCCTCGGGGATCACGCACGCGTCCTTCGGGACCTGGCCGTCCAACCACCGGTTCAGGACGCCGCCCGGGACTTCTTCGCGGACGAGGCCGAAACAGAAGTGGTCACGCCAGTCGCCGTCGATGTGGATGAAGCGGCGCCGCAGTCCCTCGTACCGGAACCCGAGCTTCTCGACGACCCGCAGGCTCGGAGCGTTCTCGGGCCGGATGCAGATCTCCAGACGATGGAGCTGCAGGGCGGTGAAGCAGTGGTCGGTGGCCAAGGCGGTCGCGATCGGTGTGGCACCGAGACCCGCGAACCGCTGGGAGACCCAGTAGCCGATCGACGCCGAGGCCAGCGATCCGTAGGTGATGCCGGAGACGTTGAGCTGGCCGGCGAACTCCCCGTCGACCTCGATGACGAACGGGAGGCCGGCACCCGAGCGTGCGTGGTTCTGCAGCGACCGGATCGCCGCACGGCTGTCGGCCGGGACCGGGCCGTAGGGGCTCGTCGCCTCCCAGCGGCGCAACCAGGCTCGGTTCTCCGCGAGCTCGCGCTCGAGCGGCCTCGCGTCACGGACCTTGATCGGCCGGATGCTCACTCGCCCACTGCTCAGAACGGGTACGACCTGCGCCACCGTGCCACCCCTCTCGCGTTCTGTGGTGAGCCTAGTGGAGCGCTCACCGATGCACCGACACCACGTCGTCGACAGCATCGCGCCCCGAGATCCGCAGCTGCGGACCCGGGGCGCGTCGTGCGTCGTCGGGTGGACTCAGTCGAGGTCCCCGGCGAAGTCCTTGAGCCACGGACGCAGCTCGGGACCGAGGTCTTCGCGGTCGACCGCAAGCTGCACGATCGCCTTGATGTAGTCGAGGCGGTCGCCCGTGTCGTAGCGACGGCCACGGAAGATGACGCCGTAGACGCCGCCCGTGCCCTCGACGTCGGCGGCCATCTCCTGGAGCGCGTCGGTCAGCTGGATCTCGCCGCCCTTGCCCGGCTCGGTGCGCTCGAGGATCTCGAACACCTCGGGCTTCAGCACGTAGCGGCCGATGATGGCGAGGTTGGACGGGGCGTCCTCCTTCGCGGGCTTCTCGACGAGCCCGGTCACCCGGACGACGTCGGCGTCGTCGGTGGCCTCAACGGCTGCTGCACCGTACATGTGGATCGAATCGGGGTCGACCTCCATGAGAGCGATGATCGTCGCGTTCCGCTTGTCCTGCTCGTCGAGCATGCGCTCGAGGAGGACGTCGCGGGCGTCGATCAGGTCGTCGCCGAGGAGCACGGCGAACGGCTCGTTGCCGACGTGGCGCTTGGCCCGCAGGACGGCGTGGCCGAGGCCCTTCGGGTCTCCCTGGCGCAGGAAGTGGATGTCGGCGAGCTCACTCGACTCGTTGACCTTCTCGAGGCGCTGGGTGTCGCCCTTCTTCGCGAGGTTGAGCTCGAGCTCGGTCACGCGGTCGAAGTGGTTGGCGAGGGCGTTCTTGTTGCGGCCGATGATCATGAGCACATCGGCGAGCCCGGCGCTGACGGCCTCCTCGACGACGTACTGGATGGCCGGCTTGTCGACGACGGGGAGCATCTCCTTCGGCAGGGCCTTCGTCGCCGGAAGGAACCGGGTGCCGAGACCTGCTGCGGGGATGACTGCTTTGGTAACACGAGTGGTCATGAGGGAAAACCTATCGTGTGGAGTCGGTGAAGTGGCCGAATACCCCCTCGATCGAGGGTGAAATCCCCCGAACCCCTGGACGAGGCGGCGGATGTCGGGTAGGACGTCGGGCAACGAGCCGGGCGCGACGACGAGCAGTTTAGAATGGGTCGCATGACGAGCCCCGCCGAACACGAGAAACGAGCGCTGCGCGCCGAGCTCCGTGAGCGGCGGGAGCTGCTCACCTCCCTGGAGAAGGAGCGCTCGACCACCGGCCTGACGGACAACCTCCGAGCCCTCGTCTCCCGCTTCGGCGCGAGCTCCATCGCCTGCTACCTCTCCTCCCCGAGCGAGCCCGACACCCGTCCCTTCCTCCAGTGGGCTCAGGAGGCGGGCATCCGCATCCTGTTCCCCATCACCCGCACCGACGGGCTCCTCGACTGGACGATCGGCGAAGAGGGCATCGAGACGGTGGGCTTCGCCGGCACCCCCGAGGTCGTGGGTACCACCCTCGGTCCCATCGCGATCAACGACGTCGATCTCATCCTCGTCCCCGCGGCGGCCGTCGACGCCCACGGCATGCGCATGGGCTGGGGTCGCGGGTACTTCGACAAGACGCTCGGCTCGATGGAGCGCTGCCCTCCCGTCTACGCCGTGCTGTACGACACCGAGATCCTCGACGAGGTCCCGCGCGAGATCCACGACGAACCCGTCGGCGGTGCCGTGACCCCGAGCCGCATCCTCGACTTCGACCAGGTCAGACCGCGCCGCTGAGCGCGCCGACCCACCACATCCCAGGAGACCCCGTGCCCACCTACGCCTACCGCTGCACCGAGTGCGGCAACGCCTTCGACGTCCAGCAGTCCTTCACCGACGACTCCCTCACCGAGTGCCCGGCGTGCTCCGGCAAGCTGCGCAAGCTCTTCAGCGCGGTCGGTGTCACGTTCAACGGCTCCGGCTTCTATCGCACGGACTCCCGCGCCGGTGCAGGCAAGGGCTCGAGCTCCATCCCGGCCTCCTCGAAGTCCTCGGAGGGGTCGTCGAGCTCGTCCTCCTCGGACACCAAGGGCGGATCCTCCTCCTCGGGCGGCTCCTCCAGCTCCGGTTCCGGCTCCAGCGCCACACCGGCCTCCGCCGGGAGCGCCGCGTCCTGAGCCGGTAGCGTAGCCAGGGTCCTGCCCATCCCCGATCCACAGGGAGACCCCATGCTCAAAGGCTTCAAGGAGTTCATCCTCCGCGGCAACGTGATCGACCTGGCCGTGGCCGTCGTGATCGGGGCCGCGTTCACCGCCATCGTCAACTCGCTCGTCGAGAACATCTTCAACCCACTGCTCGGGGCGCTCTTCCGCGCGGAGAGCCTGAACGACGCGTTCAACGTCTCCATCCCGACGGTCGACGGCGACCCTGCCGTCATCCACTTCGGCGCGTTCATCGGCGCGACCATCCAGTTCCTGTTGGTCGCCGCGGTGGTCTACTTCGTCATCGTGCTGCCGATGAACCACTTCAAGCGCGTCACCACGAAGCCGACGATCGCCGACGAGGCCGCAGCTCCGAGCGAGCTGTCGCTCCTCACCGAGATCCGCGACGTGCTGAAGACGGGCACGAGCGCTCCGCTGCCGCCCGCACGCGACGACACGACCGACGGCCGCTAGTCCGGCTCGTCCAGCAGCACCGACGTCCCGTCCCGCTCACCAGTGGGGCGGGACGTTGCGTTGCAGCTCGTCGTCGTTGCCACCGCCGCCAGCGGGTTTGACTGTGCCACCCCAGGCGGCGTCGGTCTCCTCCGCCGCCTTGACGGGATCGGCCGGCAGCTGCGGCGCGGGATCCGTCCCGGGAGCACCAGGCCGGATCGCCCGCCTCGATCCTCGGGGACGGACGATCCGTGGCTCCTGATCGTCCTGCATGATCAGTGTCCGACCATCAGTGGCGTGGGACCTGCACGGCGATCGGCGCGGTGTCGAGGTGCTCGGTCGTGTTGAGCCCGAGCACACCGGCCACGCGCTGCGCGACCGCCTCGGCGTCGGCGAAGAGGTCGAAGCTGTGCACGCGGACGTAGTGCCAGCCGAGGCGGCGCAGGACGTCGGGGCGGAGCCGCAGCGATTCACGGAGGCTCGCGTCACCCAGTTCCTCGTCGCACTCGACGACCACGGCTCGGCCACCCCACGAGGCGACCAGGGCGAGCTTGCCGCGGTAGCCCATGTCGACCCGCATCCCGAGCGTCTCGAGGCGCGTCGCAAGGTCGACGAGCATTGGCTCGGCCTCGTGCGTCGCCTGATCCTCGGAGGCGCGGCGCGACGTGTCCGTGAGGATGCGTGCGAGCGCGAGGATGCCGTGCTGGATCCGGTTCTGGTCGAGGTCCTCGGGGCGGACACACGAGACGATCACCATGGACCGCCGTGCGCGCGTCATACCGACCGCGAGCAGCCGGTCGCCGCCGGGCTGACCCAGCGCGCCGAAGTCGGACAGGACCCGCCCGTGCGGCGTCAGGCCGTACCCGATCGAGAAGATGACACGGTCGCGGCTCTCGGCCACGGACTGCTCGAGCGTCAGCACGGTGAACGGTTCCGCCCGCTCGCGCAGGAGGAAGTCCGAGAGGTCGGCCCGACGGGAGAACGCTGCGAGGACCGCCTGCTGGACCCGGACCGCGTGCTTGTCGCTCGCGGTCACGACCATCAGGGATTCCTTCGGGCGGTTCGAGGCGTGCTCGAGGACGAGTTCCACGACCCGTTCGACCTCGACGTCGACACTCTCCACCGCTCCGGTGACCGGGTCGGGCATGCCGAGCCCGCCGGGCACGTAGTCGAGGCTCAGGCTGCCGTGGCCCAAGAACGAACCCGCCCACGGCAGGGAGTCGATCTGGCCACCGTAGAACCGCTCGTTGACGAGTTCTGCGAGGTCCTCGCCTCCGGCACGGTAGGAGCGCGTCAGCATGAGGGTCGGCAGGACGGAGCTCAGCTGTTCGAGCGCCGACTCACGGTGCAGTTCGGCGATGTCGGCGTGCTGCTCGGGGGTCGTCTCCTGATCCGTCAGACGGATCTCGAAGGGCGACGGACTCTGCGTGACGGGGTCACCGAAGGCGACGACCTGACGCGCACGACGGATGGCGTCCACGTTCTCGGCGAGGAGCGTCGCCCCCGCGTCGACCAGGAAGACGGCGTCGAAGGACGCGCTCTCGGGGATGCGCGGCACCTCGTACGGCGAGACGAGCCAGACCGGCGCGAGGACACGGGACAACGTGGGTGCCGCCTGCTCGAGCTCGGCCGCTCGGAGCGGTCGATCGCGCTTGAGGAGCGAACGGAGCGCCATGCCCTCGGTGGCGTGGTCGACGAGACCGATCTTCCAGGTGTCGGCCAGCAGCGAGGCGAGGAGCTGCCCGGAGGCGGAGGCGTGCGCCTCGTCCACCAGCCGGAAGTCGGACTCGAGACGTTCGACGACGCTCGTGTTCGCACCGAGCAGACCGCGGTCCTCGGTGAGCACGAGTTCGAGCATCGACTGCCACCACGCGAGCTCGAGCTCGTCGGCGAGGCGCGTCCGCGGCACGTGCCGCTGTGAGAGGTCGATGATGAGCTCGCCGAGACCCTGCTCGCGCAGGCCGGCGAGGATCGCGGTGCGCTCCTGGAGGTTGTGGAGGACCTCGGACTCGGCGGCGAGCTCGGAGATCGTGCGGACGAGACTCGGGATCGCGAGGCGTCCGAGGCGGTCGGGAGTGTCGGCGATACCGAGCGGCTGGTCGACCAGCTCGAGCTTCGCGGCGACCGTCTGGTACGCCTGCTCGACGTCCGCGATGCCGAGCGGCACCTCGGGCGGCGCGCCGGTCGTCACGTAGCGCTGCCACAGGGTGCGCTGCTGCTGGATCCGGCGGAGGGCGGCGTTCATGTCGGGTACGTGTGCGCCGGGCCGCAGGTACTCCTTGGCCAAGGCCTTGAGTCGCCGGCGGCTCGCCGACGACATCGCGGCGGAGTCCTTCCGCGGGCTCGTCGCGACGATCAGGTCGGCGAGCGACCGGTCGAAGACGTCGGGCTGGAAGCGGTCGAGCGTCTCCCGGATGTCCGCGAGGAGTCGCAGGTAGATGCCCAGCTCGTCGATGGACTCGAACGGCCGCATCTGCGTCTGCCCGATGAGGCCGTACGCGCGCTCCAGGAGCTGCGGCAGGTCCTTACGGTGCAGGCGCTTGGCGAGGTCGTGGGTCTCTTGGGCTTCCGCGGTCGTGTCGAACGACGCGCCGTACCAGGGCGAGTCGCCCGGACCGTACCGGAACTCGCCGAGGGCGGCCGCGCCTTCGAGCGCCTCCGCCGCGCGGGAGCGGCCTGCGGCGAGCCCGACGAGCGTCTGGCGGTCGAGGCGGACCAGGGTTCCCGGAGGGTGCGGCAGCTTGGAGAGCTTCGAGAGTGCTTCGAGCGCTTCGATGACCGAGACCCGCAGGTCCGGGTCCTTCGCCTGCAGCGAGGTGCGGTAGTCGATGAGGACCCGACGCAGCCGGACGAGTGCGTCGTCGACCTCGCCGACCTGCGGCGGGATCGCGCGCTCGTTGCGTGTAATCGCCTGGATGAGGTCGCGGCGGAGGGTCGACGGCGACGCGCACAGACCGGGCAGACCGACCTTGGTCAGGCGGTGGCGGATGCCCTCGAGCGTGGAGCGGCGGGGGCTGACGACGAGGACGCGCTTGTGCTGCGACGCGAGCACGCCGATCGCGTTCACGATGGTCTGCGTGCCGCCCGTGCCCGGAAGCGTCGTGACGACGAGCGAGTTGCCGGCACCGATCTGCGCGATGACGTTCTCCTGCTCGACGTCCGCGTCGAGCAGGAGGGTGTCGGTCGACGGCGGGCGGTCATCTTGGCCCGGCGCGTCGACGGGCGTGAAGCTGCTGCGCACGAGGCCGACCGCACCGTCGTCGCCGGCGACGGCGTCGAGGATCGGGTGGTCGAGCTTGGCAGCGTCGTCGAGCAGGGAGTGACCGACGGCGGCGAACGAGGAGACGAGAAGACGCGGCTGGACGGTGAACCACTCGAGCCCGGCGGCGAGCGAGCGGAGGCGGTCGATGACGGGCTGCGGCTTGAAGACCCCGCCCGATTCACTCAGCGCGACGAACTCGTCGGGATCGAGGACGATGCCGAACTGCTCGCGGAGGGCGCGGACGAGCTCCGGGTTCGCGGTCGTGGCGCCGCGCAGCTTGACCTCGTAGTCGCGACCGTACCGGCGGATGGCCAGCGGCCGGAGCAGGACCGGCGCGCTGAAGTCCTCACCCTGATGCGTCCACTGGGCGAGGCCGACGGCGAGGTGGACGGCGTCGATGCCGCGGACGGTGGAGAGCTCGATGCCCTTCGTCGTGATGCGGTCGGCGGCGCGCTTCGCACCGCGGAGCGCGATCTCGTCGCGGATGAGGTTCGACAGCAACGTCGACTTGCCCGAGATGAACTGGGGCAGACCACCGGGATGCGTCGAGCTGAGCTCCACCCGGGTCGTCGGTGCGTCCACGAAGTGGAGCAGCGGCGAGGGGCCGCCGACCGTGCTGAGCTGCTGACGCCAGGCGTGCAGCGCCGTGTCGACCACGCCTGCCGATGCCGCCACGGGACCCTCGCGGAGTTGCGCCTCCGCTGCTTCCCGTTCGACTCCGGACGTCACGTCGCCGTCATCCCGTCTCTTCTCTAGCCGCCACACACTTGCACCATACGTGCCCGGTAGTGGAAACACCGGGAAGCGGTGCGGTTTTTCGCCGAGTCCGCCGAGGAAATGTGCGACGCGCGCGTCGTCCGAGGGTCAGGAGACGCCGAGGAGGCCGGAGAGCACCATCACCGCGGTGCCGCGCAGGACGATGTCGGCGCCCTGCTCGCTCATCCGGATCTGCACGCCGCCGTGGAACTCGGTCATCGTGCGCGCCCGCACGGTCTCGATCGCCGCGTCGAGGAGTACGCCGTCGAGCAATTCCTCCGGGCCGCTCACCACGATCTCCGACAGGTTCAGTGCACCGACGATCGCGGCGAGCGAGACACCGAGGCGCTCCCCCGCGGCGCGCAGGATCTCCTCGCGACGCTGCTCGACCTCCGCGGCGGGAAGATCGCTCGCCGCGGCCGCTGCGAGGAGCTCACGCAGGTGCGGCACGGCCAGCCAGGCCTCGAGACACCCCCGCTTCCCGCAGGCGCACAGCGGCCCGCCGTCGGTACCGACGACCACGTGGCCGATCTCGCCGGCGGCGAACCGGCTCCCGAAGAGCGGATGGCCGCCCACGAGCAGCCCCGCCCCGACGCCGTTCCCGACGCTCACGAGCATGAGGTCGCCGTCCGCCCCGCCGAAGCTGTACTCAGCGAGCACCGCGGCGTTGGCGTCGTTCGCGACGAGGACCGGCACCTGGGCGACCTGCTCGATCGCCCCCTGGAGGTCGACGTCAGTCCAGCCGAGGTTCGGGGCGCTCCGGACCGTGCCGGTCATGTCGACGACGCCGGGCGAACCGACCCCGATGCCCAGCACCTCGACCGTCGCCTCCTCGACGAGGTCTGCGGCGAGCGCGACGGCCTTCGCGATCGCGTCCGCCCCCGTGGCGCCGTCGAGCGGTACCTCGAGCATCGTCACGACCTCGCCGTCGAGGGTCAGCACAGCACCTCTGAACACCTCGGTGTCGGAGAGGTCGAGGCCGACGATCTGGAACTCGTCGCGGTTGATGTCGATGAGCGTGGCGGGCTTGCCCGGGCGAGAGGTCTCGCGGAGGCCGACCTCGACGATGAGGTTGTCCGCGATGAGCGAGGCGACGAGGTCGGAGATGCTCACCCGGGTCAGGCCGGTGGCGCGGGCGATGTCGGCCCGACTCATGGCGCCGCTGGCGAAGAGGGTCTGGAGGA
The DNA here is from genome assembly GCF_014841195.1 of Plantibacter sp. CFBP 8798. NCBI lineage: Bacteria > Bacillati > Actinomycetota > Actinomycetes > Micrococcales > Microbacteriaceae > Plantibacter > Plantibacter sp. CFBP 8798. The sequence goes on from NZ_JACYTS010000002.1 coordinate 1,117,842, forward strand.
CGAGCGCCCGGTTATGACCACGGGCGTGTTCCGGCAGGACCTTCGCGTTCGGCCGGAGCCGCCGCGCCGGGGTGTACGAGAAGGATTCGATCCGCTCCGACGCGATCCCGCCGCCGCTTCCGAATCCACCAGTACTCATGCGATAAGTAAAGCAGGCTGCGTCTCATCGTGCGGCACCGCGATGTCACCCGATGGTCACCGACACGTCGCCCGCCGGGCACCGCTGCGACCCGTACGACGCGGAGCATCATGGGTGTGAGGATCGCAATCGTGACCGAGTCGTTCCTGCCGCAGATGAACGGCGTCACCCACTCCCTGCTCCGCATCATGGAGCACTTCGCGGACCGAGGGGACGAGGTGCTCGTCATCGCCCCCGGTGCCGGAGCCTCGACGCCACGGCTCCACGAGGGCTTCCGGGTGGACGGCGTCCCGTCGATCCCGCTCCCCCGCTACCGGAACGTGCGGGTCGCCGCCGGCGGAGTCGGCCGGATCACCGAGCTCCTCCGCGGCTTCCGCCCCGACGTGGTGCACCTGGCCTCGCCGTTCGTCCTCGGCTGGCGCGGTGTCCAGGCCGCCGAGCGCTTGGGCGTCCCGACCGTCGCCGTGTACCAGACCGACATCCCGGCCTACGCCGGACGGTACGGGTTCCCGGTCGCCGAAGCGTTGCTGTGGCAGCACGTCGAGCGCCTCCACGGCCGGTCGACGCTCACGCTTGCGCCGTCACGGCAGTCGATCGCTCAGCTGGAGGCGCACGCCATCCCGCGGGTCCGCCTGTGGGTGCGCGGCGTCGACGCCGTGCGGTTCTCACCGGAGCGGCGCAGCGAAGCCTGGCGTCGTTCCGTCGCTCCCGGCGGCGAACGGATCGTGGGCTACGTCGGTCGGCTCGCGGCCGAGAAGCAGGTCGAGGACCTCGCGGTGCTCGGTGGGCTCCCGGGCGTCAAGCTCGTCATCGTCGGCGAGGGGCCACTGCGTGCCTCACTCGAACAGCGGCTGCCGAACGCGGTGTTCACCGGATTCCTGGGCGGCGAGGAGCTGGCGGTCGCGATGGCGGGACTGGACGTGTTCGTCCACCCCGGCGAGTCGGAGACCTTCTGCCAGACCATCCAGGAGGCGATGGCCTCTGGCGTACCCGTCGTCGCGACCGGTCGAGGTGGGCCGGTCGACCTCGTGGACTCGAGCCGCACCGGGTGGCTCTACGAACCCGGCAGGCTCGAACAGCTGCGCGGGTTCGTCCAGGACCTCGTGGGCGACGAGGTGAAGCGGGCGGCGTTCGGTGCCGCGGCTCGGGCAGGCGTCCTGCCGCGCAGCTGGAAGAGCGTCAGCAGCGCGCTGATCGGGCACTACAGTGACGCCATCGAGTTGCACGAGGGCGCTCGGGCACGACGGAGCGGTCTCGACCCGCGTGTTCAGATGCCTCGGGTCACTCGCCCGGGTACCGGACGCCGATCTGGCGCCTGACCTCGTCGAGGGTCTCCATGATCGCGACCGTCTCGGCGAGCGGCATGATGTCACCGGAGAGGCGGCCCTCGGAGGCGAGCCGTTCGAGCTCCCACGCCTGGAAGTGCATGCCGCGGCCGTCCACCTCGGAACGGTAGGTCTCCACGACCTCGCCGTCGGTGCCGAACACCCGGAAGGTCGTCGCCGTGTACCAGACGCGGTCGAACTCGATCCAGCCGTCGGTCCCGACGATGGCCGCGCGGTTCGGGCCGACGGTGTTGCTCGCCGACAGGGTGTTCGCCACCTGGCCGTCCGCGTAGCCGAAGAGGGTCGCGACCTGCACGTCCGCCCCCGTGTCGCGGAGCGCGGCCGTGGCCTGGATCGTCGTCGGGGTCCCGAAGACGGACGACGCGAAGGAGACCGGGTACACGCCGAGGTCGAGCAGCGCGCCGCCGCCCAGCTCGAGGTTGTTCATGCGGTGCTCCGGGTCGTCCGAGAGCAGCTGGGTGTGATCGGCGACGAGGCTGCGCGGCTGTCCGATGACACCGTCGGCAAGCAGCTCGCGGAGCCGGACCATGTGCGGGAGGAACCGGGTCCACATCGCCTCGAGGACGACCAGGCCGCGCTCCGCGGCGAGCGCCACGACCGCCTGCGCCTCGGCGGCTTTGAGCGTGAAGGGCTTCTCGATGAGGACGTGCTTCCCGGCGTCGAGCGCCAGCACCGCCTGCTCGGCGTGGAACGGGTGCGGGGTCGCGATGTAGATCACGTCGACCTCGGGGTCGGCGGCGAGCGCCTCGTACCCCACGTGGACGTTCGGGATGTCGAACTCGGCGGCGAACGAGGCGGCGGTCTCGGCGGATCGCGAGGCGACGGCCCGGACGTCGAATCCGTGCCGTCGGAGGTCGGCGGTGAAGCTCTTCGCGACGCCGGCGGGGCCGAGGATGCCCCATCGCAAGCCGGTGGACGGGCCTGCCGCTGGGGTTCCCGTTCCGGTCCGGTCGATGTCCTGCTCCGTCATGGCTCTCCTTCGATGCGCGTTCCAGCAGCCTACTGGAGGGCCTTCGGCGCTCGGGATTACGGGGGTAGCCCTGCTCGGGCTCGCGGCGCCTCGCCGTAGGCTGAGGGTTCGACCGAGCCCCGCCGACCGCGCTGAGGGCTCGGTCCATCCTGGGGGGATGCGTTGTGGGGCCGAAGGAATCGACCGGACGTCGACGTGCGCTGTCGCACGCCCGGACCCTCGCGATCGGCGTCGTCGGTCTCCTCGCCCTCAGCGGCTGCGTCTCGGAGCCGGCCCCGCCTCCGGTGACGGTCGTCGTCACCCAGCAGCCGGACCCGTCGCCCTCGGTCGCCCCGGTGCCCACCTCGACCGCGCGCGACGCGCTGCCTCCTGAACCGGCGCCGATCGTGCCGAACGCGCCGGCGGAACCGGCGGAACCGATTCCGGAGGGCCCCGCGTTCGACCTCGGGCCGAGGGACGGTGCGCTCGGCCCGGTCGTCTCGGACGCCGATGGCAATCCGATCAGTTACACGGTGGTCGCCGGCGACGTGTTCTTCGACATCGCGCAGCGCTTCGACCTGCCGCAGCAGCAGTTGCTCCGCATGAACCCGTCGATGCCCGGCTTCGGACTCGACATCTACATCGGCGACATCGTCAACCTCGACTGGACGACCACGCGTTGAGCCTCGGCGCCCGCCGGTGTCAGCCGAACGGGATGGTGCCCACGAGCACGCCGACGACGAGCATGACGAGCGAGACGATCGCGGCGCGCCACAGGACCTTCTTGTGGTGGTCGCCGAGGTTCACGCTGGCGAGCGAGACGAGCAGGAGGATGGCCGGCACGAGCGGGCTCTGCAGGTGGACCGGCTGGCCGGTGATCGACGCCCGCGCCATCTCGACCGGTTCGATGCCGAAGGTCGAGGCGCTCTCGGCCAGCACCGGCAGGATGCCGAAGTAGAACGCGTCGTTGCTCATGAAGAACGTCATCGGGATGCTGAGCACCCCGGTGATGACCGCGAGGAACGGACCGAGCTCCGTCGGGATGATGTCGACGATCCAATCGGCCATCGCGGTGACCATGCCGGTCCCGTTGAGGACGCCGATCAGCACACCGGCCGCGAGCACCATCGAGACGACGCCGACGATGCTCGGGGCGTGGGCGACGATCTCCTTGGACTGCTGCGCGAGCCGCGGGAAGTTCACCAGGAGGGCGATGGCGGTGCCGACCATGAACACGTAGGGCAACGGCACGAGGTCGAGCACGAGCAGCGTCATGACCGCGACCGTGAGCACGAGGTTGACCCAGATGAGTCGCGGGCGCAGGGTGTCGCGCTCGGGGTCGAGCATCGTGTCGGCCATTGCCGTGTCGTCAGGGCGGACGAGGGTCGCGAGGCGCCCACGGGCACTGGTCGAGAAGGTCGTCGACATGCCGCCGGTGAGCGGGTGGTCGGCGGACCCGGAACCCGAACCCGATGCGGCGACGCCGGAGGCGCCGTCGCCGAGGAGGTCGACGCCCGCGAGGCGCTTGCGCTCCCCCAGTCCCAGGAACCAGGCGAAGGCGAACACGAGGACGAGGCCGGCGGCGAGCGACGGCAGCATCGGGACGAAGATCTCGGTCGGCGAGACGCCCAGGGCCGAGGCGGCTCGGACGGTCGGCCCACCCCACGGGACGATGTTGAGCGTGCCGTTCGCGAGCCCGGCGACGCAGGTGAGGACGACCGGGTTCATGCCGAGCCGTAGGTAGATCGGCAGCATCGCGGCGGTCGTCACGATGAAGGTCGTCGACCCGTCGCCGTCGAGTGACACCGCGCCCGCCAGAAGCGCCGTACCGACGACGATCTTCGCCGGGTCATTGCCCAGCGCACGGACGATGAACCGGACGAGCGGGTCGAAGAGCCCGACGTCGATCATGATCCCGAAGTACATGATCGCGAACATCAACAGGGCGGCGGTCGGAGCGAGGCTGCCGATCGCCTCGATGACCATGTCGCCGAGCCCGAGTCCGGCCCCGGCGAACAGCCCGAAGACCGTGGGGACGATGATGAGCGCCACCATCGGGGTGAGGCGCTTCGTCATGATCAGCACCATGAAGGTGAGGATCATCGCGAATCCGAGAATGACCAGCATGTCGACTCCTTCGTCTGCGTGCACCGCGGTGTGCACGACGGGACGCGGCGCGGCGACACGGGCGATGGACCGAGCGCGGCGGGCGTTCCCGGAACCGTACGGGAGCGGCACGGAGCTGTCTCGCTTGTGGGCGTTCGGCTCGGATCTGCGGGTTACACCACCTTCTGCGCATTCTGCTCATCACGCGGTCGACGCCGCCCATCGCCCCGGCGACGTACGATCGGAGCCATGATCGGCGACGAAGCGGAGCGGCCAGGTCGACGACGGGGCGGGCGCTCCAGCTTCGCGGCGCAGGTGCTCGTGCTGCAGCTGGTCGTCGTCATCGCGGTCGTCGCCGTGTGCACGGGCGTGTTCGCCTGGATGAGCAGCGAGCGCCTCGTGCACGAGGCCCAGTCCACCGCCCTCGCGATCGCCCAGAGTGTCGCGAGCGATCCCGACGTCCGCACCGCCGTGACGCTCGAGGCACGTACCCCGGGGACGCCGACGGCGGCCGACCTCCGGGCCGGCCCCCTGCAGGAGCTCGGCCGTGAGGTCGGCGCACGGACCGGGGCGCTCTTCGTGGTCATCACCGACGAGCGCGGGATCCGTCTGGCGCACCCCGACCCCGACCAGCTCGGGCTCCGGGTGAGCACCAGCGCGGAAGCGGCCTTGGCCGGTACGGAGTCGGTCTCGTGGGAGACCGGCACCCTCGGCCCGTCCGCGCGCGCCAAGGTGCCCGTCTTCGCCGCCGAGTCCTCCGACACCGGTGGGGCCGTGGTCTCGTCCGGCGCCGGCGAGGTCGTCGGCGAGATCAGCGTCGGGTTCGCCCCGCAGCGCGTGTTCGCCGACGTCGTGGGCGAGACCATGCTGGTCGCGGGCGCAGCGCTCCTCGCGCTGACGATCGGCCTGGTCGCTTCGATGCTCATCCGGCGCCGGCTGCGGCGGCTGACCCTCGGCCTCGGACCGGAGGAACTCGCCGCGCTCGTGCAGAACCAGGCTGCCGTCCTCGGCGGGGTCGGCGAAGGCGTCCTCGGTGTCTCGCCGGACGGCGTCGTGACGGTGTGCACCGATCAGGCGGCCAGGCTCCTCGACATCGGGTCGGTCGTCGGGCGCCGGTTCGACGACCTCGACCTGCCCGATCCACTGGTGGACCTCGTCGTGGACGACGCCGCAACCCCGACCTCGGCCCAGCTCGTCGTCGGGTCCCGCGTCCTGTTCGTCGACGTCCGGCCCGTGTCCCAGGACGGCGTCGACCTCGGGCGGGTGGTCGTCGTCCGCGACCGTACCGACGTCGAGGCGCTCACCCGGCGGCTCGACGCGGTCGCGACGATGACGACCGCCCTCCGCGCGCAGCGGCACGAGTTCGCGAACCGGTTGCACGCGATCTCCGGACTCCTCGAAACCGGGCAGGACGCCGAGGCCCGCGACTATCTCGCCAACGTGCTCGACCATGGACCGCTGAAGTACCCGGTGCAACACGCGGACCGACTCACCGAGCCCTACCTCCAGGCCTTCCTCGGCGCGAAGGGCGTCGAAGCTGCGGAACGCGGGGTGCTCGTGACCATCGGCTCCGAGACCCTCGTCACCGGCTCCCTGTGCGATCCTGAGGACGTGACCACCGTCCTCGGCAACCTGCTCGACAATGCGGTGAACGCGGCCGTCGCGGGCCGGGTCCGACCGGCCTGGGTGGAGGTCGAGGTTCTCGACCACGGCACCGAGCTGCACTGCTCCGTGATGGACTCGGGCGACGGCGTCGTGGCGACCGGCCAGGACGACGCTCCACCCGCCTCCCCGACCAGCGACCACGGCGATCTGGACGACGTCCACGGCCACGGGTTCGGTCTGCCCCTCTCACGAGACATCGCCCGTCGTCGAGGAGGGGACGTCTGGTTGGCGTCTCCCGGCGTCCGTGGCGAACACGGAGCGGTCTTCTGCGCGCGGCTCCCCGGGACGGTCGTACCGGCGCCGTCCATGGCGGGAGACGGATGATGGCGGCCGATCTCACCGTGCTGGTCGTCGACGACGACTTCCACGTCGCCCGCCTACACTGCCGGATCGTCGACGAGGTCGACGGGTTCCATGCGCTCAGTCCTGTCGGGTCTGCTGCCGAGGCCGCACGGAGCATCGCCGCCGAGCCGCCCGACCTCGTGCTCCTCGACGGCTACCTTCCCGATCGGAACGGGCTCGAGCTCCTCGTGGACCTCCCGATCGACACCATCGTCGTCTCCGCAGCGTCGGACGGTGCGTCCGTGCGCCGAGCGCTTCGTGCGGGAGCCCTCGGGTATCTGGTGAAGCCGTTCGCGCCCCAGGTGCTCCAGGACCGGCTCGCCGCCTACGCCCGCTTCCGCAACGTCCTCGACGAGGCGGTGAACGCCGACCAGGAGAGGATCGAGCGCGCCCTGCGCATTCTGCACTCCGGCGACGCTGGGGCGACGACCCGGTCGAGATCCGCGACGGAGACGGCAGTCCTCGAAGCGGTGTCGGAGGCGGACGGAGAGCGCTCGGCCGCCGAAGTGGCCGAGCTGGTCGGCGTCTCACGCGCGACGGCGCAACGGTACCTCTCCGCGCTGGCCGCTCGAGGTCTCCTGACGACGCAGCTGCGGTACGGGACCACCGGGCGTCCAGAGCACCGATACGCGCCGCCAGGCGTCGGCCGCTGAGGCGTCCACACGCCGTCGGCTGGGCGATCCCCCCACGACATCGCCCAGCCCGGCACGTGAACCAACTCTTCGCCGATGGAACGCGGAATGCCCCCGCACACCGTGATCCATCCGTCGTCGCACGACGATCAGCAAAGTGAGTTAATCACCCGATTCAGTTTAGGGTGACCTCACGGCGCATGCGTCAGGGCTAGCCCCTAACGTGCACCCGACCGCTCAGGCGTCCTGCGCCTCGAAGGCTGCGTCGAGGACGGCAAGCACCTCGGCCTGGCGATCCGCGACGATGACCGCCGCGATGAGGATCCGCCACATGGTGTCGACCGCGTTGAGGAGGTCGGTCCGGCCGGCCAGCAGGTTCGAGATGAGCTGCGTCCCGGTGAAGAACGCGACGAAGGACCTCGCCAGTTCCGCCGGCTCGAGCGGAGACTGCAGCTCACCGAGCTCGATCGAGGCCTGCACCCGCTCCTCGACGCTCGCGATCCACTGCTCGTGGAACGCGGTCGTCGGAGCCTGGATGACGCCCTGCTCGAGGGACAGCCGCAAGCCGGCGCGGGTGATGGGGTCGGTGAGCAGCTGCTCGGTGATGAGGCGGGAGGCCTGGACCAGCCCACCGAACGGCGAGGGCGCGGTGGTCGGCGCGGTCAGCGCAGCGATCGAGCGCGTGCTCTGCTCGTTGATGACGGCGATCGCCAGTTCCTCTTTCGAGGGGAAGTAGAAGTAGAGCGAGCCCTGCGTCGTCCCCGCCTCGCGGGCGATGTCCGACAGGCTCGCCTGTCCGTAGCCGACCCGGTCGAACATGCGGGCGGCACCTTCGACGACGGTCTGGCGTCGTTCATGACCTCGTTGCTGCTGTGGTCGTCGTTCGGGCATGTGCGTTTCCTGCTTCTGTCATCCCCCGATTCAGGGATAAGCGTACCCACTCCGAGCTGAGAAGACGGTGTCGAACGCGGCAGAAATTCGGAACAAGTCGACCGACTTGATCGTGAGAAGATCCCGGTCGGGTCGCAAAAGGGCGCATCGAGGGTGTCATCACCGACCGCGACCGAGCGGACTCACTCGCGTCGGGTGACCAGGGCGAACCGTTCGCGGAGCTCAGGTGCGTCGGCGAACGGTCGCCAGCACAGGCCGTCGTCCTCCCGCATCGAAGCTACCGGACGGAGGGCGACGAGTCGCTCACCGAAGCGCAGGGCGTCGAGGAACAGGGTGTCGTTCCCCGCGTCGATCGTCAGCGAGCGCGGGTACCAGCCGCGCGCCGCGAGCGCGCCGGCCAACCAGGCCGAGTACGCCGGGTCCTTGCCGGGCTCGGGACGGAGCAGCTCCTGGTCGGCGAGATCGGACCACTCGATGACGTCCTTCGCCGACAGCGGGTGCGCCGCGCGCATGACGACGCCGAGCGGCAGCGCAGCGATCTCCTCGGCGGCGAGCTCGTCCGGCAGCTCCATCGGTAGACGCACGATGGTGGCGTCGAGACGACCGGTGGTGACGAGGTGCAGCTGCTCGACCGGTTCGATCGCGACGGCGACCGCCGGGACGTCGATGCGGCGACCGGCCTCGGAGACGACCGCGTCCCACGTCGTCGGCGGACGGCCGACCCGGATGTGCCGAGCCGGTGACGCGGGATCCATGTCGGCGACGACGTCGATGAAGGTGCGGACCTTCAGCAGGAAGCGCTGCCCCTCACGCGTCGGGCGGTACTCCTCCCCCAGGACGCTGAACAGCTCGACCCCGAGCGCAGCCTCGAGCCGCCGCAGCTGCTGCGCCAGGCTCGGCTGTGCGACCCCGAGCAGGTTCGCCGCGGCACCGAGCGTCCGAGCATCCGCGACGACCACGGCCGACCGCAGCTGACGAAGGGTGATGGCGTCGCGTTCGAGTTGGCGGTGGAGGTCGTGCGTCATGGTTCGAGCCTACGGCGTGCTCGCAGCCCTACCCGACAGGCGAAGCCGTGCTCGCCTGGACGACCGTACCTCCGACTGTGCTCCAAAGCGACCACCTCGCGAACCCAAGTATAGAGGCACAACCCCTGTTCAACTTCAGTCGATCTCCGGACTTCGAACGGTTGCTGATGGCGCCCGTTCGCGAGGGCCAATCAAGCTTCCGTCAGCTGAAGTCCGTCTCCCCCAGCCTCGTCGAAAGGCTGGTCGCTGAATACCGAGCGGGTGACTCGGTCTACGAGCTGCAACAACGACACGGAGTGCACCGGAACACGATCGCCAAGCACCTCCGAGACCACGGGCTGCAGCTTGGCCGGCAACCGCTCAGTACAGCGGAGGTTCATCGAGCTCATGAACTCCATGCCGAGGGTCTCTCGCTGAACGCCATCGGCAGGAAGATGGGGCGGGACCCGAAGACAGTGAAGGCGGTGCTGGGATAGCCGGCAGACGGCGAAAAAACGAACTGGCCTACTTCCTATGGTTCGAGGGCGTCGGCCAGGAAGCGCTGGTGGGGGGAATCCGAAACACGAAATCAGTAGCTCCGCAGGCAGAGATGATCAAAACGTAGACCCTGGACCTCTCATGAGACCTACTCGTCCGAATCGCTGGCCGCCACAGGCAGCGCTAGAAACTTGCACCGTCACGGGCGGCGGGCCTCACATCGGGCAGACAAAGCAGCCGCGCATCGGCCCCATCTCACCCTCGTTAGCGTTGAAGCGATCATCCCCTCGTCGCGCCAGGGTTCGTACGCTTGAGCAGCCAATCACGAGTACAAGTGTGCAGACCTCGGCATACGGCCGACGCGCTACTACGATAGTTTCCATGGTGACCTTCGACACGACTACTGTTCCTCTGAAAAACATTCTCCTAGACCCAAACAATTTTCGGTTCACCGAACCCGGATCGGTAGCGCTCGTTGCCGAAGCCCGCATCGCCGAAGACAAGGTTCAGGCCGCCGCGTTGGAGAAGGTAAAAGCCGATGGTGTATCCGAACTCAAGTTGTCGATATCAGAGAATGGGTTCGTTCCGGTCGAAAGAATTGTCGTACGAGCGCTTGACGGCGATGCAAATAACTATGTAGTCGTCGAGGGAAATAGACGAACTGCAGCACTAAAACTCCTGGAACGCGACCACGCAGGCGGAGTGGATCTCGGTGCGCATGTCTCCGCCGTTTTCGCCGGGGTTCCCGTTCTCTTGGCCACAGACGCCTCGGAGGACGACCTCCTAGCCATTATGGGTATTCGTCACGTCGGCGGCCCTAAGGAGTGGGGCGGGTATCAGAGTGCCCTACTTGTCTACCGTCTCATCAGCAAGCCTGATCTAACGGCGCGCGAAGTGGCATCCCGGCTAGGTCTTACAGTCAATGAAGTCAATCGACGAAATCGCGCATTCTCCGCACTCACGCAGATGATGGAGGACGAGGAATACGGCGAGTTCGTCACCCCTGAAATGTATCCGATATTCCACGAGACCGTAGGGCAGCCTTTAGTTCGAGAATGGCTCGGCTGGTCACAGACTGAGCGAACTTTCAACAACGAAGACAACCGCGAGCTATTCTACGGATGGCTCACCAGGGGCGAAGACGGACCGAAGCTGCGAAGCTACAGCGAGATCCGCGAACTCAAGCTTATCCTCGAGAACGACGACGCCCTAGTCGCACTCAAGGATGACGACCAGAGCTTCAGCGACGCACTGGCGATTGTTCGAACGGAAGCTCGCTCAGCAAGGTGGCTTCCCAACGCGAAGTCCGCGCTGGCGTCGCTAAATGAAATGGGATCAGATACAATCGAGTCCCTCGATGCTGAGTCTCTGACAGTGCTTGCCGCGCTTCGGCGGAAGGCTGCCTGGATAGTCAAAGCCCACGCAGTGTCGCAGGACGACAGCGCTAATGACGAAGCTTAGCCCTCGACGAGTATTCGCTCTCGTGGCGGAATCGGCGTCTCCGACCGACGAACCGCAGTTGTTGCATGATCGAATCGCCACCGAACTATGGCGCGCTGGGCACGCCGACGATTTGGACGCTGCTCAAGAGATCGCGGAAGCACTCATCGAACCGGTGAGGGTCTTCATCATTGACGCCCAGACGGCCGCATCGAATGCTGGTCAAGCTTGGACACTCGAGGTATACGGCAGCGAGGACGAATACGTACGCGGCTCCTCCACGGAGGATGTCTCGCTATCCACCGAGGAGCGGCAGATTCGCGCCAACCGCCTTCACATCGGCGCTATACACGAAGCACTGATCAACCTTGATGACGTTCAATTCGAGCATGCGTGCACAGCGATTCTGAGACTGATGGGATCACTGAATCCCCAAACCTCACCTCGACGTGACGACGGGGGAATCGACTTCTACGGTCGACTTGAGTTGGTGGGCAGACTCGACAATTTGTCCCCTTATGGCGGCATTGACCACCGGGTAGGCCTGTGGCTTGTCGGGCAAGCCAAGCACTATCCAACTCGCCCGATACAGACAGCACACATCCGGGAGCTCGTCGGATCCGTAGAGCTCGCTCGGACGGGCGGGGCGATACACATTTGGCAGGGAATGAATCTGCGCCCCTTCGACGCTACAGTTATGCTCCTATTCACGACGGGCAATTTCTCAAGCGGCGCCCACCGCTTATTAAATAAGACTGGAATAATCGCAATGAGCGGTATCCAGCTATCCACATTTCTAGCTGACGCGGGCGTCGGGATAAATCAGGCTACCTTCACCTTCGATGCAGTTTCATTCCGGGAAGATCTGGCTATTCCATCCTGAAACGGACCCTCCAGCTGGGATAGCGATCGTCGCGCGCACGCTTGATTCCTCTATGCAACTACAGGCGACATACTGCCGTGGATGCGCGCTCTCCTGACGCAGCGCCGGTGGAGGCGATGCGGGAGGCGAAGGGCGATCCCGCGTCCCAGACCAAGGCCCGCAATGCAGGCGACACGACCGGACAAAGCTTTCCGGAACCATTCACGTGCCGCGGGCCCGTCTCTGAAAAAATCTGTTTGACGCCGGATAGGAATGGCTGGTTCGCCTGCTCCAGCAAAGTCGGTAGCATCAACCGCGTCGCCCCGGCCCATTCAGCAGACGGTACATGTTCAACCAGCGGTCTTACTCGGAGGCTTCATCCTGGTCCGCTTCAGCCTCGGATCCGAAGGGGTGAGGAAGTCGCGTCGGCGCTGTCTCCCAGCGCCGTCTGTTCTAGCCACGAGATGGCTTCCTGCGCGGCAGCCATTCTTGGCAGCAGGGCCAATCAACACTGCAAGTTGGGCCGCCAGAACTTTACAACCTATCAATCCAGGTATCTTCTTCGCGGTCTGCCCAGGAATCACCGGTAAGCGCGCGGGTTGGCCGGGCAACCCGTCGACGAAGCATCTGAATTAATGTGTCAGCCGCACCGTCTTGCAACTCAGCAACTCTTGTGAGGCGAACACCCGTTAGTTCCGCTACAAGTTCGAATTGCGAACGAGCTTCGGTTATGCCGATCTGAGAGAAGAGCTCGCGGATCGTTTGACGCTGGACTTGAGTCATGGGGCGAGACACCGCCTCCGTGTGTGGTTCCGTCGGGCGCTCGTCTCCCAGATCAAACAGTTCGCTGTCCACCAGTTTCCTCCTGAAACCTCACCAGTTCGGCTCGGCGACGCTACCACAATAGCCAACCCTGCCAGAACCGATCGGTCACGAAATCGCATAGCGCCGCGTAGCGGCAGAGACATGTAGCGTGAGAGGGTGCGCCAGCAAAACTCTTCAGCGCCGGTCTCGCTCGAGACGATCGGCGACCAACCGCGGCTCTCTGAGTCGAAGCATGCCAGGCGGGCCCGGTTCCACCAGTCCTGGTACCGTGCCGCACACCTGGGGGTATCAACATGGGGGTGCACCGCCTGGGGACGACCACTCGGCAGCATTCTCCCCCAACCGGCTGCCGCGGCTGGAATGAACTTCACATCCAGAGAGTCCCAGAACATGTTCAAGGTGCGACGGACGCAGGGATGGGGAGTCGATCCCTTTCGAATGACGACGCACATGACGTCAAGCCAGACGCTACTCGTCAATCTGCTCGGCCCGCTGGGGGCAAACAGACAATGGTTGCTGCGCGCACTGGGTACGGTGCTCGCTCGTCCGGACTTCGTGGAGCTCCTCAACCTTGAAATTGAGTACGCGCCGCGCGCTCGAAGCCGCTACCTCGGAGATATGACGCGTTTGGATGCTCTCATCACGGTCCGGACCGCTGGCGGGATCGAAGGGGTAGTTCTAGAACTCAAGTACACCGACCGCTTCAGCTCCCGGAAGCTGCCTATCGCCGAGAACCCCCTTTACCGTCAGATGGCGAATGACTCAGATACTTGGCGGACGCCCACGAGCGCTTTGACGGACTATACGGTCAGCCAGCTTCTGCGTTGCCACGCGCTAGGCACAAAAGCTCTCCAGGTTGAGCATTCAGCGTGGATGCCCGTCACTCTTCTGCTGGTGAGTCACCCTCTCGATCTTGTAGCTGTCGACATCCTCAAGAGCTATAGAGACCATCTCTCCGCGCCAGCATCTGCCGTCCATGTTGACCTCGCAAAGTTCCTCAATGCAGCAATTGACGTCTCGTCAAACTCGCTAGAGCGCGCAGCGATGGGCGAGCTCCAGTTGCGCTACATCGAGCATGCCGAAAGCGAAGACCTTTGGCTGGAGCACTCGAGCATGAGCTACGCCAAGAATTTTTGATCGCAGCCGCGATCTCCGACAACGTGTACCCCCAAAGAGGTAAGAAGTCCTGATAGCCACACACGGAGGTCCGTATCATTCCCGGGCAAAAGGGGCAACGCCCCAATTCCTACTTCGACAGCGGCGTCGAGCAGTCGGTATCCGGGCACAGAGACAGGCCACGGATATAGCGCCACACCAGCAATAACCGGACGGATGGGATGATCGCTGTTGTCGAGCACCTGAATAGCGTCGCGGTATCGATGGAGTTGATTCACAGCATCGATCGGGGCGCCCGCGGCACCGAATTGCTGAATATATGCCGCCGAGGCATCTATCCGATACTTTGCGTCGAACACGATCATTACATCAAGTCCGTCTGCGGTGGCCACCCGCAGAACGATGTCGGGTCGTTGTATTCCGGTGGGTACCTCAAAGGCTGGATTACTCGACAGCGCCGCCTGAACGTGTTCCCCGGCAACCTTGACCGAGCGAGAAAGACCTTTGCGAAGCGAATACCTCAGGGTCGACGCATCAACCGGAAGCATGTCTGAAATATCGACGTCCGCTCCTAACATCTCTCCTACGAGTCTGGCAACTTTAAGGAAGCACCACGTCTCGTACAGTTCGTGGAGGTCAGAAGAGGAATACTGGCTTCTCCCATCGCCGGCCGTCAAGGCCGCGCTCAACATATTCAGCAGGCTATGCGCTTGACTGTAGCCAATCCCAGTCTGGAGGCGGAGGGAAGTAACTGACGCCGGCGCATCGGCAGTCACGGCAGAAAGTACCGGCGAAAGCACAAATTTGCCTACTACCTCCTGCATCTCCTCAATCTCCGCCAGCTCCGCTTCGAGACGCGGGGCCGGTTTACCGGAGCGCACTGTCGCACGGAGCACTCGTCCGCGCTGTTCCAGCTCCAGCTCAGTCAGGCGCCTATGCACGAACTTCAGACGTGACCGAATCCAGCGGTGTTCCAATGTGTCAAGCGTCTCGAAGGACCGCGACACTCGGATCTCCGATCGCACCATTCCGATCCCAGGTGCACTCAGAAAGTCGCCTGACCCGAGGCCTCGCACTACTGCACGGATGGCACCGGCGCTCGAACCTCGCGAACGATGGATGGGCGTCAGAGCTTCTTCCCGGACCAGCTCGCGTCCCGGTGATGAACTAATGTACTGAATGGCGGCACCTAGCTCATCTAGGCTACTGCGCAGAATAGATAGCCATTCAATTCCCGAACCAGTAAACTCACGCTCAGCTTTGGCCTGACGGTATGTCCCCCGTAGGTATTCCAGGGTTAGAGCACGGTGAATCGAGGCGACGTCGGCAATAAGCTCCTCGTAATCGTCGACGTAGTCCATCTTGGAGGGAAAAACCTCCGTCTCGATGGTCAGAGTATCTCCGCCGGCGTGACAGACAAACTCTGTTCTACCTACCTGACCTCGAAACCGTAATGTCAGCAGCAACACATTTGCTGCAACGACTGCAGTTTGGCGCACCACTACTGTCGGATCACGGAAGTCGACGGACGGCTGCGAAGTCGACACCTTACTTCGGACAACAAGTTCGTAGTCGCGCTCCTCGAAAATCACCGGCTCCAGATTGGTGTCGATTCTCGAACCATTTACGGATGCACCAAAGTGTGCTGATCTAGTTCGATCGGCGCCTGACTGAACCGAGGTCGGGTGCGTTGCGGAGCCCGTGATCTCCACCACGAGGGCATTAGTCTCGACGCGTGCGAGCTGGGCCATTGAGGTGACTATGTCCAGTAATTCGTGAAGCCGGTCTCAACGAGCCTTCGTTGCATCAAATCAATCCGCTGAGCGCAAACGGGGAACGCCGAGCCAGCACCATCGCTTGGCTGAGCCCATTCTGCGAGCTGCCGGAGGAGATTCGAAATCACGACACCAGATCCCTGAATGCGGGGTAGTACTTTCATCGAGATTGCAAGGTCCAAAGGGTCAATCTGTCCGCCCTCAGCAGACTCGAACTGGTCAGGGCTCCGTTCAGCGGCTAGAACGAACATGGCGACCTCGTCGCGAACGCGATACCCGAAGTGCAACTGCGCCAGTTTCAACACCGCATTGAGTTCGCTAAGCGTCTCTACCACGCGAATTACGCTCGGCTCAGTGCTCCGTGGATGGTGGAACAAGGTTGCGCTTTCACGTCGCCATGCATCCGAGTGCCAGGCCCGGGGTCGTGCCGCGAGCTCGCCCTGACCGATAAGGCTCAGGTCAACTTCCGAGAATTCTATGACAAAGGCGCGATCGAGCACTTTACGAGAGAATCCGAACGTTGTCTCGTCCATATTTACGGAACCGACGACGGCGAGGTTAGCAGGCATAGCAATCGAACCCCACTCCGCACCAGCCTCCGGTTTCAGAGGAGTCGCTCCTGCAGGATCAAGCAACACGCCTGTTTCCTCGATCCTTGATAGAACCTCTGCAAAGTAGTACTCCGGTCGCGCAATATTCATCTCATCGAGAAGAAAAAAATACTGCATATCCGGATTTGCTTTCGCCTCGCGCGCAAATCTCAGCAGGTGTCCGGGCTCAAAATCGCCAGTCAGCGACTTATAGCCCAACAACTCGCTGCTGTCGTTCCAATCGGGGCGCACAGGAACCGTCGTGGCGATTGCGCCGGTGGCCTCTGCGACGAGTCGAGGGAGGGCACTCTTGCCTGTGCCCGAAACCCCTGCCAATATGACGAACGGCTTCGTGCGAATCGCTGTGATGTAGGACGCCACCTGCCAAGGCGCGAAGTGGAATCCACGACGCTCAACATACTCCAGAACGGACCGAGTGTCGTCGCCCGCCACTTCAGCTGCAACCGGTGCAACGGCAGCAGCCGGAGGACCGGCCGGGGAGGCTGCCGCGGGCGACGCGGGCAAATAATCAGCCACGTTGGCTACTTCTGACGCAAGTGAGAGAGTCATCCTGCAGCTCCGATCCGTTCGCGTTTACAGCAGTGACGGGTCGAACAGGGCTGATGCTTCAATATCCGACAAGCCGACCTCGGATAGAAGACTAGCAATGAGGTCTGACAGCTCCGCGTCCTCAGTCAGCCCAACAGACGTCAAATCACGCTCGCGCAGCCACCAGACGGCAGTGTCCGCGAGACGCGGCTTCCTGTTCCGGTCGTTGTCCGTGCTTTCCGACCGCAGAAACGCTCGCTCCAGGTCGCTCCCCGAGATCTCGACAAATCTAAACGTCCGAGGCGAACTTCCGGGTACTGAGACGAACGGGGGCGACGCCAGCGACGTCGCCCATCCTGAAGCGGTGTCCGAGGGCCCGTTAGACGGATACTTGTCTGAACGGAAACCATTGTCCGTGGAACTGGCCGATCCGAACGGATTGAAAAAGTGAGGCGCAGGCTCCGAGTCGGAGCGAATACGTGCCCACTCGCGAATGGCCTGCTGGAAAGGCTGGGACGCCATACCCGTGACGACCTGGCTCGTCGGACCACCCGCGTTGACGAGTGCTCGCCTGAAGATGAGGTAGTCGAGCAACTTCGGCTGCGCCCGGGAGTTTCGTAGCCGAGTGACGGCACGCTCGATGACGTTGGCGGGCAGAAATAGCGGCACTAGGCCTCCTCGTCGTCGTGCTCCTTAAGAGACCTCAGCCTATCTGCCGCGATGGCACAATACTCTTCGCTGATGTCGATCCCGATGGAACGGAAACCGTGCCTCCGTGCGAACGCCATCGTCGTTCCTGTCCCATTGAAGGGGTCCAACACGACACCACCGGGGGGCGTTGTGGCCAGAATAGGCGTTCGAACGAGATCCTCGGAGAAGGCCGCCTTGTGGAACGAGCGGCCACGCGCGGGCTTCGTAATCCAGGTGTCGAGCGGTGGCAGAACGCTCCCCGAAGGCATCTGGCGCCCCACAGGGTGTCGATCGTAGTAGTACCAGCGGTTCTTGGTCAAATGGAAGACATACTCGTGAGACATTGACGACCGGTCCCGCACCTGGTCAGGTATTGGATTCGGCTTGACCCAGACGTTGTCGTTGCGAACTAACCAACCGTCGTCCTGCAGGCCGATAGCTAGTCGATGCGGAATGAGAAGGAGCTGTTTCGGCCTGGCCCACAGTCCGTCACCCGGGCGATCCTGGGGTCTCAGGCCGAATCGCCTCGCTCCTTGCTTGACTTCGCCGCTCTTATGGGCCCCCTTACCGCTCCAGTATGTATCGCCTATGTTTACCCAAAGTGACCCAGTCTCCTTGAGGAGCTGACGACAGAGACCAAATACATCCAACAAACCATCGATAAACTGACGAGGATGTTCCTCAAGACCCATCTGGCCAGTCTCGCCGTAGTCTCGCTGGCCGTAATATGGCGGCGACGTGACGATAGAATCGACCTGGATGCCCGAATCGATGAGGCGCTGCAGCTCGGTTCGAACGTCACCCAAAAGGATTAAGGAGCGCTCATCGGCGTAATAAGCCTGCTGCGGCAGGTCGCCCTCAGTGAAATATGCCTGAGGGGTAGCGGTTGGATTGAGCGCACGATTGGCCGGCGTCTGCTTTAGATGACCACCCTCCACTGACGACCGGCTCGGAGGGAGCGGGATGATTTTCGCGAGGTGCTGCATCCGTTTGTGTGTCCTAAATCCTCAAGATGATTGATGCGAAGAGCAAACTGCGCATTCTCATTTGCTGGTCCGGCGCAGGACGCGCGCCGAGTCCAATGCCAGGGAGAGGCTGATTCTGAGTCCTTCAGACCTGACCTACGTGCCCCTCACTGGGCCTTAAGCCATCCTACTCGGCCGAAGCCGGGGCTCTGGGCGAGCTAGGATCACCGCCGCAAGGGAGGCCACCGCGATCACCGATGATACGCAAAAGGCGCCCTTCGCAACGCGAGCAACGGTCGTGTCATCTGGCGTAACGGCCACCACACCCAGAACAGCACGAAGCAGCTCTTGTGACTGATCTAACCCTGTCTCGTTCACGCGCTCGCTTTCGAATAGTTGGTGTTAGTTGGAGCCTAGCACCCGGATCGCTCCAGCCCAAGCGCAACTTTAGGTAGTTGTTGGTATCCTGAACGAGTGAACGCCAGCGAAGGAATACCCGATGATCACCCCGCTACCCGGGTGCCTGTCTACGTCGACATGGTCATCGGCCCGAACCATGAGGTCGACAACCGCAGCTTTGGACGGATGCTCTGCGAGTTCCGCGAACTGGTCGGGCTCTCTCGAAGCGAGGCAGCCGGCCAGCTACAGATGTCAGCGGAGTACCTGAGACTCATCGAACTCGGGCGCCGGACGCCCGCCATGGGGCAAATGAACTTGTTCATGAGCGTCTATGGGATCAACGGCGAACTCGGCAAGTTGCAGCACGACGGGAACAAGCCAGACCTCATCTTCTTTCCGCCCCTGTCAGACGAACCAATGACCGTCGATTTCGCGAGCAGAATCCGCGAAGCTCGCCGCCCTAGCCGCCAGCGCACACGACACGCCCTTTCGAAAGCTGAGGCGGGCCAGTTTCACTCAGATCAAATTTCAGACAGCCGGGCCCAGGCGATCGCCGCTATCGTGGCGTTAATACGCGACGTGGATAACTCCACACTCGCCAACGCTCTCGAGGTCCTGCGACGTGCGCCTCTGGAGTAGGGCTATCCACATCTACGGCATCTAAGTCGGCCGCCCTGTAGCCTCAGATCGTGGTCGTGGCCATACCGGATCCCGACAGCACGAAGCAGCTTTCGAAGGAACACATATGAAACAACCACTCCTCTCGCACGAGTGGGTAGACGCGCTGACCTCCCATAGCATTACCGCTGCGACGATTAGCGATCTCGTTGCTCATGCCTACGCAGTCCGAGGAATGACCTCTCCAGCCGAAGGCGACGTCTTTGCAGCCTATAATTCAACTCCGCTGAGCAATGTGCGCGTGGTGATCGTGGGACAAGACCCGTACCCGAACTCCCGGAACGCCACCGGACTCGCCTTCTCCACAGGCTCTCGCGGACCGGTCACGAACGCTCTCGACGCGATATACACGAACCTCGCCTCGGACCCATCGTTCGTCGCGCCCAACCACGGCGACCTGACGAAGTGGGCGAGCCGCGGCGCTCTCTTGCTCAACACAGCACTCACGCTCAGCCCCGCAAGTCTCGCCACAAGGTGCGCGCTGTGGGGCCCGATGCTAGGCGCGTCCCTACGAGCGATTAGCCAGCTCGACCGGCCCGTGCCGGTCATACTTCTTGGGAGCAGGGCATTTGAGTTACGCCGTTGGGTAACCGATCCAGAAGCAGTTAAACCGACAGGACACCCGACTCCACGTAACAGGGTCGCGCGTCAGTTCCCGCTTTTCGAGAAGAGCCGGCCGTTCTACGATGCCAACCACTACCTGGTCAGTCGAGGAGAGATGCCGTTCGATTGGTCACTCGCGTAGGTTCTGGCCACCCATAGACTCGCGGAACGCGGCGCAGGCCCGTCGACCCTCGAAAGACAGCGCTCGATACGACCTGGCACATCGCAAAGTTCCACTCGGCTATTGACAGCGGATCAATTCTCTGTATATTGAGTCTCATATGTCAAACAATACGCCCGGCCCCCAGACTCTCGCATCGAGAGTCAAGAGACTTAGCAAGTATTTCGACCTTTCCCGGATCATGACGAGACCCTCCTCGGCTGCGGATATAGTGAAATACTACAGAAAAAGTTCTCTAGGTTATGCACTATTTCACTCACAACAGGGCTCGATTCATATGGCTCTATCTGAGAATGGGCAATTCGACCCTCAGGGGTACAAGCGAGCTCCCCGCCTGGTCTGGGACGCGATACAGGACACCCTAAAGCTGCCTCTGGTATTGGAACTGGGGTTCGGGCGAGGCTACAACCTCGAGGTCATATCAGACCTCGCTCCTTCGACTGACTTTCACGGCATCGACCTGTCGCCGGGCCACGAACGAAGCGCCCGAAAGCGACTGAAAGCAACACACAATGCCTCGGTAAGCGTAGGAGACTTCCAATCGCTCGACTTCCGACCTCAGTCGGTTGGCGCTGCTTTTTCCATAGAAAGCTTCTGCCATGCTCAGAATCACGCAGTGGCGCTCGCGAGCGTGCACAAGGTGCTCGCGCCTGGTGCTCCATTTGTAGTGGTCGATGCGTGGCGCACGGACGCCATTCCGCTGGGCGATGCTGAGTTAATGGATGCGCTTAAACTGACCGAACGGTCCATGGCCGTATCCGCGACAGCAACTCAGAGCGATTGGATTAATGCGGCCCAAGGCGCGGGATTCGAGGTTGTCCACGTCACCCCGCTGTCAAACGAGGTACTACCAAACCTCGAACGATTCGAACACCTTGCTGAACGCTTCATGTCCCATTCGAACATCGCATTCATTGCCGGAAAGATCCTCCGCCTCCGCCTCCTCGAGAACGTAATCGCGGGATACCTGATGGCTGAAAGTGTACGAGCAGGTCTGCATACTTACGACATGATAACCCTCCGTCGCAACTAATTTGAAAAGGCCGGTGAGCCGTGTCCCCATCTATGCCTACGCTTCGTCACAAGCTGTGGTCCGAAGGACCCGAGATCTTCTCTCGCATCAACCGATTTGCCACTAGCGTCATACTGGCGGCAATCATCTACCTAGTCGGCTCGATCATCGCGTTAGTCAGCGACGTCACTGAGAGCTACCTGCAATCTCCCGCCTTTATTCTTGGAGCGCTAGGGATCGGCTGGGTTTTTGGCTCCATATCGGCACGTGCCCGCGCGATTGACCGCCTCTACGCTGATGTAATTCTGATTTTTACTTCGCCGAGCAATGCGATCCGACCTGTAATACAGTACTATTTTGACGTTGCTTCGCGTAAGCGGTATCACGCTCTCGCCTCTCTACTCTTGTTCTTTGCCCTGTGTTGCGCGGCGTATGTTGCTTTCTTCAATTTCCCCCTCCAACTCGGCATCTTCGAACTCACGTCCCTGCGGCCAATGTGGTTCTCCCTCAATCTGTACCTACCTGAGTCCAGGTGGAGCGGCTTCTTGCTTGTTGTAGTGTTCGCCCTTGGCATCTCGACTGCGCTCGGGCTGGCTTTGTGGCTCGTCCTGAGTGAGATGCGAGCACTACGTCGGTTAGTCGATTTTCCGGTTCCGCCGCTGCCCGAGGCAATTAGAGCAAAACTAAGACCTATTGCCGACTTTCACGCCGCAATTGCTCGCGACTGGTCACTCGGTGCCCTTCTCTTCGTTGCACTTTTTGCGGGCCGAGCCGACGCCGGTTCCATTGGATTCACGTCTTTAGTGCTCGCAATCGGCTTGGTTGTCTTTGTGGTGCCACAGGTCTATCTGCGAAGGATCGTGCTCCAGGCGCATCGTCGAGCGGCCGACGTCACGCTGGCAGCATGGAGGCAGAAGAGTGAAACTAGCTCGGCTGTAGCTGACACGGGTCTACCATTCCTCGTCATGCTCAACGAAGTATCCGCCCCGCCCAGCTACTGGGTATACGGATCAGGCCAAGTCATCATGTGGACTATCGCCCAGACAACCGCGATGGCCGCCCTTGCTCTTCAGGCATCTGGGACCCTTCATCTCGCCCCGTGATGAGCGTGGAGGACAATGTTCGCGCGACCATCTGACGCCGTAGGAATAGCGCCCTGTCCCGACGGCCGACTCTCTTTGCGCGACACGCCTAACTCGCTGTTCCTCCGAAGCTTCCGGCCGTTGGTGGCAGTCGCTAGCTGACGTCCTCCGACGCTATGTAGGATGATCGCTCGTCGCATCGGCATAAGATTTCGGGAAGGAGTCCACCCTACGCGTGTCTGCATTCCCAGGGCGGCCCGATCGAGTCATTCTCGGATGCGCCGAATTTCGCTTATATCAATACCCCTGGCTACCATAGACACGAGAGTGAAAACGCCCAGAACCGGCCCAGCCGGACTGGCCGTTACGTTATGCGCCTTCACCAGGGCATGCGGTTGAATTCTTCTTGATCAAGATCATCGAGGATCTCGTCAAAGGTCGATGCTGATGACGCAGGAAGCGAAACAACCTGCCGCCCTACCTGCTCATTCAGATTATCAGCCGCAAACCTAGTCTTGTAGAGCGTGTTTCCAGTCAGGTTTCGCGCGCCACGAAGCAGCCAGTCCCAAGAGTGCACAGCGATTCTCGCCGACTCTTCAGACCGCGCCCGTGAGGCTTGGCGTTCGGCTACGGGGTCGTCGCGACCGATAATCACAAGGCCTGGGGCGCGCGAGGTTAGTCCGTGAAACCCCCTCTCCATCTGCGCGTAGCTCACATTGCGAGCTAGCCACTCGCGCCAATCCTCGACCTGGTCTAACGCATGCCGCGTCTGCTGCGCAAGCCTCCCCTGCTTAGTGAGTATCTTGTGGCGCGCACCCTCAATTTCAATCGTGACCCATTGGGGTCCCACACTATTGATGCCGAGCACAAGGAAATCAGGTACGTATTCGGAGCCGAGTCGCGGCTTGGGAATGACGAACGTTTTCCAGCCTCCGACTACGGTTGACGCGAGCAGTTCGGGGTGCTGAGTCAGCACCTGTTGCAGAGGCTCCTCGCGCTGTTCCCCTGACTCCAGCAATTCCTCGAGAGCCCTGATCGCCTCGGGTTCGGGTACGTGATTCTCCAGTTCGAATCTGGCGAGAGGCAGGAAGTTGTCCAGGTTTGTCGAAAACGAGACTGTTGAGTCAAGCAGTGACTCACCCGCACTCCTGAATGCAGCGGCGTATCCGGGCGACCCGACGCGCTCGATCACCTCGAGATTATTGGGCCACGCACTTCGAGGTGGCCTCAGCTTCATAAAGACTCGGCCGCTGTCGTGGATGGTGGAAATGACCCGCCGCTCCCCTGCCTTCCAACCACCACTGACAACTACATCGCCGACCTGTGGTCGTAGCGCCCGCAGACCACGCACCGTCTTGAGGATGTATCGAGACTCGAACCAGGCGCTCAGCTCCTCGCGGGTGCCAGTGTGGAGCCGTTCTGTGCGCGCAACTCCAAGCTCGTCTTCGATGTCGCCCAGCACCCGTGGAATCTCCCGGGCAACCCGGAACATGAGTCTCAGCTCGGCTTCGAGAGACTTACGGATCAAGACTGCAGCGACGGGAACGGGCAAGAGTTCCGGGAGGTAAATGCCGAGGCGATCTGCGATGTCAAGCTGTTCAGCAGTAGGGCCAGCTACCTCTCGTTCGAGGCGATCGGCAACCAGCTGCCAGCGCGGCACCGTCGTCGCGGGGCCTGCATTCGTCATGCGTTCACCGTTTCTCGCCCTAGTGCCGCATCGCGCGGGAGTGTAGCTGCCATTGCCCACTGATTTCGGTCCTCAGAAGACTGTAGCCCGCTGCGTTGGTTGCCGCCAGGTAGGTTTCTCAGCAGGTATCGCTCCGTGGCCTATGGAGAGTGAGACGTGTCAACTACCCGCGTCCAGTTCGCTGACGAACGGGCGCTAGATGTCTCCGAGCGCACAGCGCGTTTCGTCCCGATCCACCCCGCATCCCTCGACCCTCGAGACCCATGCTCCGAGGGCGTCGGGCCACAATCGTTCTCGCGACGGTCGAACTGAAGCGAGCCAGGATCGTCGAGGAGGGCGCATGCGTCGTCCAGGTGGTCTCCCCCACCGCGAAAAGCGAGTAAGCGATCAGACGGTTGACGACCTGATCGAATCGAGGTTCAATCAAGAGGTACCGCAGAACCATCCTCCTTGCCGGCCAGCGGCTTGATAGGGGAATCCACACCGGATTCGCCGGCCGCATCCGTCAAGGAAGGACGATCGCAATGAGTGATCACACGCAACAGAGCATTGCGCGCACCGCGCAGATGAAGCCGCTGCCAGTCCGGCTCAGCGAGGACATTCGAGCGCAGCTCGACATCCTGGCGCAGCTCAACGACCGGTCAGCGACAGAAGAGATTCGGTTGGCGATCGAGGCTTGGATCGAGCGCAGCAAGTCGGATCCGGCGATCCAGCAACGAGCGGAGTACGCGCGCGCTGAGATTGAGCGCGCTGCGACGACGCAGAGGAACGCGATTGCGGCGATCTTCGACGCCCCAGATGGGGCGGTCAAAGAGAAGCGACCTTCGGGCGCCGCGTCGACCGCTAGCGCACGGACGGCGAAGCCGACCGTGGCCTAGGTCGCCAACCAACTGGATGCCCACTGCGCCGCTCACCCACCCGGGCTCGAGTGGCGCAGTCGGGCATCTAGCGAAACAACCCATTCCCTGATCGCGGGCTTCATCCTGCAGCCGACCGGCTGTGGGTACACCCCACGATCAAAGGAAGTGACTCCCATGGCCATCGGCATCGTCATACCCGCAGATGACAACCTCGACCTCACCATTCGCACCTTCGAGACCCTCCCCGACTACCAGGCCGCCGTCGGTGGCTACGTCGAGTACATCGCATTGGCGGAGCCCACCGCCTCGCTGTTTGTGAACGAGGAGGGCAAGATCCGCCATCTGCCCGACAACGAACGAGCCACGCTCATCATGAGGATGCACAACCGCATCCATGATGGCGACTCAGTGGCCGGTGACGCGGTCCTGATCGGCCCGGAGAACGTCCGAGGCGAATCGACCGATGTACCGGAGGGATTCCGCGACCTTCTGTTTGAGTGGTCGACGTTCGACGTCGAGATACAACTCGCTCTTCTACCGGGCGAGTGGATCACCGTCGACGGCAGCGCGAGAACCTGGGATGAGGCGTACCGAAAGAGCTTGGACCTCATGTGGGCTTGGGGCGAGATCCGCGCAGCGAGAGTGCGCTCTTTTTAGACGCGCAAAGGCCCCCACCGAATGGTGGGGGCCTCTTCAATAGCCGCCAGTAGTCAGCCGTCCATCCAGCGAGTTACTACTTGGACGACAAGCCAGCGAATGGCCTACTTCGCGGCGGCGCGGAACTTTTCGAGAAGTGCCCCCGGGATTCGTCCGCGGTCAGAGATGTCGTGGCCGTTGGCACGGAGCCAGCTGCGGGCAGCCGAGAGCTCTTCCTTGTTGCTGCGAGTCGAACCGGCCGAACTGGCCGCCTTCGACTTCGACGAGCTACGAGCGGCCTTGATGTAGGGCTCAAGCGCGGCGCGCAGCGCCTTCTCGTTCTTCTCGGACAGATCGATCTCGTAGGTCGAGCCTTTCAGGCCGAAGGTAATCGTCTTACCCTCACCCTGCTTCAGCTCGGAGCCATCGAGGTCATCGACCAGAGTGGTAACAATCTTCTGCGCCATGGGGGCTTGTTCTCCTTTGTCGTATGAGCATCATCAGGGCTCCGGCTGCGATAACTTGCGCAGAGAGACCAGGCGGGGGAACTGACGCTCAGAATGATGTCAACAATAGCCTCAAATGGTCTCGCGCACATGTTGGTCTCCTTCGCGGTGAGTCCTGCCGAGAGGCGTGCGCGCGGTTGATAAGGCGCCTCTCGCTCAGAAATGACGTGAGCGCCTCAGAGCCGGGACATCGCACCCGCGGTTTGGGATGCGACAACGCCGACATGGATCTCGGTCGAGCCGGACCGACTCGACTACGCGGAAGTGGCGCTCGGGGCCGTACCGATGTCTGCATCATCCGGTTGGGGCTCCACCGCGAAGCGGTCGCACACCTCCGGCAGAGTGACTGGAGACTTCCTAACGAGGTCAGGGCGAAAGTCGCCACAAAGAAAGCTGCCGGGGATGAGGAGGGGGGTGCATCGTCTCCGTTCACCAGCGACAGCTCTGTCCCAGGACCGTTCGCTTCTTGCGTCGTCAGGTGCGTGCTGACAGTTGTCAGCCCAGTCGCAAGTGTTACGTGTCCTCCGGATGCGCTCTAGGCAGTGCCACTCCAGCCGATTGCTCGCGCGGAACATGCCGCGGTAGCGAGTTTCAGTTCTCACTAACCGCTAGGTCCGGATACCTCTCTCGGCACGCCGTTGTGACTCAAGTGTTACGGACGAATTTCTCGCCACAAAAGCACGTCGCGAACGCCCTCTATGTCCAGAGAATCGGGGAAATCGGTATATGTAAAGGCCCGTCCGTTCCGCTCCACTTCTACCGTCTCGCTCTCTGGTCCTACATCGGGAATATCCGCAAGACGAATCTTGCCTTCCGGAGTGTCAAGTACAAAACGGACGCTGTTTACCCACGCGGGCGATGACTGATGCAGCTCCGATGCAATCTCGCGCACGCGCCGCAATGGGATCCTGAATGCGGCAGAATAGCTAATTGGATCCGCAATAAATATTGTTAGCGGCCGCACGCCCAAGTTGTCGAGGCGCTCGAGCAGAGCACGGAGAACGTCGACATGGTCGTTAACTCCTCGCAGTAACGGGAATTGTGCGTAGAGCCGAAGACCGAGTGCCCGTGCACGTTCCACGGCCTGTTCAAAATCAGGCGTGATCTCATAGGGATGAGTTACGTGAAGAACCAAGCGTGCGTTCACCGCGTTCAGAGCAGTGAGCTTCTCAACCGAGACTGTCTGCGGCGCGAATACAAAGTTCTTGGTGTGTACCCGCACATCGATCGACCGTTCCGCAGCAGCGACCGCATCGAGCAAAATCTGCAAACGCGAGACCGAGAGCGTCATTGGATCTCCACCTGAGAAAATCACCTCCCGAACGCGCGGATCAGCAGTCAGCAGGTCATTGAGGTCCCGGGCGACGTCGGGGATGACCTTATCCGGATCGCTGTCAAAGAGTAGATCCTGCCGAAAGCAGTACATGCAGTGTCCGGCGCAACGCTCGGTCGCGATGACGAGCACGCGATCTTCGTACTTCCTGATTATGCGATCGGTGGTGCCCACGAAGTTGGACCGATCCTCGACGAAGTCGGACACTTCACCTGGGGCGCGAACCTCTAGGCGCTCGCGGGTGGGCAGAACTGAGCGAGCTAATGGCCCCACGCCACGACCAAGTACGGAAGCCTCTTCGGCAAGCAGCCCCTTCATCGAGTTCGGGACTAATACAGGAAGCAACCGCTCGCGCTTTTGCACGATTTCGAACTCCTGAAGCAACACGGGATCGACAAACTCGTCTGAGCCAACGCGAACCATCTTGTTCTTCCTTCCGTCAGCTCCGCCCAGTCCTAGGCGGAGCGCGCCAGTTCCCAAGTTTTTTTCGAGATAATGATTCCTCGCATGGCGTGAGGTAGACCAGTCGGGGGGACCTTAGGGTATCCCAAGGCCCTACGCACAGACTCCTTGTCGGTGCCTACGGGGCGCTCTGAGTCGGTCGATACGAGCGACGCCGGGAACAATCCATAATAAGGAAAACGGATGGCCACCTGCGCAATCTCAGCAGCGATCCACAACGGAAGAATATCCAGATCAAAGCTGGCGTCGACGTAGTCCGCGTAGAAGCCGCTGGGTTCGGACGCATCACCCGAATACTCATCTTTGGCCGCTACGTCAGGCAAGTTTGTGAGCAACGCATCTGCACCAGTACCTACACTCGCCACGCCGCCGCCGAATTGAGTAGAGGCACTCGCAAAGGCAACCCCAATCTCAAGGCCTGAGGCATCTTTGTAGCAGTCGGCCAACTCTTCGAATGTTGCATCGCACACCAGGGAAGGCAACGCGTGTTCGGCGATGAGCCAGCCCTCAGGTGCACGAGCGTGAGTTCGGAAAGCCTCGCTCTCCTCGCTATTGGCTATCCCCGTGAAGTGAACCGCCTGACCCTCTTGGTACTGAGACCGGACGGCAGACGACTGCTCCATAGAATCGAGCAACATCAGTGAGTCCATCCCACCCACGAGGATCGAATGCCGTGAACGGTCGAAGACTCCGCCCGTGGCTCTCAGCGCGAGTTCACGCGCGAGGTCCGCCGGAGTGTTGATCAAGGGCACCTGTAGCGCGGCCGCCCACGGCAAGTCCACCGGCACGCAGGTTAGCCAGCCACCGTCGGTCGGTCGGAGCAGCATGAGCGCCTCGCCGGGACGCAGCACGCGCAGACCTCGTACAGATCTCTCTGACCGTGTTGAGTAGCCGCGCCTTGAGAGCGCTTCCGTGTAGCCCGGATTGGCGTCTACGCAGGGGGCCTCGCGCATCGCCCCATTGGCGTTCAGCGAGGCGACGAAGCGACCCCCGTTGTCACCTAGATATATCGGCGCACCGATCCATGGATCAGCGACGTAGAGCTCAGCGAGTGGCGTCTCCACCCTCAACCGATATGCCACATCAGAGTACTCATTCACGAACGCACGATGAGCATCGATCACGAGGCTCGATATCGAGACCGGTTCGTCATCGCTTTCAGCAATCCGATTGAGTTCAGTCTCCAGAGCGGCAATTGCGCGACGCAGCTCTTCAGTCCGCAGCGGCTCCAGACCCCGCGAGGAGAAAAACCCGGAGCCAACGTGAGCGGTCCCCGTCATATAGGCGTCGCTCATCCGCGACCACCACGCATTGCTGCTCGATGCAGCACAGGGAGGTGGCGAAGAGCGGTATCTTTGACTACAACAATCGTGTCATCCAGTGCGAAATCGAAGCCGGCTATGTCAGAAACGTCGAAGTGTTCGAGCACGAAGCCCTCGATGGCTGCTCCCGCTCGATAGCGGAAGAGGCTCGCTTCGTCTCCCATCAGAAGCGCGATCCGCCTACCGAGTTCCCGCTGGTCCGAGGCGCTGACACTAGGACTGAGCTCGTACGAAGACACCGAAGCAGGCTGCCACAGCACCAGCACGTCACCCACAACTGTACTCAGGGCGCTGGATGGCAGGCGTAAGAGGCGGTTGCAGTCACTGCCCGTTACGCCTGAAACCAAGAAGTCAATACCAAGGTCGGCCGTAAGACATGCAACCGAGGAGACGCCCGGAAGCACACGGATCGGAATCTCCATATCAAGACAGCTATTCCGAATCATGCTGGTGGAGATGGTGCCAAAACTGGGATCCCCGTACGTGACGAAGCAAACCGAGGCGCCGGCGATAGCTCGGGATATCACTCGGTCCGCAACATCCGCGTACGACTCTCTACGGTTGGCTTTGGAACTGTATTCCTCATACAGATTTGCAGCATCTGGGCGGAGGGCGAGCAAATCCAGTTCAGCTAGAGGATCGGCTAAGAGGTAGTAGACCTCGTCGCTGGTCCTGATCGCCTCCGAGACATCCGGAGTCATATGCGCCGCCGGGCGCATGCCAACTCCCACAATGCACACAGAACTATTCATCGCCGCGCCCCCCACTCAGATGGCATCAGATGTGGACCATACGAGCTCTTAGCTCAAGCGGCAGGGCACCATACAACCTGACTGAACTGCGGCACCGCGATAGCTGCTTGCGAAGTTGTCCGATACGTACTTCACGAACTTCTCTCGGCGAGGTTCCGCGAGGTCCGTAAGGTTGTCGCGGACATACCCTACGGCCTTCATGCTCGCCGATTGGGCAAAATTGAACCGCGGGTCGCGGCTATCCTCCTGTCCGACGGCCGCAAGCAGCTCCCGTTCAGTGGCAGAAAGCGCGTTCTGATCGACCGCAAGGTCCTCCGTGAGCGCGTCAACAAATGCGTGAACCGACATGTTTATCCTCTTCCTTCGATGGCCTTCCCCGCAACCCGCGGGAATGGAAACAGCGACTGACCAGGAAAACGCACCCGACCGAGGTCGCTTCAGACGCGACTCTAACACGGAGTTCTTGATTGATCTACAGGCCCATCTGAGGTACCCACAGGCGTTTTCACATGCGGATACGCGGTGGCCTGCGGCCGTCTCTAGCGCGCTAGTCAGGGTTATCCCGACACAGACCGTGCATTCCGAGAACAAGCTGAAAGCAGCCTGAGAGCGGGCTCTACTAAGCCGATCTTCCGCGTCTCGGGGGAAGCGAATACACGAAAAATGAAGCTCTCCATTGACAGTCGCGAGATTGGATGTAAGCGTGGGTCTCACGGCCCTGTCGGCCCTCGTTGGTATCTCAGGAGCGACGAGTCGGCCGATGCCTGCCGCGCGGTTCGCAGACAGCATGTGGGGAGAAGGAGCGCCTAATGACGACAAGCGAGAAGCCAGTTGAGATACCTCGTGGCGCGGCCCCTGCGCCGGTTCCACAACCGTTTGCCTCAGCGATAGTAGAACGTGTGTCGAAAGAGAATGATGTGCCACTCGCGCAGGCCGAGCTGTGGTTCGACGAGATGCTTCGTTGGCTCAGCCTCGTTGACCGTCGCAGCCCAGAGTCACTTTTCGGCCCAATTGCCCCTTCGCCAAGCGCGGATGAGGCGTGGCACGCGTTCATCCTTTTCACGCAGGTCTACACCGACTATTGCAACCAGAACTTCGCGCAGTACATTCACCATATCCCGACCATGCCAGGCGATGAAGGCGACCACAGCGCCTACTATCGTTCGCGTCGGCGACTCCTGCATGAGTTCGGTGATCTGGACCCGACAGTATGGCCATACCTCGTGGACCGGCCTGCGCAAAGCGAGAGTTGGCAGGGGGTGGGACACGCTCGGTACCACGAGTCCGTCTCGATCAGTGACGGCAGCTCACTCTTTGAGCAGTCGGGTATCGGGGCGAGTCAGCTCGCTGAGTCCATCGTCACGCGGCGCGACGTTCAGGAGTTTGCCACAGAGGTCTGCAGCCTTTTCCTACTTCCTGCGGGCGCTGGCGTTGTGGAAGGGGCTGACCTCGCAAGCGCCATTGAGTCACTCGCGGTCGATGAGGTGCTCGTTCTGATCCACTTCCCTGCCAGCGAGTCCCTCGGCGACATTGTCGTCTGCAAGAATCACGATGAATCGTTGGTTGCTTCGATCGCCCTGTCAGGCGAGTCGTGGCTTCTGGGGGTTACTTGCAAAGCTCTTAAGTTATGAGCGCTTTGAGGGTTCTAATGCTCTGCAAGCACCCGCCGATCATGGGAGGCACGAGCCGCCACGGCTTGGAGTGGGCCCGAGCGCTAGCGCATGCAGGGGCACAGGTCGATGTGGTGACAGCGAATCCTGGAGA
Organism: Plantibacter sp. CFBP 8798; assembly: GCF_014841195.1. Classification (NCBI taxonomy): domain Bacteria; kingdom Bacillati; phylum Actinomycetota; class Actinomycetes; order Micrococcales; family Microbacteriaceae; genus Plantibacter; species Plantibacter sp. CFBP 8798. The sequence continues at coordinate 1,149,503 of NZ_JACYTS010000002.1, forward strand.
CTACGAGCCGTGGCAAGCGTGCACCCCTGCTGGGAGGATCTCTGAAGACGACAGTCTGACGGTGCACTACGCGACGGCAACTGATCGCCGTTACACGGTTCCGGATGGGACACCCTGGGTTTCACTGATTCTTGGCGTGGCCTACCGGCTGGTCGAACGTAGGCATTTCGACGCGATTGTTGCATTCCCACTTGAGCCGTATGGTGTAGCGGGGCTCTTGCTCTCGCGCGAGACGGGGACTCCCCTCTACATTTCGCACGCGGGCAGCGATCTTTTCGATCTAGCCGGCGACCCCCAGCTTGGTCAGATCTATCGGCGTGTCGTTGAAGCTTCCCGACGAGTGATTTGCACCCTTGCTGGTGCCAAGGTGTTTCTGCAGCTCGGCGCAATCCCCGAGCAACTTGCTCCTCTCCAGAGGCTGGACTACCGGTTCCCTACTCGCGGTCCATTTGACGAAGTTGGCCCCCTGAAATTGCTGCATTACGGAAAGCTCGCGCCAGCGAAGAGGATCGTTGAGCTGATACGCGGGGTTGGTGACGCGAGCGCGCATGGCCGCGAGGTGCATCTGACACTTGTCGGGCGCGGCCCGAAGGGTGTTTCCGACGTCGTCAACCGCGAGGTCGAGCTCGCCACCGAAAAGGGCGCTTCGATCTATCACCGCGACTTTGTGGGCATGGGTGAGGTGGCCGAGTTGCTGTCCGTTCATGACTGCGGTGTGACGCTCGAGGATGCCGCACACAACGCGGGGCACGTATCGAGCGTCCCAGCCGAGATAGTCGCGGCGGGCGCGTGCCTTGTGGCGTCCACGACTGCAGTTCAGCGTGCTTGGCCGCTGCGCGAGGCCGCGGTCGACAAACTCAACAGCGTTATCGTTGATATGCGCCGTTACGAGCAGCTGGTGGAGACCATCGAATGGTGCGCAGACCACCGGTCTTCCGTTCACGCCATCGGGCTGCGCGCACAATCTGCCTTCGCAAGAGCCGATCGCCCCGGGCTGACAGAGGAAGCGCTAGGAAGCTACCTTCTTGAGCTCCTCTCGCCGCAAGCCACGCCGGCCTCATCTTCGTCAGAGGTTCTAGCCTTTCAGCTTCTGTCCGAGGTCTCACATGATTCTTGACTCGGTCTGTCTTGTTACCAAGTGGTACCCCGTCGTCGGCGGAGTGGTTAACCGCGTTTGGCACGAGGCACAGGCCCTTACCTTGGCCGGCACCGACGTGCACATCGTTACAAACGCTGAGGATGCGGCACACTTCGACAGGTCAAACGACGAGCTCTTCCAGAGCTGCTCCCCGCGACCATACGAAGGTCACGGGGCGCCGCGAGCCCGAATCAACATCCATCGAACCTCAATTGGGCCCGCCGCTGCGCACACGCCACAGACCGAACGCACTCACTCTCGCCTCCTAGGTCGGTGCATCGAAGTAGTTCGGCAGTACAAGCCCTCGTTGATCGTGGGCGTGTACCTCGATCCGTATGGGTTTGTAGCGGAACAAGCTGCTCGGCTGACCAGCACTCCCTTTGCCTTGAGGAACGCGGGAAGCGATCTCGGGAGGCTTGCGCTGGCCGATGGAACAGAAGAGGCCTTCAGAGCTTTGCTTTCCGCCGCACCGGCCTTCATTACAGCGGGACAAGGCTTCGATGTCCTCACACAAACGTATTCGGTTCGACCAGACCGATGCGTTCGGCAACCACGCTATGCACTGTTTCCGCCCGTCTACGGCAGAGAAGGCCCCAGGGCTGAGTTGAGCCGCGTGATTGACCGCGCTAGGGCGTTGGGCGTAGGTGTCGTCCCGCCTGCTCTCGACGACATGCAGCCTGCGCTACTGGCATATGGGTCAGTCTCCCCAAACAAGAATCTGGATGTTGCGGTTCGCGCTATCGCTGAGCTGAAGAACGCGGACAAGGTGATCAACCTCATTGTCGTAGGTGGGGGCCCGAGGGCGCAGATGACGTCCGAACAGATCACGAGCCTTGCGCGCGATTTAGGCGTGGAACGACAAGTGGCAATTCTGCCAGCTGCGCCGGCGGAGGACATTCCGGCGCTAGTCCGCGCGGCAGCGGTTGTGCTCTGTCTGCCGTCCAGATTTTCGATCGAGATCCACACCTCAGGCATACCAGCAGAAGCACTGGCCGCAGGTACTCCCTGCGTGGCATCACCATCGGCGGCCGATTTTGTCAGCCGGGTACTACTGGCTGACCGCGACGAGCGATCTAGCGGACTGTTCAAGATTCCCGAGCCGCTCGAAGCTGGCACTGTTGCCGGCGCCATCGCGGATGCGCTTGCGCACCCTGCAAAGGAGGAGGGGGTGTGGTGGGCCGATGAGCGTAGATGGGAAGAGTTCATCAACGAGGTGGCAGGCGTCTACTGCGCTGCGACAGCGGTTGCCCATTCACCTGCACCCTTGGCCGAAGCACGCCTCGGGTCATATTGGAGCCAAGCCTCCGACTCAGAACTGGTGAAGCGGTACTGGTTCTGGGATGTGCTCACGACAAGCGCCCAGGCTGCGCTTCGCAGACAGCTCGAGGATTGGGGGGTACAGCCGGCCGCACCGCCGAGAACCGTGGGTAAGGCGGCCTCCGGCGTCAGCCAAAGCAACCCGGAGGTCAAGCTACTCGGCGAGATCGCTGCGCGATGGGATCCCGTGGTCATCGACGTCGCCAATCCTCGGAACTTCCTACGCACCACTACCAGCTGCGTTCTTCTCTCCAACGAAGTATCGTTCGTCGACTGTTCCACGAGCCTTCTTACTGCACTCCAGAGCAAATATCCGGAGTCGGTCCGTCTCTGCCCCGACCTATCCGCGCCAGGCGATCACAGTCTCGCCATGGTCGGGCCCCCAGGAACACCTTTCGTGCCGGTATCGGAACAAGGTCGCCGGGCCCTCGACAACTTGCGGCTCCCAGGCGCTATCCCACCGGAACTTCACGCCGAGACCGTCAGGCAATTAGTTGGCATGGGCTTCTTGAAGGAAATTAGATAAGGATGTGATGCGCGTGAAGAATATTGCTGAGCAGCTCTCGGCCTGGTTCATTGACAGCAGCAGCAGCACCGCAAGCTGGAGCGCGAGCGACCGCGCGGTCGCTCAAGACGAGGTGGATCGTCTGCGCGAGGCAGTATGGCTATCGCTACGCGGCGGAACCATGCTCGCCAGCGACCTCATTAGCTTGGAGCGCGGCGTAGGCAGCCCATGTCCCACCGACGAGCTCGGGGTGTTCGCAGCGAAAGATGCCGTGGAACAGATCATCGCTGGCGGCAAAACCGCGAGAATCCTCGGTATAGAACATCAGGGCGGGAGCGTGTCAGCCCTGTTTGAAGAAGCCTGGCCTCTTCATGCTCAGCGACTGACTGGCAACATCTACATCACGCCTCCGAAGCAAGCGGGCTCAGTGGCTCACACGGATCCGATGGACGTCCTCATCTTGCAATTGGAAGGAGAGAAACTCTGGACCATCGCAGGAACGCCAGTTCTCAGCCTCCCTGGTTCAGTCGTTAGAATGCGCGCGGGCGTCCAACATGAGGCGCGCGGCGGTGCTTCTCAAAGTATGCATCTCACGTTCTCGGTAACTTCTTCTACCTGAATACGAAGGCGCGTCCATCCGATGGCACCGCCGAATCATCCCGGCCCCATTTCGGCGGCGCTCTGAGTCGAGTAGGACGCTTCGCGTTCCGAACTGGCTGGATCTTTGCCACCTCGTGATGCCTCAACAAGTGCGTTCGACGTGGGCCATCGGACCGAGTGGGCTCGTACTCACGTTCCGTCCGTGTTGCCGAGGGCGTGGCACCCAGGCAATCTCTTTAAGTACGCGGTTGCTTCGCGGGAGCTTCGCCCAGCACTACGTTCTCGGCCGTGATGTCGGTCCCGTCGACGGGAACGACTGCGAACGTCCCGATGCGTCCTAACGCTACGAGCTCCTCACGTGCCGCCTCGATGTGGTCGACGATGTTGTGCGGTACGTGCAGCTGCATGTCGAGGATCGGAGTCTTCTGGGACACCTTGGCGTCGGTCTTGATGCGTCGAATCACGGTCGCGGCTTGCTCGAGACTCTCGAGAAGTGCGCCGTTCTCCGCATGCGCAGCTTCGATCAATGGCGCGGAGTCGGGCCATGGCTGACGGTGCACGCTTCCGTCTCGCCACCATGACCAGACCTCCTCGGTGGCGAACACCAGCACAGGGGCGAATAGTCGCAAGAGCACCTCGAGCGCAATCGCGAGAGCAGCTCTCGCTGAGGCGGCACCTTCAGCTCCGCTGCTCGAAGCACCATGCGCACGGTCCTTGATGAGTTCGATGTAGTCGTCGCAGAAGGTCCAGAAGAACGGCTCAACGACTTCGAGCATTCGGGCATAGTCCATGTCATCGAAGGCATCAGTCGCTTGGAGTACCACGCCTGCCAGGGCGGCCAACATCGCTCGATCTACCGGTTGGGTGACGACGGCCGGATCTGCAGCGAGTCGCTTCGCGGGGTCCTCGGGTGCGGTGCCGAACGCAAGAGCGAACTTGGACGCGTTGAGGATCTTGATCGACAACCGCCGGCCGATCTTCATCTGGCCCTCGTTGAGCTTGGTGTCGACCCCTTGGCGGGCGCGCCCGGCCCAGTAGCGGACACCATCGGCACCGTGTTGCTCGAGCAGGCCCTGTGGCGTCACTCCGTTGCCCTTTGATTTGCTCATCTTCTTGCCATCTGGGCCAAGAAGCCAGCCATTAATCGAGGTGTTCTTCCACGGCAACGACTTCTGCTGCAGATGAGAGCGCACGATGGTCGAGAACAACCAGGTGCGAATGATGTCGTGCCCTTGGGGTCGAAGGTCCATCGGATAGACCTTCGCGAAGAGTTCAGGATCAGTGATCCAGTTCCCCGCGATGAAAGGCGTGAGCGAGCTAGTCGCCCAGGTATCGAGGATGTCGGCATCTGCCGTAAATCCGCCTGGCCGGTCGCGCATGGCCTCGGTGTAACCCGCCGGAGCGTCAGTTGTCGGATCAACAGGCAGCTGGTCACGATCCGGGGTCAATACTCGGTCGTAGTCAGTCTGGCCGTCGTCGTCGACCGCATACCAGACTGGAATGGGGACGCCGTAGTAGCGTTGGCGAGACACCAGCCAGTCGCCGGCGAGACCCTCCACCCAGTTGCGGTAGCGAGCCTCCATGTACGCGGGATGCCAGGACACTTCCTTGCCACGGGCAATCAGTGCATCCCGGAGTCCGGCTTCGGTGACGTCTCGTCCGCCATTCGTGATGTACCACTGCCGACTCGTTACGTACTCAAGTGGTTTGTCGCCATTCTCATAGAACTTGACGGGGTGCATGATCCGCTTCGGCTCCCCGACGAGGTCACCTGACTCGGTAGCCATCTCAACAATACGTTTCTGCGCACTGAAGATCGTAAGCCCGACCAGTTCCGCGTACCGCTTCTGACCCTCGTCCGATGCAATCCAGGGTGCGTCTGGCAGGAAGCGTCCTTCTCTTCCGATGACCCCGCGCGTTGGAAGTTGAAGCTCCCGCCACCACGTAACATCGTTCGCATCACCAAAGGTGCAGATCATTGCTAGCCCGGCACCCTTATCGGGTTGCGCGAGCGGATGCGCAAGAACGGGCACTTCAACCTTGAACAGTGGCGAAACCACCGTTGAGCCGATCAAACTGCGATAACGCTCATCGTCCGGATGCGCGACAAGGGCGACACACGCGGGCAGCAGCTCTGGGCGGGTCGTCTCGATGAACACCCGCTCACCGGGTTCATTGAGTTTGCTGAAACCGAGGCGATAGTAGGCCCCCTCACGGTCGCGATCCTCCTGCTCCGCCTGCGCCACCGCCGTCCGGTAGGTAACATCCCACATGGTCGGAGCTTCTGAGATGTACGCCTCGCCGCGCTTGAGGTTCTCCAGGAACGCGTGCTGGCTCGTTGCCCGGGACCGAGAATCAATGGTCTGGTAACTGTGGTTCCAGTCCACTGACAAGCCCAGCGTCCTGAAGACGTCCTCGAACGTGGCCTCGTCGACCTTGGTCAGTCGTTCACAGAGCTCGATGAAGTTCCGCCGAGATACCGGAACCTGATTGGCGGCTTTCGCGGACGAGGAGTCACCCCCTTCTCGCGGTGGCGCGAAGTTCTCCTGATATGGCAAAGACGGGTCACACCGAACCCCGAAGTAGTTCTGCACCCGACGCTCCGTGGGCAACCCGTTGTCGTCCCAGCCCAGCGGATAGAACACATTCTTGCCCCGCATGCGCTGGTAACGCACGATCATGTCTGCCTGCGAATAGCCAAACACATGCCCAATGTGAAGAGCTCCTGACGCTGTCGGAGGAGGCGTGTCGACACTGAACACTTGGTCGCGTGTCGTATTGGGATCGAAAGCGTAGATCTGCGTGTCACGCCATACCTGATCCCACTTCACCTCGAGGCCATCCAGGCCCGGCTGTTCAGGGACAGTAGCTTCGGAACGCGCATCGAGGTTCGGCATAACGCTATGATCGCAGGCTTGCCTGCAAGTTCGCAAAGGTAGCGAGCTAGCCAGACCGAGATGCCACCGGATGGCTTTGCGGCCGTCCACTTAAGTGGATTCGCTCACTGCGGGTACTGCTCGTACCGGCCGGCTAACGGCCGTACAGATCGATCGGACCGTATGGATAGGTCAAGAAATAATGGGTCAACGCCCTACCGCGATGCCGGGGCCATCCTTCGGGATCAACTCCTGAACCGTGGTCCCAAAGACCTCGGCGAGAGCTACCAGAGTTCGAAGCCGCGGGTTGGCAGGTGTCCCCGGATTGGACTCGCCCTTCTCCAGTTTCCGGTAGGTGAAGCTGCTGATTCCCGCGGCATGAGCGGCACGCTCCTGGCTGAGGCCGCTAGCAGAACGGGCACGGAGGAGATTGTGCCCAAGTTCGCGGGCGTAGGCATCCCAGGGTGCGGACGCCCTGCCTGTTGCCATGGTTCGACCATGTCGGAAACCGATGCTCGACTTGCGCATGTATACATGCCAAAGTGGGGCTACGGGAGCCGCGGATGTGCTGCGGCCGTGAGGAGGCGCACGATGAGCGGTGGAGATGGGCTGTACATGGGAAACGCTACACAGCGACGCTGGAGCCTGCGGCAGCTGATGGCATCGCTGCGGAGTCTGCTTCAGACTCGCTAGCGAGCGTCCACACGAAGGAGACTTCGGCCTGAGGAAGGAGCCAGCCATCGACATCGATGGTGAGCTCCTTCCCGTGCGTTTGCTGTGGCAAGCGCGAGACCCGCGGACGTCGGGCGCTCGAGATAAGGTCGCTGACCCGCATGGAAGCGATCGTGGTGTTCGTATAGTCCATGGACAGCTTGAGCCCGCGGGTCGGTTGTGAGAGCGCGACCGTCAGCAGGTGTCCACTCTGGGCCGTGATCGTGCGGTAGACGTGTCGGATCCGAACTGGCCGAGCGGCATGAACGACGTCCTCGCCGATATTCACAGAGTAGGTCTGGCCTGCTTTTCGCTGTGACCGACGAATGGCGCGGTCTTCACCGTCTACGGAGAACTGCAAGAGCTCGAACGCATCGCGATCGCTTGCATCGAAGCCAAGTCGTGGCGTCATGAACCAGGTCGACGTCGCCGGGATGTCGGAGATGAGTTCATGGAACTCTTCGCGGTCTGAGGTGCAGGCGAACTTGCGGATAGGAGCTGTCGGCGTGAGCGTGTACTCCCACTGGATGGTGACCTCGAAACGGGCCGGTCCATCAGCGGCCGGCGTAGGAAGGCTGCTGAGCCGAATCGATACGTCGGCGTCGTACCACCGCTCCGACGCATGGATGACCTGGTCTCGAACCTCCTGATAGATCTCCCGCGCGAAGTCTCTATCGTCCAGGCGGAGCGCCAAGGCATTCGTCGCGATGCCATCCAGCAGCTCCGGAGTGGCGACGCGCTTCAGATCGTCGCTCTCGACTCCAAACCCGCGGACCACGGCATCGCGGAAAGCCGGCGCCGACTCCTTGAGGAGGCGACGGATGCGCTCGTCCTCCCGGGCTTCCTTGTCCTTGCCGTCGAAGTAGTCCCAGACGATACCGAAGAGACCGGCGGCAAAGAGGGTGCCGCCTATGCTTCCAACCTGCCAGAAGTCCAACCATTCGAAACCTGGCGTGCGGTCAGCGTAACTCGCAGCTATTTGTAGGCCAATGCCGGTTCCAAGTGAAACCAGAGCCACGATCGTGACCTTGAGCTTGTAGATACGCTGACTATTGGTTGGACGCATTGCTGTGGAGCATTATGAACGAAAAGGTGGCTCTTGTGAAGAGTCAAATCGAGGGGAGGACTGCATCCATCGCACTCGAGGACGAAGTGCCGGAGAGAGCCGCGAGGGAAATAAGAACTTCACAACGTCGATATGGAGGTATATAATATATCTCATGGAAAAATACAACAACAAGGGGACCAGGGACAGAAGCCCTCCTGCACCAGAAACTAACCGCGACCTTAGCAGCGCTAGAGAGGCATCACGGAACGCCGTGGCTCGAGTGTCATTGGAAGCCACTATGCTTTCGCCAACACCGAGCGACCGGGAGGTGCCGCCCACACCGGGCAGGTCCTCCGCAGGCGAACGAGAGAGAGCGAAGTTCATGCCAATTATGTTGACCACGTCCGGCACCGGAGAGAGCCTTGAGCGCGTCACCACGCTTCTGGATGACCAAGGCATCGCGTACGGTGTTGCGCTTGTCGAGTCGTATGCTGAGCCTCGCCTGCAGGTCGGTTCTGCCGAGCTGGTGGGCGAAGCCGAGATCGCGGCACATCTCGCCGAAATCCGAGAACTCGCCGGCGTCTAGACAACCTCCGTGTCTATATCGTTGCTGCTGGCTCCGGCTGGAGTTGGGTTGACCGACATCGTCGAGCGATTCGAGCGCACTGACCATGCCGCGGGTGACGATCCAAGCGAGCGGCTGGCATTCTTCTACGTCGAGCGCGAGCTGCTCGAGCACGTTGACTGGTCAAGATTTCCCATGAGCAGCGAGCAGAAAAATATGCGTGATCTGCTGATGCAGATCACTCGGCGAGAGCTGATGGGCTGGTGGAAGGACGCGCTGAAAAGATGCGTACAAAAGGCCGAAGCTTCCGACGCAAACCATGCGGTCATTGCCTTTCACCCTACAATCTACGCGGCTCGGCGCAGTGAGCAGTATTCCACTGTGGGCTGGGTAACGGCCTCGGGCATACTTCCCGACGTCCACAGAGTCGTTCTCCTTATTGATGATGTCTTTGACATGTGGGAGCGACTCGGTGAACACGAGCACGATCTGTTCCACCATTCAGAATGGCTCCGTCGGCGGTTGGAGGCACAGGGCATCGTCGACCTTATCGACATGTCCTCGGGCACGGCTTCGCCGATCGCGGGCAAGCGTGAGACTTTCGACCGGCTCGTCCTCGACAGCTCGCAGGCAATTTTGGGACGGCTACTTTCTTGGCGACACCTTGACATGGTCGAGGCAGAATCGCTTTCCTCCGCCCTCGGCGCCCCGCTCACTACCCTTGGGGTCAAACACCCATTGAGTGCGCTAAGACGCCTTCTTGATCAAACCGTATCTGTAACGGCCTATCTGTCACACCCCATCTCTCGCCCGCGTCGCTCGCGCGTCAGTGGCGAAGAATGGCCGCCGGTCGTTGAAATTAGCAATGGGCTAAGTGCCAAGTTCGCCGATTCCAAAGTCGTTCTCGTCTGCCCGACCGCAATCGACGAATTTCGATTGGCTCGGCCAACCGAAGTGGAGGACTTGTACAGTAGGAGTTTTCAACTGTCGGACCGTTGGCCACTTCTCGTTTCACAAGACGATGCAATTAGCGCGCTCTCTCCGCCGTCCAGCCGCCTGACGCACATTCCGATCGATCAGTCACAGGTGAATCCGCCTAGGGGCGCGATCGCAAGGTCGCTGGAGACTGAGATTTATGCGGAAGTCCCGTTCCGTGACCATTATCTCGTGGCCCATACTGACAGCTTCTTCGTCTTCCGCCCTCTTTACGAAGAGGGTAAATTCTCGGGAGGCGTAGGGGCAGAAATTTCGCATTGGAGACAGCTCGCGGATTACGAGCCATCTCGCCGTGCTCTGTTCGTCCACACGATGGACGATGTTCGTCTTGCAATCAGCGGATTCGAAGCCATGTTCAGAGCAGAACACGTTCGGAACATTATGCGCATGTACCTCCGCTCACGGGGTGTGGATGTCGATGTTATAGAACAACTCCTCGTAGGCGCTCGACTCAAAGCTGAGATGCTCGATGCTGACTCTCCAGCCGGTGCCGTGACCGAGAAGCTGATCGAAGATTCGTTACGCCGAGCCGCGGAGGTCATTTTCTTTGGAGGCCTCACAGCATTGTCTGAGAGTGTCGATGATCCGAGAGTCGGAGTCGCGATATCCACACAGAATAGCCCTTCGCATGCGGAGATTCGAGAGTACTCGATTTTCCTGCAAGGCGGCCAACGCGACGAGGCGGCCCGTACAAAATATCTTCGACAGATCGAAGAGTTGCTTCAGATGCCGCTCGAGTCTTGGGCTGCTCTTCGCTTGGTTTGATAGTGCGCAACCCAACTCGCACAATATCGGTTAGCGAACTCCCCAGCCACTGGGCAATTTCATCGCGCGAAAATCACCGCGTTCTGTCCAAATAAGTCCGTCCGAGACTAAGCCGCCGGACTCATTGGGCGGCATGTGGCTCCACCATTCGAGAGACACGTCCACTGCGCGCTGACGGAAAGTCCGCATGCGGGTCAGTATCCGGGGGTCCGCCGTCCACGACACAAGGTTCCAAACTGGCCACACTGGCATTGGCCAGATCACTCGTAGCGAACCCATCTGTTCACCGAACGCCTTGTCGAGGTCCAACGCGGTCTCCGCCAGCACTATTCGTCGGCTGAAGCGATCGGCGCTCGGAGTTGCGCCGTGAAGGTGGAAGTCGATCGGCACCTCCTCTCCGCAGAGCGTTACGGTAGGCGCATTCCACGACTCATAACCCATGTTGAAGTCGAGAACGGGCTGAAAAGAGTTTCCCGACTGGAAGATCGATACGACGGCCCATGGCCGCGATTTTTCGTCACCGTCGCGGATGATCGCTGCTAGCTCTGCCATGCCCCGCTTAGATCGGCGGAGCGGCGTCGAAATGTCTCGCAGGAACTCCTCGCGGTAGCGATACCTCCTCTTGTCCACAGAGTCGAGCCCAACTCCCCACCCCGCCAGGTAGAAGTAGGCTCCAATCGCCGACTCTGGATCTGTTCCGTACCTCTCGTAGAGCCGCTCTAGGGCTGTAAACGCTCGCTCTGGGATCCCCTCGCCGAGCGCCTCGTTGAGGTAGAACAGCCCGCTCATACGGGCGACGGTGGGATGTCCTTCTCCTTTGCGGAAGATCACCAGCTCACGAACGATCGCGTCCAGCGTTGGATCCTTCAGTTCGACCATGATGCCTATTTTGTGCCAATGACGGCGAGACGTGGGCGTTGGAGGCTGGGTTCACCGGGCACGACCGCTCGGATTACCTTCCACCAGCGAAAGGGACCACAAGATGCGAATCGAAATTGCCACCATCCTCGGCGGCACGACGACCTCATCAGGCCAGTCGCTCTCCGGCGCTGTTGCGCGGCAGAGCCGGCGAGAGCTCGAAACCATCGCGGCGCGCGCGGAAGCCGCGCAGACTTTGGACCAGGCGAGGGCGTTCCTCACGGCGGCAGCCATCACCAACACGCTCACCCTGTACGGACTGGCGGAACAGGGCCTGCAGGCGGCGCCGGCTGCCGCAGGCGATGTGAAGGACATACTCAGCGCCTACGGGCGCGGAGCCGCCTTCCAGATCGCGACGTTCCGGTGATCTGGGCACTCCTTCTAGCCATCGCGATCATCATTGCTGTCGTCCTGGCCGCACAGGCGATCCTCGATGAGATCGGCGCAGTGCGACGGGAGCAAGCGCGGCTCTGCAAGTTCCTGGCAGCTGTCGAGGCCAAGCGGGCGCTCGATACTGAGGCGCTCTTTGCATCCCAGGCAATCCAACGGACGATTCATCGCCACGACGACGACGGAAGTTGACGAGATATACCCGCGTCCAACTCGTCGTCTCGAAACGCAGGCCGCCGCGGCACCGTTGCACGAATAACAACGGGGCCGTGCAACCCCGCATCAGGCCTCAGCGACCTCTGATGGCAACCGTCCGACCGCGCACACGTGCGCAGCGGTCGGACGGTTGCCGCACGAAACCTACTGAGTTTCACTACGTCTCGCCGACCCACACCCCGTGCTGCATACCACGCCGGCGCGTAACGGGTAGGTAGAAAGGAGCTATCACTCAATGACCAACTCAAAATACACCGTCTGCATCGCGGATCCCCCATGGAGGGCCGGACAGCTCGGGCACCTCGGCGCAGAGAGCCACTACTCCCTGATGACCGACGAAGCCATCAAGGCGATGGGACCTGCCCTACAAGAGCACATGCTGGAGGACTCCGTCTGCTTCCTCTGGGTCACCAACGCGACGATCAAGACTGGTCACGAGGTGCTGGAAGCGTGGGGATACAAGTACTCGGGCACCATCACCTGGATCAAGGCTCGGATGGGGCTGGGACATCCTCTGAGGAACATGACCGAGCACGTGCTGCTCGGCGTCCGGGGGCGTCCACCGAAGCCGGCCTTCAGAGGGCAAGGCACATGGTTCTTCGCTCCAGTACAGAGCCATTCGCATAAGCCCGAGGAGTTTTTCGACATCGTTGATCGACTGTACCCAGAGGGCCGCCGCTTGGAGCTATTCGCCAGGAGACCACGAAGCGGGTACCAGGCATGGGGAAATGAGATCGCTTCCGACATCGACCTCGAGGGTTTCCCTGTTCCGAATTCACCAGCGACGAGGGCATCATCATGACGATCAGGAGAGCTCAACATGACCGACGAACACCAGCCGCTCACGAAGCGCATCTGGCGCGCGTGTCTCCTATTGCTCGGGAGCGTGCTCTGTCTCTGGATAACGCTCCAGGTGCTCCGCGAAATCTGGATCGGCCTAGCCATCCTGATCGGCATCGTCGCAGCCACGACCGCATTGTTGTGGTTGCTTCGAGCTCGCCAGAATCGGTGGTGACGGCCGTTCATGCCAATGCACCAGTTGGGGGTTTCGCTCAGGAGGCACCCGTCTGTTCGGCTCCACGCTCCCCCATTTTGCTCTTGACGAAACGAATGCGTTCCGTCATACACAGAGGGAAACAGGGGAACAATGTCACGCCGGGAGAACGGGGTCTACTCGTCAGCGCCGGGGGCGGCACATCATGACGAGTGGGAAACGGAGCCGACAACGATCTAACGCGACGCGCGAGCGGCGTATCTTCGTGCGCGGTATTCGACGAGACGAACCAGATCTTCCGAAGCTCGCTAGAGCGCTGCTCGCCCTCGCGCAGCGAGAAGCGGACGCGGCCAAGGGACGCACGGACGCCGAGGATCAGGCACCACCGACTGCGGCAGCGGAGGAGGGCGAATCCCATGCGTGAGGTCATTCGCTGGCGCCTGATCCATCTTCCCCGCCCACTCGAAAAGGACGCTGTAGGAGCGCTGCTCCTCCGCCTTGCCTCGCAGCGGGCTCGGCGCCCGATCGTCTTCGAAGTTCGAAGTAACGGCGGCCACGTCGACTTCCTTGTGGGAGCCGTGCCTCAAGCACTCCCGGGACTCGCAAGTCTCGTCGGGTCGCTACTAGATGGCGCGTCACTCACCGAACTCGAGCGGCCCCGGACGACGCTGCGGACCACCATGCGGCTAACAGTTCGTCCGCGAGCGCTTAGCCTCGACGTCGACGACGCAGAGGGTGCCATCCAGCAGATGCTCGAGAGCCTGACGAACACTCCTGCCGATGTGGAGACTGCGCTACAGGTCGTCCTCGGGCCAGGCACTCCCCCACGTCCAGGCACGACCGCTCACGCCGATCCCGGCCAAGGCCTCGTCGACGCTGCGCTGCACGGGCCCCGGCTCGCCGGCGCTGACCTACGACGAGATCTGAATATGAAACAGCGCCAGCATGCGTTCGCCGCGAAGGTGCGAATCGCCACTAGCGCGGAGGGACCGGCCCTGCAGCGTCGGACATTTCTGGCGACGCTCTCCGCATTCCGCACCATGCAGTCACCGGGCCTGCAGCTGTCGCTAGCGCGAGACGCTGATGGCGCACTGGATGACGCAATCCTTCCCCTCCGCTGGCCTCTCACCCTCAGCACTACAGAAGTACTTCCGCTGTTGTGCTGGCCAGTCGGCCAACGGCGGTACCCAGGGCTTCCTTCGGGACACCCGCGGCGCCTGCCGGCGACGGCAGCCAACGTCGGTGTGTTCGCAACGGGAAACCACCCCGCGACGAAGGTCGCGATCGGCATTCCGCTCAGCGCTCGGCGCCACCACACGCTGCTCCTGGGACCAACTGGAGTAGGAAAGTCATCCGTCATCGTGCGGCTCGCTGTGGACGACTTCAACGCTGGTCGCTCCGTGGTGGTCCTCGACCCACAGGCAAACCTCATTCGAGACCTCCTCAAAGCCATTCCAGAACATCGCCGAGACGACGTGGTCGTCCTCGACCCCTCCGATGCGCACCCGGTCGGCTTGAATCCGCTGAAGGCATCAGGAACGTCTCCGGAACTCGTCGCCGACGCGATCCTCTCGACATTCAAGGATCTATTCGGTTCCGCGTTCGGACCGCGCACAACCGACGTCATGCATGCGTCGCTGCTTACCCTCGCTCACCACGGTCACGCTTCCCTGGTGTGGCTCCCTCGCTTGCTCACGGACCCGGTCTTCCGCAGATCGTTGACCAGCACCCTGGACGATCCGATCGGCCTTGAACCATTCTGGGCTCAATACGATGCCCTCTCGGCAACGCAGCAGGCCCAGGTCATCGCTCCGTCGCTGAGTCGGCTTCGCCAGCTTCTGCTGCGTCCAGCCCTGCGGCAGGTCCTTGGACAAGTTGAGCCAAGGTTGCAGATAGCGGACCTGTTCGCAAAGCCGCGGATACTTCTTGTCGCGCTGAACAAATCCCTCCTCGGTCCAGAAGCGGCAAAGCTCCTCGGGTCGCTACTCGTGTCCAGCCTCTGGTCGCACACGCTGGCGCAGGCCGCACTTCCTGAGAACCGTCGTCGCGACGTCAGCATCTATCTCGACGAAGCGCAGGACTTCCTGCACCTCTCGGCCGTCGACCTACCGGAGGCTCTCGCCCGCTCGCGCGCGATGAGGACGTCCTGGGTTCTCGCGCACCAGTACCGGTCCCAGATGACTGACTCGATGCTCGCTGCGATCGACGCCAACGCCCGCAATAAGGTCATCTTCCAGCTTCCGCCCGACGATGCCGCGGCGATGGCGAGACACGCATCGACACTGGAGGCCGCTGACTTCCAAGCTCTGGGCAAGCACGAGGTCTATGTTCGGCTCGCCGTCGATGGCGCGGATGGACCATGGATGTCGGGGACCACCTTGCCGCCGCCGGAGGCCATCTCGGACGAGGTGGACCTCCGAGCGAGGAGTCAGGCGCGGTACGGCTCCAGTCCATCAATCGAGGAGCTTGGTGCACCGAACGAAGCGGTTGAGGACACCGGCGAGCAGTTCGGGCGGAGAAAGAGGGGCGGGAAATGAACGTCCCGTCCGTCGTCGCCGCCCGACCAATCGCCCATCCGTTCGCTCGGCTGACGGCCCGACGTGGCTCCCCGCACCGCGCAGCAACGTCCCGATCTGGTGCGACGACTGACCCCTGCTTTGCAGGGTCATCTTCAGACGTCATCAGGAGGTGCCGCTGATGTCTCTCCATCACCTTGGTCGTCTTCAGCTCGACTCGTTCCGCCAGCGGTTCTCGGAACGAGATGTGGCAATTCTGACGTCGCTCCGCGAGCACCGCTTCCTCACCGGGCAGCAGATCATGCGACTCCACTTCCACGATCATGCGTCGACGTACGCTGGCGCACGCGCTTGCAGCCGGGTGATGGAACGGTTACAGCGTCTCCACACCGTCGCTCGCATCCAGCGCAGGGTCGGCGGACCAGGCGGCGGGTCGACGTCTCAGGTATGGACCCTCGACTTCAACGGCTACCGGCTAACAGAGCGTCCTCACAAGACGGGCCGTCGTCGGCAAATCGATCCTTCGATCACCTTCCTCAACCACACGCTGGCCGTCGCCGAGACGCGGGTCAGGATCGAGGAGATCACCCGACGCCGGCCCATCGTTCTGACCAATCTTGAGATCGAAGTAACTGCATGGCGAACGTTCACTGGCGGAGCCGGCCAACCCGTCTCGCTGAGGCCGGACCTCGCCGTCACACTGACCGACGACGAGTTTGAGGATGGCTGGTTCATCGAAGTGGACCTCGACACCGAGTCCGTCCGGGCCGTGCTCAGCAAGTGTTCGGTCTACGACCAGTATCGGCGCTCTGGAAGAGAACAGGTGCTCCGAGGCGTCTTCCCACGTGTGCTTTGGCTCGTACCCACCCGTCCACGCGCGGACGCGCTCATCCGTGCCATTGCAGCGTCCAGCGACCTGCATCCGCGACTGTTCACTGTGGCGGTGTTCGAAGAACTCGAAGCTGCACTGCTGAACGAAACAACTGACTACAGAAAGGAGGTTCAACAATGACAACTTACGAAGGCGCCGGAGGCAAGCCGCGCGAACACGGGCCGCATGGATCCATCCGGATCATCCCGGACTCGTCCGGAGACGCCGAGGCCCCGTTCGCCGGCATTCGTGACAGAGTTGGGTCCGCGCTCGATGCGTACCTGACGCTACGAAGTGTGGACGGCAGCTCGTCAGACCTTGAGCAAGACTTCCACGCCGATTACCGCGGAACCTTCAACTCGTTTGAGGAGGCAGCGCAGGAGCAGTTGAAGTCGCTCGGCTGGTTAGAAGCATTGACCGCGATGCTCGAATCCAACGGGATACCGCCAGAGTTCGTCTCGTGGAACCTGAGTGCCATCTCGGATCTCATGGCGGAGGTCTACGACATCGTGCATCGGAATGGCCGCGTCTACCTATTCCTCAAGTAGACCGTGGCTCACGGCGGCCAGCGGCGCTCGCTCCGACTGAAGCCTCCTGTTGTACATTCCGCTTCACCTTTCGCGTATGAACATCTCGACTTAATCGCTGGCCAGAGCTACAGTCAGTGAGCCCGCAGTGGGGTGCGAGGAAAAGTGCGCCTGACCAGGCTTAATATAGAAGGAGGGAGCATGCCTACATCTATGAGATTGCTCGCAGTGTCCTATGTGCGGGTGTCCACCCGCGAGCAGGCAGACCGAGACGGTGATCCGGACGGCTACTCCATCCCCGCGCAGCTCGAGGCGAACCGTCGGAAGGCAGAGGCCCTCGGCGCCGACATCATTGAAGAGTTCATCGACCGCGGTGAATCAGCTCGGTCGGCCGACAGGCCGGAGCTCCAACGCATGTTGGCCTACGTCTCGCAGCATCCAATCTCCTACTGCATCGTCCACAAAGTAGACCGTCTGGCGCGGAACAGGGTCGACGATGTCGCGATCAACCTCGCTCTGAACACAGCCGACGTACGGCTGATCTCGGCCACAGAGAATATCGACGAGACTCCCTCGGGCATGCTCCTGCACGGCATCATGTCGTCGATCGCGGAGTTCTACTCCCGGAACCTTGCGAACGAGGTTATGAAGGGCATGCACCAGAAGGCCAAGACTGGCGGAACGCCAGGCAAGGCGCCCATCGGCTACCGCAACGCGGGGGTAATCAGTACGGAAGGGCGCGAAGTGCGAACCGTCATCGTCGACAACGAGCGCGCGGACCTGATCCGATGGGCTTTTAGCGCGTACGCTACGGGCGAGTGGACGCTGCGACAGCTCACCAAGGAACTCTCGGAGCGCGGGCTAATGTCTCGGGCCACCCCCTCTCGCCCAGGCAAAGTGATCACCGTCACCCAACTGCAGAAGATCCTCTCGAACCCTTACTACAAAGGCGAGGTGCGTTTCGGTGGTGCCAGCTTCCCGGGACGACACGAGCCACTGGTGGATCCTGCGGTCTGGCAGCAGGTCCAGGACGTCATGGCCTCGCACGTTGTAGGCGAGAAAGTGCGGCAGAACCACCACTACCTCAAGAGTTCCTTGTACTGCGACTGCGGCAGCCGAATGCTCGTCCAACACTCCGTCAACCGTCACGGCACGCTCTACGAGTACTTCGTGTGCTCAGGACGCCACGAGAAGCGCAACGGCTGCACACGTTCTGCGGTGAGCATCGGTCTCATCGAGAGCAAGGTAGTTGACCTCTACCGCGGCATCCAGATCGAGGCGGAGCTGCGCGCGGAGGTCGAGCTACACCTCAAGGGAGAACTCGAGGCCAGCAGTGAGGACACTCGCCGCAAGCAGCGCGAGCTCCTTCAAGAACAGACGCGGCTCCAAGCGCGAAGCAGGAAGCTCCTCGACAGCCATCTCGACGGCGCCGTCCCAGCAGCTTTGTATCGTGAGGAGCAAGAGCGGATCTCTCGCCAGCTATCGAGCATCGCCGACCGCCTCAGCTCTACCGCAGTGACGTTCACGACGATCGAACGGCATCTCAAGGAGTCGCTCGACCTCATAGAAAACTGCTTCGAAGCATATCGACGGGCACCCGACGACATACGTCGCAGGTTCAACCAAGCGTTCTTCGAGAGGATCGTGGTCGACCAAGACTTCAACGTCGTGGCGGAGATGGCCGAGCCGTTTCGCTCGCTCCAGGAAACGACACAAGACCTGGCCCGGCTCGAAGGTGCGAAAAACCGCCCTCGGGAACTCCGACGGCGGGGCGAAAATGGCATGGATTCGGCTCTAGGTTCTAGAGACGAACATTTGGTGCCCCTGGAGGGACTCGAACCCCCAACCCTTTCCTTAGGACGGAACTGCTCTTCCATTGAGCTACAGAGGCTGACCCGTCGAGTTTAGCCGGTCGCTCAGGCGGCGGGCGCCAGGTACTGCTCCCAGTCGGGCTCCGAGCGCTCGACGCCCCGCACCATCCACTGCGAGCCGTGCGGCGTCCCCGGTGAGACCCGGAGGCTCCAGTTCATCTCCATCGGCGTGCGGTCGCCCTTCACGTTGTTGCAGCGCAGACAGCAGGCCACGAGGTTCTCCCAGCTGTCCACACCCCCGCGCGAGCGCGGCTGCACGTGGTCGATCGTCGTCGCCGCCTTCCCGCAGTAGGCGCAGCGGTGGCCGTCACGGCGCAGCACCCCGCGGCGGGTCACGGGCACCCGGCGGGCGTTCGGGATCCGGACGTATCTGGTGAGCAGGATGACCGACGGCCGATCGAACGATCCGCTCGTCGCCACCACGGGATGCGAGGAGTCGATCTCGACGACGGTCGCCTTGTGATGCATCACGAGCACGAGGGCCCGCTTGAACGAGACGATCGCGAGCGGCTCGTAGCCCGCGTTCAACACCAGTGTGCGCATGCACGTTCCCTTCCGAAGGGCCACGACGGCTGCCGCGACCGGTCGACGATCACCACCTGCAGCGTCCGTGACGCGCCGGATCGAGTCGTCTCCGGGGAACAAAAAAGGGCACTGTCATGACGACAGCACCCTCTTGACCCACGGCGGAGCCGCGGCACGCTTGGCTGGAATGCCGCAGCACGTAGAGGCCGCGACCATTCGCGACCACGTGGCGACGTATAGCGTGCATCAGCTCCTGAACCTCTCCGAGTTGCAGAGCACCAGATTAACCCACACCGACCGGATTTCCGCACGTTGCAGGAGAATTCCCCTCCGCGCCACCTCGGCTTCGGACGACGGACACCGCATGGTCGCGAACGGTCAACACGCATCGACGACGAATCGCGTCCCTCCGACGGAGGGACGCGATCCAGGTCGAGCGGGTCGGATTAACCGACGCCCGGCGGGTAGAGGTAGAGCGCCACGGCACTGGCGGCGATGGTGCGCGTGTTGTAGCTGTGACGCGCGGACCCCCAGTTGTACTCCTCCAGGGTGACCGTCCCGTCGGCGTTGACCGACTGCACGTAGGCGACGTGGTTGTAGTTGAACCAGGCGACGGAGCCGGCGATGGCGTTGGTCCCCTTGTTGTACTGCCACGAGTCCGCCCAGCCGTAGGCACTGCTCGGCGGCAGGCCGTTGCCCCAGGTGAAGGCCCAGTTCCCGCTCGGCGTGCCTGCGTCGCGGTTGAGTCGCCAGGCGACGAAGTCCACGCACTCACGGTAGTAGTAGCGCAGTGGTGACAGCCCGCCGCCCTCGTCGTCGGTCGCCTGGTCGAACCAGGGGTAGTCGTCGCCGGCCTGGCGTGCGCCGACGGTGATCGAGTAGGTGGCGTTGCTGGCAGCTGCAGCGGCGTCGAGCTGCCGCTGGCGCTCGGCGAGCTCGTCCGGCGTCGTCGCACTGTAGAGATCGCGAGAGATCGGGGCGTCGGCCACCTTGTCGGAAGCGACGACGCTCTGGGCGCCGGAGGTCTTCAACTGCTCCGAGGCGGACGTCCCGTACGTGGTCTGCGCGCTGCTGCTGGCCGCATACGCCGGGAGGGCGACGGTGGCGACCAGTGCCGGCACGAGGAAGGCCATGGTGGCGACGCCGCGGACGGATCCGGGTCGGGCTCCGGACGGCTTCGGCTTGCGCACGGCGACCGTCGACGCGGTCGGCTTGACCGGGGGCTTGCTGCGGGCGACGCGGTCCGCACCGGTGCGGAGCGGAGCGACGGTCGCGAACGAGGTGTCAGTGGCGGACGTCACGGTGAAGGATTGCGGGGTCGTCGGCTCCGGCGCGGCGGGCTTCGTCAGCGGCCGCTCGTCGAGACGGACCTCGCCGGTCGTGACGGCGGCGTCGGCCTCCTCGACCACGGCATCGTCGAGGATGATCTCGGGGTGCTCGACGGGTGCGTCCGGAGCGACGTCGGCGACGAGCGCGTCGTCGGTTGCCGACTGGGACGGGGTGGTCGGCTCCGCCTGCTTCGCGGCCTGCTCCTGGAGTCGGAGCTGCTTCCGGGTGAGGGGGACGTTCGGGGTCGTCTCGGCCTGTTCGGGGCCGCTCTCGCCAGCTGCAGTCAAGTGGATTCCTCCGGCACCCCGCATGAGCGACGACGATCGCGGTGTGGCGATCGGCATGGCGCAGCCCCATCCGACGATTGATGTCGGTTCGTGTGGCCGAGGGACGGGCTAGGGGGTGCCTCGGTCGTCTTCCTGGGGCCAGATCATGGCCTTCAGGACGAGTGACAGCCTACGGGTTACCCCTCGGAAAGTCACGTTTCGATCACGGGAAAACGGGCACATGAGGGAATCCTCATACACGTCTCATGCTCACGCGGCAGGGGTCTCCACGAAGATGTGCGTCGCGAGCTCGTTGGGCAGCTCGAGGCCGCCCTCGACACCGTCGATGGTGACGAGCACGTAGCCGCCCGCTGCCGCGAAGGTTCCCGAGCGACCCGGCATGACGCCGGCCTGCTTCAGCTGCAGGAGGAGTTCGGGGTCGACCTGCGCCGGCTCGCCGAGACGTCGGACCGTCGCCGTGACCGGCTCGGAGCGTCCTTCGACGAGGCCGACGATGTTGATGACGCCCTGCGAGAAGGCGACGGCGGGGCTGTCGCCGAACTCGTCGAGTCCGGGGATCGGGGTGCCGTACGGCGATTCGGTGGGGTGGTTGAGCATGTCGAGCAGCTTGCGCTCGACCTGCTCACTCATGACGTGTTCCCAGCGACAGGCTTCCTCGTGGACGAACTCCCACTCGAGCCCGATGACGTCGCTCAGGAGGCGCTCAGCCAGGCGGTGCTTCCGCATGACGTGGACCGCCTTGCGTCGGCCCGGTTCGGTGAGCTCGAGGTGCCGGTCGCCCGACACGACCACGAGTCCGTCGCGCTCCATCCGACCGACCGTCTGCGAGACCGTCGGTCCGGAGTGCCCGAGGCGCTCGGAGATCCGCGCACGAAGCGGGATGATGTTCTCCTCCTCGAGCTCCAGAATGGTGCGGAGATACATCTCTGTGGTGTCAATCAAATCGGTCATCGACGCCCTCCCTGCCCGATTGCACGTTCCCGGTAAGCCTAGTGCGCGGCGGCGACGTTCCCGCGCCAAGCCACTCCGCCCCGCGTGGACGCATCCGGGCGCCGTGGCACGACGCCATGAGGCCCTCGCCTCTAGAATCGCCGTATGCCGGAGATCACGATTCCCACGTCCCTTCTGCCCGCCGATGGTCGATTCGGCTGCGGCCCCTCCAAGATCCGACCTGAGCAGATCGCAGCGCTCTCCGAGGCCGGCCTGTCCCTCCTCGGCACCTCCCACCGTCAGGCTCCCGTCAAGCAGCTCGTCGGCCGCGTGCGCGCCGGCCTGGCCGACTTGTTCCGCGCCCCCGAGGGCTACGAGATCATCGTCGGCAACGGCGGCTCGACCGCGTTCTGGGACGCGGCCACCTTCGGCCTCATCGAGCAGCGCAGCCAGAATCTCGTCTTCGGCGAGTTCGGCGGCAAGTTCGCCAAGGCGGCGGGCGCCCCGTGGCTCACCGCTCCAGACGTCCGTGAGGTGCCGGGTGGATCCCGCATCGATCCCGAGGTGGTCGAGGGCGTCGACGTGTACGCCTGGCCGCACAACGAGACCTCGACCGGCGTCATGGCCCCGGTGCGACGCGTGTCCGGCGACGCCGGCGCCCTCACGGTGATCGACGCGACGAGCGCCGCGGGTGGTGTGGACTTCGACGCGAGCCAGGCGGACGTCTACTACTTCGCACCGCAGAAGAACTTCGCATCCGACGGCGGCCTGTGGTTCGCGCTCTGCTCCCCCGCGGCGATCGAGCGCATCGAACGGATCGCGGCGAGCGGCCGCTACATCCCGGAGTTCCTGAGCCTGAAGAACGCGGTCGACAACTCCCGACTCGAGCAGACGCTCAACACTCCCGCGTTGTCGACGCTCGTACTCCTCGAGGAGCAGATCTCGTGGATCAACGGCAACGGCGGCCTCGCCTGGGCATCGGCACGGACGGCCGAGTCCTCCGGCGTCCTGTACGAGTGGGCCGAGCGCACCTCCTACACGACGCCGTTCGTGACGAACCCCGACCACCGCTCGCAGGTCGTCGTCACGATCGACTTCGACGACGCCATCGACGCCGCGCTGGTCGCGAAGACCCTGCGGGCGAACGGCATCGTCGACACCGAGCCCTACCGCAAGCTCGGCCGCAACCAGCTGCGCGTCGCGACCTTCACGGCGATCGACCCCGCAGACGTCCGTCAGCTCATCGCGAGCATCGAACACGTCGTCGGGGCGCTCTGATCCGTCTCCCCCGCTGAACGCCGAACGGGCGGTCGAACCCTCTCGAGGTTCGGCCGCCCGTTCGTCTGTCTCGCGGTGTGCGAGTGCTACTCGTCCTCGAACCGGTCGTCGTCCTCGTCGGAGTCGTCGTCATCCGAGTCATCGTTGTCGGAATCCTCGTCGTCCGAGTCATCGTCGTCGGAATCGTCCGACGCCGCATCGACGTCGTCCTCGTCGTACTCGAGTTCGATGCCGTCGCGGTCGCGGTCGCGGGGGTCCCCGGACAGCGCGACATCGTCGTCGTCGAACTCGTCGGTGTCATCCGCGTCGTCGAGCGCGTCGTCAGCCGCAGCCGCTGCCGCTGCCTCCTGCGCGGCGCGGTAGTCCGCGAGGCGCTCCGACCACGGCACCCACTGCGGAGCCAGCAACGCGCCGTCGCCGGGCATCAGCTCCGTCTCGAGCACGTTGGGTGCGGCGTCGTCGGCGGTCCGCGAGAGCGTCACCGTCCAGAACCATCCGGGGTAGCCCGCCATCGTGTTCGCGAACAGCAGCGAGACGACGTGATCATCGACCACGACGTGCCCGGCCGGCTCACCGACCGTGCTCGCGGGCGTGATCTCCTGCAGCGCTTCGCGCGCGAGCTCCACGGCGGCGATCAGGGTCTCGTCCGGCACTGGTGCCGGGGTCGACTCGCCATCGGTGCCGTCGTCCGAGCGATGCTCGTCCGACTCTGCTCGTGTGTCCGTGTCGGCCGTGACGTCGCGATCCTCGACGGGCGTCTCCTGATCGGCGTCAGGCATCCAGCTCGTCCGCGACCTTGCGCAGCACGGCAGCGATCTTCGTGCTGTGACTGCTGTTCGGGTACTTGCCGCGGCGCAGGTCGCCGCCGATGCCGTCGAGGAGCTTCACGAGGTCCTCGACGATGATCGCCATGTCGTCGGCCGGCTTGCGCTTCAGCTTGACGAGGCTGGGCGGAGCTTCGAGGACGCGCACGGACAGCGCCTGGGCGCCGCGCTTGCCGTCGGCGATGCCGAACTCGAGCCGCGTCCCCGGCTTCACGCCGGCCGTGCCCGCGGGCAGTGCGGAAGCGTGCAGGAAGACCTCCTGGCCGTCATCGGAGCTGATGAAGCCGAAGCCCTTCTCCTCGTCGTAGAACTTGACCTTGCCGGTGGGCATGGGAACCTCGCTGTGTGTCGTGCGCAGAAAATGCAGCGCCGTGCGGTGATCGCGCAGGAAGCGCGATCGAGAGGACCATCGGTCCTCGGCCCCCAGCCTATTCGGTGCAGCAGCCGCGTGCCTCTATCCTGGGAGCGTGACTGATGAGCAGACGCCGAGCATCTCGCGGCCCGAACGGATCCTGGCCTACATGGTCGTGACGATCGTCGCCGTCTCGATCGCCGCGTTCGTCGCGGTGATGGTCGGCACCGCCACCGGCCTCGAGCAGGGCGACTTCGCCGTCGGCGTCTGGCCGGTCGTGACGATCCTGCCGCTCGTCGGACTCCCCATCGCCTTCCTGATGCTGATCACGCTCATCATCGTGGGTGCCGTACGACGGTCTCGCGAGTCCCGCGGTCAGTCGCCGCGCTGACGACCATGGGCGAGGCCTTCGCGATCGCGCGCCGCCTCCGGGAGCTCCCGGACGACGCGCTCCGCCGGCTGACTCCCGACCGCAGGGCCTCCTCCGCCCGCATCGCGGACTTCTTCGACTTCGCCGAGGCCCTGTTGGATGATGCGAGCGTCGCCCGCCGGATGGCACTGCTCGATCGGGACACCCTCGCAGTGCTCGCCGCCGCGCTGGACAAGACCGAGCGCCACTCGCTCGCGACCACGCTCGGACGCGAGCAGTCGGAGGTGGATGCCGCCCTGGAGCGGCTGGAGCGGGACATCCTCGTGCTGGACGACGGAGCCGGTCCGATCAGGCCGGTGAGCGCGGTGGCCGTGGTGTTCGAGGAGTGGACGGCGAGCGGCAGACCAGGCCGAGCAGAACTCCGACTTCCGGCGGCGGCGCCGACGTCCCACGCGACCCGCCCCTCGCCCGACACGGACGCCCTCGCGAGCGAGCGAGCGGCCGGCGCGGTCGGCATCGTCGGCGAGAGCCTCCATGAACTCGACCGCGAGCCCGCACGCCTGCTCGGCCGTGGAGCCCCGTCCATGCCGGACCTCAAACGGCTCGCAGCCGCGGCGGCGAGCACGCCCGACCAGATCGAGCTCGCCCTGTCCGTGGCGTCGACTGCCGGGCTCACGGACGCGATCGGCTCCGCCATCCGCCTGAGCGAGGTCGGCGAGGCCTGGCTGGCGTCGGCCACCGCGGAACGCTGGCTCCGTCTCGCGACAGCCTGGCGCGACGCGATCCCGGCCACGATCCGCGATCGCATCCTGACGGCGTACCGGCGCGGTTCCGTCGACCTGGTCGAAGAGCTCAGCTGGTGGTACCCGTTGGCGGAGGATGCCGTCGTGGCGCCGACGCGGGCGGTCGACGCGGTCGCCGAGCTGCTCGGGATCACCGTCGACGGCGCGACCAGCGGATTCGGACGACTCCTCGTCGACGACCACGCGGCCGACGCCGCCTCGACGCTCGCGTCCATGCTCCCCGCCGAGGTGTCGCAGGTCGTCCTCCAGGACGACCTGACGGTCATCGCGCTCGGTCCCCCGACGGCGGAACTCGACGTGCGACTCCGGGCCCTCGCGGAGCCGGAGGGGCGCGCTCAGGCGTCCAGGTACCGCATCACGACCGCGAGCGTCACCCGGGCCCTCGCCGACGGAGACACGGCCGAGGACCTGCTCGCGTACCTCGAGTCGATCTCCCTGACCGGCGTCCCTCAACCCCTGCGGTACCTCGTGTCCGAGGCCGCGTCCCGATTCGGCCTCGTCCGCGTCGGGACGATCCGCGCGTCGGCCGACGCCTCGGCCGACCCTGGACGCAGCAGCTACATCCGCTCCGACGACGCCGGCCTGATCGCGGCGATCTCGGTCGACCAGAGCCTCGTCGCGCTCGGTCTCCGTCCGAGCGACGAGCACCGGCTCACCAGCCGGATCGAGGCGGCGACGGTCTACTGGGCGCTCCACGACGCGCGCTACCCGGTGGTCGTGGAGGACGACGGCGGCGCACCGCTCCGGATCCGCCGGCAGCCGGTCATGCGCACCAGCCTCTCCGCTCCGGCCGCCTCGACGGAACCGGATCTGGTGTCGAGGCTCCGCGCCGACGACAGCGGCGACACGAGCAGCGCATGGTTGGCCAAGCAACTGGAGATCGCCGTCCGCGACCACACGCCGGTCACCGTGCAGCTGCAGCACGGCGAGCGCCGATCCACGTTCACGATCGAACCGGTGAGCCTTGCCGGCGGTCGCCTGCGCGGTCTGGACCGGTCGGCCGACGTCGAACGCACCCTGCCGCTCGCGATGATCACCGAGGTCCGGATCGCCGGCTGAGCGCTCGCTCAGGGGGTTGCGCACCGGATCCGCCGGTAGACTCGACCGTTATGTCTGATGGACCACTGATCGTCCAAAGCGACCGCACCGTGCTGCTCGAGGTCGCCCACCCGCTCGCCGAGGACGCCCGCCACGATCTCTCGGTGTTCGCCGAGCTCGAACGCGCGCCGGAGCACATCCACACCTACCGGATCACCCGTCTCGGACTCTGGAACGCACGGGCAGCCGGGCACGATGCCGACCAGATGATCGAGACGCTGGAGCGGTACTCGAAGTTCTCCATCCCCGCGTCCGTGACGATCGACATGCGCGAGACCGTCAACCGCTACGGCCGGCTCGTGATCGAACGCTCCGAGGAGGGCGAGCTCGTCCTCCGCTCCACGGACCTCCCGATCCTGACCGAGGTGGCCGGCGCCAAGCGGATCGCGCCCCTCCTCATCGGGCACCCGACGCCGGACACCTTCCTCGTCGAGCCGTGGGCACGCGGCGCGCTCAAGCAGGAACTCGTGAAGCTGGGCTGGCCCGCCGAGGACCTCGCCGGGTACACCGCCGGCACGCCGCACCAGATCGACCTGGTGGAGGACGGCTGGCACCTCCGCGACTATCAGCAGCAGGCGGTCGACAACTTCTTCTCCGGCGGTTCCGGCGTCGTGGTGCTCCCCTGTGGTGCGGGCAAGACCCTGGTCGGCGCCGGGGCGATGGCGACGGCGTCCACCAACACCCTGATCCTCGTCACGAACACGGTGTCGGCACGGCAGTGGCGCGACGAGCTGTTGAAGCGCACCTCCCTCACCGCCGAGGAGATCGGCGAGTACTCGGGGCAGGTGAAGGAGGTCAAGCCGGTCACGATCGCGACCTACCAGATCCTCACGGCCAAGCGGAAGGGCGAGTACGCCCACCTCGCGCTGCTCGACGCCATGGACTGGGGCCTCGTGGTCTACGACGAGGTGCACCTGCTCCCGGCACCCGTCTTCAAGCTCACCGCCGAGCTGCAGGCGCGGCGTCGCCTCGGCCTGACGGCGACGCTCATCCGGGAGGACGGCCGCGAGGGCGACGTCTTCTCGCTCATCGGCCCGAAGCGGTTCGACGCCCCGTGGAAGGAGATCGAGGCGCAGGGCTTCATCTCCCCCGCCGCGTGCTTCGAGGTGCGCGTCGACCTGCCCCAGGCGGACCGACTCACCTACGCCGCATCCGCCGACGACGAGCGATACCGCCTCGCGGCGACCGCCCCGGCGAAGCTCGACGTCGTCCGGCAGCTCGTCGAACGGCACCGTGGCGAGCAGATCCTCGTCATCGGGCAGTACCTCGATCAGATCGAGGAGCTGGCAGAGACGCTCGGTGCCCCGCAGTTGACGGGCGCAACGCCGGTCGACGAGCGCGAACGGCTCTATCAGGCCTTCCGCGACGGCACCGAGCAGGTGCTCGTCGTCTCGAAGGTCGCGAACTTCTCGGTCGACCTGCCCGAAGCGACCGTCGCCATCCAGGTGTCGGGATCGTTCGGTTCACGACAGGAGGAGGCGCAGCGTCTCGGCCGCCTGTTGCGCCCGAAGTCCACGGGACTCACCGCGAGCTTCTACACGCTGGTGTCGCGCGACACGGTCGATCAGGAGTTCGCGCAGAACCGCCAACGCTTCCTCGCCGAACAGGGCTACAGCTACACGATCCTCGACGCCCACGCCCTGCAGACCGCGTGAAACAGGCTCTCAGAAAAGTCTCAAGAAACGTGCAGATAATGGTGTCATGACCGGACCCCGCATCCTCATCGTCGACGACGAACCGAACATCCGCGACCTCCTCACCACCAGCCTGCGATTCGCCGGCTTCGCCGTCCGTGCCGTGGGCAACGGCGCAGCCGCCATCTCAGCGGTCCTCGAGGAGGAGCCCGACCTCATCATCCTCGACGTGATGCTGCCGGACATGAACGGCTTCGGCGTCACCAAGCGCCTCCGCAGCGCCGGCTACACGGCGCCCATCCTCTTCCTCACCGCGAAGGACGACACCGAGGACAAGATCACGGGCCTCACGGTCGGCGGCGACGACTACGTCACCAAGCCGTTCAGCCTCGACGAGATCGTGGCACGCATCAAGGCCATCCTTCGCCGGACCATGCAGGCCGACGAGGATGCAGTGATCCGCACCGGCGAGCTGACGATGGACCAGGACACCCACGAGGTCCTCGTCGGCGACACCCCCATCGACCTCAGCCCGACCGAGTTCAAGCTCCTCCGCTACCTCATGCTCAACCCGAACCGCGTCCTGTCGAAGGCTCAGATCCTCGACCACGTCTGGGAGTACGACTTCAACGGCGATGCCGGCATCGTCGAGAGCTACATCTCCTACCTGCGTCGGAAGCTCGACCAGTTCTCCAGCGAGCCGCTCATCCAGACCAAGCGCGGATTCGGCTACATGCTCAAGGCCGGAAAGGCGTAGCCCCCACGCGATGGCCGATTCCCTGTCCACCTGGTGGAGCAGCGTCTCACTCCGGACGAAGATCACCGGGGTGACGGTGCTCGTCCTCGCCTTCGGCCTGCTCGTCGCGGGCATGGGGACGACCCCGCTCCTCAAAGAGGTCCTCACCCAGCAGGCGAACGACAGTCTGGTCACTGCCGCCAAGGGCAAGATCGTCGGTGAGATCTCCGAGGACGGACAGCTCCAGCTCGACGCCCCCTCGACGCTGTTCGTCGCCGTGTACGACACGAACGGCGAACTCCGCGCCTCGTCCGGGTGGGACGACAGCATCGCTCCCGAACACCCGGCGCACCTCAGCGCGAACGACGTCGCCGCGAGCGGGACCCAGATCTACACGACCACCAACGCGAGCGGCACGATCGTGTACCACGCGGTCTCCGTCCCGGTCACCCTCGACGGGTTCCGCACAGGAGCGGCATGGGTCGCCATCTCGATGCAGGGCACCGACAACACCATCGCGACCTACCTCACGATCTTCTTCGTCCTCGGCGTGCTCATCATCGTGGTCGGAGCACTCCTCACCCGGTGGCTGGTGACCGGCACGTTCGAACCGCTCCGCCAGGTGGAACGGACGGCCGCCGCATTCGCCGACGGCGACTTCAGCCAGCGACTCGCGGGCTCCACACCGAACACCGAGGTGGGGCGACTCAGCCGATCACTCAACACGATGCTGGCTCGCATCGACCGCGCGTACTCGGATCGCGGGAAGACCATCGAGCAGATGCGGAACTTCGTCGGGGATGCGAGCCACGAGCTCCGCACCCCGCTCGTCTCCGTCCGCGGCTACGCCGAGCTCTACCGGATGGGTGCCCTCCAGACGCCGCAGGACGTGGCACAGGCCATGGAGCGCATCGAGAAGGAGGCCATCCGCATGGGTGCGCTCGTCGAGGACCTCCTCCAGCTCGCCCGCCTCGATGAGACGCGACCACTGAATGTCGCCCCCGTCGATCTGCTCCCGATCGCGCGCGACGCCGCGCTCGACACCACCGCCCAGGCCCCCGGGCGTACGGTCCAGGTCGTCCGCGACGAACGCATGGCGCGAGCCGCCGACGACGATAGTTCCGAAACGACTGACGAGTCCCCGGCCGCTGCCGAAGCACCACCCCAGACGGGCTCGACCGGGCCGATCTTCGGCGCGACGTTCAACCGCTTCCGGCGTCGGCCGAAGCCGTCCGGCGACGCCACCACGCCCGACACGAAGCCCATCGCAGAACCACTGACCCTGGCCGTGCCACCGATCGTCCTCGGCGAGGAGAACAAGATCCGGCAGGTCGTCACGAACCTCATCGGAAACGCCCTGCGCTTCACGCCCGCCGACAGCCCGATCGAGCTCGCGGTCGGCACGGACGCCCGCGCAGGGACCGCCAGCATCGCCATCGTCGACCACGGCGAGGGCATCCCGCCACAGATCCGCGAGAAGATCTTCCAGCGTTTCTGGCGCGCCGACAGCTCGCGAACGCGCGAGACGGGCGGCAGCGGCCTCGGACTGGCCATCGTCGCCTCCATCGTCGCGGCGCACGGTGGCACGGTCGACGTGACCGAGACCCCCGGCGGCGGCGCGACGTTCCGCGTCATCCTGCCGCTCGCCCCGTCGGCGGCCACGAGCCCCATCGTCATCGCGGGCCCTCCGGCCTGACCCGCCGGCGGGCTGGCTCGACCCTCCTCCACAGGCTCCGGCCTGCTTCGGAGTGCGCGCACGAAACCTTCCTCGCCGGTTCCGGCCGGTGGCGAGCACCTACCGTCTCGGTAGCGGCGATGACAGGCATCGCCCGGACGAACGGAGTTCCCGATGGCCACTTTCCAGGTCGACAGCGACGCGGTCGAGCGCGCCTCCACGGCAGCACGCGTCACGATCGAGCAGATCCAGAACGAGGTCGCCCGCCTGCACACGCAGCTGGCGGCACTTGACGGCCAATGGACCGGCGCTGCGGCCGCCGCGTTCCACGGTGTCGTCGAGCGCTGGAGGGGCACCCAGCGTCAGGTCGAGGAGAACCTCGGCGAGATCAGCCGGGCGCTCGCCGTCGCGGGTACCCAGTACGCCGAGATCGAGCGGGCGAACGCGAGTATGTTCAGCGGGTGAGCGGTTGGCCGCCGACGCGGGTCGACGACCCTGCGCCGGCGGCTCCTCCGAACGCAGCGACGAGCCGGGTCAACGGCCGCTCAGGACCCCGGCCGCGGCAGCCTGAGCATAAGCCGTCGCTTGTGCGCCGAGCTCGGACACCCCGTACACCGGATCGGCCGAGCTCTCGTTGCTGACGTCGATGCGCAGCCACTGTCCGTCGACCGTGAGGTGGACGCTGCACGACGAGAAGATCTCCGTGCGGCACTGCAGGAATGCGTCGCGCGATCCCAGGCCGTCGATTGCCAGGAAGCTGATGTCCGCACCGTCCTTCATCCGCGTCTCGACCAGCTGCTCGTAGGCCCACTGCCCATGGGGCAGAGCGGTGAGCAATCCGCGGGCCGAATCGCTGTCAGGGAGCCCGAAGATACAGTCCGGGACGCCGAAGTCGTTGGCGGCCCCTCGGCTGACCGACCCGCCTTTCTTCGGCGCCGACGTGTACGCCAGTTGCTGGCCGAGCAGGTCACTCATCGTCGCCTCGGGCACGAAACCCTCGCACTCGGCCGGCAGGACACCCGCCCCGGCCGTCGTGTCGCCCCAGTCGAAACGGGGCGCGGTCGCCGTCGGCTCCAACGCGACCCTGATCGACTCGACGAACGGCATGACCGCAGTCCGCGCCGCTTCGTCGGACTCGGCGACATTGTCGGCCGGGCCGTCGATGAGGACCTCCACCCAGCTGTCGCCGACGAGGAACTGCATACTGCACACATCGAGCACACGTCCATCACCGGTGAAGCAGGAGAGCGGCGTGGAGTTCTCCCAGGGGCCGGGCTCGCCCGACGTCCAATCTTCGAAGAACGGCTGCCAGACTGCGGACGCTTGCGGGAGCACCATCACCGTCGCCCAGCGCTCGGTCCCGAGCGGAGAGCCGCCCTGCAGCCGGCTGCGGGGCTCCCCGTTCCCCCAGCTGCACTGCAGTCCTCCGAGCGCCACGGGCGCCGTGTTGATCGGTGTCGCGTTGACGTCATCCGTGAACGGGGCCTCGAGTACGACGGAGGGCGCGAGCGCCGAGCTGACGATGTCGGCTGGGACCAGGTCCTGACATCCCATTCCGTACGAGCTGACGGGGGTGGTGGGCCCAGGGGCGGTGGTCGGTGTCGCGGACGACACCGGTGTGGACGTCGTCGTCGGCTTCGGGTCGGCCGGCGTGCACGCGCTCAGCCCCAGAATCAATACGGCGGCGATCGCCGCTCCCCCGATACGTCTCATAGCTCGATCATAGGAACTGGCGCGCGGGCCGATATGCCGTTCCGGTCACGTCTCTACAACGACTGTCGGACCCATGCGGAAACAGGCATACAGATCGAGGGTCCTCCCCGATGCGTCTGGTGGAAACGACGCAGGGCGCCTCCCGGAGGAGACGCCCTGCGCAGGTGTTGCTGTCGGACTTAGAAGTCCATGCCACCGGTCGGGTCGCCGGCCGGAGCCGGGTTCTTCTCCGGCTTGTCGGCGACGACGGCCTCGGTGGTGAGGAACAGGCCGGCGATCGACGCTGCGTTGAGCAGCGCGGAGCGGGTGACCTTCACCGGGTCGTTGATGCCGGCAGCGAGCATGTCGACGTACTCACCGGTCGCGGCGTTGAGGCCGTGTCCGACGGGCAGGTTGCGGACCTTGTCGGCGACGACGCCAGGCTCGAGGCCTGCGTTGAGCGCGATCTGCTTGAGCGGAGCGTCGATGGCGACCTTGACGATGTTCGCACCGGTCGCCTCGTCGCCGACGAGCTCGAGCTTCTCGAACGCGGTCTTGCCGGCCTGGATCAGGGCGACGCCACCACCGGCGACGATGCCCTCTTCGACGGCAGCCTTCGCGTTGCGAACGGCGTCCTCGATGCGGTGCTTGCGCTCCTTGAGCTCGACCTCGGTCGCTGCACCGGCCTTGATGACCGCAACACCGCCCGCGAGCTTGGCAAGACGCTCCTGGAGCTTCTCGCGGTCGTAGTCGCTGTCGGTGTTGTCGATCTCCTTGCGGATCTGCGAGACACGACCGGCGATGGCGTCGGCGTCGCCGGCACCCTCGACGATGGTGGTCTCATCCTTGGTGATGACGACCTTGCGCGCACGGCCGAGCAGGTCGAGGGTGACGGTCTCGAGCTTGAGGCCGACCTCCTCGGAGATGACCTGGCCACCGGTGAGGATGGCGATGTCCTGCAGCTGAGCCTTGCGGCGGTCGCCGAAGCCCGGAGCCTTGACGGCGACGGACTTGAAGATGCCACGGATCTTGTTGACGACGAGCGTCGCGAGAGCTTCGCCGTCGACGTCCTCAGCGATGATGAGGAGCTGCTTGCCCGACTGGATGACCTGGTCGACGATCGGCAGGAGGTCCTTGATCGCGGAGATCTTCTGGTTGGCGATGAGGATGTAGGGGTCCTCGAACACCGCTTCCTGGCGGTCGGGGTCGGTCACGAAGTACTGCGACAGGTAGCCCTTGTCGAAGCGCATGCCCTCGGTGAGCTCGAGCTCGGTGCCGAAGGTGTTCGACTCCTCGACGGTGACGACGCCCTCCTTGCCGACCTTGTCGATCGCCTCGGCGATGATCTCGCCGATGGTGGTGTCGCCGGCGGAGATGGAAGCGGTCGCAGCGATCTCCTCCTTGGTCTCCACCTCCTTGGCGTTGGCGATGAGCTCGACCGTGACGGCCTCGACGGCCTTCTCGATGCCGCGCTTGAGGCTGATGGGGTCGGCGCCTGCGGCGACGTTGCGGAGGCCCTCGCGGACGAGCGCCTGTGCCAGCACGGTCGCCGTGGTGGTGCCGTCGCCGGCGACGTCATCGGTCTTCTTGGCGACCTCCTTGACGAGCTCCGCGCCGATCTTCTCGTACGGGTCGTCGAGTTCGATCTCCTTGGCGATGGACACGCCGTCGTTGGTGATCGTGGGGGCGCCCCACTTCTTCTCGAGGACAACGTTGCGACCGCGCGGCCCAAGGGTGACCTTGACCGTGTCAGCAAGAATGTTCAGTCCACGCTCGAGGCCGCGACGGGCCTCCTCGTCGAAAGCAATGATCTTAGCCATGTGTGTTTTTCGTCCCTCCCGGACGTCATGAACGTTGTTAGCACTCAATGAGTACGAGTGCTAAGTCGATTCTGGCACTCAGGGGGTGTGAGTGCAAGTGAGCACCGGCGCCCTGAGCGAACTCCCGGGAACAGCCCCGGAACGACGAACGACGCCGCCCACCGACGTGGACGGCGTCGCAGGAATCGCGTACCTGATCAGCGGCTACGCCAGGCGCACACCCTCGGCCTGAGGCCCCTTTGCTCCAGTGCCGACCTCGAAGACGACCGCCTGGCCCTCTTCCAAGGACTTGTAGCCGCTCATGTCGATCGCCGAGTAGTGGACGAAGACATCCTGTCCGCCGTCGTCGACCGTGATGAAGCCGAAGCCCTTCTCAGCGTTGAACCACTTGACGGTTCCGTTCGCCATTTCATACTCCCATTGCTGCGTGCTCGCAGGCATCGACTGTTGCCGAACCCGGACCTGCCATCCGGGATCGGGACCCCGGTGACCACCCTGCGCCGAAGCGGACCCGGGGGCGAGTCGAGACGGGACGGGATGAGCGGCCAGTTCCAGATACTAATCCGGAGCACCGCGCGGATTCACCCCGAAATCGACAAATGGGGCGGAGTGATACGACAACTCAACATGGAGGAAACACTCCGGAAACACGGCGTTCCGGCGACCCGCGAGATCGACCTCCCTCAGCCGCGCTCAGGCGGCCGGCTGGTAGTCCGCGCCGACCACGACGACGATGCGGAGGACCGGTGCCTCGCCCTCCTCGACGGGGATCGCGTACGTGTCCGTGATCTGGATCGGGATGCCGCCGAGCGCGTTCGCGACGGCGCGGGCGACGCCCTCCTGCGACGGATCCTGGTAGTAGACGCCGCTCGCCGTGACGTCCTCCGTGCTGGCATCGCTCGTCGGGATCTGCTGCGTGAAGCCGGCGGCCGTGATCGCTGCCGCCGCCGATGCCGCCAGGCCGGCGGTGGGTGTGCCGTTCAGGACGAGGATGCTGGCCGCGGGGTCGATGACGGGGGCAGCCTCGGTCGGGGTTGGGGTCGGCGTGGGCGTGGCGCTCGGGCTCTGCGAGCCGCCGAAGAAGTCGATCCGGTCGTTCAGCCCGAACAGGGCGAAGGTGCCGACCCCCACGAGCACGAGCGTGGCGACCACGGCGACGAGGAAGGCGATCCAGCCGCGTCCCTTGGGAGCAGGGGCACGGTGCGCACCGACGCGCTTGAGGTCGGGGACCTCGTCGAAGCGGTCGGGCGGGAAGGATTCAGCCATGGTGTGGTCTCCGAGAGCTGCTCAGCCGTCGGTGCGGGGAGCCGGGGCTCCTCGCGCCGAGAGTCGGGCGTCGCGCGTGCGCTGCAGCCGCTTGATCAGCATGGGGTCGTGGGCGAGGGCGGACGGCGAGTCGATGAGCGCGCCGAGCAGTTGATAGTACCGGGCCGGGGACAGGGCGAAGCGGTCGCGGATGGCGGCCTCCTTGGCCCCGACGTGCTGCATCCAGTGGGACTCGAACTCGAGGATCTCGAGCTCGCGCTGGTCGAGGCCTCCCGTCGGCGTCGACGCGTCGTCATCGGCAGGCGTGCGCGACGCTGGCTGCATGCTCATCTCCTGCCGATCGGTGCCGATGCGGCGACCGTGGAGTCATGCTCAGGTCCGCCGCCGTCCAAGTCTATTCAGCCGATGGCCGCCGGGCCGCATCCACCCCGGCGAGGGCCGACGTTCACCGGGAAGGATCAGGCTCGGTGCAGTGTTATGGAATACGTCGGGAGCCGCATGCACGAGGCAGCCCCGCACGTAGGATGACCGAGACGAATGGAGCAGCATGACGTACGACGTGTCGAAGACCGATGAGCAGTGGCGCGAGGAACTCACGCCGGAGCAGTATCAGGTCCTCCGCGGAGCGGCGACCGAGCGGGCCTGGACGGGTGAGCTCCTCGACGAGTCGCGCGCGGGCCTCTACACCTGTGCCGCCTGCAACGCCGAACTCTTCAAGAGCGGTACCAAGTTCGATTCCGGCTGCGGATGGCCGAGCTTCTACGAGTCCGTGAACCCCGAGGCGGTGCAGCTCATCGAGGACCGCACCCTCGGCATGGTGCGCACCGAGGTCCGGTGCGCCAACTGCGGCTCGCACCTCGGCCACGTGTTCGACGACGGCTTCGGCACGCCCACCGGCGACCGCTACTGCATGAACTCGATCGCGCTCAACTTCGCCGCGGCCGACACCACCGAGCCGACGGAGTGACCGAACCGGTCGAGCGCCCCGTCCTCGCCGCCGTCGCCGGGCGGCGTTCGTGGTCCAAGGTCACCGACGTCGCTCCGAGTGACGCGGAACTCCTCGAGGTCCTCGCGGCGGCCGGTCGAGTGGCCGACCACAGCGCCCTGCGTCCGTGGCGGGTCATCACCCTCCGCGGCGACGACCGCGTGAAGCTCGGCCGGGCGCTCGCGAAGGCGGAGGGCGACTCGAAGCCCTCGACGAAGCCGCTCCGCGCGCCCCTGTTGCTCGCCGTCGTCGTGAGCGTGAAGAAGTCGAAGGTGCCCGCCTGGGAGCAGGAGGCGGTCGCGGCCGGAGTGGCCCACATGGTCAGTCTCCTGCTCGACGACGCCGGTTGGGGCGTGTTCTGGCGCACCGGCGGCGCGACTCGCGCCAAAGCGGTCCGGAAGGCACACGGCCTGAAGAAGGGCGAGGAGCTCCTCGGCTGGCTGTACGTCGGAGGGAAGCCGGGTAACGCTCGCACGGGGCGCCGCAAGACGATCAACGCGAAGGCGCACCTCAGCTCCATGCCCTGAGGACGGAGTCGCTCACGGCATCCGACGGCCCGACGGCTCGACTCAGTCGGCGGACGAAGATGCCGTGGGACGACGCCTGAACCGCGCTGATGCGATCGCCACGGCGGCGAACGCGAGGAGTGTCCCGATGACCGTCGCGACATGCACGCCGCCGTCGTCGGTGGGCAGGAGCACGTCGAGGGCGAGCGCGCTCAGGGTCTGACCGGCCACTGTGCCGAGCCCGAGGATGAGCACGCCCGTGTGCTGCACGAGGAACGCCGCCACGGCGATGAACACGCATCCGATCGGGCCTCCGAGGTAGAGCCACCACTCCCCCGGGAGCGGTCCGGGCGGCGCGACGATGACCGCGTGGAGCACCGCGGCGATGACCAGCACGACCGTCCCGACGATGAAGTTGATGAACGTGGCGGCGAGCGTGCTCTGCGCCCGCATCTTCACGCGACCGTTGACCGCCTGCTGCCAGCCGATCCCGATGCCGGCGAGGAGCGGGAGGACGAGCAGTCCGAGTGGGATGCTCCCGCCGAGCTCGCCCGAGACCGCGACGCCGACGGCGACGAGGGCGACGACCGCCCCGAGGACGCGCTGGACGCTGAACCCGACGACGCCTCCCGGGCCGAAGCCGATCCGGTCGAGCACGAGTCCGCTCGCCGTCTGGCCGGCGACGACCGCGACCGTGAAGAGGGCGACGCCGAGCGTGGCGGCGGTGAGCCCCTGCGAGAGCACGAGGAACGCGCCGGCACACCCACCGAGCACCGTCCACCAGGGCATCTCCCGGCGTCGGACGGCACCGGCCACCGTGGAGAGCCCCTGACGACCGGTGCGGGAGACCGCCAGCCCGACGGTGAGGATGATCAAGCCGCCGCCGAACGAGATCGCAGCCGCGGTGAACCCGTCACCGAGGCGGGCTCCGAGATCACCGTTCAGCCTTGCCTGCACCGCGATGAAGGCACCGCTGACGACGGCGATGAGGAGCGCGAGCGGCGCTGGGACACGGGTCACGGGAGGGTTCCTTCCAATGAGGAACCGCCCACTCAGCGAGGCTGAGCGGGCGGTTCTCGGCTGGAGCCGACGACGGGACTTGAACCCGTAACCTACGCTTTACAAGAGCGTTGCGCTACCAATTGCGCCACGTCGGCCGACAGGGGCTGGCCCCGGTCCCATCCATCCTACGATGACGGCGGATCAGCCGTTGGTCACGGGCGACTCGCTGGCACCCGGCGTCGGCGTCCCGGTGGAGTAGCTCTCGCTCGAGACGGCGAGGACGAAGGCCGCGAACTGCTCGGCGTCGGTGAGCGAACCCGTGTACTGCTTGCCGTTCACCAGGATGGTCGGCGTCCCCTCGACCTTGGCGACGTCGGTGCCGGGCAGCGGGCCGCTGCGCGCACGGTCGGTCGAGTCCTTCACCCACGACTTGTAGGTGCCGTCGTCGATGCAGGCGTTGATCTTCTTCTCGCCGCCGGAGATGACGCCCTTGGCGATCGACTTCAGCTCGGCGTCGGTCAGGCCCTCGGTGTTCTCCTTGGGCTGGTTCTCGAACAGTGCGGTGTTGAAGGAGAAGAAGTCGTTCGGCGAGTACTCCGCGACGCAGGCGGCCGCGTTCGAAGCGCGCAGCGAGTACTGCGTCCCGAGCGACAGGTTGCTCAGCGTTGCGAGGGGGTGCACCGTGTACGTCGCGGCGCCGGCCTCGAGCCAGCCCTTGACCTGCTCGGCGTTCGTGGTCTCGAACTGACCGCAGTAGGGGCAGAGGAAGTCCTGGTAGACGGCGATCTCGACGCCGTCGGCGGCGGGGGTCTCGGTGGCCGCCGGCGTCTCAGCCGGGGCGGGCTCCGCGGGGGCGGCCGGATCGGTCGCGCTCGGCGTCGGTGTGGACGCACCGGCCGGGGCCCCGACCAGCTGCAACCCGGCGGAGACGGTGAAGCCGTCGTTCTTGGCCGCGGTCGGGACCGGTCCAGCGGGCTTGATCGACGTCACGATGATGACCGCCACCACCGCCACGATCGCGAGCGCACCGAGCACGATGCCGCCCTGGAGCAGCACCCGGTTGCGGCGGTCGCGGCGCTTCTGCTGCTCGCGCAGCACCCGCGCTTTCTCACGTGCCGCGTCGCGTCGTTCGTTCTTGGTCGGTCGGTTCTGCGATCCAGCGCCAGACATTGATCCTCGTTTCGGGGGGCTCGCGCTGCGGAGACGAGGCAGCGCCAAACAGAGTAATCGTAGACCTGCCGCCTGGGAGAGGCCCAAACCAGGCCGGGAGCCGGCTGTGCGTCCACCGAGAGATCCGCTGGCCGCTGGACCTTCCATTCACAGGTGGTCGTGGCATACTGGAACGGCGAACCGGCCATCGATGACGGGTTCGCGTCCATTCACAACGGATCGTCCGGCACGTACCTGCCGGTGAAGGAGAACAACCATGGCGTCTGTGACGTTCGACAACGCAACCCGTTTCTACCCGGGTGGCACCCGCCCCGCGGTCGACAAGCTGAACCTCGAGGTCGCCGACGGCGAATTCCTCGTCCTCGTCGGCCCGTCCGGCTGCGGCAAGTCCACCTCCCTCCGCATGCTCGCCGGTCTCGAAGAGGTCAACGACGGCCACATCTTCATCGGCGACCGCGACGTCACCGACGTGCCGCCGAAGGACCGCGACATCGCGATGGTGTTCCAGAACTACGCGCTCTACCCGCACATGACCGTCGCCGAGAACA
Source organism: Plantibacter sp. CFBP 8798 (assembly GCF_014841195.1). Classification (NCBI taxonomy): domain Bacteria; kingdom Bacillati; phylum Actinomycetota; class Actinomycetes; order Micrococcales; family Microbacteriaceae; genus Plantibacter; species Plantibacter sp. CFBP 8798. The sequence continues at coordinate 1,189,157 of NZ_JACYTS010000002.1, forward strand.
TGGGCTTCGCGCTCAAGATCGCCGGTGTCGGCAAGGAAGAGCGTGCCACCCGCGTGCTCGAAGCCGCCAAGCTCCTCGACCTCGAGGACTACCTGACCCGCAAGCCGAAGGCGCTCTCCGGTGGTCAGCGTCAGCGCGTCGCGATGGGTCGAGCCATCGTCCGTCAGCCCCAGGTCTTCCTCATGGACGAGCCGCTGTCGAACCTCGACGCCAAGCTCCGCGTCCAGACCCGCACCCAGATCGCGTCGCTGCAGCGTCGTCTCGGCGTCACCACCGTCTACGTCACCCACGACCAGACCGAGGCGCTCACCATGGGCGACCGCATCGCGGTCCTCAAGGACGGCATCCTGCAGCAGGTCGGCACCCCGCGCGACCTCTACGAGAAGCCGAACAACGTCTTCGTCGCCGGCTTCATCGGCAGCCCGGCCATGAACCTGTTCGAGGGCGAGATCGCCGACGGCGGCATCAAGCTCGGCGGATTCATCATCCCGGTCGAGCGCGAGATCACCGACGCCGCTCCGTCGAAGAACGTCACGGTCGGCGTGCGCCCCGAGGACATCACCGTGTCCAGCAACTCGGGCTCCGGCATCGAGGTGACCGTCGACCTCGTCGAGGAGCTCGGCGCCGACGGCTACCTCTACGGCCACACCGACGTCTCCGGCAAGCGCACCGACATCGTCGCCCGCGTCGACGGTCGCAACCACGCGCACATCGGCGACACGGTGTTCCTCGCGCCGACGCCGCACCACGTGCACGCGTTCGACTCGGCATCGGGTGAGCGTCTGGGCAACAAGCCGGTCGTGTCCTCCTCGATCTAGTTTCCCGCCGACGATGGTCGAGCGGTCGGTCTCCGATCGCTCGGCCATCGTCGTTTTCGCTTGTCCAGTCTCAGTACGACGATCCCCGAGGAGCGCTCCGCACCATGTCCGGCGCATTGAACATCACCGCTGCCACCGTCGACCCGGCGCTGCTCGATCTCCCCTGGGAGCTCCCCCTCGAGAACTGGCCGAATGAGGCCATCGCCTCGCTCCCGAAGGGCATCTCGCGCCACCTGGTCCGGTTCGCGAACCTGTCCGGCTACGTCATCGCCGTCAAGGAGACGACCGCGGAGATGGCGAAGGGCGAGTACGACATGCTGCGCACGCTGCAGCGGCTCGACATCCCCTGCGTCGACCCGCTCGCGGTCATCACGAACCGGAGCGACCGCAAGGGCCGTGAGCTGCCGAGCGTGCTCGTGACACGGCACCTGAAGTTCTCACTCCCCTACCGCGCGCTCTTCCAGGGCACCCTCCGACCCGACACCGCGACCCGCCTCGTCGACGCCCTCGCCGTCCTCCTCGTCCGACTGCACATCGTCGGCTTCTTCTGGGGCGACGTGTCGCTGTCGAACACGCTCTTCCGGCGCGACGCTGGCGCCTTCGCGGCCTACCTCGTCGACGCCGAGACGGGCAAGCTCTACGAGGGCGGCCTGTCGAACGGGCAGCGTGAGAACGACCTCGAGATCGCCCGGGTGAACATCGCCGGCGAGCTCCTCGATCTCGAGGCCGGCGGACGCGCCGACGCCGAACTCGACCCCGTCACCGTGAGCAACGGCATCGTCGCCGCCTACCGGTCCCTCTGGAAGGAGCTCACGGGCTCCGAGTCCTTCGACGCGTCTGAGCGCTGGCGCATCACCGAGCGCGTCCACCGTCTGAACGAACTCGGCTTCGACATCGAGGAACTCGCGATCAAGACGACCGACGAGGGCTCGACCGTGCGGATCCAGCCGAAGGTCGTCGACGCCGGACATCACCAGCGCCGCCTCCTGCGGCTCACCGGCCTCGACGCCGGCGAGAACCAGGCGAGGCGCCTGCTCAACGACCTCGACGCCTACTCGGCCTCGTTCGGGAAGGACGGGTTCGACGAGGAGATGGCGGCGCACGAGTGGCTCATCCGCGTGTTCGAACCGGTGGTGAAGGCGATCCCCCGCGAACTCCGCGGCAAGCTCGAGCCCGCCGAGATCTTCCACCAGCTCCTGGAGCACCGCTGGTTCCTCGCGCAGAACGAGGGTCGCGACATCCCTCTGGCGGAAGCCGTCGGTTCCTACGTGAACACCGTCCTGCGCCACCGCCGCGACGAGGCGACCATGATCGTGCCACCGACCGAGGCGATCAGCATCCCCGCCGCCATGACCGGACCGGTCGACTGGCGAGACCTCGTCTGACCACGTCCGTCTCCTCGACTGACGACAGACAGGCCCTCGGAACGGAGATCCGTTCCGAGGGCCTGTCCTCGTTCGTGCGGCGCGAGCGCCGGTCGCCTACTCGGCGTTCCGGCGACGCGCGATCTCGTACAGCGTCACGCTGGCCGCGATCCCGGCGTTGAGCGACTCGGTCGAGGCCGAGATCGGGATCGACACGACCGCGTCGCAGGTCTCGGTGACGAGGCGGGACAGGCCCTTGCCCTCGCTGCCGACGACCACGAGGATCGGCTGGTCGGCGAGTTCGAGCCCGGGAAGGGAGACGTCGCCGTCGCCGTCGAGACCGATCACGAAGACGCCGCGCTCCTTGAATGCTTTGAGCGTCTGGGTGAGGTTGGCGGCCATCGCGACCGGCGTCCGAGCCGCCGCTCCTGCCGAGGTCTTCCACGCGGAGGCGGTGAGGCCCACGCTCCGGCGCTGCGGCAGGATGACTCCGTGACCACCGAAGGCTGCGGTCGATCGGATGATCGCACCCAGGTTCCGGGGGTCGGTGATGCCGTCGAGGGCGATGAACAACGGGTTCTCGCCACGGGCGATGACCTGGTCGAGCAACTCCATGGGGTGCGCGTACTCGTAGGGCGGCACCTTGATGGCGAGGCCCTGGTGCACGCCGTCGAACCCGGCCATGCGGTCGAGCTCCGGACGCATGACCTCGAGCACCGGGATCCCGCGTCGGGTGGCGATGCTGAGCGCCTCCTTCACCCGGTCGTCCATCTCGATGCGGGTCGCGACGTACAGCGTGGTGGCTGGGATCTTCGCGCGGAGCGCTTCGAGGACGGAGTTGCGGCCGGTGACGACCTCGGACTCGTCGCTCGACTTCTGCTTGGTCCGGCCGTTCGTGGACGGGCGTCCGTTCTGGCCGGCCGCCTGCCTCGGCTTGCCGGTGCCGCCGGAGGCCGCGTAACGCTCCTGCGCGGCCTTCCGCTTGCCGGCCGGGTGCCAGGCGCGGTCCTCGGCCTTGGGGGTCGGTCCACGACCCTCGAGCGCCTTGCGGCCGAGGCCGCCGGTGCCCTTGGTGGGACCCTTCTTCGCTTTCTTCGGCCCGGTCGGGCGGGAAGGCTTACTTGCCACTGATACTCCAATGTGCTCCGGACGGGGTGTCTTCGATGGTGATCCCAGCCGCTGTGAGTTCGTCGCGGATCCGGTCGGCCGCTGCGAAGTCCTTGGCGACCCTGGCGTCCGCGCGATCGACGAGCAGACGCTCGACGAGTGCGGACAGGGATCGGTGAGTGACGGGGTCGGTGCCCGACGACCACGAAGGGTCGGTCGGGTCGATGCCGAGCACCCGGGTCATGTCGAGGACGGCGACCGCACGCTCGCGGGCTGTCGCCAGGTCGTCGCCGCCATCGAGGGCGGCGTTGCCGACGCGCACGGCGTCATGCAACACGGCGAGCGCGCGGGGGATGTTCAGGTCGTCGTCCATCGCCTCGACAAAGGCGGCCGGGAGCGTCGCTCGACTGGCGGCCGTGGTCGTCTCGGTGAGCAGGTCGGCGCGGGCGGCACGATCGAGGAAGCCCTCGATGCGTCCGAGTGCGGCTTCGGCCTCGGCGAGTGCGCCCGGATGGAACTCGAGCGTCGATCGGTACTGCGCTGCACCGAGGTAGTAGCGGACCACGAGCGGCCGGGCTGCTGCCAAGAGGTCGGCTGCGTAGACGGAGTTGCCGAGGGACTTCGACATCTTCTGCCCGCCCGTGACGGCGACCAGCCCGTTGTGCAACCAGTACCGGGCGAAGGGGTCGCCGGCTGCGCTCGACTGGGCGAGCTCGTTCTCGTGGTGGGGGAAGCGGAGGTCGAGTCCGCCGCCGTGGATGTCGAACTCCTCGCCGAGGTACTTGGTCGACATCGCCGAGCACTCGATGTGCCAGCCGGGCCGTCCCTCGCCCCAGGGCGACATCCAGCTCGCCGAGCGCGGCTCCCCAGGCTTGGTGCCCTTCCAGAGCGCGAAGTCGCGGGGATCGCGTTTGCCGCGCGGGTCGGCGTCGGTCGCGGCCTCCATGTGCTCGGCGCTCTGCCGGGTGAGTTCGCCGTAGCGGCTCCATGAGGCGGTGTCGAAGTAGACGTCGCCGGAGTCGTCGGGAGCCGGGTACGCGTGCCCGGCGTCGATGAGCCGCTCGATGAGCTCCTGCATCTCGGGGATGCTCGCCGTCGCGCGTGGCTCGTAACTCGGGGGCAAAATGCCCAGGGCACGGTAGGCGGCCGTGAACTCGAGTTCGTACCGGTAGGCGAGCGCCCACCACTCCTCGCCGGGCTGGGCGAACCCGCCCTCGACGCCGGCGGCGGCGTTCGCGAGGATCTTGTCGTCGATGTCGGTGACGTTGCGGACGAGCGTGACGCGAACCCCTGAGGCCGTCAGCCAGCGTCGCAGCTGGTCGTAGACGAGCGCGCTGCGCAGGTGTCCGATGTGCGGAGAGGACTGCACGGTCGGTCCGCAGACGTACAGCCCCGCCTCGGCTTCGCGGAGCGGCACGAAATCCCGGAGGGACTGCGTTTTCGAATCGTAGAGTCGGAGGGCCACGAGACCAGACTAGCCGCCGTCGTCCGGGCATGATGGTCCCATGACCACGGGACGCGACGACCAGCAGGTTCTCCGCGCGCGACTCGCGGCCCAGCTCCTCGCCGGAGCCGATCACCGCTCCCCCACGGGTGTCGTCTCGCGGCTGCTCGCGATCCAGGCCCAAGACCTCGCTTCGTCGCTGTGGGCGGTCGGCGTCAGGTCGAGCGGCGCCACGATGGATGCGGTGCTCGCTGCGCTCGAGGACGGCTCGATCGTCCGGTCCTGGCCCATGCGCGGCACCCTGCATCTCGTCGCCGCAGAGGACCTCGGGTGGCTGCTCGGACTCGGTGTCCCGCGGGTCCGCTCGACGATCGCGGCCAGACACCGTCAGCTGGAGCTCGATGCCGAGACCTTCTCGCGCTCGCGTGCGCTCACCGAGGGACTGCTCAGCGGGCATCGGCGCGTGACGAGGGATGAGCTGCTGACGGCCCACACCGATGCCGGGATCCCGATCGACGGACAACGGGGCGCCCACCTCATCATGGAACTCGCGATGTCGGGTGTGGTCTGCTGGGGACCTCCAGCAGGAAGACAGCAGGCACTCGTCCTGACTGAGGAGTGGATCCGTGCACCGCGGGTGCTCGAGGCGGACGAGGCGCTCGGCGAGTTCGTCGTCCGGTATCTCACCGGCCACGGCCCGTCGACGATCGCCGACCTCACCTGGTGGTCCAAGCTCACCGTCGCACAGGCGAAACGCGGCGTCGAGGTGGCCGCCGGACGGCTGGTCTCCGAGTCGCGCGACGGCGTCACCCGCTGGTCGGCGTCCGAGGGCATCGAGCCGTCACCTGCTCCACGGCGACCACGGGTGCTCGCGCTTCCCGGATTCGACGAACTGCTCCTCGGCTACCGCGACCGCGAGCTGACGCTCCCGGCGGCGTTCGCAGACCGAATCGTCCCCGGCGCGAACGGCATCTTCCTCCCGATGATCGCCGTCGACGGACGCGTCGTCGGCACCTGGCGCCGACGGACGAGCGCGACCGTCGTCGTCGTCACCCCGACGCCGTTCCAACCGCTGTCGCAGCGGGTGCAGGCGGGGTTCCGACGAGCCGCTGGCGAATACGGCCGGTACCTCGGGCTCGGTGCGTCGGTCGACGAGGGCACGTCCGCCGGCTGAGGACCGACCCGTCAGCGGCGCTCGATGAGGGCGGTGGCGATGGCTGTGACACCCTCGCCACGGCCGGTGAACCCAAGCGCATCCGTGGTCGTCGCCGCGATGCTGACCGGCCCGTGGACGAGCGCGCTCAACACGCCCTCCGCCTCCGTCCGACGGGGCGCGAACCGCGGGCGGTTGCCGACGAGCTGCACCGCGACGTTGACGACGACGAAGCCCGCGGCGTGCAGCCGTTCGACAGCTGCCCGCAGGAAGACCTCGCCGCTCGCCCCGGCGAAGCGGGGGTCATCGGTGCCGAACATGGAGCCAATGTCGCCGAGGCCGGCAGCGGACAGCAGGGCGTCGACGATGGCATGGGCGACCGCATCCCCGTCGCTGTGTCCGGCCAGCGGCCGTTCCCCCGGCCAGCTGAGGCCCGCGAGGCTCAGCTCGCCGTCGTCGGCGAAGGCGTGGACGTCGACGCCGATGCCGGTCCTGATCGAGGAGGTCGGCCGTGCGCCCACCTCGCGCTCTCGGCCTCGGTCCGCCAGGAGTCGCTCAGCACGCTGGGCGTCCCACGGGGTCGTGATCTTGAACGCCGCCTCCGATCCCGCGACCGTGAGGACGGGATGTCCGGCGTCCGCGTAGAGCGCCGCATCGTCGGTGGCCGCCGCGAGGCGGTCCTCGGCGACGCGAAAGGCCACGATGAGGGCATCACACGGGAACGCCTGCGGTGTCTGGACGGCTCTGAGGGCGGCCCGATCAACGTTCTGCTCGACGAGGTCGCTCGCGTCGACGCGCTTGATCGTGTCGGTCACCGGGAGCCCCGGCACGACCCCCCACCCCGTTCGCGCGGCGGCGTCGATCACCCGTTCGAACTGTTCGGTCGGGGTGAGTGCTCGTGCGGCGTCGTGGACGAGCACCGTGCGGACTCCCGGCCACAGGGCGGCGAGTCCGGCGAGGACGGAGGACTGTCTCGTGTCGCCTCCGACGACGACGCGGAGGTGGTCGGCCGCCTTCCCCGCCGCGCGACGACCGATCGTCTCCGCCTCACCGACGCGGTCCGCTGGGACCACGACGACGACCTGGACCGCGTCCCGCAGGCGGAAGACCGGAGCGAGCGCGTGTTCGAGCACGGTGCTGCCGGCGAGCGACACGAACGCCTTCGGGATCCCGGCACCGAGACGCGTCCCACTGCCCGCCGCTACGACGATCACGCCGACAGCCGGGCCGTCCAGGGATGGGTCGGCAACGGCACCCGGTTCGTCGATCGCAGTCATGCCACGAGCCTACTTCTCGGGCGCCCCGCCCGAACGGACGGTCGGTTCAGGAGGCGAGGACCTCGTCGAGGACGGACGACGCCTGCTCCTCGTCGGTCTGCTCCGCCAACGCCAGTTCGGAGACCAGGATCTGGCGGGCCTTCGCGAGCATCCGCTTCTCGCCCGCGGACAGGCCCCGGTCCTGGTCGCGACGCCACAGGTCGCGAACCACCTCGGAGACCTTGATGACATCGCCCGAGGCCAGCTTCTCGAGGTTCGCCTTGTAGCGGCGGGACCAGTTCGTCGGCTCCTCGGTGAACGGCGCACGGAGCACGTCGAACACGCGGTCGACGCCCTCGCGTCCGATGACGTCGCGCACCCCGACCAGGTCGACGTTCTCGGCCGGGACTTCGATCATGAGGTCGCCCTGGGTGACGCGGAGCTTGAGGTAGAGCTTCTCCTCGCCCTTGATGATCCGGGTCTTCACCTCGGTGATGGTCGCGGCGCCATGGTGCGGGTAGACGACGGTCTCGCCAACTTCGAAGATCATGGGTCTCGGTCCCTTCAGCGTCTCCCAGAATACCACGAGACCCCTGGTCAGAGCCGGGCACCGGGTGCCCCGCGGACCGGGTGGCGCACCGGCCGATCACGGGTCGACGACCCGGCCACACCCCTTCGCAGCCGTGGGCTAGACTCGAATCCGGATCCCGGGACACCTGTCATTCGTCTGCGCCCGGGGCCACCACATCTTGGAGGGTTCTGTGAAGGCGCGTCTCATCGCTTCCATCGTCGTCGCGGGTGCTGTCGCACTCGGCATGAGCGGTTGCAACCTCATCGCGCCGCAGGCGACCCTGAAGCACTACGACGCCTCGGACGGCGTCGGTGTCACCGTCGGCTCCGTGGCCGTCCGCAACGCCATCGTCGTTTCCGACGACGGCGAGACCGGCAACCTCGTCTTCAGCGTCGCGAACCGCGACGACCGCGCCCACACGGTGCTGATCGAGATCGAGGGCAAGGACGAGCAGTTCCAGGTCCTCGCGGAGCCCGGCCTGACGACGTTCGACGGCTCGGGAGCCAACGACCCGCTGCGCATCGAGTCCCTCGGCACGCAGCCCGGAGCCGTCCTGGACGTCTTCTTCCAGTACGGCGACGAGACGGGCGCCACGGCGAGCGTGCCGGTCCTCACCGGCCAGCTGCTCGAGTACTCCACGCTCGTCCCGACGCCGCTGCCGACGGATGAGCCCACCGAGACGCCGACGCCGCTCGCGACGCCCACCACGGAGCCGACCGAATAACGCTCCGTCGCCCCACACGACCGAACGCCCCGCACCTTCTCAGAGTTGCGGGGCGTTCGTCCGTACTGGACCTGCGTCAGGCCTCGAAGCGGTAGCCGAGCCCACGCACGGTGACGAGCATCACCGGTTCCGAGGGGTTCGCCTCGATCCGGGACCGGATGCGCTTGATGTGGACGTCGAGCGTCTTGGTGTCGCCGTAGTAGTCGCTCCCCCACACCCGGTCGATCAGCTGACCACGGGTGAGGACCCGTCCGGCGTTCCGCAGGAGCAGCTCGAGCAGCTCGTACTCCTTGAGCGGCATCGGGATCGGCGCCCCGTTGACCTCGACGACATGACGTTCGGTGTCCATCCGGACCGTGCCGGCCTCGAGCAGCACCTCCTCCTGCGCCTGGTCCGCCTCGACACGGCGTCGCAGCACCGCCCTGATCCGCGCGAGCAGCTCGCGGGTCGAGTAGGGCTTCGTGACGTAGTCGTCGGCGCCCAGCTCGAGCCCGACGACGATGTCGACCTCGGAGTCCTTCGCGGTCAGCATGATGATCGGCGTGCTCGAGACCGCGCGGATCTGACGGCAGACCTCCGTCCCGGGGATGCCGGGGAGCATGAGGTCGAGCAACACGAGGTCCGCGCCGCGAGCCGTGAAGGCCTGGACCGCCGAGGGGCCGTCCTCCGCCACCTCGACCTCGTACCCCTCCCGTTCGAGCAGGTAGCTCAATGGTTCGCTCAGGGACGCTTCGTCTTCGACGAGCAGGATGCGGGTCACGGGGTACTCCTTGCCGTGCCGGTGGAGAGGTCCTCCGGCGGGGTCGTTGCTCTGGGAAGGCGGATGGTGAACGTCGAGCCACGGCCCAGCTGCGACCAGACCTTCACTTCGCCGCCGTGGTTCTGGACGGTGTGCTTGACGATGCTGAGGCCGAGGCCGGTGCCGCCCGTGTGGCGGGACCGCGCCTGGTCGACGCGGAAGAACCGTTCGAAGACCCGATCGCGGTCCTCTTCGGCGATCCCGACGCCCTGATCGGTGACGGCGATCTCGACGACGTCGTCGACCGCCCGGACGCCGACACCCACGTGTGCGCCGGTGGGCGAGTAGTGGATGGCGTTCGAGATGAGGTTGTGCACGGCGACGACGAGCATGGCCTCGTCACCGTACACCTCGAGGTTCTTGCCGCCTTTGAGGGAGAGCCCCACCCCGGTCGCCTCGGCCGGCACGCGGTTCTGGTCCACCGCCGCGGCGATGACCCGATCGAGGCGGACGAGTTCCGGCTGATGGAGGGCGTCGGCCGCCTGCAACCGCGAGAGGTCGATGATCTCCGCCGTCATCCGGGTGAGTCGCTGCGACTCGGTCGAGAGCCGGCTGGCGAACCGCTTCACCCGTTCCGGGTCGTCCGCCGCCGTGTCGAGTGCTTCCGAGAGGAGCCCGATGGCGCCGATCGGCGTCTTCAACTCGTGGCTGATGTTCGCGATGAAGTCCCGGCGGACCTCGTCGAGTCGACGCGCCTCCGTGTGGTCCTCGGCGAGCAGCAGGATGAACCGCGACCCGAGCGGCGCCGCCCGCACGCGCAGGTGCCGGGTTGCCTCACCGAAGCGCCCGAGCGCGAGTTCCAGGTCGCTCGTGACGGCCTCGCCGGTGCGGCGAACCTCGAGCGCGAGGTCGATGAACTCCTGGTTGTCGAGCACGCGGTCGCGCACCAGCCCGAGCGCAAAGGCCCCAGGAGAGGCCTTCAGCACGTTGTTGGACGGATCGACGACGATGCCCGCGCTGTCGAGGGCCTCGAGCACCTGGTCGACCCCGTCGGGCACGACCGGGTTGACGACCGTCGCAGCGCGCTCGCCCCGTCTGAGGGCGAGGGTGATGAGGGCGACGAAACCGCCCCCGACGATGAGGCCGAGTGCCAGGGCGATCAGCACCAACCACATGGTGTCCATGGGTACTACGTTACTCAGTCCGCCGAACGCCGAACTCGCGAATACCCCGCCACTTCGACGACTGTTCACGCTTGGTGCCCCAACTGTTAACCTTGGTTCGGCATCATCGGCGGAGCGGGCATCTGCCTGCCCACCGCCAGGTCACGGAAGGACGGCACCCAGAGCCATGCGCGAGGTATTCCAGCAGTCACTGCGAGAGGTCCAGGATCGCCTGGTCGAGATCGCCGAACTCGTCACGATCTCCATCGAGAAGGCGACGCAGTCCTTCGGCAACTCGGACGTCGCGGTCGCTGAAGAGGTCATCGCCAACGACAACCGCATCGACCAGCTCGCGATCGAACTCGACGAGCTCGCCATCGACATCCTCGCCCGCCAGCAGCCGGTCGCGCGCGACCTCCGCATCGTCGTGAGCGCGCTGCGCATCAGCGCGTCGCTCGAGCGGATGGGTGACATGGCCGAGCACATCGCCCAGCTGTCGCGGTACCGCTTCCCCGACAAGGCCGTGCCCAAGGGCCTGCGGACCACCTTCGCCGAGATGGGGCGACTCGACGTCTCGATCGCTCGCAAGCTGACGGAGCTGCTGCGCACCCAGGACCCGCGCATCGCCGACGAGATCCGCAACGACGACGACGACGTCGACGAGCTGCACGCCAGCGTCTTCGAGAAGGTCCTCGGCGACACCTGGAAGGGTGAGCCCGTCGCGACCGTCGACGCCACCCTGGCCTCGCGGTACCACGAGCGCTTCGCCGACCACGCCGTCTCCATCGCCAAGAAGGTCCAGTACCTCGCGACGGGCGACTGGATCCCCGAGGCGACCACGCCGGTGCACCACTGACCAGCTGATCCCGGACACCCCGACGAGCGGTGTCGACCCGAGACCGGGTCGACACCGCTCGTCTGTTCGTGGGACTAGCTCATCCGACGACGGGTGATCGCGCCGCCTGCCAGGAGCAGGAGGCCGAGGACCGTGGCGAGACCGGCGAGCGGCAGGAGCTGACCCGCGGCGCTGCCGGTGTCGGCGAGCGTCGGCTCAGCTGAACGCGCGGCCGAGGCCGTCGTGTTCGAGCCCGTCGAGGACGCCGCCGTCGCGGTGGTGATCACCGTGGCGGGGACCGTCGGCACGACGGGGGTCACCGGGGTGGTGGGGTCCGTCGGGTCGGTCGGGTCCGTGGGGTCCGTCGGGTCGACCGGGGTAGTGGGATCGGTCGTCCCGGGACCACCGGTCTCGCTGTCCCCGATCACGGAGATCGCGTTGCCGCCGATCGTGACCGGCAGCTCCAGGCCGAGGTCGATCTGGTTCCCACCGCCGAGGCTGTCGTCACCATCCGTGGTCGACGTGGCGCCGCCGGACGATGCCGGAGCGGAGGCCGAGGTGCCCGTCGACTCGGAGTCGCCGATCACGCTGACGGCGTTGCCCACCACCGAGATCGGGAGCCCGACGTCGCCGAGGACCTGGTTGCCACCGGCGACACTGTCGTCACCGGTCGTGGTCGACGGCGCCGCCGGAACAGCCGCACCACCCGACGTGGCAGGCGCACCCGCCTCCTCACTACTCGAATCGCCGAACAGTGAGATGGCGTTCCCACCGACCGTGACCGGTACGGTCACCACCGGCGACACCTGGTTCCCACCGGCGACACTGTCGTCACCGGTCGTGGTCGACGGCGCCGCCGGAACA